>NZ_CM001368.1:0-1200000 GCF_000177215.2 Solidesulfovibrio carbinoliphilus subsp. oakridgensis | reverse complement strand
CCCAGAACCGGGAAGGGCAGACGTGTCTGGCTCCCGTCTGGTCTGGTCATCCCGACCCTGTGCGACGGCCAGGTGGCGGCCATCAAAATCCGTCGCTCCGCGTGGACGCCCGAGGACCAACTTCCGAAGTATGCAGCCGTATCGAGCGGCGGAAAGCTGCCCATGGTCCTGGCACCGGGCAAGGGCAAGCCCTGTGTTGTCGTAGAGTCCGAGCTTGATGCCATCCTGGCCGCTCAGGAAGCCCGTGACGCGGTTTTTTGCGTCGCCCTGGGCACGGCAAAGGGAAAGCCCGATACGGCGGCACACGCGCTGTTTATGGCCGCTCCCGTGGTCCTGGTGGCTTTGGATTTCGACAAGGCCGGGGCCGGTGGCTGGCCGTGGTGGCGTGAGCACTATGCCAACGCCAAACGCTGGCCGGTCCCGGCAGGGAAGGACGTGGGCGACCTCCTGGCCGAACCGGGCATGGTCAGGGCCTGGATTATGGCCGGGCTTCCCGAGGCCGACACAACCGGCCTTTCCTGGCTGCCGAGCTCGCCCGAAATCGATCATCCCGACTTTGAGGGCTGGTGGGCGGCGTTCGACTTGGTCGACCTGGCCCGAAGCCACGGCCTGCGTGTGGTCCTGGCCGAGGGGCGGCCCCACCTTCTCTTCCGGGCCAATCACCATCCCGACCTTGTGAGCTACGCGGGAAGTCTTTTCGCGGACGCTTTTCCTTTTCTCGAACAACACAAGGGCGAATTGCCCATGCAGGAGGTGCAGCATGGATAACGATAGCCAGACTGTCCGCAAGCTTTTTTTGTCCAGCATGGACAATCTGGAGATGGGCCAAGCCGCCTACTTCGGCTTGGCCGAGGCCATGGCGACCGTTTGGCACGCCAGTTTGAGCGGTCGGCCCTTAACCCCCGAAGAGTTGAAGCGGGGTCAAAGCGCATGTCGCTCCGGCATGGCCACGATCAAGGCATTGTGTCGGAGGTACTAAAATGAAAACTCATAGCCCCTACAGGCAGATAGCCAGCCCCATCCTCATGCCGTCGATGACGGAAGAGGAATTGGAAGCCAGGTCCATCCGGGAGCTTGAGCGCATGCAACAGACCAGGGACGCGAAGCGGTCCGGGTACACGCCGCGACGACGGGGGCGGTATGAAAATCGTGGTTGATACGCGAGAACAGGCCGCCCTCGACTTCTCCCGCTATGAGGCCGTGGTGGAGCCCGGGACGCTGGAGGTGGGCGACTACGCCCCGGCGGGCCTCGGCCACCTGTGCGCCGTGGAGCGTAAGAGCCTGCCCGACCTGATGGCCTCTTTGACCAGGGAGCGGGACCGGTTCGAGCGAGAGCTACGCCGGGCCAGGGGGCTGGACGCCTTCGCCGTGGTCATCGAGGGCAGCCTGGGGCAGGTGCGCCAGCACGAGTACCGCAGCCAGGCCAAACCCCATGCCATCTTGCAGAGCATGTGCGCCTTCTCCGTCCGCTACGGCGTGCCCTGGGTGTGGGCGGATGACCCGGCCGGGGCCGCCTACTTCACCTTCCACTTCATGCGCCACTTCATCCGCGGGGCCGAGGCCCGGTATCGGGAGATCATCAAAGCGCATGGCGAGACGGCGACCGGATGAGATTACGGGTCCTTCCTGGCGGTTTTCAAAGCGGATACGCGGAGGCGCAGGATTTCTCTAGGCACAGAAAAAAACGACAGGTTATAGGTGTCCACCCTGGGAAAGTCATTTATAATAAGCATGTTGCCTATTAAACCTAGCCTTGGCTGAACACACCAAAAACGCGGAGGTGTCCACATGGGGAATACCCGAAAGCTGCTCATGTCCCGGCGCACGTTCGCCGCATGGTGGGGGTGCTACCCCAGCTACATCAACCGTCAGGCGGACAACGGCTTTTTGCCCATGGTGGGAGACAAGATCGACGCCCGCGAGGCGTGGACGCTGCTGAACCGGCGGGCACGGTCTTATGGTCATCGGACGCGGCCCTGGCCCGAAGAATTGGACGAACTGCTGGCCGGGTGACGGGCCTCGGCAACCGGACCATAGGCGGTCTGCTTCCCTGGGGGAGGTGGGCCGCTTTCCTTTTGCCGTGCTGTCCCCCGTCTGTCCCCGGCAGGGTGGTAACTGGCTGCATTCGTGCCCGGCATCAATGCCATTTCGTCTTGTCGAAGACTCCGCGCTGAGTCAGTTCGTTTTGCTTGTACCTGTCGAAGTGAAAGAGCCCGGGAACCGTCCCGGCGTCGTGGCGCTTGGCCTTCAAGACGAGGATCGCCACCAGGACGAAGACGCCCACGGCCAGGGCTGCAGTGATGATCCATTCCATGGTGGGGCTGGTAGCAGGTCGAGGCCCGGGTGGTCTACCAGTGAACAGAGAGTGGACACCTGAAAAAGAGTGGGAACCATCGACCAGATACCACTTGACGAAATATCGTAAATTCTTGGCGCGGGTCTGGATCGTGACGACGGTATCTTGACCGCCAAAGTGGGGATATTGGGCGCGGTGGTGGTGATGGACGGGGAGGAGGGGATGCAGCCCAGGAATTTTTTTTGGGGGTATATTTAGGGGTATGTAAAAAAATAGAATTTATTTTTCACTTACTTTACAGTGTGATACTTGAAAATTTCGAGTCCCCCCTTCGCACCATTGATCTGAAAAAGGCTGGGATAACCTCCCGGCCTTTTTCTTTTTTTCCGCCGGAAGAGGGCGTCCGTCAGGACGATTTTCACCGCGCAATCCATCATTTGGGCAACTGGTACGAACTGCTGGTCCGAACTGCTGGTACGGACCTGGGGCAGGGTATCCCGATGGCTGGTCGCGCTCCCTCCTATCTCGTCTTCCGTGCGGGCATCGTGCATTTCCGCTTTTGTCTCCCCGTCGATTTTCGCCCACGTATTGGGCGTGCCGAACTGAGAATCTCTCTCGGGACCGGACGGCTGTAGTGAGGCCAGGGGCAAGGCCCTTGCCCTCACGCAGCCGTGTATGCGTCCATCAACCGCATGCCGGCAAACTGACCAGACCCCTCGTCCAGGAGATGGATCATCCGTGGCTGTTCCTCAAGGAAGCCGGGGATGAAGCGGCCGGGGGGCGGTGGGATGGCCTTTTTTCCCTTTCCGTTTGGGCAAAGCGGTTTGATGAGGAGCTTTGCCTGCCTCTGGGTGAGCCACGGTATATCATTTATGCGCTGGGTTTGCTTTGGGCATTTGAATTCTATCAGGGGTAGAGTTCCTCAGGGATATCATCCTGAAAGTACACATCCTCGCAGCCCTTATTGCAGGCATCTCGGTCAAAAGACTCATAATGTAATTCACAATGTCTCAAACAAGTATCCTTGGATTTCCGTTTTAGATAACCGGCAAACCGCTCGTAAATATACGTTTTACATCCTTCGTTCTGTAACTTCGGTAGGTCCGTACAATACACCATCTCAAGGGAATGCGCAAAACTCCGGTCCCTCTGCGAAGATGCCGGCTTGGCGCTCAGACACAACATCCCAAACAAGAGCGCTGTCATGATACTCGCACGCATCATAAGGATTCTCCTCTTTACGGTTTTCGGGCTGCCGAACCATCGGCGAATTTTTCGCCTGGATCGACCCAAGTCCTGAGCGGTAGCAAACAATTACCTTCCACGCATTCTCTTCCAGACGAAAGCATTGATCTTGCGCCATATCAGCGACGACTACAAATCGAACTCCAGCCCGGATTGGTCTATGAGCATAGGTTTTTCCTCCTTGTACTCCACCGACATGGCGTCGGCCTGAATGGGATCCCTGACCACCGTCGGGGTAATGAACAGCAGCAGTTCCCGCTTCTGTTTGGATGTCGACTTCGTGCCGAAGAGATAGCCAAGAACCGGAATTTTTCGAGCCGTCGGCGTTCCGCTGTCTTCCTTCTCGTCGGTCTGCATCGTCAGGCCGCCGATCACCAGGGTCTGCTTGTCATGGACCACCACCGTGGTGTCGGCCGTTCGTTCGGAGGCTTTGTAGGTGTCGTTGGTCGTGTCCTGCTCATCCAGGTTGGAGAGTTTTTGTGACACCTTCAAGGTGACATCTCCGTTGTCCGCAATGGTCGGGGTCATCTTGAGTTCCAGGCCAAAGGTTCGTTGCGAGTAGGTTTTGATGGGATCGTTGTTGGTGTCGGTCCGATATTCCTTGAGAATCGGAATCTCGCGCCCCAGGCTGATGCTCGCTTCCTGGTTGTCGGCCACGAGGAGATGCGGCGAGGACAGGATTTTGGCGTTGGTGTCGGAGGAAATCATATGGACAAGCATACTCAGGTAGCCGCCTGGGAAAATATTGAAAAACATGGCGGCCTTGGTCCCGGCGTCGGAATACTTGGCCAGATTGGCGGAGGCGGATTGGGAGCCCGTCTCCAGGGTCTTCGCCAGGGTATCCTGGGCGAATTCGTTGTAAGCCTTGTTGCTGCTCCAGGCCCGCAATTTCCAGTCCAGCCCCATCTTGCTCGACTCATCCAGAATAACCTCCACCAGCATGGCCGAAATGGACACCTGGGGCGTGCGCTTGTCCATATTGGCGAGGATGTTCGCCACCTGGGACTGGGCGGCGGGCAGCGCCGTCACGACCACCGTGTTACTGCCCTTAAGCGGCAGGATCTGCAGGGAGGCGCTACCGTCCTTCCCATCCTTTTTGAAAATGTCCCCGAGGACCTTGGCCGTGGCCGCGGCCATGAGATACTGAAGATGGTACGATATGGTGACCTGGGCGAAACTCGGACTGTCGATCTTGGCGATGATCCCACGCAACTTGATGATGTTGGTTTCCTTGTCGCCGACCACCACGTAGTTGCCATCGGTGCCGGCGAAGATGGACGCCTCCGGGGACAGGACTTTGCGCAGGTCCTCCACTACATTCTTGGCCGGGATATGCTTGAAATAGAACACCTCGGTGAAGACCTGGTCGCTCCCGTGGCCGCCCCCGCCCTTGATGCCGGCGCTGGCGATGGCGTCCTTTTTCTTGATGACCTTGTAGGCATTGTCCATTTCCACCACCGAAAAGCCCTTGACGTCCAGGATGGAAAAGAGCAGCCGCTTGGCCTCCTCACGGGTGACCGGGCTCGAGGCGATGACCGTGACCTTGCCCGTGAGGTCTTCGGCCGGAATGAACGTCTTGCCGAGCAGCTCGGCATAGAACTGCAACACGGCCAGCACGTCGGTGTCCCGGAAATTGAGTTCGATCCGTTCGCCCTGGTCGGAGTTCCCCTTGGCTGCGCAGACCAGGATGGGCGAGATAAGCATGAGGACAAGGGGCAAACAGGCCAGGGTGGCGGGAAGGACCATGCGTCGCGTCATACAGGGCACCTCATCGAACCTATTCGTACAGGGGTATGTTGATTTCCGCGTGCCTGCCGTTGCGGAGCCGGTCGAAACGCAAGGCGCGTCTGGACGAAGCACCCAGGGCGTCCACGACCATGGCGATGGAAAAAATAGGCGCTCCGTCAATGGTTAGCAGCACATCGTTTTCCTTGAGATCGATATCACTCCGCTCGACGCTGGTCACCAGGAGCCCCTGGCCCTGGGGCAACCCGGCAGCCGTGCGCTCGGCATCGGTCAGGCCGCGCACCGTGATGCCCAGATGGCGTCGATCCCGGGAACTGCTGGGGGCGAGCACGGTGTGACTGGTGACAAGGGGTTTGTCGGTGCGTCGGATGGGGGCGTGCGTGTGGGCCGAGGGGGGCAGGTTCGGGGACTTGCTCGAACTTGACCAGGGCACCCAGATTTGGACTCTCGCCGATACGCCGTTTCGGGTCAGTTCGACGAAATCAGGACCAATCGCCGATACAAAGCTCTCGCCGACCATCCCCCCCAGGGGCACGAGCATCTGTCCTCCCCCTCCAGCCCGCTCGATGATGGCGTAGGTCCTGCCGGTCCCCGGCAAGGTCGCCACCAGGCGCAGGCCCGCCACGTCGGGCGGCACGGGGGGGGGCGCGCCTGTGGCCGGAGCCGCGAAGGAGAAAGCCTCTTCCTTGAGGGGATGATAGCGGAACGCGAAGTCAGTTCCCAGGGAAAAAGATTCGTACTCGGGATAATGCAGTTTGGCCGGCTTGACCTTGATTCTGGCCGCCTGGACCGGTTGCGGCGGCGGTTTGTCCCGGAAGTCGGCCAGCCACAAGAGCAGGGCGGTCGTCAGACAGGCTGCGGCGATGAACCACAGCCAGTGGCGGCACTGTTCGAGCCGTCTGCCCGACACGGTGATGGTTAGGGGCAAGGCCATGGTTCAGTGCTGTTCACAGGGGATGTAGGATTTCATAAAACGCCAGTCCATAATGCTGTCCATGGGAATGTGGACGTCGCGCTTCCAGAATGCCCGGTAAAAGGCCTCCATTTCCTTGGTGCAGTGGACGATACCAGGTTCTTTGTCCTTGCTGCCGCAAAAAAAATCCGCCAACTGCTGCGAGGACGGGAATTCCGCACTGGTCAGTTGGTGCCGCAGGAGCTTGGGCGCTACGCCCATCCGCTTGCTCGCGAGGGCCAGTCCTTCGTCGGGGTGCTCCCGCCACCAGGCCAGGCCCTTTTCGAAACCGTCCACCAGCAACTGGACCAGGGAGGCTCCTTCGCCCTGAAGCAGTTCGGCCCCCACGGCCACGATCCAGACGGCATCCGTCGGGGACACGTCGATGCAGGCCAGCGTCTTATACTGGTCTGTGGGTTCGTCCTTGGTCAGGAGGGCGACTTCCACGATCCCCGTGGTGAGCGCCTTGCGGAGCATACCCTGGGTCAGGTTCTCCGTGTGGACCGAGTCGAGAGGAACTCCGTTCTTTTCCAGAAGTTTGTACAATATATGGTGATATTGGGCAGCTTGAACATACACGGTCTTGCCCTTCAGGTCCCGCACGTCGGCGATCTTGGAATGGGGAGAAACGACCAGGGCCAACTGCGGCGCGCCCCAGTTGAGCACCAACACGCCACGCAGATCGACGCCGGCGTTGCGGAAATAAGGCAGACTGTAGAGCGAGGTGTTGATAGCCCGCATGTCGCCGGAAATGAGGTACATCTCCGCGGCCTTGAAGTAATCCAGTTGCTTGAGCACCACCTCGCCGGTTTCATTTTTGAGCCAGCCCTTTGCTTCGGCCACGAAAAAGGGGATGTTGCTCGCTTTGGGATACAGCCCCAGGACAAGGGTTTCTCCGTGGCCTGCCAGCCCTTCGTGTTTCTCGTCCTGGGGCAGGGACAGCTTGACGAGGGATATCTTGGCCTCCAGGGTGTCGCCGTTGGGGCCGGGAAGCATGCTCAGATTGGTGAGGTTGAAGACCTCCTCGCTGGTCTCCAGGAAATAGAGAAAGCGTCTGACCGATTCGACCGAGCCGGAATAGGCGATATCCACGGGGGTTTCCAGGTGGTCCCCCTGTTCGTGCTTTTCCTTGGGGGTCAACTGGGAGATGGAGACCCCGGACAGGTGGGCCAGGGTCTCTATGACCTCCAGCACGCGCGGCAGGTCGAGATAGCCATTGTCCCGCAGGTGCACCTGCCGTTTGAGGGCGCTGTATTCGGCGCTCAGCTGGTCATACTTGCGTTGGCGCTGGATGCGCAGGGCGGCCTGTTCGCCGGCTTGGCGTTTCTTGGCCAGGAGCGCCTCCCGTCGGATGTCGATTTCCTGAAAGGCGTGCAGCAGGGGGTCGCAAACCGCAACGTAGAGGCCGGCCAGGGCCAGGATGATCGCGAGCAGGGTCAGGGACTTGCGATCACGGGGGGCCAGGGCGAGCCATCTGCCCTGGGCGTTGTCCAGCCAGTCGGCCAGGGACGCCTTCATGGCTGGCCCTTCTTGCGTTGTTGGCGTTGGGCGGCGGCGCGCAGTGCCTCCTGATATTTCTGCCAGGCTGGAGCCGTGGTCGAGATGGCGAAACGGGCTGTCTTGGTTTTGGGATCGACCTCCAGGGACTCGAGCTTGGGCGAACGCACCGCCTCCAGTTTGGACAGCGAGTCCAGAAACTCCGTCACGTAGAATTCGTTTTCCGCCTGGCCGTTGAGGCGGACGGCACCCTGGTCCGAGACGCTTATGCCATCGAGCTTGAGCAGCCGGGGCACGGCCCGGAAGACCGTAGCCACCACACCGAGCATCATGGGCTTATCCTCGGTATGGGATCGGATGAAGGCGATGCCTTGCGAAAGCCCACGGATACGTTCGCCGAGAATCTTGGAGCGGTTGGCCTGCACCGTCAGAGAGCGGACCTCGGTTTCCAGCTGGGCCAGATCCTTTTCAGAGTCCCGGAGCAGGGCAAACGCCAGGGCCATCAGTCCGACCACCATGGCGGCCACGGCCAGGCCCAGTCGTTTGAGACCCGGCCCATCGAGCCTGACGCGGTCCCTGGCCGTCAGGAACTCACCGAACACGACGTCCCGGCGTCCGGGCATCCAGGCTGTCGAGGAGGCGCCTGGGCTGTCGAGGAGACGGGGCAACACCGCCGGCCAGTTGGCAACGCACTCCACGGGGATCCCCGGGAAGGCCTGGCCCACCGTCGCCGTCAGCGGCCCGGCCAGCTGTCCGTCCATGGTCCAGACAAGGCCGCGTTCCGGGAGGGCCAGCCTCTTTGCCGCGAGTTGTTCCGTAATAAGGTCCAAGCAGCAGGCCAGGCTGGGGCCGGCCTCGGCGAAGGCTTGCCACAAGACGGGCCGGCCTCCCGCGAGATAGGCTGCCAGGGCATGGGTCCGGTCGACGGAGACAAGGACCATGGGGCTTGCGCCGCAGGCGAACTCCGGGACAACGATGCGGCTCGGGGCCAGCCCCGCGGCGACGGCCGCGTCGGCAAAGTGCGACAGCGTGTCGTTGTCGAGAAAGGCGGCCACGGCCTGGAAGCCGTCTCCGTGGCGACCGGCCCGGACAAAGGTCCAGCCGGTCGCGGGATCCACAGCCAGGCTGGAGTGCAGTTCCAGCACGGCGGCCGCCCTGGCTTCCCCGATCCGGCCGCCCGGAACCGCGATCCCGCGCAGGGTCAGCCAGCCGGGGGGCAGGACCAGGGCACACGCCTTTCCCCGTTGCGTCCGGGGCAGGCGATCCGGTTGGCGCCATGCGATCCCCTCCGGATCGCGAGCGAAGATAGCGATCCGGTCGTCCCCCCCAGCCAGGACCACGGCCAGGGGGGGCTCGGGCAACAGACGACGCACCAAGTCCCGAATCCGCGACCACGGTTTTCGATCAGCCGGAGGCGCGTCCCCGCGACCACCGTGCTGGACCGGGGGCAAAGAGGGGAGATGGAGGCGCTTTCCCATCATGAGTGTGCTGCCCGTCCCTCGTTTTCGGACATCAGGAATCGTCCGCCCTGGCCGGGACCTGAAACATGGTGAAGGCCATGGTCTGGTCGCCAAGACTCAGCCGGGCCCGCACCGGGTACTCGTAGGTGCCGTTGGCGTTTCTGCCCGTGGCCATCAGCCGGAAATTACGGGATTTGACATCCAGCAGATTGGCCGGCAGCGGTGCGGACGCGCCGGAGCCCGAGGCCGTGGCTTGATCCGTATTGGCCGGGGCCCCTTGGCCCGAAGGCGCGGACTCCCCTTCTGTCTGGCCGGCTTTGGCCAGCCCCGAGCCGGACAACCCGGACTGGGCCAAGCCCGTGGGGGCCAGAGCGGAGGGCGTCAGGGCGGAGCCGGCCTTTCCGGTCCCGTTCCCGAGGGTGTTTGCCCCGGCCTTGGCGTCGGAAGCGGCCACGGCGGCGAGAAATTCCCCGACGTCGTGAAAGCCGGGGAACCCCTCCCGGCGCAGGGCCAGCAGCTTGTTCACTTGGCCCAGGCTCAGGCCCAGGGCGATAAGGGTCGTGGGGCGGGCGGTGTTGACGTTGACCTTGCCCGTGGAAAAACAGGTCAGTTCCCTGGCCAGCCCGCCCTCTTCGCCGGTGGAGGAGTCGCCAAACAACAGCTCCCGGGTGACGCCGGGGACCTCCAGCAGTTCGGCGAGCTGGCGGATGGGGCCCGTCACCAAGTCATCGGCGTGTCGCGGTGCGTCCAGCTTGAATTGTTCGGCCTTGGTCCGGGCCTTGTCCGCGGCTTCCTTGCGTTTCCTGATAAAGAGCACCAGGTCCTCGGCCAGGGCGCTGGGGACTCCAGGGAAACGCATGAGCATTTCCGGCGTGGCCACGTTGACGTTGAGACGCGATTCCTCGTCATCCAGGCCGTACCAGGGACCATCCCCGGCGGTGTCGGACGGGTCCACGGCCGAACCCTGGCGGGTCAACGAGCAGAAGGCCTGACCGAATCGGACCTGATGGTACAGGGCCGGGTCGGTCCACCAGGGAGCGGTGGCCGAGTGCATGGGATCCCCGGCGTGTTCGCGGATGACGGCGGCCGCTAGGTGGAGGCCGGCCCGGGCCGTGAGGAAGGCCTGGCTCCGGCGCAGATCAAAGGCCGCCACTTTGGCCTCGGTCTGGCTGGTGAAGGCGAAACAGGCACCGACAATGCCCAGGATGGTCAGCACCCACAGGGTCGACAGCAGGGCGAAGCCCCGGGCCTGGTCAGTTGCTGGTTGCGTCATGGGGCGTGGTTTCCAGATAGACCGCATGGCTGTACCGCTCCTGCCGTTGGGTCCCGCGACCGAAGTCCAGGTCCAGATCGACCAAGCGAGGAAACCACTTGTCCTTGGTCAACAGGGCCTTGTGCGTGTAAAACATCACCTGGGACAGGTTCCCCGCCACCACGGACGTTGCTGCCGGAGCGGCGGCATCGGGTGCCCTTTCTCCGGGAGCGAAGCGTTCCCGGCGCAGTTCGCCATCGATGAACGCGTAGCGAATGAAAATCTTTTCACCATGGGGATCAAGAATGGGAAAAAGGCAGGAGTGCTCCTCGCAGGCGAAGTCTTTGTCCGTGCACTCCTCGTGTAGGCGCAGCAGGTCCCGGGACAGGGAGGCGAAGACGTACCGGGCTCGCATCAGGGGCTCCAGGGCGCGCTGGGTCCGGTCGCGCCCGGCCATGGCCGCGTGAAAGCTCGCGTAGGCCGCGCTCAGCAGCAAGGCGCCCAGGGTCAGGGCGATGGTCAGTTCGAGCAGGGTGAATCCGGACTGGGACGGGTCCGGGCCGTACCCCTGGCCTTCTTCTGGTACAGGGGCATGTCGTTGGTGCCCCCTACCAGTTCGTGATGTTGGCATTCTCGCCGTCTCCGCCCGGCTTGCCGCTCTTGCCCAGGCTGTAGAGATCGTAGTCGGGATTGTGCTTGCCGGGCTTGACGTAGCCGTAGTCATTGCCCCAGGGGTCCTTGGGCAGCTCGCGCTTGCGTAAATAGGGGCCGTTCCAGCCCTTGGGCACGGTGCCGGAACTCGGCTTTTCCACCAGGGCTTTGAGCCCCTGCTCCTGGCTCGGGTAATCCCCGGTATCGAGCTGGTAGCTGTCCAAAGCCAGGGCGAAGACCTCCAACTGACTTTTGGCCGCCGCGATCTTGGCCTCGTCGGCCTTGCCGAAAAAACGTGGTCCGACAATGGAGGCCAGGACCCCGATGATGACCACCACCACGAGCATCTCAATGAGGGTGAACCCCCGGGGCGGCCGCCTGTTTCCCTGCATCCGCATGAATAGTCTCCTCTTACGCCGGCGTGGACGCGGTTACTGGAGCGTGGCCTGCAGGGTAGAGGGGGCTCCCTGGCGGAAAATCCCCAGCAGAATCGGTTCTCCGGCCTGCTTGCGCTGCATCACGGCCAGGCATTCGCGCATGCCCCGCACACGGATGCCATCGAGACTCAGAAAAAGATCGCCGACCCGCACGCCGGCCCTGGCGGCGGGCAGGCCGTCCTTGACCCGGGTGACGACCAGCACCACCTCGTCGGCTTTGAATTCGCTGAAAAGCCGCAGGTCATCGCCGACCGGGACCACCTTGAGGGTGACGCCCACCTGCGGGTGCTGGATCGAACTCGTGTCGAGGGGCTGGTAGTCCTTGTACGCCTTGCTGCTGCACCCCGTGGCGGCCGCGAGGGCCAGGACGGTCACCAACCAGATACAGGGTGCGCTCCTCCAAGTCTTCAGCATGTAGGCCCTCACTTCACAGCGCCGCTTGGGGGCGGCAATTGCATGTTGGCCTGGGCCGTTTCCAGGGTCACGGTCCGAGTGCCGGCCGGGGTCGGGAATGTCACGCCCACGGTGAACACGGTCAGTTCCGGATGTTCCGGCATGGCCCCCGCCCGTGTCCGCCAGTGGCCCGACAGGGGAGGACGGCAGTCCCCCGTGTTCTCAAAGGGCGCCTTTGGTGAGGCCTGCAGCAGTTCGGCCATGAGACGTTCTGCCTCCAGTCGGGCCCGCTCGCTGCCAATGGCTTGGGACACGGCCCGCTGCGAGGCCGAAAACACCGTCAGGACCGCCGTAAGCCCTATGGCCATAATTGCCGTGGCCACCATAACTTCAAGCAGGGTAAAGCCACCCTGTGCAGACCGATTCTGTTTATGCATGGTACACTCGAGAAGCGAAACCTTCAATGAAACATTGTGGCGGTTGGTTGGCCTCAGCCTCTTTAACATAATGTCTTATAACTCAGCTGGTTGACGAGCATTTATGCCAAAGTTCTACACCGAGATGGACCGCATCGCCTTTCCAGGGACGTTCTCCACGGACAGGACTTGCCGAGAGCGACGTTTTAATCTGCGGTGGACTGATGGCTTCCGAGGCCCGAGATGCGACAGCCAAGAGACCTGCCACATTGAAAATCGCAATCCCTTGACGTGTGTCGAGTCCAGGCATCAAGCATCCCTCGCCGCAGGCACAATCATGCACCGGACCAGAACGCCTCTGGTCAAATGGTTCTGGACAATTTTCCTCGTCAGCACGGATAAACGCGGTCTCTCGGCTCTGGCCCTGGCGCGAAAGATCGATATCGGCCTCAAGTGGGCGTGGACCAGGCTGCCTACGATGTGCAAAGCAATGGAAACCCGCGACGCCGAGCGCCAATTGGCTGGACTCATCGAGGCCGATAAGGCCTTTTTCAAAGGTGGAGTCACCATTTGCTACCGGTTCAGATCATGTGCCTAACGAACCTTCGCGTAGTCTGCCGCTGGCCGGATCCAGAGTCAGGAGCAGTGTGCGTTGCCGGTGACGCAGGGTCATGGAGGCATCCGTGGCCGTGCCGTCGGGATGAAACACCATGGTGGTCCCGCCTTCCTTGTGGACGTTGCCCCGGACCCTGATCCAGTCAATGGCGACCCCCTTGTCCAGGTGTCGGGCCATGACGACGGCCTTGGTGTCGGACCGGCGCAACAGGACCCGCCGCGTCTCCAGGGACAGGACGAGTTCGTGGTTGTAGCCGCTGGCCACGCTCAGGTATCGCCCGGAACCGGCCAGGGTCACGAGGCTGGCCGCCGCGGCCTGCAACCTGGCTCCCTCCAGCCGCGGCCCAAGCAGGGGCATGGTCAGGGCCGAGACCACGCCGAGGATGACCAGAACCACGAGGAGTTCCAGCAGCGTAAACCCGGCCCGACCCGGAACGCGGACGTCGTGTCTCACTTGGCCCGCCGCTTAAAAAAATAGCCGATGGTCTGATCGTAATACACCAGTTCCCATCCATCCCGACCCAGGGCGGAAAAATCAGGCTCGGTCTGGGACCGGCCGCTTTTGGTGTCCAGGAGGTTGACCTTGGCGATTGTGTATTCCCACTGGGGATGATTGAGTTGGCTGAGTTGGGTGCAGACCTCGGCAAGCCCCTTGCTGACCGTTGCATTCAGGCTGGCGATAGCCCCGGCCAGGTGGTCCAGATCCTGGTTCTCGGCCGCCCGCAACGGCAGGGCCAGCCAGACCAGACCCGTGGCCACGGCGGCCAACAGCACGGTTACGGACCGCCAAGAAAGAACATTCCGCATGGGACGCTCCTTTGCAAGTCTATCCGGCCATCAGGTTCATCTGGAAAATGGGCAGGAGCATGGCCAACACGATGAAGGCCACCACGCCGCCCATGACCAGAATCATGAGGGGTTCGATCAGGGAGGTCAGGCCCTTGAGCAGGGTTTCCGTGTCGCGGTCGTAGGTGTCGGCCACCCGCAACATCATGCGGTCAAGGGAACCCGCCTCCTCGCCAACAGCCGCCATTTCCTCGGCATAGGGGGTGAATCCGCCGATGGTCCGGATAGAATCGCCGAGTTTTTTCCCTTCCTGGACGTTTTTGATGGAGCCGGACAGACAGCGGGCGACCACGGTGTTGCCGGCCACGGCCGCAGCCGAGGACAGGGCCGTTAAAAGCGGGACCCCGGACTGGAGCATGCCGCCCAGGGTGCGGCAGGACCGGGACAGGGAGAGTTCGTGGACGAGCCGACCGGCCAAGGGGATTTTCAGAACGGCCGCGTCCAGGGCGTAGCGTCCCTCCGACGAGGCAGCGTAATGGCGCAGGCCCAGCCAGCCAGGGATCAAAACTGCCGGGAGCAGCCACCAGTAGGCTTGGAACACGGCCACCGCGTCAAGCAGCATCCGGGTGGGCAGGGGCATGGCCTGGCCCATGTCGGCGAAGAGCTGGCCGAAACGGGGCACCACGAA
The DNA here is from genome assembly GCF_000177215.2 of Solidesulfovibrio carbinoliphilus subsp. oakridgensis. Taxonomy (NCBI): domain Bacteria; kingdom Pseudomonadati; phylum Thermodesulfobacteriota; class Desulfovibrionia; order Desulfovibrionales; family Desulfovibrionaceae; genus Solidesulfovibrio; species Solidesulfovibrio carbinoliphilus. The sequence continues at coordinate 1,185,566 of NZ_CM001368.1, read as the reverse complement.
GGTCACCAGCACGATGACGGCTCCGGACATGGCCAGGAACATGAAGGCGGGATAAATGAGCGCGCTCTTGAACTTGGCGGCAATCTCCTCGGAGGCCTCCCGGATGCCGGCCAGGCGTTCCGCGGCCTCCTCCATGCGGCCCCCGGCCTCGCCGGCCCGGATCATGGCCACGTACAGGGCGTCGAACTCCCGGGGAAAGGCGGCCAGGGCTTCGGAAAACGTGGCGCCGGAACGGAGCTTTTCGCCCAGGGCGTCGATGACCCCCCGGGCGCGTTTGGCCTCGGATTGCCGGGCCAGCAGGGCCAGGCTCCGGGACAGGGTCAGGCCGGATCCCAGCAGCGAGGCCAGTTGGCGAGTCAACTTGGTCACGTCCTTGGTACCGATCCCTCGGCTGGGAAAAAGTCCCGGGCCCGGACCGGCCACACCCGCCGCTCCCGTGCGCGCCTCCACGGACAGCGGGGACAGCCCCTTGCGACGCAGGGCCAGGGTGGCTTCGCCTTGGCTGGCAGCCTCGATCTCGCCCGCCACCCGCAGGTCGCCCTTGAGGGCCGTGTAACCGAACAGCGCCAAATCGTGATTCCTCCGTGTCGTCAGGGCGGCCCGGTCAGGCCGAGGCCACCCGGGCCACTTCCTCGGCGGTGGTCAGTCCCTGGGCCGCCTTGGCCATGCCGTCCTCGTAGAGGCTGCGCAGCCCTTCCTGGCGGGCCAGCTCTCCCAGTACCGAGGCGTCGGATTTCTCCAGGACGAGACGCCGCATGGGATCGGTCATGCGCAGCAGCTCGAAAATGCCCAGCCGTCCCTTGTAGCCCGAACCGCCGCAGAGCTCGCACCCAGGCGCGGACCAGGTGCCGTCCGGGGCCCGGCGCCGGCAGGCCTGACACAGCTTGCGCACCAGGCGCTGGGCCAGGGAGGCCACCAGGGTGGAGGCCACGAGATAGGGCTCCATGCCCATCTCGATGAGCCGGGTAATGGCCGTGGCCGCGTCGGACGTATGCAGGGTGGAGAAGACGAGATGGCCGGTCAGGGCGGACTGTACCGCAATTTCGGCCGTCTCGAAGTCACGGATTTCGCCGATCATGAGCACGTCCGGGTCCTGGCGCAGGATGCTGCGCAGGGCCGAGGCGAAGGTCATGCCCACCTTGGCGTTGACCTGGATCTGGTCCACGCCGCGCAACTGGTACTCCACCGGGTCCTCGACGGTGATGAACTTTATTTCCGGGGATTTGATGTGGTTGAGCGAGGAGTACAGGGTGGTGGTCTTGCCCGAGCCTGTGGGGCCGGTCACCAGGATGACGCCGTTGGGGCGCTTGATGAGCTCCAGCCATTGGGCCAGCATGGTCGGGGCGAAACCGGAGTCGGCTAAGGCGACCTGGATGGACGCCTTGTCCAGGATGCGCATGACCGCGCCCTCGCCGAACACGGTGGGGGTCACGGCCACTCGGATGTCGTAGTCGTGACCCTCGACCTTGAGCCGAATGCGACCGTCCTGGGGGATGCGGCGCTCGGCGATGTCCAGGTTGGCGATGATTTTCAGGCGCGAGATGATGGCGGCCTGGAACTTGCGCGGCACCTGCTTGACCACGTGCAGGATGCCGTCCACTCGGTAGCGCATTTCCAGGCCGTCCTCGTAGGGCGAAAGATGGATGTCCGAGGCCTTCTGGACGATGGCCTCCATGAACAGGTTGTTGACGAGCTTGATGACCGGGGCGGCTTGCGCCATGTCCTTGAGGTCCTCAATGTTTTCCAGCTCCTCGAAATCCGCGTCCTCCAGATCCTTGACGGCCCGGGCCATGCCCCCCTCGCCGTAGGCGGCTTCCAGGACCTCGTCGATCTTGACGGCGTTGGCCAGGCACAGCGACACCGGCGTTCCCAGTTGGTGGGACAGTTCCCCGGCCACGGTGCCCAGAAACGGCGTGGCCACGGCCACCCGGACACGGCCATCGGGGAGGGCGGCCAGGGGCAGAAGCAGGTGTGTCTTGGCAAAGTGGGCGGGCAGGCGGTTGAGGAGTTCCACATCCACCGGCGTGGCCGCGTCCACGGTCACGGGCTCCAGGCCCAGCCGATCCGCGGCCCGGGCCAGCAGGTCGTCCTCGGAATCGTCCGCGCGGCCGAGCCGGCGCCACAGGGCCAGGGCCGCCTGGGGCGAGGCGAACGGGAGCAGGGTTTGCCGGTCCATATGGTTGCCTTCTTCCTGGTGAGCCGGGCCGGATAGGCCAAGTTCGCCATCCCGGCCCGGCGGAAGAAGCCCCTCCCCCGCCGGATCGGAGTTAGCGGGCGGCGGACCCAGTTCCGCTACGCCCCGTCTATGGCGTTACAAGCCCTTGGTAACCGTGCCCGTCGATTGGCAGGTCTTGTTGCAGTCGTCAAAGGAAACGGCAGCGTCCCAGAGGTTCTGGTCGCCTTGGGGTGGCTGGGCAACCGGTTTGCAATAGCGCAAGGTGGTCTTCACAGAACCACCTCCCGGCTTTTTCTTTTCCACATCCTCCGTCCCGCAATAGAACTGCATGTGCTTTTTCTGGCACTCGATCAGGCTGTCTGAGTCGCCGGTGCTGCTCACGTTGCAGGCGCCATGCGCATAGGCCCATTTTTGCGGCTTATACGGCGTTTGCCCTTGTTCTCCCGGCCCCAGGGTGACCAGATACTTGGCGCCGAATTTTTGGCAAAGCATGGTCGAAGCGTCGTCGTTGAACTGCCAGGCATAGGCTTGGTTTCCCGTCGCCTTGAGCATCTTGACAAAGTTCGTATAGGGCCTGCCTTTGCCCTTGGCGATACTGTCCGCATCGTAAACGCCAGGCGTGCCCGCCGGGCCGACGGCGCATTGCGGCCCGCCGCAACCGGGGGTCAGGCACTGGTCGGGATCGGCATCGGCCCCGTCATAAGGCTTGACGTTGCAGGCGTACCAGTCGGCGAGGTTGGGTTGCGTCTTGGTGATGCCGGCGGAGATCACGATCGGATCCGTGTTCACGGGATCCTGGCCGCCGGGAGGCTCGATCCAGCGTTCCGGAGACATGCAGGCCAGACGCAGATTCTTGGCCTTGTCGCTATAATAGACAAGTGAGATACCGGCATCAAGCTGCTTGTTTTGATATTTGTCGTTGTAGATGGAGGTGCTGTCTTCATTCGGACAGGAATACAGGTCCGTGATGGCGATCAAGGACTTCAGATTGCAAGCATGATCGTCCGAGCTGGTCGTTTCCAGCTTGAGGGGAATGGTATAGCCGTCGAGATTGCTCAAATCCAGGTAGTCGGCTTCATTCCTGTCCTCATGATTGTTGGAAGGATTCAGCGTGCAGTTGCCTGCTGTCACATGGCCTGTGTCACAGCCACCTGTGAATTCAAAAATGGAATCAATGCCAAAAGGATTGTGACCAGGTGGAACACCGATTTTACAATCTTGGGGATATTCTGGCTTGTCCTTGTCTGTTTGAGGCTTGCAACCAAGATAGAATTTGAATTTTCCGCTAAAGATTCCCTTGTCAGGTATGCATAATTCAACTTTATTTGTTACTCCATTCGCGTCGTATTTTCCTATAATCGTCATGGATTGATTATCTTTAGTGCCTAAATCCTTGAACCCGCCCCCAACGCTTCCCCACAACTCTGTATTCGTGGAATCACTTGGAGGCGTCAGAATGATGTACGCGTCCTCAGGAAAATTGTTAATGAAGGTCAGCCGTTGAGAATAATTATCCATACATTTCGTCTCGGCTTGTGCAGTGGCACTCAACAAGAGAAATATTCCCGTGAGCATCGTGAGTTGAGCCAGTACGCGTCGCATGGGCCCCTCGCTGCTTTGGAGATGAATGGAAAATACCGCTTCATGTAGGGAGCCACTCTCCATCTTCGATAGAAAATACCCTCCTTTGCCAGTTTTCAAGCTCGCCGCGTCCAGTCTGTGCCGACAAAAAGACGGATGTCTTCCCAGGCGAGTAGGCCACCCCATGGCGGGTTCCAATGTGCAGCCCTGTGGGGGAATGCCGAACACCTTGCTGCATAAAAGGATTTTCATAACAGGATTCCCGTGATTGCAAGTCGCGTCAAGAGAAAAAGTTATCATATTTCCGGTAAGGGCGTGCATCGCCTAAGAAGCCATGAATGGCTAGGAGTGCCGGGAATCTTCAGCCCGGACTCGGGATCGCAGTTTCACCTGCCAGGACGTTATCCCGGTTCTCAAGGATGCCGGTATATCCATCCCCATGGAGGGCAGGCAAAGGCCGGTGGATGGGGAACGTCTTTATCGAGCGCCTGGGGCGGTCGGTGAAATGGGAGTGCGTCGCCTTGCGGGAACTCGAAACCGGCGCTGGGAGCCCTATAGGGCAGTCACTTGCTGTGTGGCGACGGACATGGACAAGAAGGCCAGGATGGCCACGAAGACGCGATACGGCCAACGGGAACGGCGCTGCCGTCTGGCCTTGCCGAGACTGGATGTCCGGTCAGCAGTTCCCTGTACAGCGACGACAGGGACTCGAGCCGGCGTGATGACCGATCTTTTGGGCTTGTGGAAGAGGGGGGCAAACGGATGGGTCAAAAACAGGCTGAACTTTCTATGACTTTTTTGAAACCAAATGATATCAGGTTGTTACTTCTGGTCTTGGTTCCAAGGGTGCCGAGCCCTCCTTTGGCGCCATTGATCTGGAAAAGGCCGGGAGAACCTTCCGGCCTTTTTGTTTTTTTCGCCGGGAGGGGGCGCCCGTTTGGGCGATTTTCGCCGCGCAATCCATCTTTTTGGGCAACGGATACGAACGGCTGGTCCGTTTTGCTGGTACGGACCTGGGGCAGGGTCTCCTGATGACTGGTCGCGCTCCTTCCCATTTCGTCTTCCGTGCGGCAGGCGGCTTGCAGTTCTTTTTGGCAAGGGTGCTGTTGCCGCAAGGAGCGGACCGGCCTATAAGCGTATGAGGTGGAATCGGCGGTTTCCGGCGGTGGAAAATTCATCGCTCGAAACCGTCGCAGGTTGGAAATTTTCCTCGAACCGCCCCAAGCGTGGAAGGAAGGACCGGTGTCGCAATTTTTGAAAACGTACCTGCCGTATCACGACGGCGTTGCCTCCCGATGGTTTTCCCTGCGCCAGGCTGTCCGGAACGCCTTGAAGAGGAATACCGGCCGGGCGGTGGTCTTCCTGGATGCGACCGCCCTTGGCGACCGCCATCTCTATCTTCTGGCCCAGTTTTTCATCCAGGCCGGTTACTTCGTCTCGATCGTCGGCAGCATACGGAAAGAACTCTATTATTACCGAGATCCCTATTATTTTTATGTCTTTTCGTCGAAGAACATCAATTTCGTCAAGGAGGTGGAGCGCGGGGATCCTGGAAACGCGCTGCTGTGCACGGACCGGCCGGTCCCCGGGCACCTGGAGGAACGGTTCACGCGCATCCTTCGTCTCAGCTACGACATCGATATCATGCCGGAAAGCGCCGAAGGTACCGTGATCCTGCCCTATCCCATGCATCCCAATGTCTACCAGGCCGGCCAACTGGCCCGTATCCCCGAGTTGCGCGGCCGGCCGAAGACGGTGGGCGTCTTTTTCGCCGGTAACCTCAAGGACCAGTATGCCCGGACGACGCGGCTGCTGCGGGGCATGGTTCCACGGGCCGTGGCCATCCGGAGCGTCCTGCGCCGCTTCAAGGAGCGCGTGCGGCTCTTTACGACCAGGGAAGCCTTGTTGCGGGCCCTGGACGAGGAGGACCTCGCCACGTCCATCGTGGTCTTTGACGCCACCACGGCCAGACTCGGCCGGGAGGAGTGGTTTCCGGTCCTGGCCCGAAGCCGGTTTTTCCTGGCCTTGCCCGGCGTGGTCATGCCCATGTGCCACAACGGCGTGGAGGCCATGGCCCTTGGCGCGGTGCCCATCCTCGGCTACGGGCATCTTTTTTCGCCCCGGCTCCGATCCGGCGCCGTCTGTCTGGAATATGTCTCGGAAGCGGATCTGGCCGGGGCCGTGGAAATGGCCTTGGCCATGGACGCCGCGGCTTATGACGGCCTGCGCCGGCGGGCCGTGGACCACTTCGACCGCCATATGGAGCCGGCGGCTTTTCTGGATGCGTTATTGCGCGGTTCGGGCCGGATCCTCGACGTCCGTTTTCCGGCCGAATTCGTGAGCGAGGCGGTGGCCGGGGGCAACGGGACCGCCGGGTGAACAGGGCGTTGGCCGGGGGAGGGAGATTGGAGCGAGGTCCTGTCCGGACCGGACCGACCCGGGCATGGGGCGGAGGGAAGGCCGCTCTTGGCCCGGGCCGGCGTGCGGCTGCCGCAGGGCAACGACAAGCGGGCGGGGTCGTCCTGACCCCGCCCGCTTGTCGTTGCCTGGGAAAAGTGGTTAGGCCTTCTTCATGAACCGCTTGCGCGAGCCGAGCAGGCCGATCATGCCGGTACCGAGGAGCAGCATGGTGGCGGGCTCAGGCACGGTGCCCGGATCACAGGGGTCGTAGGTGTAGCAGCCGGACAGCACGCTCTTGTCGAGCTTGAAGCTGTCGCTGCCGCCGGTCGTTTCGTCGAAGGTGATCAAGAGATTCCAGGTGCTGCCGGCAATGGAGCTGTACAGAGCGTAGGGGATATTGAATGTTTCGGCCTTCCATCCACTGGTGCTGTCCAGCGTACCGATCTGGGTCTTGGAGTTTCCGGCCTGGACAACCCAAACCTCGGCCGGATTCCACCAGGAAGAATCAACCTGGCTATAGGTAAGAGTCAAAAATGCGCTGGTAACGTCCACAGCCGGATAGGCGAAGTCGACAGAGTGGGTGTAACTGAAATCAGGATTGTCGCCAATTAATTGATATGTCCGCCCATCGTAGGTGCCGCTGCTGTAGAAATCAACGGTATCGCTGTAGTCTCCAGTAACGACGAAGGCGTGAGACGAAATGGTGCCCAGGGCTATGATCGACAAAGCCAGACAGATACTCAGGATGAACCGCTTCATGACAAATCCCCCTTTCATGTTTTGTAAACACCCTATGTGTTTAACGACCCCTGACAGTGTTGTTGCTGTGTGGCAACCCGCGTTTCTTCTTCTGCCTGCTTGTGAGCATAGAGCGTGCCAAGCGCTTGTTTGATTTATAACTTTCTAGAATCTTTGGAATACGTGGAACAGCAAGCGGTTTGAGGCGAAATGGCAGGCCTCTTGCTGTAAAGAAATCCGAAGCCAAAGCTCTTTGGCGGAAATTTTTCCCGACAAAATCCGTCCGAAGGCGGCCAAGGCCCGGGTTACTGGCTTCGAGCACCGCGCCGCAGGCGATGTTCACGGCAGGCGGAAAGGGCGGGATCGAAGGGAAAACGGTCCGGCCGCGTTGCATGGGCGGTTGGCAGGCATGCGTCGCAGCGGTCCCATGCCGCAGGAAAAATATGAAAACAGGTCCGAGCGCCGCCAGGGACGTGCGGGAGAGGGCAACTGGGACTCCGTCAGAAATGCGCCCCTCTCCGCGCCGCCAGGGACGTGCGGGAGAGGGAGTCGGGTCCCACGCTGGTGCCGGAGGTTGCTTCAGGGGCAGGGGCGGGAATTGTAAAAAAGGCCAACAGGCAACCAGCCTCCCGGCCTGTCCGCCTGCCGCTCTCCGGTGGCTGATTACGGAAGGATAGTTATCGCAAGGTGCGGAAAAGACAGGTTCAGTGCGACCGATCCTTCTTTTTCGCTTCCATGACCCGCCCCAAAACCCGCTGCAATTCATCCAGATTCAGGGGCTTGGAAATATAGTCGTTCATGCCGACGGACAGGAATCGTTCCCGGTCGCCTTGCAAGGCATAGGCGGTCTGGGCCACGATGGGGATATCCGGATTGCCGGCCTCGCCCGAACGGATGAGCCGCGTGGCCTGTTCGCCGTCCATGACCGGCATGAGGGCGTCCATGAGCACGAGGTCGAACTCGCGGGTTTTGAGCGTCTCCACCGCCTGCCGGCCGTTGTTGGCGATTTCCACGGTATGGCCCCAGCTCTGCAGGATGTGGCTGGCGAACAGGCTGTTGACCTGGTTGTCCTCCACCAGCAGGATTTTAAGCGGCGAAATGCCGTCCTGGCCGGCCGACAGGGGGGACGGGGGCGTCGTCTCGATTTCCGCGACCTTCTCCAGGGTAAGGACAAAGGAAAACGTGCTGCCCCTGTGGAGTTCGCTTTCGACCTGGATCACGCCGCCCATCATTTCCACGAGCGCCTTGGAAATGGCCAGGCCAAGGCCGGTGCCTCCGTACTGGACATGGGCAGAGGAGGCAATCTGCTCGAATTTTTCAAAGATGGAATGAATCTGGGCGCTTGAAATACCGATGCCCTCGTCCTTGATCAGGAAGAGCAAGGACGCCCTGCCAGGCTCCTGGATCTCGGCCAGACGGACTTTGACCTCCACGCGGCCCCGTTTGGTGAACTTGATGGCATTGCCCACCATGTTCGTCAGGATCTGACGCAACCGTCCCTTGTCGCCGATCACCCGGTCCGGGACGCCCGGCGCAATGGAGAAGAGGAACGTGAGCCCCTTGTCCCGCGCCAGGAGCCCAAGGGGCTTGAGCGTGGATTCGACCATCTCCACGAGGTCGAAGGGCTTTTGCTCCAGCACCACCCGGCCGGCTTCGATCTTGGAGAGGTCCAGGATGTCGTTTATGATGTCGAGAAGCGACTGGCCGGACTGGTGGACGAGCTGGAGAAATTCCCGCACGTCGTCGGGCAGGTCGCGGTTGAGGGCGAGCTGGGTCATGCCGAGGATGCCGTTCATGGGAGTCCGGATCTCGTGGCTCATGTTGGCCAAAAATTCGCTCTTCGTCCGATTGGCCCGTTCGGCCTTCTGTTTGGCTTCGAGGAGTTCCTTGGCGAAGCGCTTGTTGTCGGAAACATCGCGCAGGATGGCCAGCAATCCGATCCTGTTCCCCCGGGTGTCGCGTAGGACGCTTACCGACGATTCCACCACGATGTGGCTGCCGTCGGCCCGGGCATGATCGAATTCCTTGATCCACAATTGTCGGTCCTCGGGACGATCGGCGGCGGCATCGTCGGCCATGATCCATTTGATGCCGGTGAAGGCCTCCAGGGGTTGCCCCATGGCCCGCTCGGCCGGGATTTCGAGAATCCGTTCGGCGCCCGGATTCCAGAGGATGATGGAGCCTGCCTCGTCCACGGCGATCAGCGCGTCGCTGACCTGCGACAGGACGTCGGCCTGGAACCGGAGTCTGTCCTCGGCCTGTTTGAGGCCGGTCATGTCCCGCATGACGACAAAGGTCTCGGCCGCCACGGGAACGATGCGCACTTCCAGGTGGCGGTTGTTGCCATGGGCCACGAAATGGAGATCCAGGCTGCGCTGGGCGTCCGCTTCCCGCGCTTCCTGCAGGGCCTCCTCCAGGGTGGCGCCGTGCTCGGGGCCGAAAATCTCGGAGAAATGCTTGCCGGCCACAAGGGTGGCATCCGGGATGATATCCGGCTGGTGCGTGGAGCGGCAGTTGAGGATGGTGCCGTCCGGGGCGACCTTGAAGTAGATGTCCGGAATGGTCTTGTAGAGCGTTTCCAGCTCTTCGGTCTGCTGCGAGAGCCGCTTCTCGGCGGCCACGGCCGAGGTGACATCCATGAAGGTCAATACCACGCCGTCTATCCGGTCGTTGATCGAACGGTAGGGAATGACGCGGGTCAGGATGCGCTGGTCGGCTTGGCCGACCAACTGCCGTTCCAGTGGCATCAGGGTTTCGAGGACGTGGTGGATGTCCTCGAAAATTTCCTTGTAATCGATCCGGGAGCGCAGATGGGCAAAGGGACGCCCGATATCCACGTCCAGGATGTTGAAGAAATCCATGACCTGGGGCGTGAATCGCCGGATCGTCAGATTCTTGTCCAGAAACAGGGTGGCGATCCGGCTGCTGTTGATGAAATTTTGCAGGTCGCTGTTTGCGCTGCACAGATCGTCGAATTTGTGCTGCATTTCGTTGTTAAGCGAGGTCAGTTCTTCGTTTATGGAATGAAGTTCCTCGCGGGATGTCTCCAGCTCCTCGTTGGAGGATTGGAGTTCCTCATTCATACTCATCAATTCTTCATTGGACGACTTCAGTTGCTCGTTGGCGCCTTCCAGTTCCTGGACCATTGTCTGCAATTCTGTCTTGGCTGCATTGAGCTCCTGTTCCAGGCTTTTGATCAGCACTTCGCAATCGGCCGTCGGGCCGATCATGTGCGAGGCGGCCTTGTCTCCGCTCCACCCGACATGCTCGAAAACGACCAGGAAAAGCCGTTCGAGCCGTTCGTCCTCCCAAAGCGGCATGACAATCAGGTCAACCGTTTCGATTCTGCCGTCCACGGGCAGGTGCAAGCTGTTCCGCCGTACGGATTGGTTTTCCTTGAGGGCTGTGTGCAGGGTCGAGCGCAGGTACGGCCGTAACGATTCCTTGGCCAGCAACAAGATGCTTTTGGTGGATTCACCGGCAGTGACTTCAAAATAGCGATTGACCGGACCGAAAAAAGTCAGTGGCTCGTAGCGGTCGTTGATGACGACACTTGAAGCCGAAAATCTTGTAACGATAAGCTGCTGTGCTTGTCTTGTATAGGAAGTATGGTCGGAATGACAGGATTCGTTGGAGGTTTCAAGCATTACTTGCTGTCCATTCGACAAGATAAATGGAATGTCATGAATTTTGCCCGGGGTATTTGCTTTAGCCTGAAATATTTTCCACTTTCGATCTACCGTTTCGAAAAGGCCCATCTGCTCCGTAACGGATTCCGACGGCCCAAGAAATAGAAATCCCTGCGGATTGAGGGAATAATGGAACATGGGCAGGACTTTCTTCTGCAGATCCGGGGACAGATAAATAAGCAGGTTCCGGCAGCTGATGCAATCAATATGCGAATAGGGAGGGTCGCGGATCAGGCTGTGCGGGGCGAAGATGATCATTTCCCTAAGGGATTTCATCACCCTGTACGCAGGGCCTTCCTTGGAAAAGAAACGGCTCAGGCGTTCGGGAGAGACGTGGGCTTCAACGGCCGCGGGGAAGAGGCCATGCCGGGCAACCTCCAGGCTTTCCTCGTCGATGTCCGTGGCGAAGATCTGGACCCGGTTGGTTTTGCCGTGCCGGCCCATATGTTCGGCCAGAAGCATGGCCAGGGAATAGGCTTCTTCCCCGGTGGAGCAGCCGGCCACCCAGAACCGGATGGTTTCGGCCTCGGATTTGCCGGTGATGATTTTCGGAATGACCGTCCGGGCCAGAATTTCGAAGGCCTCCTCGTCCCGGAAAAAGTTGGTCACGCCAATGAGGAGTTCCTGGAAAAGCATTTTTATTTCGGCGTCATTGTTTTTGATATAGGCAAGATAATCCTGTCGTTCCGGAATCTGCAGCAGGGCCATGCGCCGTGCGATGCGACGGGCCACGGTATTGGGTTTGTACCATGAAAAATCATGCCCGCGTTTGACCTTTATCTTGCGCAATATTTTTTTAATGAACTCGCTTTTTTCCATAGTTTCGACTGTTGCCTGGGATTCCAAGGGCAGGTTGGGCCGATGTTTGAGCAGGTTCAGGATTTTTCCAGGCATTTCCTGGACGTCCAGGACATAATCGACCACCCCCGTGGTCAGGCCGCTCTGAAGCCTGTCCGCGAACCTGGCGTCGCTGTTTTGGGCCAGCGTGATACCGCCAGACGCCTGGACCGTCTTGAGGCTCAAAGTGCCGTCGGAGCCCGTCCCGGGAAGGAGAATGCAGACGGCGTTCCCTTTTTGGTCCTTGGCCAGGGAAGCGAAGAAACGGTCGATGGGGCGGTTGTGCCCCCGGGGCCTTTCCGGTTCCGCCAGGTTCAGGCTGCCGTCAAGGATGAGGAGTTCCTTGCCCGGCGGCATGGTGTACACCGTGTCCGGCGCGACCCGCAGCCCATCGGCCGCCTGCCGGGTCGCCATTTGCGTCGCCTGTCCGACGCGCTCGGACATACGGCTGTCGTGTTCCGGTGAGAGGTGCTGGACCAGGATGAAGGCCGCGCCGCTGTCCGGCGGCATGTGGGCAAAAAAGGTTTCGATGGCCTCCAGGTCGCCGGCGGACGCGCCGATGGCCACAATGGGGATAGGGGGAGCCTTGTGTTCCTTTATCGTTTCGCCAATGGCGTGGGGATCTGCGGTTTGCGGCGCAAGCGGCGAAGGTTCTTGCCTGCCCGGCGTTTCTGTCGGCCTGTGCTTCTTGGATGGCGACATCCTTCACTCCTGATCCGGTCCACTTCGAACGAAAATGCTATGGTCGGCTTCATACGACGGTCAAGGGGTACGCGCAAGCTTTTATGCCTCTGCCGTTTTTCTTGTGCCTTCTCTTGCGTAGGCCTGAGGCGGCCGCCCTGGCCTGATGCAATTCCACGGTGTTCTCGCCCCCTTTCGGTCGATGGTGGAAGGCCTGATCCCTTGGGGCGGCCGATAACGGATCGCCTATGGCCGGGCCATGGCCTCGTAGGCCTCCTCCAGGCATCGCGCCAAGTCCCTGGCGTCGGTGAGGGGACTGGCCCGCATCCGCTCCCGCTGCCCGGAACGCAACCCGGTCCTCCCGGCCACGTCCCGGGCCAGGGCCACGGCCAGACCGGCGTAGGCCTCGGGGGTGGCAGCGACCCAATCCCCATGTCCCAGGCCGGATACGAGCGAAGCGGCCATGCGGGTCGCCAGGCGGTCCCCGGCCATGGTCACGACCGGAACGCCCATCCATAGGGCATCGCAGGTGGTGGTGACGCCGCTGACGGCGTCGACGGGGTCGAGGGCGACATCGACGAGGTCATAGGCCGCCATATGCGCCGGCCAGTTTGCGGTCTGGCCCATGAGGACGAGGCGGTCCCGGGCGATGCCCCGGCCTTCGAAGGCGGCCAGCATGCGCTCGCGGTTGGCGGCGTGGTCGAGTTGCCCGGATTTGAGCAGCAGTTTTCCCTCGGGCAGGGCCGACAGAATCCGCGACCAAAGATCCAGGGTGGCGTCCTGGATCTTCGAGAGGTGGTTGAAGCTGCCGAACCATATTTCGCCGTTGCCGCGCGGCGTCCAGGCGGACCCGGGCAGGTCTTCCCGGCCGTCGTAGCACAGGTAGGGCCGGGGCAACCGCCAGGGGGTTTCACTGTAGGGCGGGGTCTCCCCTTCCGGAAAGAGCACGCTGTCGCCGATCCAGTAGTCCATGGCGGACAACCCGGTCGTGGCGCAATACCCGAGGTAATGGGCCTGCACGGGAGCGGCCCGTCGGGCAAAAATCCCCAGGCGGTTGTACCGGGTGTGGCCCGAGAGATCGACCAGCACGTCGATGCCGTCGGCCCTGACGCGTTTTGCCGCCTGTCGGTCGGTCAATCCCGTAAGGGGCGACCAGTGGTCGCCCAGGTGCTGCAAACGCTCGGTGGTGTCGTCTCGTGCGCGTTGCGTGGGGTAGAGGAACACCTCGACGCGCCGCCGATCGTGCGCGGCCAGGAGCGGGCCGAGGAAAAAGGGCACGGGATGCTTGCCGCACAGATCCCCGGACACGTAGCCCACGCGCAGGCGCCGTCCCTGCCGCGCCCGGCGGGGCAGGGACGCGGCCCCGCCTTCCCGGTCCGCCTGCCCGGTCAGCACGCGGTCCAGGCCCCTGGCCTCGGCCAGGAAGGCTTGGGGCGTGAGCCGGTTTGAAAAGGCTTCCAGGAGCAGCAGGTTGGTGCGCGCCTCCAACCGCTCTGGGTCCAGGGCCAGGGCCCGGCCATAGGCGGCCACGGCCGCCTCGATGTGTCCCAACTCCTTCTGGGCATTGGCGTAATTGACGTGGGCCTCCACATTGGCCGGAGCAAGGGCCAGGGCCCTGGCATGGCACTCGAGGGCGGCCTGCACCTGTCCCTGGGACTGGAGCACGATGCCGAGGTTGGTGTGGGCCATGGCGTGGTTTGGCTGGCACCGAAGGGCCTGGCGGTAACTGGCCATGGCCTCCTGGGGCTGCCCCAGCTCCCGCAAGGCATTGCCGAGGTTGTTGTGGGCCGAGGGATAGTCCGGCCGAAGGGCCAGGGCCCGGCGAAAGGCGTTGGCCGCCTGCTCCGGCTGCCCCTGGTGCAAATAGGCCGAGCCGAGGTGGTCCCAGAGATCGACATCGTTTGGAAGCGTCGCGACCGCCCGAAGGAGCGGCTCCAGGGCGGCCGCGCCGTCACCCCGCGCCACCAGGGACAGGCCCAGCAGGTGCCATCCCTTGCCGCTCTCCGGAAAGCGTTCCAAAAATTCTTTGGCCTTTGCCTCCATGGCGGCATACGACCCGGCCCGGAACAGGTCCTCCAGGGCGCGCAGCCGGGACTGGCGCTCCAGGGCCTTCTCGAGCCGGGCGGCCAAATCGTCCACCGGCGGGCCGGCCAATCCCTGCCGCCGGCCCTGGTCCAGCACGGAGCGGGCCCCGTCGCACTGTCCCGCGGCCAGCAGGGCTTCGAGGAGGTCCAGCCAATACGCTCCCACCCCCGGCCGCGCTTCCAGGGCGGCCTTGAGAAACGGCAGGCCAAGGGCGGCCTTGCCCGCCTGGACAGCCAGCACGCCCAGATCGTGGTTCGCTTCGGGGTGGTGGGGCTGGGCCGCCAGAATGGCCCGGTAAACGCGCTCCGCGTCCTCGAATTGTCCGGCCCGGTGGAACTCGTTTCCCAGGCGCAGGGCCTCGTCCATGGTCAGTTGGCTGGATCCCATGCTCCCTCCCGCGGCGTGGATGCCCCATACCCTCATACGCGGCGGAGTGAAAGCACTGGGCCGTCGCACCGCGCTGGTCGGGTGCGCCAGCCCGGGCCGGTCCCCGCCCCGTTTTGCGGCCAGGACAAGAAAGGCCGACAGGCCCGGGCCAACAGGCGGGCAGGGCGGGATGTTGCAAAAGACGCGAAAGCCTGTGACCAAATGTGGCCGCCGGCCGTATATACACGAAAGGGGCTGTAGAAACACGAATGGACCAGAACGATGAAGCGCAACTCATCGAGGATATTCTTGATGGGGAGGCCGAGGCCTATGCGGTCCTGGTCCGCCGTTATCAGGGGCCTATCCACGCGCTCATGGCCCGGATGTGTGGCGACGGCGAAGACGCCCGGGATTTGACCCAGGAGACCTTCGTGGTGGCCTATGAAAAATTGGATCGTTTTAAATGCGGCGCACGCTTTTTCCCCTGGCTCTATACCATCGGTCTGAACCTGGGCCGGGACCATCTCAGGAAAAAGCGGCACTGCGAAATTTCCTCTGCGGATTTGCCAGAGGGCTTTATGGAAAATATAAGCGATGGGCTGACCTCCGAGCGGCTCGCCGACTGGATGGATGCGAATACACTCGTATTGGCCATGGATAGCCTGGGCCTGTCGACACGAGAGGCCTTGTTGCTGCGCTATCAGGAAGGCATGTCGATCAATGATATCTCCAGTGCCTTGGGCCTTTCGGTCAGTGCGGTCAAAATGCGGATCGCACGCGGCCTCGATCGGTTGCGTTCCCTGTTCGTGGCCCGAGGAAGCGGACACGCGCTATGAATGAAAAAGAGAAAGAACAGGCCAGGCGGGAGACCCGGCGGCTGGCGGGATACATCGCCGGCCTGCCGCGCCCGGAAGCGCCGGAGGACATCCTGCCGCGGGTGATGGCGCGGATACAGCCCAAGAAGCAGTCCAGACTGAAGAAATTCTTGCGCCAGTGGCGACGCTTCACGGTCGGCCGCACCGGACGGGCCGTTGTGGCCGGCGGTTTGGCCTCCGTCGCCCTCCTCCTGGCCGGGCAACTGCTTGCCCCGGGGCTCAACGGGTCTTCCGGGGACCAGGGTCCCCGGTCCGCCCTGGGGGTGTTGCAGGAACCGACCCGCGCGCAACTTGCGAAAACGGCGGCCGGGCCGAGCAAGGAGGTCACCTTTGTGGCCAACATGCCCGGCGCGCGCCAGGTGGTCGTCATGGGATCCTTCAATAACTGGGATCCCGCCCGCCACGTGATGCGAAAGGCTCCGGGCAGCGACCTTTTCACGCTGACGGTCCCCCTGCCCCGGGGACGCTATGTCTACGCCTTCCTTGTGGACGGCGTGCTTTTGCAACCCGATGCCGGGGCGTTGATCCAGGAAGACGACGGTTTCGGCAACACCAACTCGGTCCTGGTCGTCGACGAAGGCGAGAACCGGCAACACGGCAGGCAATCCCATGAACGCCCGCTTTAGGCATGTGGCGGCCGGACTCGCCGTTGCCGTGGCCCTTTCAGGTCCGGCGCCGGCCCGAGCGCAGACGGCGCCGGACCTGGGGGAAACGATGGAATCGGCGCGCGGGGCCGGAGTGTCGCGGCCCGATATCGATCGTGTCCTGGCCCTGGGCCTTCGGTACGGGTTGAGCGAAAGGGACACGGCGACCCTTCTCGCGGCAACGACCAGGGCATCGGTATCGGGCAGGGCCATAGAACCCGTCGTGGACAAGGTGGAGGAGGGGTTGGCGAAAAAGGCCGCTGTGGCCAGCATCGTGACGGCGGTGGAAAGAAGGACCGCCGATTATATGTTCGCCCAGCGACTCCTGGCGGCGTTCAGGGACGCCGGGCCGGAACTCGTGGAACGGCTGGCGAACACGCTGCGCATGGGCCTCTCCCAGCAGGACGTCGCGGGCTGCGCCGCCCATACCGGACGTTCGGCTGCGGAAATCGTCGGCGCGGCGGAATTTTTCGCGGCGGTGCGCCAGGCTGGTGTGGATGCGGAGCTGGCAGCCGTCCTGACCTCCCGCATCCTGCAACGGGAGCATTTCCCCGGTTCGCTGCTGGACCTTGCCCAGTCCATTCGCGACGCCAAGGCAAAGGGCCACAGCGATGCGGCGGTGCTCGGCACGGCCGCGCGGGTCGTGGACGGCTCCTTGAGTATCGCCGACGCCCGGACGGCATTGGGACGCTATGCGGACAACGACGCGGCGGGTGCCGCAAGCGCCAGGGGGGACGGAGGCGCCGGCTCGGGCCAGGGAGGGGGCAGAGGGGCCGGCGCCGGAGCCGGCAGAGGTGGCGGTCCCGGGGGAGGGCCGGGCGGCGGTCCTGGCGGCGGGGGCAGGGGAGGCAGGAATTGACGGCCGCAGCCTGTCGTGTGGCCGCGGCGCTTCGGAAAAAATCGCCCTTCTCCTGGCCACGCGCGGTGACGCTTCCCCGTTCCGGTCCGTATATGTTTCTGGGTTTACGGGGAGAAAGGAATGACTCGAAAGTGGATTTGTGTCGTGGCCATGTTCGTTCTTCTTGGACTTTTCGCCAATGCGTGGTCCGGCGACGGACTCGAAGCCATTACAGGCAATAGCCTTGATGAGGATTCTACCGGAATTGCCCTGTGGGCGAGAGCGGTGTGCCCCTTTGGAAACGAAACGGGATTTGGACTCATGTTCTGCTTTATTGATGGCAATACGTCTTTATTCCCGCAAGAGACGAGTTTCAGCGCGCCTTCGGCCAGATGACGGTCCCGTGGGGAATGGCGTCGAAAGAACGAAGATTTACGGTATGCCATTGCTGCAGTCTGTCATGGTGGCAAGCCATATGTGTCTTAATAGAAAAAAGCAGCGATGATCTGGGGATGTTTGTGCGAGGCGCAGCTTTTTTTGCAGTCGTTGCCAGCTTATGGGGCCTCTTTATCGTGCTTTTAGCGATAGCCTGCTGGAAAGCGGTTGTTTGTTTCCTGTTGTATTGCGTGGCGATTATTTTGTTGTTGAAACGGTTTAGCCAAAAGATATCGCACTTTTCACAGCCCTAGCCATACCCATCCGGTTTGCGTCTCTTCCCCGGGGGCTCGGGGAGAGCCTGTTGCCCGAAGGGCCGCGCTGGGCGGACCGCCGTCGATCCGGGCCGCCGCTTGCCTCGTTTTGCGGCCGCGCTTGGCGGCGCGGTGGTCAACACGCGATGACACTGACCGCCAGCCCGCCCTGGGCCGTTTCCTTGTATTTGCAATTCATGTCCCGTCCCGTGGCCTGCATGGCCTCGATGGCCTGGTCCAGGCCGACCTTGTGGTGCGCGAGCATTTCGTCCGAGGCGATCAGGTAGGCGGCATAGGCCTTGACCGCTCCCATGGCGTTGCGTTCGATGCAGGGGATCTGGACATACCCGCCGACCGGATCGCAGGTCATTCCCAGATGGTGCTCCAGGGCCGTTTCCGCCGCGTTCTCCATCACGCGCACGCCATAGCCCATGCCATGGGCCAGCATGGCCGCGGCCATGGCCGAGGCGACGCCGATCTCGGCTTGGCAGCCCCCTTCGGCGCCGGCAATGGTGGCATTGTGCTTGGCCAGAAACCCGACGGCCGCCGCAGCCAGGAGTCCCTCCCGGATGGAGTGCTCGGCGAGTTCGAGGTAGGTGCGCATGAAGCGGGCCACGGCCGGGATGATGCCGGCCGCGCCGCAGGTCGGGGCGGTCACGATGACGTGGCCGGCGGCGTTTTCCTCGGCGGCCGCGAAGGCGAAGGCGATCAGTCGGGTCAGGGCGCTGTCGTGCGGTTGCCTTTGGGACCGGCTGCTGCGTTCGAGAAGCCGTTTGGCCTTGCGCGAAAGGCCGAGGGGGCCGGGCAGGACGCCCTCGGTGGCCAGCCCGGCGGCCACCGCCGCGTCCATGGCCCCCAGCACCGCGTCGAGTCCGGCCAGGATCGCGGCCTGGCCGGCGCCGGTCACGGCCATCTCGTTTTCCAGCATGAGCTTGTGCAGGCCGATGTCGTGCTCGGCCACCAGCCGTTTGATGTCGGCCATCGTCGCGTACGGGTGGACCGGCTCACGGCGCGTCGGGGCCGGTTGCCCGGCATACTGCACGAAGCCGCCTCCGATGGAGAAGTAGATGCGCTCGGCCAGAGGGGCCGCGCTTTCCTCCGGTCCCAGCAGGCGGATGGCAAGGGCGTTGTTGTGGGGAAAATCGTGTTCCAGCGGGCCGAAGGCCACGTCCCCGGTACTGATTTCGAGGATCTTCGACCCCAGATCCAGGGCGCGGCGGGTGTGGGGGCTTCGGGCCAGTTCGTCGAGAAAGGCCGGGGCGCAGTGTTCAGGGACCTGCCCCAACAAGCCTGCCACCACGGCCCTGTCCGTGCCGTGTCCCCTGCCCGTGGCCGAAAGGCTGCCGTAAAGCACGATTTCGATGCGCGTGGCCGCGTCCAGGGTCTCGGGCGGCAGTTCCCGGACAAGACGCAGAAAATCGCAGCCGGCTTTCATGGGGCCGATGGTGTGGGAGCTTGACGGCCCGGGACCGATCTTGAACAGATCGAAAATACTGAGATCGATTGCAGCCAAGCGGGACTCCTTGCCGTTTGGGTCATGCGTGCGCCTCCCTTGTCCCCTGTGCCCCCGGGGCTGGTCAAGCGCCTGGGGAAAATGAACCATGTTTTCCCATGTCGAACTCCCTGTGAAATACTTTTCCGGTAAAAGTAGGAATAAATGGAATTTCTAATGTGGAAGAGCATTTTGCACCAGCAATCTGCAAGTCATAGTTGGACCGTATGACAGAATTTGAATTAAGAGGCATTTTAAATCCTCAAAACATTGAGTGCTTGTCAAAGTGACGGGAAAAGAAACTCGTAAAATTTTTATTGTCGGGTAGCAACTCGAAAATTGAGCAGCCCACCTGCTTGCGTGGGCTGCTCAATGGCCTAAAAGATGAAGCCCAGCCTGACCATGATGTTGCTCGTCCGAATGCCGTTGGAAGTGGCTGCGTCGGTGCTGAACGCCGTCATGACCTGGGTATTGGGCGTCACCATATAGGCGAGGGCATTGTCGGTATCGAAGGAGAACAGGGCGTAGCCCGACAGTTCGAGCCACGTCCGGTCGCCAAAGCCCTTGGCAACGCAGATTTCATGCTTGGTGGACCAACGGTTTGACCCGAGATTGATGACGCCTTCCCGGTCGAATTGGCCGGTCGGAATGGTCAAAAACGGCGTGTAGGCGAAGATGAACCGGTCTTCCTTGTTGTTGACGAACCGATCGTGGAGGCGATCGTCGCGTCAATGCTCGTTCTGATGCGGACCGATCATACTTTTGAGGCTCGAAGCCGCCGTCTCAGTCACGAGGCGCTACTTTTTCCTACTCCTCCTGCGATTATTGAAAAAGGTCCTTCCGACTTTTCCGTGGGTAGGTGACCGGATATGGTCCGCCCCGGGAGGGTGACCATGAAGGACACGGACCTGTATTCTCGGATTCTGGGGCTGAGTGACCCGTGGTTTGTTGCCGACGTCGAGTTGGACACGGCGGGAGGCCGGGTGGACGTCCATGTTGATCATGTTGCCGGTGTCCGCTGGCGCTGTCCGACCTGTGGTCGCGAACTGGCTTGTCGGGATCATGCCGAGCCTCGGGTATGGCGTCACCTCGACACCTGCCAGTTCAAGACCTTCCTTCATGCCCGGATTCCGCGCGTCGAGTGCCCCGAGCACGGCGTGCTTCAGGTGAGAGTGCCTTGGGCCGAGGCTAAAGGGCGTTTTACCTTGCTCATGGAGCGCTTGATCATCGATGTGTTGCGCGAGTGCGCCACCGTGTCCGGCACCTGCCGGCTCATGCGGATCAGCTGGGATGAGGCCTGGAACGTCATGGATCGAGCCGTCCGGCGAGGGCAAACCAGGAAGAAGACCACCCCCGCACGCTATCTTGGTATCGATGAGAAGGCCTTCCGCAAAGGTCACGACTACATGACCGTGGTCTGCGACCTGCTTGGCGGAACAGTGGAGTTTGTGGCCCAGGATCGCAAGACCGAGAGCCTCGAGGACTATTACCGGCAGTTCACGGCGCAGCAACTCGAGCGCATCCGGGCCGTGGCCATGGACATGTGGGAACCGTACTTCAAGGCCACGATCAAGCACGTGCCCGATGCGGCGCACAAGATCGTCCATGACCGCTTTCACATCATGCAGCACGTGGGCCAGGCCGTGGACAAGGTCCGCCGGCAGGAACATCGCGAACTGCTCCGCCAGGAAGACGAACGCCTCAAGGGCACCAAGTACATCTGGCTTTACCGGGAAGAGAATCTGCCGGACAAGCACCGACCGACCTTGGAAGCCCTGAAGGCCACGAACCTGAAGGTGGCCAAGGCCTGGGCGATGAAAGAAAGCCTGGCCGGATTGTGGAACTACCTCAGCGTCGGCTGGGCAAAGCGGTTCATGAAACGCTGGCTGACCTGGGTGAGGAAGTCAGACTTGCCCCCGATGCGCAAGGTCGGGGAGATGCTCTCTCGGCATCTGGACAACATCCTGACCTTTTGCCGGCATCGGATCACCAACGGCGCGGCCGAGGGACTCAACAGCAAGATCATGGCCATCAAGCGCAGGGCGTGCGGGTACCGCAATCGGGAGCACTTCAAGACCGCTATCTACTTCTTCTGCGGCGGCCTGGACCTCTATCCTAGACAGGCCTGAACCCGGGTACCCACGGAAAATCCGGAAGGACCTTGAAAAATGACGGTGGTCGAGGTTGCCTCGACCACCGCGCTGGCGGACGGACGACTCCTCAGGCCTGCTTGAACAGGCGCGAAGCCAGGACGAAGAACAACGGAATGAAGATGAGGTCGATGAAGGTGGCGGACAGCATGCCGCCGCAAACTGCGGTGCCGATGGCGTTCATGGCCCCGGCGCCGGCCCCGTTGGCGATGGCCAGGGGCAATACTCCGAAGAAAAAGGCCAACGAGGTCATCATCACCGGCCGGAACCGGGTTTTGACCGCGCCCAGGGTGGCCTCGATGAGTCCTTCTCCGTGCCCCATCCGCTCTTTGATGAACTGAATGATCAAAATGGCGTTTTTCGTCGAGAGGCCAAGTGTCGTCAGGAAGCCGATCTGGAAATAGACGTCGTTTGGAAAGCCGCGCGCGGACGTGGCCACGATGGCACCGAGTACGCCAAGCGGCAGCATGAGCATGTTGACGATGGGGATGGTCCAGCTTTCATAGAGGGCGGCCACGCAAAGGAAGATCACGAAAATGGAGAAGGCGTAGAGAATGGCTCCCTGAGAGGTGGCCATGCGCTCCTGGTAGGACAGGCCTGTCCAGTCGAAGCCGATGCCCTGGGGCAGCTTGGCGGCGAAGTCCTCCATGAGGGACATGGCCTCACCGGTACTGTGCCCGGGCGCTGGCTCGCCCCAGAGGTTGATGGAGGGGAAGGCGTTGTAGCGTTCGAGTTTGGGCGAGCCGACGGCCCAGTGGCCCGTGGCGAAGGCGGACACGGGCACCATCTTGCCCGCGTTGTTGCGGACGTACAGTCTGTTGAGGTCCTGGGGCTGCATGCGATAGGGGGCATCCGCCTGGACATAGACCTGTTTGACCCGACCCCCCTGGACGAAGTTGTTGACATAGGAGCTGCCGAAGGCCGCCGAGATGGTGGTATGGATGGAACTTATGGGCACGCCCAGGGCCCCGGCCTTGTCCCAATCCACGTCGAGGTGGTATTCGGCCACGTCCTCCATGCCGTTGGGCCGGACCCGGACCAGACGCGGATCATGCCTGGCCAGGTCGAGGATCTTGTCGCGCGCGGCCATGAGTTTGTCGTGGCCAAGGCCCCCCCGGTCCTGCAACTCGAAGTCGAAGCCCGAGGCCATGCCGAGCTCCACGACCGGCGGTGGCGGAAAGGCGTAGACCTGAGCTTCCTTGATCGTGGAAAAGACCTTCATGGCCCTGGCGGCGATGGCCTTGACCTTGAGGTCGGCCCCCGGGCGGCGGTCCCAGTCCTTGAGTTTGACGAAGCCCAGGGCCATGTTTTGCCCCTGGCCGCCAAAACTGACGCCGGAGATGTCCATGAAGGATTCCACGGCGTCTTTTTCCTGCTCCAAAAAATAGTCCCTGACCTTTTTCATGACCGCCTGCGTCTGCTCCAGGGTGGCGGTGCCCGAAGGCAGCGTGGCCTGGACAGTCAGAATGCCCTGATCCTCATCCGGGATGTACGAGGTGGGCATGCGCTGAAACAGGAAGCCGACCGTGGCCACGATCGCGAGGTAGAAGATGAGGTAGCGTGTGGCCTTGGAAAAGGAGCGGCCGACCAGGCCCACATACACGGATCGGATCCGGAAGAAGATGCGATCGAACCAGCGGAAGAAGGGGCGAAGAAAAAAGACCACGTTTTCCGAGGACTCATGCCCCTTGGGCACAGGTTTGAGCAACGTGGCGCAAAGGACCGGGGTCAGGACCAGGGCTACCACCACCGAAAGCATCATGGACGCAATGAGGGTGATCGAAAACTGGCGGTAGAGCACGCCGGTGGACCCCTGGAAAAAGGCCATGGGACCGAATACCGCCGAGAGCACCAAGCCGATGCCGACCAGGGCGCTCGTGATCTCGTCCATGGATTTGGCCGTGGCCTCCCGGGGGGACAGGCCCTCCTCGGACATGATCCGCTCGACGTTTTCCACCACCACAATGGCGTCGTCCACCAGGAGGCCGATGGCCAGCACCATGGCGAACATGGTCAGCATGTTGATGGAAAAGCCGCAAAAATTGAGGACCGCGAACGTTCCCATGAGGACCACCGGCACCGCGATCGTCGGGATCAGGGTGGCCCGGATATTGCCCATAAAAAGAAACATGATCAGAAAGACGAGCACTACCGCCTCAAACAGGGTCTTGACCACCTCGTGGATGGCCACCTTGGTGAACGGGGTG
This sequence comes from Solidesulfovibrio carbinoliphilus subsp. oakridgensis, assembly GCF_000177215.2. Classification (NCBI taxonomy): domain Bacteria; kingdom Pseudomonadati; phylum Thermodesulfobacteriota; class Desulfovibrionia; order Desulfovibrionales; family Desulfovibrionaceae; genus Solidesulfovibrio; species Solidesulfovibrio carbinoliphilus. The sequence continues at coordinate 1,162,118 of NZ_CM001368.1, read as the reverse complement.
GTGTCGTAGGGGTAAACGACCTTCATGCCGGGGGGGAAATAGTGGCTCACCTCCTCCAGCTTGCTCTTGATGGCATCGGCCGTGGCCAGGGCATTGGCGCCGGCGGACTGGCGGATGGCCATGGCGGCCGAGGGGAGACCGTTGTAGAAGCCCACGATGTCGGAGCGCTCGGACCCCAGTTCGGTGCGACCGACATCCTTGAGGCGGACCATGGAGCCGTCCTGGTTGATGCGCAGCGGGATGTCGGCGAACTCTTCCGGAGTCTGCAGCAGATGCTGCACGATGATGGGGGAATTGAGATGCTGGCCCGCCACGGCCGGCGCTCCACCGAACTGACCGGCCGAGACTTCGACATTGTAGGCGTTAAGGGCCGTGATGACATCGTCCACGGTCAGGTTGTAGCTGTTGAGCTTGTTGGGATTGAGCCAGACGCGCATGGCATACTGGGTGCCGAACTCCTCCACCTCGCCCACTCCCGGCACCCGGGAGAGAACCTTCTCCAAGGTGGACTGGGCATAGTCGCGCAGGTCCTCGCCGCGCATGCTGCCGTCTTCCGAGACCAGCCCGACCACGATCAGGTAGTTGCGCGTGGACTTGCTGACCGTGACTCCCGAACGCTGCACCTCGTCGGGCAGGCTGGCCAGGGCGAGTTGCAGTTTGTTTTGGACCTTGGACCAGGCGATGTCCGGATCGGTGCCCGGGGTGAAGGTCATTTCGAGCCGGGCTTGGCCGGAGGAGGAACTGTAGCCGCTTAAGTAGAGCATCCCGTCGAGGCCCGTCATCTTCTGCTCGATGATCTGGGTCACGGTGTTTTCCACCGTCTCGGCCGAGGCACCGGGATAATAGGCGGTGATGGCGATGGAGGGCGGCGCGATGGGCGGATACTGGGCAATGGGCATGCTGTAGATGGAAAGCCCGCCCAGCGACAGCAGAATGATGGCTATGACCCAGGCAAAGACGGGTCGGTCCAGAAAGAATTTCGACAGCATCACCGGCCCCCTTCATGACGTCCTGATGTCTGGACGCCGGAATCGGCGGTCTGGTTCCGTCCGGTTTTCGTCTCCGTAAACGGCGTCGCCTTGACCTGGGTGCCCGGGCGCAGCATTTGCAGGCCTTCGACGATCACCCGGTCTCCCGGGGCCAGACCCGAGGTGACGAGCCAGTCGTTGCCGATGGCCCGGTCAAGGATAAGGTCGCGCCGCTCGACCTTGTTTTCGGCGTTGACGATCAGCGCAAAGGGATTCCCCTTGCTGTCGCGGGACACCCCCTGCTGCGACAGGAGGATGGCTTGGTTATTGACGCCTTCCTTGATGATCGCCTTGACGAACATGCCCGGGAGAATTTCCCCGTCCGGGTTGGGGAAGACCAGACGCACGATGACCGAGCCGGTGGTCGGGTCCACCGAGACATCGCTGAATTGCAGGGTCCCCTCCAGGGGATAGGGCGTGCCGTCTTCCTGGATGAGGCTGACCTTGTTGTGGTCCTTGCCCTCCGGATCGACCAGGCCCTGCTTCAGGCGGGTCTTGATGCGCAGCATTTCGGCTGTGGATTGGGGCACGTCCACGTAAATGGGGTCGAGCTGCTGGATGGCGGCCAGTGCGGTCGCCTGATAGGCCGTGACGATGGCGCCGTCGGTCACGCTCGACTTGCCGATGCGGCCGGAGATGGGGGCGGTGACCTTGGTGTAGCCCAGGTTGATGCGGGCGGTCTCGACGCTGGCCTGCAGCGAGTTGATGTTGGCCAACAGCTGATTGAGGGAGGAGGCTGCGTCGTCGTAGTCCTGCTGGCTGAGCGCGCTGTGGCGCAGCAGGTTCTTGTAGCGTTCGGCCCGCGACCGGGTGGCCGGCAGTTTGGCCTGGGCCTCGGCCAGGGCGGCCGTGGCGTTGTTGAACGCCGCTTCGAACGGGGCGATATCGATCTGATAGAGGATCTGCCCTGCCTTGACGTTGGACCCTTCCGCAAACAGGCGCTTTTCGATCAGCCCGTTCACCCGGGGCCGGATTTCCGCGATCCGAAAGGCGGAGGTGCGGCCCGACAGTTCGGTGGACAGCAGAACCTTCTGGGGCGCGATCGTCACGGTGGACACTTCCGGTGTGGGACGCGGCGCCTGTCCGTTTGGATTGCGATCGCAGCCGGCGAGCAAGAGCATGGCCAGCAGGATCAGGGGCGCCATATCGCATCGGGGGGAAGTCTTCGAGTTTCCAGAAAATCGCATCAGAGAACCTCCAACGGTTTCCAGGTCAAACATCCAGGCCGTGAATCAATTCGAGTTCCATGAGGGCAACCGACATGTATTTTCTATGCATCGGCGGTTGAGCATATTGGCTGGTGCCACGCGGCAGGCGGGGAAACCCGGGCTCGTGTCGCGTTCTGGAAGTTCGTGCATGCGAATTTCCAGAATAACATATTTAAATAATTATTTTTTAGCGAACGCCACACCAGGGTTCGGGAGTCTTTACATATCGTTATAATAGTAACTAAATGGTGCTTTTATTGCCACAATCTCGCCCCGGCGGTGACGTTAATGGGAGCGGCGGCGCCTTTTCACGGCATGACCGACTCGCCGGAAGCAACTTTGGCGCTTTTACGGATTTCCTTCATGAAATGTTGTATAATTCCTTTCGGTTCGACATATTCTGGTTTGGCCCCGCGCAGGTGGGGGATGACACAGGCAAATTGGCGATAGCCGATAATGGTGCTCGTGAGGAAAAGGGCGGCGAGCACGGAATCCGGAGAGTCCAGGGCGGACTCGGTGAGCTGGACCAGGGTGTCAAAGGATTCCTGGAAGACATTTTTGGTCAGGAATTCAAGTCTGTTGGCATCACCATCCAAGAGTTCCCGGAAAAAGAGCTTCGCGAAAATGGTGTCCTCGAACAGCAGGGTCGCAAACCAGGACAAGCTCTTTTCGAGACGGCGTTGCGGATCGGATTCCTCGCTGAGGACCGCCCTGAGCGCCTGGGCCTTGCCGCTGAACACATAGACCAGGGACGACAGGATGAGGTCTTCTTTATTCCTGAAATAATAGTATAAATTTGCCTGGGTCATGCCGGCGGCCGTGGCGATGAGCCGCATGGAAACGGCGTCGTAGCCTTGGGCGGCAAACAGGCGGGAAGCCTTGTCGAGGATTTTTTCTCGGATTTCCGGTGCAGGCACGGTCTTTCCTTTCTCCAAAACTACTGAACGTTCGTTTGAATATTATAATCGTGGAGCATGTCAAGACTGATTTTCAGAATTCATCCAATTATGTGAGTGTCCTGTAAACTGCGTAGACGCCCCTGCGATGTTTGAGCGGAGATCGCCCCGGAGCCTTTTCTGGAAGAAGATTGAGAGCTGGGCCATGATCTCCAGGATGCCCTTGCCCTGTCGGCGGAGAATTTCAATCTCCATCCCCACTCCCTCGTGATCATGGGCCTGGCCTGGCGGTGTCGGCGACCGCCCCCATGAGTCCACGGAGTGCTCAACGGATGGAGCCGCGGCGCGCTCCCCCCTAATAATGGAGTCATGTGATGATCAGGCAGTGGCGGATGTCCCGCCTGAAAGAAAGCGGGGGTGGCCGCGTGGTGCTCTCTCCATTTTTCCATTGGACTCGTGTCAAGGGGGAGGGCGATGGGAACGGGGAGGGGGATTGGGGCCGTGGGTTAGCGGTGAGCGGAAATATTTTCGAAGAGAGGGTAGGTCGACAAGTAGGTCGACGTGGGATTCGCTACTTGCACCGCAGGTCGACAAAAGCGAAAAGCCGCCCTGTGTGGGACGGCTTTTCTCAATAAAAACAGAAAAATCTGGCGGAGAGGGAGGGATTCGAACCCTCGAACAGGGTTTACCCCCGTTACCCGCTTAGCAGGCGAGCGCCTTCGGCCAGCTCGGCCACCTCTCCGCAAAACGGCGGAATAAATGTTTGCCCGGCCCAGGTCAAGAAAAAATATGCAGCGCCCGCATCAGAACCCATTCCCGCTCTTTACAGAGCCCCTGCCCCGCGGATATGCTCACCTTTCGCCTGAAACGAGCCCCCCTCAAAAGGAGTCCAGGGCATGAAAAAGTTCGCGCGTATGGAGCGCCTGCCGCCATACGTCTTCGCCACCGTCAACGAGCTGAAAATGCAGATGCGGCGCCGCAACGAAGACGTCATCGACCTCGGCATGGGCAACCCCGACCTGCCCACGCCCCCCCATATCGTCGAGAAACTCGTTGAGGCCGCCCAAAAGGCCGTCAACCACCGCTACTCGGCATCCAAGGGCATCAAGGGCCTGCGAAACGCCATCTCCGGCTGGTACAAGCGCCGTTTCGACGTGGACATCGACCCGGAAACCGAGGCCGTGGTCACCATGGGCGCCAAGGAAGGCCTGGCCCACCTGGCCCTGGTCATGCTCTCGCCGGGCGATGTGGTCTTCGCCACCGATCCGTCCTATCCCATCCACCCCTATTCCTGCATCATCGCCGGCGCGGACGTGCGGCGCATCCCCATCAGCCACGACCGCGACTTCATCGAGGACCTGCTCGCCGCGACCCGGCAGACCTGGCCCCAGCCCAAGCTCCTCATCATCTCCTTTCCCCACAACCCGACCACGGCCACCGTGGACATCGACTTCTTCCAGCGCATCGTGGATTTCGCCAAGGAACACGACATCATGGTGATCCACGACTTCGCCTACGCCGACTTCGGCTTCGACGGCTACCAGCCACCGAGCTTTTTGCAGGCCAAGGGCGCCAAGGACGTGGGCGTGGAGTTCTTCTCGCTGACCAAGAGCTATTCCATGGCCGGTTGGCGCGTCGGGTTCTGCTGCGGCAACCCGGAGATGGTCCATGCGCTGACCCGCATCAAGAGCTACCTCGACTACGGCATCTTCCAGCCCATCCAGATCGCGGCCACCGTCGCCCTGAATGGGCCCCAGGAGTGCGTGCGCGAGATCATGGACGTCCACCAGGATCGCCGCGATGCGCTGATCGAGGGATTGAGCCGGGCCGGCTGGGACGTGCCCTCGCCCAAGTCCACCATGTTCGTGTGGGCCAAGATTCCCGAGGAGTTCGCTCACCTCAAGTCCGTGGAATTCTCGAAGCTGCTCCTGCGCGAGGCCGGCGTCGCCGTGTCCCCGGGCCTCGGCTTTGGCCACTTCGGCGACAACCACGTCCGCTTCGCCCTGGTCGAAAACCGCCACCGCATCAACCAGGCCATGCGTGGCATCAAGAAGGTGCTTTCCGGATGAACGCCGTAACAGACGCTCCCGTCCGCATCGGGCTGGCCGGACTCGGCACTGTCGGGTCCGGCCTTGTGTCCATCTTAGAGCGCAACGCCGACTGGATTGCCAGGCGTCTTGGGCGTCGTGTGGTCGTCAAGAAGGTCCTGGTCCGCGACCTGGCCAAGCCCCGGGCCGTGGCCCTCGGCCCGGGCACGGAGTTGACCACCGATCCCGACGCCCTGGTCACGGACCCGGACATCGATATCGTGGTCGAGCTCATCGGCGGCCTGGACGCCGCCTTTGACCTTATCCACAAGGCGCTTTCGGCCGGCAAGCACGTGGTTTCGGCCAACAAGGCCCTGCTCGCCGAACGCGGGCCGGAGCTTTTCACCTTAGCTGCGCAAAAGGGGCTTGGCCTCTACTACGAGGCCAGCTGCGCCGGCGCCGTGCCCATTGTCGAGACCCTGAAATCCTCCCTGGCCGGCAACCGCATCCAAAGCATCATCGGCATTTTAAACGGCACGGCCAACTATATCCTGAGCAACATGAGCGACGCCGGCCTGTCCTTTGCCGATGCCCTGTGCCAGGCCCAGGCCAAGGGCTACGCCGAGTGCGACCCGACCCTGGACATCCAGGGCATTGACGCGGCCCACAAGCTCATTTTGCTCATCCGCCTCGCCTATGGCCAGAATCTGCCTCTTTCCAGGCTGCCGGTCGAGGGCATCACCCGGGTCACGCCCGAGGACATCCGGTTCGCCGGCGAATTTGGCTACACCATAAAGCTTATCGGCCAGGTCCGGGACGTGGACGGCAAGCTCGCCGCCGGCGTCTATCCGATGCTGGTGCACAAGGATTTCCTCCTGGCCAGCGTCAAGGGGGCGTTTAACGCCGTGCGTGTCGAAGGCGACGCCTCGGGGCCCATCATCCTCCACGGCAAGGGAGCCGGGGACCTGCCGACCGGCAGCGCCGTCCTGGCCGACATCCTGGCTCTGGCCCGGGAAGGCATGATCCCCAACAACACCGGCTTTCTGGCCGAGCCCCTGCCGGACGCGGACCTGCCCGATCCGGACGAGGCCGTAAGCCCGCATTACGTCCATTTCACGGTCAAGGACCAGCCGGGCGTCATGGCCGCCATCTCCAAATCCATGGGCGTCCACGGCGTCAGCATCCGGCAGGCCGTGCAAAAGGGCGAACCCGAGGACGGCTACGTGCCCATCGTCTTCCTGACCCACGAGGCCCCCACCCGGGCCATCAAGGGCGTGCTCGAAGACGCCGCCGCCATGCCGTTCATCAAACCCGGCACCGTGCACTTCCGGGTCCTGTAGGCCGGGGCGCTGCCCTGGACCCGCCGGGGGGATGATCCCCCCGGACCCCCTCGGCGGGGTTTGAAACGTCTCCCAGGCTCCTGTCGTTGCAGCGGGGAGCGGGAGGAAAGCCGGCCCGGGCCGGATGGTCGCCGCAGGAACCGCGCCGCTGCCGCGTCCGACGCGAAGCGCGCCAAAAGTTTTTGAAGAGAGTCCAGAGAGAAACTTTTTTCAAAAAGTTTCTCTCTGGCCGCCGGAGGCATCTTTTGTCTGTTCCCACTTCCAAGTTGGTCTTCCTCATCGCCGACGGCATGGGCGACGAGCCGGTTGCCGCCCTGGGCGGAAAAACGCCCATGGAGGCGGCCCCCACGCCGCACATGGACCGGCTGGCCCGGGAGGGCATGCTCGGCCTGTGCCGGACCGTGCCGGACGGCATGGCTCCGGGGTCGGACGTGGCCAACATGTCGCTTCTGGGTTTTGACCCGGCCGTCCACCATACCGGGCGCGGCCCCATCGAGGCGGCGGCCATGGGCCTGGCCCTGGATCCGGACGACGTGGTATTCCGGCTCAATACCGTTGCCGTCAGCGAATTCGCCGATACGGGGCTCATGCGCGACTATTCGGCCGGCCACATCGCCACCGACGTGTCCCGGGCCCTGGTGGAGCGGATCGGCCGGGAGTGCTGTCCGGACGGCTACGAGCTCCATCCCGGCATCCAGTACCGCCACCTGCTCGTAGCCAAGGGAGCGGCCGGCCGGGAAGAGGCCCGGGTGGCGGTGCGGCCGCCCCACGACATCACGGACCAGGGCATCGCCCCGGATCTGGCGGAACTGCGGCGTGCGCCCGCCCTGTGGGACTTTGCCGCCTGCGCCGCCAAGGTCCTGGCCGGGCCGGACAATGCGAGCAAGGCCAATGCCGTGTGGCCGTGGGGACAGGGCAGGGCGCTTACGCTGCCGGATTTTACGGCCACCTTCGGCCTTCGCGGGGCGGTGGTGTCGGCCGTCGATCTGGTCAAGGGCCTTGGCCGGGCGGCCGGCATGGCTGTCTTGGATGTGCCCGGAGCCACGGGGCTCCTCGAGACCAACTACGAGGGCAAGGTGGCGGCGGCCCTGGAATTTTTAAAAGACGGGGACTTCGTCTTCGTCCATGTCGAGGCCCCGGACGAGTGCGGGCATGGCGGCGATGCGGCCGGCAAGACCGAGGCCGTGGCCCGGTTCGACGCCCGGGTGGTCGGTCCCATGCTCGAAGCCCTGGGCGGCGAGGCCGCCTTTCTGATCGCCTGCGACCACCCGACGCCCATTGCCATCCGCACCCATACGGCCGATCCCGTACCGTTTCTTTTCTGGAAGCGGGGCGTGACCCCATGCGGCGCGGCGGCGTTTAGCGAACGAGAAGCCGGGAAAACGGGCCTTGTGGTCGCGCCCGGCCACAGGTTGCTGCCCGAGGCCGCGGCCTGGAGCCGCTAGGCAGCCATGGCCCTCATTCTCAAGCCCGAAGGCTTCCCCCGGCCGGACACCCGGCTGCGCCTGACCGTTTCCTACGGCGAGACCGACCGCATGGGCTATGCCTACTACGGCCACTATCCCCACTGGTTCGAGCAGGCCAGAGGCCGGTTCATCCGCGAGCGCGGCATGAGCTACGCCGCAGTGGAGGCGCGGGGGGTCTGGCTGCCGGTGCGCGACATGGCCGTCCGCTACCTCCGGCCCGCCCATTATGATGAGGACATCGTGGTCCGGGCCGGCGTGGCCGCCTGGGGCCGGGCCTCGGTCACCTTTGTCTATCAGGTTTTCGGTCCGCCGGACGACGGGGTCCTCCTGGCCGCCGGCGAGACCCTCCACGCCTGCACCTCGCCCGAGGGCAGGCCCATTGCCGTCCCGGATTGGCTTCGCAGCCTCTTTTCCGTGTAACCTTCCTTCCTTTTCTCCGACTTGGCACCATCATGTTCATTGACATCCATACGCACGCCTATCATCCGAAGATCGCGAACAAGGTCCTCACGCAGCTTGAAGACCACTATGGCATCCACCCCGTCGGCACCGGCCAGATCGACGACCTGCTCGCCCGGGCCAAAAAGGCGGGGTTGGACCGGGTGGTGGTCCACAACGCGGCCACGGCCCCGGCCCAAGTCGTCCCGGCCAACAACTGGGCCATTCGCATCCACCGCGAATATCCCGAGGTCCTGGCCTTCGGCACACTGCACACCGATTTTCCGGATTTCGAGCGCGAACTCGACCGGCTGTGGCGGTCCGGCATCAAGGGCATCAAGTTCCACGCGGATTTCCAGGGTTTCCGCCTGGACGACCGCAAGCTGTGGCCCATCTTCGAGGCCCTCTCGGGGCGGTTCGTGGTCATGCTCCACGTGGGCGACCGGCTGCCGCCGGCCGAGAACAACTCCTGCCCGGCCAAGGTGGCGGCCATTTTGCGCGACTTCCCGAACCTGACCGTCATCGCCGCCCACATGGGCGGCTATCTCCACTGGCAGTACGCCCTCGAGCATCTGGTCGGCAAAAACGTCTATATCGACACGTCGAGCACACTTGCCTTCATCGATGACGACACCCTGTCGCGCATCGTTTCCGGCCATCCCCGCGACCGCATCCTCTTTGGCAGCGATTATCCGTTGTTCGATCCGGGCGAAGAGATCGGCCGGCTGCGAAAACGGCTGTCGCTTCGCGATGCCGAACTGGAACAACTCCTTTCCACCGCAACCGCACTTTTTCGATAACAAAAATGTGCATTGACTTTGGTCGGGGCCTCATGCTCGAACGGCCTGGCTCGGGCTCGTTCTGATGTTTCCGGCCAACCGGCCGGACAAGGAGATTCACCATGAGAATCCGCACGCAAATCCTCTGCTCTCTCGGGATCCTGTTTTTGCTGAGCTGCGCCATGTTCGCCACGACCTGGACACTGGTTTCCGACCAGAAGGCGGATGGGGAAGCCATTGACCTGACCGCCCTGCAGCGGTCCATGGTTCACGAAATCGGCAAGGACAGCCTGGCCCGCCTGCGCCAGGCCAAGGCCCAGGGCACCGCCTCGTCCGTGGCCGACGAGGTCCGTTCCCGCCTGGGAGCCCTGGAAAGGGCCCAGCTGGTTCTCATCACGGGTGGCGACTACGCCATCGGCCAGACCCGGTTCCACATTCCGGTTCCGGACCGGGATACGGCCGCGCTTTTCCAAGACGCGGGCCACCGGTTCAAGGAATTCGCCGCCGTGGTGGAGACCGCCCTGACCCGCGACGACGCCGCCACGGCCGACCAGATCATGGCCTCGGCCAACGCCGTGGCCATGGCCCTGGACAAGGCCGTCGGCCGCCTGCAAAAGGACAACGAAGGCGACCTCGAACGGCTGATGACCGTCCAGGCGGCCGGCATGGCCCTGGGGGCGGCGGTCTTCATCGCCGTGCTGGCCCTGCTCGGCCGCACCCTGACCGGGCCCCTGGCCCGGCTCGGGGAATACGCTGCGGCTGTTGCCGGCGGCAACCTCAAGGCCGTGGCCGCCGGCGGCTATCCGCCGGAACTGGCCGAGCTGCGCGACGCCATGTCGCGGATGGTGGCCTCCCTGGAGAAGGAAATGGCCGAGGCCCGGGAGAAGGGCCGGGCCTGCGAATTGCAGACCGCAGAAACCCAGGCGGCCCTGGCCGCCGCCAGGGAGCAGGAAAGCCGCACCACGGAACTGCTGGACCGCATGAACGAAGCCGCCGGCAAGGCCCGCTCCGTTTCCCAATCCGTGATGGACGAGTCCTCGAACCTGCTGGTCCAGGCCGAGCAGGTCGCAAGCGGGGCCCAGCACCAGCGCGACCGCATGATCGAGACGGCCACGGCCATGGAAGAGATGAACTCCACCGTCCTCGAGGTGGCCAGAAACGCGGCCGCCGCCGCGGCCAGCGCCGACGGGGCCAAGGGCAAGGCCCTGACCGGAGCCGAGGGCGTGCGTTCGGCCGTCAGTTCCATCGAGACCATCCGCACCCGCATCCTTGACCTCAAGGAGTCCATGACGCGCCTTGGGCAGCAGGCCGACAACATCGGCCACATCATGAACGTCATTTCCGACATTGCGGACCAGACCAACCTGCTGGCCTTAAACGCCGCCATCGAGGCCGCCCGGGCCGGGGATGCCGGCCGGGGATTTGCCGTGGTGGCCGACGAGGTCAGAAAGCTCGCCGAAAAGACCATGGCCGCGACCAAGGAGGTGGGCAACGCCGTGGTTTCCATCCAGGGGCAGGCGCGGGAGAATATCGCGGCCGTGGAATCGGCCGCCTCGGGCATCGAGGAAAGCACCCGGGCCGCTGCCGACTCGGGCCGGTTCATGGACGAGATCGTGGGCATCGTCGATGTGACGGCCTCCCAGGTCGCGTCCATCGCCACGGCCTCGGAGCAGCAGTCCGCGACTTCCGAGGAGATCAACCGGGCGGTGGAAGAGGTCAACCGCATCGCCAACGAAACGGCCGACGGCATGGAAGTGGCGACAGCGGCCCTCGCCGCCCTCTCCGCCCTGTCGGGCGAACTCGACGAGGTCATCCGGCAGATGACCGGGGATACGACCGCCACCCGCCGCGTGGTGCCGACGCCGCCGCGCGCCGTGGCCGCGTCCCGGGCGCCGGTCCGTGCCGCCTTGCCGCCGTCCAGGCCGGGCGCAAAATCCCTGGCCGCCTCCCGGCCGGCCCCGGCCGGATCGTTTTCCGCCTCCCGGCCTGCGGCCAAGGCCCTGCCGGCTTCGCGTCCGGCCCCGGCCAGGCCGGCCGCGCCGCGCCCGATGTCGGCCAAAACGCCTGCTGCCTTCGGAAAACCGGCTGCCGCCAAAGCGTCGGGCAACGGCGGGGCGGCGGCCTGCTCCATCGGCGGCGGCATCCTGCAGTGGGACCAGTCCCTGGCTGTCGGCATCGGCGAGATCGACGGGCAGCACCAGAAACTGGTGGGTATGATCTGCGACCTGCACGAGGCCATGCGCTCGGGCAAGGGCAAGGACCAGGTGGAGGCGATCCTGCGGGAACTCGAAAACTACGCGGTCGAGCATTTCGGGTACGAGGAAAAGCTCATGGAGCAGTACAAGTACCCCGCCTACCGCAACCACCGGAAAGAACACGAGGCCTTCGTCGACAAGGTCATCGCCTTTGGCAACGACTTCCGCAGCAACCGGGCCGCCTTGACCACCGAGGTCATGAACTTCCTCAAAAACTGGCTTGTCGGGCACATCAAGGGCACGGACCAGAAATACAGCGCCTTTTTTAACGAGCGGGGCGTCAACTAGCCCCGGCCACGGACAGGAAAAAGCCCGGACCACGTGCACGCGGTCCGGGCTTTTTGTTTTCGGGAAGGGGAACCGGTGTCGGGCGGCTCAGGCCGGCAGGGCGGCGGCCGCTTCACGGCGCAGGCTGTCGAGCAGCCCGGCCAGGTCGGCCGCCGATCGGGACAGGTGCGAGAGTTCCGCGTGGGCCTCGGCCATGTCCCGGCTCGTTTCCTCGGAAATCAGCCGGATGTCGGTCAGGGCCCGGTTGATCTCCCCCGAGGCCGCGGACTGCTGTTCCGAGGCCGTGGCGATGGAGCGGATTTCGTCGGTGGTCGTTTCGACCATGGACACGATATGGCGCAGGGACTTCCCGGCCCGGCCGGCCAGGTCCGTGGCCGAGGCTACCGCGACCACGGCCGCGTCCATGCCGGACACGTTTTCCCGGACCCCGTCGTTGATGGCCGAAACCACGGAGGCCACCTCGCCGGTGGCCTGCATGGTCTTTTCGGCGAGCTTTCTGACCTCGTCGGCCACCACGGCAAATCCCCGGCCGGCGTCCCCGGCCCGGGCGGCCTCGATGGCGGCGTTTAAGGCCAGCAGGTTGGTCTGATCCGCGATGTCGGAAATGACGTTCATGATGGCGGTGATGCCCTTGGCCCGCTCGCCCAGGGTGTCGAGGCTGGCCTTGAGCCCGACCGAGAGCTCCCGGACCCGGTCGATGGACCGGGACACTTCCTCGGTGGCGTCAAGCCCTTCGCGCGCGCCTTCCCGGGCGGCGCTGGCGCTTTCCGAGGCCCGGGCCGCGGTTTTGGCCACGTCGAGGACGGTGGCGTTCATCTCTTCCATGGCCGTGGCCGTCACGGCCGTGCGGTCGTGCTGGCGGGAAGTGCCTTCCGTCACCTGGGCCACCCGGCCGGTCAAGGCGTTTCCGGCCTGGGCCACGGCATCGGTCAGGGCCTCCAGGCGGTTGGAGGCCTCGGCCATGCCTTCCAGGCGGGCGCGCTCGGCCTGGGCCATGGCCTTTTCCGCCGCCTGGCGGCTGCGATCGGCCTCTTCGGTCTTGGCTTCTGCCGCGGCCTTTTGGGCCGCGATCTCGTCAAAGGAGGTCCGGAGCTTTTCCGTCATGTCGGCCATGGCCGACATGACGCCACAGGTCCGGTCCATCCTGGCACAGGCCTGGCGCACATTCTCGAAACGGCCGGCGGCCACGTCACGGGCCATGGCGGCCACCACCTCGGGCTCGGCCCCGAGCTGGCGCAGGATGCCGCGCGAGACCAGCCAGGCCGTGACCGCGCCGATGGCCAGCGACACGGCCAGCAGGACGTACTGGAGCGTGAGGTCGGCGGCCAGGGCCGCGACCACGGCCGAGACCTGGTCGTCGGCTTCCTGGAACCGGTGTTCCTTGAGCGGATGGATGCGTTTGGCCAGAGCCTCGGTTCGGGCGTCGAAGTCCTCCATGAGGACATTGCCGGCCTGCCGGCCCTCCTTGACGTAGGCCCGGGCCATGCGCACGCCGACGTCGTACATACTCTCGAAATCCTTCGAAATGGCCTCGATTTCAGCCAGCATGGCCCGGTCGTTCCTGTTCCGGCCCAGGTCCCGGAACTTGACCACGCCGTCGCGGAAGTCCTTGGCCGCCGCCTCGGCTTCGCCGAAGCCGTCCTCCTCGCCCGTGGCCGAGACGTCGGTCAGGAACTGCTGGACGTTGACGGCCGAAAACTGCATCCGCGCCGCCTCGTCGGCCAGAGGCAGGCTTTCCGAGCGCACGACCGACGCCCGTTCCTTTACGGCGCGCATGGAAAAGGTCATGACCAGGGCACCGGTGGTCATGGCCGCGAGCACAAGGCCGAAGCCGAGGCCCATTCTGGCCGAGAGCGTGAATTTCATCCAACCTTCCCGCGATAAGAGGTTGCCGACCAGTTTACGCATCATGCAGCCGGGAGGCCGCTGACGAGGCGAAAAGTTGTCCGATACGATTACCGCCTGGCCAGGGTTCCGGTCAAGACGAGGGAAAGGAATCTTTGATGGGGAATAATGGCAACGAAATCCTGGATGTCGTGGTGCCGACCCGCGACGCGCCGGTCTTCGTCCGGGCCCGGATCATGGCCGGGCCGGCCCCGGCCGTGTGCTGCCTCCATGGCCTCGGCGATTCGCATCTGGCCTTCGAGGACGCCTTCGAGACCCGCTACCTGGCCGGGAAAAGCCTCATTGTCCCGGACATGGCCGGCCACGGCGCCAGTCCGGCCACGGGCGATTATTCCATGGAAGCCGCAACCGGCCGCGTCCGGGCCGTGCTCGACCACCTGAAGGAATACCACGGCCTGCGGCCAAGCCCGCTCTATCTGGTCGGGCATTCCGTGGGGGGCATCCCGGCCATCTATTATTGCCGCGACGCCGCGCCGGGCGAAGTGGGGGGGCTTATCCTGGCCGAGGCTTCCATCACCCGCTTCGGTTCGTTCATCACCGCCCATGCCGAGGCGGCCCGGCTGTCCGGCCGGTTCGGGGAGTGGTACCGGGATTTCCGCGAACAGCTCGTCTTCCGCGACTATCTCGGCCGCTTCTCCTTTTGCCGCCACTATTACGCCTCCCTGCGTTTCTGCCGCGAAGACGCCTTTCTCCAGACCGTGCTGGCCGTGCGCCGGGTGGCCAAGGCCCTGCCCGGCAAGTGGAGCCACGCCGCCGGCGAGGCCCTCGCCGGCCTGACCCTGCCCGTCATTTATGCCTATGGCCGGGACGTGGCCCCGGAAACCCTGACCTTCCTGCACGAACACGCCATCGAGGCCCGGCCCTTTCCCACGGACTGCCATTTCCTGATGCAGGCCATGCCCGGCGAGTTCTACGGCCTTTTGAGCGAAGTGTGCCGCTGAAAAACGCTGTCCCCCTTGCCAGGAAGCCCGGCAAGACGCACACTGGCCGGACCTCGTCGCCGGCCGTCCCGGTGGCGGGCGGCCGGCGAGTCGAACCCCGACCGGGAGGATGCCATGGTTGCCTTTCATTTTTCCCTGACCAAGAAAGAGAAGGAGTACTTGAAGGGGCTTGTCCGGCAGCGCATCGCCGCCCGGCTGGCCGGCGGGGAGGCCGCGACGCCGCCGGCGCCGACCGAGACCCTGCGCCAGCCCCTTGGCGCCTTTGTCACCCTGACCGTGGGCGGCCACCTGCGGGGCTGCATCGGGCATATCGTCGGCGACCGGCCGCTTTTCGAAACCATCGGCGAGATGGCCGAGGCGGCGGCTTTTGGCGATCCCCGGTTTCCACCCTTGTCCCGGGCGGAATTCGACAACGTGGCGGTCGAAATCTCCATCCTGAGTCCCTTGACCGAGTGCCCGGACCCGGAGCTGGTGGAAGTCGGCCGGCACGGGCTGCTGGTGCGCCAGGGGATGCGCTCGGGGCTGCTTTTGCCCCAGGTGCCGGTGGAATGGGGCTGGGACCGCCGGACCTTTCTGGACCAGACCTGCCGCAAGGCCGGCCTCGCCCCCGGCTGCTGGAAGGACCCGGACACCACGCTCCTGTGGTTCGAGGCCGAGGTCTTTTAGGGCCGGATGGGCCAGGCGTCGGGAACGCCCCGGCATTGCCCGGTGCGGCCCGGGCGAAAAACATTGCCCCGTCTCATCGTTTCCGCAGCATACAATTCTTGAAATATGGGCATTTTTCCTGTCGCAGCTCTCCTTTTTTGGGAAAGGCCGTGAGCCATGAAACAATGAGGGAGCTCCTGGTTGGAATAATTGATTTTTTTATAGATGATTCCTGGCACGCTTCTGGCTCTTCTGGTTGACATGGGGTTGTTGGAGAAACGCCGCCCGGGGTGGCGCAGCACCAGGGAGAAGACCATGAAGCGGTATCTGTACATGATGGGAGCGGTGATTGTGGGAACGGGACTGTATGCGGCCCATGCATCCGAATTTTCGGCCCAGCAGGTGGCGCCGTCGCGCGGGGTCGAGGTGGCGGTGGCGCCGATGGAGCCGCAGACCGTGGTGGCCAGGCTGGCCGAGGCAAGCCTGGCCATGCGCCGGGTGGACGGGAATCCCGTTGTCGTGGCCTCTCCAGAACCGCTTCCGGAGAAGCTTTTCGCCAAAAAGTAAGGGTTGTCGAAAATATCATTTGGGGCTGGTCCGCGTCCAGCCGCCAGGGGGTGTCCGGAGCACCCCCTTTTTATTGCCGGCCCGGGACGGCGCGCGGTCCGGCATTGCAGGAGAGAAAAGGGCAGAAGCGAAGCGCCGCCTCGCTCAAACGCGTTTCGGGCCCCGTTCCCTCGTATAGGGCCAGCGGCGCGTCCAGGCGCAGGCCGGGGCGGCCGTTTTTGCGGGCCAGAACCAGGATCTGCCTGGCCGGAGCGTCCCGGCGCGGCGACACGGGCAGGATGTATTTGGGCTCGAGGTTCTGGGCCGCAAGCGAGGCAATGACATGGACGAGCCGTTCGGCCAGATGCACGCAGGCGAAACGGCCCTTGTCGGCCAGGGCCAGGAAAGCGGCCGCGGCAAAGGCGGGCAGGTCGCCATCGGTTTCGAACCGGGCCGCCTCCCGGCCCTGGTGTTCGGGCCGGCGTCCGGAACCGGGGTGGCGGTAGGGAGGGTTGGCCAGGACCAGATCGCAGGACCCGGGCACAAGGCCGGCATCGGTTCCCAGGTCCCTGACATCGAGGAGCCGGGCGTCGAACCGGTCGGCAAGGCCCAGACGGCGGGCGTTTTCCCGGGCCGCCTCCACCATGGCCGGGTCCTTGTCGAGGCCGAGAACCGTGGCCTCGGGATCCTGGCGGGCCAGCATCCAGCCCAGCCCGGCCGGGCCGCAGCCCGTGCCGAGGTCCAGGGCCCGGCACCCCGGGACCTGGGCGGCAAAGGCGGCCAGGAGCAGGGCGTCCGCCCCGAAGCGGAAGCCGCCCTCGGGCTGAGCCAGGCCGCGCGGGAAGGCCTTTCGGGCCGCGGCCTCGCTCATGGCGCCGCTCCGGGATTTTTTTTGGTACAACCAATGCAAGAGCGAGACAGATTGTCCGCTGCCGTGGCATGTTCGGGCAGCCTTCCCCCGGGTGCGGCAGGCGGGCAGGCCGCCGGCCCGGCCCATGGCGGCAACGGCCCGTCCGGGGAACCTCCCCAGGGAGACGGCAGGAAACAGGTCCCAATGAACCAGGAGGAGACCATGCGGTTGAACATGCGAATGGCTCTGTTTGTCTGCGCCGTCGTCGGCGCGAGTGTGCTTTTTTCGGATCTGGCCGCTTTTGCCCAGTGCCCGCCGGGCACGCACTGGTCGAACCGTGCCTGGCAGTGCGTCCCCAACCGGCGGATGCCGCCGCCTCCGCCGCCCCCGCCCCCCCGCCGCAGCTGCAACAAGAGCTACAACCGGTGCCTGCGCATCTGCCAAGGCGTGCCCCACTGCGTCAACAATTGCAATATGGGCTACAACGCCTGCCGGGAAGGGCGGCGCGGCTACTACTAGGCAGCCTCTCCTGTCCCGGACCCGGTCCTGACCCGGCCGGGCTCGGAACGTGCGGGCCGCCCGTGAAGCCGTCGACCGGTTTCACGGGCGGCCTTCGTTTCAGGGGCGGCTGCTTGTGGCGGCCGCTTTTTTGGCGCGGATGTTGAGCAGTTCGACCAGGAGCGAAAAGGCCATGGCAAAGTAGATGTAGCCCCGGTCGATGTGCTTGCCGAGGCCTTCGGCCACCAGGAAGACGCCGATCAGGATGAGAAACGACAGGGCCAGCATCTGGACCGTGGGATGGCGCGAGACGAAGTGGCTGACCGGATCGGCGAAGAGCATCATGATCAGGACCGCCGTCACCACGGCCGCCACCATGACCACGACCTCGCCGGACATGCCGACCGCGGTGATGACCGAATCCAGGGAAAAGACGATGTCCAGGACGGCGATCTGGGCCACGGCCGAACCGAATCCCCGGACCTTGCGCCCTTTGCCGGCCGCATCCTCGTGGGGCTCGATTTTATCATGAATCTCGAAGGTCGACTTGGCGATGAGGAAGAGCCCGCCAACCAGGAGCACGATGTCGCGCCCCGTGACCACATGCCCAAGGACGCTGACGACAGGAGCGGTCAGCCCCATGACCCAGGTGATGCCGACCAGAAGCACGATGCGGCTGCCCATGGCGAGGAGCAGGCCGATCTTGCGCGCCCGCGACTGCACCGCAGCCGGCAAGGCATTGGTGATGATGGCGATAAAAACGATGTTGTCGATGCCAAGAACTATTTCCAGGGCCGACAAGGTCAGGAAGGCGATCAGGTTTTCCACGGTGAAAAGGGCCATGCAAGTCCTCCTTGGCCTGCCTTGGTAGCATGGCGCGGCCATTTTCCGAAGCGCTTTTTGCCGCTTCGGACCAAGGGGAGCGTTTGGCCGGGCGACATCGGAATCGGCGGCTGCGCCATTCCCGGCGGTGGGGCCGTCCTGGCTCCTCATCGCCGGCCCGCCCATCTCCATGCCGCAGGACTTCCGCCCGGCCTGTCTCCGCTCGCCTGGGCGAGTGGGGCAAACGGTCCTCTGGGTGTCGTCTATAATTTATGGAATAATATTATAGCATTATGGGTGGAATGGCCAACGGATGCCTGGGAAAGCCTCCCCGGGCACGACTGTCGGCTTGACAGGATTTTGCGATTCTGTTCTATACTCCAGCTTGGATTCCTTTTGTTGCACGAAAGGATTGCCTGGATGAAAAGAAAGAAGATTTGAAGGATTCGAAAAAAATGTTGACATAAAATGGGTATTGTTTGATATAGTGAGTCAGACGGACCTCTTCTTAAGGGGATTTGTGATGTCCAACAATATTGGATACTTTGGTGTTGTTGTCTTTTAACCTTTTATTTTTAGTTTTGTTTGGAGAATAAGAAAGAAAGAATTTTTCATATCCCATGTCTGGAAAAGTTTTAAAAATGATGTATATGATATTTTCTAAATGGCATGGTGCTGACTTTGGGTGTAGGGAAATATTACAGCCCTGCCTGAAATTGCAAAGTGGCATCAACGGAAGAATTTCTGGAAACGGGTTGTGGCGCTGAACGAGAAAGAGAAGTGTCAGAGGAGTATGTCGTGCCACAGCTTCAAAATAGGAACCAACCAGGCAAACCAAAGGAGTCTCTTATGCTGCACGCCAAAAAACATCTGATCGTGGCCCTGGCCATGGCCCTGTCCCTGATCGCCGCGACGGCCTTCGCCCAGACCCCTGTCGCCGGAACCATCGGCGTCACCGTGGAAGAAGGAAAGATCCTGGCCAAGGGCTGGAGCATCAAGAAGGACATTCTCGGCATGGATGTCTACAACGATGCCAATGACAAGGTCGGAACCGTCGAAGACATCATCGTGACGCCGGAAAAGGCCACCTCGTACGCCATCGTCGGTGTGGGCGGCTTCCTCGGCATGGGCGAGCGCGAAGTGGCCATTCCGGTCAACCAGTTCAAGATGAACAATAAGCGCATTGTCCTGCACGGCGCCACCAAGGATGCCCTCAAGAACCTGCCCGAGTTCAAGTACATCAATAATTAATTGCCGCACACGGCAACACGGCTTGGGGGGTGCGCGCGGCAGGTTCGCTGGCGCACCCCCCCCAGGACGGTCGCGCGGCGGTCATCCCTTCGCCCGGGGCCGCCCCCGGCGTTTCCACAGCCGCCGGAGGACCGCATCGTGCCGGATGAAACATGGTCGGAGAGGCATTACGGTCCAGTCGGATACGATTGGACGGCCGGCGGTCGGAAACAACCCGGTCGCTGCTGGGCAAAAATCTGTAAACTCGCAACGAGGTACGTTCCATGCCCCATGAATTTCTGCGCCATCTCAAGGAAGACCACAAAAAGCAGATGCAGATTTCCCAAAAGATGATGGCCGCTTCCGATCCCAAGGAACGCGAGCAGCTGCGCCATCAGTTCTATGAAGCCTTCTATCCCCACATCATCGGGGAAGAGCAGTCCATGTTCCCCTTCCTGGTCAAAAGCCAGCAAATGGAAGCCAAGGAGCATGGGCTCGTCAGCCTGGAAGAGCATACGGTCGCCAAGACCGCCCTCAAGGAATTCATGAAGTGCGATCCGGCCAGCGACGTGTTCAAGGCCAAGGCCCATGTCCTGGACGAGCTTAACAACCACCATATCCAGGAAGAGGAAAAAATAGACATGATGGCCCTGTCCAAGCTGTGCGACAAGGCCTGCCTCGACGACCTGTTCAAGAAATACGAGGCGGCCGAGGAAAAAGCCAAGGGCAAGGCCTCCTGACGCATTTTCCAACGGGTGGAGCCTTGCCGGCGGGCTGGCCGCCGTCAGGTCCCGTGATCCGGGGAAAGGCTGGGCCAATACGGCGGATAGGCCCCGCCTGTCCGTCCGGCCCGCCCCAAAGCCCCCGCCGAAAAAGCGGGGGCTTTTTCGTTTCCGGCGCCCCCGGCGGGGAAGGGCGAGCGAGGGCCTGCCGGTGCTGCGTTGACAGGACCCTGCGTCCATGATGGGATTGACGACCGGATTGTGAAATCCGGTCTTGTTTTTGAGGAACTGTCCCGGTCGCACCTTTCCGGCGCCTGTGGGACGGACCGGGAAGCAAACCTGAAAGCGGAGTGACGCATGGACCTTAAGATCAATCTTCCCGAGGGGGAAATGCCCCGGCAATGGTACAACGCCCTGCCGGACCTGCCAACGCCCCTGGCCCCGCCGCTCGATCCCCAGACCAAGCAGCCCGTGAGCCCGGAACAGCTGGAGGCCATCTTTCCAAAGGCCGTTATCGAACAGGAACTTTCGACCGAGCGCTGGTTGCCCATTCCCGAACCCGTGCGCGACATCTATCGGCTTTACCGGCCGACCCCGCTGGTGCGGGCCAAACGGCTCGAAGAGGCCCTCGGCGTCAAGTGCAAGATATTTTACAAAAACGAGTCGGTCTCGCCGGCCGGGTCCCACAAGCCCAATACCGCCATCCCCCAGGCCTACTACAACAAGCTCGAAGGCGTGCGCCGCATCAGCACCGAGACCGGCGCCGGCCAGTGGGGCACGGCCCTGTCCTTTGCCTGCTCCATGTTCGGCATGGCCTGCACGGTTTACATGGTCAAGGTGAGCTACAACCAGAAACCCTACCGCCGCATCCTCATCAACGCCTATGGCGGTGAAATCTTCGCCTCGCCTTCGGAAAACACCAAGACCGGTCGGGCGGTTCTTGCCTCGGACCCCGACTGTTCCGGGTCGCTCGGGCTGGCCATTTCCGAAGCCGTGGAGGATGCCGCCACCCACGCCGACACCAAGTACGCGCTCGGCAGCGTCCTAAACCATGTCCTGCACCACCAGACCATCATCGGACTGGAAGTGGAAAAGCAGCTGGCCGCCATTGGGGAAAAGCCGGATTATCTGGTCGGCTGCGTGGGCGGGGGCAGCAACTTCGCCGGGCTGGTCCTGCCCTTTTTGCCGCGCAAGCTCTCCGGTGAGGCCATCCGTTTCATCGCGGTCGAGCCCAAGGCCTGCCCGACCTTGACTCGGGGCCAGTTCCGTTACGATTACGGGGACGTGGCCCAGCTCACGCCGCTTTTGAAAATGCACACCCTCGGCCATGCCTTCATGCCGGCGCCGATCCACGCCGGCGGCCTGCGCTACCACGGCGGGGCCCCGATCGTCTGCAACCTAGCCAACGAAGGCCTCATCGACGCCACGGCGTATTTTCAGACCGAATGCTTCGACGCGGCCCGGCTTTTTCTGCGCACCGAAGGCTTCCTGCCGGCCCCGGAAACCTCCCACGCCATCAAGGGGGCCATCGAGACGGCCAAAAAGGCCAAGCCCGGAGAGAACGTGGTCTTTTTGTATTCCGGCCACGGCCTGCTCGATCTGGCTTCCTATGACGCCTTCCTGCAGGGGAAGCTGACGGATTTCGCCTATCCCGAGGCCCATATCGCCGAAGCCCTCAAAGCCTGCCCGGACGTCGGCTAGTGTCGCGTTCTCGAAATTCGTGCATACGAATTTCGAAAATAACATATTTAAATAATTATTTTTCTCGAACTTCACACGAGAGGGACGCGACATCGCCGCTGCAAAACGGCCCGACAGGACACGCCTCCTGCCGGGCCGTTTGCTTGCTGGCGCCGGCGTTGTCGGAAACGGCTGTTTCCTGCCGGGCCTTTCCCCTCGGGGGAACGGGGAGAATCCTTCCTGCGGCGGGGTTCGGGGCGCAGCCCCGGTTTTCCCTCGCACCAACCGCCTATTCGGTGCTCAAAATCACGCTGAAGGCCTTGAAGAAAAACCAGACCGTATCGCCTTCCTTGATATCCAGGGTTTCCACGGACTCGGCCGTGATGAGCGCACACATGGGGGTGCCGCCGTCGAGGAGGCCCATGATCTCGACAGCCACACCGTCCCCACGGATGCTGACGACCCGCCCGGGGAAACAGTTGCGGGCGCTGGTGCGGGCTTTTTGCTCGTCCTTGCCAAGGAGCACCCAGGGCGCCTTGACCAGGGCGGTCACTTGCCCGCCTTCGGTCAGGCCCAGGCGTTCGAAACTCTCGTTGGTGATGACCGAGATGACTTCAAAGCCGTTCTGGGCGGCCAGGGAGACTTCGGTCAAAAGCGGGCTTTTGCGCACGCTGGTGACGGCTCCGAAAAAGGTGTTGCGGGCGCTGGTTTTCATGCGGCTCTCCTTGCTGACGCAGTGGTTGACGATGCGGCGGCAGTCCTGGTCGGAAAACGAACAGTAGATGGAGGTGAGGACAAGACTCGAATGGCCGAGCATGACCTGGACCACGGGCAGGGGCACGCCGCTGCGCAACAGTTCCACCGCCCGCGAGTGTCTAAGCGACGTGGGGCTGACACGGCCGGTCGGCAGGCCGGCTTTCCGGGCCTGTTCGTAGAGCTTTCGCCGTACGAACCCCGGATCGAGGTGGAACAGTTCCCCGCGCAGGGCCCGGTTGGCGGGGCAGGCGGCGAACCGTTCCACCTCGTCGAGGAATGTCTGGGGCACCACCACCCGGCGGCTCGGTTCTTCGGGCCGGGTCCCGCCGAAGCCGACCGTGGCCTGGGCCAGGTCGATGTCCGTGCGTTCGTTTAGGGCCAGCACCTCGCCAAGCTTGGCCCCGCTGTGGCGCAGCATGAGATAGACCAGACGCATCCGTTCCCTGGCCCGGCGGATGGGGGCGTTTCGGGCGGCGTCCCGCCAGGCGTCGAAGGCGGCGGTCAGCCTTTCGATCTGCTCCGTCTCCAGGTGGCGGAGGTCGTGCGGCACCGTAAAGAGCGCGGCCTGGCAGGGAGCGGGGCCGGGATGGCGACGCGGCCCGGGGCGGTGGGCCTTTTGGGCGAGAATACCCGCGGCCCGGTCGCACAGACGCTCCAGAGCCACAACGTCCAAACGGGAAATCATGTCCAGAATATGTTCTTCGGAAGTGCTCATGATAGAGGTTGGTAGCCAAGAAATGTTATGCTGTAAAGAATAGAACGATTGTATCACGAATAATAAAACGGACGTGATACTTTCACATATTGGGAATTTTCTGGGATGGTATTCGTTACAGCAGGCCTATATCACGAAAATAAAAGTTATCGTGACACTGTATTGCTCGAATCGTTTCGGTGTCGCTTGCCAGGGAAGGCTTTCTCTGTTTCGCTCGCCCGTCGCGATCGGCCGCAGACAGGCATTTTGTCCCTGGCCTGACGAAAGGGAGCTTGACAATCATTCTCAATGTGGCTAGGTGATGGGGCAAGCAAGGAGCACGCTATGCCCCCTCTCGATTCCCTCTCCCATTTTCCGCCCGGAAGCCGTGTGCGCGTCGAGTCGTTGTGCGACTGTCCCCGGGCCAGGGGGCGGCTTTGCGCCATGGGAATCACGCCGGGGACCGTGGTCGAGATCACGGCCGGTTGCGGCGGGCCGGTTTGCCTGCGCGCCCGGGGAGCCTGCTTTTCCATCGGCCACGGCCTGGCCGACAAGGTGATGGGCCGGTTGGCCCAGGAATCCATCCAGGCGGCCTGAAGGCCGGCTGACGCACCGTTTCCGTAAAAGCCCGTATGCGGCGTCCGGGGCGGTTGTTCCCGGACGCCGCATTGTTTTTTGGACATAAGGAGTGGGCATGGATCAGGAAGTTTTGCCGGAAATGGGGCTGCGTCGCCTCCTGGTCGGGCAGCGGGCCCGCATCTGCCGGGTCGAGGCCGCGGGTGAACTTGGCCGGCGGCTTAGGGACATGGGGCTTGTGCCGGGGACGGAAGTTTCCGTGGTCGGCCGGGCGCCGCTCAAGGATCCGGTGGCCTTGCGCCTTCGCGACTTCACCCTGACCCTTCGCAACAGCGAAGCCGATCATATCACGGTCACGCCGCTCCAGTAAGGGCTCTTCGTCGCGGTTGACAGCCCGGCCCCGATTCTTCGGCGCCGGGTTTTTTGCCTTTGGGGTCATTGTTGCCGGACCCTTCCCGGATTGTATAGGCTTGGCACGGACGCCCGGGCGCATCCCCGGGCGGGGAGGAAGGACATGTCTGACGTCGCCACCATCGCGGCCGGCCATTTCAAGGCCGGGTACAACTGTTCCCAGTCCGTGCTTATGGCGCTTTGCCACCGCTACGAGCTTTCCGAGGAACTGGCCGCCCGCCTGGCCACGGGCTTTGGCGTGGGCATGGGCCGGGGCGGGACCTGCGGGGCCGTCTCCGGGGCCGTCATGGCCCTTGGGCTTTTCGGCGGCGGCGGGGGACCGGCCGGCGCGGCGGCCAAGGCCGCGACCTATGCCCGTAGCCGGGAGTTCTACCGCCGATTTGGCGAACGCCACGGATCCCTGGTCTGCCTGGATCTGATCGGCCTTGATCCGTCGTCCCCGGAGGGCCTCCAGCAGGCCCGGCGTGAAGGGCTCTTTCAGTCCATCTGCGTCGAACTGGTCAAAAGCGCGGCCCGGACGGCCGACGAGGTCATGGCCTCCGGCGTCGTCGAAAGCGCCTGACAGGCTGGCCCGGGCGGCGGAAACGCGGTACAGGGCCAGGATGCGAAACCAACCTTTCACACCCTCCGCCGTGCCGCCGACCGGGCAGACCACCTGCCATGACCGGGACGGCCGGGAGATTCCCTGCCTGGGCAGCGGCCAGGACGCGGCCCATAACGGGCTGGCCTCGGCTTGGCCCGACCGTTTCGCCCCGGCCGGCCACGGTCTGGTCGCCGACCGGCTGACGGGCCTCCTCTGGCCTATGGACGCCGGCCTGGCCGGATTTCCCCTGCCCTGGGCCGAAGCCCTGGTCCTTGTGGCCGGCTTTGCCCGGGACCGCCTGCTTGGGCGCAACGACTGGCGGCTTCCCAACCGCCGGGAACTCCGCAGTCTCGTCTCCTACGGCGCGGCCCGTCCGTCCCTGCCGCCCGGCCATCCCTTCCGAAATGTCTTCCTCGGCTGGCATTGGTCCTCGACCACGGCCGCGCCCGCCCCGGGCTACGCCTGGTATGTCCATCTGGAGGGCGGGCGGATGTTCTACGGCAAAAAGGACCAGGACTGCCTGTGCTGGCCCGTGGCCGGAACGTGCCAGTTGCCGCAAACCGGCCAGGACCGCTGTTTCGACGCGGGGGGCAAGGAAATTCCCTGCCCGGTCTCGGGCCAGGACGGAGAAATCCGGTCCGGCACGCCCTGGCCCAAGCCCCGTTTCGTTCCGGCCGGGGCCGCCGGGAGCGGGGAGGCGGTCCTCGATCGCCTGACGGGCCTTGCCTGGGCGAAGCGGGCCGACGCGGCCGGCGGGCCGGTCGCCTGGGAGGAGGCGCTGGCCGTGGCCGCGGCCTATGGCCACGGCGGCTGGCGGCTGCCGGACATCAACGAACTCGAATCCCTGGTCGACGCCGGTGAGGCCTTTCCGGCCCTGCCTGCCGGCCACCCGTTCACGGACGTCGGCGAGGCCTACTGGTCCTCGACCACCAGCGCCTTTGAAAAAAACTGGGCCCACGCCCTCTACCTCCACAAGGGGGCAGTGGGCGTGGGCTTTAAAAGCGGGCGCGAGTTCTTGGTGTGGCCCGTGCGCGGGCCACGTTCCTAGAACCGTTCGAAATCGTCGTCCCGGGCTTCCGTGGTGCGATCGGCCGGCGCTTCCTTGCTCCGGCCCGAATTCCGGGCGGGGCTTGGAGCCGGCCGGAGCCGGGGGGCGGCCAGGGCCTTTGGCGGCTGGGCCTTTGGCCGTCTGGTCAGGGTGTCCAGGTGGAAATAGGACACCGTTTCCTGGAGCTGCAGGGCCTGTCCGGACAGTTCCTCGGCCGTGGAGGCCATTTCCTCGGAGGCCGAGGCATTTTGCTGGACCACCTGGTCAAGCTGCTGGATGGCCCGGTTGACCTGCTCGGCTCCGGCGTTTTGTTCCACGCTCGAGGCCGTGATCTCCTGGATAAGTTCGGCCGTGCGCTGGATATCGGGCACGATGTGGGCCAGAAGCTCCCCGGCCTTTTCGGCGATGTCCACGCTCGACGAGGACAGCTCGCTGATTTCGCCGGCCGCGTTGCCGCTGCGTTCGGCCAGTTTCCGGACCTCGGCCGCGACCACGGCGAAGCCCTTGCCGTGTTCCCCGGCCCGGGCCGCCTCGATGGCGGCGTTTAAGGCCAGCAGGTTGGTCTGCCGGGCGATCTCCTCGATGATGCCGATCTTTTCCGCGATCTGCTTCATGGCCGTCACGGTTTTGGCCACGGCCTCGCCCCCGCTTCGGGCGTCCCGGGCCGTCTGGAGCGCGATCTGTTCGGTCTGCTTGGCGTTGTCCGCGTTCTGCCGGATGTTGGCCGTCATCTGCTCCATGGACGAGGAAATCTCCTCCACGCTGGCGGCCTGCTCGGTCGCGCCCTGGGACAGGCTCTGGGTGGTGGCCGAAAGTTCTTCCGACCCCGAGGCCACGTTCTCCGCCCCGGCCTGGACCTGGCCGACGATCTCCCGGAGCTTGCCGATCATGTGGCGCAAGGCCCCGGCCAGGGCCCCGATCTCGTCTTTCTGGTCCAGGTCGATGCGCTGGTTGAGGTCTCCGGCCGCCAGTCCCTCGGCCGCTCCGACCCCGAGCAGCACCGGCCGGGTGATCATGCGGGAAATGACGATCCCGAGAAGAATGGCCAGCACCACGCCGACGCCGATGCCCGAGACGGACATGATCCTGGCCCTGGCTGCCGCCTCCTCGCCGTCGGTCTTGCCCTTCTGGGCGGCGGCCAGGGAGTCGGCCATGAGGCGATCAAGGAGGTCGAAGCAGCGGATCTGCTTTTCCCGCACCGTCACCATGGCCTCCTGGCGCATTTTGGCGCACAGGGCCTCGATGCGGGCCACCTCGTCGGACAGGGTCTCGAACAGGCTTATGGTCCGGTCGACCGCCGGCTGGATATCCAGGCGCACCACCTCCAGCAGTTCCTCGCGCGAGGCGTGCCGGTCGGCCCGTTCCTTGAGCCTGGCCACGCCCTGGTGCAGCTTGTCGTGGATGGGACGGATTTCCTGGAGCGTCTTTTTGAAGACAGGATTGGCGATGTCCCTTCCCTCGCCTTCGAGCCATTGGCCGAAGCCGCACGTGGCGGGGTCGCCGCCGCCGGCGATCGGGGTCCCGAAAAGGGCCAGGTTCAGGGCGTCGCTCAGAAGCTTGTAGTGGTCCCCCCGGAACCGGGCGAAATCCCGGCGCAGGGCGTTCGGGTCGTCGATACCCGAGGCGTCCCACTGCCGGGCTATGTCGAAGATGTCATTGTTGATCTTGACCCATTCCTGCCAGGCCGGCCCGAACTCCCGCCACAGCCGTTCGGCCTCGGCGGACTTGGGGAGCTTTTCGTACTCGTCCCAGGAGACGCGGTAGCTTTGCCGCAGGTTGGCGATGTTGTCGAACTGGCGCTGCCGGTCCTTGGAATCCAGGCCGGGGACGAGCAGGGTCCGCTGGGCCACGCGGACGGACTCGCCCGCTATTTTGATGAGCTGCAGGTCGCGGACAGCCGGCAGGTTGACCTCGGTCACGGTCATAAGCCGCGAGGCGACCGTGGTCAGGCCGGACAGGGCCACCAGGCCGACCACCAGCGTGATGGCGGCGCAGATGAGAAAACTGCCGACGAGTTTCACCCCAAGCTTGAGATTGCCCATGCAGAACACCCCTTCGCGGCTGGTTGACGAGGACTTTTCGTGAGACGAGCACACATTCCCTACGGTGGCCACTCGGGATTTGTCAAACTTGCCGACAGCGGCGGATCCGGGGAAAGGGGGAAGGGGAGCCCGCCATGGGGCAGGCGGGCCCGGGGGAGGAGGCCGGCCGGGCCGGCGGGAGGGCGGCCGGCCTGGCGGACGTCAGTTCGCCGCGAGGATGCGGCCGTCGCGGATTTCAATGACCCGGGAGGCCATGGCCGCGTAGTCCGGTTCATGGGTGACCATGACGACGGTCAGGCCGTCGGCGTTGAGCGTTCGCAGGATGTCCATGATCTGCCCGCCGGTGTCGCCGTCGAGGCTGCCCGTCGGCTCGTCGGCGAAGACCACCCGGGGTGAGGTGACCAGGGCCCGGGCGATGGCCACGCGCTGCCGCTCGCCGCCGGACAGGCCGCCCGGCAGACGGCCGGCCTTGTCGGCCAGGCCCACCCGGTCGAGGCAGGCCAGGGCCGTCTTCCGGCGGGCGGACGAGACCGGAGTCAGGCCTGAGAGAAACGGGGTTAGGACGTTTTCCAGGGCCGTCAGGTAGGGCAGGAGGTGGTGCATCTGGAAGACCATGGAAAAATCCGTGGCCCGAAGCCGGTTGCGCTCGCGCGGGGAGAAGTCGGCCAGAGGCCGGCCCTGGTAGCGGACCTCGCCCGCGTCCGGGGACAGGAGGCTTGAGAGGATGTTCAGCAGGGTGGACTTGCCCGAGCCCGACCGGCCGATGACGCAGGCGAATTCGCCGGCCGCGAAGGCGACGGACACGCCGCGAAGGACCGGTTCGGCCCCGGAGGTCCCGGCAAAGGATTTGACGATATTTTCGGCTGCAAGCAACATGGGGCACTCCAGGGAGAAGGGGGGTTACAGCATGACCAGGGCCTGGGACGGCTCGATGCGGGCGGCGGACAGGGCCGGCGGCAGGGAGGCCAGGCAGGAGAGGAGGGCCACGGCCGCGAACACGCAGCTAAATTGGACCGGATCGAAGGCCGGGGCCGCGACTGCGCCGAGATCGAGGAGGACCATGATCTTGCCGCTGGCGACCAGGCCGATTGCCTGCCCGGCCACGGCCGCGACCAGGCCGAGAACCACGCCCTCGAGGCTCATGAGCGTGAAGATCGAGGGTTTGGAATAGCCCAGGGCACGCAAGAGGCCGATCTCGTTCTTGCGCTCGTTGACCGAAGAGAAGACGGAAAGCCCGATCATCACGCAGGCGGTGAGCAGGATGACGCCCGAGACGGCAAGAGCCAGGCGCTTGACGAAATCGACCGTCATCATCCGGCTTTTCACCACCTGGCCCATGGCCTTGACCTCGGTCCCCGGTAGCCCGGCCGCGATCTGGCCCGTGATCTCCTCGATGGGGCAGCCGGCGCAAAGGGCGGCCACCTCCACGAAATGGATGCGGTTTTCCTTGCCGGCCGCCCGCTGCAAGGCATGTAGGTCGGCGAAAAGCATGCTGTCGTCCCCGGAACCGGTGGGACCGAGGACGCCGGCCACCACAAAGGGCCGGCCTTCCAGCGTGACCGGGCTTCCCGGCGAAAGGTGCAGGCGCGCCGCCGCCTCGCTCCCGGCGAGCAGCCCGTCGTCTCCGGCCGGTATGGCCCCGGCGGCCGGGTGCCAGTAGCTCTTGATCAGCATTTCCTGCTCGAAATCCACGCCGATGACCCCGACCGGCACGTCGGCCACCCGGGTCAGCACCGCGAACTTCGGCGCCACGGCGCTTAAGCGGTCCTTGTGGTGGATGCCCCGGATGGCGGGCAGCACCTCGTCTTCCTTCAGGTATTTGATGTCCACGGACACGTCGCCAAGGGCCATGCCGCCGTAGCTGACCGACAGGGTCTCGGTCTTGGGACTGACCAGGATGTTGGCCCCGTAGGCGGCGAGCTTGGCTTCGAGGCTCTCGCCCACAGCCTTGGACAGTTCGAGCAGGGCCGTCACCGAGGCCACGCCCACGGAAAAGACCGCCACCATGAGCAGGGTACGGGGGAGCTTGCGGCGCAAGTTGCGCAGGGGAATCGTCAGGATGTTCACGCGGCCTCACTTCGTTGCAGCACCGCCAACGGGCGCTGCTGGTCCCATGTCGTGCCGTCAGGACTCCACCCCCGTTGGGGTGGGTCCGGGAGGGGATCATCCCCTCCCGGCGGGGTCCGGGGCGGAGCCCCGGCCGCCGGAGGCCTTCTTAAAAAAACGACGCGCCGGCCGCCAGGGTGGGCAAGGCGACGCGCAGGCTGTCGCCCGCGACTTCCGAGGCCAGGGGGGCGGGGTTGCAGCCGCCGTGGACGTCGCCGACCCGGGACACATGGAAGCGCCGGCCGCAGTTGGTGCAGACCATGAACTCGCCGTCCTGCTTGTAGCCTTTTTTCTCGGGATAGCAGACGTCGCAGGCGTCGAAGGCCGTGCGAACGCGGCCGTCGGGCGTCTTGACCACGAAAAAGCGGATCTGTTTGCCCTCGGCCGTGACGGCGTAGAAGTGGGCCTTGCCGTCGGCCACGTCGGCCAGCGGCACGGTGACGGCGTTATCCTTGGGCGTCAGGCTGGTGGTGTCGGAAAAAAGGCCGAGAAAGGCCGCGGACGGTTCGGGCGCGGCCAGGAGCACGGTCAGGGCGAGCAGGGCGGCCAGGGCCAGAAGCGAGGGGCCGGCCGGGAGAAGGGGGCGTTGCATGGGCGTATCCTTTGTTTGTTTCGCGAGGCCTGGGGCAGGTCGCCGCAGCCGGAAGGCCGTTTCCGGTCGTTCCGGACGGGGCCCGGGAAGCGCGGGATGGGGGAGCCATCCGGCCTCGGACGCAGAGACCTGGTTCCGTGTCAATCCTTCCCATTTTGGTAGGGATTGCCGCCAGAAATAGCAATGGTTGTGCCAGGGTCAAGAGCGCACCGGGCCCGCTGTCGGAAAAAGACGGAAATCCCCGCGTCTGCCCTCGGAAAAGCAAGGATTTCGGTGGAAAGCGGCCGGCTTTGGAACGGGCCGTGCAAACGCTGCCGCAACGGTTCGGGGGCTCGGTCCCGGGCGGGGGGTGTCTCTTTTCTCGACAATATGTCCCTCCCCCCTGTATAAAAAAGAACGCCCTGCTTCCTTTCCATACAGGACACCATTCGGAGAAAGCGGCAACAACGTGATGCGTCTGCTCAGAAAAAACCCCTTTGGCGGGATCTCCTCCCCCTTTCTGGTGATCGGCGCGGCCGGCATCCTGGCGGCCGTGGTGGTGACCATGGCCGCCATCGATCTCGGCCGGGAAAAAGAGTATATGACCCAGCTTTTGCTGGAAAAAGGCGCGGCGCTGATCAAGGCTTTCGAGGCCGGGACCAGGACCGGCATGCGCGGCGGGTTCGGCGCGGAAATAAGGCTCCAGCACCTGATCGAGGAAACGGCCAACCAGCCCGGCATCTTCTACATCGCGGTCACGGACGCGAACGGCCGGATCGTGGCCCACAGCGACGCCTCGCGCATCGGCCAGGACCTGTTCGCCGCCGGGGTCATGGCCGAACTCGCGCCGGACGCCACGGAAAAATGGCGGCTGGCCCGGGACGAGGGCGACGGCCGAAGTTCGTTCCTGGTCTACCGGCGGTTCATTCCCTCGGCCGGCGGCCGCGGGCCCCACGGCCCCCACGGCATGGGCTGGCATCCGCCCCTGTCCCTGCCGATGCCCATGCCCGCCCCTGGCCAGGGCCAAGGCCAGGGCCAGGGACAGGGATTTTTTTGCACCGACGACTGCACCGCCCCCGGCCCGCCGCGGGACCTGCGCGGCGTACCGCTGGATATCTTCGTGGGCCTCGACGTGGCCCCCATCGAGGCCGCCCGCCGGGCGGACCTGCAAAACACCCTGGCCACGGCCGGGGTGCTTCTGGTCCTTGGCCTCGGCGGCGTGCTGGCCCTCTTCTGGGCCCAGAGCTACCGGGCCCAGCGGCGGGCCTTGCGCCACACCACGGCCCTGGCCTCGGAAGTGGTGGCCGCCATGCCGGCCGGCCTCCTCCTGGTCGCTCCGGACGGCCGGGTGGCCATGGCCAACGGCGCGGCCGAGAACCTGGCCGGCCTCCCCCCGGGCGGCCTGTCCGGCCGGCCGGCCGGCGAAGTGCTGCCGGCCGGGGCCCTGGCCGAGACGGCCGGCGGCGAGCGGGAGATGGACATCGTTCTTGGCGGCGGGGAGCCTGTCGCCCTCGGGGTCTCGGTTTCGGCCGTGCGGACCGAGGAAGGGGTGCTGGTCGGTTCGCTCGTGGTGCTTCGGGACCTGCGCGAGGTGCGGCGCCTCGAAGCCGAGGTCAGGCGGCGGGAGAAGCTGGCCGCGGTCGGCAACCTGGCCGCCGGCGTGGCCCACGAGATCCGGAATCCGCTCAGCTCCATCCGGGGCTACGCCGCCTATTTCGGGGCCAAGTTCGAACCGGGCAGCGAAGACCGGCAGGCGGCCGAGGTCATGGTCCGGGAGGTGGACCGCTTAAACCGCGTCATCTCCGAGCTGATCGAATTCGCCCGCCCTTCGGATCTCAGGCGCCGTCCGGTATCCCTGGCCGATCTGGCCGCCCACGCCGCCCGCCTGACCCGGCCGGACGCCGCGGCCCGGGGAGTGGACATCGATCTGGCCGAGGCGGCCGGCGGGCCGGAGATCCCGGCCGATCCCGACCGGCTGGCCCAGGCGCTGCTCAACCTGTGCCTGAACGCCATCCAGTCCATGGAGGCCGGCGGCGTCATGCGCCTGGCCACGGGCACGGCCCCGGACGGCCGGGCGTTCATTTCCGTGGCCGACACCGGCAGCGGCATCGACCCGGAAGAGCGCGACCGGATTTTCGATCCCTACTACACCACCAAGCCCCACGGCACCGGACTCGGACTGCCTATCGCCCACAAGATCGTGGTGGCCCATGGCGGGGAAATCCGCCTGGCCAGACGGCCCGGGGGCGGCACCCTGGCCACGGTCTATCTGCCGGCGGCCACCGGGATAACGAATTTGGGAGACAAGGATGCGGGCCAAGATACTCGTGGTTGACGACGACGCCGGACACCTGTCCATGTTGCGCACCGTGCTTTCGGGCTGGGGCTATGCCCCGGAGGGCGCGACCGACGGGGCGCAAGCCGTGGAGCTGGTGCACCGGAAGGCCTACGACGCGGTGCTCCTCGACGTGCGCATGGCCGGCATGGGCGGCATGGAGGCTCTCTCGCGCATAAGGGAGTTCAATCCGGCCGTGCCGGTTTTGATCATGACCGCCTATTCGTCCGTCGAGACGGCCGTTTCGGCGCTCAAGACCGGGGCCTACGACTACCTGACCAAGCCCCTCGACCTGGACGTCCTGCGCCTGACTCTGGAGCGGGCCCTGGACCACATGCGCCTGGCCGTGGAAAACGAAAGCCTGCGCCAGAAGCTCGGCCAGGAGACCGCCGGCCCGGAGATCATCGGCAAGAGCCGGCCCATGCGCGAGCTTTTCACCATGATCGGCATGGTGGCCCCGACCGAGGCCACGGTGCTCATCACCGGCGAATCGGGCACGGGCAAGGAACTGGTGGCCAAGGCCATCCACGCCCGGAGCGCCCGGGCGAGCGGTCCGCTGGTGGCCGTCAACTGCGCGGCCTTGAGCGAAACGCTCCTTGAATCCGAACTCTTCGGCCACGAGAAGGGGGCCTTCACCGGGGCCGAGCGCCGCCGGGAAGGGCGGTTCATGGCCGCCAACAAGGGTTCCATCTTCCTCGACGAGATCGGCGAGATCGCCCAGCCCATCCAGGCCAAGCTCCTGCGCGTCATCCAGGAGCGCGAGATCCAGCGCGTCGGCGGGGACAGGCCCGTCGGCGTCGACGTGCGCATCCTGGCCGCCACCAATCGGGATCTCAAAAAAGAGGTAGAGGCCGGCCGGTTCCGCGAGGACCTCTACTACCGCCTGAACGTGGTTTCGGTCCTCGTGCCGCCGCTTCGCGACCGGCCGGACGACATCCCGCTTTTGGCCCAGTTTTTCCTCGGCCGGTTCGCCGAGAAAAACCGCAAGCGCATGAAGGGGTTTACGCCCGCTGCCATGGACCACCTGGTCCGTTGCCCCTGGCCCGGCAACGTGCGCGAGCTCGAGAACGCGGTGGAGCGGGCCGTCATCCTGTCCGTCGGCGAGTACGTCAGCGAACGCGAGCTGCCGGCCTGCGAGGCCGGCGTCTCGGACGTGCCGGCCGTGGGGGGCTTTGCGGCCCCGGCCGCCCTGGCCGGCCGGGCCCTCGACGATGTGGAACGGGAAGTCATCCTGGCCACCCTCGACGAATGCGGGGGCAACAAGAGCGAGGCGGCCAGGGTCCTTGGCATCACCCGGGCCACCCTCCACAAGAAGCTCAAGAAATACGACGAAGCGTAGCATCGGGTCGCAACCGGCCTTGCGCCTGCCATCCCCCCGTGGCTGAAGCCGCGCCGGCCGGATGCCGGGAGCCGGACGTCCGGCGCGAATCGCCCGCGACAAGAAACGCCTGGGCCTACGGGCACCGTCCCTGGGCCGTAAGGCCGCTTGGCCGACCAAGCGGCGGGGGCGTATTCGCGTTTCATTTTCCCCGGAATGATGCTAGGATTTCCTATCTGGCGAACCCGAAGCCTGCGGCCCCGCCCGCAAGATGCTTCCCATCCGTTCCGGTGTGGCGTGCCGCATGTGCGGTGGAATAGCCCATGGTCCTGCTGCCCGGACCCTGGGGCTCGCGACGGCGGCCAACAGCACGGAAGCCCGTTCCATGGACCCATTCCCGAAAACGATGCTCCTTGGGCTGGCCAACAATGCGGCCCTGCTCATCGTCCTCGCGTTCCTCTACGATTCGTTTCTGAGGGACAGGCCGCATTTCCCGTTCCTCAGGCGTCTGGCCGCCTCCCTGGGCCTTGGCGCCATGGCCATGATCGTGATGCAGAGTCCCTGGGAGCTGCGTCCGGGGATTTTTTTCGACACCCGCTCGATCCTCCTGGGTTTGGCCGGACTTTTTTTCGGTCCCGGCCCGACGCTCCTGGCCACGGCCATGGCGGCCGGCCTGCGGCTGGTCCAGGGAGGCCTCGGCGTCCAGGCCGGTGTGGCCACCATCCTCGTATCGAGCGCCATCGGCCTGGCTTGGGCCCGTGTCCGCAAAGGCGATCTGGCCCAACTGCGCCTTGGCGAACTCTACGCCTTCGGCTTGGTGCTCCACCTGGGCATGCTGGCCTGCATGCTGCTGTTGCCGGGTTCGCACGCCCTGGAAACGCTCGGACACATCACCCTGCCGGTGCTCTTGATCTATCCTGCGGCCACGGCCGCCCTTGGGCACCTGTTCGTGGTGCGGTTCGCCCGCAATCGTCTCCTCCGTCGGCTTTCGGAAAGCGAATCCCGCTACCAGAGCCTGTTCGAGAACAACCACGTGGTCATGCTTCTGATCGACCCGGACACCGGGGCGGTCATGGACGCCAATCCTTCGGCCTGTGCCTATTATGGCTGGTCCCGCGAGGAAATTAAGAAAAAAAAGGTCCACGAAATAAATATGATGGCCCCGGAAGCCGTGCACGCGGCCCTGCAGGACGCCAAGACCCGGCGCAACACCGCCTTCCATTTCCGCCACCGTCTGGCCGATGGCGGCATCCGGGAGGTCGAGGTCAATTCCGGACCGATCCTCTATCTCGGCCGCCTTCTGCTCTATAGCGTGGTTATCGACGTGACCGACCGCCGGCGGGCCGAGGACCGGCTGCGCCTCGGCGAGGCCCGGCTGCAAAGCCTTTTTGCCATCACCCAGATGGAGACGTCGTCCCTGGACACGTTGCTCGCCCATGCCGTGGCCGAGGCCAGGCGGTTGACCGGAAGCAGGCTTGGCCGCCTGTTTTTGCAGCACGAGGAGAACGGTAGGCTCCTGCTCGCGGCCGAGTCCGGGGACGGGGCCTGCGGCGCCCCGCTACCGGGCGGCCCGGACGCGTCGGACCCGCATGGCCCGTGGGCCGAGGCCCTACGGCTGCGCCATCCCGTGGTGCTCCCGGCCCTGACGGAACGGGGGGAGGAATCGGACTGCCGCCAGGCGCCCGGGGAGGCGCTTTGCGTGCCCATCGTCACCAACGACGCCGTTGCCGCTTTTTTGGTCCTGGCCGGGAAGGCGGACGTCTACGACGACCAGGACATCCGGCTGGCCTCGCTTCTCATGGACGCGGTCTGGCGCATGGTGGCCCGGACGCGCGACGCCGGCACCCTGCGCGCGGCCAAGGAGGCCGCGGAGACGGCCAGTCGGG
Organism: Solidesulfovibrio carbinoliphilus subsp. oakridgensis; assembly: GCF_000177215.2. Classification (NCBI taxonomy): domain Bacteria; kingdom Pseudomonadati; phylum Thermodesulfobacteriota; class Desulfovibrionia; order Desulfovibrionales; family Desulfovibrionaceae; genus Solidesulfovibrio; species Solidesulfovibrio carbinoliphilus. The sequence goes on along the minus strand of NZ_CM001368.1, from coordinate 1,126,228 downwards.
CCAAAAGCGAATTCCTGGCCAACATGAGCCACGAGCTGCGCACGCCCTTAAACGGCATCCAGGGCATGGCCCAGCTCCTGGACGGAACCGATTTGACCGTCGAGCAGAAGGAATACGTGGACGCGGCCCTGGCCTCGTGCCGGCGGCTGACCAGGCTTCTCGGCGACATCCTTGACCTGTCGCGGGTGGAATCCGGCAAGCTCGGCCTCGTATCCGAGCCTTTCCGGCTGGCGGACCTGATCGCCTCGGTTTCCGCCGCTTTCGAGCCCGCCTGCCGCGAAGCCGGCGTCGCCTGGATCACGGACGTGGCCAGGGACGTGCCGGAGACCCTTTGGGGCGACGAGGGCCGGATGCGGCAGATCCTCTGCAACCTGGCCGGCAATGCCGTCAAGTTCACCCGGGCCGGGAGCGTCCGGCTGGAGGTCCGGGCCGGCTCCAGGGACGCGGCCGGCCGGGGGAGCGTGCTTTTTACCGTGGCCGACACCGGCGTCGGCATCGCGGAGGAGGACCTGGAACGGGTTTTCGAGGCCTTCCACCAGGTGGAGCGCTCCTTTTCCCGACGGTTCCAGGGGGCGGGCCTCGGCCTTGCCATCGTGCGGCGGCTGGTCGGGCTGATGGGCGGTGTCGTGGTCTTGGAAAGCGAGGTCGGACGGGGGACGGAGTGCGTGTGCGCCCTGCCGCTCATCCGGCCCGCCGTGCCGGTCCCGGAACCGGTGGCGGCGGCGGGAGGTGTCGCCGGGACCGGCACCGTCCGCTCCGGATGGCGCATCCTCGTGGCCGAGGACGATGCCGTCAACGCTCTGGCCTTGCGGCGGCTGCTGGAAAAAATCGGCCATGCCGTCAGCGTGGCCCACGACGGCCAGGAGGCCGTGGACATGGCCCTGGCCGGCCGGCCGGACCTCGTGCTCATGGATGTGGGCATGCCGGTCCTGGACGGCGTCCAGGCGATGCGCCTGCTCCGGGAAAAGACGGGCCTGGCCGGGGTGGCGGCCATTCCGGTCATCGCGCTGACGGCCCACGCCATGGCCGGAGACCGTGAAAACCTGCTCGCCGCCGGCATGGACGGTTATGTCGCCAAGCCCGTAGACCGGGAGGACCTGCTGGAAACCATGGGCCAGGTGCTCGGTTGCGGGCGGCTGCGGATGGAGGGCGAGGCCTGACGTGCCCGGACGTCAGCGTTTGGCCGGGACGCGCAGGGGCTGGCCCAGGGAGAGGCGGCGCGAATCCACGCCCGGATTGACGGCCAGGAGATCGTCCGCCGGTATGCCCAGGCGTTTGGCGATAATTGCGATGGTGTCGCCTTTTCGGACGGAATAGACCGAACCGCCGGCCTTGGCCGGCGCGGCCTTGACCGGGGGGGCCAAGGGGGCCTGGGCCGGGGAGGGGGCCTCGTCCGCCACCGGGCGCACGTCCCTGGCGTAGAGGCGCAGTTCGTCCACGCTGGCCAGGGGGGGAAACGTTTCCCGGTCCGCCACGGCGGCCAGGACCACACCGGCCAGGAGCCGGGCCCCGCCGTCGGTCAGATGCACCCCGTCGGCCGTGCGCAGGACGAGCGTGTCGCCGGTGGCCCCGTCCCGGCCATGCCGGCTGAAACGACCGTCCGGATCGGAAAAGGCGGCTTCGGTGTCGATGAAGCGGCAGCCGGGCGTCTTGCCGCACATGGCGGCCAACGCGGCGTTGACCTGCTTGACGCCCGAGGCCAGGCCCGGGTCGCCCATGGCCGGGACGCCCACCCAGTAGACCACGACCCCGGGATTGGCCTGGCGGCAGATGGCCACCAGCTCTCCGGCCTTGGCCGCGTAGGCCCCGGCCCAGGCGGGATTGTCGAAATAGATGCGTCCGCCCTCCGGGCCGTCCACGGGCATGACGTCGTTGGCGCCGATCATGACCACGACCACGTCCGGCGCGGTTCTCCCCACCAGTTCGCGCAGACGGGCCGGCCAGTCGAGAAGTTCGGGCCGCGTCAGGCCCGTGGAGCGCATGCCGTCCCGCACGAAATCGATGCCGGGCGCGCCGGCCAGGGCCCGCTCCATCTGCTCCCCGAGGCTTATGGACAGGGAGTCGCCGACTTCGAGCAGTTTGAGGGCTTTGGGCGCGGGAGCCGTCCCGGTGGGCAGAGTCGGGGCGCGTTGCGAAAAAACGGTGGAGGGGGCGATGTCGACGGCCTCTCCCGGCGCGTCCGGAGCGTTGCGGTCGCAGGCCGCTCCGGCCAGGCAGGCCAGGCACAGGAGCAGGGCCGCCAGGCCGCCCCGCCCGGGACGGAATCCCGGTCTTCCGCCAAGGCCCGGTCGCCGGGCGCGGCCGCTACGGAGCGGCGGGAACTGGGGCATGGGCCGCGTCCGGGGTTTTGGGCCGAAGCTCCACATCCTTGGCCATGGCCGCCAGAAAGGATTGGGCCAGGATGTCGCCGCCGGCCACGGTGAAGTGGACCTTGTCGTTGGCCCGCACCTTGATTTTCACGCCTTTTTCATTGGGCAGAAACGTGGAATAGCCGCCCTGGGCGTCGGCCAGGAGGTTCCAGGTTTCCAGGAACCGGCTGGAGCCGAACTTGTCGCATTCGGCCTTGACGATGTCGTTCATGATCTCGGCCTGCCGGGCATAGGGCGCATCCCCCATGATGGGCAGGCCGATCCAATAGTTGCGGATGTTTTTCTCCTGCAGGGCGGCAAGGAAGTTCTCCACCCGCATGGCGAAGACCTCGGGCCAGGTCTTGTTGGGGCTGCCGGCCGGCCGGGGCTTCTCGTTGACGTTGATGTACTTGGCGTCGTTGGCCCCCATCATGATGACCACGATGTCGGGCTTGTACTTGTCGAGAAAGACCCGCAGGGCCTTGCCCCAGTCGTAGTATTTGGGATTGGCTAGGCCGCTTGAGACCTTGCCCTCCTCGATCAGTTCCATGCTCTCAAACTCCGCCAGGGAGCGGCGAAGGGACAGGGAGAGGCCGATGGCCAGCGAGTCGCCGACCACCAGCACCTTGCGGGGGGCCTCCTGCTTGCCGGCGGACAGGGAGGGGCCGTCCGCCGGGGCTGCCGAAGGCGCGGGCCTTGGCGCGGCCGGCGCGGCGACGGGAGGCGCGCCCTCCTCGCCCTCGGGCGACAGGGGGGAGAGGGGCGGGGACAGGACGGCGAGCAGGCCCTCGGCATCCACGGGCTGGTCGGGCTTGAGAACAGGCTGGTTGGGATCCAGGCGTTCGCGCAGGGCCTCCTCGGCCTTGCCCGTGGTCGGGTCGTCGCGGCAGGCCAGGGTGTTTTTGTAGGTCTCGTCGAAAAAGGGCGCCAGGGCGCAGTCGATGCGGCGGGAGGAGGCGGCCAGGCCCAGCTCGCGCCAGACGTTGCGCACGCGCCGCACCTGCCGGGCCAGCTCCGGGGCCGGACCGTCGGCCAGGCGATCGTCGACCCAGACCGAGACCTTTTCGATATTGGCAAGCACCGTCACGGCCAGGGCGATGCAATAGATGCAGCAGGCTTTTTTCCAACTCATGGGGTTCGGTCTTCTCGGCGGTTGAGGGATGGAGCTCTCGCGACCGGGCGGGACTAGCGTGCGGTCGTCATGCCCGTGGCGATATGGTCGGTCAGAAGCTTGCAGCCGGCCGCTGTGAAATGGACGCCGTCCTTGCCGCGCAGGGCCACGGCCTTGCCGGCCACCGTCTTTTTGGCGCAGAAGTTCCCGGATTTGTCCGCGAAAAGGTCCCAGGAGTCGATGAAGCGGCACGAGGTGGCTGTGGCGCAGGCCGCCCGCATGGCCTCGTTGGCGGTCCAGGCCCGTTGGCTGAACGACTTCTCCCGCATGGGCGGCAGGCCCACCCAGTAGACCCTGACCTTGTGCCGCCCGGCGATTTCCAGGAAGCGATGGGCCTTGGCTTCGAAGTCATGGGACCATTGGGGGGTGCCCCGGCCGTTTTTGGCGTCATTGCCGCCAAGCATCACCAGCAGGATATCGGGCTTCTCGGCGATTAAAAAATCGGCCAAGGCCTTTTCCCAGTCGTAAAAGTGGGGGGATTCCAGTCCGGTGGAGGTCTTTCCCCGGCTGGCCAGGACCACCGGTCCGGCGGTCCTCAGCGACTGTTCCATGGTCAGGCCAAGGCCCACGGCAAAGGAATCGCCGACGATGAGGACTTTCTGCGGGGGCTGGCCGGAGGCGCCCGACGTCCCGGCCGGAGGGCAGGCCTGCGGAGACGGCGCGGCGACCTGTCTGGCCGGTTCCGGCTGTCTGGCCGCCCCCTTTTTCCCGGCCCAGGCGCCGGGGGCGAGGGCAAGGATCAGCCCGGCCGTCAGGGCGATGGAGAGGCGCTGCAGTGTCCGGGGGGTGTGCCTGTGCCAAAGAAACGGAGGGAACTGTCGCATCGAGGCAACCATAAACCCGGCCTGGGGCTTTGTCCAGACGCGGCGGCTACGGCTCCCGGGCGGCCTGGGGCGGGCCGCCCGGGAGAGGGATCGAATGCCGGCTAATCCAGGTGCTTGGAGCCCACCCAGCCTTCCTGGCCCCGGGTGAAGGCCCAGACATGGGTCCAGCCGCCTTCGTGGCCAAGGACCTGGACCTGTTCCCCGGCGTTCAGGGAATTGATGATGCCGCACTTGGTCCCGGGGCAGGAACGCAGGCTCAGGCCGTTGGTACTGACCACGGCATAGACCGCGTCCGGAGGCACGACCACGCCCACGGGCAGCGGCATGCAGCCGTAGCCGGGCGACCAGTAATACCCGGCCGGGCACGGCGGCGGGCCCGCCGGCGGATAATAGGCCGGCCCGGCCGCGATCGTGCAGCCCGAAACGGCCAGAAGGGTTGCCAAACCGAGCCAAAGCCACGAACCGCGTACTGCCTTCATGGGTCTACCTCCCGCCTTGTGGGCCGTTTCGCCCGTTGGCCCGTCCCGCGTCCCGGGGCGGGGGGACGGGCCCGCCCCGGGAACACAGATCGGATTTTTCCATCCTTGCCATCCGTAGCATTGCGGGGATGGCCCGGTCAACGCGGGGCGGCATAAAAATGCCCGGTCCATCCCTTTACAATCCCAGGGCAAAGGGACTATAAACTTCCTTTTTATCAATTCCCGGGAAGTTGCGCCGCAAGGATACCGTCATGCCCCAACATTTCCTGACCATTCTGGACTTCACCCCCGAAGAGGCCGTCCGCCTGCTCGACCGCGCCGCCGCCATGAAGGCCGCCAACCACAGGAGCGATCTGCTTCACGGCAAGACCTGCATCCTGGTCTTCGAGAAGGCCTCCACCCGGACCCGCGTCTCCTTCGAGGTCGCGGTGCGCCACCTCGGCGGCTGGCCGATCTTCATGACCCAAAACGATTCCCAGCTCGGCCGCGACGAGCCCATCCGGGATACCGCCCGGGTCTTGTCCCGCTACGCGGACTGCCTGATCGTGCGCACCTTCGGCCACCACAAGCTCCAAGAGCTGGCGGAGAGCGGTTCGATTCCGGTGGTCAACGCCCTGTCCGACGAATACCATCCCTGCCAGATCATGGCTGACCTGCTCACCATGCGCGAGCACTCCGGCCGCCTGGACGGACTTACCGTGGCCTTTGTCGGGGACGGCAACAATATCGCCCACTCGCTCATTAACGCCGCCGCCCGTTATCCTATAAAGGTCGTGGTGGCCGCGCCCAAAGGCTACGAGCCCGACCCGGCGGTGGTGGAAAAAGCCCGCAGCCTCGGCGCGGACGTGGCCGTGGTCAACGACCCGGCCGAAGCGGCCAGGGGCGCCCACTACCTGTATACCGACGTCTGGGCCTCCATGGGCCAGGAGGCCGAGCAGGCCAAGCGGGCCAAGGCCTTTGCCGGTTTCCAGATCAACGACGCTCTCCTGGCCCTGGCCGCGCCCGGGGCCAAGGTGCTCCACTGCCTGCCGGCCCACCGGGGCGAGGAGATCACGGACGCGGTCATGGAAGGCCCGGCCTCCATTGTCTGGGACGAGGCCGAAAATCGCCTGCACGTCCAGAAAGCCATTCTCGAATGGATTTTCACCAAGGCCTAAGCGCCGTTTCGATAAGGAAAAACGCCATGAGCACCATCAAGAAAGTCGTCCTGGCCTATTCCGGCGGCCTCGACACCTCGGTCATCCTCAAGTGGATCAAAAAGACCTACGCCTGCGAGGTCGTGACCGTCACCTGCGACCTGGGCCAGGAAGAGGAGCTCGACGGCCTGGAAGACAAGGCGCTTCGCACCGGCGCGACCAAGGCCTACATCGACGACCTGCGCGAGGAATTCGCCAAGGACTTCATTTTTCCCATGCTGCGGGCCGGAGCCGTGTACGAGGGCCGCTACCTGCTTGGCACCTCCATCGCCCGGCCGCTCATCGCCAAACGGCTCGTGGAAGTGGCCCGGGCCGAGGGGGCGCAGGCCGTGGCCCACGGCGCCACCGGCAAGGGCAACGACCAGGTCCGCTTCGAGCTGACCACCGGCGTCCTGGCCCCGGATCTGCGCACCATCGCCCCCTGGCGCGAGTGGGACTTCGCCTCGCGCACGGATCTCCTTAATTTCGCCAAGGAAAATGGCATCCCGGTTCCCTCCGACAAGAAGGGCTCGGACCACAGCATGGACCGAAACCTCCTGCACCTGAGCTTCGAGGGCGGGGAATTGGAAGATCCCTGGAACGAGCCGAGTGCCGATACCTATCTCCTGACCGTGCCCATCGAAAAAGCCCCGGATGAGCCGGAGGTGATCACCATCGATTTTGAGCACGGCGATCCGGTGGCTGTTGACGGCGAGAAGCTCTCGCCGGCCGCCCTGGTCAAGAAGCTCAACACCCTTGGCGGCCGGCACGGCATCGGCCGTATCGACATGGTGGAAAACAGGTTCGTGGGCATGAAGTCGCGCGGCATCTACGAGACCCCGGGCGGCACCATTCTCCACGTCGCCCACCGCGACCTGGAAGGCATCTGCCTGGACCGCGAAGTCATGCATCTGCGCGACAGCCTCATCCCCAAATACGCCGAAATGGTCTACAACGGCTTCTGGTACGCCCCGGAGCGGGTGGCCCTCCAAGCCATGATCGATCAGGCCCAGGAGCGCGTGACCGGCACGGTGCGGCTTAAGCTCTACAAGGGCCAGGCCTATCCGCTCGGCCGCAAGTCGCCCAACAGCCTGTACAATCCCAAGCTGGCCACGTTCGAAAAGGACGAAGTCTACAACCAGGCCGACGCCACCGGCTTCATCCGCCTGGTCGGCCTGCGCCTGCGCGGCCTGGGTGTGAAGTAGCAGGAAGAATGCCTCCGGCGGCCGGGGGGGATGATCCCCCCGGACCCCCTCGACGGGAGGCCTTCCCGGAGAGACAATTTTCGATTTGCCGCACACGACGCGAAGCCCATTAAGAGTTTTTGGGGAGGGTGGGGGTCCGGGGGAGGGAACCCCTTTTTGCAAAAAGGGGTTCCCTCCCCCGGTTCCTCCTCCGCTTCCCAAGGGAGACAGCACCATGTCCACGAAAATGTGGGGCGGGCGGTTTGGCGAGGGCACCGGGGCCTTGATGGAGGCCTACAGCGAGTCCGTTTCCTACGACAAGCGGATGTGCCGCCAGGACGTGGCCGGCAGCAAGGCCCACGCCAGGATGCTGGCCAGGCGCGGCATCCTGACGAACGAGGAGGCCGAACGGATCGTGGCCGGCCTTGACCAGGTGCTGGACGAAATCGAGGTCGGCGTGTTCCCGTGGCGCGTCGAATTCGAGGACGTGCACATGAACGTGGAGCAGCGCCTGACGGAACTGATCGGCCCCCTTGGCGGCAAGCTCCACACCGGCCGCAGCCGCAACGACCAGGTGGCCCTCGATTTTCGGCTCTACGTGGCCGAGAGCCTGGATGTCTGGGGACGGTTGCTGCGCGAGTTGATCACGGTCTTCGTGGCCCGGGCCGGCGAGCACCAGGATACGCTGCTGCCCGGCTGCACCCATCTCCAGCCGGCCCAGCCGGTGAGCCTGGCCCACCATCTGCTCGCCTACGCCTGGATGCTCAAGCGCGACTGCGAGCGGGTCGAGGATGCGTTGCGGCGCGTCAGAATTTCGCCCTTGGGGGCCGCGGCCCTGGCCGGCACCACCTATCCGCTGGACCCGGCCATGGTGGCCCGGGCGGTCGGCTTTTCCCACGCCTTTGCCAACAGCATGGACGCGGTCTCGGACCGGGATTTCGTGCTGGAATCGCTTTTTTGCGCCTCGGTGGTCATGGCCCACCTCAGCCGCTTCTGCGAGGAGATCATCCTCTGGGCCAACCCCAGGTTCGGCTACGTGGCTCTGCCCGACGCCTACGCCACCGGATCGAGCATCATGCCCCAGAAGAAAAATCCCGACGCCGCCGAACTGATGCGCGGCCGGGTCGGCCGGGTCTACGGGTCGCTCATGGGCATGTTGACCGTGGTCAAGGGCCTGCCCCTGACCTACAACCGCGACTTGCAGGAAGACAAGGAACCCTTTTTCGACGCCGACGACACGGTCCGGGCCTCGCTTCGGGTCATGGCCGGCATGCTCGGCGAGCTGGCCTTCCGGCCGGACCGGATGCGCGAAGCCCTTGCCCAGGGCTTTCTGAACGCCACGGAACTGGCCGACTACCTGGCGGCCAAGGGCGTGCCCTTCCGGGAGGCCCACCACATCACTGGCCGGGCGGTGGCCTATGCCGAGTCCCAGGGCAAGGCCCTCGAGCAATTGACGCTTGATGAATTGCTTGTATTTTCCCCGGCCATGGGCGACGACGTTTTCGAAGCCCTGCGGTATGAAACAGCCGTGGCCCGACGCAACGGACCCGGCGGCACGGGTCCCGAATCTGTGACCACCCAGATGGCGGAACTCTCCCGATGGCTTCAAAAACGCTAAATCTCCAGCTCTCCTGCCTCCAGGCCATAAGCGGCATCATCGACAAGGCTCTTGATCTGGAGCAGTCGCTGCAGGATATTTTGCGTATTTTGGCCGAGACCCTCTCCATGAAGCGGGCCACCATCACCCTGGTCGACCGCTCCACGGGCAAGCTCGTCATCAGCGTCTCCCAGGGCCTTTCAGCCGAGGAGAAGCGCCGGGGCGTCTACGGCCTGGACGAGGGCGTCACGGGCCTCATCTTCCAGACCGCCTCGCCCTACGTGGTGCCGGACATCCGCGAGGAGCCACTTTTCCTGGACAAGACCCGGTCGCGCAAGATCGAGCGGGACCGCATCTCCTTTGTCGGCGTGCCCATCATCCTCCACGGCCAGGCCATCGGCGTCCTGAACGTGGACCGGCTTTTCGGGGACGAGGTGTCCTACGAAGAGGACGTGGCCTTTTTGACCGTCGTGGCCACGCTCATTGCCCAGTTCATGAGCCTGAACCAGAAGTACGAGGCCAAGGTCCAGGACTTAAAGCGCGAAAACGTCACGCTCAAATTCAAGCTTTCCCAGGAAACGCGCGGACTTTACATCGTCGGCAAGAGCCTGGCCATGCAGGAGGTCCAGCGGCAGATCGAAAAGGTCGCCCCGACCAGGGCCACCGTGCTCCTCCTTGGCGAATCCGGCACCGGCAAGACGCTCATCGGCCGCATCATCCACGACCTGTCCGAGCGCAAGGACTATCCCTTCATCAAGGTCAACTGCGCCTCGATCCCGGAAAACCTCCTGGAATCGGAACTGTTCGGCTACGAGAAGGGGGCCTTCACCGGGGCCGACCAGACCAAGCCCGGCCGGTTCGAGGACGCGCACAAGGGCACACTTTTCCTGGACGAGATCGGCGAACTGCCCCTTGGCCTCCAGGCCAAGCTCCTGCGCGTGCTCCAGGACCGGGAATTCGAGCGGCTTGGCAGCAACAAGACCCGGCAGGTGGATGTGCGGATCCTGGCCGCCACCAACAAGGACCTGGCCACTCTGGCCGAGGAGGGCTCGTTTCGGCCCGACCTCTACTACCGCCTGAACGTCTTTCCCTTGCAGGCCCCGCCCCTTCGGGACCGCAAGGAGGACATTCAGAGCCTGCTCATCCATTTCCTCAACAAGGTTTCCAAGGAATACGCCAGAAAGTTGACCTTCTCCACCGAGGCCCTGGCCATCCTCAAGGAATACGACTGGCCGGGCAATGTCCGGGAGATGGAAAACCTGGTCGAACGGCTGGTCATCCTGGCCGAAAACGAGCGCATCGACGCGGATCTTATCCGCCCGTACCTGACCATGCAGTCCCGGGACGAGGGTTTCGAGGCCGGGCGGGACGGCGGCGAAGGCTCGCCGTCGCTCAAAAGCCTGGAAAAGTCCGTCATCATCGACGCGCTTCGCCGCAGCGGCGGCATCCAGCACAAGGCGGCCCGGGAACTCGGCATCACCCCCCGCCAGATGGGCTACCGGGTGAAAAAATTCAATCTCGAATCCCTGGTGGCCGTGCAGCGGGTGAAAAACCGCTTCTAGCATTCCCTCCCCCGTTCCTTCCCTGCCGCCGGCGGAGCCGGCCAGGGGAGGCCGCATTTCCTTTTTTCCGTTCCTGTCTCCCCATGTCCCGGATCGTGTTCGGGACGGGTCTTCCACCGCTCTTCCCGGCCTAGCGGCTCATGTCCCTGTAGAGGGCGTCCAGGGCCGTGAAAAGATCTGTCCGTTCCCGGTCAAAGGCGGCCATGGCCGCGCCGAGCCGTTCTCGCCGGCCGTGGGCCACCAGGTCCACGATTTCCCGGGCCAGGTCGTGGACCCGGGCGTGGCGGCGTCCCACTTCCCGGAAAAGCGTCTGGCCGCCGAGCCCTTCCCTGGCCGCGGCGTCGTACCATTGGCCAAAGGCGCACTGGTGGTGGTTGTCCACCTGGGAGACGGCCAGCCGGGTGTGGCCCTCGATCACGGATTCGAGCCGGCTCCGCCAGGCCAGGTGCATGGCCTTGACCGCGCCGATGTCAAAGGGCGGGGTGCCCGTGTCGTAGCGGGCCAGCCCCTCGGCCCGGGCCTTGGCCATGGCGGCCAGCTCGCCGGCAGCGGCCCGCATCTGGAGCGAGGCCGCGCCGATGTCGCCGAGGTTGCGGCTCATGCCCATGACGTCGGCTCCGACGTCGCGAAGCGACTCCAGGCAGGCAGCCACATCCTCGTTGACCGCGTGCAACTCGGTCGCCGACCGCTCCAGGTTGTCCGTGATTTCCGCCGAAGCCTGGGCCTGTTCCTCGGCCGCGGCCGAGGCGGTGTGCACCACGTCCTTGAGCTTTTCCATGACGGCCGTGATGGTCGCGACTTCCCGGCCGGCCTCGCCCATGGTCCCGACCATGCCGTCGATGGCCGCGATCTGCTCCCGGGCCAGATCCACGGTCACGGCAATGGCCGCCTCGGATTCGGCCATGGACTGGATGCCCTGGCTCGAGAGGCGCTGGATGCCGGCGATGGACTGCCCGACCTGCCGGGTGGCGGCCATGGTCTTTTCCGCGAGCTTTCGGACCTCGTCGGCCACCACCGCGAAGCCCCGGCCCGATTCGCCGGCCCGGGCCGCCTCGATGGCGGCATTGAGGGCCAGCAGGTTGGTCTGGTCGGCGATGTCGGAAATGATGCCCATGACCGAGCCGATGGCCAGGACTTCGGCGTCAAGGGCCCGCATGTCTCCGTCAAGGGCCTGCCCCTTTTCCCGGACCGCTTCGATGGCCTCGGCCACCTCGTGGATGCCCGTGGCGCTGCGCCCGGCCAGTTTGCCCAGGGCTTCGATGCGGCCGGCATTGATCCGGGCCGCGTCGGCCACGATATCGGCTTCGGTCCGGGTGCGCTCGAGGGTGCCGGCGATTTCCCGGCTGGCCTGGCGCATCAGGTCCATGGACGCGGCGATGCCGTCGATGTGGCGTCCCCCGGCCTTGGCCGCCCCGGTGATGGCGTCCAGGCGCAGGGCCAGTTCGGCCGTGGCGTCGCCGATGTGCCGGCCGCGCGCCGCTCCCTCGTTGCAGGCCCGGCTGAGGTCCCGGGCGTCCTCCAGCATGGTTCCGGCATGGGCGGCCATGGTGCCGACCGCGTTTTTGCTGTCCAGAAAGGCGGTCCTATAGACGGCCAGGACCGGCGAGGGATTGCCCGGCTGCACCAGGCTGCCGGATTCCAGGGCGGCCAGCGTTTTTTCCGAGACCGTGGCCCGGCGCGTCGCCGGCAGGAGGATGCGCCGGGCGAGATAGGCCATGGCCGCGGCCAGGGTGGCCCAGCCAAGGCCCACGGCCGAAAGCCCGATCCAGGGGGCCGGATCGGCCTGGCCAAGCCGCCAGGCCGCCACGGCGCAGACGGCCAGGCTGACGAGCAGGGCGCCGGCCATGAAGGGGAGGGAGGGGCGAGCCTCGGGAAGAACGGTGGTTGGCATGGGAGCTCCGTCTACTTGATATTGATTTTAAATATCAAATAGACGGAGTCCCGGCAAAGGGCAAGGGAAAATATCGCCGCAACGACCTGCTGGAGGGCCGGGCAGGGGAGGCCGTGCCCGGCCGCAAGGGTTCCGCCACCGGACCGTCCCGGGTCGGGTGCGATCACCAGGCCACGGGCTTGGGGTTGATGGTGTCAAAGCCCATCTGGTGCCAGTAGGGGTAGGCGGGCTGGCGGTGACTGGCGGTGTCGAGCTTCGCCACCTGCTCGGGCGTCAGGTTCCAACCGACCGCCCCCAGGTTCTGCCGGAGTTGCTCCTCGTTTCTGGCCCCGACCACGATGTTGGCCACGGTCGGGCGCTGCAACAGCCAGTTGAGGGCGACCTGCGGCACGGTTTTGCCGGTCTCGGCGGCCACCTCGTCCAGGGCGTCGACCACTGTGAAGAGGTATTCCTCCTCGACCAGGGGGCCGCCTTCGGCGCCGCCGGATTTGATGCGTCCCTCGGGCAGGGGCTGGCCCCGCCGGATCCTGCCGGTCAGCCGGCCCCAGCCAAGCGGGCTCCAGACCATGAGCCCGACGCCCTGGTCCAGGCCAAGGGGCATGAGCTCCCATTCGTAGTCGCGGCCGACCAGCGAATAGTTGCCCTGGTAGGCCACGTAGCGGGCCAGGCCGTATTTCTCGGACACGGCCAGGGATTTCATGAGGTGCCAGCCCGAGAAGTTGGAGCAGCCGATGTAGCGGATCTTGCCGGCCGTTATGAGGTCGTCCAGGGCGCGCAGGGTCTCCTCCACCGGGGTGTGGGCGTCGAAGCCGTGCATGAAATAGAGGTCGATGGAGTCGGTGCCGAGCCGCGTCAGGCTGTCCTCACAGGCCTTGAGCAGGTGGCGGCGGGACGAGCCCCGGTTGTTGGGCCCCTCGCCCATGGGAAAGGTGGCCTTGGTCGAAACGATGGCCTTGTCCCGCCTGCCGGCCAGGGCCTTGCCAAGGATGATTTCCGAGTTGCCTTCGGAATAGGTGTTGGCCGTGTCGAAGAAATTGACTCCGGCCTCCAGGCAGATGTCCACCAGGCGCGTGGCCTCCTCGACATCGGTCTGGCCCCATTTCTTGAAAAACTCGTTGCTGCCCCCGAAGGTCCCCGTGCCGAAGCTCAGCGCCGGAACCCAGAGGCCGCTGCGTCCAAGTTGCCGTAGTTCCATGGGAAGACTCCTTGTTTGGTGAAACCGTCGTCCTGGAGCATGGACCCGCTGCCGTCGTCTTGCTGTCTGTCCGCCCATTGCCGGCCATCTCGGCCTGGAGCGGGGAATTTCCCCGAAAAGGAGCGGGCAGGGGCCCTGGTATGGTCGCAACCTCTTGCTTTTCGGAGGTGGTGTCAATGCCGGTTTCTCCGGAAGGCTGGCCCGAAGCCGACGGCCTGGGCCGCAAACGCAAAAGCCGCCTGCGGCGGGGCAAGCGGCTTTCGGGTCCGGGAACCGGACGCCGGACCGGGGGCCGGCGTGGCGGCGGCTGGATCAGGCCCGACTGAAGTGCCGGTACTTGATGCGGTGGGGGATGTCGGCCGCAGCGCCCAGGCGGGCCTTGCGGTCGGCTTCGTATTCCGTGAAGTTGCCGTCGAAAAAGACGGCCTGGCTCTCGCCCTCGAAGGCCAGGATGTGGCTGGCCACCCGGTCAAGAAACCAGCGGTCGTGGCTTATGACCAGGGCCGAGCCGGCAAAGGCCAAAAGCGCCTCTTCCAGGGCGCGAAGCGTGTTGACGTCCAGGTCGTTGGTCGGTTCGTCGAGGAGCAGCACGTTGGCCCCGCTTTTGAGCATGAGGGCCAGGTGCAGGCGGTTTTTCTCGCCGCCGGAGAGGACCTTGACCTTTTTCTGCTGGTCCTGGCCGGTGAAGTTGAACCGGGCCACGTAGGCCCTGGCGTTGACGTCCTTGGTGCCGAGCCGGATGGTGTCGTAGCCTTCGCCCACGGCCTCGAACACGGTCTTTTCCGGGTCGAGCGACTCGCGGTTCTGGTCCACGTGGGCCAGCTCCACGGTCTCGCCGAGCTTGAAGGTGCCGGCGTCCGGAGTCTCCTGGCCGGTGATCATCCGGAAGAGGGTGGTCTTGCCCGCGCCGTTGGGGCCAATGATGCCGACAATGGCCCCGCGCGGCACGATCATGTTCAGATTTTCGAAAAGCAGCCTGTCGTCAAAGCCCTTGGCCACGCCCTCGGCCTCGATGACGTTCTTGCCCAGCCGCGGTCCGGGCGGGATGTAGATCTCCAGGTCCTTGGCCATGCCGTCCGATTCCTGGGAAGCCAGGGTTTCGTAGGCCGAGATGCGGGCCTTGGACTTGGCGTGGCGGCCATGGGCCGACATCCGCACCCACTCGAGCTCCCGGGCCAGGGTCTTTTGGCGCTCGCTTTCGGATTTCTCCTCCTGGCGCAGCCGTTCCTGCTTCTGCTCGAGCCACGAGGTGTAGTTGCCCTTCCAGGGGATGCCGCGGCCCCGGTCGAGTTCGAGGATCCAGCCGGCCACGTTGTCGAGGAAATACCGGTCGTGGGTGACGGCGATGACCGTGCCGGGATAGCCGTGGAGGAAGTGCTCCATCCAGGCCACGGTCTCGGCATCCAGGTGGTTGGTCGGTTCGTCCAGGAGCATGATGTCCGGTTTCTGGAGAAAGAGCCGGCACAGGGCCACCCGGCGGCGTTCGCCACCGGACAGGACCGCAACCGGCGTGTCGGCCGGCGGACAGCGCAGGGCGTCCATGGCCATTTCCAGCCGGCTGTCCAGTTCCCAGGCGTCCAGGGCGTCGAGCTTTTCCTGGACCTCGCCCTGGCGTTCGATCAGCTTGTCCATGGCGTCGGCCTCCATGGGCTCGGCAAAGGCGGCGTTGATGTCCTCGAATTCCTGGAGCAGGGCGACCGTCTCGGCCACGCCTTCCTCGACCACTTCGCGCACCGTCTTTTGGACGTCGACCAGCGGGTCCTGCTCCAGGTAGCCGATGGTGTGGCCGGGGGTGAGGACGGTCTCGCCCTGGAAATCCTTGTCCAGGCCGGCCAGGATTTTGAGAAGCGTGGATTTGCCCGAACCGTTGAGGCCGAGCACCCCGATCTTGGCGCCGTAGAAATAGGACAGGGAGATGTCCTTGATAATGGGCTTTTTATCGTGGAACTTGCTCACACGGATCATGGAATAGATGATTTTATTGGGCTCGGCGGCCATGAAACCTCCTTGAAGGCTGGCAGTGGTCCCGACCGGCGGCCGGTCGGGGCGGTTGGGCGGACAGGGCCCGGAAAAGGCAAGCGGCCCCCCGTCCCCGGCCGGATCGGGTCGGAGGGAGGGCCGCCTGCGGCTACGGCCGGGGAGTCCCGGTCGGCGAGATGGATCAGCCTTTCTTTCTGGACAGGGCTTCCTGGAGCTTTTCGCCCAAAAGGCCAAGTCCGCCGCCCGAAGCCTGGGCAGTCTGCTTTTCCTTTTTCGCGTACTGTTTCCAGTCGTTGTTATCCCGGTCGCGGTCCCGATACTCGCCGCGGTCCCGCGTGAATTCGCGTTCCTTGGTCCCGCCGACGGGCGCCAGCGTCATCTTGCGCTTTTCCGTGTCGATCTCGGAAACCACCACGGAAACCGTATCTCCGGAGGAGACCTTTTCGTAGGGGGCCGGCTCCAGGGCATCGCGGAGCTTGGAGGCCGGAAGAAGGCCGGT
The DNA here is from genome assembly GCF_000177215.2 of Solidesulfovibrio carbinoliphilus subsp. oakridgensis. NCBI lineage: Bacteria > Pseudomonadati > Thermodesulfobacteriota > Desulfovibrionia > Desulfovibrionales > Desulfovibrionaceae > Solidesulfovibrio > Solidesulfovibrio carbinoliphilus. The sequence goes on along the minus strand of NZ_CM001368.1, from coordinate 1,110,323 downwards.
CACCCCGGGGGCCAGGTTGATAAAGAGCCCGTACTGCTGGCGGTTCTCCACGGTCCCTTCCACGGTCGAGCCGATGGCGAAGGTGTCGGACACGGCGGCCCAGGGGTCGCCGGCGACTTCCTTGAGGCTGAGCGATATCCGGCGCTTGGACAGGTCCACGTCCTTGACGGCGACGGTCACCGTCTCGCCGGGGCTGACCACGTCGGACGGCTTGGCAATGCGGCGCACGTGGCTCATTTCGCTCACGTGAATGAGGCCCTCGATGCCGGGCGCGATCTCGACAAAGGCGCCGAAATCGGCCAGGCGCGTGACCTTGCCTTCGACCCTGTCCCCGGCGGCGAATTTTTCGCCCACGGTGTCCCAGGGATCGGGGCCGGCCTGCTTGATGGAAAGGGAGATGCGCGGCCGGCCCTTCTTGTCGCGGTCAAACGACAGGACCTTGACCGTGACAGCCTGGCCGAGATCCACGGCGTCCTCGGCCTTTTCGGCCCGGGACCAGGACAGCTCGGACAGGTGGACGAGTCCCTCGAGGCCCGGGGCCACTTCCACGAACGCGCCAAAGGCGGCGAAGCGGGTGACCACGGCCGGGATGACGTCCCCGGGGTTGACCGACTCCAGGAAGCGCAGTTCGGATTCGGCCCGTTCCTGCTCCTGGAGCTTGCGCCGGGAAACCACGATGTTTTTGCCGTCGCGTTCAAAGGTGGTGATCAGAAAGGTGTAGGTCTGGCCGACGTGGACTTCGGGATTGTCGGTAAAGGCCAGATCGATCTGGCTGACCGGACAAAAGGCCCGTCGGTGGAGGATCTCCACGTCGAAGCCGCCCTTGCGCGAGGCCGTGACCTTGCCTTCCACGGGAACGCCGGCCTCGAAGGCCGCGAGCAACGCCTCGGCGCCGCCCTGGCCGGTCAGGGCCTTGGACAGGGCCACCTCGTCGCCGCGTACGGACACGACATAGAGGGTGACGGCCTCGCCTTCGCTGATGGTCAGCGCGCCGTTTTCGTCCAGGAATTCGGATTTATCCGCCACCCCGTCAAGTTTGGTGCCGGTGTCCACCACGACAGTGGTGTCCGTTACGGCGATGACGGGTCCGGTGATGCGGTCTCCAACGCTGATCTCGCCGCCACGTTCGGCCAGGGAGGCCTCCATGAGCGCGGCGAATTCGCCCTCGGCCGGCATGTCTTTGGTGTCCGGCGACTTGTCTGCCATGATCGCTCCGAAAGAAGGGGTGATTTGGGCGCGAACGCGCCGGGGCGCACTGTAGCGCAGCGGTGATCCTTGTCAAATGCGAAAAAGGCCCTATCCTACGAAAACCTCGCCCTGAACCCGTTTTCGGAGGATCGATGGACCCTGTTACCCATGTTGCCGCCGGCGTGCTCATCGGTCAGGCCGCCAAGGACCGCTTTCCGGCCGGCCGGGCCCTTGTCCCCTTGGCCGCCTTTGCCGCCTGGATGCCTGATCTCGATAATATCGTTACATTTTTCGGCCCGGAAGCCTACATGCGCTACCACCGGGGCCTGACCCATTCCCTGCTCGGCTGCGCGCTCCTGGCCTGGCTTCTGGCCCTGGTGGCGCACCGGCTGTGGCGTGAGGCCGGCGCGGGCCGGTTTTTCATCCTATTTTATATCTGCGCCCTTTCCCACCTTTTTCTCGACTGTATAACTTCTTACGGGACCGGGCTTTTCCTGCCCTTTTCCGACATGCGGGTGTCCTTTCCCTCGGTCTACATCATTGACCCGGTCTATACCCTGGCCCTGGTCGGACTGGCCGTGGCCGGGGTTGTGCGGCCCGGCGCGCGAAAGGGCTTGGCCGTGGCCGGACTGGCCGTGATGCTGGCCTGGCCGGCGCTCGGGTTCGGTGTCGGGCACTACGTGGCCGGCCGGGCCGGCACGCTTCTCGCCGCCCAGGGCCAGGACGTCAAGGCCATCCACGCCCAGCCCGACGCCTTTGCGCCCTTGTGGTGGAAGATCGTGGCCGACGAGGGGGACGAATACGTGCTGACCGGCATGGACCTTTCCTCGCCCGGGACACTCCTGCCCGAACGGCGCTACCGGAAGGCCGCGCCGGCGGAACTGGAGGCCCTCGGCCAGGCGGCCCCGGTCTTCGCCCAGTACGTCTGGTTCACCGATTTTCCGGTCATCTCCACGGCCACGAGTCCGGAAGGGACGACGCTCACCTTCCAGGACCTGCGCTTCATGGCGGTCAATCCGCTGGTGGCCAAGGTCCGCGGAACGGCCGTTCCCTTCACCCTGACCGCCTACCTGGATTCGGCCGGCCGGCTCATGCGGGTCCTGTATTCGCAGCTCGGCAACGGCGAGGTGATCCTGCCGCGTCCCGAGGCCGCCCAGGCCGCCATCCTCTGGCCCGTCGGCGGGAACTGATCCCTATTGCCGGCCGGGCCGGCTTCCGACTCTCCGCCGCCCGGGCGGCGCGACAAAAGGCCCGCTCCTGGACTGGGAGCGGGCCCTTGGCTAGTATGGCCGCATCGCGACCAACGTTTGAGCCCAAGGAGCCGCCATGCCGTTCGTCAATATCAAGATCACCCGCGACGGAGTCACCCCGGAACAGAAAGCCCACGTCATCGAAGGCGTGACCAACCTCCTGCGCGACGTCATGGGCAAAAATCCCCAGACCACTTTCGTCCTCATCGAAGAAGTGGAGACCGACAACTGGGGCATCGGCGGCGAAACCGTCACGGTCCGCCGCAACCGCGAGCGAAAGGGCTCGTGACCGGGCCGGCGCGGCCGGAGGGCGGACGCACGGGCGAGATCGCCCAACTGCATGCCATCCGCTCCCTGGCCATGGCCGCCATCTTTTGCCACCACCTGTGGCTCGGGCTCCCGGAACTCGGCCGGGCCTGGCAGGGCACGCTCCTGGACGCGGCCTTCCGGTCCATGTCCCTGGGCGTGGTCGTTTTCAACGTCATGACCGCGTTTTTGATGGGCCTGCCTTTTTTCGGCCCCGCGCCCGTCCCGCCCCCGGCCTTCGGTCCTTACGTGCGCAAGCGGCTGTGGCGGCTTTACCCGCAGTACGCTTTGGCCGTGCTGGTCCTGACCGCCGTCTCGGCGGCCGTCTTCCGGCTGTCGGACTGGCGGGGCCTGGCCACGGGGGTGGCCTCCCACCTCCTGTTCCTGGATCCCTTCTGGACCGGGCCGTTTTACGGCAACATGGCCGCCTCCTGGTGGCTCGGGCTGCTCGTCCAGTTCACGCTGGTCTTTCCCTGGCTGGTGCGTCTGGTCCGCCGTCCGGGCCTGGGCCCGGCCGGCTGGTGTCTGGTCTCGGCGGCGGCCATGTGGCCGGTCACGGTCTGGATCAAGGCCAGGGGGGCGGCCGCGCCCGGGACCGGCTGGGACACGTTCGCCTTCCTGTGGACCTTCAACCTGCCACCGCGGCTGCCGGAATTTTTGTGCGGCCTGTGGATGGCCCAGGCTTACCGGGAGCAGGCCGGCCCGGGCTGGCCGTTTGGCCGGGGGCTGGCGCTGTTCCTGGCCGGTGGTTGCCTGGCCGCCTTCCTTTCCGGCGTCGTGCCCGGCGCGCCGTCGCTTGGGCACATGAGCGGGGCGGTCTGGAGTCTGGCCGTGTTCGCCGTGCTCTTCCGCCTGCCGTGCATGGCGGCTGCGGGAGCCTGGGCCTGGGTCAGGCGTTTTTCCCTGCTGTCCTACGGCGTCTATCTCTGCCACCAGCCTCTCCTGAGTTTCTGCGGTCCGGCCACGGCTGGTCTGGCCCCATGGGCGCGGTTCGCGCTCGAGGCCATGGCCGCCGGCGCGGCCAGCCTCATGGGGGCTTGGCTCCTGGAACGCGTAACCGCCGCCGCCCTGGGGGCGCGCAAGCCGGGGAAAGCGGTGGCGGCGGGGGGAATCCGCCTTCAGAATCGAATCAGATAGACCCCGGCCAACAGCAGCACGGACCCGGCCAGCCGCTTCAGGTCGAAGGGGATGTGGGGGAAGCCGAGCAGGCCGAAGTGGTCGAGGGCCATGGAGGCGGCCACCTGTCCGGCCAGCGTCAGGGCCACCATGGCCCCGGCCCCGATGCGCGGGGCCAGGATGACGGTGGCCGTGACGAAAAAAGCGCCGAGCGACCCGCCGATCCAGTACCACCACGGCCCGGCCGGCCAGGCCCGGGAGACGGGCACGCCCTGGCCCAGGGCGGCAAGGACGCAGCCAAGGGCCAGGGTGCCGACCAGAAACGAGATGAAGGCCGCCGCGATGGCCCCGTCCACGAGGCCGGCGAGCTTGGAATTGATGCCGGCCTGCACCGGCATGAACATGCCGGCGGCCAGCGCCAGGACGAGGTAGGCCGTTTGCATGGCGGTTTCCGGCTCAGTACGATTTGTCCACCACGGTCTTGCCGATGGGGGCCAGGGCCAGGAGGGCGAGTTTCAGGTGCTGGAGGGCGAAAGGGATACCGATGATGGTCACGAAATTGGCCACCGCGGCCGTGAGGTGCCCGATGGCCAGCCAGACCCCGGCCAGGACGAACCAGATGATGTTGCCGAGAAAGCCCAGCGGGCCGGTGCCGAGGTCTTCGCCGGAGACGTGGCGGCGGTCCACCACTTCCTTGCCAAAGGGCCAGAACGACAGGTTGCCGAGCACGAAGCAGGCCCGGGTCCAGGGCAGGCCGATGATGGTGATGGCCATGACGACCCCGGCCAGGTACCAGCCGATGCCCATCCAGAGACCGCCGAGAATGAGCCAGAGGATATTCATGAGGAAATTGACGGGTTGCATGGGTGCTCCTATTCGCTGATTGTGGCGAGGCGGTTCATGAGGTTGGACACGGCGCGCAGGTGGCTTTTTTCCTCCTGGGCCAGTGTCGTGAAAAGCGCGGCGGATTCGGGGTCTTTGGCCTGTCCGGCCAGCCGGGAATAGAGGTCCAGGGCCTGCGCCTCGACCGAGGCGGCCAGCTCCAGGGCCTCGCCCGGCGCATCGGGTTCGCCGCCGAGCTGGGCCAGGAAGGCTTCGCCGGGCAGGCCGCCCTCCAGTTCGGGCGACACGCCGGAGAGCAGCGCCGCCAGCTCGCTTTTGTCCCCCGTGGCCTTGCGGTAGAGGCCGTGCACATGGTGCAGGTGGCGCTCCTCGAAGCCGGCCAGCCGGACGAACACGTCGCGGGTTGCGGCATCGGCCGCGGCTTGCCCCAGCTTGCCGTAAAAGGCGCCGAGCGCCGCTTCCATGCCAAGGGCGGCGAGCAGGATCTGGCGGGGCGTTTCCGTGCCGTCAAGGAGTGTCATGCCGGTGTCAGGCGGCCCGGTTGCGGCCGCGCCCTGCCAGGCCAATGCCCCGCCGAGCATGTTGACCACGTTTGGAAATCCCGCGCCGGACAGGATTTTCGCGGCCGCGGCGCTGCGCTTGCCGCCCCGGCAGTAGACCACCACCGGTTTCTTCCTGTCCAGGGCCTCCAGGGTGTCGGCCAGGTCGGGCAGCGGGGAAAGGGTCGCGCCGGGCAGGTGGAATTCCTCGTATTCGGGTTCCATGCGGACATCGAGCAGGGTGAGGCCTCCCTGGGGCGTTTTGTCGAGCAGGGCCCGGACCTCCTCGGCCGAGGCGTTTTGGACGAGAGCCGGGTCGGCGGCGTCGGACATGGGCGTCTCCGGGGTTACGGGTTGCGCTTTGGCCGGCGGGTAGGATAGGAAACGGCCAGCCTGCCCAAAGCATATGCGCGAGGCGGGGAAATCTTGTCAAGGCGGGAACGTATGGCGCAGGGTACGGTGCGGCGGCTGCCGCCCCTCTGGCTGGAGCTGGTGGTCATCTGCCTGCTTGGGGCGGGTTTGTCCGTGGCCATGAACATGGCCCGGGAAGAGCCTTTGCCCTGGGTGGCCGACTTCGCGGCCCTGGACCGGCGCGAAGCCCTGCGGCGGGGCCTTGAAACCGTGGACGCCAACGCCGCCCTGACCCTTCGCGGCAAGCCGGGCGTGGTTTTCATCGACGCCCGCACAGCCGGGGAATATGCCGAACGGCGCGTGGCCGGGGCGAAAAACCTGCCCCAGGAGGCCATGTACGGCGACCTGGACGCCGCGACCAAGGCCCTGGGCCTTTCTCCCGACGATCGGCTGGTGATCTACTGCGGCGGCATCCTGTGCGACAAGAGCAAGGAACTCGGCGACGCCCTGCGCACGGCCGGATTCCCCTACGTCACGGTCGTCTCCGACGGTTTCGACGGTTGGCTGGCCGCTGGCGGCCCCACGGAGGGCGGAGCGTGAAAATCCTCGGCGTCATCGCCCGTATGGTTCTGGGTTGCATCTTCCTGGCCGCGGCCTGGGACAAGATCGTCGATCCGGCCGCGTTTGCCAAGATCATCCGCAACTACCAGATTCTCCCCGACATGCTGATCTACGGCGTGGCCCTGGTCCTGCCCTGGATCGAGGTGGTCGTCGGCATGAGCCTCGTAACCGGCTTTTTGTCGCGCGGGGCGAGCCTGACCGCCTGCCTCATGATGGCCGTCTTTCTCTCGGCCATGGCCTGGGCCTGGCACAAGGGCATAAGCACCCAGTGCGGCTGTTTCACCACCAAGGCCGAGGACGCCATTTCTCCGGCCACGTTCTTCCGCGACGGCTCCATCCTGGCCCTGGCTCTTTTGGTGGCCGTGGACAGTTTCGTGCGGGCCAGGCGCGCGTGAGGCAGGCCCCATGTCCGGGGTGAAAATCATCCCTATCGGCAAGCCGCGCACGGTGCGCCAGCGGCTGCTGGAGGCCCTGGGCGACCTGCTCGCCAGGGAGGGCTTCGACGGGCTGTCCCTCGAGGCCGTGGCCAAGGCGGCGGGCCTTGATCGGGCGGTGGTGCTGCGCCACTTCCAGGACCTCGACGACATGGTCACGGCTTTCGGCCAGAGTTCCACCTTCTGGCCGACCGTGGCCGAGCTCCGCGACGACGTGGCCGACCGTTTCGCCTCCCTGCCGCCCAAGGCCCAGCTTTCCCACTTTTTCAAGGCCACCATCCGGGGGCTCCTGGCCCGGCCCCGCACCCTTGACATCCTGGCCTGGGAACTCATGTGCCGCAACCGCTTCACCCGGCTCCTGGAATATCCCCGGGTGCGGGCGGCCCTGGAATTTTTCGAGAACGTCACCGGCGAGGTCCCGGAATCCCTGGACCTCACCGCCGTGGTCGCCGTGCTTGGCGGGGCGGCCATGTTCCTGTCCGTGCGGTCCCGCCAAAGCGGGGTCTTCGGCGGACTGAACCTGTATGACGACGCCGACCGGGAACGCGTGGACCGGGTGCTGGACCTCATCCTGGCCGGCATCCTGCGCGAGGCCGAGGGGCGCTGACACGGGAGGACGCCATGTTGATGCGCGGCAAAAAGGCACTGGTCTTCGGGGTGGTCAACGAGCGCAGCATCGCCTACGGCATTGCCAAATCCCTGCGCGACGAGGGGGCCTCCCTGGCCCTTGGCTACGCCGCCGAACCCATCCGCAAGCGGATCGAACCCATTGCGGAGAATCTTGGCGCGGACTTCGTCTTTGCCTGCAACGTGACCAGCGACGAGGAGATCGCCCGGGCGGCCGGGCTGGTGCGGGAGAAATGGGGCACGGTGGACTGCCTGGTCCACTCCATCGCCTACGCCAACCGCGAGGATCTGGCCGGCCGGTTCATCGACACCAGCCGCGAAGGCTTCCGGGTGGCACTCGACGTGTCGGCCTATTCCCTGGTGGCCCTGTGCCGGGCCTTCGAGCCGCTTTTCGTCTCCGGCGCCTCGGTCATGACGCTCAGCTACTACGGTTCGGGCCGGGTGGTCGCCAACTACAACGCCATGGGCGTGGCCAAGTCCGCCCTGGAAGCCAGCGTGCGCTACCTGGCGGTCGACCTCGGCCAGTCGGGGGTGCGCATAAATGCCATCAGCGCCGGTCCGGTCAAGACCATGGCCGCCTCGGCCATAAGCGGCTTTCGCACCATCCTCGAAACCATCGAGAACCGCTCGCCGCTTGGCCGCAACATCACGCTTTCCGACATCGGCGGCTGCGCCCTCTACCTGGCCTCGGACCTGTCGTCCGGCACCACGGGCGAGGTGATCTTCGTCGATTCCGGCTACAACATCATGGGCGTCTAGACGCGGGACGCGCCGGCACGCGCCGACCCGGGCGAGGACGGATCCTTCCGTCGTTTGCCGGATCAGGGTTGCGTCTGGGAGCGGGGGGCGGATTTTTCCGCCCGGGTCATCCGCCGCCGACAGGCGGGAAAATGCCCACCCGGTCGCCGTCGGCCAGTGGCCGGGCAAGGTCCGACGTCACGCCGTTGACGAAGACGATTTTTACCTCGTCGCGCGGGATGCCGAGACGGTCGACGAGACTGGCCACGGTTTCTCCTGCCGTGATCGGGAAGGCCCCGGAGTTGGGAGGGGTCAGGGGAGCCAGGGTGGCGAAGCAGTTGAGTTCTATGGGCATGGCGTGGTCCTTGATGCGCGTGGATCGCTTTTCCCTGTTTTATAAAACATGACTGCTTGCCTGTCCATGCGCCTTTTGGAAAAGGGATGGCGATATCGAAGATTCGTTGCCATTACTGGCGCATGGGTGTAGGGAAAAAGCGACGAGCGTCTTCTTTTTCGAAACGCCGTGCAGCGGTGTGCCACTGCCTCGGGTCCCGTCCGGCGGTGTCCTTTCCGAGAACGGGGAATGGCCGTGGCGGCGGTCCGGACGGCGTCTGTCGCGTTGTGGAACCGGCAACCGGGACAGGCCATGCGAAGAATTCTGGGCTATGTGGCCGTTACCCTCCTTGTGGCCGCGGCAGGCCTGTGGGGCCTGCTCTATGTCCGGGAGGGCAGAAACGCGCCGGCTCCGGTCTGGTCCGGCGGCGCATTGCGGATCGGCTATTCGAGCGAACCGCCGTATTCGTATCGCACAAGCGACGGCAAGGTCACGGGCGAGGCGCCGGAGATCGCCAAGGCCGTGTTCGACGCCATGGGCGTGACCGCCGTCCGCTGGGTGCTCCTGGATTTCGGCCGGGCCATTCCCGCGCTCCTGGACGGCCAGGTCGACATGTTGGCCAATGGGCTCTTCATCACGCCCGAGCGTTCGGCCCAGGTCCTTTTTTCCTTGCCCTTTTGCCAGGTGCGGCCGGGCCTGCTCGTGCGTCACGGCAATCCTTTTTCCCTTTTTTCCTACGAGGACGTGGCGGCCCGAGCGGAGGTCACGGCGGCGGTTCTGGACGGTTCGGTGGAACAGGCCGCCCTGGTCCGCCTGGGAAAACCGGCCCAACGGCTGTTCGTGGTGCCGGATCCGGCCGCCGGGCTTTCGGCCGTCGGTTCCGGCCGGGCCGATTGCCTGGCCCTGTCCGCGCCCACGGTCGCCTGGCTGGCCGGCGAGACGGCGGGCGAGGTCGAACAGGCCGCGCCCTTCCGCGAACCGCCGGACGCGACTATCAGGGAAAGCGCCTTCGCCTTCCGTCCCCAGGACCGGCCCCTGGCCGAGGCGGTCAACGCCGCCCTGCGCCGGTATATCGGGTCCCCGCAGCACCGGCGCGCCGTTTCTCCCTTCGGCTTCGGCCCCGAGGCCCTGCCGGGCTGGAGCCACTAAGATGCCCGCAGCCGGACAGGCCAGGCGGCAATCCCTGGGAACCCTCGGTTGGATCGACCTGCACCTCTACGCCATGGTCGCGGTGGCCCTGCTCTCGGGCCTGCTTCTGTGGTGGACCAACGTCTCCTGGCGGACGCATTTCGAGGTCTACCCGCGCCTGCTCGACACCCTGCGCCTGGCCCGGGGCGACGTGGTCAGGGGATACGTGGTCCTGGAGCGCCACCTGGCGGGCGAAGCCACCGTTCCCTTGGCCGACGCGGAAGCCCTGTTCGAGCAGGCCGCCCTTCGCGTGGACGATGCCGCCAAGGTGCTGTCTGCGGACGAAGGCTTGCCCCTGGGGGAGGGGATGCCCGACGTGGCGGCCGCGCTTGCGGCCTACCGGCAGGGCATTCGGTCCTTCGAGGGGCTGGCCCGGCAAAGCCTGACCGGCGAGGCCGGAAACCGGAACCGGCAGCGCCTGGAATTCCAGGCCGCCTTCGCGGCCCTGGAAAACGCGGCCGATTCCCTGAGCGAGGCTATCGGGCGCCAGGGCGCCTCCATATCCGGGCGGCAGGACCGGGCGAACAACCTGCTTTTTTTCGTCTGGCTCCTGTTCTTGGCCGTGCTGGGGGGCAGCCTGGCCATGGCCGGGGCCAGGCGGCGCAAGGCCGAGCAGGCCCTGGCCGAGAGCGAGGGCAAGTACCGGTCGCTTTTCGACCAGGGCATGGATGTCATTTTGCTCGTGGCCGAGGATTCGGGCCGCATCCTGGACTGCAATCTCGCGGTCACGGCCGAGTGGGGCTATGAGTGTGAGGAACTGGTCGGCCGCACCCCGGCGAGCCTGCTTCTCGCAACGCCGGAGGCGGGACAGGCCACGCCGGTCGAGGCCCGGTACGCCGATGGCCGGCGGTCCCTGGTCTGGGAGACGCGCCTGGTCACCCGGGACGGGGCGGTGCGCGACGTTTCGGTCAAGACCGGTTTTTTCACCCTGGGCGGCCGGCGGGTCCGGCTGGAGATCTACCGCGACGTGACCGAGCGCAAAAAGGACGAGACCGCGCTCCTGGAACGCGAGGCCCTGTTGCGCGGCCTTGGCGACAATCTGCCCGACGGCGTGATCTACTGCCTGGAGGTGCGTCCGGACGGCGGCCGCCGTTTCCTTTCCATGAGCCAGGGCGTGGAGCGCCTCTTCGACCTGCCGGCGGCCAGGGTCCTCGAGAATGCCGGGCTCCTTTTCGATCGGATCGAGGCGGCGGACCGGGAGGCCTTTCGCCGGGCGGAAGTCGAAGCCGCGGCCGGCCGCGCCGCCCTCGACGTCCAGGCCCGGATGCGGGCCGGGGACGGATCGGTGCGCTGGTGCCAGTTTCGGGCCGCGTCGCGACAGGCGCCGGAGGGGGGCGTGGTCTTCGACGGCGTCCTTTTCGACGTGACGGCCCAGAAACGCACCGAAAGCAACCTGCGCCAGGCCATGGCCGAGGCCGAGACCGCAAGCAAGGTCAAAAGCGAATTCCTGGCCAACATCAGCCACGAAGTCCGAACGCCCTTAAACGGCGTCCTCGGCATGCTCCAGCTGCTCGAAATGTCGCCCCTGTCCGAAGAGGACGCCGCCAGCGTGGCCACGGCCCTGACCTGCGGCCGGGGACTGGTCAAGGTGCTGGCCGACATCCTGGACTTCAGCCTCATCGACGCCGGCCGGGTGGCCCTGTGCCAGGACGCCTGCGACATCCGGGCCGTGGTCACGGACGTGTGCGGCATGCTTTCCCCGGAATGCGGCAAGAAGGGCATCTCCCTTTTCTCCGAGGTGTCCGACGCCGTGCCGCCCTTTGTGGCCACCGATGCCGCCAGGCTGCGCCAGATCCTGTTCAATGTCCTTGGCAACGCCGTCAAATTCACCTCCTGGGGCGTGGTCCGGCTGTCCATCGTCCCCGCCTCGCGCCGCGGCGGGACCCTGCACCTGCTTTTTACGGTCCGCGATACCGGAATCGGTATCCCCGAGGAACGGATGGACGAGATCTTCGATCCGTTCACCCAAATCGACGGGTCGCTCACCCGCAAGTTCGGCGGCACGGGCCTTGGGCTTGGCATCGTCAAGCGTCTGATCGGCCTGCTTGACGGCCATATCACCGTGGAAAGCGAACCGGGCAAAGGCACGGACTTCACCTTTTCCATCCGCTGCGTCGAGGCCGAGGCCCCGGTGGCCGAGGGAGGGCCGGTCGCGCGCCAACCGATCGACGCCGCCACCCCGGTCCGGGTGCTGGTGGTCGAGGACGACGCCATAAACCGCATGGCCACGGTCTCCATGCTCGAAAAACTCGGGTTTACGGCCGAGGCCGTGGAGGATGGGGACGTGGCCCTCGATGTCCTCGACGGCGGCGACTTCGACGTGGTCCTCATGGACATCCAGATGCCGCGCCTGAGCGGCGACGAGGCCACCCGCCGCATCCGCCGCCGGGAGCGGCCCGGCCTCGATCCGGAAATCCCCATCATCGCCGTGACCGCCCACGCCATGGACGGCGACCAGGAACGCTATCTGGCCTGCGGCATGGACGACTACCTGCCCAAACCCGTGGACATGGCGGCCCTTGGCCAGGCCGTGACCCGGGCCGCCGCCCGACGCCGGGCCCTTTTCGCCTGACATCCCGCATCCCGCTGTCTTGACGCGCCTTTCCGATCATGGTTTGCTGGTTGTGCTGGAAAAATAGAGGGAGAGGGGGAAGCCATGGTCGTGACGGTTCTCGAACGCCTGATGGAGCGCCTGAAGCAGATCGGCATCACCGACGTTTTCGGCGTGCCCGGTGACTTTTCTTTTGCCCTAAACGACGCCGTGGACAACGATCCGGATATCCGGTGGGTCGGCTGCTGCAACGAACTGAATGCCGCCTACGCCGCCGACGGCTACGCCCGGATCAAGGGCCGGGCGGCCCTTTGCACCACCTACGGCGTGGGCGAGCTGTCCGCCCTTTGCGGCGTGGCCGGGGCCTACACCGAACACCTGCCGGTCATCCATCTGGTCGGCATGCCGGGCGTTTCCACCCAGCGGGCCAGGCGGATCGTGCACCATACCCTTGGCACCGGCGAGTTCGACGCCTACGCCGACATGACCAAGCCGGTGGTGGCGGCGAGCGCCGTCTTGACGGCCGAAAACGCGGCCTGCCAGATCGAGCGCGTCCTCGAAGCGGCGCTCACGCGCAACAGGCCCGTCTACCTGGCCATTCCCCAGGACCACGCCGACGCGCCCCTGGCCGGGGAACCGGTCTGCGTCCCCGAGGCGCCCCAGAGCGATCCCGAAATCCTGGCCGCGGCCATCGAGGCCATTGCCGAAAAGGTCGATGCCGCCGGTTCGGCCGTGGTCCTGGCCGGCTACCTCATCGCCCGGCTCGGGTTGCGGCCCCTGGCCACGGACCTGCTTGCCCGCACGGGGCTGCCCTTTGCCACCATGTTCATGGACAAGACCGCCCTCGACGAGACCTTGCCCGGCTACGTCGGCCTCTACGACGGCCGGATCATGAACCCCGAGGTCCGCGATTTCGTGGAAGGGTGCGACTGTGTGCTGAACCTCGGGGCGCTCTGGAGCGATTTCAACACCGGCGCCTTTACCGCCAAGATCGATTCCAGGCGGATGGTCGCGGTCATGCAGCACGAGGTGCGGGTCGGCCACGCCACTTTCCGCGAGGTCGAGATGCGCGACGTGCTGACGGGCCTGGCCCGCGTCCTTTCGCCCAAACCCGGGGGCGCCGTTCCCCGTCCCAAGGGCCTTGGCGAGCCCAAGGGCGGACCGGACGAGGCCATCACCCCGGACTACCTCTATCCGCGTTGGGAAAAGTTCTTGCGCGAGGGCGACATCGTCGTGGCCGAGACCGGCACGGTCTCCATGGGCCTCGGGTTCGCCCGGATGCCGGCGGGTGCGGAATTTTTCAACCAGACCCTGTGGGGGGCCATCGGCTGGGCCACGCCGGCCGCCTTTGGCGCGGCCATGGCCGCGCCCGACCGGCGCACGCTCCTTTTCACCGGAGAGGGCTCCCACCAGATGACCGTCCAGGAGCTTGGCCAGTTCGGGCGCTACGGCCTCAAACCTATCGTCTTTTGCCTCAACAACGACGGCTATCTGATCGAGCGGCTCCTGTGCAAGGACCCCATGAGTTCGTACAACGACCTGGCCCCCTGGAACTACACGCAACTGCCGGCCGCCTTCGGCATGCCCGACTGGTACACGGCCAAGGTCACCACCAACCGCGAACTGGAAGAGGCGCTCTCCAAGGCCGAGTCCTGCGGCACCGGCGCCTACGTGGAAGTGGTCATGGACAGGATGGCCGCCTCGCCCCTGGCCCAGAAGCTCGGCGAATCGATCAAGACGCTGTACGGGAATAAATAAAGAAAAAGATGCCTCCGGCGGCCGGGGGGGATTTTCCAGCCCCCCCGGACCCCCTGGAAGGGGGGAGATTGGGTGCCGGGTCGGCGGTATGAAAGCGCTGTCCTCCCCGGCAGGGGAAACTATTCGCCGATGATCTTGACCAGCACCCGTTTGCGGCGGCGGGCATTGTCCCGCCCGGGGCCGCGCCGTGACCCCTTACTTCTCCAGCCCGAACGGCCAGGCGGCCAGGCCGCCTTCCAGGACCGTCACGTTGTCGTAGCCGTGGGCTTCCAGCACGCGCTGGGCCTCGTAGCCGCGCATAGAGACCTTGCAGTAGGCGACGATGGGCGCGCTCTTGTCGGCCGGCAGGTCGCCCAGGCGCTTTCTGAGCTGCCCAAGCGGAATGAGCGTCTCCCCGAGCCCAAGCCGCATTTCCTCGAACTCCTTGGGTCCGCGCACATCGAGCAGAAACGGCGTTTCCCCGGCGTCCAGGCGCTCCTTGACCGCCAGGCTCGAAGCGCCGCGCATGAGCCCGCGCAGCTTGTTCTGCAGGACGTGGGCCGTGGCGATGGCGTGGTCCACGGCCAGGGAATAGGGCGGGGCGTAGGGCAGGTCGGCCGTGGCCACATCGTCGATGGTGAGGTCCCCGAGGATGGCCATGGCCATCTCGGCCGCCTGCCGGTTGACGTTGCCCGGGCCCACACAGGCAAACCCCAGGATGCGGCCGGTCGTGGCCTCGGCGATGAGCTTGGAGACCAGGGGCTTGGCCCCCATGAACCCGGGCCTGTCCGGCCCGGCGTTTACGGCCGTCACCACGTCGAACCCGGCCTCCCGGGCCCGGCGTTCGGACAGGCCCGTAGCCGCGGCGGCGAAATCGAAGACCTTGCAGATGCCGCTGCCGATGCTGCCGGGAAAAGTGGCCGTGTCGCCAAGGACCGCGTTCTCGCCGGCCACCCGTCCTTCCAGGTTGGCCAGGTCGCCGAACGGCGCGAGCATGGGCCGGCCGGTCAGCCGGTTTTTCACCTCCACGCAGTCCCCGACCGCGTAGATGTCCGGATCGGAGGTGCGCATGTGGGCGTCGGTGGCGACGGCGCCGGTGGGTCCAAGCTCCAGCCCGGCGGCCTTGGCCAGGGCCACGTTGGGGGCCACGCCGATGGAGAGGACCACCAGCGAGCATGGCAGTTCCCGGCCGTCGGCCAGACGGACGCCGGTCACCTTGCCGTCCGTGCCAAGGATGGCCGCGATGCCGACGCCGGTCAGGATGGCCGCGCCCTTGGATTTGGCGTGGTTTTCGACCAAGAGGGCCAGCTCCGGATCCAGAAAGCCCATGAGGATTCCCGGCAGGGCCTCGACCACCGTCACGTCCAGGCCGGCGGCGACGAGGGCCTCGCAGGTCTCCATGCCGATCAGCCCGCCGCCGACGATGACGGCCTTGCCACCCTTGTGGGTGCCGGCCAGGGCGCGAAGCCCGTCGGCGTCGGCCAGGCTCGACAGGGTGGCCACGCCGGCCAGTTCCCGGCCCGGAATGGGCGGCACCTTGGGAACGGAGCCGGTGGCCAGGATCAGCTTGTCATAGGGCAGGTGGCCGGTTTCCCCGGTGGCCGGGCGCTGCCACGACACGGTTTTGGCCTGCCGGTCGATGGCTGTGGCTTCGGTGCCGACCAGGGCCGCGATGCCCTTGGCCCCGGCGAAAAAGGCCGGATCGCGGACCACGCCGGCCGGAGTGGCCAGCAAGGCGCTGCGGTCGGCCACCGAACCGGCCACGAAATACGGATAGCCGCAGGAGGCCATGGACAGTTCC
Source organism: Solidesulfovibrio carbinoliphilus subsp. oakridgensis (assembly GCF_000177215.2). Lineage (NCBI taxonomy): Bacteria > Pseudomonadati > Thermodesulfobacteriota > Desulfovibrionia > Desulfovibrionales > Desulfovibrionaceae > Solidesulfovibrio > Solidesulfovibrio carbinoliphilus. Next base: position 1,094,699 of record NZ_CM001368.1, on the reverse strand, counting down.
GGGGCCTTTTGCAAGAGCGTGACTTCGGCCTCGGGATCGAGCCGTTTGGCCCGGGAGGCGGCCTTGGGTCCGGCGGCCGTGCCGCCGATGACGACGATGTGCTTCCTGGTCATGGATGTTCCCTCCGTCCTGGTGTTTCAAGAACCGAATAGGCCGCCTGGGCGGCCGTGGGAGTGTGTGCGTATTCCGATATAATTCATACCGTGAATCAAAAAGGACCGCAATCCCTGGCCCAGGGAGAAACGCGGACAAAGGGCGGGAGACGGCAGGGGAGGGGTCAACGGCCGGGGGCCCCGGCGGCGGCTTCCAGGGCGGCAAGCGTCAGGCGGGCGGTCTTTTCCCAGGTGAAATGGGCCTCGTTGGCCCGGCCGGCGGCAATGAGGGTTCGACGAAGGGCCGTGTCCGTGGTGACCCGGGCAAGGGCCGCGGCCCAGGCCTCGGTATCGGTCGGATCGACGAGCAGGGCACCCTTCCCGGCCGCTTCGGGGAGCGAGGTGGCGTCGGCGCAGACGACCGGCGTGCCGCAGGCCTGCGCCTCCAGGACCGGCAGGCCGAAGCCTTCGAAGCGCGACGGAAAGGCCAGGGCCGAGGCGGCCCGGTAGAGCAGCGGCATGTCGTCGCGGGCAATGTGTCCAAGCCGCCTGACCCGGCCGGCAAGCCCGAGCCGGGCCACGTCGGCTTCGAAATCCTGGTTCCAGGCCAGGCCGCCGGTCACGGCCAGGTCGCAATCGAGGGCGCCCCGCACCTTGGCAAAGGCGGCCAGGAGCACGGACAGGTTTTTTCGCGGCGAGATGTTGCCGGCGTAGAGGATGAAGTCCCGGCTGAGACGGTGGTCGCGGCGAAAGGAGGCCACCGCGTCCGGGGAAACCGGGCGCTTGTAGATCGGGTCGCAGGAAAGCGGGGTGACGGACACGTTTTCGGGCCGGGCCCGGGTCAGGCGCAGGACGTCGCGCCGGGTGTGCTCGGAGATGGCCACGATCCGCTCGGCCCGCCGGGCGCTGTAGCGGATGGCCCGGCGCATGTAGCAGGTGTCGGCTGTTTTATACATGCGAAGGGTGGGGTGGAAATAGCCGAGGTCGAGCATGGCCACCACGGCCGGGCAGGGAATGCCGGGCGGCATGTTGGACGACGGGAAAAAGGCCACGTCCGGCCGCGCCCGGCGAAGGGCCAGGGGCAGGGCCAGCCAGTCGAAGAGGAGCCGGTTGCGAACGGGAAGCACGTTTTCCGTGGCCCCCGGAAAGGTGCCCAGGTGGTCGGCCCGGGAATAGTAGAGGACCAGTTCATGGCCGCCGATGGTAAGCAAGGCGTTGACCAGCCCGATCAGATATTCTTTGGGGCCGCCGGAGGGGTAATCGAGGGTGCGGGCGCTTACGGCGATGCGCATGTCAACCGGCCAGGCCGTGCTTTTTGCGGGCATAGGCCCGAAGCGGTTCGATCCGGGCATTGATCTGGGTGGGGAGCCGGCGGCCTTTGAGCAGGGCTCCGAGTTGGGCCAGGACGGAGCCGAGGCGGACCTCCAGGGTCACGAGCTTGATGGCCAGTTCGTGGAAGAGCCCCTGGCCGTGGCGGTGCTGGCAGGCCAGGACGTCGGTGCGAAAGACCGCCTGCCAGGTGGCGGTCTTGGCGGCCGGATGGAGGCGAAAGGCGGCCAGGACCTTGGGGATGCGCACGATCGCGCCGTGGCGGCTCAGGCGCTCGAAGAGATCGAAGTCCATGCAGTAGGCGAACGACGGGTCCATGCCGCCGGCATCGAGATAGGCCGAGCGCCGGAAAAAGGTCGACTGCTGGGGCACGGCCATGGTGTGGCGCATCTGCCGGGCCGAGGGAGCCAGCACCATGTCGATCATGACCGGCTGGCCGTCGGCGTCGGTCAGGACCGTGTCGCCCGTGACCATGACCGCCTCGGGGTGCCGGGCAAAGGCCTCGGCCACGGCGGCCAGGGCCGTCTCGTCCCACAGGAAATCGTCGGAATTGAGCCAGCCCATAACCTCGCCCGTGGCCAAGGCAAAGCCTTCGGCCAGGGCGGCCGTCTGGCCCGCGTCCGGGGCCGAACGCCAGAAGGCCAGCCTGTCGTCCCACTCCCGCAGGACCTCGGTCGTGCCGTCGGTGGAGCCGCCGTCGAGCACGATGTGCTCCACGGCCACGCCTTTCTGGCCGGCCACGCTGGCCAAGGTCCGGGGCAGGTACCCGGCCTGGTTGTAGGACGGGGTGACGATGGTCACTTTTGGCAGGCGAAGGGGCGGGGTGCCCGAGGCTTCGGTCAGGGCCGCGTAGACGTTCCCGGCGCAGGCTTCCCAGGAAAAGTCCCTGGCCCGGTCGAGGCCAAGGGCGACCTGGCGGGCGCGGAGCCTTTCGTCGGCCGCAAGGCGCGTGAGGATATCGGCCAGGGCCGCATCGTCGTCGGCCGGAAAGGGCAGGCCGGCCAGGCCCGCCGCCTCGGGCAGCGAAGCCGCGTCGGCGTAGGCCACAGGCACGCCGCTGGCCATAGCCTCGAGGAGCGGCAGCCCGAACCCCTCGTAGCGCGACGGAAAGACGAAGGCCGCCGCTCCCCGGTAGGCCAGACCCACATCGTCGTCGGAAAGGTAGCCCAGGCAGACGAAATCCGCCGGGTCCGCGTCCGGGGGGAGGAGCGCGGCCACGGCCGCCGGGTCGCCGTGGCCGATGACGGCCAGCCGCAGCCTCGGGCCCGACGCCCGCCGGCCCAGCCTGGCCACGGCCCGCACGGCCGCGCCCAGGTTCTTGTGGGCCATCAGATTGCCGACCGCCAGGACATAGCCTTCCGGCAGGCCGTGGCGGGACCGGAAAGCCTCCAGCGCCGGAGCGTCTTCCGGGACAAGCGGCCGAAACCGCGACAGGTCCGCCGCGCAAAGTTCCGTCGGCCGCACCCGGGTGGCCATGGGCCCGTAGGCCCGGATCAGCTCCCGCCGGGTGAATTCCGAAAGGGTCAGCGGGATGGTCAGCCGGCCAAGGCTCGCCTTCTGGCGCAGGGCGAAGACCAGCCGGATATGCCAGGGCAGGGTCTCGGGCAGGCGTTTCCACAGGATGTCGTTGACCACGCCGACTGAGCGGCCGACAAAGCCGATGGGGAGCAGGCCGTCCGGCGCGTAGTGGACGGCCGGGTCGATCTTTTTGAGCTGTCCGGCCATGCCGGCCTGCTGCCAAACGTAGAGCGAGGGCGTGCACACGGTTTCGGCGTCGACAAGCCCCTGGTCGAGCAGGGCCCGGGCTGTGGCGTTGACAATGGGACTGCCCGAGACCAGCACGATGGCGTCGCGGCCCCGGGCCAGGGCGGCCAGGTGCGGCAGGATCGATTCCAGGCACCGGCCGATGCCGGTGCGCCGGGGATGGGAAAGGGAGCTGGCGTCGATGGTGATGCGCATGGGAAAGCGTCCAAAAGGGTGTCGATCGGTGCCGTTGCGGTCGGGTTTGAGGCTGGACCTTTCGGCGGATGCGTTGACATGCGTTAATTCGATCGAATATGCAACCGGCTCCATGCAGGCATCACCACACGTCATGGTCGTCAGGCGGCCCCGGGTCGGATCGTTCTGGTCCGGTCTCCTGGCCGGGCTCTCGCCCGTGGCCTTTGCCCGCCACTTTTGGCGTCGCCGGGAGATCCTGGCCACCTTTGCCCGTATCGAGTTTCTTTCCCGCTACCACGGGGCCCAGCTCGGGCTTCTCTGGGGGCTGGTGTCGCCCCTGGCCACGCTGGCCGTCTACACCTTCGTTTTCTCCGTCGTCTTCAAGCCGACCTGGGCCGGCGGCGGCCAGGGCGGGGTCATGGGCTACGCCCTGATCCTTTTCACGGGCCTGGCCGTGTTCGAGGTCTTTGCCGGGTGCGTCAACCGCACGCCGAGGCTGCTCTCGGAAAACGTCAATTTCATCAAAAAAGTCCTTTTTCCCCTGGAGATCCTGCCGGTCGGCATCCTGTGCGCCGGGGCCCTGGAATCGCTGGTCAGCCTGGCCCTGGTGGCCCTTGGCGTCCTTTTGACCACGGGGTCCCTGTCCTGGACCGTGGTCTTCGCGCCCCTGGCTTATGTGCCCCTTTGCATGTTGACCCTCGGGGTCTGCTGGTTTCTGGCCCCGATCGGCGTCTTCTTGAAGGACCTCGGCAATATCGTCGGCGTGGCGGTGCAGCTCTATTTCTTCGCCACCCCGATCCTCTATCCCCTTTCCGCCGTGCCCGAGCCCTACCGCCGGCTCCTGGCCATAAACCCGCTCCATCCCGTGGTCGACCACCTGCGCCGCACCATCATCTGGGGCCAGACGCCCGACTGGGCCGCCCTGGCCTGGGTCACTGTGGCCTCGGCCGTGGTCATGCTGGCCGGCTACACCTTTTTCGCCAGCGCCAAGAGGCTTTTTGCCGATGCCGTCTGACGTCGCCGCCCCCCCCATGGCCGCTCCGGTCATTTGCGCCCGGGGCGTCTCCAAGATGTACGAGCTTTACAACCGGCCCCAGGACCGGCTGCGCCAGCTCCTGTTGCCCGGCGGCAAACCGCTTTACCGGGAACACTGGGCCCTGCGCGACATTTCCTTTACGGTCATGCCCGGCGAGGCTTTCGGCATCATTGGCAAGAACGGGGCCGGGAAATCGACGCTTCTGCAGATCCTGGCCGGGGTCCTGGAGCCGACCGGCGGCGAGGTGGTCCTGCCCGAGCGCACGACCGCGCTTCTTGAACTCGGCTCGGGCTTCAAGCCGGAATTCACGGGCCGGCAAAACGTCTACGTCAACGCCGCCGTCCTCGGCATCCCCCGGGCCACGGTGGAAGCCAAGATGGACGACATCGCGGCCTTTGCCGACATCGGGCCGCACTTCGACCAGCCGGTCAAGACCTATTCGAGCGGCATGTTCCTGCGCCTGGCCTTTGCCGTGACCACGAGCCTGGAACCGGACGTGCTCATCATCGACGAGGCGCTGGCCGTCGGGGACGTCTTTTTCCGCCAGAAGTGCTACCAGCGCCTGGACGGGCTGCTTTCGCGCGGCACGGTGGTGGTCCTCGTTTCCCACGCCATGAACGACGTGGCCCAGTTCTGCCACCGTGCCCTTTTGATCGAACGGGGCAAGGTCGCCTTCCTTGGCGACGCGGCCGCGGCCGTCAAGCGCTACATGGTCGGCGACAGCGGCTTTGCGCCAAAGGCCCCGGGCGAGGCGGCCCCGGGCCTGGATTTGCCGTCCGAGGACGCGGCCGAGGGCTTCTGGCCGGCTGTCGACGCCTTTCTCGACCTCTCGGCCGTTGCCGTGGCCGCCAACGACTGGGCGGCCTGCACCCATGTGGCCGTGTGCGACGCCTCGGGCCAGGCCTGCCGGGCCTTCGAGCAGGGCGAAACCGTCTCCATTTTCTGCCGCTACGCCGTTGCCCACGACATCGAGGTGGCCGTGGCCGGGGTCGAACTCGTCAACGACAAGCGCGTCATCGTATTTGGCAAGAACACCCTGCAATTCGACTGCGACCACCCGACCGCCGTGCCGGCCGGATCGAGCCTCCGGGTGCGCTTTGACGTCAAGCTCGACCTGGCCCCGGGCGAATACACCTTCAACCTCGGCTTCGAGGCCATGGGCGTGGCGGACTTCCACCGCCGGGCCAGCCTGACCCACCAGGAGCTCGACAGCCGCACCACCGTCATTTCCATCCTGACCCGGGCCGGGGATTTCATGGTCACCTTCCGCAGCCGCGACACCAGTCCGGTCCAACTCACCCACCACGGCGTCGCCAACCTCCCCGGCCAGGCGGTCATGCGGCTCTACGGACAAGATGCGGGGCTCCGCCCCGCGTCCCGCCGGGGGGATGATCCCCCCGGACCCCTGCAACGATAACGGACACACATTTTTTATGACGGGACCGTTTTACCGATTCCCCCGTTAAGCGTTTTTGGGGAGGGTGGGGGTCCGGGGGAGGGAACCCCTTTTTGCAAAAAGGGGTTCCCTCCCCCGGTTCCTCGTTCCCTCCCCGCAAGGAGTCGCCATGCGGCAATGTTGGTGCGGGACGGGCGGGCTGGAGCCTTTTTCCGAGGCGTACATGCTGTGCCCGGCCTGCGGCACGCTGGTTTCCCGGGAAGAGACGGCCAGGGGCTATGGCCACCAGGAGGCCGCCCCCGGCCAGCCGTCCCTCGATATCCGGTCGAGGCTCGACCTGTCGGAACGATGCGTCTCCTGGCTGCGGTATTTTCTGCGGGCCTGCCTGCCGCCCGGCGACGTGCTGGAACTCGGCTGCACCCACGGCGGTTTCACGGCCCTCCTGCGGCGGGCCGGGTTCGGAGCTCGGGGCCTCGAATTCGACGCCACCCTGGCCGGGTTTGCCGGCCGCACCTTCGGCCTGGAGGTCCTGGCCGGGCCGCTGGAAGAGCAGGACATAACACCCGGGAGCCTTGCCGCCGTGGTCCTCATGGACGTGCTGGAGCACCTGCCCGATCCGGTCGGGAGCCTTCGCCGGGTGATGCGGCTGCTGGCCCCGGGCGGGGTGGTCTTTGTCCAGACCCCGCGTTTTCCGGCCGGCACGACCCATGAACGGCTGGTGGCGGATGGCGATCCGTTCGTGCGCATGCTTTTGCCGGCCGAGCATCTCTATCTCTACAGCGAACAGGCGGTGCGGGAGCTTTTCGCCTTTGCCGGCATGGACCGGTTCCGGTTCGAGACGCCGCTTTTCCCCTACGACATGCTCTTCGTGGCCGGCCGGCAGCCCATCCCGGATCACGGGAGCCAGGCCGTGGCCGAGGCCCTCTCCCGCACGCCGGACGGCCGCCTGGCCCTGGCCCTGCTCGACCTCGCCGACCGAGCCGAGGCGGCCGAGAGACAAGCCGAAAAACTTTGCGGTGCCGCCGCGACCGACGCCGGGGGCCTGGAAGGGGTGATCCGCGAGACGGCATCGGGCTGGGTGAGCGAGGGCCGGCTGCCGGGGTTCGTCAACAAAGTGCTCTTGCGCGTCGGCCGCATCGCCTGGTTCCACAACAAGCTCGTCAAATACGTGCTCCGGGAGCGGGGCGGGCGAAAGCCGGTCGCGGCCCGGGAGGCGGGGGCGGACATCCTGGTCGCCGTGGACCTGACGCCGGTCCTGCCGGGCGGCGACAACGGCGGGGCCAAGCTCATGACCATCCTGCTCGTCCAGGCCCTGCGGGCCATGCGGCCGGACTGGCGGTTCGTCTGCCTCGTGTCCGACGCGGCCTTCGATGAGCTGGCCCACCTCGACGCGCCTAATGTCGAGCGGGTCCGGGCCGCCTCCCTCGGGCGCGGGCAGGGGCTGTCGCACTGGAAGGGGCGGCCCGTGGATCTGCTTTTCTGCCCCTTTACCATGCCGTATTTCCACCACCCGGACGTGCCGGCCGTGTCGGTCGTCTACGACCTGCAATACGCCTACTATCCGCAGTTTTTCTCCCCGGGCGAGGAGGCCGGCCGGGAGCGGACGTTTCTGACCGCGGCCAGCCTCTCCGAGCGGCTGGTCTGCATCTCGGACTTCGCCCGGCGGACCGTGCTCGAACAGGGCAACGTGCCGGCCGGGCGCACGGCCACCATCCACATCGCCCTGCCGCGCCGCCTGGAGCGGGCGTCGGAGGCGGCCGTGGCCGCCGTGCGGGATCGGCTTGGCCTGGACGAGGACGGATACCTTCTTTATCCGGCCAATTTCTGGCCCCACAAAAACCACCGCATGCTCTTGACCGCCTTTGGCATGCTGGCGGCCGACCGTCCGGACACGCGGTTGCGGCTGGTCCTGACCGGGGCGGACACCGGCCTTCGTCGCGAACTTGGCGAGGCCGTGGCCCGCCTTGGCCTGGAGGGCCGGGTGGTCTTTGCCGGCTACGTGGCCGACGCCGAGCTGGCGGCCCTTCTGACCGGGGCCACGGCGCTGGTCTTTCCCTCGCTTTTCGAAGGGTTCGGCATGCCGCTGGTCGAGGCCATGGCCGTTGGCACGCCGATCGTCTGCTCCGACGTCACCAGCCTGCCCGAGGTCGGCGGCGACGCGGCCCTCTATTTCGACCCCCGCCGGCCGGACGACATCGTGGCCGCCGTCAGCCGGCTGCTGGATACGCCCGGGCTGGCCGGGGAGTTGGTGGCCCGGGGCCGGGAGCGGCTGGCCGCCTTTGGCGGGCCTGAGGACATGGCCCGCAAGTACCTTGGCGTCTTCGAGGAGGTGCTGGCCCGGCCGGTGTCCCAGAGCACGGCCGTGCGCGGGCTCTACGCCGACGGCTGGTGCGGGGCCAGGCTTTTCGCCGCCTTTGGCCCGGCCGCCCAACGGCAGTGGCTGCGGGCCGCATTCGCCCTGCCGGCCGAGGGCCCGGCCGGCAGGGTGACGGTGGCGACGTTCGTCTGCGGCAAGCCCTGGGGCAAGCCGGTGACGCTCACCAGGGGCAAGGCCGCGACTTTCGCGCCAGATCTGCCGCCGGGCGGCGGGTATGTGGAATTCTTTTTTGACGGTGCCCGGCGCGGCGACGCCCAGGGCCCGGGCGCGGACCGGCGCACGCTGTCCGTGCGGTGCCGGGAGCTGCGCCTGACCGACGGGGCCCGCGACGTGGACCTGCGCTACGCGGAGGCCGGCCATGGCGATGCCTAGCGTCAGCGTGGTCACGCCGTCCTACAACCAGGGACGGTTCATCGGCCGCACCATCCAAAGCGTCCTGTCCCAAGGTATCGCCGACCTGGAATACGTGGTCATGGACGGCGGCAGCACGGACGAAACCGTGGCCGTGCTTGAAGGCTACGGCAACCGGCTGCGCTTCCGGTCCGAGCGGGACAAGGGCCAGCCCGACGCGGTCAACAAGGGCATCGCCGCCACTTCCGGCGAGGTCATTGCCTGGATCAATTCCGACGACGTCTACTATCCGGGCGCCTTTCAAGCGGTGCTTGAGGTTTTTGCGAATCGGCCCGAGGTGGACGTGGTCTACGGCGCGGCCGACCACATCGACGTGGACGACGCGGTCATCGAACCCTATCCGGCCGAACCGTTCAGCCTGTCGCGTCTCAAGGACCAGTGCATCATCTGCCAGCCGGCCGCCTTTTTCCGGCGGCGGGTGGTGGAGCGGCTTGGGGCTCTCGACCTGCGCTGGCAGTACACCCTGGACTACGAGTTCTGGCTGCGCCTGGCCAAGGGCGGGGCGGTCTTCGCCTGTCTGCCGCAAAAGCTGGCCGGTTCGCGGTTTTATCCCGAGACCAAGACATCCGGGGCCAAGGTCACGGTCCATGCCGAGATAAACGACATGATGGTGGCCACCTTCGGCCGGGCTCCGGACCGGTGGCTGTGCAACTACGCCCATGTCCTGGTGCGGGAGCGGTGGAAGCTTGGCGAGGCGAGCCCCTTTTTCACCCCGGCCGTGGCCCTGGCCGCCCTTCGGGCCTCGTGGCGCTGGAACCGGGACGTTTCCCCGGTGCTCTGGCGCACCACGGCCTCGTGGCTGACACGCGGCCTCATCCGGCCGGGCGGGGCGGCATGAGGATCGGCTTCGACGTGTCCCAGACCGGGGCCGGCAAGGCGGGGTGCGGCTATTTCGCGGCCGGCCTGCTCGCCGCCCTGGCGGTGGTGGATCGGGAAAACGACTACGTCCTCTATCCGGCCTTTGGCGATTTTTTCCGGGAGCCGCGTCCCCGGGCCTGCCTGCGTCCGGCTGGCCGCCGGTTTCGCCTGGGCCCGACCTTTTGCCGCTTCTGGTCCCAGAAGCGGTTTTTCCGCCAGCCGCCGCCGGACTTCGAAATCCGGCTCGGCAGCCCGGACATCGTCCACGCCAACAATTTTTTCTGCCCGGCCGGCCTGTCCCGGGCAAAACTGGTCTATACCCTCTACGACCTGTCGTTTCTCGACAACCCGGCCTGGACCACCGAGGCCAACCGCACCGGCTGCTTCGACGGCCTCTTTCGGGCCGCGACCCTGGCCGATTTCGTGGTTTCCATCTCGGACTATTCCCTCAACCACTTCCTGAGGGTTTTCCCGAAGTTCCCGCGAAACCGGACGGTTGTGGCGCCTCTGGCCAGCCGGTTCGGGTCCGGTTCGCCGCGAGAGCGGCCCAAGGGGCTGGCCGACGTTACGCCGGGAAATTTTTGGCTCTGCGTCGGCACCATCGAGCCCCGGAAAAACCACGAACGGCTTTTCGCGGCCTATGCCGCCTGGCGGCGGGACACGGGCGGGGACATGCCGCTGGTCCTGGCCGGCGGCAAGGGCTGGCTCATGGACGACGTGGCCCGGACGGTCAAGGAACTCGGCATCGCCGACCATCTCGTCTTCACGGGCTACGTCACTGACGCCGAACTGGCCTGGCTCTACGGCGAATGCTTCGCCTTCCTCTATCCGTCGCTCTTCGAGGGATTCGGCCTGCCGGTACTCGAGGCCATGAGCCTTGGGGCGGCGGTCGTCTGCTCCAACGCTACGTCCCTGCCGGAAGTGGCCGGCGACGCGGCGATTCTGGTCGATCCGCAGGACGTGACCGGCCTGGCCCGGGCCATGGCCGCCGTTGCGGCCGACCCGGCTTTACGAGAGGCCTTGCGGGCCAGGTCCCTGGCCCGGGCCGGACTTTTTTCATGGGAAAAGACGGCCCGGATCGTGCTCGACGCCTACGCCACCGTTCTTACCCTGCCCCCTCTCGCCAACCTGTCGCATGAGAAATAGCCGCCGCCCATCCAGGGGGGCCGGGGGTGATCCCCCCGGCCGCCAAGGCATCTTTCATTCTTCCCGCTCCTTCACATCCTCCCGCCACCCATTGAGCGGTGCGCAGCAGCCGTGTCCCACACCCAGTAGAAAGCGCATCCGTTCGCTCCTGACCGGATCTTCGGCCAGGCGGCAGCGGTATTGTCCGCTCGGACCGTGCCAATAGAGGTCGGGGCAGCGTTTCAAGTAGCCGTAAAGAATGTGCGACTCCACGCACGGGTCGGCCAGGCAGCACCAGCCGCACCCGACGCAGGGGAGCGAACTCAGGACGCAAGCAGACAGGCTGCTTGACCGGCGGTCAAGCCACGGGAAATCGCTCTGGGCATGGCGCGACGTCTCCTGACGGCCCCGTCACCGAGGAGGGGCCAGGTTGGGAGGAGCGGGGCGGCCGAATGTGGACGGTCCGACAGTCGGACCGTCAGACGGAAACGCGGTCGCCACAGGGGTGCAAGCGGACCCGAAGGCGCTTTGGGGAAAGGGCCGGCGGCGGTCCGTCCGCAGGGGCGGTGCCGGCCTTTGTGCCCCGGTCCCAAGCGGTAGAGGGGATTGCCGCGTGCCGCAAGCCTTTTTCGGTCCAGGACATGGGTTCGCGGCGGGACTTGACTTCGCCGTGCAACTCTGTTGCATTGCCTTCGCCCGTGCGTCCGACGCGGGCCAAAAGGAGCAGCCATGAAACGGATGTCATTGCTACTGGGAGCCACGCTCCTCGTCCTCGGGCTGGCCGGGCCGGCCCAGGCCAAAATCCTGGCCGCGGTCAGCATCGCCCCCCAGGCCTATATCCTCCGGCAGGTCGCCGGCGACCGGGCCGACGTGCTGGTCATGGTCCCGGCCGGGGCCGACGCCCATACCTACGAGCCAAAGCCCAGGCAACTGGCCGATCTCGGCCGGGCGTCCGTCTACTTCAGCGTGGGCATGGACTTCGAAAAAGCCTGGCTGCCCCGGTTCGCCGCCACCAACCCGAAGATGGCCATCGTCCAGACCGACGCGGCCATCGAGAAAATCCCCATGATGGCCCATGACCATGACCATGAGGCAGGGGTAGCCGACAGCCACGGGGCGGGCCACGAGGAAGGGCGCCATCACGAGGCCGGCGAACCCGATCCCCATGTCTGGCTCTCGCCCGCGCTGGCCAAGGTGCTGGCCGCGTCCATGCGCGACGGTCTGGCCGCCGCCGATCCGGACGGAGCGACCGCCTACAAGGCCGGCTACGACCGTTTCGCCGCCTCCTGCGACGCCCTGGACGCCGATATCCGCAAGATGTTCGCCGATCTGCCGGCGGGAGAGCACAAATTCATGGTGTTTCATCCGTCATGGGGGTATTTCGCCCGGGATTACGGGCTGGTCCAGGAGCCCATCGAACAGCTCGGCCGCGAGCCCGGGCCGAAGGCCCTGGCCGCCTTGGTCCGGGAAGCGAAAGAGGATGGCGTGAAGGTGATATTCGTGCAGCCCCAGATGAGCGCCCGGCAGGCCGAGACCATTGCCCAGGCCATCGGCGGCAAGGTGGCGGCTCTCGATCCCCTGGCCGAGGACTGGCCGGGCAACCTGCTCGCCGCGGCCAAGGCCCTGCGTGAGGGAATGGCCGGCCGGCCGGAGGGCAAGTGACGCCGCCCGTGATCGATATCTGCGACCTGACGTTTGCCTACAACGGCCAGGATGTCCTTTCGGACATTTCCCTGGCCGTGGCCGAGGGCCAGCGTCTGGCCGTGCTCGGCCCCAACGGCGGGGGCAAGACCACGTTTCTAAAGCTCCTCCTCGGCATCCTGCGTCCAACCACGGGCACCATCCGGGTCTTTGACGAGGAGCCGGGCCGCAACAGCTCCCGCATCGGCTACGTGCCCCAGCGGCTGGAAGGGATGGCCGAGCGCAAGGACCTGCCGATCCTGGTGCGCGAGGTGGCGCTGATGGGCCTTATCGCCCCGGGCCGGCACGGATTTCGCCACTCCCGGGAATCGATCCGGCAGGCCGAGGCGGCCCTCGACCAGGTGGAGATGCTGCCGCTCGCCGGCCGGCGGTTTTGCGAATTGTCCGGCGGCCAGAAGCAGCGCACGCTCATCGCCCGGGCCCTGGTTTCCGACCCGGCGCTTTTGATCCTGGACGAACCCACGGCCAACATCGACCCCCAGGGCAAGTTTTGCCTGTATGAGGTCCTTTCCCGCATCGGCCAGGGCGTCACCTCCCTGGTCGTCAGCCACGACATGAGCATCCTGGCCGCCGGGGTGACGGCGGTCGCCTGCGTCAACGGCCGGCTGGCCTATTCGCCGGAGCCGCGACTGACCCAGGAGATGGTGGACCTCCTCTACGGCGTCCACCGCCACACCTGTCCGCTGGACGCCTATTTGCGCCGGATGCCGCCCGACCTGGCCGGCCTGTCGCCGTTGGAGACCCGATGATCGAGGATTTGGCCTTGCCTTTCATGCAGCATGCGGTGCTTGCCGCGCTTCTGGCCGCCGTCTGCTGCGGCGTGATGGGAACGCTGGTCGTGGCCAACCGCATGGTCTTTCTGGCCGGCGGCGCGGCCCACGCCGCCTACGGCGGGGTGGGGCTGGCCTATTTCCTGGCTCTGCCCGTCTTGCCCGTGACGGTCGCCTTCACCGTGGCCGCGGCCCTTCTCATGGCGGCCGTGACCCTGCGCCGGGTCGAGGACACGGACACGGTCATCGGCGTCCTGTGGGCGGCCGGCATGGCCTTCGGCATCATCCTGCTCGACCTGTCGCCGGGCTACAAGCCGGACCTCATGAGCTACCTTTTTGGCAGCATCATCACGGTGCCGGTCGCCGACCTCTACGCCCTGGCCGGGCTGGCCGTGCTGCTGGTGGCGGTGACGCTTCGCCACTACAACGGCTTTGTGGCCATGGCCTTTGACCGGGAGTTCGCGGCCGTGCGTGGGGCCCCTGTCCGGTTTCTGCACTACTTGCTCACCGCCCTGGCCGCCGTCACGGTGGTTCTCCTTATCCGGGTGGCCGGCCTGATCCTGGTCATCGCACTCCTGTCCGTGGCCCCGAGCCTGGCCGTGCGCCGGGCCGCCTCGCTTGGCCGGGCCATGGCCTGGGCCGCGCTTTTAAACGTCTTTTTCTGTCTGGCCGGGCTGCTCCTGGCCTATCGGTTCAACCTGACCTCGGGCGCGGCCATCATCGCCGTGGCCGCCGCCACCTTCGGCCTGTCCCTGGTTGCGGGCAGCCGCCACCGGCGGCAGGGAGCGTAAGGCATGGCCGGCGAGGCTTTGGAAAGCGGGCAAACGGCGGCCGTGCTGGCCCGGGCCGGCATCGAGCCGACCGCGCTTCGGCTGTGCGTGGCCGATGTCCTGGCCCGGGAGGGCCGGGCCCTGGCCGCCGCCGACATCCTGGCCCGGGTCCGGGCCAGGAGGCCGGCCAACAAGGTCACGCTCTACCGCATCCTCGACCTCTTTGTGGAGAAGGGGCTGGCCCATCGCCATAGTTCCGGCGACCGGGCCTTCCGCTACTGCCTGGGCCCCCGCTTTTCCAGCCGGACCCACTGCCACGCCTATTGCCTGCGTTGCGGCCGCATGGAGTGCCTGCCGGCCGCCGAAGAGGCGGTCGACGTGGCGGCCCTGGCCCAATGCTGCGGCATGGACGTGGCCGGGGTGGAGGTCCGTATCGACGGCATCTGCGCCGCCTGCCGCAAGTCCGACGGACCGGCCGCGGCCGCCGGCCCGCCCGGCATGGTTGACGACGGTTGTGGAAACCCCTAATCTGCCGCGTTGCCCGGTACCGTCTCCTTGGATACCATCCACATGAAAAAAGCGCTTATTTTCGGGGTTTCCGGCCAGGACGGAGCCTATCTGGCCCGATTGCTCCTGGAAAAAGGCTACGAGGTGGCCGGGACCTCGCGCGACGCCCAGATGGCCTCGTTTCGCAATCTGACCACCCTTGGCATCCGCGAGGCCGTGTCGCTGCATTCCGTGACCCTGACGGATTTTCGCAGCGTGTTGACGGTCCTGACCAAGATCCGGCCCGACGAGATCTACCACCTGGCCGGCCAGTCGTCGGTAGGCCTGTCCTTTGACCAGCCGGTGGAAACCTTTCTGTCCATCGGCGTGGGAACGCTCAATCTCTTGGAAGCCGTGCGGTTTCTCGGAGCCCCGGTCAGGCTCTACAACGCCTCCTCCAGCGACTGCTTCGGCGACACCGGCGGGGAGCCGGCCACCGAAGCCACGCCCTTTTCGCCCCGAAGCCCCTACGCCGTGGCCAAGGCGGCCGCCCACTTCGAGGTGGCCAACTACCGCGAGGCCTACAATCTTTTCGCCTGCTCGGGCATCCTTTTCAACCACGAGTCGCCGCTGCGGCCGCCGCGTTTCGTCACCCGGAAGATCGTCTCCGCCGCCTGTCGCATCGCCAAGGGATCGTCCGAGCGCCTGTCGCTCGGCAATATCGACGTGGCCCGCGACTGGGGCTATGCCCCGCAGTACGTGGAAGCCATGTGGCGCATGCTCCAGCGGGACGCGCCCGAGGATTTCGTCATCGCCACCGGCACGACCATCACCTTGAAGGAATTCACGGCCGAGACCTTCGCCGCCGCCGGCCTCGACTGGCGCGACCACGTCGACGTGGATAAAACCCTTTTCCGGCCGTCCGACATCGCCGTCAGCCGGGCCGATCCGGCCAAGGCCGCGAGCCTGCTCGGCTGGAAGGCGACCCTGGGTCCGGCCGAGGTGGCGCGGGCCATGGTCGCCCACGAACTGGGCCAACCGCTACGGGAGAATACCGCTTCATGAAGAGCAAAGTCGCCCTCATCACCGGGATCACCGGCCAGGATGGGGCCTATCTGGCCGAACTGCTGCTGCAAAAGGGCTACGAGGTCCACGGCATCAAGCGCCGGGCCTCGCTTTTCAACACCCAGCGCATCGACCACCTCTACCGCGATCCCCACGACACCGGACGCAAGCTGGTCCTGCACTACGGCGACCTGTCCGACTCCACCAACCTGATCCGCATCATGCAGGAGGTCCGGCCGGACGAGGTCTACAACCTGGCCGCCCAGAGCCACGTCAAGGTCTCCTTCGAGACGCCGGAATACACGGCCGACGTGGATGCTCTTGGCACCCTGCGCCTGCTCGAGGCCATCCGCATCGTGGGCCTGGAGCAGCAGACCCGGTTCTACCAGGCCTCGACCTCGGAGCTTTTCGGCAAGGTGGTGGAAATTCCGCAGACCGAGAAGACGCCGTTTTATCCGCGCAGCCCCTATGCCGTGGCCAAGCTCTACGCCTACTGGATCACGGTCAACTATCGCGAAGCCTACGGCATGTATGCCTGCAACGGCATCCTTTTCAACCACGAGTCGCCGCTTCGCGGCGAGACCTTCGTGACCAGAAAGATCACCCGGGCCATGGCCCGCATCAAGCTCGGGCTCCAGGACTGCCTCTACCTCGGCAACCTCTCCGCCCTTCGCGACTGGGGTCATGCCAAGGACTATGTCGAGATGCAGTGGCTCATGCTCCAGCAGGACGGGCCCGAGGATTTCGTCATCGCCACGGGCCGCCAGTATTCGGTGCGCGATTTCATCAACATGGCCGCGACCGAGCTTGGCATTCCGCTGCGTTTCGAAGGGGAAGGGGACCAGGAGAAGGCCTACCACGCCGAAACCGGCCAGTGCCTGGTGGCCGTGGACCCGCGCTATTTCCGGCCGACCGAGGTGGAGACGCTCCTTGGCGATCCGACCAAGGCCCGGGAACGCCTGGGCTGGCAGCCGCGCATCACCATCGAGCAGATGGTGGCCGAGATGGTGCGCGCCGACCTGCGCGAAGCCGAGCGGGACGCCCTGTGCAAGAGCCAGGGGTTCACGGTTTTCGACTACAACGAATAGTCCCGGCCTTGACACGGCCGGACCCGATATCTAGCTGATGGGGCCGGCGCTCGCGCCGCCAACCACCAAGGAGAACGACACATGGCTTACGACATCCGCCTCGTGAAACTCATAAACGGCGAAACCGTCCTCGGCAAATGGGACGAGGAAGCCGGCAAGCTGACCGACGTGGCCCTTTTGCAGACCATTCCCTCCCAGCAGGGCGTGCAGATGCTGCTTCTGCCCTTCGGCTACCCCTTCGAGACCGAGGTCGGCGGCGAAATCGATCTTGCCCACGTCCTCTACCAGTTCAAGAAGTTCCCCGACGAACTCAAGACCCGCTACCTCGAAGCCACAAGCAACCTGACGCTCTCGACCACCGGCGATCTGAAGACTCTGTCCAACCTAGCCGGCAAGGGCAACATCTCGAATCTCCTCAAGAAATAGTTCCAGGCAAGAAGGGTCCCCCCCGGTCGACCGGCCGGGCGGGGACCTGTCCTTTTTTCACCAACCACACCATACCGCCCCGGCCCGACCTCCTGGCTTTGGCCATGGCGGCCGGAGACATCCATGCGCGAGCTCGTTCCCTGGCTGCAAAAGCCCACCCAGTATCTTGGCGCCGAATGGGGCCGGGCCGCCAAGGATCCGTCCGAAGTCCGGGCCAGGGCCGCCCTGGCCTTCCCGGACTACTACGAGGTCGGCATGTCCTATGTCGGCGGGCGCATCCTCTACGAATGTGTCAACCGCGTGCCGGGTCTGGCCGCCGAACGGGTCTTCACCCCGTCCGACGAGGCGGCCGCCATGCTGCGGGAGCGTAAAGCCCCCCTTTGCACGCTCGAGTCCGACACGCCGCTGGCCGCCTGCGACGTGCTGGCCTTCCACCTGACCCATGAGCTCTGCTACACCAACGTCCTCTACATGCTCGACCTGGCCGGCCTGCCGTTTCGGGCACGGGAGCGGGGCGAGGGCGGGCCGCTGGTCATCGCCGGCGGCGGCTGCGCCTTCAATGCCGAACCCGTGGCCCCCTTTTTCGACGCCATGGTCCTTGGCGACGGCGAAGAGGCGCTGGTCGCGGTCCTGGAGGCCGTGGCCGCGGCCAAGGCCGAGGGCCTTTCCCGGCGTGAGCGCCTCTTGCGTCTGACGGCCATC
Organism: Solidesulfovibrio carbinoliphilus subsp. oakridgensis; assembly: GCF_000177215.2. Taxonomy (NCBI): domain Bacteria; kingdom Pseudomonadati; phylum Thermodesulfobacteriota; class Desulfovibrionia; order Desulfovibrionales; family Desulfovibrionaceae; genus Solidesulfovibrio; species Solidesulfovibrio carbinoliphilus. The sequence continues at coordinate 1,077,129 of NZ_CM001368.1, read as the reverse complement.
CCCGGCGTCTATATTCCGGAATTTTTCGACATCGGGCCGGACGGCGCGGTCATACCCCTGGTGCCGGGCTACGAGCTGGTGACCAAGGCCGTGGTGGCCGACCTCGACGACGCGCCCTTTCCGGGCTGCCAGGTGGTGCCCTATGCCCAGGCCGTGCATGACCGCCTGTCCGTGGAGATCGCCCGGGGCTGCACCCGGGGCTGCCGTTTCTGCCACGCCGGCATGGTCTACCGGCCGGTCCGGGAACGGAGCCTGCCCACCCTCGAAAAGCTCGTGGCCGAGGGCTTAAGCCGCACCGGCTACGAGGAACTGTCGTTCCTGTCCCTGTCCACGGGCGATTTCTCGGCCCTGGAAAGCCTTTTCGCCCAGAGCATCGACCGGTGCCGCCGGGAGCAGGTGGCCGTGTCCCTGCCGTCCTTGCGGGCCGGCACGCTTTCGGACTCCATCCTGTCCATGATGGCCGGCATCCGCCGCACCGGCGCGACCATGGCCCCGGAAGCCGCCACCCAACGCCTGCGCGACGTGATCAACAAGGGCATCACCGAGGACGACATCCTGGACCACGCCCGCCGGCTCTTTGCCAGGGGCTGGCAGCAGGTCAAGCTCTACTTCATGATCGGGCTGCCGACCGAGACCGAAGAGGACGTGCGCGGCATCTTCGAACTGGCCAAAAGGGTGTTGGCCCAGGCCCCGCCCGGCACCAAGCGGCTGCAGGTCACGGCCGCCATCTCGCCCTTCGTGCCCAAACCCCACACGCCATTCCAGTGGGAGGCGCAGATCACCCTGGACCAGATCCGGCAGCGGGTGGGACTCTTGCGCGACCTCTTTTCTTCCGACCGGCGGCTGACCCTCCGGTGGCACGAGCCGGAGATGAGCTTTCTGGAGGGTGTTTTTTCCCGGGCCGGCCGGGAACTGGCCCCCCTGGTCGAGGCCGGCTATCGGGAAGGGGCACTCTTTTGCTCCTGGGTCGATCGGTTCGATCTGGCTCCGTGGCTGCGGATCTTCGAGACGGCAGGCCTCGAACCGGCCGCCTGGCTGGCCGCCCGGGACCCGGACGCGCCGCTCCCCTGGGACCATCTTTCCTGCGGCGTTTCCGCCGGCTACCTGCGCCGGGAGCGGGACAAGGCCCTTTCGGGCCGCCTGACCGGGGATTGCCGTTTCGGCGACTGCACGGGCTGCGGCGTGTGCGGCCATGAAGGCCGCAAGACCGTCCTTGCCGCGGCCGGGGGCCTCGAAATCCGGCCGCGCCTCAACCGTTCCGAGCGCGAGCACGAAGCCGTGGCCGCGCCCCCGGCCCCGCCCCGGGAAGACCTGACCCGCAAGGCCGCCCATCTGCGGCTGTGGTTTTCCAAAACCGGCAGCGCCGTCTACCTGAGCCAGCTCGAACTCGGCCGGGTCTTCGAACGGTCCCTGCGCCGGGCCGGGCTGAGGCCCAGCTTTTCCGCCGGCTACCATCCGCTGCCCCAGCTGTCCTTCGGCCGGGCCCTGCCGGTCGGGGTGTCGAGCCGGGCCGAGTGGATGGCCCTTTTTCTGCGCGAGCCCATCGCGGCCGAGGAATTCGCTGCCCGGCTCGGGCCGAACCTGCCCGAGGGCCTGGCCGTGGCCGGGGTCGAGGCACTGCCGCCCGGCAAGAAGGTGGCCCAGCCGGTCTTCGAGACCTTCGAGCTGGTTGTGCCGGTCGAACAGGCGTCCGATTGCCTGGAACACTGGCGCGACTTCGCCCGGTCCGGGACCTTTCCCGTGACCTGGGAGTCGAAAAAAGGTCCGCGCACCCTGGACGCCCGGCCTTTGATCGTGGCCCTGGACATCGCGCCGCCGGTCACGGTCCGCTTTACCTGTTCGTTTGCCGAAACCTACGTCAGCCCGCTGCGGCTGGCCGAGGCGGTCTGTCCGCATCTCGTCCGGGGTCTTTATGGAATGACCAAGGTCGGGGTCGCCTTCGCCGGGGGGGAAACTCCTTTTCCCGCCGAAAGATGAACCAGAATTAAGTTCCGTTCTTTCCCGAATGCCCTAGGTTCCGTTCTTGCGTCCGGCCGGGGATGATTGTCATGCGGCCCGCCGGCGAACCAGCAAAGGAGTTGCCCGATGCGTTGGCCCATGATGGTGCCCCTTGCCGCCTTGCTTGCGGTTTTGGTTGTTTCCCCGGTATTCGCGGCCAATCCGCCCAAGGTGGTCCGGCTGGCCAACGGCCTGACCGTCATGACCATCGAGGACAACCGGTTTCCCCTGGTCGCGGTGCGCCTGTTCGTCCACGCCGGCTCGGGCTACGAGACGGCCCGGCAGGCGGGCCTGAGCCACCTGCTCGAACACATGGTGTTCAAGTCCACCCAGAAGCGGCAGGCCGGGCAGGTGGCGTCGGACATCGAGGGGGCCGGCGGGGAGCTGAATGCCTCCACGAGTTTCGACAGCACCGTTTTCCGGGTGGACCTGCCGGCCGACCGATGGAAACTCGGCTTGGACGCCATCTCGGACATGATCTTCGGGGCCAGATTCGTGCCCGGGGAGCTCGATGCCGAACGCCAGGTGGTGTTATCGGAACTGGCCCGGGGCAAGGACAGCCCCGACAACCGGCTTTTCCAGCTGACCCAGGCCATGGCCTGGCCGGGACTCGCCTACGGCTGGCCCATCATCGGGTTTCCGGAAACGGTCTCCGCCTTCACGTCCGAGGACCTGCGCGGCTACGTCAAGGAGCGCTACCAACCCCAATCCATGCTCCTCGTCGTGGTTGGCAAGATCCAGGCCGAGGCCGTGGAAAAAGAGGCCCAGGCCCTTTTCGGCGGCCTGCAAAACGACCGGCCCCTGACGCCGCCCCTGCCCTATGCCCAGCCGGTCGGCGCCGCGGCCGGGCCGGCGGTCAAGGTGGAGTACGGGCAGTGGAACAAGGTGCGTTTGCAAGTCGCCTTTCCGACGGCCGGCCTTCGCGGCGCGGACGAGGCCGGCCTCGAGGTCCTCTCCGGCCTTTTGGCCGGGGACGAGACGAGCCGGCTCTACCGGACCTTCAAGTACGACAAGAAGCTCGTGGACGACATCTCCTGTTCGTCCCTGACCCTGGAGCGGGGGGGCCTTTTCCTGATCGATGCCACGTTGGATGCCAGGAACGTGGCCGCTTTCTGGCAGGGCCTTTTGTCCGAACTGGCCAGGCTCAGGGGCACGGCGTTTACGGACCACGAAATCGAGCGGGTGAAGCTGAATCTCGAGGACGGCCTCTACCAGGCCAAGGAGACCTTGTCGGGCCTGGCCATGAAGGCCGGCTATTTCCGGTTCTACGGCTACGACCCGGACGGCGAGGCCAACTACCTGCGGTCCGTGCGGCTGGTTGACCAGAAGGCCCTCGGGGCCATCATCGAGGCCACGCTTCGGCCCGAGCGGATGCTGACCGCGGCCATCGCACCCCAGGCCGACGAGGCGACGGTCACGGCCAAGGAGCTTGGCGACATGGCCGCCCGGATCTGGCCCGCGCCAAAGGCCGACGCCCGGTCGGCCGAGAAAGGCCCGGAAGCCGCTTCCGGCGAGGTGGCCGCGCCCGAGGTTGTGGATCTCGGCGGCGGCCACACCCTGGTCTTCCTGCCGGACCGGACCCTGCCTTACGTGTCCGTGTCCATGGTCTTTAACGGCGGCGACGCGCTCCTGGCCAAGGACCGGCAGGGGTTGGCCGAGCTTGCGGCCGGCAGCCTCACGTCGGGCACGGCCAAACTGTCGGCCAACGCCATCGAGGATTTTCTGTCCGACCGGGCCGCCTCGTTGTCCGCCAGTTCGGGCCGCGACTCCTTCAGTGTCGGCGCCAAGTTCCCGAACCGCTTCCAGCAGGACCTCTACGGCCTTATCGCGGATGTGCTCCAGCATCCGGCCTTCCTCAAAACCGAGGTCGACCGCCAGGTCCAGGACCAGCTTGCGGCCATCAAGGCCAAGGAGGAACAGCCCATGGGGCTGGCCTTCCGCAAGCTGTTCCCGTTTCTTTTCACCGACACGCCCTACGCCTACACCCGTCTTGGCGAACCGGCCACGGTCAAGGCCTTCACGCCCAAGGACGTGGCCGGCTACTGGGCGGCCCAGCGGACCATGCCCTGGGTCATGGCCGTGTGCGGCGATTTCGATGCGGCGGCGGTGCGCCATCTGGCCGACACCCTGGCCAAGGCCACCGGCCCGGCCAAGCCCTTTGCCTTTCCCACGCCGACCTGGGGTGAAAAGCGCGAGCAAGCCGTCACCCTGGCCGAGCGCAAGCAGACCCACCTGCTGATGGTTTTCCCCGTGCCCGGCCTGACCTCGCCGGACACCCCGGGCCTGGAGCTCTTAAACGACGTGCTGGCCGGGCAAAGCGGGCTGCTTTTTTCCCAGCTCCGCGAGGGCGAGAGCCTCGGCTATTCCGTGACCTCGTTTCTGTGGCAGGCCGAGCATACCGGGTTCATGGCCTTTTACATCGGCACCTCCCCGGACAAGGCCGACGCCGCCCTGGACGGGTTTCGGCGCGTGGCCGGACAGTTGCGCGACACCCCGCTGCCGGACGACCTGATGCGCCGGGGCAAAAACGTCATGTCAGGGGATTATTACCGCGAGCGGCAAGGCCTCAAGGCCAGAAGCGGCGAGGCGGCCCAGTCCCTGGCCCTTGGCCTGCCCTTGGACCACGACCGCCGGGTGGTGGAGGCGGCCCAGGCCCTGACCCCGGAGAACCTGCAAGAGCTGGCCGGCAAATACCTGAAGCCCGAAGCCGCCTATGTCATGAAGGTCGAGCCGTAGGCAGGACCGTCCCTTGAACGTGCGAAGCCCCCGGGTTCCGGCCCGGGGGCTTTTTTCTTGAAATCCGCCGCCGTCGATGCGATTGAAGTAAGAAGGGGAAGGAGGCGAGGAGCGCCCCCATGATCAGATGCCAAAGCCAGGAGAGGCCTTATAGGACGATATTCACCAACGGGACGTTTTCCGGAGCCTGCGATGCGCCTCCGGACAAGGGAGGAGAGGGGGACGGCTTCCGGCCCCACGAGCTTTTGGAGGCGGCCCTGGGATCGTGCCTGGCCATGACCTTGTCCATGTACGCCAGGCACCACCGGCTGCCGCTCGAAGAGGTGACGGTTTCCGTGACCCTGGAGCGGCCCGAGGCCGGGACCTCGGTCTTTGCCTGCGACATCCGCCTGACCGGCGACCTGAGCGAGACCGCCCGGGCCAGGCTTTTGCGCGCGGCCAGGGCCTGCCCGGTGCGAAAGACCCTGGCGGGCCAGCTGGTTGTCGTCGAGAAGGACTAGGGGCGCAGCTTGTTGGTGGTGATGAGCCGCACCAGGATGACGATCAGGCAGGCGGTGAAGACACCGAGCGAGATGTAGCCGAAAAAGGCTTCCGAGGCGGCCAGCAATCGCAGGTTCTGGGTCGGCGCGCAGTCGGCGCAGCCGGTGTTGGTGAAAAGCGACACGCTGAAATAGAGGCAGTCCTTGAAGGACTCGGTCAACTTGCCGTTGCACAAGATCTGAAAGGCCATGAACGTCCGGGCGTAGCCGGCGATGACGCACACGGCATAGACGGGCAGCGACACGGCAAGAACGATCAGGCTCCGGAACAGGACCAGGGACAGGAGGATCAGCGTCGGAAAGGTGATGGAAAAGACAAAGGCCAGGAAGATGATCTGGTCGGGCGACGTGGTCTTGGCCTGGCTCAGGTAGACGAGATAGATGATGAAAGGCAGCGAAGCCCCAAGGCCGACGGCGCCGAGGATGGTGCGCAGGCTCATGACGGCCGGCCCTCCCGGCGCCGGCTGCCGGCCGGGCAGGCCGGCAGCCGGCGGACGGACGCCGCGGCGCGGTTCCCGACGTGACGCGAGGACGCCCGGACAGGCTGAAAGACGGGGCCGGATTCCGTGGACATGGGATGCCGCTAGGCCCGGATCATAAGCGCGTTGACCAGCCCCATCAGCAGTTCCGGCTGGTGGTGCAGGTCGGAATTCTGCAGAAACACCCGGCGCTGGTGGAACCGGTCGCGCAGGGTTTCGAGGTAGCGGTCGTGGTTTTCGACCGCGGCCGGGTCGTAGGTTTCGGCATAGCCGGGCAGGAGGCGTTCCACGCTTTCCCGCTTCGGCAGCTGGGCCCCGGGCAGGAGGTCCCACTCCTCCCACTCGAGTTGCTCCAGGAGCAGGGCGGTCTGGAGGGTGAGCGAGGTCTGGAGCGGAATCTTGCGCACTTCGCGGTCCGACGTCTTCCAGAAGCCCACGGAGTTGAAGGCGTAGCCCACGGCCCCGGCCTCGAAGACGTTCAAAAACGCCTCCACGTCCTTCCAGAGCTCATAGACCCGGAAGGGGTTGGCAAAGGGCTCGAACACCAGTTTTTTGAGCTCGTCCTCGCTGACGTTCTCGGCCAGGTTGCGCCGGGTCATCAGCGACGCCCCCATGGCCACGGCCAGCCGCTTGTCGGCGAAGCGGACCACCGGCGGCAGGCAGGTGTCCTTCATGAGCCAGACCATGACGTCCGGGAAGGAACAGCGGTTGACGTAGGTGCCGAGGAGATCCCGGTCGATGAGGGCCCGGCCGTTGGGATTGCGCACGTCCTGGCCGAGCGGCAGGATCTGGCCGTCCGATTCGGTCAAGGCCAGGTTCATGGTTGAAATCATGTACCGCCAGTCCGGATGGCCGAGCGGCCGGGAATCGGTCTTGTCGAACAAGGTCGGCTCCCAGACCCGGCAGACCTTGCCCGCGCAGTCGATCTGGAAGGCGTCGTCGTGGAGCACCACCTTGGAGAACCCGGCGGGCAGGGTGCCGCCGTTGTCATGGGAATTGGTGTGCGAGGACTTGCCCGTGCCCGAAAGCCCGAAAAAGGCGATGGAGCGTTTGCCCATGTCCCGGTCGCGCTTTGCCTGGCAGCCGGAAAAATCGATTTCCTTGATGCCGCCGTGGCAGGCGGCCATGCCAAGACGCATGCCGGACGTCCAGGCCAGGGTCAGGGTGCCTTTCTTGCGTTCCCCGAAATAGCGCATGCCGAGGTTGAAGATGACGTTGGCGTCCTCGTCGACCAGGGCCAGTTGGGAGCCGCCTTCGTTGTGGTAGTAGGGGTCGGTGGTCTTCCAGTGGTTGAAGCCGACCACCAGGATGTCGGGAATGGGCAGGCGCGGGCTCTTTGCGTAGGCCTCGGCCAGTTCCTCGTACGGCGTGAAATTGGCCAGCCAGTTGAAGACGTTGACCGCGTCGTCCTCGGTGGTCACGATGGTGGCCTTGATCATGAGGTCCGGGTCGAGGCCGAGGATGGCTTCGGCCTTGATCAGCGGGTGGCGTTGGAGGGCGTAGACCGCCTCGCGCAGGTCCGCCTCCACCTTGCGCCGCTCGGTCGGTTCCATGCGGGTGTAAAACCGCCGGGCCTTGGCCGTGCGGCCGACGATGCGGCCGTGGCAGTTGTTGAGCACGGTGGCGCCTTCGGGCAGCCCCAGGCGCCGGGCGGCCGGCGGATAGATCGGCAGGTCCGTGTCCATGACGTCGTGCTGGCTTTTGGCCAGCGCGTAAGCCTCGGCGGCCGTCACCTTGCGCACGCGTTTGTCCAGGCACAGGGTCTGGGCGATGGAGCGGAGCGCCGGCATTTGGGTCATGTCGTCGCGGTAATAGTCGTGGCTGGCAAGGCTGGCCATGAACCCTCCGATGGGGAGATGTATTGGCGATTTCTTTTACGCGGCCGGGGGCTTCGGGTAAACCGTTTTTTCGGGCGTTTAGCCGCGTCGGCCGGGAGTGAAGCGCTTGGGATCGATGCCGTATTTCTTGACCTTGTAATTGACCACCCGGTAGCTCTCGCGCAGGTCCCGGGCCGCCTGATACATGTTGCCCCGGGCCTTTTTGAGGGCTTCGACCAGAAGCTCCTGCTCGAAAGTGGCCACGGCCTCGCCAAAGGACAGGGAGGGTTCCGTGCCCGAGGACTCGCCGGTCTGCAGCGTCGGCGGCAGGTGGTAGGTGCGGATGACGGCCTCGTCGCACAAGGTGGCGGCCCGGTCCATGCAGTTGGCCAGTTCCCGGACGTTTCCGGGCCAGTGGTACTGGTTTAAGAGATCGATGGCCGGGGTGGAGATGCGGCGCACGCTCTTGCCCGTGCGCCGGGAATACTCTTCCAGGAACCGTTCGGCCAGGGGCAGGATGTCGCCCACCCGGTCGCGAAGCGGCGGCACAAAGAGGGCAAAGACGCCAAGGGCGTAGTAGAGGTCTTCGAGAAATTCTCCCCGGGCCATGGCGTCCTCAAGCGAAGCCGTGGTGGCGGCCACCACCCGGGCCTCGACCGGCACGGACTTGTCGCTGCCGATCCGCTGCACGGTCCCTTCCTGGATCACCCGCAGCACCTGCCCCTGGGCGTCGAGGGACAGTTCCTCGATGTCGTCGAGAAAGACGACGCCGCCTTGCCCCAGTTCGAAGATGCCGCGCTTGGACCGGGTGGCCTTGGACTGCTCGCCCTTTTGCACGCCGAAAAGGGCTTCCAGTGCCGTTTCCTTGGGCAAATCGGCGCAGCCCAGGCGCAGGTATGGCCGGCCCCGGCGGCCGCTTTGGCTGTGGAGGAAAAGGGCCAGTGCCTCCTTGCCCGTGCCTTCCTCGCCCCGAAGGAGCACCGGCGCGTCGGAATCGGCGGCCTGGGCGATCTGGCGCAGGACCAGCCGCATGCTTTTGGACACGGCCACGGGCATGGCCACCTCGGCCGTGGCCGCGGGCAGCTCCTGCCCCTCGCCCGGAGCGGGGGCGGCCGGCGCCGTCTGGGACGACTGGGCCGCCTGGACGGGCCGACGCCTGGACCGGGCCAGTTCGTCGCGAAGGCGCAGGGCCGCGTTGCCGATGACGCCGCCGACCACGGCCAGAAATTCCCGGTGGGCCTCCAGAAAGACCATCGGAGCCTTGGGCAGGTCCACACTCAGGGCTCCGACCACGCCGGACGGCGAGGCGGGCTGGAAATCCTCCACCTGTCCGTCCGGGTCCGGCACGGTCACGGGCACGCAGATGTAGGACAGGGTGGCCAACTCCTGGGGAGGCCGGCCGATGAAGTCCGGGTGGTCTTTGACGTCCTGGAGGATCATGGACCGCCTGGAGCCGATCACCTGGCCGGTCGAGAGCGGGGCCGGGCCGAAGAGGTGGTCGAGGCCGCGCTCCTTGCCGTGGGACAGGATGATGCGCGCGCCCGGCTGGGGCAGGTCGTGGAGCTCCAGGCAGGCCCGGCGGTAGCCGAGGACGTCGACGAGGATCGTCAGCGCGTTCTCGAGGCCCCGCCGCACGGCCCGGCCCGGGCCCGTCGCGGCCACGATGCGCGCGAGGGCTCCGTAGAAGGCCGGGCCGGCACTGTCAAAGGAAGTCGTCAAGGCGTCGATCACGCCGCCTGCCCCGTTTGGGCCGCCCGGGCGGCCTCGGCCCCGAGTTCGAGGGCCTTGACGTTCAGGGCCACGAGCTGGGGCTTCAGGTATTTTTCCACGGACCGGGCCAGGGCGGCCACGTCAAAGGGCAGGGCGCCTGCTGCCGCGGCCGCGCCGATCAGCACCGTGTTGGCGGCCTTGGCCGTGCCGGCCCGCTCGGCCAGGCTGATGCACGGCACCAGGACCACCCGGCCGGCAAAGCCCTTGGCCGTCTCCAGCACCTGATCGAGCGGCGGATAGCACTCCCGGCCGAGGCACACCCCGACCGGCTGGACCTGTTCGCTGTTGCCGACGACCACGCCGCCGCGCCTGAGCATCGGCAGGGCGCGCAGGGTTTCGAGCAGCTCGAACCCGAGCAGCACGTCGGCTTCGCCGGGGGCAATGACCGGACTCCTGTAGCCGCCGATGAGAATCGTGGATTCGACCACGCCGCCGCGCTGGGCCATGCCGTGGATCTCGCCGGAGGTGACGGGCAATCCGGCGTCAAGGGCGGTGCGGGCCAAGAGCGTGGTCGCGGTCAGGGTGCCCTGGCCGCCGACGCCGGTTAAAAAGACGCGGGCGCGGTTCATCTCGCCTCCTTTTTGCCGGGCTTGATGTCGGCGGAGAGCTGCACGCAGTACATGCAGCCGTCGCACTGTTCGGCATTGATGGAAAAGGCGCCGTCGACCATGGCAAAGGCCGGGCAGGCCAGGTTGTCGCGCACGGCCAGGCAGGCCTCGGGATCGCCGGCCACCCGGGCGGGCAGGGTCTTTTTGGCCTGGCCCATGCGTCGGGCGTGGATCGGGCAGGGGTATTCGGCCACGAGCACGCGGGGACCATGCTGTTCGGAAAAGGCCGTAAGCGCCGCCACGGTGGCCTTGTGGTTCAGCGGATTGACCTTGACCGGCTCGATGCCGCAGGCCCGGATAAGGGCCATGAGGTCCACCGGATTGGGGTTTTCCCCGAAGATGGTGGTGTCGACGCCGGGGTTGGGTTGGTGGCCGGTCATGGCCGTGGTCCGGTTGTCCAGGATCACGATCAGGATGTCGTGGTTGTAGGCCACGGCGTCGACCAGGCCCGTGATGCCGGAGTGGAAGAAGGTCGAGTCGCCGATGAAGGCCACCACCGGCTTGCCCGAGGCCCGGGCGAAGCCGGCCCCGGTCGAAATCGACGAGCCCATGCACAGAAGAAAGTCGGCGGCCCGAAACGGCGGCAGAAAGCCCAGGGTGTAGCAGCCGATGTCCGAGGAATAGACGGCCGTGTCGCCGTAGACCTCGCGCACGGCGTAGTAGGCGGCCCGGTGGGGGCAGCCGGCGCAGAGGTTCGGCGGCCGCTTCGGCAGATCGGCGGGCACGGACAGGGTGTCGGCCTCGGCGGTCTCCCGGCCAAGGACCGCGTGGACGGCCAGGCGGACGTTGGCGGTGGAGAACTCGCCGTTGCGGGGCAGATGCTCGCCCTTGCCGAGGATGACGACCGCGATGCCGCGCTTCTGGGCCAGTGCCCGGATTTCGGTCTCAAGGACGGGTTCGAGTTCCTCGACAATGACCACCGTGCGGCACTTGGCCAGGAAGGCGGCGATGCGGCCTTCCGGCAGGGGATAGGTGAGACCGAGCTCGAGGACCCGGACCGTGCCGGTGAGGCCGTCTTCCTCCAGCACGTCGGCCAGGTAGTTGCGGGCCACGCCGGAGCTTATAAAGCCCACGTCTCCGGCGCCGGTCTCCGTGTTGTAGGGCGAGGCCTCGGCTTCGGCCCGTGCCGCTTCAAGGACCTTGAGCAGCCTCGGGTGCATGACCCGGGCCGAGGCCGGCAGGGGCACGAACCGGGCCGGGTCCTTGACGAAGGGCTTTTCCTCGATTGTCTGCGGCATCGCGCCCACGGTCACGGGGCCGCGCACGTGGTTGACCCGGGTGGTGGTGCGCAAAAGGACCGGGGTTTCCAGGCGCCGCGACAGGGCCAGGGCGTCCCGGGCCATGTCCTTGCACTCCTGGGCCGTGGCCGGCTCGAAACAGGGAAGCCCGCCCAGGCGGGCGTAGATGCGGTTGTCCTGCTCGTTTTGCGAGGAATGGCAGCCCGGATCGTCGGCCGAAAGGAGGACCAGGCCGCCCGGGGCCGAGACGTAGGCCAGGGTCATGAGCGGATCGGCCGCGACGTTGACGCCCACGTGCTTCATGGTCACAAGGGTCGGCAGCCCGGCCAGGGCCGCGCCGCCGCCCACTTCCAGGGCGACCTTCTCGTTGACCGAGTATTCGAAATAATAGGGTGCGCCTTCGGACAGGCGGAAAAAGGTGTCCGGCACTTCGGAGGAAGGCGTGCCGGGATAGCAGGTCACGAACCGGACCCCGCCCTCCAGGGCCCCCCGGGCGATGGCCTCGTTGCCAAGCAAGAGCAGGGTCTCGCCGGCCGTTGCGGTCAAAAGCTCCTTGCCCACGAAAAACCTCCGGCAAAAGGATGGACGCCGATCGGCGTCGGCGTCAGGGTTTCCCGGCGCGTCCGGAAGATCCCGGACGCGCCGGGCGGGTGCGTCAATGGCTGGCCGGACCGGGCTTTGGTCCCGTCCGTTCGGACAGCGCGTCCTGTCCCGGCGGCGGGACGCAGCCTAGCCGTTGGTCTTGGCGCCGGCCGCGGCCTTGGCTTTCATGTCGGCGATCCGGGCGTCGATGAAGCCGGCGTTTTGCACGTTGCCGCCGGTCTTCATCCGCTCGTAGGCGGCCAGGGCTTTCTGCCACTGGCCGGCGGCCTCGGCCGTGGTGGCGAGCTGGCGGTCCACGGTCATGGTGAAGGCCTTGGGCGCGGACACGGCCAGGCCTTCGAGCACTTCCACGGCCTTGGCGTCCTGGCCGGACTTGGACAGGGCCGTGGCATACCCGAGGCCGGCCACGGTCTTCATGCCGGCCGGAGCGCTCTTGGAAACGGCTTCCCAGGCGGCGGCCGCCTTGGCGAAATCACCGAGCTCCTGGGCGGTCTTGGCCATCTCCAGGTGGATGCCGTCCTTGGCGCCGGCCGGCGCGGTCCTGGCCAGGCCCTCCAGGGCGGCCAGACGCTCGGCCCCGGCCTTGGTGGTGACGATGGTCCCGAGCTCGTTCTCGGCCTTTTCGACCTGGCCTTTCTGGTACACGCCGTAGAGGGCATAGCCTCCGGCCGCGGCCAGGACCACGAGAATCCCGGCCAGGCTCTGCTTCCAGTATTGCACCGGAAGCCGCAGCAGGGTCGGGACGTCGTTGGCGGAATTGCGGCCCGACTGCGGCGAAGTGAAATCAGTCATAAAAACGCCTCCAAAGCGCATGCGAGTTTCGCGAAAAAGAGCGGTAGAGATAAGCACAAAGGCGGGATCGTGTCAAAAGGGGCGGCCGGCCGGTGCGGGGCAAGTAGACCCCGTCCGGCCCGGTCAGGCCGTGGCCTCGGCCGGGGCCTGGGACAGAACGGCCTGGGCCGCGCCGACCAGGCCGGCGATGGAGGAGGCGTCCTCCAGGAGGTCCAGGCGGATGGCGCCTAGGGGCAGGCCGTGCCGGTCCGCGAAGCCGGAGAAGCCGCGTTGCATGGCGGCAAAGGCCGCGGCGTCGATCTTGTTGGCCGTCGAGCCGAGGAGGCGGATGGCGGCCAGGGGGCGGCTGCGGTCGAGCTCATGGGCCAGCATGCCCAGGTGGGCCCCGAGCAGGGCGTAAACCCGGGCCGCGTCGAGCCCGGCCGGGTTGTCGTTTCGGACCAGGGCGTCGTGGAAAAACGGAATCGCGGCTTCGATGGGGAGCCGGTAGTGTTCCAGGAGCCCGAGATCATGGGCCGCAGCGGCCACGCCGTAGTGGGAGAGGTAGAGGCGGATGGTCGAAAAAAGGCTCCCGGTCGCTTTGCTTGGCGCGTAGCGCGTGACCAGCCAGCCGTATTCGTGGAGGCCCTCCACCGGCCGCCCCCGGGCGTCCAGGCAGTGGACGGCCGGGCAGGCTCCGAGGCGAAGCGAGAGCATGTCGCCGGGCAAGGCCGCTCCTGTCGCCAGGGGATGGCTGTGGTGGAAGGCGAAACGGGCCTGGGCCTCGCCGTCGTTGACCACGGCCAGGGGCAGGCCGGGGAAAGCCCGGCCGCAGGCCTGCCGGAGCAGGACGTTTGCGGTGTCGATCTCCTCGGGCGGGCAATCGGCGAAGAGCCCGAACTCCGGCACCGGGCGGACGACGCCGGCCAGGGTCGTGGCCGCGATGCTCACCCCCACGGCGTCGACGGGCCGGCCCGATGCCGCGGCAACGGCGCGGGCCTCGGCGAAGATTCCGTCCCAGGCGGCAGGCAGGCACTGCCGGCCGCCGGCCGGCCAGGTATCGCGGCGCACGAGTTCGGCGACCTCGTGGCCGCCGGCGGCGTCGAAGCGGACCAGAGCCAGGCTCGTCAGGTGCTGGCCGACATTGATGGCCAGGACTGTGCCCGGTCGGGCAGGGGCGCAGGGGCCCGGCGGAGCGGCCTGGAGGCGCGGTTCGGATGCCTGCGACCGCAGCCGGTCCCGCAGGGCCTGGGCGCGATCCCGGTCGGCGTCCAGGGCGAAGTCCGTGCCGAAGATCCGGCGGATGAGCCCGTAGAGGAAAGCCAGGGACATGTTGGAAAAAGAGTCGATACGCCCCAAAAGCAGGCGTTCGAGGGCGAAGGTCAACTCGCGCCCCGCCTCGATCGTGTCGGCAACCACGCTCACCCGTCCCGCCCCCCGGGTGCACAGGACGTTATTGATGAGCGCCGCCAGATAGAAGACGGCCAGTTGCCGCACCCGCCCGTCGGCAAGGTCCGGGATGCGCACGGCCTCGACCAGGGGCGGCAGTTCCCCCCGGTCGAACCACAGTTCCACAGGCCGGGAGCAGGCCGGCGGCAGGGCGGCAAAGGCCTGCCGCCAGGCGGCCAGGGAAGAGGGGACGGCCTGGGCGGGGTCGAAAAAAACCGGAAGCGGAGCGGTTGGCATGTTTTTTCGTCTTACCGGCTCCGTCGTGGCGTCCGCCTAGCCCGTCCGGCCGGATGGCTGGCGCCTGACGGCCGCCGTGGAGCACGACAGGATTGTCATCCGCCGGGCAGCCCCGGTTACAGGGCGGGAGGGCAAAAAAACGATTAGGTTCCGGGCGGGCGGAAACAGGTCCCCGAAATGAAGGGGGGGAACGCCGGCGTCCGCACGAGGGCGCAGGCCCGCAACCCGTCGTCTTCGTCCGTCTCCGGAAGCCCCGGGCATGCCGGACGGCCGCGGGCGGGTCCGGGAAATCAGGCGGCGGTCTTGGCGCCGAGCTTCTGTTCGATAAGCGCCTTGGCCCGCATGGCCAGCTGGCTGACGTCGGGCTTGGAGATCTGGTCGTCGGCGCCCACGGCCTCGCCCTTGTGCCGCAGCTTGTCGGTGATAAGCGACGAGAACAGGATGACCGGCAGGTGTTTGAGGACCTGGTCCTCCTTGATCCGCTTGGTCAGGTTGTGCCCGTCCATGGCCGGCATCTCGATGTCCGCCACCATGACGTGCACGTAGTCGCTCAAGGGGCGCTTTTCGTCCTCGCTTTTGCCCTTGATCTGCAGGAGCAGTTCCCAGGCGTCCCGGCCGTTTTGCACGGCCGTCACGTCGAAGCCGGCCTTTTGCAGCAGGTCCTTGAGCATTTCGCGCACCAGCACCGAATCGTCGGCCACCAGGGCCCGATACCGGCTGGTGGTGCTCCACTCGATGCTCATGTCCAGGCGCAGGCCCAGGTTGGGATTGAGATCGGCCACGATCTTTTCCAGATCGAGCAGGAAAACGATCCGGTCCTCGAGTTTGACCACGCCGGTGATGCAGTCGCCGCTCATCTTGGACACGTAGCGGTTGGGCGGCTCCACGGCCTCCCAGCTCATGCGGTGGATGCGGGTGACGCCGGAGACGAGAAAGGAAGTGGTCACGTTGTTGAATTCCGTGACAATGACCTTGGGCGAATCGGTAGCCTGGCGTTCCTTGTCGAGCCAGATGCTGAGATCGACCAGTGGAATGATGTGGTTGCGCAGATTGAAGGCTCCGAGCACGCTCGGGTGGGAGACTTCCGGCATGCCCGTCACCTTGGGCAGGCGGATGATTTCCAGCACCTTGGCCACGTTGACCCCGTAATAGCCCCGGTACTGGCCCGTTTTTTCCGGGGCGTCGGCGGTAAACGAGGAGGGAGCCGGTTCGTCAATGTAGAACTCGACGATTTCCAATTCGTTGGTGCCGGCTTCGAGCAGGATATTGGTATGGGCCATGGGGGTCTCCGGGTGTCGGCCATTTGAGCTAGAGCGCTTCCAGCACCTGTTGCACACGGTCGATTATTTTCTTGGGGGTTGAAGCTCCCGCTGTCAAGCCGATTGTGTGCTTGCCCGCGACCATGTCCGGGGAAAGCTCGTCTGCGGTCTCGACGTGGACGCAGGGGGTGCCCGCGGCCCGGGCGACCTGGGCCAGCCGCCGGGTGTTGCCCGATTCCCGGCCGCCGACCACGACCATGAAATCCACCAGCGCGGCCAGATCCATGGCTTCCTGCTGCCGGTTCATGGTGGCGTTGCAGATGGTGGAAAGCACGGTCAGCTCCTGGCCGAACCGGCTTCGCAGGTAGTCGCGCAGGCGCAGGAACTCCTGCTCGTCCTGGGTGGTCTGGGCGGCCAGGAAATAGGTGGGCCCGAAAGGCAGCTCCAGGCTTTCCAGCTCCTCCATGGAACCGAAGACATGGGCCCCGGCCGTGGCGTAGCTTAAAAGTCCCTTGACCTCGGGATGGTCCTCTTCGCCGAAAAGGAGCAGGACCCGGCCGTGTTTGGCCTGGCCGGAAATAAGCGTCTGGGCCTTTTTCACCTTGGGGCAGGTGGCGTCGACCAGGTGGGCGTTTCGGGCCAGGATGGCTTGCCGCACGGGCTCGGGAATGCCGTGGGCCCGGATGACCACCGTGGCCCCGGCCGGGATGTCGGCCGGGTCGTTGACCACGCGCACGCCCTTGGCCGCGTATTCCTCGAGCACCTGCGGATTGTGGATGATCGGGCCGAAGGTCAAAAGCGGCCGGTCTTTTCCGGCCTGGCCGGCGTTGTCCGGGGACGCGAGGAGCGAGGTCAGCTTTTTGAGGGCCAGATCCACGCCCATGCAAAAGCCGGCCGTCTGGGCGCGCAGCAGTTTCATAGGTCGCCTCCGGCGGCGTCGGCGGCGAACCGCTCGGCCGCGTCGATGATGTCGTCAAGCTCGTTCCAGGAGGTACAGTGGCAAAGCCTGTCCCGCAAGGCGCGGCAGCCAGGCATCTCCCGCAAATAACGGGGCACGGCTGTCCGCATCCGCAAAAGCGCCCGCCGGTCGTCGGCGTATTCCCGGCAAAGGGCGGCGTGGCGGCGGATGACGTCGCAAAGCCGGGGCAGGGGCAGGGCCGGGAGCCCCCGGGTCTGCCGGATCAGGTTGGCGTGGCGGCCAAACACCCGGGGATCGGCCAGGGCGCCCCGGGCGTACATGACCCCGGCCGCGCCGGTCCGGGTGAGGCAGGCCTCGGCGTCCCCGGCGGTCAGGAGGTCGCCGCTGGCCAGGACGGGCAGGGGCGAGGCCGCGACAAAGGCGGCCAGGGCCTCCTGGTCGGCGGTGCCGGAAAAACCCTGGCTGGCGTGGCGGGGGTGGAGGGTCAGCCAGGCCACGCCGGCGTCGGCCAGACGCCTGGCCAGATCCAGGGCGGCAAAGGACGGCGGTTTCGGCCCCAGCCGCAGCTTGACCCCGACCCGACCCGGCAAGGCGGCCCGGGCCATGGCCCGGGCGCAGTCCACCAGCCGGTCCGGGTCGCCGAGAAGCGCCGCTCCGGCCCCGGTTTTGACGACTTTGCGGACGGAACAGCCGCAGTTGAGGTCGAAAAGGGCGTAGCCGTCCCCGGCCAGGCTGGCCACGGCCCGGAAGAGGTACTCGGGTTCGGCCCCGAAGAGCTGGACCGCCAGCGGCGCGTCGGCGGGAGTTGTGGCCAGGAGGCGTCTGGTGTTTTTCGAGTCGTAAAAAAGGCCCTTGGCGCTGACCATTTCGGTCACGGCCGCGCATGCGCCGAGCTCCCGGCACAACAGCCGGAAGGGCAGGTCGGAGAATCCGGCCAGTGGAGCCAGCCACGGGCTGTCCGGGGAAAAGGGGAGAAGCGGGTGCATGGGGAAATTCCTCGGCGGCCTTTACCCCAAGCCGGAACGCCCGGCAACGGGGCGGGCGGTCCGCCTGCCCCGTTGCCGGGCGAAAAGGGAATCCTGTTCCGGGAAAGGCGGATTTATGGCGTTTCCGCTTTCCCGGGGCTTAGAATCGGCCGTGGGTCAGGCCGAGGATGCCGATGATGATGAGGTAGATGGCCACGATGAAATTGAGCAGGCGCGGCATGACCAGGATCAGGATGCCGGCGATCAGGGCAATGACGGGCTGCAGTGAAAAAAATATCTGCATGGCGGCTCCCTTTGGAATGGGGTTGCTCGTTTAGGCATGGGCAAAACCGATTTCCCCACGGTATCCCTCATAGCCGAAGAGACGGGATTGGACAAGGAGAGGCGGGCAAAAACCTGACAGCCGGTCTCTCCCGGCCCTGGCGGCGAGGACGGCGGCGACGTGTCGGCGTTGTCTGTTGTTCGTTCCCGGGTTGCAGCGCGGCGCGCATTCCCCTACACTGCCGGACATCATGGCCTCTTCCTTCTCGGGAAAAGGCCGGGAGTCCCCATGGCGCCCCGTCTCCATCCCGGAGCGGGCGCAACCCCGGAAGGAGATGCATGGAAATCCGAGCCGGGCGCGACGCGCCCGTAAAGCCACTCCTTGAGCTGGCCCTGGCCCCGTTCATCCGCTTCAGCCAGGTGCAGTCCTCGGGCGGGCTGGTGCTGATCGCCTGCACCGTGGCCGCCCTGGCCTGGGCCAATTCCCCGTATGCCCCGTCCTATTTCGCCTTGTGGGAGACGCCGATATCCCTGGGCTTCGGGGACCTGGTCCTGTCGAAAAGCCTGCACCACTGGATCAACGACGGGCTCATGGCCATCTTCTTTTTCATGGTGGGCCTGGAGATCAAGCGGGAAATCCTGGTCGGCGAGCTGAGTTCGCCGGGGCAGGCGGCCCTGCCCGTGGCCGCGGCCGCGGGCGGCATGGCCGCGCCGGCGCTCCTTTTCGCCCTTTTCAACCACGACCTGCCGTCGGTTGCCGGCTGGGGCATCCCCATGGCCACGGACATCGCCTTTGCCCTTGGCATCCTGTCCCTGCTCGGGGACCGGATTCCGGTCAGCCTCAAGGTGTTCCTGGCGGCGGTCGCCATTGTGGACGACATCGGCGCGGTGCTGGTCATCGCGGTCTTTTACAGCGGCGACATCTCCCTGGCCGCCCTGGCCGTGGGCGGCGGGATCTTTGCGGCCATGGTGCTCCTCAACTTCATGGGCGCGCGCCATCCCGCGGTCTATGCCATCCTGGGCGCGGCCCTGTGGCTGGCCTTCCTCAAATCCGGGGTCCATGCCACGGTGGCCGGCGTGCTGGCGGCCATGGCCATACCGGCCCGCACCCGCATCGGACCCGAGGATTTCGCGGCCCATGCCCGCCGGCTGATCGACCGCTTCGAGTCCTCCCGGGCGTCCGACCGGCCGCTTTTGGCCAACCCGGCCCAGATCGCGGCCCTCGAATCGCTGGAGCATGCCTGTCAGAAGGCCGGCGCGCCCCTGCCCCGCCTGGAGCACGGACTCCATCCCTGGGTGGCCTACGGCATCATGCCGCTTTTTGCCCTGGCCAACGCCGGGGTGCGCCTTGGCGGCGGGACCGGCATGGTCCTTGGCGAACCCGTATCGCTCGGCATCATGGTCGGGCTGGTGGCGGGCAAGCAGGCGGGAATATTTCTCACCTGCCTGGCCATGTTCCGGTTGCGGCTGGCATCCGTGCCGGCCGGGCTCGGCCTTGGGCAGTATTACGGGGTGGCCTGTCTGGCGGGCATCGGCTTCACCATGTCCATCTTCATCGCGGATCTGGCCTTCGGCCAAGCCGGAGACCTCGGCGGCCAAGCCAAGGTGGCCATCCTCGCCGCCTCCACCGTGGCCGGCATCCTCGGCTATCTGGTCCTGCTGGCCACGACCCGCACGAACGGGGCAACCCCGGCGCAAGCCGCCCCGACCCGGGCTCCGGACCTGGAATAGGCGCGCCGCCGGGGCCGAAGGCGGCCGGGCCTCAGACCGCCGCTCCCGGCCGCACCCAGGCGATCTGGCGCACGCCGGAGAGTCCCTTGAAGCATTTGCCGGCCCGGATGCCGGCGAGCGCCGCTTCGGGGTCGGGCACGTCGCAGCCGGCCAGGACGTCGATGCCGCAGTCGAAAAGGGCCCGGGCAAAGGGCGTGGTCGGGCCAAGCATGACCACAAAGGCGTCGGGGCGGCAGGAACTGAGGAGCCCGGCCAGGGTGCCGTTTAAAAGCGTGGTGCCGGTGACGGCCACCAGATCGGCCTGGGGCAGGATCTCACCGGCCAGGCTCGCGTCCGTGTCTCCGGGCCTGGGGCGTTTTTCCAGCACCCACAGCTTGGCGCAGGCCGTGCGCAGGGCCTCGACGAACGGGAAGTGGCCGACCACGGCCACGTTTTTCCCTTTCCCCCTGGCCAGGAGGAGCTCCTGGCCGGGCATGGTCGCGTCCTCGGCCGGCGGCGGCAGCAGGGAATTGACCGCGGCCATGGCCAGGGAGGCGGCGTCGGTGTTGGAGACGCCCGGATCGCAAAGCCGTGCGGCGGCTGCATGGACCGTGGCCGGGAGGTCCCCGGCCGGCGCCGCGGTCCGGGGCAGGCCGGGGGCGATGTGGGAGACCAGGGAGGCCAGGCCGCAAAACCGCGACCTGACGGCGGCCAGGCACGTGCCCGTGAGCACGTCGCCGATCGGCGCGTCCGGCAGGAGGCAGACTTCCTCGGCAATGGCGCACAGGATATCGTGCTGGGTGCGGGTCCCACGCATGGCGACACTCCTTGGGCTGGAAATTTCCGGAAGACGGCTGGCGGGCCAGCGCCGCTGCCGCCGGTTTGGTTGCCATGATTTCTAGCCCCCGGGGTCCGGCCTGTAAAGCCGTCTTGCCCGGGCGTGGTCGCCCGAGTCCTTTGCCAAAATACGTTTTTTCTTTCCCGAAAGCCGAAGTTTCTGGTAGGGCACAGGGTGGAGTTTTTCCCTGACGGCCCGGCGTTCCCGGCGGGCCGCGCAAGCCAAGGAGACAAGGACCATGCAGCAGGACCAACCGGAACCGCGTGCTTCCCTGTGGATGGCCACGGCCGACATGCCCTTCCGTGACGCCCTGGCCGAGGATCTTCGCGTGGACGCATGCATCGTCGGCGCGGGCGTCGCCGGGCTGATGACGGCTTACGAGCTGGTCCGGCAGGGCAGGTCCGTGGCCGTGCTCGATGATGCGCCACGGCGGCAGAGCCTGACTTGGCGCACCTCGGCCCACCTGAGCTGCGCCCTGGACGACCGCTTCGAATACATCGAACGGGTGCGGGGCGAAAAGGAGGCCAGACTTGCGGCCGCCAGCCACGGCTCGGCCATCGACAGGCTGGAGGCCGTGGCCCTGGAAGAGGCCATTGCCTGCGAATTCACCCGGGTGGACGGCTATCTTTTCAAGCCGCCCGCAGATGCGTCCGATATCCTGGACAAGGAACTGGCCGCTGCCCACCGGGCCGGCCTCGTGGACGTGGCGCTTTTGCCCCGGGCCCCGCTGCCGTCCTTTGACACCGGGCCGTGCCTGATCTTTCCCCGGCAGGCCCAGTTCCACCCGCTCAAGTTTCTGGCCGGCCTGGGCGAGGCCGTGGAGCGCCGTGGCGGACGCCTCTTTTTTGGCACGCGGGTCCGGGACGTGGCTGGCGGCAGCCCGGTCAGGGTCACGACCACAAGCGGCCGCACGGTCACGGCCGGGGCCGTTGTCGTCGCTACCAACACGCCGGTCACCAACCGGGTCCTGCCCCACACCAAGCAGGCCGCCTACAGCACCTACGTCATCGGCGCGCCCGTGTCCAAGGGGGCCGTGCCGCCGGGCCTCTATTGGGACACCCTCGATCCCTACCACTATGTCCGACTCGGGACCGGCGTGGACGGAGCGGCGGGGGAGACGGACATCCTCGTCGTCGGCGGCGAAGACCACAAGACCGGACAGGTGCCGCCCGGACCCGAACCGTACCAGCTGCTCGAGGTCTGGGCCCGCAAACGGTTCCCCATGATGGGCCAGGTGGCCTTTCGCTGGACCGGCCAGGTTCTGGAAACCTTCGACGGCCTGGGCTACATCGGCAAAAATCCGACCGAGGCCAACGTCTACATCGCCACGGGGGACTCGGGCCACGGCCTGACCCACGGGGCCATTGCCGGCATGCTGCTCTCCGACCTGATCCTTGGCCGGAGCAATGCCTGGACCGAACTCTATTCCCCGGCCCGGCAGGTGTTCCACGGCGGGGCCGGGATCGCCCGGTGGCTTGGCGAGAATCTGAACGTGACCCGGCAGACCCTGGACTGGATCAGTCCGGGCGAGGTCGCAACCGAAGACCGGATCGCACCCGGCACCGGGGCCGTTGTCCGGAAGGGGTGGGGCAAGGAGGCTGTGTGGCGGGATGCGGCCGGAGGCCTGCACCGGCAGGTGGCCAACTGCACGCATATGAAGTGCATCGTGCATTGGAATCCGTGGGAAAAGAGCTGGGACTGCCCCTGCCACGGCTCGCGCTTCGACGAGGCGGGCCGCGTTCTTCACGGTCCGGCCAACCGGAACCTGGAAGCCACGTCGGCAGAAGGGGGGGACGAAGCCTGAAAGAACAAGGGCCTGCGTTTCGGAAAGCCGTTTCCGAGCCCGGAAACCGTGGAAGCGATGCCGCCAACCGCCGGTACGAACGGACGCAGGTCCTCGATCAGGCGGGCTGTCCGTACACGGCGGCCTTGGCCGTTAAGGTGGTAAAACGTGTCGTTGAGGCAGTCGAGGGGAAAGCGGGAATCTTCGAACG
The DNA here is from genome assembly GCF_000177215.2 of Solidesulfovibrio carbinoliphilus subsp. oakridgensis. Classification (NCBI taxonomy): domain Bacteria; kingdom Pseudomonadati; phylum Thermodesulfobacteriota; class Desulfovibrionia; order Desulfovibrionales; family Desulfovibrionaceae; genus Solidesulfovibrio; species Solidesulfovibrio carbinoliphilus. Next base: position 1,054,917 of record NZ_CM001368.1, on the reverse strand, counting down.
CGCCCAGAAAGGGCACCCCCTTCTCCTCGTAATAGGCTTTGATGGCCGCGCCCAATAACGTCATCTTTTCGGGATCGAGAGCATCCGAGCGATAGCTGTTGGGATAGGTGAAGAGGACGTCAATATTTCTTTGGCGGCAATGGACTATGAAGGAGGTAACCACCTGATCGAACCTTCTCTTCCTGAGGTCACTCACTCCTTGAAAGTCGTAGAGCAGCGGCGGGTACAAGTCTTTTATGAGAGAGAGATTTTTTTTCAACGCCTCGCGGTATGTCTCGGGAGGATCGGAATAGATCACATCGCCATGGGTGGTGAGGATATGATCCAAATCGATCGATTGGGCTGTCTCGGCCCCATCCTTTCCTGAAAAGGCGAACTGCGCGAGCTGGGGGAAGGGAAGGAGCCAAATGTAGCGGGACAAGTCGGGGACGGACAGGGTTCGGAAAAAATCCGATCCGAGCATGTAGGATGTCAGGGCCGTGGGCGGGGTGATGCTTGGCTGATCGGCCAGATAGACGTCGAATTCCGGAGCCACGAGCACCATGTCCCCGGGATGCAGGCGTTTGGCCGTTTCATAAAGGATTAAGTCATATCCGGCTCCGGCACCCACGGCAAAATTGACGCATGGGATGCCGAGCGATTGTTCGATGGCTTCGGCGTGAAATCCTTCCAGACTGGAAGATCCTCCGGATATAAGGAGTTTTCGGCTTGGGATACGCTCGGCGATGTCGATTTTCCGACGCAAGAGCAGGGTATAAAGCGATGCATCGGCATCGGTGAAGACGATTTTTCCGAAAGGAAGAAAATAGGCCAGCAAAAGCAACACGACCGCTACAGCAAAGAGGCCACCGGTCGCGCACACAATCCAACGGCGTCGCATATTGGAACCATTTTCGGCTCCCGGCTCTCGGATGTCAAGTCGATCCAGACCCCGCAGGCACGCCTGCAAAGGCAATGGCCGGACAAATGTCCTGCCAACGCCTCTCCGGGGGCCTCCGAAAGTGCCCGCTGTCCCTGGGGGTAAAGAGCGCGTGGAGAGAAAAAAGCGGGGAAAAGGGTGCTATGCGATAGCATCGTGATCTGTTGCGATAAGATGTCCCGGGGAGGCGGCAAATGATTGGCGGAGAGGGTGGGATTCGAACCCACGTGCAGGCTATTAACCCGCAACCCGATTTCGAGTCGGGCCCGTTACGACCACTTCGGTACCTCTCCGCACAAAGAAAGAACCGGAACGAATTTGGAATCCTAAGCGAACAAAGCTGGCTTGGCAAGTATTATTTTGCCGGGGCCCCGTCCGGCCGGGCGCGGCGGTTGCGGAAAAACTGCCGCAGGAGCGCGGCGCTGGCGTCGGCGCACACTCCGGAAAGAACGTCGAAGCGGTGGTTGAAAAAGGGCAGGTCCGGGCCGGGGAGCCGCGAATCCACCGCGCCCGTACGCGGGTCGGGCGCGCCGTAGACGAGCAGCCCCACCCGGGCGTGGATCATGGCCCCGAGGCACATGAGGCAGGGCTCGAGCGTCACGACCAGGATCGAGCCCGGCAGCCGGTAATTGCCGACCCGGGCCGCGGCCTGGCGCAGGGCCAGGATTTCGGCGTGGGCCGTGGGGTCGGCCCGGGAGATCGGGCCGTTGCCGGTTTGGGCCAGCACCTCGCCCGCGCCGGAGAGCAGGACCGCGCCGACCGGCGTCTCGCCCAGGGCGGCCGCTTCCCGGGCCTCGGCCAGGGCGAGTCCCATCACCGCCTCGAAACTTTCCCAGCCCGGCGGCGGGTCGGGCAGCATATCCCCGCCGGCGACAAAGCGCCGGGCCGGCTGCAAGGCCATAGCCATTCCTTCCTGAATATTTTTTCCCTGCGAATCCGCGTGTCGCGTGAAAGGGGAGCTGACTTCCCTCGCCCAGGACCGCCGGGGGGCTGGAAAATCCCCCCGGCGGTCCTGGGCAGAGCCCTGGTAGGGTCCGGGGCAACGCCTCGGTTAGGCGTGGCCCCGCAGGTGGGCCACGGCGTTTTCGAAAAGTACCGTGCCGAGCTGCGGGCGTTCGCCCCGGGTGTAGCCGGGGTGGTTGGTCGGGTGGTTGAAGGCCTCGGGGTGGGGCATGAGGCCGAGGATGCGGCCGGACGGGTCGGTCAGGCCGGCGATGGCCAGGGGCGAGCCGTTGGGATTTTGCGGATATTCCATGGTGGTCTCGCCTGTGGCCGGATCGGCGTAGGAGAGGGCGATGGCCCCGGTTTTGACCAGTTCGTCCAGGATTTCCGGGCTCTTGGGCACGAGCTTGCCCTCGCCGTGGCGCACGGGCAGGTCCAGGCGCGTGAGGCCCCGGGTGAAGATGCAGGGGCTTTCCGGATTGGCGGCCAGGGTTACCCATCGGTCCTCGAACCGGGCCGAGTCGTTGTTGGCGAGACTGACCTGCCGGGCGAAATAGTCGCCGCCAAGGGCCGGCAGCAGGCCGAGCTTGACCAGGAGCTGAAAACCGTTGCAGATGCCAAGGACAAGCCCCCCGGCCTCGAAAAAAGTTTTGAGCTGGCCAAGAAGGGCGTCGCCGGCGGCGTTTTTGGCGTGCTTCCAGCGCACGGCCGCGGCCTGGGCCGCACCGAGATCGTCCCCGTCAAGGAACCCTCCGGGAAAGATCAGGAAATTGTAATCCGGAATGCGCGTGCGACCGGCGGCGATATCCGAAAAAAAGACGATGTCCGTGACGTCGGACCCGGCCGCGCGGGCGGCGTAGGCCGATTCCACTTCGCAATTGGTGCCGTAACCGGTGATCACGAGGGTGCGCACCTTGGCCATAAGGGAAATCCTCCCGGGGGTTCCTTGAAAATTTGCGCCCGAAGGCATACTTTACGCGGCTGAACATAAGGGGCCGCCCCGGCCGCGTCAACCGAACCGCGCCACAGGCCCGGTCCGGCCCGGTCCCGAGGGACCCGGGCCGCCGGGTCCGCCGGCGTGGCCTAACCTCTTTTCCAAGGACGGCATCATCATGAAGACCAAGTTTATTTTCGTGACGGGAGGGGTGCTGTCCTCCCTGGGCAAGGGGCTGGCCGCCGCTTCCATCGGCGCACTGCTCCAGGCCCGGGGGCTCAAGGTCACCATCCAGAAGCTCGACCCCTACATCAACGTCGATCCCGGCACCATGAACCCCTTCCAGCATGGCGAGGTCTACGTCACCGACGACGGGGCCGAGACCGACCTCGACCTCGGCCACTACGAGCGCTACCTCGGCGTGCCCATGAGCCAGAACAACAACTTCACCTCGGGCCGGGTCTATTTCAGCGTCATCCAGAAGGAACGCCGGGGCGACTACCTCGGCGGCACGGTCCAGGTGATCCCGCACATCACCGACGAGATCAAGCGGTCGATCCTCGGCGTCGCCGGCGACGAGGACGTGGCCATCATCGAGATCGGCGGCACGGTGGGCGACATCGAGGGCCAGCCGTTCCTGGAGGCCATCCGCCAGCTGCGCATGGAACTTGGCAAGGAAAACGCCCTGTACATCCACTTGACCCTCGTGCCCTACCTGCGCGTGGCCGGCGAGGTCAAAACCAAGCCCACCCAGCACAGCGTCAAGGAACTGCGGTCCATCGGCATCCAACCCGACATCATCATCTGCCGCAGCGAAGTGGAGCTTGGGCGCGACATCAAGGAAAAGATCGCCCTTTTCTGCGACGTGGACGCGGACGCGGTCTTTACCGCCGTGGACGTCAAAAACATCTACGAACTGCCGCTTCGCCTCTACGGCGAGGGCGTGGACCAGAAGATCGCCATCCTGCTGCGCCTGCCGGCCAAAAACGCCGACCTGCAAGCCTGGCGCGACCTGCTGCACCGGTCGGAAAATCCCGGAGGCCAGGTTTCCATCGCCATTGTCGGCAAGTATGTGGACCTCAAGGAAGCCTACAAGAGCCTGCACGAGGCCCTTGTCCACGGCGGCATCGCGGCCGGGGTCTCCATCCGGTTCGTGTACGTCAATTCCGAGGAAGTGACCCGCCAGAACGCGGCGTCCACCTTCGCCGGCATCGACGGCATCCTGGTGCCGGGCGGCTTCGGCTCGCGCGGGGTCGAGGGCAAGATTACGGCCATCGAATACGCCCGGGAAAAGGGCGTGCCCTTTTTCGGCATCTGCCTTGGCATGCAGTGCGCGGTCATCGAATACGCCCGGAACGTCCTGGGGCTTTCCGGCGCCAATTCCGAGGAATTCGACCTGACCACGCCGCACCCGGTCATCTACCTCATGCGCGAATGGTTCGACTGCCGCACCCAGAAGACCGAGTACCGGGACCCGTCGAGCGACAAGGGAGGGACCATGCGCCTGGGAGCCTACCCCTGCCGGGTCAAGCCGGAAACCCAGGCCGCCGCGGCCTACGCCGCCGAGGAGATTTCCGAGCGCCACCGCCACCGCTACGAATTCAACAAGACCTACGCTCCCTCGTTTGAAGAGGGCGGGATGGTCTTAAGCGGCCTGTCGCCGGACGGCGAGCTGGTCGAGATCGTGGAACTGCCGGACCATCCGTGGTTCCTCGGCTGCCAGTTCCACCCGGAGTTCAAGAGCAGCCCCATGCGTCCGCATCCGCTCTTTCGGGAATTCGTGAAGGCGGCCAAGCGGTACAAGGGCTAGCACGACGTTCGCTGAAAAGCAGGGGCATAGTTTTTAGAAAAAAATAAATATTCTAATTTGTTGTTCTCAAAATTCGTATGCGCGGATTTCGAGAACGCGGCATGAGCGGACGGCGTCGCCTCGGGTCGTCCCGCCGGGGCCGGGCGGCGCGAGGAGGCGGGTGGTATGGCGCAGGATGCGAAGCTGGCCGCGACGCGGGCCAGGGACGTGGCCTTGCTCGTCCTTGACGTGGACGGCGTCCTGACCGACGGCGGCCTCTATGTCGACGCCCACGGCGGCATCGCCAAACGGTTTCACGCCCACGACGGCCTCGGCATCAAGGCCGCCCAGATGGCGGGCTTGCAAGTGGCGGTCATAAGCGGCCTCGACAGTCCGGCCGTGGCCGCCCGCATCAAGGAACTGGGCATTGGCGAGTACCATCCCGGCCACCACCACAAGGTTCCGATCCTGACCGGCATCCTCGGGCGGCTGGGGCTTTCCCCCGGCCAGGCCGCCTACCTCGGCGACGACTGGGTGGACGCCGGCCCCATGGGTCTGGTCGGCCTGCCCATGGCCGTGGCCGACGCCCAGCCGGAAATCATGGACCTGGCCCTGTGGGTGGCCAGCCGTCCCGGCGGGCACGGGGCGGTGCGCGAGGCCATCCGGTTCCTGCTTCAGGCCAGCGGCCGTCTCGAAGCGGCCTACGCCTGGTTCCTCCCGGAAGGGTAAGCCGTGCCGATTGCCACGATCCTTCGATTGTGGCATGCTTTTTGTTGAGCGGGCGGGGCGTCGGCCTTGCCCCCGCTTTTCGCACCAACATCCAAAGGACCTCGCACGGCGGTAGACATGGCCCTGGAACTGCGACAGCAGCTCAAACTCTCCCAGCAGCTGGTGATGACTCCCCAACTGCAGCAAGCCATCAAACTCCTGCAGCTCTCCCGGCTCGAGCTGCTGGAGAGCGTGCAGCAGGAGCTTTTGGAAAACCCCCTTCTGGAGGAATCGATCGAGGAGGACCGCCAACCGGAGCGGACCATGGCCGAGGACAACCTGGGGCCGACCGGGAATTCCAGCGACGCGGCCATGGAAAAGGAACTCCTCAAAAACGCCGAATGGGACGACTATCTCGGCGATTTCGCCAGCACCGGCCGCCAGTCCCAATCCCGGGAGTCGGAGATGCCCGAGGAGGGCATGGCCTTTGACGCCAGGCTCGCCTCCAAACCCTCCCTCGAAGGGCACCTCGGCTGGCAGATGCGCCTGTCGAATTTCACGGCCAAGGAACTGGAGATCGGGGAGAGTATCGTCGGCAGCCTCAATTCCTCGGGCTACCTGCGGGCTTCCCTCGAAGAACTGGCCCAGATGGCCGGAGCCTCGGTGCCCGAAGTGGAGACCGTGCTCCACCGGCTCCAGCGGTTCGACCCCGTGGGCGTGGCCGCCCGGACCCCGAGCGAATGCCTGCTCACCCAGATCGAGGTCTACGGCTACGAGGACACCATCCTCATCGAGCTTGTGCGCGACCACCTCGAAGACCTGGAGAAGAAACGCTACAAGCCGCTGGCCAAAAAATTTCATATCACCATGGAAAAACTCAAGGAATACCTTGAGCTGATCCAGACCCTCAATCCCATGCCCGGAGCCAGCTACGGCTCGGGCGATCCCATTTTCGTGAGCCCGGACGCCTTTGTGTACAAATACGGCGGCGAATTCGTGATTATTTTAAACGAAGAGGGCATGCCGCGGCTCAACGTCAACACGACCTACATGGCGGAGATCAATCCGAAAAACGACAAGGACAAGGATTATCTCCAGGACAAGATGCGCTCGGCCATGTGGCTGATGAAAAGCCTCTACCAGCGGCAGCGGACCCTGTACAAGGTCCTTGAGAGCATCGTGAAGTTCCAGCGGGAATTCTTCGAGGAGGGGGTCACGCGGTTGCGGCCGTTGATCCTCAAGGATGTGGCCGACGACATCAGCATGCACGAATCGACCGTCAGCCGCATCACGTCCAACAAGTACGTGGCCACGCCCCATGGCATTTTCGAGCTCAAGTTCTTTTTCAACAGCTCCCTTGACCTCGACGACGGCGGCACGGTCGGCTCGGAATCGGTCAAGGCCATGATCAAGCGGATTATTTCCGGGGAGAATGCCAAAAAGCCTATCAGCGACGAGGCCATTGCTGATATGCTCAAAGACGAGTTGCAGATCAACATCGCCCGGCGCACCGTGGCCAAATACCGCACGGCCATGGGCATTGAATCCTCGTCCAAGCGCAAGGAAATTTTCTGATGCTTCGGGCCGGGCTTCCCCGGCCCAATACCACGCCATCTGGAGGATCTCATGAACATCACTTTTAATTTCAAGAACTTCGAACCTTCCGACCATTTGCGCGACTACGCTCGCAAGCGTCTGGAAAAGCTTGCCAAATATGCTTCCGCCAATGACGCCTCCGAACTGCAGGTCAATCTGGCCGTGGAAAAGACCCGCCAGATGGCCGACGTGATCTTCGTGGCCGACAATATGCATATCTCGGCCCATGAGGTGTCCGAGGACATGTATTCCACCATCGACATGATCCTCGACAAGGTGGAAGCGCAGGCCAAGAAGTTCCGTGAGAAGCAAAAGGACCGCCGCCGCCAGTCGACCGAGACCGTGCGCATGGACGTCATCACCATCAACGCCGACAACGCCGGGGCCCGCACGCCGACCATCGTCGAGACCAACGAATACGAGCCCAAGCCCATGGCCGTGGAAGAGGCGGCCATGCAGCTTGGGACCATCAAGCACGAATTCCTGGTGTTCATCAATTCGGAAACCGAACGGCCCAACGTCATCTACCGTCTGCGCAACGGCGACTTCGGCCTGATCGATCCTGGAACGGGTGTGTAGATGCGTCTCGAGGACTATCTCCAGCCCGAATTCGTGATCGGGGAGCTCGCGGCCGAGTCCAAGTCCGAAGTGCTGGCCGAGCTGGTCGCCAAAATTGCGGCCGGCCTGCCGGGTTTTGACGCCAAACGGGCCCATCAGGTGCTCCTTGACCGGGAAAGCCTCGGCACGACCGGCATCGGCGACACCGTGGCCATCCCCCACGGCAAGATGGAGAGCCTCGAAAAGATCGTCATCGCGGTCGGCAGGAGCCTCAAGGGCGTCAACTTCGATGCGCTGGATTTCAAACCCTGCCGCATCTTTTTTCTCGTCCTTGCGCCGGAGCACGTGGCGGGCCTGCACCTGCGCATCCTGGCCCACATCTCACGGCTCCTCTCCGACGAATCGTTTCGGCACGCCTTTTTGAGCGCCGAAAACGACGCGGCCCTGTGGCAGGTTCTGACCGCCGCCGCCTGAAACGCGTAGCACCGTCTCCTTGCGCGCTTGCCGTCACACAAGCGCGCAAGGAATCGGTTAGAGCTTGAGGGCGGGGGGCAAAGACACCATGGAAGAAACGCCGACGGAACTGAAAATCGTCATTTTGACGGGGCTGTCCGGCTCGGGCAAGAGCACCGGCCTGCGGGTGTTCGAAGACCTGGGCTTTTTTTGCGTGGACGGCCTGCCGGTCGGGCTCGTGCCAAAGCTCATCAATCTTTTCGACGAAAAGGGCGGCCAGCGCTACAAGGGCCTGGCGCTTGGCATGGATGTGCGGCAAGCCGACCTCGATACGGACTGGGGCGTGACCCTGGCCCAGATCAAGGTGAAAAACGTGGCCCCGCAGATCATCTTTTTCGAGGCCGACACCCAGGAAATCATCCGCCGCTATGCCACCACGCGCCGGCCCCATCCCCTGGAAAGCGCCAACCGGGGCCTCGAGCAGGCCGTGCTCGAGGAACGGGAACGCATGACGCCCTTGCGTGAAGCGGCCGACATGGTGCTCGACACCACCCATTTCTCCATCCACGACCTGCGCCGCAAGTTGCAGGAAAAGTGGGCTTCGATCCGTACCACGCGCGGCACCCTCAAAGTCCACGTCATGAGTTTCGGCTTCAAGTACGGACCTCCCTCCGAGGCGGACATGGTCTTTGACCTGCGTTTTTTGCCCAATCCTTATTTCGTCCGGGAGCTGCGCGAGCAGACCGGCAAGGACGCCCCGGTGCGCGACTATGTCCTGGCTGCGGATCCTGGCCGGGAGTTTCTTTCCCGCCTTCAGGAATTCCTGCTCTACCTGCTGCCGCTCTATGCCCAGGAAGGGCGCTACCGCCTGACCGTCGCCTTTGGCTGCACCGGCGGACGGCACCGGTCCGTGGCCGTGGCCGAGGCCGTCTTTGACACCCTGTCCAAGGCTGGCTATAATATTTCCCTGGAACACCGGCATATCGAACGCGGCTAGGGCGTCGTTGCCGGCAGCCGGGGAAGCCGCGGCTGCGGCCTTGGGGTCCCAGGCGGAGCCGGACGAAGGACCCGGGCGGAGCCTTACAGGCGCCCGGCAACGGCGGGACGGGACGGCCGGGGCGCACCGCGCGCCCTTGGTTTTTTCCGGCTGCCCGGGGCAGGCCGGATCGGCCGGCAGCGGTGCGGCGCGTTCTGCGTGCCTGGCCCCTGTTCCGGTGCCGAGCCACTGCCGGCAACAGTGTCGTTGCGGCAAAGAACCCCTGATGTGACGCTCGCCATGGGCCTGCGCCTACGGATACACAATGACGAATGTCCAATCCCGGTCGGATGCGCCGGTCGGCGTGGTGGTGGTCACCCACACCGATTACGGGGCATGGCTTCTCAAGGCGGCGGAATTCATCCTGGGACCCCAGGAGCGCTGCCGGTGCGTCAGCGTGGACATGACCCATCCGGTGGATGAGACCCTGGTGACGCTCAAGGCCGCCATCAAGGACACCGAGCAGGGCGGGGGCGTGCTTATCCTGACCGACATGTTCGGCGGCACCCCGACGAACTTGAGCCTGTCGCTCCTCGGCACCGGACGGCTCGAAGTCCTCACCGGCGTCAACCTGCCCATGCTGATCAAGATCCTCGGTTCCCGGACCAAGGCTCTCGAAACCCTGGCCGTCGAAGCCAAGCAGGCCGGATGCCAGGGGATCGTGGTCGCGGGCGAGGTACTGCGCAAAAAGGTGGCCGAGGGATAGCCCATGGCGTTTGTTCGCGTGGACAATCGGCTCGTGCACGGCCAGATCATCGAGTCCTGGCTGCCTTTCACCCACGCCCGGACGATCCTTGTGGTCAACGACGAGCTGGCGGCCGACTACCTGCGCCAGGAGATCATGTCGCTGGCCATCCCGGCCGGGGTGCGCATCGAGTTTTTGCCGGTCGGCGCGCTCATGGGATTCTTGTCGCGAAATCCGCTGGAATCCGAGGACGCCCTGATCCTTTTTTCCGGTTGCCGCGACGCCAGGGCCGCCTACGAATTGGGACTCGGCTTTGCCGCCCTCAATCTCGGCAACCTCCACTACGCGCCCGGCAAGAAGCAGGTCTGCCCCCATGTCGCCTTGTCCAAGGAGGACGAATCCTGCCTGGATTTTCTCCGGGACAAGGGCGTGCGTCTCGATTACCGTTGCGTGCCGAGCGATCCGCAGCAGCTGCGCGCGGTCTAGTGTGGCGTCCGCTAAAAAATATGCGCATATTTTTTAGAAAAAAATAATTATTTAAATATTTTATTCTCGAAATTCGTATCCACGAATTTCGAGGACGCGACACTCGGCGACCGCTCGCCGGCGACGCCGTTTTTTCGGAACGCCCGGCCACGGCGGGGACGGCGGGCGCAATCGGCAACAACGAATAGCCCGGACGGGATGGAAACGATGACCCATCAGGCCGATATCTTGCTGCATGTTTTTGGCGTCGCTTTTTTTTTGTCCTTTTCTCGTCGTTCCGTTTCTTCCTGAACGCGGCGCTCCTTGAACGGCCCATCGTCATCGGCTTTTTCTGGGCCGCGGTCCACGGCGACCTCGATGCGGCGCTCAAACTGAGCCTTTTCTACGAACTCTTCTGGCTCGACGGCATCCCGGCCGGCACCCACATTCCGCCAAACGCCGCGGCCGCCACCCTGGCCGGCCTCTCGCTCATGTACGTCTTCCAGCTGACCTCGCCGGCCGAGGCCCTGTTCGTGGCCGCAACCACCGGCATTCTCGGCCGCCTGTTCGCGGCCCTGGAAGGGGCCCAGCGCGTGATGGAGAACATCGTCCTGTCCCGGTACACCGCGGCCCGGGAGCGCTCTCGGGCTCCGTTTTCCCCGGCCCGGCTCATCCGCCGGGCCTTTCTCGACATGGCGGTCCTAAACGGCGTGACCTTCTGCGTGGTCCTGGCCGCGCTCGTGGCCCTTTACCATGTGCTTTTGCCCATGGTCTGGCCGTACCTCAGCTCCTCGGGCGCGACCTGGAGCCAGCTGTGGATCCTTGGCAGCCTGGGCGGGGTTTTGTCCCTGCGCTATCGGCCGGCCTACGTGGCCCTGGCCTGCGGCATGGCCCTGACCGTGGTCTGGTGCCTGGTATAGGCGCCTGTTGCCGGCCGCCTCCCGGGGTTTTGTCCCAAAAAAGCAATCCTTGCCACGGGAATTTGACTTGGCAAGGAACGGCTTTTGGGATATTCTTCACAAGTTTCAAATTCGCTACCAACCCGTCAGGGTTTTGGGAAAACCACCAGGAGGAAACTACTATGGCTTTGTATGTCGTTGGTCACAAAAATCCGGACACCGATTCCGTCGCCGCCGCCATCGCCGTGGCTGATCTGATGAACAAGGCCAAGGGCCTGGATGCCAAGCCGGCCACCCAGGGCGCGATTCCGCCCGAAAGCGCCTTCGTGCTCGAGAAGTTCGGCGTGGCCGCTCCGGAGATCGTCACCGACGCCACCGACAAGCAGATCATCCTGGTTGACCACTCCGATCTGGCCCAGAGCCTGGACAACCTGGCCAAGGGCGAAGTCATCGGCATCTACGACCACCACAAGCTCGGCGACGTGACCACCCCCAATCCCCTGGACATCCTGGTCAAGCCGGTCGGCTGCTCCTGCACCGTGGTCAAGATGATGTACGACTGCGCCAAGGTCGAGATCTCCAAGCCCATGGCCGGCATCATGCTGTGCGCCATCCTGTCCGACACCGTCATGTTCAAGTCCCCGACCTGCACCGCTGACGACAAGGCCGCTGTCGAGGCCCTGGCCAAGATCGCCGGCGTGGCCGACGTCATGGGCCTTGGCGTCGAGATGTTCAAGGTCAAGTCGGCCGTTGGCGGCACCCCCGCCCGCGACCTGGTCTTCCGCGACTACAAGGACTTCGACATGGGCGGCAAGAAGATCGGCATCGGCCAGCTGGAAGTGGTCGACCTGTCCATCCTCGAGCCGATCAAGGCCGACCTGCTCGCCGAGTGCAAGAAGGTCAAGGCCGAAGGCCGTCATAGCGTCTTCCTGCTCTTGACCGACATCATGAAGGAAGGCTCCGAGATGCTGATCGTCTCCGACGATCCGAGCTACGTGGAAAAGGCCTTTGGCGTGAAAGTCACCGGCGACTCCGTGTGGCTCGACGGCGTGCTGTCCCGCAAAAAGCAGGTCGTGCCCCCGTTCGAGAAGGCTTTCGCCTAACCCTTTCCTTCTTCTCGTTTGGCAAGGGGGCGGTCTTCGGACCGCTCCCTTTTTTTATTCCGGACGCCGTCGCAACCGGGAGCGGGTGGCCGCCCACCTGGGACAGCCGGCCGGCGGACGGAACGGAAAGGGGAGGCGAAAAGGAGGCTTGGCGGAATATTCGATTCCACCTTGCGGCAGGCGCCAAAGTGGGGCAGGAAAGAGAAGAGGGACGTTCAGGCGCGGATCGCCGTCCGGGGCAGAGCTTTCATGAACGCGAAGGAAGCGTGGTGTTGCGGCGTCACCTTCGCCCGGGCAGGGAGGAAGCTTTCATGCGCTCCACACGCGAGGCGGTTGACTACATCAAAGGCTTCTGCATTTTCATCATTGCCTGGGGCCATTTGCTCTACAATAACTTCCCTGGAAAATTCACTTACTTTGGCAATCAATTCGTCGCTTTCTTCTTTGTGGCAAGCGGCTATGGAATCTTCCTGTCCTTGGCAAGGCAATGCGAGGGGCCTGGCAAACTGAATCTCCCGGCGTTTTACAAAAGACGCTTCCAACGCCTCTTTCCTCTCTATTGGCTTTGGTTTGTCGTTGCCTTGTCTCTTTCCCAACCGCTCGGCTGGCAGGATCTTTTTTTGCTGCGCATGTATGATCCGCCGGTGTGGTTTCTCAATGCCATTGTCCATTGTTATCTGCTGGCACCGCTGCTTTTTTTCATGATCCGCCGTTTGAAGTGGGGCTCCCTGCCGGTTTTGTGTCTGCTCTTGTACCTGGTCAATGCCGCCTTCCGAACCCTTGGTCTGCCGGATATGCTCGTTTACGGATTTCGAAAAATATACCTCTTTCACATCTTTCTTTTTGCCGTCGGCATGTTGCTGCCCTCATTATTGTCCATAGCGTATGATATAAAACGTCCAAAAACGCTGGTCGTTTTGTGCTTCGGCCTGTTCCTGCTGGCTTCGCTCCAGACATCCCCCGATCGTTTGGAGGCCCTGGATCTCTCCTATGTCAAGTTGCCATACTTTCACATCAATAAATATAACATCATCCTCACCCTGTCCGTCGCGGCCATATGTTTTATCATGATTCAGGCACGGCCGGCCATGCCTCTGCAAAGAACAATGGTTCTTTTTGGCAAGTATTCCTTGCCACTTTATTTATTCCATACGTTTTATGTGAATATTGTGGTATTTTTTCTGGGAAAGGAGCAGGTACAACTCGTGTACTTTGCTGTCTTCGTTTTTTTCTTTCCTGTTTTGCTTGGCTTGTGCGCCGTGTTGCAGCATGGGGCCAACCGGCTCTGTTCCCTGCTCGACAATTCGGGCATCCAGACCGCGGTCCGCAAGGTCCTGCCGGGCTGACACACGGTTGTTTCGATTCTGGGGAGGGAATTTCCCTGGGGCCTGCCTGTCGACGCCCGTCACCCGGAGCTCGCCTTGTCCCGGGGAGGGCTTTCCAGCGGCAACGAAGATTTGTGAATAAATCATTGACATCCAAGGGTGGTCGGGGTAGTCTTCCGTTTCTTCGGGCAATTAGCTCAGTTGGATAGAGCGTTGGCCTCCGGAGCCAAAGGCCGTAGGTTCGAATCCTACATTGCCCACCATAAAGAAATCAACGGGTTACGGTGCAAAACCGTAGCCCGTTTTTCTTTTGTGGCTACCGCATGGCTAACGCCGTTGCCGGGAACTCCTCGCGCAGTGTTCCCGCTTCAGACCGGCCGGAAGCACAAAACAGCAGAATATATCTGGATTTTTTTAAAAGCAGGCGGACATCAGAAAAACGGTGTGGTCCCGGACGGTCTTTGCAAGGCCTGCTCTGGCGGGGTCGCCGGCAAGCGTTGGGAACCACGCTCGCGGGCATGGGACGGGCCGAGGTCCGGCCCCGGCAAGGTGGACGCGCCGCAGGGCGGGCCGGGCCGGCGGTCAGCCCGCCTGGGCCGTGCCTACGGCCTCTTCTCCGGTCCGCGACACCGGCCCAAGGGCGGTGCAGACCTGGTTGCGGCCGAGGGTTTTGGCCTGGTAGAGGGCCTTGTCCGCCTTGTCCAGAAGATCCTTGCGCTTGGACAGGGCGCCCGGGAGCAGGGTGGCCGCGCCGATGGACACGGTGATGGAAAAAGGGTGGCCGTCGTGGACGAACCGGGCGTCGGCGATGAGGCCGCGCAGGCGTTCGGCCAGGACGCGGGACTGTTCCTCGGCCGTTTGGGGCAGGATGATGACGAACTCCTCGCCACCGTAGCGGGCGGTGAAATCCGTGCTGCGAAGCGTCTCCGTCATCAACCGCCCGACCTCGCGCAACACGTGGTCGCCGACCAGATGGCCGTAGGTGTCGTTGATGCCCTTGAAATGGTCGATGTCGAGCATGAGCAGGCTCATGGGGTGGTGGTAGCGCTGGTGCCGCCGCAGTTCCTCCACCAGCCGTTCGTCAAAAGCCCGACGGTTGTGGATGCGGGTCAGGCCGTCATGGTCGGCCCGGACCTTCACCTGGCTGAACAGGGCCGCGTTTTTGAGGGCCAGGGCCAGATGGTTGATGGACGCGTACAAGGCCTGGACCTGATCCTTGCCAAGGGCCGGACCCTTGGCCCGGTACAGGGACAAGAGGCCAAAGGTCTGGCCGCCGGCCCGAAGGGGCAGGGAGATCACTTCCTCGACGGTCCGGGGAACGTCCACGGGCTCGCGGCCGGGACAGCCATCGAGAAAGGTCGTGCGATAGCTCTGCATGGGCTTGCCGGCCAGCTTGGCGGCCTGGCGCAGGAGCTGCTCGGTCCAGTGCCGCTCCGTGTCGTGGTCCATTTCCGGCTCGAGGAACAGTTCCGCTTCGAGGGCCCCGGAATCGCCGGGCTGCCACAGGATGCCAAGCAGCCCGCGCATGGGCAGGAGCAGCTCCAGGTCTTCCCGGGCATTGTCGAGGATGACGGTCGGGTCAAGGGACTCCGTGGCCCGGGTCAGGATGCGGTTCAAAAAAAGCACCAGGTCGGTCTTTCGGGCCAAAAGCTCCCGTTCGAGCATGATCTCGCGGGTCATGCGGAAGATGTCGTCGTAGAGGCTCTTGACTTCCTTGGCCCGGAAGATGACGTCCCGGATCTTCTTGTCGGAAAGCGGCTCGGACACGGCCGAAAGAAACCCCTGTTCGAGCAGCTCGTCGAAATCGGCCATGGGCTGGGCTGCGGACAGGACCAGCACCCGCTGGGGCACTTCCCACTGCTCGAGGCGCTTCCTGGAGGAAGAGGGCAGGGCCTCCCAGGCTTCCTTGACCACGAAGATCACGAGCGGCGTGGCCCGGCCCAGGTCCCGTTCGCCGGGATGCTTGCCGTGCGGCCAATTGCGAAGGACATAGCCGTTGCCCAGGGCGGCAGAAATTTCCGCCGCGGTCTCTTCCCGAAGGCCGATGCCCCATACCTGTTCCGGTCGCATGCCGCGCGTCATAACGGGCCTCCTTTGATCCTGGGACCGCGTCCGGAGCGGTTCCTGTCCCATCCCTTGCAATATCGAAGCCAGCTGCAAAGGCACGCCCCTGTTTGACAAGATGGCCCAGGTATGGCTCCGTCCCTCCATGCATCCGCCACGCCTTTTCGCCACTCTCGACCCTTTCGTCGAATCCGGGGCCGTCATGGGCCGCAAAGTGGCCAATGCCGGCTTCCTGGACGCGCTGTTGGCGGCCGATCCCTTTGACGCCTACCATTTCTTCATGCCGTCGCCCCGGGAGCGCGACATTCAGGCAGGGCTGCTCGCCGCCCGCCATCCCGACCTGGCCGGGCAGGGCAAATTCAAAGTTCTGACGCGCCTGGATCTGCCCCGGGCCCTGGCTGCCGACGACTACGCCGTCTTTCACCTCTCGGACTGCATCACGTCCCAGCCGCGCCTGGCCGCCGCCCGAAACGCCCTGGCCAAAACCATCTTTCCCATCACCGCCACCACCCACTCCCTGAGCTACGCCGCCTACGGCCGGGAATTTCTGGCCCATCTCTGGCCCGGCACCACCGGCCGGGACGCCATCGTGGCCACATCCGAGGCCGGCCGGGCGGTGGTGGCCGGGTTTTTCCAGTCCCTGCGCCGGGGCTACGGCCTGGACGAAGCGGCCTATCCGGCCCCGCGGCTGGCGACCATCCCCCTCGGCGTGGACCCGGCCGTATGGGAGTCGCTTGCCGGCGAGGCCCGGGCGGCCGCCCGGACGCGGCTTGGCCTCGACCCGGAGGCGGTGGTCCTGCTCGTCTTCGGCCGGCTGTCCCACAGTTCCAAGATGGACTTGCTGCCGCTTTTTCGGGCCGTGCAGCGCCTGATCGCCGACGGATGCGATCCGGCCGGCCTGTGCCTGGTGGCGGCGGGCTGGACCGAGGACGAGGATGGCCCCTTCACCGACATCCTGGCCGGCCTGGCCGGCAACATCGGCCTGCCGTTTCGGCTGGTGCCCCGGCCGTCCGAGGCGGCCAAGCGCGAGCTATTCGGGATTTCCGACATCTTTGTCTCCCTGGCCGACAACCCCCAGGAGACCTTTGGCCTGACCATCCTTGAGGCCATGGCGGCCGGCCTGCCGGTGGTGGCCTCGGACTACGACGGCTACCGCGACACGGTCGTGCCCGGGGTGACGGGCTATCTCGCGCCGACCCTGGGTTTGGCCGACACCGGGCCCCGGGATGTGCTGGCCCCCCTTTGCTACGACAACCACACCCATCTGCTCCTGGCCCAGGGCCTGGCCGTGGACGTGGCCGCCGTGGCCGCGGCTTTGAAGCAACTCGTGGCCGATCCCGGACTGCGCCGGGCCATGGGCCGGGCCGGACGGGAGCGGGCAGGCGCCGTTTTCACTTGGCAGGCGGTGGTGGCCCGCCACCTCGCCCTGTGGGAGGCGCTCGCCGCCGCGCCGATCCCGGACCGGGCCTCCCTTCGCCGGCTGCGCCATCCGGCCGCCCTGGCCTATGGGGAGCTTTTCGGCGGCTACCCGACCGCTGTCCTCTCCGACGCGGTGCGCCTGACCTGGACCCGGACCGGCCGGGCCGTCTACCGGGGCCGGGATTTTCCGGTGGTCTACGAGGGGCTTGGGCCGGAGGTCTCGCTTGCGGCCCTTCGCACGCTGCTTTTTCTGGCCCGCTCGGGCTGTCCGGGCCTGACTCTGGCCGCCCGGCTGGCCGCGGCCGAACCCGGGCTCGACGCGTTTGCCGCCCGCTTTCACGTTGTCTGGGCCCTCAAACAGGATTTGCTCGAAAAGGAGGCCGTATGAGCCGGAAGTGGGGCGGCGTCGCAGATGGCGGGCACGGAGCCGTGCGGGAGGCGGGAGGAGCCGTCGACGACGGCGAGGCCTTTGCCCGGCCCAAGCGGAGCCTTGGCCAGAATTTTTTGCAGGACCCCAACACCGCGGCCCGGATCGTGGCCAACCTCGGCATTACCCCAGCGGATACAGTCATCGAGATCGGCCCCGGTCGGGGGGCCCTGTCCGGCCACATCCTCGACGCCGGGCCACGGGCCTACCTGGTCGTCGAAAAGGACCGCGACCTGGCCGCGCGCCTGGCCGCAAGCCACCCCGGGGCAAACGTGGCCCTGGCCGACGCCCTGCGCCTGGACTGGTCCCGGATCGACCGCCTTGCCGATGTGAAGCTCATCGGCAACCTTCCCTACAACATCGCCTCGCCACTTTTGTGGGACATCAGCGCCGGGGCGTGTCTCTTTCGCCGGGGGGTTTTCATGGTGCAGCACGAGGTGGCCCTGCGGTTGGCGGCCGCGCCCGGCGGCCGGGCCTATGGGGCCCTCACCGCCTGGGTGGCCGGGTTTTCCCGGGTGCAGTACTGCTTCAAGGTGCCGCCCACGGTCTTTCGGCCGCAACCCAAGGTGGATTCGGCCGTGGTGGCCCTGACTCCCCTGCCAGCCGGGGAGCGCCCGGCCGACCCGAAGGCCCTCTCCAAGCTCCTGAAACTCCTTTTCTCCTTGCGCCGCAAGCAATTGGGCCACATCCTCAAGCGGGTCTGGGACGACGATGTGGCGGCGTATTTCGCGGGGCAGGGGCTTGACAGCCGGGATAGGCCCGAGAATCTGTCTCCCCAACAGCTCTCCGGGCTGGCCACATTGCTGAAAACACGCCTGGCCTCTTGACTTTGGGGCTGAAATCGATTTTCTTTTGCCCACTCACGCCATGCGCGAGTGCGTTTTTCGACTGCTCGAAAACGGGATGAGGCTCGCTATCCTCGTCAGGGGGAGGCGGGGGAGCCTTTTCCGTTTGCTCTGGTTGCCGTTGGATTTGCGCAAAGGGAGAGGTTCGGGAGCAGTGTGCCGCCGCCTGGCGGTCGGCGTTTCAACCGAGGAGGAGAGGACTGATGACCAAAGCTGATCTGGTAGGAAAAATTGCCGAAAAGACAGGCCTGACCAAGGCCAATGCCGAGCGGGCCCTCAATGCCTTCATCGAGGCGATCGAGGCCACGCTGGTTGGCGAAGGGAAACTGACCCTGACGGGGTTTGGCACCTTCATGGTGGATGAGCGCAAGGCCCGTACCGGTCGCAACCCCCGCACGGGCACGGAAATCAACATTCCGGCCTCCAAGGTGGTGAAGTTCCGGCCCGGAAAATTGCTCAAGGACGCCATTCAATAATCACTCCCGGGAGAGCTTTCATGTTACACGGCGAAACCGTCCACAGCCCGTTGCCCCAGGACCTGCCCTGGTGGCAGCCCGATCACTTCGTTTTTTTCAGCGTCCTGTACCTGGTGCTTTTCATTATCGCCTCAGGCATGGGCTACTGTGTGGTCAAGGCCTTCCTGGACACGAGAAAGGCCGAGGCCCACGGCCACCACTAGGGAAGCCGGACGATCGAAGTTTTTCATCCGCCCGGTTTCGGCCGGGCGGATTTGTTTGTTCCGAAGTCTCCCTTGACAAGAGGGGGACGCGCGCATAAGAGTCTCTCTTTGCCGCAGGGAATTTCCCAAGGGGGGGGTGATTACTATGCCCGGAGTGTACCTTGACGAGTCCGACAACTTCGACGTGGCCCTTCGCCGCTTCAAGAAGCAGGTCGAGAAATCCGGGATTCTCTCGGAGCTGAAAAAGCGCCAGCACTTTGAGAAGCCCAGCGTCATGCGCAAGAAGAAAAAGGCCGCCGCCCGCAAGCGCCTGCTTAAGAAAATGCGCAAAATCAACATGATGTAATGAATCTAACGACCCGTATCGAATCCGACTACCTGGCTGCCATGCGCGCCAGGGACGAGCTTGTCGTCAGCGTCCTGCGGATGCTCAAGGCTGCCGCCAAGATGCGGCAGGTGGAGCTTCGCCGTCCGCTTACCGACGACGAGTTGCTGGATGTCCTGGCCAAGCAGGGCAAGCAGCGCCGGGAGTCCATCGAACTGTTCGCCAAGGCGAACCGGGCCGATCTTGTCGAGAAAGAGGAGCGGGAACTGGGTGTGCTCATGGCCTACCTGCCCGCTCCCCTTACCGATGCCGAACTCGGCGATGCCGTGGCCGCGACCGTTGCCGAACTGGACGCCCGCGGCATGAAGGACATGGGCCGGGTGGTGCAGGCGGTCCTTGCCGCCCACAAGGGGCGGGTCGACGGCAAACGGGCCAGCGACGCCGTCAAGGCGCACCTCGCTTCCTCCTAGAACCTGCATTTTCTTCCCTTATTTCATATGGAATCCAGAACCCTCTCGTTGCTGGAGTTTCCTAAGGTCTTGGAACGGCTGGCCGCCTTGGCCGTTTCCGAACCCGCGGCCGCTGCCTGCCGGGCCATTACCCCCTTTGCCGACGAGGCCGCCCTGGCTCCGGCCCAGCGCAAGCTGGCCGAGGCCGTGGAGCTGCGCCGCGACGCGGCTTTTGAATTTACGCCCTTTCCGGACATCGAGCCCCTTTTCGACGTCCTCGAGAGCGAACGCCGGGGCCTCGATCTCGACGCTCTGGTGGCCCTTGGCCATGTCCTGTCCCGGGTGGCCGCCCTGCGCCAGGCCCTTGGCCAGGGTGCGCCGGGACAGTCCCTTTTGCGCGACACGGTGGCGGCCGCGCCCTGGCCGAAAAAGACCCAGGCCGCGCTGGCCCGTTGCCTGTCCGCCGACGGGCGGCTGCGCGACGAAAGCTCGCCCGAGCTTTTTTCCGTGCGCCAGGAAATCCGCTCGATCCACCAGACCATCACCAACCGGGTCAAGGAGTTTGTGGGCGAAAAGGACATGGGGCCCTTTTTGCAGGACGACTACGTCACCATCTCCTCGGACCGCTACGTGCTGCCGCTCAAGGCCAATTTCAAGGGCCGCATCCCAGGCATCATCCACGACTATTCCCAGACCGGGGAAACCGTGTACGTGGAGCCGTTTTTTTTGGTCGAGGTCAACAACCGCCTCCAGGAGCTCAAAAACGAGGAACGCGAGGCCGAAGCCCGGGTCATGGCCTTTCTGACGGGCCTGGCCAAGGACGAGCGCCGGGAAGTGGCCGCCGCCTACCGGCTCCTGGTCGAATGCGACGTCCTGTGGGCCAAGGCCGCCCTGGCCGAGCGCCTGGGCGGGACCATCCCGGAAGTGGCCGCCCAAAACGCCGTCCACCTGCTGGCCGCCCGTCACCCGCTCCTGGTGCTCGCGGCCGGCGACGACGGGCCGAAAACGGTCACGCCCCAGGATCTGGTCCTGGCCGAGGACCAGCGGGCCTTGATCGTCACCGGGGCCAACGCCGGCGGCAAGACCGTGTGTCTCAAAACCCTGGGCCTCTTGTCGGTCATGGCCCTGTCCGGCCTGCCCGTCCCGGCCGGTGAGGGCAGCCGGCTGCCGTTTTTCCACAAGGTGTTTGTCTTCCTCGGGGACGAGCAGAGCCTCGAGGACCACCTCTCCACGTTTACGGCCCAGATCCGCCACCTGTCGCGCGTCTGGCCGGATATCGACGCCCGTACCCTGGTCTTGCTCGACGAATTCGGCGCCGGCACCGACCCGTCCCAGGGCGCGGCCCTGGCCCAGGCCGTGGTCGACGGCCTGCTCGACCGGGGGGCCTATCTGGCCGCGGCTACCCACTTCCCGGCCTTGAAGGCCTATGGCCTGTCCCGGCCCGGCGTCCGGGCGGCCTGCATGCTCTTCGACCCGGCCACCAAGAAGCCGGTCTACCGCCTGGCCTACGACCAGGTGGGCGCGTCCATCGCCCTGGACGTGGCCCGGGAGCACGGCCTGCCCGAGGACATCCTGGAGCGGGCCAGCCGCTACCTGCTCCTGGACGGCGGCGACGCCGGCCTGGTCTTTGACCGCCTAAACGATCTGGCCCTGCGCCGGGAGCGCGAGCTGGACGAACTGGCCGCCACCCGCAAGGCCGAAGCGCAGCGGGTGCAAAAACTCAAGGACGGCCTGCGAAAGGCCCAGGATTCGCTGGTCGAGGAGATCAGAAACCTCTCCCGCGACATTGCCAGACGCCACGAGGCCGGCCGCCTGGAACGCAAGGAAGCCCAGAAGGCCCTTGCCGAGGCCAGAAAAAGACTTATTGAAGAAAGCGCCGCCATCACGGGCGAAACGCCCGGGACGACGGCGCCGGAAGCCGGCGTCGACCTGGCCTCCCTGGCTCCGGGCCAGACCGTCCGGATTCTCAGTTGGGACAAGACCGCCGTTGTCCGCGAAAAAGACCTCAAGCGGCAGGCGGCCAAGGTCGATATCGGCGGCGTGAGCCTCTGGGTCCCGGCCTCGGACATGGCCCCGGCCCAGGGACAGCCCGCCAAGGGCAGCGTGGCCGTGACCCCGGCCGCGCGTGGCGGGGCCGCAAGCGGCCTCGGACTGGTCCTCGATATTCGCGGCATGCGGGCCGATGTGGCCGAAAGCGAACTGGCCGCCTTCATTGACACGGCGCTCCTGCGCGGCCACGGCGAACTGGAGATCATCCACGGCAAGGGGACCGGGGCTCTCAGGCGCGAAGTCCACCGGCTCCTCAAGGACCATCCCCAGGTCGCCTCCTTCGCCCTGGCCCCGGAAGACCGCGGCGGCGACGGCATGACTATGGTCACGCTGAAGTAGAGAGTTGCCTCCGGCGGCCAGGAGAGGCGCCGCCTCTCCTGGACCTCTCCGCCGGGGGGATCATCCCCCCCGGACCCCCCGAACGTCGGGGGAGGCGGGCCGGTTGGCGAGGGGGCTTTGGGGGGGCGGCGGAGCGGGCCCGAAGCAATTTCTCCTCCCTGGCGACGGAGGGCGTTCAGACGGTACGCGTGGCGGTTTGATTGGACAACGGCGTCGTAACCAAAGGCTCCCATGAACTTCGACCCGTCCACCTTGGCCCCTTTGAAAGTTTTTTGGGGAAAGGGGCGCGGGGAAAACCCCTTTTTTTCAAAAAAGGGGTTTTCCCCGCTTCAAACACCATGAAACACGACGCAGGCGCGGTGGCGGCGGTCAAGGCCCGGGCCAACATCGCCGAAATAGTGGGCCGGTACGTGGCCCTGCGGCCGGTGGGCGGCCGGCTGGTCGGCCCCTGCCCGTTCCACCAGGAGACCAAGGGCTCCTTTAACGTCCATCCCGACAAGGGCTTTTTCCATTGTTTCGGCTGCCAGGCCTCGGGCGACGTCATTGATTTCTATTGCCGCATAAACGGCCTGGAATTTCGCGAGGGCCTGGAGCGGCTGGCCGCGGAAGTGGGCGTGGATCTGGGGCAGGCCCGGCGCGACCCCCGGCAGGCCGAGCGCAAGCGGGTCCGCGACGATTGCCTGGCCATGCACGAGCTGGCCGAACGGTATTACCGCCATGTCCTTGGCACGGCCGAGGGGACAGCGGCCCGGGAATACCTGACCCGGCGCCGGGTCAGCGCCGAAATGATCGAGCGCTTTGCCCTGGGGGTGAGTCCGGCCGGCTGGCAGGGCCTCCAAGGCGTGCTGCGCTCGCGGGGATTTTCCGACGACGGCGGCGTCCTGGCCGGGCTTTTGAGCCTTGGCAAAAACGGCCGGGTCTGGGACCGGTTCCGCGACCGGCTCATGTTTCCCATCCGCGACGGCGGCGGCCGGGTGGTGGCCTTCGGCGGCCGCACCATGGGCGACGGCGATCCCAAGTACTTAAACAGCGCCGAAACGCCGATCTACACCAAGGGGCAGCACCTCTACGGCCTCTACGAGGCCAGGCCGCACATCGCCAAGACGCGGCGGGCCTTTCTGACCGAAGGCTACCTCGACGTCATAACGCTGCATCAGTTCGGCTACGGCGAGGCCTGCGGTGTGCTCGGCACGGCCATGACCCTGGAGCAGGCCAAGCGGCTGGCCGGATTTTCGCCCCGGGTGGATCTGGTTTTTGACGGCGACGCGCCCGGGCGCAAGGCGGCCCTTCGCGCCGCCCAGATGCTGTTGACCCTTGGCGGCGGCTGCCGGGTGGTGCCGCTCCCCGACGGCGAGGACGTGGACAGCCTGCTCCATGCCAAGGGCCGCGACGGCTTCGAGGCTTGCCAGGCCCGGGCCGAGGACGGCTTGACGTTTTGCCTGCACACGGTGCGCGAGACGTATTCGCCCAAGGAAATGGCCGCCTGGGCCGTGGAATTTCTGGCCGGCCTTGGCGACGAGTCCTTGCGGGCGGTCTTTATTCCCCGCGTGGCCTCCGGGCTCGGGCTGGCCGAGATCGAGCTGCGCGGGTTTCTGGCCTCGGGGCAGGGACGACCCAGGCAGCCGGCCAAGCCTGCTTCCCCCCGGTCCGGGGTGCTGGAACTCAGTTCGCGCGACGCCCAGCTCCTTGCCTTTGCCGTGCGTTGCCCCCAATACGTGGCGGCGCTGGCCCGGGAAGGGGTGGCGGACATCCTTTCCACGGGCGGGGCCCGGGATTTTTTCGCCAAGCTGGCCGGGGGCGGCCCGGACGAGCTGGCCACGCGACTGGACGAGGCGCAGACGGCCTTCTGGGTCAGGACGCAGCTGGAGCCGGTCTTGAGCGAGGACGAAGCCTCGGCTTTTTTTGAGGAAATTTGTGTTTTTCTCCATGAGGCTCGAGAAAACGACCGGCGGCGGGCCATCATGGAGGCCATTCGCCGGGCCCAGGAACAGGGAGCCCACGAGGATGCCTTGCGGCTGCTCGGGGAACTCCAGGCCCTTTCCGGGAGGGATGATGAGTAATCTCAAAGAAATCCAACAGATCAAAAGCCTCATCGTCAAGGGCAAGCAGAAAGGCTTCCTCACGTTCGATGAGGTCAACAAGGCCCTGCCTTCGGAAGTCAACAATCCCGAGCAGCTCGAAGAGGTCATCGCCATCTTCGACCAGCTCGACATCAACCTGGTCGATACCGACAAGGACGGCCGCAAGATCGAGGTGGCCAGCACCGAGCCGGAAGAAACCCCGGACGCCGACCTGGAGCTGACCGAAAGCGAAGACACGCTCGATTATTCCTCGCGCAGCACCGATCCGGTCCGCATGTACCTGCGTGAGATGGGGGCCGTGCCGCTCCTTGACCGCGAGGGCGAGGTGGTCATCGCCAAGAAGATCGAAAACGGCGAAATGGACGTGCTCTACGCCCTGGTCGAAGTGCCGGTGGCCGTGGAGGAGCTCATCCAGGTGGGCGAGGACCTCAAGATCGGGCGCATCAAGCTCAAGGACGTGGTCAAGACCATTGAAGAGGATGATCCGTCCGAGGACGAGATGAACCAGCGCCAGCGGGTCATCTTCCTCCTCGACGAGGTCAAGGCGTCGTTTCGCAAGAAGCGCAAGATCTACAGCAAGCTCGACCAGTGCGCCTGCCTGGACCGCCGGGTCGCCGGCATCCAGAAGGAGATCATGGTCTTCAAGGAAGAGATCGTGGTCCGCCTGCGGGACATCAAGCTCGAAAAGACGCTCATTGACCGCATCATCGAGATCGTCGAGGACTACGTGCGGCAGATGCACAACTGCCAGCGCGACCTCTCGGCCTACATCCTGTCGGTCGGCAAGTCCCAGTCGGAAATCCAGGAGATGTTCGCCCAGCTCGACTCCCGGGACATCAATCCCGTGGTCGCGGCCGAGTCGCTCGGCCTGACCGTGGAGGAGCTCTTTTCGTTTAAGGAAATGCTTTCGGCCAAGATGGAGATCCTCGACCGCCTGCAGGAGAAGTGCTGCCACCACGTGCACGAACTGGAAGAGGTGCTGTGGCGCATCAAGCGCGGCAACACGGCCGCCCAGCGGGCCAAGCAGGAGCTCATCCGGGCCAACCTGCGGCTCGTCGTCTCCATTGCCAAGAAGTACACCAACCGCGGCCTGCAATTCCTCGACCTGATCCAGGAAGGCAATATCGGTCTCATGAAGGCCGTGGACAAGTTCGAGTACCAGCGCGGCTACAAGTTCTCGACCTACGCCACCTGGTGGATTCGGCAGGCCATAACGCGCGCCATTGCGGACCAGGCCCGGACCATCCGCATCCCGGTGCACATGATCGAGACCATAAACAAGCTCATTCGCACCTCGCGCTATCTGGTCCAGGAGCTTGGCCGCGATCCGACCCCGGAAGAGATCGCCGAGCGCATGGACTACCCGCTGGAGAAGGTCAAAAAGGTGCTCAAGATCGCCAAGGAGCCGATTTCGCTGGAAACGCCCATCGGCGACGAAGAGGATTCGAGCCTTGGCGACTTCATCGAGGACAAAAAGGCCCTGGCTCCGGCCGAGGAAGTGGTCAACACCAAGCTCGGCGAGCAGATCGGCAAGGTCCTTTCCGACCTGACTCCCCGCGAGGAGCAGGTCCTGCGCAAACGGTTCGGGCTTGGCGAGAAATCCGACCATACCCTCGAAGAGGTAGGCAAGCTTTTCAACGTCACCCGCGAGCGCATCCGCCAGATCGAGGCCAAGGCCCTGCGCAAGCTTCGCCATCCGGTACGCAGCCAGCACCTGCGCTCCTACTACGAAGGCTGATGCTCCCTCATTCCGAAACAGGACGGCGCAGGGCGGTGTGAAACCGCTTTCGCCGGACCATCGACAACGCCCCCGCCAAAAGCGGGGGCGTTGTCATTTCGAGGGCGGCCCGGCCAGGGATGCCGCCTTGCCGCTCTTGCGAAAGTCTTCCCTCCTCCAACGCGCCCTTTGTGTCGGCGAAAGTGAAAGCCGCGTTCCCAAGTTGCTGCGGATTTCCACAGAACCGAAGGGGCCGATCCCTGTCACCTGTACGGAGAAGCCTCCGGACCAAAACGGAAGAAGCCGGGCCTTGCGGTCCGGCTTCTTCACTGAAATTCTTGGTCTTTCGAAATCGTATGGGACCGTGTTGGAAGTTCTTTTGGGGCGGGGACAACCAAATTGATGGCATAACAGATTGATATTTTAGTATAAAAATGATTCTTGTTTTGTGTGTTATCCGGAAAGTTATACGGTTTGATGGAGTGCTGCCTCGCTGGGTTTGCCCACCAGCTACCTGAAGATAGCAGAGAAGCGCTACGGGCCTCGGCAGTACGGTAGGATGACAAGTCCCGCCCTCCCTGCTACCAGCCATCCCCATGGAATGGGTCATCACCGCAGCCCTGGCCGTGGGCGTCCTTGTCCTGGCCGCAGTCTTGGTCTTGAGGACCAAGCATCGCCCTGGCAGTGTCCACGGCGACTTCCGATTTGACAGCCATAAGACCGGCGAGTTGTCCAAGCGTGGGTTGTTCGACAAGACGAAATGGCGTTGATGCCAGACGCCATCCCAAGTAGGCCCGACAACGAAAAGGCGGCCCACCCCCAGCAGGGGACAGACCGCCAACCATGATCCACTTGCCGAGGCCCGACTACCAAGCAGGGCACCCATCACACTGACCTCTGCAATCCACAGCTTTGACTACCGCGAAGGTTCCCCAGGAATAGACCTCGCCAGCCCCGCCGGCTGCAAGGTTAGTTTCGTCGTTGGCTAATCCTACTACGTACCCGCCATCAAAAAGACCGCCTGAATCATCATGACATAACACCTTCCGCTGCCCATCAACAAAAAGCAAAGAAACCATTTGCATCGGTAGCACCTCACTTAAAATTATTGAATACGCTCTTAGCATGTTGCTCACCGCAGGTGCAAATTCGATAGCGAATAACAAGGCTCGTTGGCTTATTCGTTTTCGTTAGACCGCAATGTTAAACTTCCTCGCCACATGATGCCAATACACTGATTCTAATTCGGTAATTCTCAAACGAATACGGTCGAATGTGACTTGGTGCATACCCTTTGGCTTGCAAAGTATAGGGGTGGCCGTACCCGCCTTGACTCCGATTTTCTCGCGTAGCTTATTCGACCGTCGCAGCAACCGGGACGTGGCGTCCTCATTTTCGACCGAGTAGGCTACGTCATTGCAATGTCGGCATAGGAATCGTTGGCCGCCGTAGAGAACGGCCACGCGCTGGCCGCATCTGGGACATAGGAACCATATCCGCGTTCCCCCATAATGGCAGCTAGTCCGGTCCAATCCCACTACGTAGTCCATTTTTTTGCGATTATCGCCCTTGCCGCTGGTGTAAATGAGGCGGATAGAGTCCTTACTGGTAGCTATGCTGATACAGCCGGTGGGTTTATCCCCCCAAAACCATTCCCATGACAAAAATAGGCCCGGCCGCAAACAGTTCTTGCGGTGTAGCTGCCGCACATCCAAGCGCAGCATATGTTCCGCAATAGGCCGCCGGCCCGGCCGACCACTCCCAAAACCACCCACGGCAGCACCTCCCCAGGATTTCCCAAATCAAAAGTGAAATATCACCCGCTTCGGGTTATTCGATTGCGATTAAAAAGCATCCTGCACCGTTTTTTCAGCCGATTAAACGGTCCGCAGTGGTCTACGAGGCCATTAAAAGAAATTGAAGCGTTCTTTTTCTTCCTCGTCCGACAGTAGTCCGACCTCGGCCTTCGGGGCACCCACCAAATACCCGGCCAACCAAGCCCGTGCCCGGGGATCGCCCTCGCGGGCGTCAGAGACAGCCTTGGTCACGATCTCCTGCCACATATCGGGGGGACAGGCTGCATGGATGGCCCGCAGATAGGAGAGCTCTGTCTCTCGCGCCGGCCGTCCAGGGCCGCCAGGATTTCCCTTGGCAAACCGGCCTCGTGTGTCTTTTGTTATGGCCTTCATGGCCGCCTCCTTTTCCATCTGTCTGGTCGTTACTACCTGCCGCCGTGCCCACCACGCCAAAAGCAGCGCGTCGGCCCAACCTCGGGAGCGGGTGGGATGAAGGTAAGACGTTCATTCACAATTTTAAGGGGCTTCCCGATGAGCTTTAGGGCCGTCCTATTGCCCATCATCCATCCCCTTGAAATCGTCGTGGTCCAGTGAATCGCCAGCCGCAAGCCAAAGCGATTGCACCACCTGTTTCTGGCAGGCGGCCCACTTGGGCGGATAGATCGGCCACATGCTCCCACCGTCGCCCCTGGTGAACCGCAGCCCCTTGTGCTGGCTCATCACGTCCTTGATGATCCCCGCAACCTCGGCAGGGTCCAGGGCCGGCAACTTGTCCAGGCGGGCAGCAAGGTAGGGCTGGGCATCACCGAGAAGGGCCTCGGCGTAAGACACAAGGTCAGGGTGTAGCTCGGGCGGGTAGAGGACTAGGACACGACCACTAGCGGCGACCACGCGCAGACCGTAGAGCTTGGCGAAGTCGGCCAAGTCAAATGCCCCCCACCAGCTTTCAAAGTCTGGTCCATCATCGGCAGGAGGTCCGGGCAACCACTCCAGCCCAGTAGAGGGGCCGGGGGCCGAAGCCCCCGACAGTTCGCGCACCAGTTCTTCCCGATGCTCACGCGCCACATTGAGAACGCGCTCGGCCACATCGGACGGCAGGCGGTCCAAACCGGCCAGCTTCACCTTGCCGTCCACCAGAGCCAGAGCCACGCCCGTAGCCTTGATGACCTCAGCCGCGCTCATATCTCCACCTCGGCCGGGCCGGTCCATAGACCGCTATTTTCTGCACCCCCTGGCGAATTTAGCGAATTTAGCGAATTATCTTCCCCGGCATCACAGCCTGACTGAGTAATTTCGCATAATTCGCTTTTTTCGCTTAGGGCGTATTTTTTTCGCGGTTTACCGGCGGTCTTCTCTTCGGTCTGAATGATCCGCCCGGAGGCCACAAAGGATTGCAGCGCGTCCTTGATCGTGTCCTTGGTGGCATGGTTTCCCATAACCCGGTGCAGGTCGGTTGTCGTCAAGGGGCCATTTTTGAGCGCGACCAGTATCTTGTCTGCTATCGGGCTGGATTCGCGGCCACCGAAGACGTACAGGGCCGAGGTCTTGCAGTAGTCCCAAAAAGCCAGCCCTGCCCGGAGATGCGGCTCCCCTATCATATTTTGCCCGTCCAACAGCGCATATACCAGGGCCAGCCGTAACGCCTGGGCTTCGCCTCGGTTGATGATGCACCCCGCAAGCCCCGGATGGTCCTTGGACAAATCGGAATAGACCATCCGCCACATTTCACGGGCTTGTGCGTCAAGGTTCACCACGCCGCACTCATGCGCCAGGGCCACCACATTGAACAAGTCATGGCGAATTGCCGAAAGCTCGTCTTCGGGCATCCTGGCGGGGAAAGGGACTTCTCTCTGCCGCCGGGCACAAACCCACAGGAATCGGTTGCCGAAGCCGTTAAATGCCTGCACATCGTCCAGCAGGGCGGTCAATTCGTGCGTTGTGATATGCGTGACGATGCAGACGTGTGCTCCCGTGGCCTTCGTGCGCTCTCGCTTAACCAGGGGAGAATAATCCCCGGAATCCCAAAAGCACCGGATGGCTGTAGAGAGCGTATTCCCTTCGCGCTTTGTGCATTGGAGCGCAGCGGCAAACTCTTCGTCGGAGACGAACAGGCGCTTGTCTTCAACTCCAGGGTCAACGGTGGACCATTCGCCGGCTTTTGTCTTTTTATCGACTACCCACTCTTGACGGGCGTCACGTACGGCGAAAGCAAGGCCTTCTCCCGTAGACAAGGGGCCATTGCTCGTGCTGGCAGGGGAATAGGTGGACAACAGGGCGGCGGGAACGGCCGAGAAGTCGAACAGGATTTTCACCGGCCCGGCCGAAGTGCCTTTTCTTGCTTTTGAGGATGCGCCAATGATGGCCGTGAATAGACGAGAATAGTGCTTCGTCTCACCCACGTACAGGATTGGTCCCTTCCCTGACTCCCGCCCGTAGACCTCGGCCCCAAAGCGGGTAAGGAAGGTCGCCAGCACGGCGGCGGGATCGGCCTCCGATGCCCTGGTGGCAAGCTCCACAAAAGCCCCTGTGATTCCGGGTAACGCTTCCCGCGATAGAGAGGGCCAAGGGCGTATCTCCGGCTCCCATTCATCGGCCTGGGAGACGTTGGCCCGTTGGCTGCCATTGTTTAGGTGTCGTGGCCTTGACGTATCAAAGAGTGAATCACTTCCGCTTATGACGCGACGAGCTTCGGCCCATGTACGGCCTTGGCAAGAATTATGATAACATTGGTAAAATAGCTTACCATCAGCGCATTGCCCTATTGCCGCCTCTCCACCAGCATGATCCGCGTTGAACACGCATGGGTCTATGACATACAAAGTTGACGTGCCGTGCTGTTTGATCGCCTTGATTGTGACGCCATATTTGCCACAGTACGTTTCTACGTCGAGTTTTTGGTTGTCGCCATCGTGCCGCCGCTCTCGCGGCTCCCTGGCCGGCGGCTTGGCGTCGTTGACCTCAGCAGCCAAGGCTTCGAGCAGTTCACGCGGAACCGGCAGGGGATCGGCAGGAATATGAAGCATGGCGGATCGGCGGTGCGGCCGGTCGGCGGTATCATCTCCCTTACGGGCCATCGTGCCCCAGAGCTTGACCAAGCGGGCGGGATTGAAAACGCTCTGATCCACCTTCACGCCGTCTGTGTTGTCGGCGACCGCCCCAATGAGTCCATTTGATGATCACCTAATGGAGCCACGGAGTGCTCGCCTAATGGAGCCATTTGATGATCAGGCAATGGAGCCATTCCGTGATCACCTAATGGAGCCAATTCAGCTGTAGGCGACCGGGTTTCGGACCTTCGAGACGCCGCGTACTCCTTCCCCGATTCACAAAGGGGAGGAGCGCGGGATGTCCAATCGGAGGTTCGAGATGTACGAGTATCGTCATGCCCTTGTTCGGATGCGCCTTGGCGAGTCCGACAGGCAGATCACAAAGACCGGACTGATGGGGCGCAGAAAACTGGCCCACGTCCGTCTGACCGCCGAGTCGCAGGGCTGGCTCAATCCTGCGGCGTCCTTACCCACTGACGCGGCCTTGTCATCGTTCTTTGCAGGCCGGGCAACGAATCAGCCGTCCACATCCAGCATCATCCCCTTCCAAGACGACGTCCGGGACTGGGTCAAACAGGGCATCGCCGGCTGTACTATTCACCAAGCCCTGATTCGCAAGTACGGTTTCACGGGCGCGTATTCCAGCGTCAGGCGCTTCATCGCCAAGATAAAGGAAGTCACTCCGGTGGCTACTGTGATGCTGGATTTTGCTCCAGGCGATGCGGTGCAGGTGGATTTTGGTGCCGGCCCCGAGATTACTGACGCTTTTACGGGTGAAGTTATCAAGACGCATTTCTTCGTGATGACACTGGCTTGGAGCCGACATCAGTACGCGGAGATCGTGCGTGACCAAAAGATCGAGACTTGGCTTGGCTGTCACCGCCGGGCCTTCGAGTTTTTCGGCGGCGTCCCGGCCAGGGTCATCATCGACAATCCCAAATGCGCCATCACCAAGGCCTGCTACCACGATCCCGAGGTGCAGCGATCCTATGCCGCCTTCGCCGAGGGTTGCGACTTTCTGGTTTCACCTTGCCCACCACGCGATCCACAGAAAAAAGGCCGAGTGGAATCCGGCGTCAAGTATATCAAGAACAACTTCATGCCGTTACGTGACTTCCGCAGCCTGCGGGATGCCAATGAGCAGTTGCGAGACTGGGTCATGGGAATAGCTGGCAACCGCATCCATGGGACCACCAAGGAGCAACCCTTGGCGCTGTTTGCCGAGACGGAAAAGCACATTCTACGCCCTCTGCCGGACGTGCCGTTGGAGCTGGCCGTCTGGGCCAAGGTGAAGCTGCACGGCAACTGCCACGTTGAGTTCCGCCGCTGCTACTACTCCGCTCCGCACCGTCTGGTGCGTCAAACCCTGTGGCTGCGCGCCACGGAAACAACCGTCCAGATCTTCCACGACAACGAACTGGTCGCCATCCACTCTCGGCTGTCACGGCCGGGGAGCAAAGCCACTGTCCAGGAGCATCAGCCGCCTGAAGCCCAAGCCTACATCATGCACGATCCGCAATGGTGTCTGGCCCAGGCTGAGAAGGTCGGCCTGG
This sequence comes from Solidesulfovibrio carbinoliphilus subsp. oakridgensis, assembly GCF_000177215.2. NCBI lineage: Bacteria > Pseudomonadati > Thermodesulfobacteriota > Desulfovibrionia > Desulfovibrionales > Desulfovibrionaceae > Solidesulfovibrio > Solidesulfovibrio carbinoliphilus. Next base: position 1,022,715 of record NZ_CM001368.1, on the reverse strand, counting down.
CCTGTCGGGAATGCATCGACGCGCTGTTTGCCCACAAGGTCCTGGACAATCTCCGGGCCGCCCAAGGAACACTCCAGCTCAAGAAGAAGTATGGAGCTAAACGCCTGGAAGCCGCCTGCCGCCGCGCCATGGACCATCACGATCCCCGCTACAACACCGTCAAACGTATCCTGGAAAAAGGCCTGGATGTCCTGCCGCGTCCCGTTTTCCATGAGGAGGTGAAAGAGGTCTACAGAGGAAAGTCGAAATATTGCCGTGAATTGCGAGGAATACTACAATGAAGAGGAGGAACTCATGAACCCTATGCCAGCGCTCGAACCCGCGCTCAAGCAACTCCGTCTCTCCGGCATCCTGGATTCCATGGAGGTCCGCAACAAACAAGCCATCGAGGACGGCCTGTCACACGTGGAGTTCCTGGCCATGCTGATCCAGGACGAGGTGGCCCGCCGGGAACAGAAGAAGTTCTCACTGCGTGTCCGCCGTGCCGGTTTTCGCAGCGAAAAGACCTTGGAAAGCTTCGACTTCAGCTACAATCCGTCCGTCAATAAGGCGCTGATCCTGGACTTGGCCACCTGCCGCTTTCTGGAGGAAAAGGCCCCGGTGCTCATCGTCGGTCCCTGCGGCACTGGCAAGAGCCATACCGCCCAGGCCCTTGGCCATGCCGCCGCCAGAAACGGCTACGAGGTGCTCTTTACGCCTATCGGCAAGCTCCTGGGGATGCTCCAAGCGGCTAAGGCGACCAACACCTATGACAGAAAATTGTCCACCCTGGCCAAGACGGACCTGCTCATCATCGACGACTTCGGTTTGAAACCCTTTAAATCCTCTGAGGATGAGGATTTTCACGACCTGATCGCCGAGCGCTATGAGCGCTGCGCAACGGTCATCACCAGCAACCTGGACTTCGCCGAATGGGGGGAGGCTTTCAACAATAAACTGCTGGGGGCGGCGACCTTGGACCGGATTAGGCATGGAGCCTACAAGGTCATTCTTGAAGGAAGGAGCTATCGAAGCTCCCGAGAGGAAGCGGCGCTCAAAAACCTCATTGCCGGTGCGGAGGAAAACACCTAACTTTTCGATGCGTCCGAACCCCGGAATCGCCACCCAAGGTGGCTCCATTAGGGGTGAACATCGCTGGCTCCATTAGGGCGGTCAATGACATGTGTCGAATCGAGCGGCCAGGGCGCGGAGAATGCCTTTAATCAGGGCCACGTTCTCGGACGTGTTCGCCAAGCTGATCTTGTAAACAAGATGGTCGCCATTCCCGGAATCGGCGCACAGGGGATCGGGCCACCCCAGCCCCCGCAGGAAGGCATAGATAGCCCTGGACATTTCCCGGGCCTTGGTCCTTTCGGCCTCGGTTGCTGAAATGCCCGCCGGGCGCACAGGGTCGGCATCAAGCAGGAGATTGCACAGGGCCACCATTTCGCTGTCTTGAGTCCGGTTCACACCGGCCTTCAAGCGATGGTCAGCCCGGCCGAGCAGTGCGGGAGACGTGGGGTTTAGAGTGACGTAGATGCCCTCAGGGCGGGCCTCGGCATCCAATATGGCGGCCAACATGGCGGCCTTTTCCTGATCCGAAAACCAACCGGCGACGATAGGCTTCTTGCCCCCGGCAAAGTCGTTATCCCACAACCGGTGCTTTTTGATTCTAGGGCCGATGCCGCATAGTTCAAAAGTAGAACGGGCAGGGTAAAGGAAGGCCAGAGCGCGTACAGCGTCAGGAACAGACATTCCCTCGGCACCATTTTGCATTTGCTGCTTCGTCGCAGAGACAGCCAGAGCCGAAGGTGTTTGGGGCGTGGCCTCGCTGGTGCTACAATCAATGCGAGTCATTCCGCCCCCTTCATGCCCCGATAGAGGTACAGGGCGACACGGTGGGGCTTACCTTCAGACGTGAAGTCATCGGTCGGTACCGTGTCAATCAAATGCCCGCGTGCGCGAAGCTCCAAAACCCGTGCAGCAGGGTGAAGGATATCGTATTCCCGACGCGCTTTGAGGGTCGAAACAGGGCCTTTGTGCAAGGCGGCCAGCATCCTGGACCGTTGGGCCGAGGCGGAATTGTCGTTGAAGTCGGCGGAATTGTTATGTACAAGGGTCTTGTCACCATCTTCATTCGAGTTTTTTGCGAAGCCCGGCCCCCCAGCCGGGTTTTGCTTTTTCTGGGTACTACTCATGGGTAGCCCCCTTGCCGGCCACCAGCCGATCCACCAAATCGTCAACGACGGACTCAGGCCATGCCACGGCGCGCCCCCCCAACTTTACGGGCTTAGGGAACACGCCTTGGCGGACCAGATCGAGGAAGCGGCTACGTTTGTAGCCTATGCGGTCAAGGACGGCAGGGAGACGAAGAAGACGTTCGGGCTTGTGAAGATCGTTTTGCAACTGACCATTCTCCTTTTGGGAGTGACCACCCACGCGGGGAGACTCGCGGTTGCGGGGTGGAATAGTCAGTAAAAACCAAAAAAAGCCGAGAATGAAAAAGAACCAGAAAATTTCTGCGGTTCTGGGAACCAGACCTTACCTTTTGGTTCCTCTTTTGGTGAAGGGGAGGACCTCCTCGGCCACGACACACGCCTCCGTCCGGCGACGGTAAAAACGGATGTCCGTGTCTTCAATCTCTGTAATTCCGAGCTGTGTGAGGTAGTTATGTTTATGTAGTTCAGCAATAGCCTGCTTAATTGCTCCGCGTTTACCTCCAAGTTCTTTTACTCGATCCCAAAGCCATAGACCTATTGCCCTGACTATGTCTCTATTTTCTTTCTGGAAATCATGAATTGATATGTTCCTGCTTTTAATAAAAGCTTCCTCCCTTGAACGACTATCACTTTCAAATAGACATCTAATATCAGCCAAGACTATTTCTATGTTTGTTGATTTGTTTATTGCAATCAAATGACAATAATTTTCAACATAATCAGTTAAATTCTCGCAAATAGGATTGCCCTCGTCGTCGTAATCAATAGGTCTATCTCCTTTGTCATTTAAATATGATGAATCAAGCTCTATAATTGATTCATTACTCATGCAATCTGGATAATAATACACAAATTTATCGCTAATTATTCCTTCTATGATGCGAGATGGCGTGATATTTAGACTGTATTCTCTTTCGAACTTCTTGATATTATCTCTGTATTGTTGTTCGTATGGGTTAAAATCAATCCTCAAACCACATTGTTTGTGTCTTTTGATGTATTGCCAACGCCAAAAAAAATAAAAGTCAACTACGCTCTTCCCCTGCAGCATGTGCATATTCCAGGCCCCATCGGCTTCTCCCTATGTTGAATCCCCGCCCAGGCCGGTAGGGTTCCGGCTTTTCAGGAGCTACCCTAGGGCGGGGAGATGTCGTCTACTCGCCAGCTGCCGCGTGAATCGGCGTCACCTTCGCCCCGGCCTGGAGCTTTTCCAGGTAATCCGCCCATGCCTGCATCATGCGGCGGCGCTCGGGCAGAAATTCGGCAAAGTTGTAGGCGGCCCGGATAGAGTTGCGTTCGGCGTGGGCAAGCTGCCGTTCGATGGCGTCCCTGTTCCAGCCCATTTCATTGAGCAGGGTAGAAGCCATACTGCGGAACCCGTGGCCGGTCATTTCGTCCTTGGCATAGCCCAGGCGGCGTAGGGCGGCGTTGACCGTATTTTCCGACATGGGCCTTGCCGAGGTCCGCACGGACGGGAACAGATAGCGCCCGGCCCCGGTCAGGGGATGCAGTTCACGCATGATGGCGATGGCCTGCCGGCAGAGGGGGACAATGTGCTGTTCCCTCATTTTCATCTTGGCGGCCGGGATGCGCCATTCTGCCTTGTCGAAGTCAATCTCCGACCATTCCGCATGGCGCAGTTCGCCAGGGCGCACGAACAGCATAGGGGCCAGCCGCAACGCGCTCATGGTCACGAAAGAGCCTTGGTATGTCTCGATGATCCGCAGGAGGGCGGCAACGTCCTTGGGGTCGGTGACGCTGGCGTGGTGCTTTTCCTTGGAAGGGGGGATGGCTCCCCGGAGGTCGGCGGAAATGTCGCGTTCGGCATGACCAGACGCCACAGCATAGCGGAAGACTTGCCCGCAATTCTGCATGGTGCGGTGGGCTGTCTCAATGGCTCCACGAGCTTCGATGCGGCGGATGGTGGTCAGCAGTTCGGGGGCCAGGATGTCGCGGATGGGGCGCTCCCCGATCCAGGGGAAAACGTCCATCTCAAAGCGGCGAATGGTCCGGTCGGCATGGGAGTCGGTCCAGTTCTCCTTGAACTTTGAGAACCATTCCCGCGCCACCTTCTCGAAGGTCACAGCGACGGCGGCGATGCCGGCTTTCTCTTCCTTCCGGGTCTGGCTCGGGTCAATGCCGTTGGCGATGAGCTTGCGGGCTTCGTCTCGCCGCTCCCTGGCATCCTTGAGGGAAGTATCTGGATAGGTACCCAGGGAAATGAGTCGTTCCTTACCGGATATCCAGTAACGCAGACGCCACCACTTCCCACCCTTGGGGCTGATTTCCAGATGCAACCCGCGTTCGTCCTTGAGGCGGATCGTCTTCGGGCCGGGCTTGGCGTTCCTTACGGCAACATCGGTCAGAGCCATGCGGATAACCTCCGGAGGCAGGCGGGGCCATAGTTTCTCGCCGGATATCCGGTTTTCCGGGCGGTCGCGCTTTGCCTATCCGGTTAGCTATCCGGTGGAATGGTGGATGTCAACGGACCAAAACGGACAAAGCCGGACCTTACGGTACCGGCTTTTCCTTGAAATTCTTGATCTTTTGGACTTTATCGGATCGTGTTGGAAGGTCTTTTGGTGGAGGCGGGGGGAATCGAACCCCCGTCCGAGAATGCTCCACTCCTAGCGTCTACAGGCTTAGACCGAAAAACAATCTCGCCTCGGGCAGGCCTTCCGGCCGGGCCGCCTCCGGCCAGTCCGTCTATTGTCTCGCGCGCACCCCAACGGACGAGGGTTTGCACCAGCCTGATGGGGGTTTGGCATCCCGGTTCAGCGTATCAGGCGTCGACCGAGGGGACGCTGGCTGTCTATTTAAGCAGCCAGGGCGTAATCGTAGTCGTTGGCAGTTAACCAGTTGCCGCGTGTTTTACGAGGCCTCGCGGCACCTCGGCCTGCAACCAGGGCTTCACTATCCCCGTCGAAACCAGGGCGCCCCCGTCGAAACTGAAATATAAGCCGTTATGGACAAAAGGCAAGGGCCCACGCCTTAAAACAGTCGGAAATGGGAATTATACCCTCGCTCCCGCATGCAGTCGTCGGTCAGGGTGTCACGCTCCCGAAGCGGGCTGTCCGGAAAGGGGGGCGTATTGACCGTCAGCGAGGCCTTGGAGAAACAGTCCGTATAATCATCTTCCACGGTGGCCAGATCCTTGCCCGGGCTGGAATAGGGCGGGCGGGTGCAACCGGAGGCCAAAGCCAGGACACACAGGATCAAGAAAAGAATGCGGCGCATGGTAACATCTCCTCACGTCGCCTCAGCCGGGTTCGCCGCGGCGGCTTGGTGTGGCAGGAAGGGCCCCTGTTTGCGGGCAAACAGGGAAAAGGCCCAGACATCCAAGTCTTTTCGTAGCGCTTATCCGCCTGTTCGGGAAGTATTTTTTTGTGGCTCCCGTGACTAGGCGGAGCCGTGGCGAATGCGCGCTGGCGGTTTTGCCGGCCGAAACGTGGTCCTGCCAGGGCAGTGACGCCTCTCCCATCCTCCGGCTCCGGGCGGCCGTTGCGTTCGGTCTAAACAGAATAGCGGGATACAGGCGGCTGTTTGCTGGCTGCGATTTTCCGGTCCGGCCGAAATTGCCCTCCAGGCGCGACCGAAATGCGGATCCCTGCCGCAGGAGGGCTGCCGGAGCGGTATGGTTTCGGTTGCGGAACACGGGGAGCAGTCTGTCCCGGAGGGTGCGCTTCTGATGTTCCATGCGTTTCGCCGGGCAAGAAGAAAGATAGTCCGAGAACGGTTCGTTCCTATTGTCACAAGTTTCCTTGAAGGGCCATCTTTTTGGAGAAAATGTTTGTGATGAATTTCGCAATATCGGTAGGCTGGAGAAGAAAATGGTGTTCCCCTCTTGCAGAAACGTCATTATTGAAATAAAATTGCCATACTTGTGACTGTATTGCGCCCGTCCGCAAGGTTTTGCCTGATTCCACCGTAATTCCGGAGGCGGTCTGCCTCTGCGCTGGAGAAGAGGATGCATCGCGTAAGCATAAAATGGTTGTTGATGACGCTTGGCATCGCCAGTGTGGTCGGGGCGTCGCTGACGGTGATGTTGCTGTATCTGCAACAAGATCGGACAGTCGGGTATTTGGAGAAAATAGGAGCCGTTGACGGCCCGCTGCTCTTTCATCTCCAGGATCTCTACGCCCAGGGACTGCAAAATGAACAGGCCGCCCGCAACGTGCTGCTCAATCCCAAGGATCAGAAGGCCCGGGATAATTTCGACAATGCGGATAAAAGTTTTCGAGCGGCTCTGGCCGCCTCCTCCGCCCTGGCCAAAGAGGATGTTGCGCGGAGTCTGGAGGGAATCCTGCCGCAGTGGAATGCCAGCCATGCGCTCAAGATCAAGCTTATGGACATGGCTGTGGCCGGGGATACGGCCCGGGCCGTGGAAGTGCTCAACATCGAGGAAACGCCGCTTTGGCGCACCATCAAGCAAACCGTCCTGACCCTTGTCGCCGGTCAGCAGGAAGTCTCAAAGGCCAACCTCAAGGCCATTGAGGCCGAAGAAGGGGCGGTCTTCCGTATTTTTCTCACGATGGCCGTCATCTCGGTCCTCTTGCTCATGGCCCTGATCATTTTTCTGCTCAAGGGCGTCAGCCGGGGGGCGTCGTCCATCATCGACTATGCCCAAACCATCGGCGCGGGCGATTTCACGAAAAAGCCGGCAACGGGCCTGCCCCGGGAATTCGGCGTCATGGCCGGTTCGCTCCTCGAAATGGTTCGCTACCTGGAAAATTCGCTGGGCTACTATCAGGGCATCATCAGGGGCATGGCCACGCCGTTTGTGGTGGTCGACGTCCGGGAGAACCTGCTGCTTACCAACGACAGCCTCATGGCGCTCCTGGAACAGTCGGGGCGTCCCGAGGACTACTACGGGCAAAACGTGGCCGGATTTTTCTACGGCGAACCGGGCCGCAAGACCGTGCTCGGCACGGCCATGGCCGAAGGCCGGACCATCCGCAAGGAGGTGGAGCTGGTCTCCCGCAAGGGCAGCCGCAGAAACGTCCTGATCGACGCCTCGCCGCTTTATAACGCCATCAACGGAACGCTTATGGGCGCGTTGTGCGTCTATTCCGATTTCACGGAACTGCGCCGCCGCGAAGCCATGATGTTCGAGCAGACCGACCGGATGCGCGACACGGCCCGGGAGGCCAAGGGCATTGCCGACAATCTGGCCCGCGAGATCGAGGACCTGACCCGGCGCGTCGATTCCGTCGAGCACGGGGCCATGGAGCAGAAGGACCGTATCGGCGAGACGGCCGCGGCCATGGACGCCATGAACGTCACGGTCCTGGACGTGGCCAAAAACGCGGCCGCGGCCGACGCCCTGGCCGAGGCTGCCCGGGAAAAGGCCGCCATGGGCGCGGACATGGTGTCCGGCGTGGTGGAGGCCATCCGCAACGTCAACCGTCTGGCCGATGAGCTGCGCCGGGACATGGGCGAGCTTGGGGGGCAGGCCGAAGGCATCGGCAAGATCATGGGCGTCATCGCCGACATCGCGGACCAGACCAATCTCTTGGCGCTCAATGCCGCCATCGAGGCGGCCCGGGCCGGGGATGCCGGCCGAGGGTTTGCCGTGGTCGCGGACGAGGTCAGGAAGCTGGCCGAGAAGACCATGACCGCCACCAAGGATGTGGCCGGCTTCATCACGGCCATGCAGCAAAGCGCCCGCAAAAACATCGACAAGACCGACGAGACCACCACCGCCATCCAGCACGGCACCCGAAAAGCGAACGAGTCAGGGGAAATGCTCCAGGAGATCGTGGGGATCGTGGCCCGGACCTCGGATCAGATCCGGTCCATGGCCACGGCCGCCGAGGAACAGTCGGCCACTTCCGAGGAAATACGCCGGGCCACGGAGGAAATTAACCGCATTGCCGTGGAAACCCTGGATGCCATGGCCGCCTCGGCCCGAGCCGTGGCGGCCCTTGGCGGGCAGGCCAGGGGCCTTGAGTCCGTTGTTTCCGGCCTTGAATCCGACAACCGGGCGATCGCCGGTTGAGGCGGCGGGCAGGGGCCCCGCGACGCGGGCCTGATGTTGCGACCCTTGGAAATACGCCAGTATTTTTTAAGAAAAAATAAATATATTCGGCCCTTATCCGTGGAAAAGAACGTACTTTTTCACGGACGCGCCACTAGGCCAGCAGGCCGACGAATCGCCCCGTCACCTGGCGCAATCGGCGACTGAGGACCCGGCCGATGTAGAAGAGCACCTTGATGGCCAGATGCGGATGGGCTTCGGCCAGGGCGTCGAAGTGTTCCCGGGTCATGACCAGGAGGCGGACGTCCGTTTTGGCCACCACCGTGGCCGAACGGGGTTCGCTGTCGAAAAAGGCGATCTCTCCGATCACTGCGTCCCGGCTCAGGTCGATGATATGGCGTTCCGGCTGGCCGGTGTCCTCCTTCTGGATGGTCACCACCCCCTCCTCGAGAAAGGCCAGGGACGTGGCCTTTCTGCCCTCCTGGATGATGACGGTCGCGGCGGGAAAGACTTTTTCCCGCAGGTAGCCGGCCAGGACCCGGATTTCCTCCCAGGTGAAGGCGGCCCCGAGCTTCAGGCCGTCGAGGCGCGCGGCAATGGCGGCCTTGTCCGTTTCGGTCTGGGCGATCTCCATTGGAGGCCTCCTCGGGGCGCAGAGGGTGATGGGGTGTGGCCGATCCCTGTCCATCCTATGCGCTTTGTCCGCAAAGGGAAAGATGGTGTCCCAGCCGGGCGACAGGTGGAGCCGTCTTGCGGCGGCCGCCAGGGGCGGTGCCCCGCCCTTCGGCCGTGACCAGAAAACGGACCAGGACCCGGCCGCCTCTCCTGGATCGGCGGCCCTGCTGGAGCCTGCGGACAAAAAAGCGGAACAACCCCATCGAGGGTCGATCCGCTTTTTACATGCCGCCGTACGCGATGGGCTCCTGCCTCGCCAAGGGCTCAAAGTCGCGCGCCTCCACCGGCGGCACTTGACCTTTCCGTCCCTCTCTCCCTACAATTTCCCCATGAAGTCCACATCCACTCCATGTCCATCTAGTCCGCGCTTTGAAGGACATCGTTCCGAACGCGCATGGCTCGACGGCTTGGGGAACCCATCCCTGCCGTCACCTTCCTCTTTCCTCTCCCGCCTTCCCGGGAACGCTCCCGCATCCGCCTCCGCAGCCGCTGCTGGATAGCCGAGCCGCGCGTTTCGCACTCAGCTCGGCTGATCCTCGTGATCCGGAACAACTCGTTGGCCTTGGCCAAGTAGTCGCGGCCGTCCGCCGGCCTGCCGTTTTGCGCGCGCATTGCGCGCCGCCGGCCAGGATGTCGCCCGTTCGCAGAACACGCAGCCCGGAGAAGACAGCATGTATTTCCCGCAGTCCGCCGACCATCCTTTTTCGCTTTCCATGCCCCAGCCGCCGTACTCGTCCGTTTCGACCGACACCGGCCGCGTCCCCGGCTTTCGGACCGTGCCGCGCACAGGCGTTATCCATGTCATGCACCGCGCCCGGGCCGAGGGCTTCACGCCTGACCATCCGGAGTGGGCCAACCTCGGGCAGGGCGCGCCATCCACCACGCGGCTTCCCGATGCCCCGCAGCGCATCGAGTGCATCGCCTGCAACGCCTGGGACCAGGAGTACGCGCCCGTGGCCGGCCGGCAGGACCTGCGCATGCAGGTGGCCGAGTTCTACAACCACTTCCACCGCCAGGGGAAGCGCTCCAAGTACACATGGCGCAACGTCTGCATCGCCCCGGGCGGGCGCGCGGCCCTGACCCGCATCGCTGCGGCCCTCGGCAACATCAACCTCGGCCACTTCATTCCGGACTATACGGCCTACGAGGAGCTCCTGTCCGTGTTTCGTTCCTTCACCCCGATTCCCATTCTCCTGGACCCGGCCAACGCCTACCGAATGGCACCGTCCACCCTGGAGCGGGAGATTGTCAGCCGGGGGCTCGGGGCGCTGCTTGCTTCCAATCCGTCCAATCCCACGGGACGGCTGGTAGCGGGGGAAGAACTGCGGCAGTGGGTGGAGCTTTCCCGTTTCCACGGCTGCGCCCTGATCATGGATGAGTTCTACTCCCACTATGTCTACGGGAGGAGCGAGCTACGGGTCTCGGCTGCGGAGTTCGTGGAGGACGTGGAGCGGGACCCTGTTGTTGTAGTCGACGGTGTGACCAAGAATTGGCGCTATCCCGGCTGGCGGGTGGGCTGGGTCGTAGGACCGAGCGAGGTGATCGAGGCCATGGCCAGCGCCGGATCGTTCCTGGATGGCGGAGCAAACCACCCCGTGCAGCGCGCGGCCGCAACCCTTCTCTCTCCGGAAGTGGCGGAGCGGGAAATCGCGGCCATCCGGATGGAGTTTGGCCACAAGCGGGACTACTTGCTGCGTGAGCTTGGCCGGTTAGGCTTTGTCATCGAGGCTGTCCCGGAGGGGGCCTTCTACGTCTGGGCGAACCTCAAGGCATTGCCCGGCGAGTTCCGCGAGGCCATGGTCTTCTTCGAACGTGCCCTGGAGGAAAAAGTCATCGTGGTGCCCGGGGTGTTTTTCGACGTGAACCCCGACCGGCGACGGCCCCATTCCTGTTACCGTAATCACATTCGGCTGAGCTTTGGGCCGGACATGGAGGTGCTTCGGCGCGGCGTGGCCAGGCTTGAGCGGATGCTCCGCCGTCATGCCTGAAGACATGGCGGGCAGGGACGGGAAGGCCTTGATGGAAGGGCGGCCAGGTTCCGTTCGGCCCAGTATGCCTCCAGGGCGGCCGTGAGTTCCCGAGCGGCCCCCTGGGGGGAAATCCCCAGACATGGGCTGCCATGTTTTGCCGGGAAGACGTTGAGGGTATGGTCGGCATGGCCTGTCCGGACCGGCGGCACAGGGAAAAGGAAAAGAAAAAGGGGACCGGACACTGGTGACCGATCCCCGTAATTTCTTGGTAGCGAGGGAGGGAATCAGCCGATTGCTCGCGTAACAAGCAACAATTATTTGATTTTTTCCTAATGGGACAGCCCGTGTGCCCCAGTTGACGAGTTGTTTTGTACCACTTCCATGGGGCATCCTCAAGTCCTGCGCCTTCCGTATTCAGGGGGAGCTTTTGCCTACGTCAATGGCCATATCGACCTCGTTTCCCATCGATTGGCTGACCAGATGATTTATCCTCGATCCAGGTGCACAAGAAATATGTTCTTTTTGGCATAACTACTTCAGATTATTGACTCCATGGCTTCCCCATGACAGTTCAACCCGCTTATGAGAGGCCGATATTCTGGCCTATTTCGGTCTACTTTGACCCATTTGGCGACTTTTTGTAAAAAATTCCGCGTGGTTAATAGGTACTGGCTATAGGGGGTACCCCTTGGCCTGGGTCCACGCCACCCCGGGTGCCACCCCTCCCCCCCCACATGCCACCACGACATGCAGGGGGGTCCGTTTCGGCAGGACTGCCTACCACATGCGATGCAAGGCCATTCCGACAAGCGCGAGGTGGAGCAGAAGTTCGATGAAGTCTCCCATGCGTGTACCTCCTCTTGGGATTTGACCCAGCGTAGAGGGGCATTTATTCGTAGGGGACGGTCGGGTTGTCCCGTTACGACATTACTCATCGTAATATATATCTATTTTCCGTCAGTTTGGGGGCCTTCTCTGCGTCGGTTCACTACTGTCCGCTATCTCCAGTAAGAGTCGACAACGCGTTGCCGAAACTCTCTTCCTGTCAACAAGGTATGCTTTCTCGACATTCAGAGGCCGACCGTCGTTCCTGGCTTTCCAGTGTTCAACAAGTCTCAAAATCCATTATTGACAAGAATTCCAAGATGGTCTAAGAACTTGTTCAACACGAACGAGGAGAGTCTTCCATGTCCGGCCAGACCATCGCCTACCGTCGCGCATCCACGCTCGAACAGAACACCGACCGCCAGCTTCCCGACATGGCCTTCGACCGGGAGTTCCAGGACAAGTGCTCCGGATCGACCACCAACCGCCCTGGCCTCAAGGCCTGTCTGGACTTCATCCGCGATGGCGACACCCTGGTGGTCCACTCCATGGATCGGCTGGCCCGGAACCTCGTCGACCTGCTGGCCCTGGTGAAGGACCTGACCAAGCGCGGCGTCAGCGTCCGCTTTCACAAGGAAGGCCTGCTCTTCACCGGAGAACCCAACCCGATGCAGGACCTCCAATTGGCCGTTATGGGGGCCGTAGCCGAGTTCGAGCTTGCCCTGATCCGTGAACGGCAGCGGGAGGGCGTGGCTGCGGCGAAACGGGCCGGCAAGCACTGCGGACGAAAGGCCACGCTCACGCCTGTCCAGGTCCGGGAAGTCCTGGAGCGGATCGAGGCCGGCGAGGACAAGTCCGCCCTTGCAAAGGCCTTCGGGGTATCGCGGGGGACGATTTACAACGTGATAGCCAAGGCCAAGTAGCCCGTAACGGGGTATTTAATGACCTGCATGGCCGCTGTCCTCCTGGGGATGGCGGCCTTTTTTTGTGGAGCGGCGAGTGAAAGCCGAGGCCAAGATGGCCCGAAAGGGACCAACTCGTCCCAACATGGACCATCTTGGACTACGACTTCGACGACTGTGCTATACTTGGCTTGTCAACATCGAGATGGACGGCCCGCATCCCGCACAACACCAACAGGAGAGACACCATGCTCGAAATGCTCAAGAGACAATCCCACCCGCTGCGCCAAGTTTTTACGGACGCAGGTCTCGACACCTCGGACGTTGCCCGTTTCCTGGGCCTCTCCCTCGGCCGTGCCCAGCAACTGCTTTCCGGCCGCGACACCCCGCCGGCCTGGGTCGAAGCGAAGCTCCAGGAACTCGCAAAACTCTGCCAGTCCGAGGCCGAGTAGAACCACCGGGGCCTTGCCCCATGCGTCCCCCGTCTGCCGGGTCATCACCGTGGCTCGGCTTTTTTTGCGCCCAAGGCGTATTCAAAGCAGGAGGTTCCTTGTCGCACCAAGTCGTCACCATCCGTCTCGAATCGGGCCTCGTGAAGGCCTACCAGCAGCTGGCAAAGCGCCTGTCTGTCCCCCAGGTCGAACTCTTCCGGGAGGCCCTGTTCCTGGCCTTGATCCACATAGACAACACCCAGAGCGGCAAAGTCCGCTTCAAGGAGGCGTAGCAATGACCATATTCGATATGGCCCGTCTTTTACTGGCCGATCTGAGCGAATTGAAGGCTCTCGTCATGCGCTACCTGCGGCTGCTCTATCATTCAATCTGAGCGTCCGAACCCCCGTGTAAGGCGGGGTTTTAGTGCGAACCCCCGCCGCCATGACCTTTGCTATGCCAGAAATTTTATTTTTCCCGGGAAGCCAGAAAAGACGCGCCTCTCAGCGGCCAAGGCTCCCGCCAACCTCACAACCTCTACAACTCAGGAGATGCACCAAAAGGAGAATACTGCCTATGCGGAGAATCCATTGCACGGTCGATTCCAACGAAGACTTCTACGGCCTCCCAGTCCGCACACTCGTCCATGACAAGGTCAAATTCGGCCCTGTGGACGTCGAGGTCAGGATCGGCCCCATCATCGGGGCTCATGAATACGTGGTCCTGACCCGCTGGTTCGGCAAACCGACATGGTCCGAGTCCTGGCGGCTTGGCGAACTGAGCGGTTTTCGGGAGGAATTCTCCCGGAGCCATTACAAGCCCCATTTTAAGCGCTATCTCCAGGCGATTTCCGACCTCGTGGACCAAGCGGGCAGGGTTGAGGCCCGGGAGAATGGCGAGGCCGTCTAGGGGTCAACCAGAGTAAAGACGATCTTACTCTGTTTTCTGGAAATTTCCCGGCTACAGCCTTTATTTTTCCTCTTGACGTCGTCACGACCGATCTTAGTCTCTGCTCCATCCCGAACAAGAAGCGAATGCCATGCCCAACACTCGACCACCACCACGTGGACGTTGCGTCTTTTCCCTGTCATCCAACCCCTAACCAGAAGGATATACCATGACCGTTGACCCCCAACCATCGCGCTACACCGAAAACTTCTACAAGCTGCCAAAGGAGTTGCTGACAGAGAAGACGTCCCCATTCCGCAAGATCCACCACTCGGCCCGGAGCGTCTTCCTGCACATCGCCGTCCATAGCAACAAAGAGGGGTTCGCGTTTCCGAGCCAGCAGACGATTGCCGAACAGACTGCCCTCGCTATCGGCACCGTCAAATCCTCAGTGGAAGCACTGATTGCCGTGGACCTTCTCTTGCGTGAGGAAGTAGGCCACCGTCCAACCAGTCACTACAGATACTGGGTCGACAAGCCGACAAAAAGAGAGAACATGATCTTTGTTTACAAGGACTTGGTCCTGTCCCCGGAGTGGACCAAACTCAGCCCGGCCGCCCGTTCGCTGTATCTCGGGATGCGGGTCCGGGCGCGAAACAATGATTTCGGGGATGAGACCGACGAAGCTTTCAGGTGGCGCGAGGTGGACTACTGCCAGAGCAAGCAAGCCGATTTGCTGCGCTGGTCGGGCGTGTCCCGCTCGAAGTTCGGGGCGTTGGTGGCTTCCCTGGAAGAAGGCGGGGTCATCACCAGAGAACGGGAAGGCATCTGGGGCGTCCGCCTTCATGCCGTGGGCTGGACGCACGATCCAGACGGTGAAGCCGATGGCTCCTTCGATTCCGGGAGGGCTTCGGATTTTTAGAGGCGTCCCCTAATTGACACCCACCTGTCCCGCAATTGATACCCTTCCGCAAAAAGTGTCCCCTCATTGACACCAAATGTCCCCCCATTGACAGTGCAATGTCCCCTAGTTGAGGACTAAGTAGGTATTCAGGTCTTTTCAGGACTTTTAGAATAGAAAGAATAGGGCATGCCTTCCTTGCGTTGCTGCGTTCGGCGATGCTTCCACCTCTTTTGGCTGATGGCTGGATCTTGAGCTTCTGGCTCTGTCCCCCGCCGTTGTTGAACACCACCGACGACAGGCGCTTGTATTGGGACGCGGCCCGTGCCCGCCGTTCGATCCGCAGGAGATCCTCCGGGTTCTCGACCCGGTCGATCACTTCCTCGGCCAGAGTGGCATCGCCGGCCTTGTACCGGGCGTAGATCTCGTTGACCTGCATGTGCAGGGCCGGGGAGAGCCATTTGGCGTAGGCCAGGGCGATCTGCCAGTGAGCGAAGGTGCCGGGGAGCTTACCCCCACGGCGCGAGATGACAATCCTGGAAATCCAGGATTGCTCTTTATTAGCGATTTCTTTGATGAAATCGGCAATGGCCGCCTGAGAGAGAAAATTGGAAGGCTGTTTGGTCTTATGACCACCAGACACCTTCTACAGATCCGTCAGGCTGATCAGCCCGTCCTCGTTCACCGACACCGCAGCCGACCCGATCATAAACTTGGCGGGCTTGACGGGGACGGGAGCGGGGACCGGGGCCGCTTAGGCTTACATCATTCATACTCGTCAGGCCAAATGGTAGAGGATGCAGGCAAGCCGGCTTTCAGCGCTTTGGAAAGCTCACTGGGAGAATCAAAGGAGTGGAGGTTCTCCCCCATAAGGGCATCCTGGATGGCCTGCCCCGTGTCAGCATTGGGAATTTTCAAAGCCTCCCCTCCCACCTGTGCCGCGTTTCTCGAACAAATCGTTCCCTTGTTCATAGCTTCTTTCTCCAGGGGTCCTGTGCTGGCCGGCGGAAGGAATTCTTCAAGCACGATGGAGCCACAATGTGTCCTCGGTCAAGATTTTTGAAGGCTAGCCGAATCGCTCCGCAAAGCCCCTCGTAACCCGGCCTGAATGAAGCTTTCCCTTCCTGGACCTGTTGTACCATCCCGAGTGGAAGACGTATCATAGATGGCCCGTTACAAGGGACTTGGCCGGCGAAAAGAGCTCATTGTCTTCTCGCCTCCTCAAAGCCCAAGTTCGCTATGCGATCCAAGACGTACGAGGTCAAGGAATCCATCTTGCGTTTTACGATATATCAGCACAAGGTCTGGCCTGATATGGCAATCTCGATGGTCACACCAATCGCCAGTGAGAGAATGATCACGGTTCAAGACTGGAAGCGGTACATCTGCTGCCAGAAGGGCAACGATTGCCGGAAGCAAGTCGTCGAGGTCTTTGCCGTGCCGCCCGGACTTCTCCCGTTTGTAGTCGCGTTTGAAGCGCCCTGTGTACCGGACTTCACGCATTGAGAGACGCCAACAGATTTTCCGGCTTTCCCACCGTCGTCAATTCGCCTCGCCGCGCCGCGTTCATGGCCTCAATCGTTTCCTCATTCGGGATAAGCGGATCGAAGGGCAGAGCCTTTTCCGTGGCGATGCGGACCAACAGCATCCGGAAGGCATCGGAGACTGTGAGCCCCATTGAGGCCAGCACTACCGTAGCGTCTTCCTTGATCTTTTCGTTGACACGTGCCCGGACAACAGCGTTCGCGGTCATAGTTCACCTCCCCATTTGGGCTACAATGTAGCTCACAAAGTCGTCATTGTGAAGGGGTTGACCTCTGCTTCGTGTTTTCTCTCCAGACAGGCGTGGGTGCCGCCGCCATTGCTGGACTTCCGGGTCAAAATCTCCTTTAAAGGAGCGTTCGCTGATCTTCTCGGTCGACAGCCACTTCGCCGGCTGCTTGTGGTTCACTGCTCCAGCCCTCTGCCAAAGGTCCCAAGCCGACCAGCCCGTCCAGGTCGGTGGACACCTCGCCCGCACAACCCAGGATCGAGTCCCAAGGCCCTCGTAACCCGGCCTGAATGAGGCCTCGCCCTTGGATGACCAAGACATCATCCCGAGTCGGACAGGAACCAAAAAGGCCCCTTACGCGGGACTTAGCCGGCGAAAAGGGCTATCCCTTCAGCACGAACCGAGACTCCTTCAAGTGCGAGAGGTCGACGCCGAAATCCAATCTCGCTATGTATTCTACAAGCTTGGTCACTGGAATTTCCTGAATGTAATGATATTCTGTGACATCACTTGCTAGGCTATGCCCATCGAGCCTCTTGATCATATTTGCCGGCACATCGTTTACAGCGAGGCACTTCGAGAAATTCTTTCGCAGGCTATGGAAGGTTCTCGTCTTTTGGATGCCAAGAGCATCTCGATAATCGCCAAACCACTTGGTGAGATAGTGCCCTTTACGCCCTTGAACTCGCTTTAGAGCAGGAAACAATTCCAGTTCACCGTTTGCGCGTTGTGCTTCAACGAATCCAAGGAAGTTCAACTCCTCAATGAGAAATGGATGGAGAGGGATGCTTCGATTGCCACTAATTGTTTTTACCGACTTTGTGTCAGAAGATTCAATTACAAGACACCAGATGCCATCGACCTCTCGAACATCATCAACATGTGCCTGGGCAATTTCATCCAGTCGCGCACCAGTGAACAAGCCGAGTAGAGGAACCCAAAAACGCCAGGGGATCTTGCCGCAGGCATCGAGAAATCTCGGCCCCAAGAGGAGGGCAATTTCTTCCTTCGTGAACGCCTGTCGTTTCTTGTGTGCCGGGGTTGTGTCCCGGAGCGTCATTTCTGAGAAGTAGTTGTTGGCAATCCAGTCGCGCTTTTTGGCGTATTTGAACATCGCAGCGATGTCCGTGATGATGTTATTGACGGTGCCTGGAGCGATAGATTCAAGCAGTCCAGAAGATTTGGATTCTGCAGACTGCTTTTTTCGTGGCTTCTCCATGAGCTTCTTGCGAAAACGAAAGGCGAAATCGTAATTGATCGTCTCTAATTGGACGTCACCCATCAATTCGATGAGATGATTGAGACGTTCCGTGATAGTCCTGTCTGATCTTGCTGTCCAACCATGTTGTCTTTTTTCACCGCAATACTCATTCACAAGTCCAGACAGTAGGCGCTTCTCTGGTTTTTTGACCTGTTCAATCTGTTTTGTCGGATCAGATAGCGATTGATCATCATGAAAGACGACCGGTAGATAGTCGACCAAACCATGCTCACGTTCTCGAATAGCAGTGAACGCTTCTATCATTCCTTGAGCATATACGTGGCAGATTTCGTTAACGAGAGGGTCATCGGAAAGAATATCGTAGCCATTACGTTTTAAGAGATCCAAAACGGGTTTTTTCAAGTCGGGCCACTGCCCGTTGCGAAGCTTACCCCGTATGATGGGCTCAGCCTCTTTTGCTGTCAGATGGTCCCAGGGATCTAGTTCCGTCAATTCTCTCCAGTTCGCATCAAGTGGTCCTTTAACAGGCACCCGAGCCTTGAATTCGTATTCGCCAGGGAAACGCATCCGGCTCTTCCGGTCTTCCTCCAAGATGCGCTTGAACTCTTGCCGGGCCATCTCGAAAATTTCATCGCTCGTCAGGTCTGCCATTGCCCCTTTCCTCAATTCTCGGATGAGTCGACGCACGAACACGGCCAAGGCCAAGGCCTTGTCCCGGGCTTCGCGCAGTCGTCCAGTACCCAAAGAAATCCGAAACTCTGTGCGGCCAAGGCGGGGGCGAAGATCAAAAGGGATTGCCGCTCGGAAGTGGAGAGTGCCGCCTCGATGAACCAAATAGGAGAGTCCTGCCATGTCCAACCCCGCTGGTTGAGGTAGGAATGGACCAGCATTTTGTACCACTGGCCCTTTGACAGGCTGTCTGAAGGAAAAACCGGAACCCTCCGTCATCAAAAGAAAAAGGGGACCGGACACTTATGACCGATCCCCGTAATTTCTGGTAGCGAGGGAGGGAATTGAACCCCCGACACTGCGGATATGAGCCGCATGCTCTAACCGTCTGAGCTACCTCGCCAGAAGTCCCCGTCAGCGGAGAAACGGGTAGATATCCAATTCGACAGGGGTTGGCAAGCCTTTTCCCCGGGCCAAGTCATTTTGGCCAGAAAAAAAAGACCGCCGCGGCCAAGGCCAGCCGGTACCAGGCAAAGGGGCGCAGGGACACCTGCTTGACCAGGACGATGAAACCTTTGACCGCGGCCAGGGCCGCAAGAAACGACACCACGAAGCCGATGGCCAGAATGCCGAGGTCGTCGGCAGAATACAGGGGCGCGCTCTTGTAGAAATCGTAAGCCGTGGCCGCGAACATGATCGGCACGGCGGCGATGAAGGAATATTCCGCCGCCAGGCTCCGCTTGGCCCCAAGGAGCATGCCGCCCATGATGGTGGCCGCGGACCGCGAGAAACCGGGCCACAGAGACAGGCACTGGAAGCAGCCGATGCCGAAGGCCAGGGCCGGCGTGATTTCGTCCAGGGTATAGTAGCGGTCGCGCATGCGCCGGCGCTCGACCCAGAAGATCATGAGCGCGCCGACGGCCAGGGCCAGGGCCACGGTGATCGGGCCGAACAGGTAGGCCTTGATGGTTTTCCTGGCCACCAGCCCGACCAGCCCGGCGGGAAGCGAGGTCAGAAACAAAAGCCAGATGCCGCGAAGCCCGGAAAAAGCGTGCAAGGGCTTTGGCGAGAGGAGCCACCAGAACCGTTTCCAATAGAGGACCACCACGGCCAGGATGGCCCCGAGCTGGATAATCACCTCGAAGCTGTCCGCCTTGTCCCCGGTGAACCCGATGAGGTGACCGGCCAAGATAAGATGGCCGGTGGAAGAGACGGGCAGGAATTCGGTGACGCCTTCGACAAGGCCGAGCACGGTGGCGGCTAGGGTTTCGGTCATGACGAGGAAGATCTCCTGAGAGGGGATGTGGGGGCGGCTTTACCCCATGGCCCAGCAAGTTGCAACCCGTGCCGGCCTCGTGTATGCCTAGGAGCCGGGCAAGGAGGCTCTATGGCGACGATCATGCCGCAAGGCGAGCTTATGCGACGCGCCGTCAAGTGGATTGACGAGCAACGAAGCGAAACCGGCCAGTCCTTTTCCGCGCTGATTGACAAGGCGGCCGTGAATTTCAACCTGAGTCCCAAGGACGCGGAGTTCCTCACCGGCTTTTTCAAGGAGCGGGAGGAGACGCCTCGGGATTGACGGCGGCCTCGGCCAGGACCCGGCAAAGCGCCTCCCGGCCAAGCCCGGTCTTGCCGGAAAAAAGAATCGGCGGGAAGGCGGGTTGCGCGAGCTCCCGCCACTCTTTTTTCCGGGCCTCGCGGTCCCGCTGCTTGCATTTGTCCGCCTTGGTCAGCACCATGATCATGGGGATGCGCCGGGCCCGCAGCCAGTCCACCAGTTCGATGTCCAGGCGCTGGGGCGGCAGACGGCAGTCGACCAGGGCGACGACGGCCCGAAGCTGGTCGGTTTTGCTGAGATAGGCCTCGATCAGCTTGGCCCATTTGTCCCGTTCGGCCATGGAGCAACGGGCGTAGCCGTAGCCCGGCAGATCGACCAGGCAATAGCCGGTGGCCCGGGCCTGATAGAAGTTGAGGCTTCGGGTCTTGCCCGGCGTGGCGCTGATCTTGGCCAGGCCCTTGCGGCCGGCCAGACAGTTGACGAGCGTGGATTTGCCCACGTTGGAGCGACCGGCCAGGGCGATTTGCGGTTCGGCCACGACCGGGATCTGGTCGGACAGGTAGGCGGTGACCACAAGGTCCAGGTCGAGTTCCGTTCGAGTTTGTGCTATGGCGTCCATCCGTTTGTTGTGACTGGCTCCAGGGACCCCGTCAAGGCCCGGAGAGCGCCTAAAAAGGAAGGCAGCATGCGCAAGGTGAGGTTACTGGTCCTAAACGGCCCCAACCTGGGGTTTATTGGGCTGCGGCAGCCAGAGATCTACGGCCACCGCACCATCGCGGACCTGCCGGCCCTGGTGGCCGAAATGCTCGGCGAATCCTCCGAGCGGTTGGAACTGCAATTTCACCAGGCCAACAGCGAAGGCCACTGCATCGACCGGCTGGAGCAGGCCTGGAAGGACGGGCTCGACGGCATTGTGCTCAACGCCGGGGCCTATACCCACACCAGCCTGGCCCTGGCCGACTGCCTGGCCTGGATCGGCATCCCCTGCGTCGAGGTCCATATTTCCAACATCTTCGCCCGCACCGACGAACCGTTGCGCCAGAAGAGCATGATCGGCAAGAACTGCATCGGCTGCATCGCCGGCTTTGGCCTCACCGGCTACGCCCTGGCCGTCATGGCCCTGTGGCGGCACATCACCGAGAATCCCAACTTCCTGTAAGGAGATCAGATGCTTTCCACCACAGACTTCCGTCGGGGACTGAAAATCGAAATGGACGGCGTGCCCTACGAGATCGTGGATTTCCTCCACGTGAAGCCCGGCAAGGGCGGGGCGTTTATCCGCACCAAGCTCAAGAACATGATCAACGGCCGGGTGGTCGAGAACACCTTCCGGTCCGGCGAAAAGATGGTCAAGCCCGACCTCGAAAGCAAAGAGATGCAGTATCTCTACCGGGAAAGCGACGAGTTCGTTTTCATGGATATGGAGAGCTACGAGCAGCTGCACGTGGGCGTGGAACCGTTGGGGGAAAAAGGCGGCTACCTGAAGGATGGCATGGAACTCAAGATGCTCCTCTACAAGGGCCAGCCCCTGGACATCGACCTGCCGGCCTCGGTGGTCCTCGAAGTGACCGACACCGAGCCCGGGGTCAAGGGCGACACGGTCAGCGGCGCCAACAAGCCGGCCGTGGTCGAATCCGGCATCACGGTCAACGTGCCGCTGTTCGTGAATACCGGCGACAGGATCAAGGTGGATACCCGCACGGGCGCGTACATTGGCCGGGAATAGCAAAGAGGCCGTCAAAGAAAAAAGCGGCTTTCGCCTCACCCGCGAGTTGGTGGGGCTGGCCGCCCTTTTCCTGGCCGTCTTCACCTGTGTCGCCCTGTACACGTACAGTGCGGGCGACCCGGGATTCAACCAGTCCGTCTCCGCGCGCCAGGGCGTGGCCAACAAGGCCGGGCTCGTGGGGGCGTACTGGGGAGGGCTGCTCGCCGAGGCGTTCGGGGTGTGGGCCTACCTCATCCCGTGTTGGATTCTCTGGCGCGCGGCCCGGTTCCTGGCGCCGGGCCTGGGCCTGCCCTTCTGGCGGGGCCTTGGCGGCTGGTTTCTGGCCGGCGTGGTCCTGGTCTTTCTCGGCTCCCCCTGGGGCGTCTTTGGCCTTACCGTCGGCAATGTCCAGGGCGGCGGGGGCATCGGGCGTTCGCTGTTTGGATTTCTAAACCATTACTTGAGCCCTTTCGGGGCCTATTTTCTTTTGGCCTTTGCCCTGGTGGCGGCCATCCAGCTGGCCTTTGGCCTGACCTGGGACAATTTCTGGCGGCCGGCCATGGCGGTGGCCAACGACCAGTGCTGGCGGGCCTTCGATGCCTGGCAGGCCTGGCGTGCGCGTCGGGCCGAGGCCCGGGCGGAGGAAGAGGAACGGCAGCCGTCCCGGCCGGCAGAGAAGGGGCCGCCGCGTGAAAAGCGTCCGCCCCGGGAAAAGCGGGCCCCGGCCGAGGAGCGCCCGGTGCTGGTGCCGGTGGCGGACGCGCCCCCGTCCGAGGCCGTGGACCGGTTCCTCGATGCTCTGGTGGCCGAGGCCGGGATCGAGAAGCCCATGAAGCCTGCGGCGCAGGAAAAAGCGGTGGCGGCCGCCGTCCCGGAACCGGCCTTGGCCCCCACGCTCCGGCCGGCACTCCCCAAGCCCGTCAGGCCCATGCCCAAAGCCGCCCCCCTGTCCCGAAGCGAGGCGCCGTTGCCGCCGCTCGACCTCCTGTCCGTGCCGCCGCCCTCGGAAGCCATGCCCGTGGAACCGGAAGTCTGCCGGCGGCAGGCCGAAAGCCTCATCACGTGCCTGAACGACTTCGGCATCCAGGGCGAGGTCATGCGCGTGGTGCCGGGCCCGGTGGTCACCATGTTCGAGGTCAAGCCGGCCCCGGGCGTGAAAATCAGCCGCATCGTCGGCCTGTCCGTGGATCTGGCCCTGGCCATGAAGGCGCTGGCCGTGCGCATTGACCCCATTCCGGGCAAGGACACGGTGGGGGTCGAGATCCCCAACGCCAAGCGCCAGACCGTCTATTTCCGCGACATCCTCGACACCGAGGCCTTCCGGGCCTCGAGCTCGAAGATCACCCTGGCCGTGGGCAAGGACATCCAGGGCCGGCCCCAGGTGGCCGACCTGGCCCGCATGCCCCACCTGCTCGTGGCCGGGGCCACGGGATCGGGCAAGAGCGTGTGCATCAACGGCATCCTGCTTTCGATCCTCTATAAGGCCACGCCCGACGAGGTGAAGCTGCTCCTGGTCGATCCCAAGCGCATCGAGCTTTCGGTGTACAACGACCTGCCCCATCTGGTGCACCCGGTGGTGACCGAGACCGCCATGGCCAAGTCGGCCCTGGACTGGGCCGTGGCCGAGATGGACCGGCGTTACGAGGCCATGGCCCTGCTTGGCGTCCGCAACATCGCCGGCTACAACGAGAAGCTCGAGAAGCTCGGCGACGCCCGCACCGAGGAGCTGGCCGCCCTGGAGAAACTTCCCTATCTCGTCATCGTCATCGACGAGCTGGCCGACCTCATGATGACCGCGGCCAAGGAAGTGGAGGTGAGCATCGTCCGTCTGGCCCAGCTGGCCCGGGCCGCCGGCATCCATCTCATCCTGGCCACCCAGCGGCCGAGCGTCGATGTGGTCACGGGTCTCATCAAGGCCAACTTCCCGACCCGCATCGCCTTTCAGGTGACGAGCAAGCACGATTCGCGAACCATCCTCGACGCGGTCGGCGCCGAGTACCTGCTCGGGCGCGGGGACATGCTTTTCAAGCCGAGCGGGGGCAAGACCACGCGCATGCACGGGGCTTTCGTCTCGGACGAGGAGGCGGCGGCCGTGATCGAGTTCTGGAAAAGCAAATCCCCGCCGAGCTACTCCCTGGATTTCAACGAGTGGCAAAAGGGCGGGGAGAACGGCCCGGGCGAGTCCGGTGGCGACGGCGGCGACGACACGGCCGCCGATCCCGTCTATCCGCAGGCCGTGGATTTCGTCCTGGAGCAGGGCAAGGCCTCGATTTCGCTGATTCAGCGGCGCTTTCGCATCGGTTTCAACCGGGCCGCCCGGTTCATCGAGCAGATGGAGCGCGACGGCCTGCTCGGCCCCCAGGAAGGCAGCAAGCCGCGCAGCGTCATCCGGGGGGAAAAGTAAGGGAGGGGAGAAGGGGGGGGATGCCTCCGGCGGCCGGAGGGGATCATCCCCCCCGGACCCCCTGAAAGGGGACGGCCTGCGGCAGCCCCTTCACCCGCCTGGCACCCTCGTTCGGGAGGGTCCGGGAGGGGGTGACCCCCTCCCGGCCGCCGGAGGCATCTTCGTCCCTTCTTCTTGCACTGTCCGTCCCGACTTCCACATCCAACTTTGCGAGTACCCTATGAAAACATTTGCCACCCTTGTCGTCCTCGGCCTGATCCTGTCCGTTGCCGCGCCGGCCCGGGCCGTGGAGCCGGCGGAGCTGGCCGGCCGCATCCAGAAGAAGTACGCCACCCTGAACTCCTTTTCTGCCGAGTTCTCCCAGTCCATCCGCAACGCGGCCAGCGGCGACACCGAGCGCCGTTCCGGGTCGTTTCTCTTCAAAAAGCCGGTCCTGGTCCGGTGGGAGACGGTCAAGCCGGAAAAGGAACTGCTCGTGGTCGGCAAGGACGCGGTCTGGGACTGGTTCGAGGAGGATCGTGAGGCCTACCGCTATTCCGTGGCCGAGGTCATAAGTTCCAAGACCATGCTGCGGTTTCTGACGGGCAAGGCCAACCTGACCGAGGACTTCCTGGTTGCGCCGGGCAAGCCCGAAGAGGCCGGCCCCGGACAGGCCGTGCTCCAGCTGGCGCCCCGGGAGCCCGAGCCGGGCCTGGTCATGGCCAAGGTCTGGGTGGATCTGGCCACGGACATGATCGCCCGCATCTACATCCAGGACTTTTACGCCAATACCAACGACTTGGCGCTTACCGGCGTGGTCGCCAATCCCAAGTTGGCGGACACGCTGTTCGCCTTCACCCCGCCCAAGGACGCCAAGGTCCACGACAACGCCCCGGCCAAGGAGCGCGACCTGAAATAGGGAGACCCTGTCTGGCGCACCGTGCGTGTCGTCCGGCGCGCCGAAGCGGAAGCGGGCCAGCGGCCTGTTCCCGCCCCTGGTCCAGGCCGGCTGGGAACACGTGCCGGTCAGGAGCATGGCGGGTCGGAAAATGAAAAAGAAAGCTCCCGCAGCCGGCCAGGGCAGGGCCTGGACCGGGGACGCGGGAGCGGCTGTCCGTTTACGGTATCGGGTGTTTCCGGGTTTGTTTGCGCGGCCGCCCCATTGCCAGGGCCAGTGTCGCGTCCATGAAAAAGCACCTGCTTTTTCATGAATAACCATCTGCGATGATTATTCTTTATTAAAAAATACCGGCGTATTTTTTAAGGATCGCAACACTAGATCCTGCCGAGCAGAATGAGGATCAGCAGGATGACCAGGATCACGCCGATGATACCGGAAGGCCCATATCCCCAGCCACGGCTGTACGGCCAACTGGGGATGGCGCCAAGCAACATCAATATCAGCAGGATGAGCAGAATGGTTCCGAGTGACATGGCAGTAACCTCCGTTATGCGGCCATCAGGCGCTTAAACGACCGCAGTGGCATTGCCTCTCCGTTGTGGAACAACAACGTCCCTTTACGGCCTTCTTTCCATGTCCTTATCCAAATCGTCCTTCAGGGAAGCGGAGAATTCGTCGATTTGACGCTCGGCGTCATCCTTGGCGATGCCGTAGGCCTCTTGGATCTTGCCAGCAAGCTGCTCCCGCTTGCCGGCGACGATATCGATATTGTCGTCTGTGAGCTTTCCCCACTTCTCCCGGACCTTCCCCTTCAGCTGCTTCCAGTTTCCTTCAATCCTGTTCCAGTCCATAATGATCTCTGCCTCACTCAGGTTTAACCCCAAAAACAATTTTTCGGGGACTGTTCAATCCGATGTGAAACCCTCTGCACCGCAGAGGATTTCCATATTCAGAATACATTTTTTTGGGGGTCCATCAATCTTTTTTTTGACTCTTTCAGAATCTGATGGGGTTTTTCTTCTCGGGCAACAGGGTCTTGCATTCTGAATTTTTTATTTATCTCGCTATATTAGTGCCTTGAAAACAAGGACGGCCTGTCCGGGGGGAGGCGTGCGCCCGGAAGATCACCCCGTGCGCTTCCACCTGGGCGACGGGTCCACCTGTCCGGAGGGAGGCGTGCGGCTGGACGATCATCGGATCGGAAGAGCGGAAAAGACTTGGCCGAAGGTTCGAGGCGCGGACCGGGGCTCGGGCGCGGGTACCGCAACGCGGTCGCGGAGGAGAGCTTCGAACGGGCGGGGGGAGAACCGTCAGGCCGATAGGCTGGCGGCCTGACGGGATGGGGGACTTGCTTCCGGCTTCAACG
This sequence comes from Solidesulfovibrio carbinoliphilus subsp. oakridgensis, assembly GCF_000177215.2. Taxonomy (NCBI): domain Bacteria; kingdom Pseudomonadati; phylum Thermodesulfobacteriota; class Desulfovibrionia; order Desulfovibrionales; family Desulfovibrionaceae; genus Solidesulfovibrio; species Solidesulfovibrio carbinoliphilus. Next base: position 996,373 of record NZ_CM001368.1, on the reverse strand, counting down.
CCGACGGCCGGGCGCCTTGCCGGAAGGGGATTCAGAGGCCTTGCGGGGAGCCTTGCCGGGTGCCTTGACGGAAGGCTTGGCCGGCGCGGCAGACGATGGCAAGCCCACGCTGCGGCGAAGGGCGGCCAGTTCGCTGGCCGCCAGTTCGCGGCATTTGCCGGCCGGCAGGCCGCCCAGGGATACCGGCCCCTGGGCGATGCGGCAAAGTTTTAAGACCGTGAGGTCAAGATCGCGGCACATCCGGCGGATCTGCCGGTTGACCCCCTGGGACAGCTCCATTTCCAGGACGAATCGGTCGGCCGCCAGCCGGGCCGTGATGCGGGCCCGGACCGGGGCCAGCTGTTCGCCCTCGGCCAGGGTCATGCCCTTGGCCATGGTGTCCAGGGTTTGTCCGTTCACCGTGCCGCGCACCGTGACCAGATAGCGTTTGTCCACGTGCCAGCGGGGATGGGCCAGCCGGTTGGCCAGTTCCCCGTCCGTGGTCAGGAGCAGGAGGCCCTCGGAAAAGTAGTCCAGCCGGCCCACGGGGAAAAGCCGTCTTGCCCGGTAGGCGGCCGGGAGTTCGTCGAAGACCGTGGGCCGACCCTCCGGGTCGTTTGCGGTGGTGACGCACCCAGGACGTTTGTTGAGGAGCAGGGTGAGCGGTGCGTCGGCCGCCCCGGACAGACGCACCGGGCGGCCGTCGACGGCCAAGCGGTTTCTGGCCGGATCGATCTTGTTGCCGAGTTCGGTGACCACCGCCCCGTCCACGGTCACGCGGCCGGCGGTGATCAGGGCGTCGGCCTGACGGCGGGAGCAGACTCCGGCGTCGGCCAGGGCCTTGTTTAAACGAAGAAGGGCCTTGTCATCCATGCGTGGCGTGCTCCGGGATGTTGGGGGGAAAGCCGGGTGGGCCGGCAAAATGTTCTGGACAGGCTGGAGGTTGGACAGACTCGGCCTGGGACCGGGCCGTGTGTCTACGCCGGCAGCCGGAGAAAGAAGCGGGTGCCGGTTTCGGGATCGGACTCGAAATCCACCTCGCCGCCCAGGCACTGTCTGGCGAAAAGCCGCATGCCGTAGACGCCGAATCCCCGGCCCGGGCCCTTGGTGGAGAATCCTTTCTGGAACAGGCGCATCCGGGTTTCCTCGGGCAGGACGGCCGGATTTTTGACCCACAGGACCACGCCGCCGTCTGGGCCGGTCTCGCAGCCGAGGGTGACGGTTTCGCCGGCCCGGCACGCCTCCAGGGCGTTTTTGACCATGTTGACCATGATGCGTTGGAGGATGCGGCCGTCGGAGGAAAAGGTCCGGGACGCGGCCGCCGGATCCACGGTCAGGATGCGCGAGGCCCCCGGATCGAAGGATTGGCAGTACGCGGCCAGATCGCTCAGGAGTTCCAGGGAATGGAGCGTGGAACGAGCCTGGTGGTACTCCCTGGTCTCGACGGACAGCAGTTCCTTCTGGGTTTCCACGATGTCCTGGATGTTCTGGACGGCCTGGCGCAAAAGCTCCAGGTCGCTGGACTGGCTTTCGGGCAGCTCCAGGGAGAGGAGGTCGTGAAGGCCCTGGATGCCGGCCACGGCGTTTAGGATATCGTGGAAAAAGATCCGTTCGAAGCCGCGCAGGGCCTTTTCGTGGGCGATGTCCAGGAGCGAATTCAGGACCAGCCGGCGTTCGCCCAGCTCCAGGGGCGCGGTCCAGACCTGAAGATTGAGCGCGTCGAAGGTGTCCGGGGCGTCGCGGGTGATGGCGCATTCCTGGGTGGCTCGCTCGCCTTCGAGGCTTTTGACCACGGCCTGGGCCGCGCCGCAGTACCGGCAGAAGCGGGTGGTACCGCAGCCGCCGCCGCTTTCCCCGGCATGGAGGCATCCCAGGGCTTCGCCGAGGCGCTTGCCTTGGATGTCCTCCACCGTGGCCGCGCCGGCCAGGGCGACGAACCGGTCGTTGGCATAGACGATCTGGCGCGTGTCGCTGACGATGGCTACGGCCAACGGCACCAGGGCCAGGGAGGCGGCCGAAGGCGAATCGGCTATCTCCATGGCGATTTTCCGGATCAGGGCCGGCGCCAAACGCCCGGCCGGCAGGAAAGCGGTGGCAGTGTCCTCGTCGTGCATGGTCTTTTCCAGGTCCCGCTTTTACGGCTGCGGGCGGCGGGTGTTGTAAAAAAGACGCCCCTGGTGGTCCAGGACACGGACACGTGGTCGGCCGTGGGAGGCGGCAGGGGCCGCCCCAGGGCGGCGAACCTCCTGCGGCGCCGGGTCGTTACAACTGAATGACTTTATCCGCCAGAGCGAGGCTGGTGACCACGTCGAGCATGTTGGTGGTTTCACCGACCTCTTTTTGGTCCAAAACCCCGAAAAAGTCCAGGCAGGTGCCGCAGACGAGGATCGAGACCCCGCTCGCGGCCAGAGTCTGTAGCCTGTCGAGCACCGGGCTTCCCGCCACCGCCAGCTTGACGCCGCCGTTGACCAGGATGATGCGCCAGAGCTCTTTGCCGAGCTCCGGCAGGGTGGCGAGGAAATTGCCCATGAGTTTGTGGCCGAGTGTCGCATCGCCCCGGCCGAGGGTGTCGGCGGTGATGAAGACCACGGTTTTGCGGTTGCCGCTGTCCGGGCCGGGCCGGGATGGCGTCCCGGCCCGGGCCGCTTCAGGAGCGGTGGCGTCCTGGGGAGCCGTGGCCGTCAGCACGAAGAGGCCGTCTTTTGCGGCCATCGTGACCGTATAGCCGCGCATGGCCAGAAACCGGGCCACGTTCTCCCGGGCCGGCTCGTTGTCCACCGTCACGGTCAGGGTCTCCGGGCGGTCGCCTTCCACGCATTCCTTGCAGCGTAGTACCGGACCGGGACAGGCCAGGCCGCGGCAATCGAGGGCTATTTCCATGGTGGGCTCCTTTTCGTGGGGCAGGGTAGCAAAGATGCCCACCGGCTGGTCAAATCGATTGTTCGGATGGCTCGGCGACCAATGGATCGCCTGATCCGATCGGACGAAACAACGGGGAGGACTGTCCGCGCCGCCAGGAAGAAAATCGCCCCGAACCGGAACGCGGTCCGGGGCGGTTGGTGACACAGGATCAGGCTAGAACGGACTGTTGAAGCCGAAGGTGCGGGCCAGCCAGTCCAGGTAGGTCTTGGCCGAGGCGCTGGCCTGCCCGCCGGCAAAGGCCACCCGGGCCAGTGCCTCGGCTTCGGACAGGAGGCCGGCCATGCAAAGGACATAGACCCGGGCCGGGGCCAGGTTGCTCGGGTAGCCCATGTCCTGGGCGCGCTTGAGCTTGGCATCGGCGAGCAGGTAATTCCGTTCGGCCAGGGCCTTGACCCCGAGCTGGAATTCCGTCTCCGCAGTCGGGGCCATGCCAGCGGCCAGGAGCTTTGCCACGATGGCCTGCTTGTCGGGGTCCGACTTCATGAGCCAAAGCGGCACCACGCGCAGGTCCGTGCCGGAGAGCACGTAGTTGACGGCCGGCAGGGGCGGTGGCGGCGGAATCATGTTGTTCAAGTAGGTGTTGATGATCTGCTGGGTCTCGAACCATTTCCCGGCCTCGGCCTTGACCGGCGGCGGCAAGAGGAGCGCCGCCTCGGCCGAGCCGGCGAAGCGTTCCTTGGCGGCCAGGGCATCAAGGAGCTTGTTGTGCTCGGCGAGATAACCCTGCTGGGTCTGGGGGCTGTCGGGATAGCCGGAGAGGCGCTTGGGGTAGTTGTCGGTGAGCGGTTTGGCGTCCCCGAGGTAGTCGGCCAGGGCCTGGCCGTCGAGCATGAAGAGTGCTCCGAGCTGACCCGGTTCCTCGACGCCGATAGTGCGCAGCCCCTCGCCCGTGGCCCCGGCCTCCCAGAGACGGGGGAAATCGGCCGCCGGCTTGGGGCCCTTGGGCTTTTTGACGCCGACCATCATCCAGTTGAAGTTGTCCCCGGTCCACAGCGACGCGTGGTCGAAGACGTCGGCAAAGGCGCGCAGGATCGCCTTGGCGTCGGCCGGGGAGATCTCAAAGACCGGCAGCCAGTAGGTGACCATGCCGCCGTCGCTCAACCGATCGCGCATGAGCTCGAAATATTCCCGGGAATAGAGGTTGACCACGCCGGCCATCATGGGTGGCGGCGGCTCGGCCGTGATGATGTCGTACTTTTTGGTCGAGGCGAGAAGAAAGAACCGGCCGTCCTCCACGTGGGTGGTCACGCGCGGGTCCAAGGTCGGGTTCTTGGCCGGATCGGGGTAGACCAGGCTGCTGCCGCGCAGCACGTCGCGGGAAATGTCCACGATGTCGATGGACGTGAGCCGCTTGTCCTCGACCAGCGAGGTGGCCGTGGAGCCGGTGCCGAAGCAGATAAGGAGGGCGGATTTGGGGTTTGGCAGCACGGCCTCGGGAAAGTAGCCGAAAAGTTTCATGTACCGCTTGGCCAGTCTGTCCGTGGAGGACATGGAATAGCCGTCGGTGACCAGCCGGTAGTAATAGGGTTCGCCCAGGTAGTCCTTTCGCAGGTACTGGAGCGTGCCGGTCACGCCCTCGATGGTCTCGATGACGGTCTCGCCGTCCTTCAGGAAGTCGGCGCAGGCCCGGGTCAGGTAGCCGCGCACGGCGCCGAAGGGAAAGATCGCCAGGAAGAGGGCAAAGGCCAGGGTCGCGGCCTGGAGGAACCGGCCGGTCCCAAACGACGGCCAGGGCGCAGTCCGGGCGGTGCAGAGGGCGGCCGGGAAAATGTAGACCGCGCACAGGGCGAAGAGGCTCTTCTCCATGCCAAGCGCCGGGATGAGGAGAAAGCCGGCCACCAGCGGACCGGCCATGGCTCCGAGCGTGTTGGCCATGGCAACGAGGCCCGCCGAACGGGCCCGGTCGCCCACCTCGCGGTGGAAGGCCTCGCCGAGGGTGGTGAAGACCATGCCCGAGACAAAGGCGGCCGGAAACATGAGGGCAAGCGAGAGGACGGCCACGTAGCGCCAGTCCACGGTCTGGTAGACGCTCAAGGAGACGCCGGCCGCGGATTCGAAGAGCCGAAACGAGGCCAGGGCCGTCGCCCCGACAAGCAGGGCCAGGGGGGCCGTGATCCGGCGGCCGTCGGCCTCGCGCCGCAGCCACCAGCCGGCGAACACCCCGCCAAGGCCGATGCCGGCCAGGATCACGGCCAGCATGACGGCAAAGGCCAAGCTGGTCGATCGGACAAAGAGCTGCAAAAACCGCGTCCAGACCACTTCCAGGCCCAGGAACGCGCCGCCGGCCAGGAATCCGGCGGCCAACAGGCGTTTGGCCCGGCCGGTCAGGGGCGGCCGGGCGGCCGTTTCCGTAGTCTCTTCCCGGGCCGGCTCCTCGCGGAACCTGGCGGCCACGGCCAGGGCCCCGACGGCGGCCAGGGCATTGAGGCCGGCCGCGACAAAGCCGGTGCCCGAGATGCCAAGGGGTGCGATGAGAAGCGTTTCGCCGGCCAGGGCCCCGAGGCAGGCCCCCAGGGTGTTGACGCCGTAGAGCCGGCCCAGGGCCTTGCCGAATTCCCCGGGCCGGCGGGTGAGCGCCTTGACCAGAAGGGGCAGGGTCACGCCCATGGCCGTGGACGGCAGGAGAAAGAGCAGGAAGGAAAAGGAAAAGCGCAGGCCGTTTAAGAGCACCGGCTTGTCCATGGCCGGGCCGAGCATGGCTCCGAGCCAGACCGACAGCATGGGGAAGCACAGGACGAGCAACAGTCCCCAGGCCCCGACCAGGAGTTCCATCACGGCATAGAACCGGACCGGATCGGTGACGTCGCGGCCGAACCGGGAAATGAGGGCGTTGCCAAGAGCGAGGCCGCCCATGAAGCTCGAAAGGACGAGCGCGCTGGCGTAGACGCTGACCCCAAAGACCAGGCCGGCCAGATGCAGCCACAGGGTTTCAAACAGCAGGGCCGAGGCCCCGGAGACGAGAAACACGGCACTCAGGACCAGGCGGTCGCGTCGGGTGGACTGCTGTTGCGCCGTCGGGGCTGGCTTGGCTGGCATAACTGGCCTCGGACCCGGGCGCCGGCCCGGTCCGGGAACCGGTGGACGGCGGCGGGGGGTGCGTCAAGGTGTCAGGAGATCGGAATTGGGGGGCGTGGGGTCACAGACCCAGCCTGGGGCAAATATCGCCGAGAACGCAAAAATCGCACCGGGGCTTGCGGGCCTTGCACACGGCCCGGCCGTGCAGGACCAGCAGGTGGTTGACGATGCCCCAGTCCTCCTGCGACAACAGGAGCATCATATCCTTTTCAATGATGATCGGGTTGGTGGAAACCGTCAAGCCGAGGCGGAAGGCCAGCCGGCGCACGTGGGTGTCGACAGCGATGCCCTCGTTTTTGCCGAGGGCGTTGGAGAGGACGATGTTGGCCGTCTTGCGGGCCACGCCCGGCAGGGTGGTGAGCGTGGCCATGGAATCCGGCACCCCGCCGCCATGGCGTTCGGCCATGAGCTTGGCGGCGGCGACCAGATTCTTGGCTTTTTGGCGGAAAAACCCCGTGGAATGGACGACATCCTCCACCTGGGCCACGTCGGCCCGAGCCAGGGAGGCGGGATCCGGCCAGCGGCGGAAGAATTCCGGGGTGACGGTATTGACCCGGGCGTCGGTGCACTGGGCGGCCAGCACCGTGGCCACGAGCAGTTCGTAGGCGTTCGAATGGACGAGGGCCGGCTCGGGATCGGGGTAGAGCGCGCGCAGTCGGACAACGATTTCCCGGGCCCGGGCGGCCGTGTCCATTATCCGGTCTCCCGGGTGGACGCGGCCGCAGGTCCGCAGGCGATGGAACCCACCAGACGCATGGGATTTAGGGAATGAACACAACCGCCGAAATGGTCGTGGTCCACATGCCCGTCTCACCGGTGGTGACGCAGGGCATGGAAGCGGAATCGATGATCTTGCCGCTCATGAGGTAGGTCTGGCGGCGTTCGTCGTAGGCGGTTTCCGGATCGAAGTCGATGCCGAGCGTGGTGGCCAGCATGGTGGAGGCCAGGTCCTCGGCGAAGTCGCCGATCTCCTGCTCCTCGGAACCGAAGGCCGTGTGCTCTGAGATGTAGCCGTAGTTGGACTTGTCGGCCGGGAAGGCCATGCCCACGGCCGAGCCCACCAGCCGGTTCTTCTCGTCCGTGGCGTTTCTGGCCATGACGCAGAAGGTGATCTGGCCCGGGCTCAAGAGGCTCACACCCTCGTCCAGCGTGATCAACTGGCAGTGGGGCGGATAAATGCTCGAAACATAGACCAAGTTGAGCTTTTCGATGCCGGCCTCGCGCAGGGCCAACTCGAACGACTGCAGCTTGTTTTTGTGGCGGCCGACACCTTTGGTGAAAAACGCCTTGGTGGGGACGAAAGAGCCTGGGATCATGGGCGGTCCTCTTTATGCATCAGGTTTGCCGCGAAAGCGGGGGAATCCTCATAAGGGTTTTTTGCCGAGAAGTATAGGACCTTTTTCTCCGGTCCGCTTGAGGCCGTCGGCGATCTCCGCCTCCGTGCCTTTGATTTGAATTTTCACCCGGAAAACCGAGTTGTTACCGGATTTCGCCTCCTGGATCGTGGCCGACACGCCCTTTTGGGCGAGCTTTTGGGCCAGGGTCTGGGCCTGCTCCCTGGCCGGGAAGGAAGCCACCTGGTAGGTGGCCACGAACTTGGGCCCGGCTTTTTTCTCAAACGGCGCCTTGGGTTCGACCCGGGCCGGGGCCCGGGCCTCCCCGGCCGCAGGCTTGGCCGGGGGCGTGGCTTTCGGGGCCGCGACGGCTGCCTGGGCGGGGATGGCCGTGGCCACGGCCGCCTGGCCCATGGGCACGGATTTCGCGTCGGGCAGGTCCCGGGATTTGAGGCCCGGACCTTTCTTGCCGTCGGCCGGAGCCTTCTGGGTGGAGTCGGCCACCACCTCGCCGTCCTTGTCTTGCAGGCCCTCCATGAACTGGAGTTCCTCGGGCTTGAGGACCGCGGGCGCGGCCGCGGGCGCGCCGTCGGCCTTGGGTTCGGTGGTCGGCATCATCTGGGCGATCTGGGGCACGGCGGCTTCGGGGCGGTAGCCACGGCCGACCAGGATGCCGAGGATAAAGACCCAGCACATGCCGAGCACGACCACGATGCCGACGGAAATGACGCCGGACATGCTGATTTCAAACGAGAACTTGCGCGGTCCGCCCTTGTCCTGGGATACGTTGAATCGACTTAAAAGCTTCATGGAGTCAAAGTTCCTCGACGGCTGATGATTCCCGAACGCGAGGTCCTGTCCGCCGTCTACATTTTGTCCGGAGCGGACACGCCAAGGAGGCCGAGGCCATTTTTGACCACCAGGGCGACAGCTTGGAGGAGACGCATCCGGGCGGCGGTGACGGCCTCGTCGCCGGCGCCGAGGACCTGGTTGACGGTGTAGTAGCGATGGAGCTTCCCCGCCAGTTCGCGCAGGTAGAAGCTGACCAGATGCGGGGCGAAGCTGCGGGCCGCGGCGGCGACCGTGTCCGGGTACTGTTCGAGGAGCTTTAAAAGCTCCAGGTCCTCGGCCGTGTCCAGGCGGGCCAGGAGGGCCGGGGAGGCCGCGTCCGGCACGAGTCCGCGCTCGGCCGCCTTGGCGAACACGGACCTGACCCGGGCATGGGCATACTGGACGTAGTAGACCGGGTTGTCCATGGACTTTTTGGTCACGGCGTCGAGGTCGAAGTCCAGGTGGCTGTCGGATTTGCGCGACAGGAACATGAACCGGGCCGCATCGGCCCCGACCTCGGCCACCACGTCGGCGAGCGTCTCGAACTTGCCGGCCCGGGTGGACATGGCGATCTGCTCGCCGCCCTTGAGCAGGTTCACGAGCTGGACCAGGATGACCTTGAGGCTGGCCTCGGGATCGCGGCCAAGGGCGGCCACGCAGGCCTTCATGCGCGGCACATAGCCATGGTGGTCGGCGCCCCAGATGTCCACCACCACGTCGAAGCCCCGGTGGAACTTGTCGTCGTGGTAGGCGATGTCCGAGGCGAAATAGGTCAGTTCGCCGCCGGATTTGACGAGCACCCGGTCCTTGTCGTCGCCGAAGGTGGTGGTGGCGAACCAGAAGGCCCCGTCCTTGTCGTAGGCCAGATTCTTGGCCCGCAGGTCGTCAAAGGTCCGCTCTACGGCCCCGGCGGCCAGAAGCTTCGATTCCGGGAACCAGACGTCGTGGTGGACCCGGAAGTCCTGCAAGTCCTTCCTGATGCCGGCCAGGATCTCTTTCTCCCCGTGCAGGCGGCAGGCGTCGGTGGCCGCCTCTTCGGACAGGGCGAGGAGCCCCCGCCCTTCCCGGTCGATGAGCTGCCCGGCCAGGTCCTTGACGTAATCGCCCCGGTAGTAGTCCTCGGGCTCGGTCACGGGCTCGCCCAGGAGCTCGCGGTAGCGGTAGAGGATGGAGAGGCCGAGGATGCGCATCTGGCGGCCGGCATCATTGATATAATACTCGGTCTCCACGGTGAACCCGGCGGCCCGCAGGACCCGGGCCAGGCAGTCGCCCACGGCCGCGCCCCGGCCGTGGCCGATGTGGAGCGGTCCGGTCGGGTTGGCGGAGACGAATTCCACCTGGATTTTCGTGCCCTGGCCGATGTCGAGCAGGCCGTAGCGGTCGCCTTGCTCCAGGACGTCGAGGACGGTCTGCTGCCAGAAGGCCGGAGCGAAGGTGACGTTTAAAAAGCCCGGTCCGGCCACCGACACTTCGGCCAGGCCGGTATCGGCCGCAAGGAGGGCCTGGCGCAGGTGCTCGGCCAGGGCCCGGGGCGGCATTTTCGCGTCCTTGGCCGCGACCAGGGCCACGTTGGTGGCCAGGTCGCCGTGGGCCTTGTCCCGGGGCGGCTCGATGGTGGTCTTGGCCGGCCAGGGGATGTCGGATTCCCGCAGGACGGTTTCCAGCAGGCCGCGCAAGTGGCTTGTGGCGCGCATGATCCTTAGGCCTCCAGGCCGGCGGCGCCGGCCGGATCGGCCACGGACAGGCCGGTGTACGGTTCGCCCGCGTCCTTGAGGTTGGCGGCGAGGAGCTTGGTCAGGACGCCCTTGGGGCCAAGCTCCACAAACGTCCGGGCCCCGGCCCGCCACAGGTTGCCCATGGTGTCGATCCAGCGGACCTGCGAGGTCATCTGGCGGCACATGAGTTCAAGCGCCGCATCGGCGCCGGGCTCGGCCGCGCCGGTCACGTTGAAAAAGACAGGCCCCTTGGACGGGCTGCGAAGGCCGGCCTTGCGCAGGGCTTTTTCCAGTTCCGCGGCCGGTTCGGCCATAAGGGGGCTGTGAAACGCCCCGCTCACAGCCAGGGGCACGGCCCGGCCCTTGCGTTCCTTGACCAGATCGGCAGCGGCGGCAACAGCCCCGGCCTCGCCGGAAATGACATACTGGCCCGGGGAGTTGTAGTTGGCGATGAGAAGGATCTTGCCCGTCGCCTGTCCGGCCTCACGGACCACGTCCTCGATCTCGTCGAGGGTCAGCTTCAGCACGGCGGCCATCTTGCCGTCGCCGCCGGCCGCCTCGGCCATGAGCCGGCCGCGAAGGCTGGTGAGTTCGAGAACGGCCGGCACCTCGAGCATGCCCGAGGCGGCCAGGGCCGCGTATTCGCCGAGGCTGTGCCCGGCAAACCCCACAACGGGGGAGAGTCTCGATTGGAGGAAATACCACAGGCCAAGGGTCACGGCGGTCATGGCCGGCTGCAGGGCACGGGTGTCGGCCATGGCCGCCTCGTCGCCCTCCCAGTAGATTTCCCGCAGGGAAAGCCCTGAGGCCTTTTCAGCCAGCAGCCACAGTTCGGCCGCCTCGGCCGAGACCTCGGCCAGGGCCCGGCCCATGCCCTTTTCCTGGGAACCCTGGCCGGGAAAGAGCACGGCCAGACGGTTTTCGGTTGCGCTCACGTTCGCCTCTCCTTAGAGCTTTTCTCGTCTTTTCGGCCGCGATTGGTAGAGCAACGGGCCAAAATGTGCAATGGTCAATTTAGAAGGGGAGAAATCATGCCGCCATCCGACCAGCAACCCGACGCCCGGGCCGTGACCCGGGCCGCGGCCGGTCTCGGCCGCCACCTCACGCCCGAACAGGCCGGCACGATTTCGGGGTATCTGGGACTTTTGGCCCGCTTTCGGTCCAAGGTCAATCTGGTTGGCCCGGCGGACTGGGAAACCGTGCTCGCCACCCTGGTGGCCGACTCCTGGCACGTGGCCGATTTCCTGTCCGGACCGGCCGGGGCGGCGGTCCTGCCGCCGGCGGGCCGGCCTGTCCTGGGACTTGATTTCGGAGCCGGGGCGGGACTGCCCGGCATCCCGCTGCGGGCCTTTTTCGACCGGGGCGAATACGTCCTCCTGGAGGCGCGGGAGAAACGGGCCTTTTTCCTGGCCGAGGCCGTGGCCAGGCTCGGGCTGTCCGGCCTGTCCGTGGCCGAGGGGCGGGTCGAGGACACGGTGCCCGGCATCGTGGCCCGGCATCCGGACGCCTTCGTGCTGTGCGTCAGCCGGGCCTTCGCGCCCTGGCCGCAGTTTTTGGCCTTGTGCCGCCGGATCGTCCGACCGCCCTTTGCCGCCCTGACCATGACCGGCGAGGCGCCGACCGAGGCCGAGATGCCGGCGGGTTTCGCCCTGGCCGCCCGGGCCTCCTACCGGATCGGGGAGAAAATGCGCTATCTGGCGCTCTTCGCGTCCTCGATGGCGTCCATGTAGGTGTCCTTGAAAATGAGCCGGGTGGCCGTGGCGTCGACCAGCTCGGCCAGGTCCATGATCGACTCCAGGAAGTCGAGGATCTCGCCTTTGTCCGCCTCGGAGGCGTTCTCGAAGTCAAAAGCCAGGTCGCCGCATTCGAGGTAGCGGCGCAGTTTTTCCAGATAAGCCGGATCGAGCAGAGGCAGGGGCATGGGTACCGCCTTTTTCGGAATGCCGGTTAATGGTGATAGGGGGCCCCGGCGTTGATGGCCGCCGCCCGGTAGAGCTGTTCGTACAGAACCACCCGGGCCAGTTCGTGGGGCAGGGTGCCGGGACCGAGGGCCAGCGTCATGTCGGCCCGGGCCAGGACCTCGGGGGAAAGGCCGAAGGCGCCGCCGACCACGAACGAGGGGGACCGGCCCGGGTCCTCGACCATGGTCCGCAGCCGGCCGGCCAGGGCCCGGGAAGTGAGCGAGGTGCCGCCCTCGTCAAGGACCACCAGAAAGTCGCGGGCACCGATTTTTCCGAGCAGGGCCTTGCCCTCCTCGGTTTTGCGGCGGGCGGCCTCGGAGGCCTTGCCGTCGCGCACGACCACCTCTTCGGCCGGCAGGTAGCGCCGAAGGGCCATGAGGTAATGGGCTGCGGCGTCCCGGAACCAGGGGGCCTTGGCGGCCCCGACGACGAGAAGGCGAACGGGTTTCATAGGATGGCTGTGTCCGGCGGGCGAAAGTCCTTCCGGGTGTTAGCCGAGGGGCCGGGCTGTTGTCAAAGCGGCCGGCTTGGATTAGGCCCTTTACCGCATGGCAGGATACGCACCGATCAGGGAGAGGCATGCCGTTTCCTAAATCCTCGCCCCAAGGCGTCCGGCGACGCGCCGCCTGGCTGGCCTTGGCCTTTTTTGCGACGGTCTGGTGCGCGCGGCCGGCTTTTGCCCAGGAACTGCTTTTAAGCAACCTGGTGCTCAACAACTTCGAGGGCAAGATCCGGGTCCGCTTCGGCGTGGAGCCGACCGGGCTCGACCGCATCCGGCAAGTGCTCGTGGCCGGGGAGCGGCTGTCGCTCGTCTGCGTGGCCCGGCTGGCCGTCAAGCGGGACTACGTCTGGAACCGGGAAGTCAGCGGGGCGAAGTGGGAAAGCGAGGTCAGGCGGCTTAAGGGCGGCGACTTCGTGGTGTCGCTTCCCGGCCAGGGGTCCATGGCCGACAAGGATCTGTCCGCGCTTTTTCGCAAGGCCTGGAACGAGATCCTGGTGGATCTCGGCTCCTGGGACCGCCTGGAGCGGGGGCAGACGTATGTCCTCACCCTCGAACTGACCCTGGTGCGCCAGGACGTCTCGCCCTGGCTCAAAAAGGGTCTTTTCTTCTGGCCTTTCGACGCCGCCCCCCCGGTTTCCTACCAACTCGATTTCACCTACTGAAATCCCCGCATCGGTTGCCTTTCTGCTGGTTTCTCGTATAATACCGCCAATATCCTTGTAGATTCAGGCACGGAGGGCCCATGCGGGTAATCATTGCCGGCGGTTCGGGATTCATCGGTCAGGCGCTTTGCCGGTCCCTGGTCCGGGACGGCATCGAGGTCATGGTCCTTTCCCGCTCCGGCCCGGGCCGGCGGGCGGGGCCCGGCGTCACCTTCGTTCCCTATGACGGGCGCAGCGGGGAAGGCTGGTTCCATCTGCTGGACGGGGCCCTGGCCCTGGTCAATCTGGCCGGCGCGAACATCGCTTCCGGCTACTGGACCGAGGCCCGCAAAAAAAGCATCCTCGAAAGCCGGCTTCGGGCCGGGCGGGCGGTCATGGACGCCCTTTCGCGGACGTCGGCCCGGCCGGCCGTTCTCATCCAGGGGTCGGCCACGGGCTATTACGGCGACCGGGGAGGGGTTCCCACCGACGAGGAGGCCCCGGCCGGCACAGGATTCCTGGCCGAGGTGGCCAGCCGCTGGGAAGCTTCCACGGAAAAGGCCGAGGCCCTTGGCCTGCGTCGGGTGGTGGTGCGCACGGCGGTGGTCCTTGGGCCGGGCGGCGGGGCCCTGCCCCGGATGCTCGCGCCCTATCGGTTTTTCATCGGCGGCCCCCTTGGGACCGGGCGGCAGTATTTCCCCTGGATCCACCTGGACGACGAAGTGGCGGCCATCCGGTTCCTGATCGAACGGCCCGAGGCGGCCGGACCCTACAATCTGGCCGCGCCCGGGGCCGTCACCCAGGAAGAACTGGCCGTGGCCATCGGCCGGGCCCTGGGCCGGCCGCATTTTCTGCGCGCCCCCGAGACCGCCCTGCGGCTGCTCCTTGGGGAAATGGCCCAGGAGCTCTTTTTAAACGGCGTGCGGGCCGTGCCCGCTCGCCTTGCGGAACTCGGTTTCTCCTTTCGATTCGGGACGATCGCCGCCGCCCTGGCCGACATCCTCCAGCCAAGGCGGTCCGCCCATGACGGCTGATACGACGGTCGAGCCGGTGAAACCCCGGGTCTTGGTCGTCGAGGACGAGGCCGTGGTGGCCATGGACGTGCGCCACCGCCTCGGCCGGCTCGGGTACGACGTCTGCGGTCTGGCCGACACCGGCGAACAGGCCGTGAATCTGGTCGGGCAACTGGTTCCGGACCTCGTGCTCATGGACATCATGCTGGCCGGGGACATGGACGGCGTGGACGCCGCGGCCCGCATCCACGACGGTTTCGGCGCGCCGGTCGTCTTCCTGACCGCCCATTCCGACACCCAGACCCTGAAGCGGGCCGGGTCCGTTTCCCCCTACGGGTATATCGTCAAACCGTTCGAGGATCGTGAACTCAACACGGCCTTGGAGATTGCCCTTTACAAGTCCCGCACGGAGCGGCAACTGGTGGAAAACGAACGTTGGATGTCCATCACCCTCGAAAACCTTGGCGAGGGTGTCATTACCGCCGACCCGGAAGGGCGCGTGCGCTTCTGCAATCCCGTGGCCGCAAACCTGCTCGGCCTGGCCGCCGGCGACATGCTCGGCCGCGATCTTGACGGCGTGTACCGGGCACGAAAGGATCCCGCTGCCGGGGACGGAGCGGAGGAGGCCGCCGGCCGGGAGCATGCCCGCCTGTGCCGCACGGACGGCCGCATCATTCCCGTGGAGCAGACCCGGTCGCCCATCCTCGACGGCCAGGGGCGACGCCTCGGCATGGTGCTGGTCTTCCGGGACGTCAGCCGCCGCCAGCAGGTGGAAAAGGCCTTGCAGGAGTCCGTGGACAGGCTGCGCCGCACCCTGGAGGAAACGGTCAACGCGCTGACCGTGACGTCGGAAAAACGCGATCCCTTCACGGCCGGCCACCAGGAGCGGGTGTCGCGCCTGGCCTTCGCCCTGGCCGGGGAGCTGGGATTTTCGGCCGAGGAGCGGGAAGGGGTGCGCGTGGCCGGACTCGTCCACGACATCGGCAAAATCCACGTGCCCTCGGAAATCCTGGCCAAGCCCGACGTTCTTTCGGAGATGGAAATGGGCATCGTCCGGGACCACAGCCTCGTCGGATACGAAATTCTCCGGGACATTCCCTTTCCCTGGCCCGTGGCCCGCATGGTCCTCGAGCACCACGAGCGCCAGGACGGTTCGGGCTATCCGTCGGGCCTCTCCGGCGAGGCCATGCTTTTCGGTTCGCGCATCCTGGCCGTGGCCGACGTGGTCGAGGCCATGAATTCCCACCGGCCTTACCGGGCCTCCCATGGCCTCGAACGGTCGCTGGCGGAACTGGCCGACGGCCGGGGGACGCGCTACGATCCCGACGTGGTGGACGCCTGCCTGCTCCTTTTCAAGACTTGCTCCTTCCACTTCTAGGCCCTGCGCGTCGCCCCGACGATTACCCTTCCTTGATCCAAATGAGGCTGGCCTGGCGGCCGGCCGTCTTGTCGCGCCGGTAGGAGAAAAAGGCGGGCAGGCTTTTGGTGCAAAGATCCAGGCTGAAAATCCGGTCCCGGTCGAGCCCGACGGCGACGAGTTGGTCGCGGGTGAGCCGCCACAGGTCGACCTTGCGGCTGCGGTGGTCGTAGTAGGGACGAAAGGCTTCGCCGAATTCGCTCTCGAAGGCGGTGAACTCCGATTCGCCGGGTCCGAGGCTCGGTCCGCGCACGGCCAGGAGTTCGCGGGGATCGAGGCCGTAGCGCACACAAAACGACCGCACCCCCCGGCCGCAGAAATCGGCCACGTTGCCCCGCCAGCCGACGTGCAGGGCGGCGATGAACTTGCCTGACTCGTGGGCCAGGAGCACCGGCTGGCAGTCGGCGGTCTTGATGGCCAGGGCCCGGCCGGGCCGGCTCTCGGCCATGCCGTCGCCGGCCTCGATGCTCGGCCGTTCCAGGGTATCGAATTCCGGCTCCATGATCATGTGCACCCCGTGCACCTGCTTGAGCGAATGCCAGATCGAAAAGTCGAGTTCCTCTTTCAGGCCGCGGCGGGTGGCGATGACCGCAGCCGGGTCGGCCGCGCCGGTAAAGGCGGCCGTGTCCGGTCCATGGCCAAAGGCGCAGCCGACGCCGGGCAGTCCCGGAAACGCAAAGGGAATGTAATTCATTTGGAAAACCAGTGTGTTTGTTGTTCAGTTGCGACCAGATCCACGGACCTGTCCCACGGCTCGGCCGGCAGGCGCGACACCATCTGGAAGGCGTAGGCCAGGCCCACGGTCAAGGCCCCGGCCGCCATGGGCAGGGCGAGCAGCCGGTCGTAATAGCCGCCGCCCTGGCCAAGGCGCAGGCCCTGGGCGTCAAAGGCCAGGCCCGGCACCAGGATCAAGTCCGGGGCGAAGGCCTCGGGCAGGACGCACAACTCCGGCCGGGGTTCGAGGATGCCGAAACGGCCGGGCACGGCGTCTGCCAGGTCGGCCACGCAGCCGAGATCGAGCTGGCCCGGCGCGTCCGGCCGGCACCGGGGCAAAAGGAGCCGGCGGCCGGAGGCGAGGACCCTCTCGGCCAGGAGGCCGGCATCGACCTCGTTTCGCACGGGAAGATAGGCCAGGACCTCGCGGGCCGTGGCAAAACGCGGCAGGGCGGCCACCCGTGCGGCCACGGCCGCGCTGGCCGTGGCCACGAAGGCCGGGGCAAGGGCCTCCCGGCGGCGCCGCATCTCCCGGCGCAGTGCGTCCTTGCCGGTATCTGATATCTGATATGGTTGCATTGTTTGCACAACCACAGCATACTAGCAGGGCCTTCCCGCCAGGGGAAGGGCGGCTTGCGGCACCAGGCGCGGGAGGGGATATGGCCGAAGGGACCTATTGGATCGGTATCGGAGACGTGCACGACGACATCGCGGCCCTGGGCCGCATCCCGGGCCTTGGCGACGCGGCCGGGGTGGTGGTCAGCGGCGACCTGACCATCCGGGGCGGCGCGGCCTCGGCCAAGCTGGTCCTCGAGGCCGTGCGTCGGCGAAACCCGGTGGTCATGGCCCAGATCGGCAACATGGATACCGGCGCCGTGGACGCCTACCTCACGGCCGAAGGCGTCAACCTCCACGCCACCGGCCGGGTCATGCCCCAGGGCGTCGGGTTTTTCGGCTGCGGCTGGTCTACGCCGACGCCGTTTCACACGCCAAGCGAGGCTGGCGAGGAGAGGGTCGCGGCCTGGCTCGAAGCCGCCCATGCCGTGGTGGCCCACTGTCCGCACCTGGTCATGGTCTGCCATACCCCGCCCTTTGGCACCGCCGCCGACGTGGTCGGCTCCGGGGCCCATGTCGGCAGCCAGGCCGTGCGGGATTTCATTTCCCGGGTCCAGCCGGCGATCTGCCTGACCGGCCACATCCACGAGGCCCGGTCCATCGACTCCCTGGGCCGGACCGTGATTGTCAATCCCGGAGCCCTGGCCGACGGCGGCTATGCCCGCATCACCCTGGGTCCGGGCGGCCTTGCGGCCAGCCTCCTGACCGTCTGAAAAAACGAGCGCGGGACGCCCGGAGCCGGCCTGCCTTTTTCCGCGGCCGTTTCAAAGCGGGCGTCACCCCTGGTGGCGCGCCCCGGAGGTGGTGATGCTCGTTGTCAATGTCATCGACATTGCGTTTTATCGGGCCTTTTTGTCCAAGATCTACCTGACTCTGGGGGTGGAATACGCCTTCGCCCTGCCCGGCGAAGGGGGCTTTGTCTTTCCCTTGGCCGAGCCCGCGCCGGACGCGGTCCTGATCCAGGATTCGTACATGAGCCTTGGTCAGGCCGAACTGCTGGAGCGCATCCGGGAATCCGGCGCGGCCTCGGGCCGGCGGATCCCCATCCTGTGCCTGCAGCCGTTCGAGGAGGCCGCGGCCGAAGGCCGGCCGGAGTTCCTGGCCGACCAGCCGGACGTCATTCCCGTCCACCGGCTGAACCTGGCTTCGGTCCTGCGGGAGCTCAAGGACGGGTTGCTCCATCCCGCCGCGCCGACGACCGGGCGGGCCATCCTTTTCGTCGATGCCGGCAAGACGCTCCTGCACGTCGTCAGGGCGGCCCTGTCCCCGGCGGGATTCCAGGTGGTGGCCGCGCACAGCGCCGAGGAGGCCCTGGCCCTTTGCCGCAGCCAGTCCTTCGAGCTGGTCCTGACGAGCGTGCTGTTGCCTCGCCTTTCCGGCCTGGACCTGTGCCGCCGCCTCAAGGAGGAGAACCCCGGCCGCTACCTGCCGGTGGTCATCCTGTCGAGCAGCGACAACGCCCTGGATGTGGAAACGGCGTTTAACTGCGGGGCCGACGACTATCTTCTCAAATCGTTCACCCCGGACATGCTGGCGGCCAAGGTGTCGGAGCATCTGGATCTGGCCGAGCGCAAGCGCCACAACAAGATTCTGGTCGCCGACGACAACAAGCTTATCCGGGAGCTGTTGCGCCACAGTTTCATCAAAAGCGGCCACTGCGTGCTGACGGCCGAAAACGGGCAGGAGGCGCTGGAGCTGGCCATGGCCGAGCGGCCGGACGTGGTGGTGACGGACATCGAGATGCCGGAGATGGACGGCTACGCCCTGTGCGAGCGGCTGCGCGACCAGCCCGAACTGCGCAACACCCTGGTGGTGATCATGAGCGGCCGCAACCGGCCGGGCGACATCCGGCGCGGCGAGCGCCTGGGCGTCTCCCGGTATTTCGTCAAACCCTTTGACGTGGAAAAGATGCAGCTCGTGGTGGAGCAGCTGTTGGCCGAGAGCTACCGGCATCTCAAAAAAGAGCACGAGCACGTCCTGGCCAGCATGTCGGCCCTCATCACCGCCCTGGAGGCCCGTGACGAATACACCAAGGGCCATACGGCCCGGGTGTCGCGCATGGCCATGCGGCTTGGCCGGGCCATGGGGCTGGCCGACCGGGAACTCCGGGAACTCGAGATCGCGGCCAACCTGCACGACATCGGCAAGATCGGCGTGCGCGACGCGGTGCTCCTCAAGCCCGGCCGTCTGACCGGCGAGGAATACGCCAAGATCCAGGAGCACGCCATCATCGGCGCGGAAATCCTGCGGCCCATCGTCTCCCTGTCGCCGGTTTTGCCGCTCATTCTTTTGCACCACGAGCGGTGGGACGGGCTCGGCTACCCCACGGCCATCGTGGGCACGGACATTCCCCTTGGCGCGCGCATCATCTCCATTGCCGACGCCTACGACGCCATGACCACCGACCGTCCCTACCGGCGCGGCATGGCGCTCGAGAAAGCCCTTGGCATCATCGGCGAAGAGGCCGGCCGGCAGTTCTGCCCCACCTGCGCCAGGGCGTTTTTGCAGATGATGGAACGGGGCGAGGAAACCGCGCCTGTCGCGGAGGAAAACGGGATCACGCAATGATTTTAATGAGCTGGAATGTCAACGGCCTGCGGGCCGTGGTGCAGAAAGGGTTCTGGGAGTGGTTGTCCGGCAGTGGCGCGGACGTGGTCGGCATCCAGGAGTCCAAGCTCCAGACCGGGCACGAGGCGGACTTCGGCCACACGGGCGGCTACAAGACGGTCTGGCTCAGTTCCACGGTCAAAAAAGGCTATTCCGGCGTGGGCTGCCTCTACCGGGTGGAACCCCGAAGCATCGGCCTGGACCTGCCCGACGCGGCCTGGTGCGGCGAGGGTCGGCTCATCCAAATGGAATTCAACGACTTCTACTTTTTCAACGTCTATTTCCCCAACGGCGGCCGGGGACCGGAGCGGCTGGCCTACAAGCTCGGCTATTACGAGGCCTTTCTGGCCCATGCCGAGGCGCTGCGCCGCAAAAAGCCCATCGTGGTCTGCGGCGATTTCAACACCGCCCACACCGCCCTGGACCTCAAAAACGCCAAGGCCAACGAAAAGACGTCCGGCTTTCTGCCCGAGGAGCGGGCCTGGCTCGACGGGTTCGTGGCCGCCGGCTATGTGGACACTTTCCGGATGTTCGAGAAGGAAGGCGGGCACTATTCCTGGTGGGACTACCGGTTCAAGGCCCGGGATCGCAACGTCGGGTGGCGCATCGACTATTTCTTCGTGTCCGAGGAACTGCGACCCAGGGTCAAGCGGGCCTGGATCGACAATACCGTCTTTGGTTCGGACCACTGCCCGGTGGGGCTTGAGATCGACGCCTCCTAAACAGCCAAAGATTGGCCGGCGGCGTCGGATCTTTTCGGCGTGGCCGGCCGGCTCAGGACGCTTCGCGCCAGGAGCCGAGGCACATCCATTCCACCGGGGCGAAGTCGTCGGTCAAGACCATGCCGTCATCCCCGGCCGGATTTTCCAGGCGGGCCGCCAGAAAACTCCGCGCCTCGGCGTCCGCCGGCACGGCCGGGGGCCAGCTCTCGGCCCGGGCCACCAGCATCACGTTCTGCTCCTCGGACGCGCGCCCTTCGCCTCCCAAGGGATAGACGGCCACCTCGGCAAAGGCCGTGGCGAAGGTGGCGGCCAGGGAGCGGGGGAACCGTCCGTTCTTTCCTTCGGCCGCGGCAATGGAGTTGACCACCACCGCCCCGCCCGGGGCCAGTTTGGCCGCCAGCCGGGCCGCCGCCTCCCGGGTCACCAGATGGAACGGCGGCGCGTAGTCCGTGCCGAAGGCGTCCAGGTAGATCAGATCGTAGGGACCTGTCTCCCGATTGATGAACGTCCGGGCGTCCTCGTGGATGATGGAGAGGCCCGGGGTGTCCGCCAGGCCGAAATATTGGCGGGCCAGGGCCGTGATGCCGGGATCGAGTTCCACCACCGTGACCTCGGTCCCGGGCCGCGTGGCCAGGATGTGGCGGGGGAAGGAGTAGCCGCCGCCGCCAAGGACCAGCACCCGCCGGGCGTCCGGGACCAGGGTGCGGGCCAGGTCGAAGAACCGGACGTAGGGCAGGGCCAGGGCGTCCGGGGCGTCGAGGTACATGGCCGACTGGTAGCGGGCCGGACCGGTGGTCATGACCCGGATGGGGCGGCCGGATTCGGGATGGAGCCCGTCGTAGACCAGCACCCGGCCGTAGGCCGTGTCCACGTCGCGCACGCCGGCTGCGGCCAGGGATCGGCCGTTGGCCAGGAGCCCCAGGCCGCAAAGGGCGATGACGAGGCCCGCGGCGGCCTTGGCCTTGCCGTCGGCCCGCGAGGCCAGGAAAGCCAAGCCGAGCAGGAAGGCGGCCACCACGATGAGGATGGCCGTGGAGCCCAGGGTGGCGACCAGGAAAAATCCGGCGGCAAAGGTGCCGACGATGCTGCCGCAGGTGGACAAGGCATACAGCCGGCCGGCCGTGGATCCAGAGGTGGCGGTGTCGCGCAGGGACAGGCGGACGGCAAAGGGGGCGACCATGCCGAGCAGGGCGGCGGACGGGGCGAAAAGGAGCAGCGTGGCGGCGATGACGGCCAGGCGGGGGCCGGAGGCCTGGGTGGCCAGGAAATCGAGCAGCGGCATCCGGGTTGCGGCCGTGGACGCGACCAGCACGGCGGACAGGGCGATGATGCCGGACAGGGTCCGGGCCGTGGGCCGCCGGTCGGCCAGCCGGCCGCCCTGCCAGTAGCCGACGGCGAGGCTCCCCAGGATGACCCCGATAAGCCCGGTCCAGACCACGATGGAGGTGCCGAGGAACGGGGCCAGAATGCGGGCCCCGACGATCTCCAGGACCATGACCGCCGCGCCGCAGCAGAAAACCACGATTTCAAGCATCCGACACTCCTTGCCTCGACGGATCACAGGCCGGCCAGAGCCCCTGACGCCATCCATAACGGCACCGGACCGGCCGCGCAAGCACGTGGCAAGCGGTTTGTTTTTGACCGAGGCCGGCTGTTCGATGTAGGGAAAAGAAACCACCCCATCACGTTCAATTCTGGAGGATCCCGATGAAACGGTTTCTTGCGGCCACGGCCACCATGGCGTTTTTGCTGGCGATGTGCACAGCGGTCCTGGCCTCTTCCGGCGGTTCGGAAGTGAGCGCCGACGAGGCCCTGTCCCGGCTCAAGGAAGGCAACACGCGGTTCGTGTCCCAGGCCAACGTCGCGCCGCATCAGGACGCCGCCCGTCGGCATGAAACCGCCACCGGCGGACAGCACCCGTTTGCCACGGTCCTGTCCTGCGCCGATTCCCGGGCCCCGGTCGAGGTCCTCTTCGACCAGGGCGTGGGCGACCTTTTCGTGGTCCGCGTGGCCGGCAACGTGGCCGCCACCGACGAGATCGGCACCATCGAGTACGGGGCCGAGCACCTCGGCGTGCCGTTGGTGGTGGTTCTGGCCCACACCAAATGCGGGGCGGTCACGGCGGTGGTCAAAAACGAGCCCGTCACCGAGAACATCGGCAAGCTGGTGGCCCCCATCGTGCCGGCGGTCAAGGGCATCAAGGCCCGTTTCGCCGCTTCGGACGTCAACGAGATCATCAGCCGGTCCATCGAGGCCAACATGTGGCAGGCCATCAGCGACATCTACGCCAAAAGCCCGATGCTCAAAAAGATGGCGGCCGACGGCAAGATCAAGGTCGTGGGCGCCCTCTACGACATCGACTCCGGCGAAGTGCGCTGGTTCGGCGAGCACCCGTCCGAAGGCTCCCTGCTCGACAATTAAGGGAAGGCTGGGGCCCTGCCCCGGACCCGCCGCCGGAGGCATGCTTCCCCCCTGGTCCCCAACGAGGGGGCCGCGGGAGAGCATCGCCCCCGGCGGCGGGGGGCGGCCCCCCGATTCTTCTTCCTGCCGCTTTCCCTTGGCTTTTCTGACGCGAACCTGCTAGGCCGGGGCGTGCGCGCCGCAGTCCTTTTCGTTTTTCTCCTTGTCTACGCCGCCATGGCCCTGGGCCGGCTGCCGGGACTGGCCGTGGACCGGGCCGGGGCGGCCCTGGTCGGGGCCATCGTGCTCGTGGCCGGCGGTGCCATGACCGTCTCCGATGCCTGGAATGCCGCCGACGTGCCGACCCTGGCCCTGCTCTTCGGCCTGATGGTCGTTTCGGCCCAGCTGCGCCTGGGCGGCTTCTACGCCGCCGTCAGCCGGGCCCTCATCGCGGCCGCCGCTTCGCCGGCCGGGCTCCTCGCCCGGGTCATGGGCGCGTCGGCCGTGCTGTCCGCCCTTTTGGCCAACGACATCGTCTGCCTGGCCATGGCCCCGATCCTGGTGGAGGCGACCCTGGCCCGGGGGCTTAACCCCTTGCCGTACCTGATCGGCCTGGCCCTGTCCGCCAACATCGGCTCGGCCGCGACCCTCATCGGCAATCCCCAGAACATGCTGATCGGCCAGGTGGCCCACCTGTCCTTCACCGGCTATCTGGCGACGGTCTGGCCCTGCGTGGCCGTGTCGCTGGTATTGGCCTGGGTCGGCACGGTCTGGGCTTGGCGTGGCCGGTTCGCCGGCCCGACCGTTGTCCTTGGCCTGCCGGCGCCGCCCTTTTCCCGGTGGCAGTCGGCCAAGGGGCTTTTCGCCATGGCCGTGTGCCTGGCTGCCTTCCTCTGGGGCGGCGTGCCCCGTGAGGATGTGGCCCTGGCCTGCGGCGGGGCCCTCCTTCTCAGTCGCCGCATGGGATCACGCGAGACGCTCGCCCTGGTCGACTGGCAGCTCCTGCTCCTTTTCCTCGGGCTTTTCGTGGTCAACCGGGAAGTGGCGGCCGCCGGCTTTCTCGACGACGCCTACCAGGGGCTTGGGACCCTCGGCATCGACCTGTCCCGTCCAGCCTGGCTTTATGCGGTCACGGCCCTTTTTTCCAACGTGGTGTCGAACGTGCCGGCCGTGATGCTCCTTTTGCCCGGCCACAGCGGGCCGGAGCAGGCCACGCTCCTGGCCGTGTCGAGCACCCTGGCCGGCAACCTGATCCTGCCCGGCAGCCTGGCCAACCTCATCGTGGCCGACCAGGCCGAACGTCTGGGTGTGCGCCTGGGGTTTGCGGCCCACGCCCGGGTCGGCCTGCCCGTCACCCTGGCCACCCTGGCCGTCTCGGGCTGGTGGCTCCTGCGCTAGGCGGCTCCGTCCGATCCTCGACCCGGGACGAAAGGACAACGTCATGGAAATGGTGCGAAAGGCCCTGGTCGACGGCATGATCCGCGAAACGGACACGGCCGTGGTGGTCTACGATCTGGACCGGCTGGAAGCGGGGGTGGCCGAACTCGCGGCCGCCTTCGGACCGCAAACGCTTGCGGCCGTGGCCGTCAAGGCCAATCCCCTGCCGCCGGTGCTGGCGTTTCTCTGGGGACTTGGGGCCGGGGCCGAGGCCGCCTCCCTGCCGGAACTCCATCTGGCCCTGGCGGCCGGAGTGCCGGCCGGCCGGATCGTCTTCGACTCCCCGGCCAAGACCGCAGACGAGCTGCGACTGGCCCTGACCCTCGGCGTGTGGGTCAATGCCGACAATCTGGAGGAAGTGGCCCGCCTGGACACCCTGGCCGCCTCCCTTGGCCGCCCGCCCGAGGCCGGACTCCGGGTCAATCCCCAGGTCGGCCTTGGCCGCATCAAGGCCACCAGCGTGGCCGGACGGTATTCGAAGTTCGGCGTGCCCCTGGAAAAGCGGCGGGAGATCAAGGCCGCCTTTGCCCGCCATCCCTGGCTGACGGGCCTGCACGTCCATGTCGGGTCTCAGGGCTGTCCCCTGGATCTGCTTGTGGCCGGGGTCGGGGCCGTCTACGACCTGGCCCTGGAAATCGACCGGGAGCAGGGGCCCGGCCGGGTGCGGCGGCTGGATATCGGCGGCGGCCTGCCGGCCACCTACCGCGAGAACGACAGTCCGCCCACGCCCGCAGCCTATGCCGCGGCCCTGGCCACGCGCTGTCCGGGAATCTTTTCCGGCGACCGGGAACTGGTGACCGAATTCGGCCGATGGCTCCATGCCCCGGCTGCCGTGGCCATAAGCCGGGTGGAATACGTCAAGCGCCAGCGGGGCCACCGGACGGCCGTGCTGCACCTTGGCGCGGACATGTTCGTGCGTGAGTGCTACAACCCGAAGTCGTGGTCCCACCGGGTGGCGGTCCTCACGGCGGACGGCCTGGAAAAGACAGGGGAAAAAAGTGCTTGGCATCTGGCCGGGCCGCTGTGCTTTTCCGGAGACTTTCCGGTCTGGCGGGTCCGCCTGCCGGACATCGACGAGGGCGACCTGCTCGTCATCCGCGACGTTGGGGCCTACACCCTGTCCATGTGGTCGCGCTACAACAGCCGGCAGATGCCCCGGGTCCTGGCCGTGCGGGATGGCCGCTTTTCGGTGCTGCGGGAACGCGAGTCACCGGACGACGTGGTGCGGTTCTGGCGCGGCGAAGCCGAAACCTGGCGGCGTCCTTGAACAACCGGGTGCTTTTTTAGGAAAAAATGAAAAGGAGCTTGCCTTGAAATCCGGGTCTGCGATTTCAAGGTGTGCAGTGCCGGGACCGGAGACGGCAAACGGTCGTTCGACCGGATGCGGTCGTCCGGGAAGGTTTCGCGTTGCCAGGGCAGGCGCGAGGCCGGCGCAGAGCCGCCCGGAGGCGGTCACTGCCTCCGGTGGCAGTCGGTTTCCTTGTCCGGGTCCGGCCGGCCCAGGAGGAAATCCACCTCCTCCCGGGTCAGAATGCCGCCCGGGCGTTGGCCCTTGTCCGGGTCGGCGGCGCGGCTGGCCAGGATGGCCCGGGTCTTGGCCCGAAGCGCTTCCGGGGACAGGGGAAGCAGGCACACGCCCTGGAGCAGGCCTTCGGCCACGGCCTGGCGGATTCCGGCCGGACAGGGCGGCCGGACCAGGGCGATGACCGCCAGGCCGGGCCGCGCCTTGACCAGACGGTTGGCCAGGGCCACGGTGGCGGCGGCGTTTCCACCCATTTCGCAGTAGGCCAGACGGCAGGAGGCGTGCCGTCGCGCCAGGCGCAAGGCCTCTTGCCCGTTGCTCGCGGCAAGCACGGGATAGTGGCCGGACAGGGCCCCGGTCAGGGACGTCAATCCCCGGAGATCCGGGCAGACGAGAAGTACGCTTGCAGGCAGGGAGACCTCCTCCCCGGCCGCCAGGGCGACCGGGCCGGCCGGGGCACCCCCGAGGCGACCGGACGGCAGTCTGTTCTGCCTGCAATTGAGCAATAAATGGGCCAGGCCTGTTATCCCAACCTGTTGAGCCGATCCGGACACGGCGCCGGCAAGTCGTGCCGCGTTTACCGGCAATGGCCTTCCGCTTTGAAGCTCTTGAAAAACTCGCAGTCTCCCAACTCGCAGGCTTTCTTGTAGTCGGTGCAGGCCCGTTCCGGGTTACCGAGCCGTTCGTGCGCCAAGCCACGATTGGTGAAGTAGGCCGCATCCGAGGTCTTCAAGGTAATCGCTTTGTCGTAATCCGCCAATGCTTCCTTCACCTTTCCCCTATTGTTTTGCACGTTGCCCCGGTTGTTGAGCAGGTCCGGGTCGAACGGATCGGCGGCCACGGCTTCGTCGAGCAAGGTCAGGGCGGTGTCCATGTCGCCGGCGGACGCGGCCTTGGCGGCCTGGGCGGCCAGGGCCGCGGCGGCCTTCGGATCGCGGGTCGAGCCTTTGGCCTTGGCGGCCGGGGCCGGCGTTGGCGCAGCGATCGGAGCCGGCGAGGCGCTCGATGCGGGAAGAGTCCCGGCCGGAAGGGGGGGCGGCGTTGCGGCCTGTTGCGGGGAAACGTTTGCCTGGGGCGGCGCGTCAACGGCCGGTTTGGCGGCAGCCGGCTTTTGCTGCCACAGGCCGCTTTTGGGTTCCGGCGACGGCCGACGGACAGGATCCGGGATGGCCAGGGTCTCGGTATCGGCCTTGACCGGCTCGGACGCGACCGAGGCGGCGTTTTGCCGGTTCTGCTCCTGGCGCTGCTGCTCTTCGGTACGTATTTCCGGCTCGGCCTGGCGCATCTTGTCCAATCGGCGCTTGAGGATCTCTTCCTGGGTCAGGGCGTTGGCCGGGGCGACCGCGGCCAAAAAGAGGAGGGCCGCAAGCATGAGGTGAAAAAATCGCATGATGCCGTTTCCTTTCCGCGAGCCCGCAGGGGGCTCCTGTCACTGCCACGAAATCCGCCGAGGGTTTCACCGGAACCACGCCGCGTCTCCGGCGTGGTTTTTTCAGGCAAAAATCCGTCGCCATACCTGCAGCCACGCCGCCCGACACCCGAACGGGCAAGGAGGGGCGGGAGGATCAGGGATGGGCCGGAATCGTCAGCACCTGCCCGTCGCGAAGGGTGTCCGGGTTCATGTTGCCGTTGGCCCGGGTGATGTCTTCTACGGTGACGCCGAACTTGTGGGCGATCCGTCGCAGGTTGTCGCCCCGGACCACGGTATACTGGGTGGCTTCGCCGCTTTTGGTGGCCTCGGGCTTGGCCTTTTGGTCTTTCGGGTCCTTTTTCCCTTTGTCGGACCGGGATTTGGCGCCAGCGTCACTTCCTGGCGCCGGAATCTCGATGACTTCCTCACCCCGGTAGGGAATGGACAACTGGCCGCCATCGCCCGGCCGCATCTGCCCCTGGGCCGGGAGCTTTGGCGCGGCCGGGGTCTTGGCCGGAGCCTGGCCCCCGGCGGCCGGCTGGATATCGCCCTTTGCAAAGGTTTGGTATTCCTCGAGGGAAAGGCCGCCGTCGCCGTTGGCGTCGAGCTTGGCAAAGACTTCGGGGCTGACTTCCGGGAACACGAACAGCAGTTCCTCGTAGGAAATCCGGCCGTTCTTGTCATGATCGACATTGCGGAAGGAATCTTTGTCCCCTCCGGAACAGGCAGTGACCCCGGCCAGCAGGCCGAGAGCCAAACAAGCAATGATAGGCCGCATAGGCTCCTCGTTTCTGGCGTTGGAGAAGGCGGCGCTGACGCCGGCATTCGAAGGTGGCGCTTACCATGGGGGCAAAGGCCAAGTCACGTGAAAAAAAAGTGGGATAGGCCGGCCCGGAGGGGCTTTCCACGGATCCGATGGCTTGCCCGTGCGCCGGCCGAGGGATAGGACGGGGAGGGCCGGACCGCCGGCCGCTCTCCTTACTTCGCACCACTGGAGGCGCTTGAGATGGATCTGACGACACTTCGCAAAAAAGCCAGGGAAGAACTCAAGGGATACTGCCGGGTCTGCCCGGTCTGCGACGGCCGGGCCTGCGCCGGGGAGGCCCCGGGCATGGGCGGGACGGGTACGGGGGCGGCCTTCGGGGCCAACCTGCAGGCCCTCTGCGCCTATCGGCTCAACATGCGCACGCTCCATGGTGTCAGGACCGCCGACACCACTGTAAATCTTTTCGGCCGGGAACTGTCCATGCCGGTTCTGGCCGCCCCCATGACAGGAGTTCTTTACAACATGGGCGGGAGACTGTCCGAAGAGGACTTCATCCGCACGATCGTCGCCGGGGCCAAGGCCGCCGGCACCCTCGGCATGAGCGGCGACGGGGCCGATCCGGCCATGTTCGACAGCGGCCTTGCCGCCATCGCGGCCGCGGGCGGCCACGGCGTCCCGTTTATCAAGCCCCGGGCCCAGGAAGCCGTCAAGGCGCTTCTGAAAAAGGCCCAGGCGGCCGGGGCCGTGGCCGCCGGCGTGGACGTGGACGGCGCGGGCCTGGCCGTCATGGCCCTCAAGGGGCAGCCCGTTTCGCCCAAGACGCCGGCAGAGCTGGCCGAACTCATCTCCGGCACCACCTTGCCGTTCGTGGTCAAGGGCATCATGACCCCGGACGAGGCCAGGCTGGCCTTTGACGCCGGCGCGGCCGCCATCGTGGTTTCCAACCACGGCGGCCGGGTCCTCGACCACACCCCGGGCGCGGCCGAGGTCCTGCCGGGCATCGTCCGGGCGGTCAAGGGCCGCGGGGTGATCCTGGCCGACGGCGGCGTCCGGACCGGGGCCGACGTACTCAAATACCTGGCCCTCGGAGCCGACGCCGTGCTGGTCGGCCGGCCGCTGGTGACCGGGGCGTTTGGCGGCGGCGCCGAAGGCGTGGCCTTTTTGCTGCAAAAGCTGCGGGCCGAACTGGCATCCGCCATGCTCCTGACCGGCACGGCCTCGGTGCGTGAGGTCTCTCCGCACATCCTTTGTCCCAATCCCTGCGGCTGAGGTCTGGAAACACCAAAAGAGTCGGCTGGACCGGAATGCAAACGCCTCCCCGGGACCTCTTTGGTTCCGGGGAGGCGTTTGCCTTTGAGACGGCGATGCAACGGGCCGGGCCGCAGGCCGGTTGTCGGCGCGGACGCGGTTGCGGCCGGCTGACGGGCGCGGGCGGCTAGTCCTCGAGACCGATGTCCTCTTTGTCCTTCCAGGACAACTCGATGGTCAGCTTGCGCTTGGATTTGCCGGGCTTGATCTTTTCCTTGAAGCTGACCTCAAGGGTGCCGACAAGGGGGAGATCGATGCAGACCGGACCGTCCTCGCCCGTTACGCCCAGTTTGCCCTGGCGCAATCCGGCCACGAGGTTTTCCAGATAGATGGCGGCGTCGTAGGTCAGCATTTTTTCGTCGCAGTGGAAGATTTCCGATTTGTCGCCCATGGTGTTCTCCTTCACGCATGCGTGGGTTTGGTGCATGTTTGGAGTCTACCGTATACTCGCAACCTGCGGATTTGTCATGACAGGGGCAAGAAAAAAGAGCCGCGTTTCGGCGACGCCGAGGCCCCCTCGGCCGGCCGGGACACCATGGCCGCCTCCGGGGCGTCACATCTGGCTTAGAAGGAGTTTTTTCCAGAGCGAGTAGCCGTTTTTGGTGAGATGGATGCCATCTTCGGTGAAATTGGGGCCGAGCTTGCCGTCGTCGGCCAGAAACGAGTCGTAGAGGTCGATGTAGCGCACGAAGTTGTTTTGCCGGGCGCACAGGGCTTTCAAGCGTTTGTTGGTGGCCAGGATGTCGGCGTTGTCGATGGTCTGGCTGCGGGTGGGCAGGATGCTTTGCACGTAGATGAGCGTGTAGGGCGAGGCTTCCTGGATTATTCTGATGATCTTGTCGTAATTGTCGATGATGCGGTTTTGGGCCTTGATTTCATTGATGCCGATCATGAGAAAGAGCTTGTGCGGCTTCTTGGCGGCAATGGGCTCGATGCGCTTCAGGATGTCCGCGCTGGTGCACGATTCGACGCCGTTGATGTAGACCTTCTGCGGCTGGTCGAACAGGTTGTAGATTTCCCAGCCCTTGGTGATGCTGTCACCGCAAAAGACGATTTGCAGGATGAGAAGCGCAGGCAAGGCGGCATTCACAGCGGCAGGCCCTCCGGGATGGTTCGACGTCGGGGGAGGCGTGTCCGAAGAGGGCTGGCCGCGCAGTGCGACCGGCCCCATGTTCCATGAGATAACCGCCGGAACCTGTCCGGTCAAGAGAGGAACCGCAGCCTGCCGCAAGCGGCGCGGTGGTCCCCTACGGCAGCCGGCCCCGGGACGACAGTCTCCGGCGGCCGGCTATGCAAAGAGCCCCAGGCCGGGGCGATGGAATCGGTTCCTAGCGTTCCAGGGCGATCAGGTCCTCGTAGGTCTCACGACGGCGGGCCACCGTGACTGTCTCGCCGTCGACCAGGACCTCGGCCGCCCGGGGCCGGGAGTTGTAGTTCGAGGACATGGTGAAGCCGTAGGCGCCGGCCGAGTAGACGGCGAGCAATTCGCCCGGGGCCACGGCCGGCAGGTCCCGGTCCCGGGCCAGGAAATCGCCGGACTCGCAGATGGGGCCGACCACGTCCACGTTGAGCGTCTCCCGGCCGGCCGGCCGGACCTCGCGGATGGCATGGAAGGAGTCGTAGAGCGAGGGCCTGATCAGGTCGTTCATGGCCGCGTCCACGATGACGAAATCCTTGCTCGGCGTCTTTTTGGTGTACACGACCTCGGTGACCAGGATGCCGGCATTGCCGACGATGACCCGGCCGGGTTCGAGGATGAGCGTCATGGGCAGGTCGCCCAGGGCCTTGGTCAGGGCCTCGCCGAATTCCTTGGGGTGGGGCGGGTCTTCCTCGTCGTACTGGATGCCGAGTCCGCCGCCGAGGTCCAGGTAGCGGGGTACGATGCCCATGGCGCAGAGCTTCTCGCGGAAGGTCAGGATCTTGTCCAGGGCCTCCAGGAAGGGCGAGATGGAGGTGAGCTGGGAGCCGATGTGGCAGTCGATGCCGACCGGGGTGATGTTCGGCAGTTCCATGGCCTTGGCATAGGCGGCCAGGGAATTTTCGATGTCCAGGCCGAACTTGTTCTTTTTGAGCCCCGTGGAAATATACGGATGGGTCTTGGGGTCCACGTCCGGGTTGATGCGAAGGCTCACCTGCGCGGTCTTGCCCAGGCGCTTGGCAATGGCGCTTATGCGTTCGAGTTCGCCCAGGGATTCCACGTTGAACATGAGGATGCCGGCCGTGAGCGCCTGCTCGATCTCGGCGGCCCGCTTGCCCACGCCCGAGTAGACGATCTTTTCCGGGGCGACACCGGCGGCCAACGCCCGGTAGAGCTCCCCGCCCGAGACAATGTCCACGCCAGCCCCCATGGCCGCCAGGGTTTTAAGGACGCTCAGGTTCGAATTGGCCTTGACGGAAAAGCAGGTGAGGTGGGGCAGGCCGCCAAACGCCGAGTCAAAGGCCGTGAAATGGCGGCGCAGGGTGGCGGCGCTGTAAACGTAGAGCGGGGTGCCGTAGGCGGCGACAAGGGTCGACACGGGAACGTCCTCGGCATAGAGCTCGCCGCCCCGGTACGCGAAATGGTGCATGGGTTCAGTCTCCTTGGGCAGCATGGCCGCCAAAGCGGTTTTTCCAGTCGCAAAGCAGGGTAAGGGCCTCAAGGGGCGTCATCCGGTCTAGTTCGAGCCGGGAGAGTTCGTCAAGAAGGGGACGGCCCGGATCGGCCACCGGCGCATCGGTCTCGGCCGGGGCCGGGGCCATCAGCCCCGGCAGCACGGGCTGGCCGCGTTCCCGGCCGCCCCGGCCGGCCTCCTTGCCGGGATCCCGGGACCGCTCCAGGGTTTCGAGGAGTTCCCGGGCCCGCTTGACCACGTTTCGCGGCACGCCGGCGAGGCGGGCCACTTCCACGCCGTAGCTGCGGTCGGCCGGACCGGGCAGGAGCCGGCGCAGGAAGATGATGTCCCCCTTCCACTCCTTGACCGCGATATTGAAATTGCGAAGCCCGGGCAGGCGGCCTTCAAGAGCCGTCAGTTCGTGGTAGTGGGTGGCGAAAAGGGTGCGCACGCCTTGCCCGCCTTCCCGGCCGGCCAGATCCTCGACCACGGCCCAGGCCAGGGCCAGGCCGTCGAAGGTGGCCGTGCCCCGGCCGATCTCGTCCAGGATGACGAGGCTTCGCTTGCCGGCCTGGCGCAGGATGCGGGCCGTCTCCATCATCTCGACCATGAAGGTGGACTGGCCCCGGGCCAGGTTGTCCGAGGCCCCGACCCGGCAGAAGACCCGGTCGACCAGCCCGATGACGGCTTGCGTGGCCGGCACGAACGAGCCGATCTGGGCCAGGATGGCGATCAGCGCCGTCTGGCGCAGGACCGTGGACTTGCCGGCCATGTTCGGGCCGGTGATGAGGAGCAGCCGGGCCGCGTCGTCCACGCTGATGTCGTTTGGGATGTAGTTGCCGATGCCCTGGGCGGCCTCGATGACCGGGTGGCGGCCGGCCCGGATCGTGATGCCAAGATCCTGGCGCAGTTCCGGCCGGGTCCATTCGCCGATCACCGCCGCCTCGGCCAGCCCCTGCCAGACGTCCAGGCGGGCGACCCGGGCGGCCGTGCCCATGATCCGGTCGCGAAGTCCGGCGACCTGGGTCCGCAGGTCCAGAAACAGGTTGTATTCGAGCGTTTTCCGCTTGTCGGCGGCGGAGAGGAGCCTTTCCTCCAGGTCCTTGAGGGCCGGGGTGACGTAGCGTTCGCAATTGGCCAGGGTCTGGCGGCGTTCGAAGTGCCCGGGCGGAGAGCCGGCGGATTTGGACAATTCGAAATAATAGCCGAAGACCCGGTTGTAGCCGAGCTTGAGGCGCGGCAGGTTGCAGGCCTCCCGTTCCTCCTGCAGGAGCGCCTCGATCCGGGCCTCGCCGTGCTCGGTCAGCTCCAGCAGCTCGTCGAGTTCCGGATGGTAGCCGGGCCGGAAGAGCCCGCCCTCGGTGACGGCCAGCGGCGGAGAATCGACCAGGGCACGAGACAAGAGGGCGAAGGCGTCCTCCAGGGCGTCGAAATCCGCCAGGAGCTCGACGAAGGCTTTGGGCGCCTGGTCGTCGGCGGAAGCCAGTTCCCGCAGCCGGGGCAGGGCCCCGAGCGACTGGCGCAGGGCCGTGAAATCCCGGGGCGCGGCCCGGTTCAAAAAGATGCGCGTGGTCAGGCGTTCCAGGTCGTAGACGCCGGCGAGGGCCTCGCGAAGCCCGGTCCGGCGGCCTTCGTCCGCCGCAAGGCTGGCCACGGCCGCCTGGGTTTCGAGGATCGGCCCGAGGTCGAGCCAGGGCTGGCGCAGCCGGGATTCGAGGAGCCGGCCGCCCATGGGCGTCATGGTCTTGTCAAGGACGTGCCACAGGGTCCCGACCCCCTTGCCGCCGTCCAGCCGGCGAAATATCTCGAGGTTTTTCTCCGTGACCTCGTCCAGGAGCATGGTGCGGCCGAGGTTGACCGGCCGGAAGGGGGAGAGGTGGCCCAGCTCGCGCATTTGCGTCGCGGCCAGGTAGGTCAAAAGCGCGCCCATGGCCCGCACGAGTTGGGGCTTGTCCCCGAGGTCCAGGGCAGCCAGATCGGCCACGGCCTGGGCTTTTAACACTTTGTCGCGGCCGCCGGCGAAATCGAAGTGGGGCCGGGGGGGGAAACGGCTTATCTGCACGCCTTCCTTGGGAAAGTCCTTGGGCGGCTCCAGGCCGTCCGGCAGGAGGAGTTCGCGAGGACCGATCTTGACCGTCCACTGCCACAGCCGGGCCGCATCGCGGGAGAAAAGCCCGGACCATTCGCCCGTGGAAAAGTCGACCCAGGCCAGCCCGCCGGCCCGTTCGTCGGCGTCGAAAAAAAGCGCGGCCAGGAAGTTGTGTTCCTTGGCCCGGAGGTTGCCTTCCTCGACGGCCGTGCCGGGGGTCAGGACCCGGGTGACGGCCCGCTTGACCAGCCCCTTGGCCAGCTTCGGGTCCTCGATCTGGTCGCAGACGGCGACCTTGAACCCTTTTTCCAGGAGCTGGGCGATGTAGCCTTCCACAGCGTGGTGGGGCACGCCGCACATGGGAACAGGCGCCTCGGCGCCGGGATTGCGCGAGGTGAGCGTGATCTGCAGTTCCCGGGCCGCCGTTTCGGCGTCCTCGAAGAACATCTCATAGAAATCCCCCATGCGGTAGAGCAGCAGCGCGCCCGGGTGTTCGCCCTTGACGCGCAGATACTGCTCCAGCATGGGGGTCATTTTGATCTCCCCCACGACAGGCCGGCTCGCGCCTAGGCTTCGGACTTCTTGTCCGCGCCGGCGACGACTTCAGCCGCCGGAGGCGTGGCAACCGAGGACGCGGCGGCGTAGCTCGGGGCTACGATGGGAGAGGCGACGGTCCGTTTCTGGGCCAGCTGCTTTTCCATGGCATTGACCTTGTTCTGCAGGCTGCGCACCGAGGTGGCCAGCCGGACCTTTTCGGCCAGGAAATACAGCGTGCAGAAAAGGCCGCCCGCGACAAAGGCCAGGAGGAGCACCACGTAGAAGGGCACGGCCGGGGTCTCGGCGTGGAAGCCGAAGGCGCCGATCTTGAGCAAGAGCGGCGTTTCCAGAATGGCCGTGTTCTGCACGAAAAAGAGCATGCAGAAAAAGAAGAACGCAAGCAGGAAAAGCACCTTGATCACGCGCATGGAGGCCTCCTTGTCACGACGTAACGGTTGCGGGGTAATCCGTAAAGAAAGGCAAAAGCCGGTCATAGGTGGAGAGCAGGAGCTGGGGCACGATCCGGGTTTCCCCGAAAACGGCCATGAACGAGGAATCGCCGTTCCACCGGGGCACGATCTGGAAATGGAGGTGGGCGGCAATCCCGGCCCCGGCAGCCTCGCCGAGGTTGAGTCCGATGTTGATGCCCTGGGGTCGCAGGGCCTCTTTGAGCACCCGGGTGCAATAGGCAAGCCCGGCGGTCAGTTCCCCTGACTCGGCCGCAGCGAGTTCGGTCAGGCAGCTCACGTGGCGCACCGGGGTGACCATCAGGTGGCCGGAGTTGTAGGGAAATTTGTTCATGATCACGAACGTGTGGCAGCCCCGGGCCAGGACCAGCCGGTCCCGGTCCTCGTCCCGGTTTTCCGGCAGGCAGAACACGCAGGCATCGGGCTTTGGGCCCAGTATGTAGTCCATGCGCCAGGGCGCCCACAACACTTCCATCAATCACGACTCCGACAGCTGATCGTCCCGGCAAAACGCCGCCACCATGGCCGCGGCTTCTTCCGGGGTTTTCGCGGACCGGACGCCGGGAAGCGTCCCATACGGCCCAAGGGCCACCACGGGCCGGCCGAGTTTCAGGGCCAGGCCGATTTCCGACAAGGTCCCGGCCCCGCCGGACAGGGCCACGACCGCGTCCCCGTTTTTTACCACCAAAACGTTTCGAGCGATACCCATGCCCGTCACAATGGGCACATTCACAAAGGGATTGGCCGCGGCCGGGTCGTCGCCGGGCAGGATGCCGATGGTCCGGCCGCCGGCCTCGCGCGCGCCTTGGCACACGCCGGCCATGACCCCGCCAAGGCCGCCGCAGACGATGTCGCAGCCGTGTCCGGCCAGCAGGCGTCCGAGGAGACGGGCCGCCTCGTAGACGGCCGCGTCGCACGTTCCCGCGCCGATGACCGAAACCCGTCTGGGTCGTTTCCCGCTCATGTCCGCATTTTCCTACACGCGTCTTTCTCCAAGGGCAAGGGACCCTTAGCCCAAAGACGAAAGGTGGCCGCACCCGGGCTTGAGTCCGGGACCCGGCCGGGCTAGTCTCCCGGACCATGTACGATTTTGAACCGAAAAATTTTCCCACGTCGCCTGGGGTTTACCTCATGAAGGGAGGCAAGGGGAAAATTCTTTACGTGGGCAAGGCCAAAAATCTCCGGGCCAGGCTGGGCTCGTATTTTCGCGGGGAAACCGGGCACACGGTCAAGACGGCCGCCCTGGTCGGACGCATCGAGGCCGTGGACGTGCTGCTCACGGCCTCGGAAAAGGAGGCGCTCCTCCTCGAGTCGAGTCTCATCAAAAAGCACCGCCCCCGCTACAATGTGGTGCTCAAGGACGACAAGAACTACATCCTTTTCAAACTCGACAAGCGTTCGGATTTCCCCCGGCTGGCCTTCACCCGGCGGGTGGAGCGCGACGGGGCCACCTATTTCGGCCCCTTCACCTCGGCCGCCGCCGCCAGGACCACCTGGAAGGAGCTCGGCCGGGTCTTCCCGCTTCGAAAGTGCGGCGACCGCACGCTCCACAACCGGGTGCGGCCCTGCCTCTACTACTTCATCGGCCAGTGTCTGGCCCCGTGCGTCCTGCCCGTGGAGCCGCAGGAGTACATGACGCTGGTGCGCCGGGTGGAGGCGTTTCTGACCGGCCGGTCGGCCGAGATCCTGCGGGCCGTGCAGAAGGAGATGGAGGAGGCGGCCGAGAGGCTGGCCTTCGAGCAGGCGGCCAAGCTGCGCGATCTGTTAAAAGCCATGCGGCGCACCGTGGAGGGCCAAGCCACGGTGCTGACCCGGCTTGTGGACATGGACGTGGTCAACATGGCCGCAACCGAGCACGGGGTCGGGCTGTGCGTGCTTTTCGTGCGCCAGGGCCGGCTCCTTGACCGCAAGACGTTTTTTTTCCCGGGCGTGGAGGCGGCCGAGGCCGACGCGGTCGCCGTCACCGCCCTGGTCCAGTTCTACCGGCCGGGGAGCTTCATCGCGCCGCGCGTGGTGGTGCCGGCGACCCTGGCGCCGGTAGCCATCGGAGCTTCCGGTCCTCCGGACCCGGTCCGTCCCGGGGAAGCCGGGAGGCCGGACCCAACCGGGGAGACCGACGCGAGGGGCGGCGATCCTGGCGCATCTGACGTGGGTGGCGGCGAGGGCCAGCGGGAGGGGGCCAGCCCGGGCGAGGCGGCCGAAGATGCGGCCGCTTACGGCGTCGGCGGCGAGAGCGGCGGAGCCGGCCAGAGCCCGGAGGCCGCAGACGCGGCCGGAGCCGTCATGGGCGAGGGCAGCGAAGAGGGCGGCGGCGATGGCCAGGCCCTGGCCGAGATCCTGGCCGAACGCCGGGGCGCGGGCGTGCGCCTGGGGCCGCCCCGGGGCCGGGAGGAACGCCAGCTTCTGGAGATGGCCGCGGTCAACGCCCGGCGCGCCGCCGAGGAGGCGGCCAAGGCGGCGGAAGGCGACATCCTCCCGTCCCTTGCCCGTAAGTTCGGCCTGCCGGCCCTTTCCCGCATCGAGGCCGTGGACGTCTCGCATTTGGGAGGAAAAGGGGTGCGCGTCGGCATGGTCGTCTTCGAGGACGGGACGCCCCAAAAAAGCGACTACCGGGCCTATGCCTTCCCGGAACTCGAAGGCACGTCCGACGACTATCTGGCCCTGGCCACCTTTGCCGCCAAACGGGCGGCCTCCGGCCCGCCCTGGCCGGATCTGCTTCTTATCGACGGCGGCAAGGGCCAGCTCGAGGCTGTCTCAAGAAGCCTGACCGAGGCCGGGGTGGCCGGGGCCTTTGCCCTGGCCTCCATCGCCAAGGGCGAACGGCGGTCCCAAAACGAGATGGACGACGTGATCTACGTGCCTGGCCGCAAAAATCCGCTGTCTCTGCGATCCGGTTCGCCGGAACTCCTTTTCTTGCAGCGCGTGCGCGATACGGTCCATGATTTTTCCATCGGCCGCCAGCGCCGGGCCAGGAACACGGCGAGCCTTCAAAGCACGGTGCTGGAACTGCCGGGCGTGGGGCCGAAGACCGCCCGGCTCTTGTGGGAGGCCTTTGGCTCGGTTACGGCCATGCGGGCGGCCGGCGCCGGGGAGATCATGGCCAAGACGGGCCTTGGACCCAGACGGGCCGCGGCCGTGGCAGCCGCCTTGGCGGCCCTGGCCGATTGATCTCTTCATTTTTTTTTGGTAATGTTCCCGATTATTTTCGTTCGGAGACCCCATGCCCCCTTTGCAGGAATTTTTGGCCCTCGCCCAGTCCATCGCTCCCGAACACCGCTACCGAACCGTCTACGACACGGATTTTTCCGTGCTCGTGCCCGGCAAGGAAGCCATCGACGCCGACACCTTGCAGGTCTTTTCGCGGATAGGGTTCGCCGGCCGCACGGTGGTCGATCTTGGCTGCAACTTCGGATTTTTCACCTTCGAGGCCAGCCGGCTCGGGGCGGCGAGGGTGCTCGGCGTGGACCGGGAGGCCCGGGTGCTGGCCGGTTGCGAACTCTTAAAGAAACACTTTAAGATCGACAACGTCGCCTTCGAGCGCCACGATCTCGACGATCCGGACAGTACCTTGCCGGCCCGGCAGTTCGACATCGCCATGCTGGTGGAATTCATTGGCAAAACGTTTGTGGTCGAAAACCGGGTGGCTCCGGCCCTGGCCTTTCTGGAGCGTCTTTCCCGGCGCGAACTGATCGTTTCGGTCCAGAAGATCTACTGGATCCGAAAGGAACTCGGCACCACGCCCGGGAAGCTTCGCGAGGTCTATCCGGAGAAGTACGTGCAGGGGGGCGACTTTCTGCTTCTGGAGTACGTGTGCGATTGCCTGGCCCCGCGCTGGCGCATGGAGCCGCTTTCGCCCATGGCCGAGGGCTACGAGAAACCCCGCAAGTTCCTGCGGTTCGTCCCGGCCTGAACCATGGCAGGCGGCACCAATCGCGCCGACATCCGGCCCGGCCTTCGTGTGGCCATTGTGCTCAAAAAGGACCAGCGCACGGGCGCGCTGACCGAGGGCGTGGTCAAGGACATCCTGACCAAGTCCCCGTACCATTCGCGTGGCATCAAGGTCCGTCTGGCCGACGGCCAGATCGGCCGGGTCCACGCGATCCTCGGCCCTGCGGCCTGAGAATACGCCTCTCGCGTCTCACTCCCGGCATTGCTTCTGGGGGACGACGGATCTTTCCCCAGGGGAATCTTCCTGGTGTCTTGCTGTTTCCCGGACCGTCATCCCTTGCCTGCCGCCGGCATCCTCCTGGCCAGGACCACGCCGCCAAGGGCCAGGGCGAAACCGGCCAGTTGTGCTGGCCCGAGCCGGGCCCCGAAAAGGAGCCAGGCCTCGGCGGCCGCCAGGGGCGGGGCCAGAAAGAGCAAGGATACCGCCCGCGACGCCTCCCCCCGCCGCACCAGCCAGACGAGCAGGCTCGCCCCGCCGACGGACAGGCCGCCCACTCCCCAGGCCAGGGCCCCGAAGAGGGGCAGGGACGGCACGAACCGCGTCTCGTCCCACACCACCGCGAGGAGCGCCGTGACCACGGCCCCGCCGGCATGCTGGAGCGCGCCCGCCGCCCGCAGGTCGGCCCGGGCCAGGGAGGATTTCTGGACGAGCGCGCCGATGGTGATGGCCGATACACCGGCAAGGGCCAGGCCGATCATTGTCGGCGACACCGGCGGCAGGCCGCCGTCGCCTCCGCCGGACGACAGGCCGGGCCAAACCACCACGCCGACGCCGGCCAGGCCGGCCAACATGCCGAGCCAGAGCCGCCAGTCCGGCCGCTCACGGAAAAAGTATACGCCGCAAAGGGTGGTCAGGGGCGGCTGGAGGGCTCCGAAAAGGGCCATGACGCCCGGAGAAAGCCCCAGAGCCACGGCCCGGTAGCTGGCCGCGAGATAGAGGCCGTGAAGGAGCCCGCCGGCGGCCAGATGACCGGCCGCGTGTCGGGCGCCCGGCCAGGACGCCCGGGCCGCCAGGGCGCACCCGGCCAAAACGAGTCCGGCCAGGGCAAACCGGGCGGTCAGAAACAGGCTTGGGTCGGCGTAGGGCACGATAGCCCGGGCCACCACAAACCCGGTGGACCAGAGGAAAACGAACAGGGCAGGAGCAAGGGATGCGACCATGGCCGTGTCTTTACCCAAAGCTTTGCATACGGTATAATGAAACTATTCGATCTCTCCATAACTTATTTTTATGAAGCAGAATCTTTTCGACACCCAGGCCCTGCGCCCCCTGGCCGCAGTGGTGGATGCAGGCGGATTCACAGCCGCGGCGGCCGGACTCTGCAAGACGCAGGCGGCCGTCAGCGCGGCCATTGCCGGCCTGGAGCGGGCGGCGGGCTGTCGGCTGCTCCAGCGGTCGCGCCAGGGCTGCCGGCCGACCCCGGCCGGAGAGATGGTGGTCGGCTATGCCCGCCGCATCCTAAGTCTTTTGGATGAGGCGGCCGTGGCTCTGGAAACGGCCAAGCCGGCCGGGACGTTGCGGCTTGGGGTGCCGGACGAAGGCGTGGCCGGACTGGTCGCTTCGGTAGTCGAGGGACTGGCCCGGGACTGCCCGCAGGGGCTGGTCGATCTGCGGTGCGATTTGTCGGCCGGGCTCGAAGCGGCGCTTATGGCCGGGGAGCTGGATGCGGTGGTGGTGGTCCGCGAGCCCGGAAGCGCTCGGGGGGAACTGGTCTTTCGCGACCGGCTGGTGTGGTGTGTGCCGCCCGGCCGGGAGCCGCATCTGTCGCGTCCGCTGCCGGTGGCTCTTTTCGCCGAGGGCTGCCGGACCCGGCCCATGGTTCTGGCCGCCCTGGCCAGCGCCGGCATCGCCTGGCGCGAGGTCTGCCGGGCCTCGCACATCGCGGGGCTCACCGCCATGGCCGGCCGGGGCCTGGCCGTGACGGCCCTGGCCCGGCGGACGGTCCCCCAAGGCTGGCGGGTCCTTTCGTCCGGGGAGGGCGGTCTGCCGGTGTTGCCGGATTACGAGGCGGCCCTCATTCTGCCGCCTCGGCCCACACCGCTTGCCCGGCGGCTGGCCGGCCTGCTCCTCGGTCCGTCCCGCCCGGAGCGGGCCGCCCCGCCCCAGGACCCATTTCTTCGTTAAGCCCGGTACATGGCGCCGGCCGAAGATCATCCTCAAATAGGCACCGATCTCTGGGGGCTTCCAAAAGGCTATGCCCCTGTGGCCGCCGGAGGGATCCAGCCGCCTTCCCTCCCTGTCGCCTCAAATGGCCTTCCACAGGGTCTGTTCCGGAGTGAAGGCGGCGTCGAGTCGGGGGCTTATCTCCACCGTAATTTCCTCTTCAGCGCGTGTCACCCGGACGTGGCCTTCGGGCGGCAGGCCGGCGTCGCGGGCGGCCTCGGCCCAGCGGGCCAGATCGGCTGCAATGAGTTCCTCCAGGGCCGGCTCGGGCTGGCACGGACGGCAGAAGCTCGATACCGTCACCCAGGCCTGTCCGTCGTTGTTGTCTTGTTCCATCTGGCAACCCTGACATTCCCCGCGCATAGGCACTCCTTTCCGTGGCGGCCCGTCCGGGGCCGGCCCTTTTGTCGTTTGAGGACATTGGCGATGCGCCGGTCGGGATAGGGTCCCCGGCGCCGGGCATCGGTTGGTGAAACGTGCCGTCCGGTCACTGCGGGTCTCCGGCCAGGAGGCAGGTCATAGGGAAGTCGGGCCAGGCCGGGGTGTGGGGTTCGAGTCGGCCGTCGGCCCGGATGTGGACCACCCGGGCCCCCCGGGTGAGGAGGGCCGGGGCGATGCGGCCGGCCCGGTGGCACCGCCGGGGGTCTTCCTCGGCGCAGAGCAAGGCCAGCCGATAGGCCTGCCGCCAGGCGTCCATCACCCGTTCCACGCCCCGGGCAAAGGATACGGCGTTCTCGATGCCCGAGCCCCGGCCGCCGAGATCGCGGCCGAGGAACTGGTAGCCCACGCCCCAGGCACGCAGGGACTTCTCCAATGCGTCTTTGGAGAAGTGCGGCATATAGCGGGAGACGGGATGGGAACGGACGTCGATCAACAGGTTGACGCCGTGGCAGGCGAGTAGGCTTAGAAACGCGGCCCGCTCCAGATGGCCGTGGCCGATGGTGTAGATGGGCGGGCGGGAAAGGGGCTCGCGCTGCATCAGGCCGCCCCGGTCAGCTCCCGGTAGCGGAAGCAACCCGTCAAATGGTCGTTGACCAGGCCGGCCGCCTGCAAAAAGGCGTAGACGATGGTCGATCCGACGAATCCGAAGCCGCGGGCCTTGAGGTCCCGGCTGACCTGCTCGGACAGGGGTGTCGTGGCCGGAACCCGGCTCAGGTCGTCCCAGTTGCCGACCACCGGCCGGCCGTCCACGAAACGCCACAGGTAGGCGTCGAAGGAGCCAAAGGCCTCGTTGACGGCCAGAAAGGCCTGGGCGTTTTTGACCGAGGCCGCGATCTTGGCCCGGTTGCGGATGATCCGGGCATCGCCGGCCAGGGCGGCCATCCTGGCGGCGTCAAAGGCGGCCACCCGGACCGGGTCGAAGCCTTCGTAGGCCTCCCGGTAGCCCTCCCGGCGGGTGAGCACCGTCAGCCAGGACAGGCCGGCTTGCGCCCCTTCGAGGATGAGGAGCTCGAAAAGGGCCCGGTCGTCGTGGAGCGGCGTCCCCCACTCCTCGTCGTGGTAGCGGACGTAGAGCGGATGGTCGCCGCACCAGGGGCAGCGGATTTTGGCGTCAGCCTCGGGCATGGCCTAGAGTCCCAGTTCGCCCCACAGGGCGTCGATGCGGGCCCGGGTGGCCGGGTCCATGGCCAGGGCATCGGGCCATTCGCGCATGTGTCCTTCCTCGGGGCCTTTTTTCGTGGCGTCGATGCCGATCTTGCCGCCGTAAAAGGCCGTGGGCGAGGCGTGGTCCAGGGCGTCGAGGGGTCCGTCCACGATCACGATGTCGCGCCTGGGGTCCACGTTGTTGCCAAGCCGCCACAGCACTTCCGAGGTGTTCTGGACATTGACCCCGGCGTCGACCACCACGATGCACTTGGTGAACATCATCTGGCCAAGGCCCCAGATGGCGTACATGATCTTGCGCGTCTGGCCGGGATAGCGCTTGTCGATGGAGACGAAACAGAAGTTGTGGAACACGCCCTCGAGCGGCAGGCTCAAGTCCACGATCTCGGGCAACTGCTTTTTGATGAGCGGCAAAAAGAGGCGCTCGGTCGCCTTGCCCATGTAGCAGTCCTCCATGGGCGGCGGACCGACCAGGGTGGCCGGATAGACGGCGTCCTTGCGGTGGGTCAGCGCCGTGACGTGGAAAACCGGATAATCGTCGGCCAGGGAATAGTAGCCCGTGTGGTCGCCAAACGGACCCTCGCGGCGTCGTTCACCGGGTTCGACATACCCCTCCAGCACGAACTGGCTCGAGGCCGGCACCTGCAAGTCCACGGTCTTGCACTGCACCAGTTCCACCGGGGCCTGGCGCAGGAAGCCGGCGAACAGGAATTCGTCGATGTCGTCCGGCAGCGGGGCCGTGGCGGCGTAGGTGCAGGCCGGATCCGGGCCGATGGCCACGGCCACGGGAAGTCGCTCGCCGCGCTGTTCGGCCAGATGGTAGTGGGCGGCCCCGCCCTTGTGGCGGTGCCAATGCATGCCCGTGGTCTTTTTGTCGAATACCTGCATCCGGTACATGCCGACGTTGCGCTTGCCGGAAACCGGGTCCCTGGTCACCACCACAGGCAGGGTGATAAAGGGCCCGGCGTCGCCCGGCCAGGTGGTCAGGACCGGCATGATGGACAGGTCCACGTCGTCGCCGGTCAGGACCACGTCCTGGCACCGGCCGCCGCCCACGGTCTTGGGGAAGATGCCGGCCATCTTGGCGAGCTTGGGCAGGAGCTTGAGCTTCTCGATCAGGCCTTCGGGCTTTTCCATCTCCAGCACGTCGTCGATGCGCCGGCCCAGGGCGTCGAGATTCTCGCATTCGAGCGACAGGTGCATGCGCGGGTAGGACCCGAACACGTTGGTCACCACCGGAAAGCGCGCCCCTGTGGGGTTTTCGAAGTACAGGGCCGGGCCGACGGCCTTGGACACCCGGTCCGTGATTTCGGCGATCTCCAGATACGGGGAAAGCTCGGGCTTTATGCGCCGCAGTTCGCCCTTTTTCTCCAAAAGCCGCAAAAATTCCTGCAAGTCCTTGTATGCCATGGGCTATCGCTCCGGGGAATGGATCTCTCGGCCTTTGCCGGTCCCCGCCTTTATACCCGAAGCCGCAGCCCCGTAAAGGGCCGGCCCGCGTCGGCCAAAAGCCGGGCCACAAAACCGGAGGCATATGCGGCCGGGAGCGGCCCCACGGACAGCCAGGCCGGAGCAAGGACGGCGCGGCCGAAACGGACCCGGGACAGGGCGGCCGTCACGGCCCCGGCCGCGTCCCTCCGTTCGAGCATGAGGCGGCAGGCCACCCGGCCCGGATGCCAGGAGGCCTGCACGGCCACCAACCCCTCACGGGCCAGCCGGCCGAAAACGCGAACCGTCCAGGCCGGCCCGCCCTGGCCGGCCGGCAGACGCGCGGCCAGAAGCTCCGACTGGGCCAGCCCCGGAAACACCCAGGGCACGTAGGCCAGCC
This sequence comes from Solidesulfovibrio carbinoliphilus subsp. oakridgensis, assembly GCF_000177215.2. Classification (NCBI taxonomy): domain Bacteria; kingdom Pseudomonadati; phylum Thermodesulfobacteriota; class Desulfovibrionia; order Desulfovibrionales; family Desulfovibrionaceae; genus Solidesulfovibrio; species Solidesulfovibrio carbinoliphilus. Next base: position 952,252 of record NZ_CM001368.1, on the reverse strand, counting down.
GTCCCTCGGTCCGGGGCAGGAAGTCCCCGGCCACGGCGCAAAGCGCGGCCACGGCGTCAAAATCGGCCCGCACGGCCGGATCGGCTGTGAGCCAGGCGAGGAAACGGCGTCTGGCCCCGGTCAGGTCCAGGGGCGGGACGGACGGCGGCCCGTCGTCCGCCAGCCGGTGTTCGAAGCGCGACCGGGCCTCGGTCAGGGCGGAAAGGAACAAGGCCGGATCGGACCGGGACGAGGGCGGCGGAGTGATGTCCTTGAGCAGGAGTTCGGGTTCCAGGCGCTCGATGCGAAAGAGGAGCTCCCGGCCGGGCGTGGGCTCGTGGTCGAGTCGGGCAAGGAGCCTGTGCCCGGCCGCGACGACCCAATAAAGTCCGTGCGGGCCCGGACCGGCCAGCCTGCCGCGCACGATCTGCCCGGCCTTGCGGCCCCGGCGGAAGGCCTCGGGATCGGACCTGTCCCGGCTGTTTGGCGACCGGCCATTGCTGCTTTGCTTGTCGCTGACGCGCATTGGAGAATGCCTCCGGCGGCCGGGGGATCATCCCCCCCGGACCCCCTGGCCTTTATCGTCGGTGCGCCCACGGTCCGGATGCCGCCGCCACCGTGATACAAGCGGGGAGGGCCGGGGGAATCATTCCCCCGCCCGCCGGAGGCATCTTCCTTCCGTGTTCCCTAGGGGTTGTTCTGGGCCAGGATCAGTTCCACCTCGTCGAGGGACAGGCCGGTGGCCTTGGCCAGGGCCTGGGGCGACTGGCCTCGACGGGTGCCGTTCAGGATGATCTGGCGCAGAAAATCCGGTGAACGGCTGTATTCCTTGGCTTTCTTGACCAGTTTTTCCAGTTCGTCGCGGCGCTGTTCGAGCTTCTGGTCCAGTTCGGCCAGTTCGGCCTGGCGGCGCTGGAAACTGCCGATCAGCTCCTGTTCGAGCTTGGCGTTGAAGTCGAGCTTTTTGAGCAGCGAATCCTGGTTTTTCTGGAGCTTGGCCAGGAGCTCCTCGGAGCGGCGGAGCCTCGAAAAGAAAAGGACGACCAGCAGGAGCAGGGCCAGCTCGCACACGGTCAGGAAGATGACGAGAGTGGAATAGCCGTTCATCGGGGAACATCCAGGGGGCGTGCCGCCGGCCCGGGCCGGACCGCCGCCGGGAAACATGTCTCCCTGATGGCGAAAATGCGGGGACGGGCGACCGGGCGGACGGCGGACATGGGCAGGGCGGGCGGCGTGGCGCTAGATTTTCATGTTGATGATGTGACCGGCAAAGGGCGTGGGATTGCTGGCCTGGGTTTCCTCGGCTTCGGGCGGGGCCGGACGGCGGGGGCGATGCTGCCGCTGGTCCCTGGCCTGGCGGCCCTGCTGCTCTTTGTCGCCAACGGTATCGGCCGCGTCCTGCTGCTCGATGCGCGGGGTCTGCTTGTTCTGTTCGGCCAGGACCTGCTCGGCCAGAAGCTGGGAGGCGGCCAGACCGGCTTGCGGCTGGACCAGCTCGGCATGGGCCACGTTCTGCGCGTAGGGCAGGGCCTGGAAGACGGTGGTCAAATCGATGGACATCTACTTCACCAGGTAATCCTCGATAAGCAGGTTATCCAGCGGTTGTGCCCCGATAAACTGGTTTATGACCGACAGGACGTCTTTTTTGAGGGCATCGGCGTTGTTCTTGTCGGTCAGGAACTCCAGGTTCTTGTTTTTCAGATAATAATACACGGCATCGCGAACGACAATGAGATTCCGCTTGAATTCGAGTTCCACAGCCGGTTCCCGGGTCACGGCCGTGAAGCGGATGGTCAGGAAGCGGGTGCGGCCTTTCGGATCGGCCAATTCGATCAAAAACGGGTCCATGGCCATGATGATTTCCGGCTGGACCGCCGGCGGCTCGGGGGGCGGGGGCGTGGGGACCACCGGGGCAGGGGCCTCGACGGGCGGGGGCGCTTCCTCGACCACGGGGGGGGGCGCGGGTGGGGTTTTTTTCAGGAGAAAAAACGCGGCCGCCCCGGCGAGGAGCAGGAAAAGGACTGCGCCGACCAGGACGAAGAGCTTTTTTCGGGAAGGCTTGGCCTCTTCATCCGTTGCCGGGAAAGGGGTCGATTCCTCGACCACGGCGGACGGGGCGGGTTCCTCGGCCTCGTCTTCGAGGAACGGGGCGTCATCTAGGTCGAGATCGACCTTTTGGAGGGCCTTTGGCAGGTCGTCGGACAGTTCGCTGTCGTCAAGCTTGGCCTTGATCTGGGAATCGAAACCGTCGTCCGCAACCATGGAAGCCTCGTGGTCCTTGCCCGGGCCGGGCGGCCTCGACCCGGCGGCGATGCACCCGGCCAACGGTCGCGCTCCTGGCGTGTCGCCGCAAGGCCTGTCGGGAGTGCCGGCTCCCGGCCTGGCAGCCGGGAGCCGGGGGCGTCATGGCCCGGCCGTGATCCGGGAAGGCGGGCTATTTGTCGAAAATCTTGTCGATCTTCTGGCCCAACGTTTCCGCGGTAAAGGGCTTGACGATGTAGTTGGATACCTTGGCCTGGACGGCCTCGATGATGTTTTCCTGCTGTGCTTCGGCCGTGACCATGAGAAACGGCAACTCGGCGAACTCTTCGCTGGAGCGGACCTTGCGCAGGAGTTCGATGCCAGGCATCTTCGGCATGTTCCAATCGGAGATGATAAAGTCGATCTTGTCTTTATTGAGGGTTTCCCAGGCGCTGCTACCGTCGTCGGCTTCGATGATGTTATTAAAGCCCAGTTGTCTGAGAATATTTTTTATGATTCTGCGCATCGTGGAAAAATCGTCAACGACCAGGATGCGCATTTCCTTATTGGCGGCCATGGCTTCTCTCCTGTTGGTGCGAATGCTTCACTATCGTCTGGGGCAAGGCGGATGCGGCGGTGTTTGACGATGCTCCCGCAGGAGCCTCGATGCGGACCGCGACTGCCATTCCCGCGTCAATGCTGTTCGATGTTGTATTGTGCTTTGAACTTCTGGCGGAGCCTAGCCAAGGCCTGGGAGTGCAGTTGCGACACCCGCCCTTCGGTGATGCCCATGACCTCGGAGGTTTCCCGCATATTCAGTTCCTCGCCGTAATAAAGCGACAATACCAACTTTTCCCGGGGAGTCAAATCGTCGATCAGGGAAGCCAGCTTGTCGACCAGTTCCTTGAATTCGGCGGATTTGTACGGCTCGTTTTCGAGCTGGTTCTTCTGGTACGACGAAATGTTTTCCGTGATGGCGTCAAGGCTCAGGCACAGCTGGTTCTGGAGGGCCTCAAGCCCCTGGGTGACCTCGCGCTCGGTCAAACCCGTGGCTTCGGCCAGTTGTTCCACGGTGGCGGCCTTGCCGGAATCGTTTTCGATGCGCCGCGACGCCTCCTCCAGGGTGCGGACCCGGTGCCGCTGGCCCCTGGAAAACCAGTCCATGCGCCGCAGGTCGTCGAGCATGGAACCCTTGATCCGGGACTCGGCATAGGTCTCGAACTTGATGCCGAGTTCCGGCCGGAAGCGGCCGAGGGCCTCGATCAGGCCCATGGCTCCGGCGCTTAAAAGCTCTCCCATCTCCACGGACTGGGGCAGCTTGGCCTTGAGCCGGCTGGCCACGATTTTGATCTTGGGCGAGTAGTGGCGCACGATCTCCTGCCGATCGCGCGCGTCGAAGTCTTTCCACTGCGTCGCCCCGGATTCGAGCCTAAGCCAGGGGTTGTTCCTGGAAGAGGAGCTTTTTCCAGAAGAATTTGATGTTTCCATCGAGCTTGGCGTCCACGTCCCAGGAATCGATCGTTTGGGCCAGTTCCATAAGTTTTTTGCTGGCCGGAGCGTCGGGCGTCAGGTGGCAAAACGGCTTTTGCCGGATCACCGCGTTTTTCACGGCCGGATCGACCGGCACGATCCCCGTGAAATCCAGGGAGATGCCGGAGAGAAAATGGTCGCAGGCCGTGGAGAGCTTTTCATATACCGCCTTGGCCGCCTTGAGGCTCGGGGCCATGTTCACCACGACCCGGAACCGGTGCACGTCGTGGTGCACGTGCATGACCTTCACGAGCGCATAGGCGTCGGTCAGGGAAGTGGGCTCCGTGGTCAGGACCAGCAGCCGTTCCCGTGCGGCCAGATTGAAATAAATGACATTATCATTGATTCCGGCCCCTGTGTCCACTATCAAATAGTCGATTTGGCCTTCCAGGTAATCCATGGCCTCGAGCAGGTCGAGCTTTTGCCCCGTGGACAGGGCCAGCATGTCGCTCACCCCCGAGGAGGCCGGCAGGATGGAAAAGCCATAGGGCGTTTCCATGAGCACCTGCCTCAGGTCCACGCCTTCGTGAAAGAGGTGGAAGAGGTTCATGGTCGGGGTCAGGCCAAGCAGGATGTCCACGTTGGCGAGCCCCAGGTCGGCGTCGAGGAGCACCACCCTGCGTCCCATCCGGGACAGGCTGTAGGCTAGGTTGACCGAAAGGTTGGTCTTGCCGACCCCGCCCTTGCCCGAGGTGACGGAAAGGACTTGGGGGATGGCCGCGCCGTGGCGGGGGCGGCGGGGCGCGGCGAGTGTGCTGGTTGGCATGGGTCGTCCTTAGACGCCGGCTTCGGCATCGGGATAGTCGCCGGGCAACTGGTGTTTGAAAAGCAGTTTCCACACAGCCTTGCCCGAGGCCGGCGTCATGCCCTGGGTCAGTTCCGGTCCGTAGGCCAGGGCCGAGACCGGCAGCGACGAAGCATGCGCCATGTTGACAAGACTTCCATAATTACAGGCTTCATCGAGCTTCGTCCAGACAAGGCTCGCGAGCGGCTCGCAACGGTAGACGCGCAGGAACTGGGCGGCCTGGGGCGCGGCGTAGAGGGGTGACAGGGCGAGGTGGGCGCAAAGGCCCTTGCGGCCGGAAATCCCCATCTCCCGGCACCAGCCTTCCATGGCCCCGTCGCCACGGACGCTCGGCGTGTCCACGAATACGGCGTCGCCTCCGGCCGCCTCGTCAAAAATCCGGCGAAAGTCTTCCGGCCCGTCGGCCTCGGCGTAGGCGAGGCCGGAAAGTTCGGCATAGTGGCGCAAAAGGAGCCGCCCCTTGCCCCGGCCGCCGTCGGCGTTGACCACCACCACCCGCCGGGCAGGCTCCTGCCGCCGGGCCGTCAAGGCCAGGCGCAGGAGGTTGGTGGTCTTGCCCACCCCGCTTGGGCCGATGAACATATGGGCCGTCTCGGGCCAGTCCCTGGTCGTCAGAGGTTTGACGCGAAGGAGGCGGGACAGGGCCGGAATGACCGTGTCCTCGCCGCGTTCGACAATGGAACGGTAGAGGGCCAGGACCGAGGCCTCGTCCACTCCTTCGCGTTCGAGGAATTCCAGGGCCAGTCGCTGCCGGGGCGAGAGGGTGCCGAAATCCATGCGCGGCCGCAAAAGCGCCAGCAAGTGCCCCTTGATCTCGCCCCATTCCCTGTTCCAGTCCCCGCCCGAGGCCGGAGTTGCCGAGGTGGCCGGCCCGGCCTGGCTCTCGGCCGGGACGCCGGCCCTGGCCTTGCCGTTGCCCGAGGCCTTGCGGGTCGGAGCGGGGTTCGGCTGCTCCAGGGCGGCCATGACCTCGCACAGGCACTTCCCCTCCTCGCGTACGGTTTGGTTGCCGAGAATGACGGCCTCGCTCCCGAGCTCCTGGCGGACCTGGGACAGGACGGCGGCCATGCTCTCGCCCCGGAAGGTCTTAACCCGCATTGGACAGTCCTATGTTGGCCACGGATTGGAGCTTGATCTCGGCCGGGATCTCGGCCTGGGAGATGACCGGCAGGTTGGGGATGAACCGTGACAGGAGCTGGGCCAGGTGGGGCCGGACCAGGGGCGAGGTCAGAAGGACCGGCTGTCCCTCGGAAAGAAGCGCCTTGTCCAGGGCCCGCTGGATGGCCTGGATGATCCGCTGGGCCAGGCCCGGCTCCATGGCCAGGTAGGCCCCGTGGTCGGTCTGGCGCACGCTTTCCTGGATGGCCCCCTCGACCTTGGGCGTGAGGTTTAAAATCGGCAGCGACCCCTCGGCCGTGAGGTAGGGCTTCACAATGGTGCGGCCCATGCGGGACCGGACGTATTCCGTCAACTGGTCCGGGTCCTTCACGGAGGCGCCGTAGTCGGCCATGGTCTCGACCACGGTCAGGATGTCGCGGATGGAGACGCCTTCCTTGACCAGATTCTGGAGCACCTTCTGCACGCCGCCGAGGTTCATGGTGCCGGGCACCAGGTCTTCCACGGCCTTGGGCGCGCGCTTGGCCAGGTTGTCGAGCAGGACTTGAACTTCCTGGCGGCCGAGGAATTCGTGCAAGTGGCGCTTGAAGACCTCGGTCAGGTGGGTGGCGATGACCGTTGCCGGATCGACGACGGTGTAGCCGGCCAGGATGGCCTCTTCCTTGTGGAGCTCGGGCACCCACAGGGCCGGCAGGTTAAACGCCGGCTCGCGGGTTTCCACGCCCTGGATGCGGTGCTTGGCGTCGCCCGGGTCCATGGCCAGATAGTGGTCGATGAGGATCTCGGCCGAGGCCACCTCGTTGCCTTTGATGAGCACCACGTACTGGCCGGGGCGCAGTTGCAGGTTGTCGCGCAGGTGCAGCGACGGAATGACCACGCCCATATCGAGGGCGAACTGGCGGCGGATGGAGCGGATGCGCGAAAGGAGGTTGCCGTTTTGCTCCTCGTCGACAAGCGGGATGAGCCCGTAGCCGACTTCGAGCTCCAGGGCGTCCAGCGGCAGCAGCGACTGGACCTCTTCCGGGGTTTCGAGTTCCGGCGCCGGCTTTTTCTCCTTCTGATCGGCCTCGGCCGAGAGCATCTCCTGCTGCCTGCCCGAGAGCCGGGCCACCAGGAAGAGCAGAGCCGACATGGCCAGGAAGGGAAGGGTCGGCAGGCCCGGGACGATGGCGAACAGGAGCAGCATGGCCGACACCAGCCGCAGGGCCCGGGGGTGGAAGGTGAGCTGGGCCAGGAATTCCTCGCCCATCTTGGCCTCGGCCGCGGCCCGGGACACGATGAGGCCGGCGGAGGTGGAGATGATGATCGAGGGGATGATGGACACCAGGCCGTCGCCGATGGTCAAAAGCGTGTAGGTCTGGGCCGCGTCCTTCCAGTTCATGCCCTTTTGCATGACCCCGATCAGGAAGCCGCCGCAGATGTTGATGGCCGTGATGATGATGGTGGCGGAGACGTCTCCGGAGACGAACTTGCCCGCGCCGTCCATGGCGCCGTAGAAGTCGGCCTCCTTGCGGATGACTTCGCGCCGGTCGGTGGCCTGCTTTTCGTTGATGAGTCCGGCGTTGAGGTCGGCCTCGATGGCCATCTGCTTGCCGGGCATGGCGTCGAGGGTGAAGCGGGCGGCCACCTCGGCGATTCGGGTGGTGCCGGCCACGATGACCTTCTTGTTGATGGCGAAAAGGACCAGGAAGATGACGCAGCCGACGATGTAGTTGCCGCCGACCACGAACTGGCCGAAGGCCTGGATGACGTGTCCGGCCGCGGACGGGCCTTCGTCGCCGTGCAGCAGGATCAGCCTTGTCGAGGCCACGTTCATGGACAGCCGCAGGAGGGTGGTGACCAGGAGCAGGGAGGGATAGATGGAAAATTCGAGCGGCGAGCCCATGAACATGCTGGTCACCAGGATGACCAGGCTGATCGAAATGGAGAAGGTCAGCAGGAGGTCGATAAAGATCGGAGGAATCGGCACCAGCATGACGAAGAGAATGACCACCACGCCGACCGCCAGCATGATGTCGCCCTGGCGAGCGAACTGGGCGTAGTTGAATTTGATCGGTTCAGCGGTCTTCGCCATGATTTTGACGCCTTCTTTCCGGCCGCGGGGACCTAGCGGGGCCGGCCGGGACGCTTGAACTTGTCGAGTTGGGCCAGGATCGAGGCCACCGCCTGGTAGAGGTCCTCGGGAATGGTCTGGCCTATTTCCACGTTCTTATACAAGGCCTGTGCCAGGGGCTTGTTCTCGCGGATGGGAATGCGGTGTTCCCGGGCGATCTCCTTGATTTTTTCGGCCAGATGGTCCGCGCCCTTGGCCAGGAGCAGGGGGGCCGGGGACTCCTTGGGATTGTAGCGCAGGGCGCAGGCGAAGTGGGTGGGGTTGGTGATGACCACGTCGGCCTTGGGTACGTCCTGGAGCATGCGCCGCTGCATGACCTCCATCATCTTGCGCTTTTGTTGCTGCTTGATGGCCGGGTCGCCGATGGCCTGCTTGGTTTCGTCCTTGATCTCGTCCTTGGTCATCTTGAGGTTCTCTTCGTAGTCCCACCGCGTGTACCAGACGTCGAGCACGGCGATGATCACCATGGGGACCAGGGTGTAAAGGACGAGGATGAAGCCGTTTCCGAGGAGAAAGGCAGCGAAGTTTTCGGTGGTCTGGTAGAAAAGCGGAAAAAACTCGTCGAACTTGTTTTTGAGGATGAGGTAGGGGGCCAGGCCGATGGCCGCGGCCATGGCCACCTGCTTGCCGAGCTGCACCAGGGTCTTCGGATTGATCAGAAGCTTCTGGATGGCGGCCACGGGATTGAAAAGGTTGCTGAAATCCGGGTTGAAGAGCCTTGAGTACCATACCTCCCCGACCTGCCACCGCTGGGTGACGTAGCCGACCACGGCCATGACGAGCAGCAGCGGCAGGAGCATGACGGCCAGCTTCTGGGACAAAAGCCACATCAGGGCGTTGACTCCGTCCGGGGTGGCTTCGAAGGCCAGGCGTTGGCCGAGGAAGGTGGTGAAGACCTCGCGCAGGGCGTCACCAAGGTCGTCGATAAGGAGGCGCAGGGTGAAAAGGCCGGCCAGGAGCACGGTCAGCTTGGGCAGTTCCTGGCTGCGGGGGACAGATCCTTTTTCCCGGGCCTTGTCCCGCCGTTTTTGGGTGGCTTTTTCTGTCTTGCTTGGATCTCTGGCCATGTCGTTCCCCTGGGCCGCGTTCGCTGCCGCCCGTTATTCCCGCCCGCTGCGGCCGGCTCCTAGCCGGAAGCCTTGAGCACCAGCCGGTACATCGGCCCGAGTTCGGCGATGTACTGGCCGACGTAGACGGCGAGGGCGCCGAACACCAGGGTCATGAAGAGAAAACCCACGCTGATCTTGAGGGGAAAGCCGATGAAGAGCACGTTCATCTGGGGCGCGGCCCGGGCCACCAGGGCCAGGGCCAGGTCCACCATGAAGATGGAGGCCATAATCGGGGCGGCGATCTTGAGGGCCATGACAAAGATCTGTCCGGAAAAGGCAATGAGGTGCTCGCCCAGGGCCGGGCTGAGGAAAAGCCCGCCCGGCGGGACCAGGGTGAAGCTTTGGGCCATGCAGTCGAGCAGGAACAGGTGGCCGTTTAGGCACAGAAACAGCATGGTGGTGACCTGGTTCATCAGGTGGCCAAGGCCCGACTCCGAGGCGCCGGTCATGGGATCGATGCTGTTCATGAGCGAAAAGCCCATGGAAAATCCCATGATGGCCCCGGCGCACTGGACCGCGGAAAAGAGGAACATGACCAGGATGTCGAGCAAAAGGCCCATGATCACCTCGCCGAGGAACATCAGGGCCAGGGTCCAGGGGTTGGCCGGCATGAGGGCCGCCGGAAAGGACAGCATGGGAAAGACGGCCAGGGTCAACAACAGGCACAAGGCGCCCTTGACCGGGTTCGGCAGCAGATTGGCCCCGAAAAACGGCAAGAGGAAAAGGACGACGCTGATGCGCATGAGTGTCAGCAGGAAGCTGAACACGAGGTTCGGATCGAAGTGGAACAGGTCCATGGCGGGGTGCAAGCAAAAGCCGGGCCACGGGCGGCCGGCTATTCCACGATGTAGCGCATGGGACTGACCGGTACGCCGCCAAGCCGGGTCTCGTAGTGGAGGTGGGGACCCTTGGACTGGCCGAAATCGCCGACATGGCCGAGGAGCTGGCCCCGGGTCACGGCTTGGCCCTTGGCCACGGCCGCGTCGCGCAAAGGGCCAAAGGAGGTGACAAGGCCGCCCTGGTGGTCGATGGCCACAGTGAAGCCGCCATCCGGCGTTGCAGCGGCAAAGGTCACCAGGCCGTCGCCCGGGGCCACCACCGGCGTGCCGGTGGGCGCGGCGATGTCCAGGCCCTTGTTGAATTCCCGGCGGCCGGTCAGCGGCGAGGTCCCTTCGCCAAAGGGCGAGACGATCCAGCCTTCCACCGGCCAGGACATGGGCATGGCGGCCAGGAGTGTCCCCTTGGCCGCAAGCGTCCCCAAAAGCTCCTGCTGGCGGATCGTTTCCGTGGCGGCGCCACGGCCCAGGTCGGCCAGGAACTGGTGGAGCCGGCGGGTAAGCATCTCCTGGCGGTAGAGAGGCAGGTATTTCTTGTCGAAATCCGCGGCGTCGCTGCCGGCCGGGGCCACGTTCCGAGGCTCCTGGTCGAGGCCCGCCATCTGGCGCAGCTTGGCGTCGAAGCCGCGCAGCCGGTTGAGGTCGGCCTCGAGGCCCTTGACCTTGTCGGTGATGCTCAAAAGCTGGGCGTTCTGCTCCCTGGCCTCCTGGTCGAAAGCGGCCAATTCGATCTGCATCCGTTTATAATTATAATAATATTTTATCAGGTAAACATTCCCGGCCAGAAGAAGGGCCACGGCCAGCAGGATGGCGGCGAACAGCCAGCCCCGAAATCGGAGCTTGCGGCAGGAGCCGTGGTGGTCCCGGAAGACGACGACCTGGTAGTTCTTGAACATCAAAACGGTCCTGACCGGGCGGCTGGTGGGTCCCCTACAAAAACAGGGCATCCATTTTTAATAAAAATATAATTATTGAAGTGTGTTGCTTTTTGCATGCGGCACGTCCCGATTTCGGGGACGCGAGGCTAGCGGGGCGCGGCATCCCGGTCGCGCTGCCAGCGGCCAAGCGCGTTTTCCAGGTTCACGGCCCGCTTTTTCCCCGTGGCGCAGATGTCCTTGATCCAGGTTTCGGCCTCGTGGCGCATGGACTTGCCGGCCATGGGGCAGGGATTGGAAAAGACCGGCAGTTCCCAGGCCTTGGCCGCCCGGATAATCGTTTTCTTGTCCACGAGCAGAAGCGGCCGGATGACGGTCAGCCGCCCCTCGAAAAAGGATTCCCGGCACGAGAGGCCGTCCACGCGGCCGTTCTGGAAGATGTTGAGGAAAAAGGTGGCGCTCAGGTCGTCGGCGTTGTGGCCGAAGGCCAGATGGGTCAGGCCATATTGCCCGCACAGGTCGAATAGGCGTTTGCGGCGCAGCCAGGCGCAGTAGAAGCAGGCGGACTTCTTCTTGTTTTCGTCGGAGAAGGCGCGGGGGCCGAAATCCGTGACCTCGATGTGGGCGGGAAGGCCAAGGTCCGCGCACAGCCCGGCCAGGGGCTCGTGGTTGGCGGCGTCGAAGCCGGGATTGAGGTGCAGGAGCATGAGTTCGACCGGAAAAGGGACGATGCGGCGGCGAATGGCCATGACGGCCAGCATGACCAGGCTGTCCACGCCGCCGGATACGGCCAGGCCCACCCGGGCCCGGGGCGCAAGCTGGCCGGTTTCCATCATGAGCTTGCCGGCCTTGGCCACGCAGACGCGTTGGGCGTAGCCGAGGTCCCTGGCGCGCAGGGGATGCGGGGAACGCGTCATTGCCTCACCTTTTAAAGGGTATTTTCCATGAGGATCTCGCGAACCTCGGCGATCTGTTCCAGAATGGCGGCCATGACGTTTTCCATCTGGGCCGGCGTCACGTCAAGGCGGGCGAAAACGGCTTCGGACGGGGCGTACTGCATGCCGTCGATGCCCATGCCGATGCCCGTCATCTTGGCGATGACGTCGCCCACGTGCACGAGGTCGAGGGCCACGTCCGGCTCCGGGCAGTCGTCGGGGCGCAGGCGGTAGCGGACCACGTTGACGATGGAGCAGGGGATCGACCACCGCTCAAGGAGGACGGCGCCGAGTTCCGCATGGTTGATGCCAAGGACCATCTCCTCGGCCTGTTCGAAGGAGATGTGGCGCTCGTGGGCCAGGGTCAGGATCGGGCCGGCGTCGACTTCCAGGAACGAGCCCATGACGGTCTTGCCGATATTGACGAGCAGGCCGGCGGTAAAGGTATGGGGGGGCGGGATGATGTCCAGTTCCCGGGCCAGGGTTTCGGAAGCCGTGGCCACGGCCACGGAGTGTTCGAGGAGTTCGCCTGGCCGCAGCCCGTACCCCTTGATTTCATAGCGGGTGAAAGGAGCCACGCCCGAGGCGATGACGAGCTGGTAGATCCGGTGCAGCCCCAGGCGCATGAGCGCCTCCTTGACCGTGGTCACCTTGCCCGCGCCGCCGAAAAAAGACGAGTTGGCCATGCGCAGGACATTGACCGTGAGCCCCGGGTCGAACTCGATGATCCTGGCCAGCTGGCGCAGGTCGGCATCGGGATTGCCGATGTAGGCCAGAACCTTTTGCACGGGCATGGGCATTTGGGGAATGGCTGTGGCTTTCTCGATGATTTCCTCGCGTCGGCTCATAAATCCCAGGACCTCCCGCAAGATGAGATCATAACCCGGCCCGTGTCGGCGAAAAGGCGCATGGTGCGCGGAATGGTGCCACCGACGTCCTCGGCGGACAGACGCATTTCATTGACCAGAAGCAGTTTTTTAAGAGCGGCGAAATTGTTGGCCCCGGTGTCGAACTGGTTGGAGATGTGCATCATCCGGCCGCAGCCCGCGGCCTTGAGCACCAGGTTCTCCCGGGTCGCGCCCCGGTTGAAAAGGGCGCGCATCATTTGGGGAACGCCGAGATTGACGTACATGAAGGGGTTTTTGACCGGACCCTTGGCCGTGTCCCTGGCCACGGGAAGCAGGCAGTGGATGAGCCCGGCCACGCCGGCCGCGGGATCGTAGGCGGCAAGCCCGAGACAGGAGCCCAGGGCGTGGGTGACCAGGACATCCTTGGGCCGGTTGGTGACCTTCATGTCGGAGATGCTGACAATGATCTCCATGATTCGTGGAGGTGGATCCTTGGGCGCAAAAGGTTGTCGGCAGATGCGGGTCAAAGAGGGCAACCTAGCCGGAAAGCGACCCGAGGACAAGGTCGGGTCGCGGCGGGGAACATGCCTGTGGACAGATGGCGGGCAAGTGCATACTTTCCCCGGACTTTCACGCGACGCAACGGACCAGGGCCGGCCGCCAACCGGGAGAGGGCGATGTCCATCGAATTTTTCAAGCACATCATCGAAAACTACGGTTATCTTGCCCTCTTCATCGGCACCTTTCTGGAAGGGGAGACCATTTTGCTCCTGGCCGGCTTTGCCGCCCAGTCGCCGGAATTCCATCTGGATCTGCGCTACGTCATCCTGTCCGCCTTTGCCGGCAGCCTGGCCGGCGACCAGACCGCCTTTTTCATCGGCCGCTACTTCGGCCGGCGCCTCATGGAAAAAAGTGAGAAATGGCGTGCCCGCACCGAACGGGTCACCACCATGCTCAAGAAATACCACGAGATCCTCATCCTTTCGTTCCGGTTCTTCTACGGCCTGCGCAACCTGACCCCTTTCGTGCTCGGTTCCATCGACATTCCGGTGCGCAAATTCTTCGTCCTAAACGCCATCGGCGCGGCCATCTGGGCCGTGGCCTTCGCCCTGATCGGCTACGGCTTCGGCAGTCTCCTCGAAAACGTCCTCGCCCGGCTTATCGACAACGTGCACTATGCCGAACTGGCCGTCCTCGGCCTGGCGGCCCTGGCCATCGTCGCGGTCTGGATCCTCAAGCTCCTGCGCCGCCGCTAGGCCGCCCGCCCGGCCTTGCGGCCCCACGGCGAAGGAATCCTTTGAGTTCAGGACAAAAACGTGTAGTTTCGCCATGCCCCGGCAGGTCAGCCGCGGGCGTCGCCCGGGAAACTGCGCGGATCTTCAAGGCGTCTCGCTCACGCGTCTTGGAGGGCATGCGACGGGTATGGGAGCCATGACCGACACCACCGATCTCACAAGCACCGCTTCCGACATGCTGCGGCAGTGCCGCACAGCCCTCGAGGGCATGGAACACGGCCTGTCGTCGGTCATGAAAGGCCGCGAACGGGATTTCCTGCGTCTGGGGGAAGACCTGATGTCCCTGCAGGCCGGCTGCGAGGACATTTCCCGAGACGCCCGGGAACTGGTCGCCTGCACCTCGGGCCAGGGCATGCACGTGACCCTCGAGGGCCTCTCGGGCGAACTGCGCTCCCTGACCGACGCCACGGTCCACGACGCCGGCCGCCGCAGTCTCGGCGACATTGAGGGCGTGTCCGGCATTGTCAACGAACTTTCCTCCATCGTTTCGGCCTTCTCGAAGATCGTCAAGCATCTCACCATGCTTGGCATCGCCACCCGCATCGAAAGCGCCCGGCTCGGCACGGACGGGCGCGGGTTTTCCACCCTGGCCGACGACGTGGAGAAGCTCGCCCATCTGATCGTGGACCACTGCGCCGGCATCACCACCCGCATCGAGGCCCTGCGCGGCCATGTCGATTCGGCCCGGGCCAGGACGCTGGCCATCATCCACGCCCAGGACCAATGCCACAATGTGATCTCCCGGGAACTGGGGGCCCATATCGCGGGGTTGGCCGACATGGCCGAAAGGTCGGCCACGGTGTCCCTGGCCTTGTCCCGCAACGCCGAGGAGATCGAGGCGGAAATCGCCAAGGCGGTCCGCTCGCTCCAGTCCCACGACATCGTCCGCCAGCAGATCGAGCACGCCGAGCACGCCCTGGCCGAAGTGGCCGGGGTCCTCGACAACGGCGGGCGCGGGCCGGCCGGCCAGGAAGACGCCCTGGACATGGTGGCCTTCGTGGCGGACGTGCTGACCTTGCAGGCCTCCCAGCTCGACAGTGCGGACAGGCACTTTTCCGAGGCAGCGGCCATCCTGCGCGACTCCCTGGACTCCCTTGCCGCCCGCATCCGGGGCATCGGCACGGCCATCGCCGCCGTGGCCGGGACGACCGACGCCAACAGCCCGCTGGTCAGGATGGAGGCCGGCATCGGCACGGTCAAGGCCGAACTCGGCGACTTCGCCACCCAGGGCGAGGCCTTGGGCGGCATCATGGACTCGGTGGCCGAGACCATTGCCGGCATGGGCGGCTCCATCGAGGCCATCGAGGAAGTCGGGGCCGAGATCGAGCTGATCGCCATAAACGCCAGCATCAAGGCCGCCCATACCGGCGAGGCCGGCGCGGCCCTTGGCGTCCTGGCCCTGGCCATCCAGGGCCTTTCGGCCGACGCCAGGCGGCAGACCGATGCCGTGGCTCGAATTCTCGGCGATATTTCCAGCGCTTCCAAGGTGTTGCAGGAAAAAGCCCGCCAGTATAACGACCAGTCCGAAGCCTGGCGCGTGGTCGGCCAGCTCGACGAGGTTCTGGCCGCGACCTCGGGCACGGCCAGGCGGTGCGAAACGCTTTTCGCCTCCCTCAAAAGCACCAGCGCCGCTCTTGGCAGCCGGGCCGGCGAAGTGGGGCGGTCCATCGATTTCGACAAGGACATCGGTTCCCGGCTGACGGCCATCCGCCGAACCCTGGAGGGTCAGGTGGGCCTGGCCAGGAAGCTGGCGCCGGAGGGTGGACTCGGAAAAAGCTCGCGACTGCGCGCACTCTACGACCGTTACACCATGGAGGCCGAGCGGGCCGTGCACGAGGCGGCCTTTGGCCTCGCTTCCGCCCCGCACGATGCCGCAAATCCGGTCGCGGCCCAGGAAGACGCCGGAGAATTCGGGGACAACGTTGAATTGTTCTAATCCCGCTTTTCCCGTCCGATCACGGAGGCCCGCCAGGCGATGAGGTCCCAGGAAGACGCCCACCGCGCCGCCTACTTGGATGAGGCCAGGGAGCTCTTGGCCGACCTCGAGGCCTCGCTTCTGGAGCTCGAACGGACTCCGGAGGATGTCGATCTCCTGCACAAGATTTTCCGGGCCCTGCATACGGTCAAAGGCTCCGGGGCCATGTTCGGCTTTGACGATATCGCGGCGTTCACCCACGACGTGGAGTCGATCTTCGACCGAGTCCGCAACGGTTTTCTGGCCGTCGACCGCCGTCTGCTCGACCTCTCGCTCGGGGCCTGCGACCACCTCCGGTCCCTGCTGGAGCCGGTCGCCGGCCGCGAGGCGGAACTCGCCGCCGTCGGGGCCGACCTCCTTTCCGGATTCCGCGCCTTTGGCGGCGAGCCGGCGTCCGTCTCGGAAGCACACCCCGCAACCGACGCCGCGGTTGCGGCCATTTCGTCGGCCCCGGGCGTCCCCCGCATCTACCGGCTGCGCCTGCGGCCCCATGCCGCCATGCTGGCCACGGGCAACAATCCCCTGCACCTGCTCGGCGACCTCATGGCCCTTGGCGAATGCCGCTTCTACGCCCACACCGAGGACATCCCCGAGCTTTCCGCCCTTGTCCCCGAAACCTGCCTGGTCTGGTGGGACTGCGTCATTCGGACCGAGTCCGACCGGGCGGCCCTGGCCGACGTGTTCGTCTTCGTCGAGGATGACTGCGACCTCTCCATCGAGGTGCTCGATGACGGCTGCGCCCATGACGGCGAAGCGGTCCACCAACGGCTCGGGGAGATCCTTGTGGCCCGGGGGGACATCACCGCCGCCGAACTGGAGGCCGCCCTGTCCTCCCAGCGGCGTCTGGGCGACATTCTGGCCGGCGAGGGCCTGGTCAGTCCGCCCCGGGTGGCTTCGGCCCTGCTCGAACAAAGCGCCGTGCGGGAGCTGTGCCAGAAGACCCCGGACCGGGTGGAAAAGACGACCAGCATCCGGGTGGCTGCGGACAAGCTCGACGCCTTGGTCGATCTCGTCGGTGAACTGGTCATCGTCCAGGCCCAGATCCGCCAGGCGGTGGAGGAGCGGGGGGATCCGCTCTTGCGCGGGCTGGCCGAACACCTGGAGCGGCTCGGCGACAGCCTGCGCGATTCCACCCTGTCCATCCGCATGCTGCCGATCGGGGCCACCTTCGCCAAGTTCCGGCGGCTGGTGCGCGATCTGGCCACGGAACTCGGCAAGGAGATCGAGCTCGTGACGGTCGGCGAGGAGACCGAGCTCGACAAGACGGTCATCGAGCGGCTTGGCGACCCGCTCGTCCACCTGCTGCGAAACAGCATCGACCACGGTGTCGAATCCCCGGAGAAGCGGACGGCCGCAGGCAAGCCGGCCACCGGCGTCATCCGCCTCGCCGCCGAACACTGCGGTGGCGAGGTGGTCATCTCCGTGGCCGACGATGGCGCGGGCCTCGATTCCGCGGCCATCCGGGTCCGGGCCGAAGAGCGGGGTCTTATCCAGCCGGGCCTTGAGCTGACGACCAAGGAGCTTTACAATCTCATTTTCCTGCCCGGTTTCTCGACGGCCGGCGCGATCACGAACATCTCCGGCCGGGGCGTAGGCATGGACGTGGTCAAGCGGGCCATCGAAGCCCTGCGCGGCATCGTGGAGATCGATTCCGAACCAGGACAGGGCACCTCCATCACCGTGCGCCTGCCGCTCACCCTGGCCATCATCGACGGCCTGCAGGTGGAGGTGGGGGGGGAATACTATGTCGTCCCGCTGTCCCTGGTCGAGGAATGCCTGGAGATGGCGCGCGGCGGCGACGGCCCGGATACGACGATGCTCAACATGCGCGGCCAAGCCGTGCCGTGCCTGCGCCTGCGCGAGGTCTTCGACATTCCGGGCCGGGTGCCGGCCATCGAACCGATCGTGGTGGTGACGGTCGACGGGGCACAAGTGGGCTTGGCCGTGGACCGAGTGATCGGAGAGCACCAGACCGTGATCAAGGGCCTGGGGCCGCTTTACCGCGACATCGAGGAATTTTCCGGCGCCACCATCCGGGGCGACGGCCGCCTGGCCCTGATCCTCGACGTGGCTGCCCTGGTCCGGCGGGCGGCCGAGGCCGCCGAGGCGTCGTAGTTTTCGTTTCTTCGAAGCAATGACGGCGTCACGGCCCACCACCACGCCGCGCAAGGGGAGCAAGACATGGCCGAAATCCCGAGCAGCAACGACAACCAGTACCTCACCTTCACCCTGGAGCGTGAGCTTTTCGCCCTGGACATCGGCTCGGTGCGCGAGGTTCTGGAGCTTGTGAACATCACGCGGGTTCCTCGCACCCCCGACTACATCCGGGGCGTGATCAACCTGCGCGGCCGGGCCGTGCCGGTGGTGGACCTCAAGATGAAATTCGGCATGGGCGCGACCGAGAGGACCGTCAACACCTGCATCATCATCGTGGAAGTGGCGCTCGAAGGCGAGGCCACGGTCCTTGGCGCCCTGGCCGACTCGGTCCAGGAGGTCTACGAGATGGAGTCCTCGCAGATCGAGCCGGCCCCGCGCATGGGCACTCCGATCAAGGGCGATTTCATCCGGGGCATGGGCAAGGCCGGCGAGCAGTTCATCATCATCTTGGATATCAACAAGGTCTTCACCTCCCTGGAGCTGGCCGGTCTGGCCCAGAGCCTTGGCGAACCCACCGCAGAGACCGAGGAGGCCTAGTTCCCATGGCGCCAGTCGGCACCCCGGCCCGGGCAAGCGGCCTCATGGCCATGTCGGAAAAGGAATTCAAGCGGCTAAGCGAATTCGTCCATGCCGAAGTCGGCATCAAGCTGCCGCTATCCAAGAAAGTCATGGTCGAGGCCAGGCTGCAAAAGCGGTTGCGCACGCTTGGCATGCCCGGCTACCGCGACTACTACGACTATCTCTTCAGCCCCAAGGGGCTTGATGAGGAACTCGTCCATCTCATTGACGTCATCACCACCAACACCACGGAATTTTTCCGCGAACCGCGTCATTTCGAGATCATGAGCCAGGACACCCTGCCGGCCTGGCGGACCGCCCAGGGGGCAAGCCGCGCCTTCCGGCTGTGGAGCGCCGGCTGCTCGACCGGCGAGGAACCCTACACCCTGTCCATTGTGCTCTCGGAATTCGGCCTGCGCGCGCCCGGCTTCCGGTTCAAGATCATGGCCACGGACATCTCGACCCGGGTGCTGACCATGGCCCGCAACGGCGTCTATCCCGAGGAGCGGGTGGCCAAGATGCCGCTCGAACTCAAGCGCCGGTATTTTCTGCGCAGCAAGGACCGGGCGCGCAAACTCGTGCGCCTGATGCCGGAACTGCGCCAGACCATCGAATTCAAGCGTCTCAACTTCATGGAGCCGTTCGCTTTCCCGGAACCCATGGACACCATCTTCTGCCGCAACGTCATGATCTATTTCGATCGGACGACCCAGGAACAGCTTCTGAAGAAATTCTGCACCCAGCTGCGCCAGGGAGGATTTCTCTTCATCGGCCATTCCGAGAGCCTGACGGGCATGGATCTTCCCTTGCGCCAGCATGCGCCAACAGTATACAGAAAAGTATAATACCGGATGACGCCTGCATTTTGCCAACGAGGTCGCGAGTGAAAGATACCATCAAAGTGCTTGTCGTGGACGACTCCGCGCTGGTCCGCCAGACGTTGACGGACATCCTGTCGTCGGACCCCGAGATCGAGGTGATCGGCGCGGCCGCCGATCCCTATGCCGCGGTCAAACGCATGGAGACCCAGGCTCCGGACGTCATCACCCTCGATATCGAGATGCCGCGCATGGACGGGCTGACCTTTCTGCGCAAGATCATGACCCAGCATCCGATCCCGGTGGTCATCTGTTCGACCCTGACCGAGGCGGGTTCCGAAACCACGCTGCGGGCCATGGAGTACGGGGCCACGGACATCATCCTCAAGCCCAAGCTCGGCACGCGCCAGTTTCTGGAGGAGTCGCGCATCCGGGTGGTGGACGCGGTCAAGGCCGCGGCCCGGGCCAAGACGCGCAAGATGCTGCCCCCGTCGGCCATGAAGGTCGCGCCCAAACTCTCGGCCGACGCCATGCTTCCGGGGCCGACCGGCAAGGCCATGTTCCAGACCACGGAAAAAGTGGTGGCCGTCGGCGCGTCCACCGGCGGCACCGAGGCCTTGCGCGAGTTCCTGGAAGCCATGCCCCAGGACTGTCCGGGCATCGCCATTGTCCAGCACATGCCGGAAAAATTCACGGCCGCCTTTGCCAAGCGCCTGGACAGCATCTGCCGCATCACGGTCAAGGAGGCCGTCGACGGGGACACGATCCTGCGCGGCCAGGCGCTTATCGCCCCGGGCAACCTGCACATGCTTCTCAAGCGCAGCGGGGCGCGCTACTACGTGGAAGTCAAGGAAGGGCCGCTTGTGCGCCGCCACCGGCCGAGCGTGGACGTCCTTTTCCGCTCCGCCGCCCGGTATGCCGGCAAGAATGCCGTTGGCGTCATCATGACCGGCATGGGCGACGACGGCGCGTCGGGCATGCAGGAGATGCATGAGGCCGGGGCCTACACCATCGCCCAGGACGAGGCCTCCTGCGTGGTCTTCGGCATGCCCCAGGAAGCCATCAAGCTCGGCGGCGTGGACAAGATCATGCCCCTTTCCGGCATTGCCCACGAAGTGGTCCGGGCCTGCTCCGGCTAGCGTCCATGAAAAAGTACATACTTTTTCATGAATAAAAATCTAGGATGCTTGTTTTTATTAAAAAAAACTGCCGTATTTTTTAGAGGATTGCACCGCGAGAGGGGGGGCAGGCCAGCGCGCCCGAACGCCGGGGGAAAGGCCGGAGGTCCGGAAAAGGGTCTGGAAATATTCGAGCTTTCTCCCTATGATGCGCCTTTGCCGGAAGGCTTCGGGCGGTCCCCATCCGACGTCGCGCCACAGGGCTGGCTGCGGCGGGGAACCCTCTTTTTCCCGGCGTTTCGCAACTTCCCGGAAGGCATCCCCATGGACAAGGTATTGCTCGACTATGGCAGCGGCGGGCGGGCATCGCACCGCTTCGTCCAGGACCTCTTTTTCAAGCATCTCGGCAACGACATCCTGGCCCGCATGGACGATGCCGCCGTTTTGCATCTCAACGGCCCGGTCGCCATGAGCACGGATTCCTTCGTGGTCGACCCGATCTTTTTCCCGGGCGGCGACATCGGGTCCCTGGCCGTCCATGGCACGGTCAACGACGTGGCCATGATGGGGGCCCGGCCGCTCTACCTGACCTGCGGCTTCATCCTGGAAGAAGGCCTGCCCCTGGCCGATCTCGAACGCGTGGTCGCTTCCATGGGCCAGGCGGCGCGGGATGCCGGGGTGCGGATCGTGGCCGGCGACACCAAGGTGGTGCAGCGGGGCGCGGCGGACAAGATCTTCATCAACACCACGGGCGTGGGCGAGATCGTGGTCGATCCGGCTCCGGGCGGCAACCGGGCCCGGATCGGGGACGCGGTGCTGGTATCCGGGTCCATGGGCGACCACGGGCTGGCCATTCTCTCCACTCGGGAAGGCCTTTCCTTCGCCGCCCCGGTGGTCAGCGACAGCGCGGCCTTGTGGGGATTGGTGGAAAAGGTCCTGGCCGCGGCCGGCGATGTCCACGTCCTTCGCGACCCCACGCGCGGCGGCCTTGGCACGACCCTCAACGAGATCGCGGGCCAGTCGGCTGTCGGCATCGAGCTCGTCCAGGCCGACATTCCCATCGATCCGGCCGTGGCCGGCGGCTGTGCCGTGCTCGGCCTCGATCCGCTCTATCTCGCCAACGAGGGCAAGTGCATCTGCATCGTGCCGGGCGACAAGGCGTTGGCGACGCTCGAGGTTTTGCGGGCCGATCCGCTCGGCCGGGACGCGGCGGTCATCGGCCGGGTGGTGGCCGAGCATCCGGGCAAGGTGGCCATGGTCACGCCTCTTGGCGGCCGGCGGCTTCTCGGCATGCTCGAAGGCGAGCAGCTGCCGCGCATCTGCTAGGCCTTTGGCCTGCAAATCCTTTGTTGAAAAAGGCCGGCACTGACGGTACGGACGAAATGGGGTCGGATGCACGGCATCGTTTTTCAGACACGAGTTACGAAAGGGGGGCGCAATCATGAGTGTATGCGACGTGGTGATCATGGGGGCCATGGGGCGCATGGGCCAGACCCTGATCCGATTCGTCAGGACCGATCCGGATCTGCGTCTGGCCGGGGCTCTGGAGCGCAGCGGCTGCACGGCGGGGCTTGAGGGCCTTGATTGCGCCGTGGGCGACGACCTGGCGACCGTGCTCGCCAAGTGCCCGGGCGCGGTGGTGATCGATTTCACCTCTCCGGAAAGCACGGTGGCCGCGGCCGCGGTGGCCGCCCAAAGCGGCAATCCCATGGTCATCGGCACGACCGGCCTTTCCCCGGACCAGGTCCGGACCCTGGAAGCGGCGGCGGCCAGGACGCCGGTCTTTTTCGCCCCCAATATGAGCGTGGGCATAAGCGTCCTGCTGCAAGTCCTGCCGGAGCTCGTGCGCAAGCTCGGTCCGGACTACAACCTGGAGATCATGGAAATCCACCACAACCGGAAGGCCGATGCGCCAAGCGGCACGGCCATCAAGCTCGGCCAGTGCCTGGCCGCGGCCCGGGGAGCCGAATACGACGCGGTCAAGCGCCACTGCCGCGACGGCATCATCGGGCCGCGCCCGAGCGACGAGATCGGCGTGGCCGCCCTGCGCGGCGGCGACGTGGTCGGCGACCACACGGTCTATTTCTTCGGACCGGGCGAGCGGATCGAGGTCACCCACAGGGTGAACAACCGCGAGACCTTTGCCCAGGGGGCCCTGCGGGCGGCCAAGTGGGTGCGCGGGCAAAAGCCCGGCCGGCTCCTGGCCATGGCCGACATGGTGGCCTAGGAAACAAACGCTCCTTCCCGCCGCGGCGGGATTCCCGGCGGCCGGCTACGCGCCGGCCGCCAGCTTTTCCCCCATGGTCCGCAGCACGTCGTTCATGGCCCGTTCCATGGCCGCGAACGCCTCGCTGGCATGGGCCGCGTCATAGTCCTTGGCCGCCCGTTCCAGGTTGTGGCTGGCTTCCCGCAGGGCCGGGGCACACATGGTGGCCGAAGCCCCTTTGAGCGAATGGGCCATGAAGGCCAGCTGGTCGAAATCGGCCATGGCCAGGGCTTCGCGCATGGATTCCAGATTGATCGGCTGCTCGGCCACGAACGCCCCGAAAAGCTTCATGAGAAAGCCGGTATTGCCCCGGGCCTTGGCCAGGAGCTCGGTCCAATCGAGGAGACCATCCTCGCTGGCCGGGGCCGGATAGGGCGCGTTCCCTTCCGAAACCCCGCCACCGGCCGCAACCGTGTGTTCAGCCGCGGCCGCTCGCTCTTTCGCGGCCTCGTCGACAGCGGCACCGGCGGTCTTCCTCGCCTCCGCGTCGCCGACAGCCCGCATCAGGGCCGCTTCCAGTCCGGCCGGACTGACGGGCTTGCTCAGGTATTCGTTCATGCCGGCCCGCAGGAAGGTCTCCCGGTCGCCTTTGAGGGCGTGGGCGGTCAGGGCCACGATCGGAATGTTGGGATCGAAATCCCCGGTCTGGTCGGTCCGGATGGCCCGGGTGGCTTCCAGGCCGTCCATCTCCGGCATCTGGATGTCCATGAGGATGGCATCGAAATATTTGCGGCGCAGGGCCTCCAGGGCGCGCCGGCCGGTGTGGGCCACCACCACCTCGTGGCCGTCCATCTCCAGGAGTTCCTGCACGTAGAGCTGGTTTATGGGATTGTCCTCGGCCAGCAGGATGGAGAGGGGCCGGGGTTTTTTGTGCCCGTTTCCTGGAGCGTCCTCGGCGTCGTTCGTCCGTCCCTCGGGCAGGGCGAAGGTCAGGGTGAAGGAGAAAATGCTTCCCTGTCCCTCTTCGCTTTCCACGCTGTAAAGGCCTCCCTGCATCTCCACCAGGTGCCGCACGATGGCAAGCCCCAGCCCCGCTCCCTGGTAGCGGCGGGCGGCCGAGACGTCGGCCTGGGTGAAGCTGTCGAAAATGGCCTGGATCTTGTCCCGGGGAATGCCGATGCCCGTGTCGCGAACGGCCAGATGCAGTTGGGCCGCCTTTCTTTCCGACCCGTCGTCGGCCCGGGTGATGGTGAGGACCACGCTGCCGGCGTCCGTGAATTTGACGGCGTTGCCGACCAGGTTGATGAGGATCTGGCGCAGGCGGCTGGCGTCGCCGACCAGCACTTGCGGCACGGCGCCGATGAACTGGTAGCCGATGACCAGGTGCTTTTTCGCGGCCAACGGCCGGAAGACGCTTATGGTCTCTTCCACCGTGGCATAGAGGTCAAAGGGGGTCCTGGCCAGTTCGAGGGCCCCGACCTCGATGCGGGCATAGTCCACGATGTCGTTTAAGACCGTCAGCAGGGACTGGGCCGAATGCCGGGCCATCTCCAGGTATTCCCGTTGTTTTTCCGTCAGCTTGGTGGCGAGCGTCAGCTCGGTCATGCCGAGGATGCCGATCATGGGCGTGCGGATCTCATGAGTGATGTTGGCCAGGAAATGGCTTTTGGCCCGCTCGCCGGCCTTGGCGGCCTCGCGGGCGGCGGCCAGTTCGGCCAGGACCGCCCGGTGTTCGGTCACGTCGCGAAGGACCACCCGGGTGAGCGGCAGGCCGGATTCGTGCAGGCTCTCCCGACGCAGGAGCGCCACGCGGCCTGTGGCGGCAAGGGTCACCTCGGCCTGCCCGTCGCACATCACCGGAATGCCGAAGGGGAGTCCGGTCAATTGGTTGGCCGGGCTGCCGAGGAGGGGGGCGGCCGCGGGCGTGGCGTGCAGGATGATGCCATCCTTGTCGAGCAGGAGCAGGGCATCCCCGGAAAGACAACCGATGGCGTCGGTTTCGCGGATCAGGTCTTCGAGCATGGCGGCGTTACCCTTTGATGCAGGCCAGGGGGCGAAGCCTGGCGGTTTTGGCTGCCAACCCCAGGGCATGGGTGGTCTGTGCCACTTCCTCGATATCCTTGTAGGCGCCGGGAGCCTCTTCGGCCACGCCCCGCAGGGTGTGGGTCCGGATGGTGATGCCCTGGCCGGCCAGGGCGGCGACGACGCCTTTTGCCGAGAAGCGCTTGGCCGCCTGTTTGCGGCTCATGGCCCGGCCGGCGCCGTGGCAGGCCGAGGCGAAGGACAGGGCCTCGGAAGCCTCGGTTCCGGACAGCACGTACGAGCTCGTGCCCATGCTGCCCCCGACGATGACCGGCTGGCCCACCTCACGAAACGTTTCGGGCAGGTCGGGATGGCCAGGGCCGAGGGCCCGGGTGGCCCCTTTGCGGTGGACATGGAGGGTCTTGACGCTTTTCCCCACGGCGTGGCGTTCGACCTTGCAGGTGTTGTGGGACACGTCGTAGAGCAGGGCCAGCCGGCAGCCGGGAAAAAGCGCGGCAAAAACCTCGCGCACGAGGTGGGTGATGATCTGCCGGCCGGCCAGGGCGCAGTTGATGGCGGCCCGCATGGCCCCGAGATACCGGACCCCGGCCGGAGACTCGATGGGGGCGAAGGCCAGTTCCGGGTCGGCCACGGTGAGGCCGTGCCCGGGCGCGGCGGCCAGCATGGCCGCCATGTGTTCGGTGGCCACTTGATGCCCGAGCCCGCGCGAACCGCAGTGGATGGAAACCACAACCTGGCCCGGGCGCAAGCCGTAGGCCGAGGCGGTCCGGGAATCGAAAATTTTTTCCACGTGCTGCACTTCGAGATAGTGGTTGCCGGACCCGAGCGTGCCGAGTTC
This sequence comes from Solidesulfovibrio carbinoliphilus subsp. oakridgensis, assembly GCF_000177215.2. Taxonomy (NCBI): domain Bacteria; kingdom Pseudomonadati; phylum Thermodesulfobacteriota; class Desulfovibrionia; order Desulfovibrionales; family Desulfovibrionaceae; genus Solidesulfovibrio; species Solidesulfovibrio carbinoliphilus. The sequence goes on along the minus strand of NZ_CM001368.1, from coordinate 926,857 downwards.
GTCGCGCTGGCGCTCCCGGGCCTTGGCCGAGACCCCGGCCGGATCGGCTCCGGGCATGGTCCCGCCTTCCTCGCAACGCGGCAGGTCCCCGGTCTGGCCAAACCCCTCGCGCACGGCCCAGGCCGCGCCGCCGGCAAGCATCCGGTCCATGTCCCGATCCGAGAGACGCAGTCGTCCTCCGGCTCCGAGTCCGGCCGGCACCGCGTCGTAGAGCCGGTCGGCCAGGCTTTCCCGGACCGGTTCCACGTCTTCCCGGTCCAGGTCGGACACCAGCGTTCGCACGCCGCAGCCGATGTCGAAGCCCACACCCCCGGCGCTGACCACGCCCCCGGCCCGGGCGTCGAAGGCGGCCACGCAGCCGATGGGGAAGCCATACCCCGTGTGGGCGTCCGGCATGGCCAGGGCCTGGCCGGCGATGCCGGGCAGGGAGGCCACGTTTCGCAGTTGGGCGAAGACCCCGTCCTCCATGGCCGCGAGGGCCGCTTCCGTGCCGAAAAGCATGGCCGGCACCCGCATGGAACCCGTTTGCGGCATCTCCCAGACAAGCGCCTCTCGGCGTCGCACGTCGTGCCGTCCCATCAGACGCCCCTCGTTGAAATGGCTGTCCCGGCTCCCTGGCCGAAAAACCAGTATTCTGTAACGTTAGTTCATGGAGCGCGGCTTTTGTCAAGGTCTCCGACGGGCGGCCGGGCACCCTTGGCGCGGGGCGACCCTATGGGGCCGGCCAGCCGGTTCCACCGGAAAGCCTATCGGTCGTCGTCGGGAACGAAGGCCGCGCACATGGCCGCGACCGTGGCCGCGTTGCCCTCTGGCGTCAGGTGCGAATCGGTCGGCCAATAGAGGCGCCCGGCGTCGGGGTCATTCATGAACGCCGGTTCCATGTCCAGGGTTTCGATGCCGGCGTCGGACAACATGCCGAGGAGAAGGCCGGCCAGGGCGTTGAGGTTTCGGACTTCGTCCCAGGATTTGCGGGCGAATTCCGAGCGGCGGTCAACGGCCGCGAAATCGATGCGCGGGAAAACGACCTGCAAGGCGGTCGGCAGGAGGACCACCCGGAGGCGCAGGTGCCGGCTTTCGGCCAGGCGGCGCAGATCGGCCAATACCGCCGCGACCGACTCCTCCTCGGCCGGCCCGAACCAGGCAGTGTCGGCAAAGGACCGGTAGAAGGGATGGAAGGCAAAGGGGAGGCCCTTTTGCGTGGGCACGGTCAGGGGCACGGGAAAATAGCCGTGGGTATCGACCGTGGGCGTCGGCCCGGCGGCCAAGGCCTGCCCCGCGCCCTGGTCGGCGTCACGCAGAAACCGGCTAAGCCGCCACAGGGTGCGCAGCTTCACATGCCGCCAGACGCCGAGGCGTTCCTCGGCCAGACGGTCCCGGTAGACGAAGAGGTCCGCGGCCGTGTCATTGCCGACGTAGAGGAGAACGAAGACGTCCCTGCCCCCGAAATGCCCCGGGGCCCCGGGCGGCGTCTCCACGGTCAGGCGGCGCAGGATGTCGCGGTACTGCGGCAGGCCGTAGCCGTTTTTGCAGGCCGCGTACACGGGCTGGCCGGTGGCTTTTTCATACAGGGCCGGGATGCTCCGGGCCGAGCCCGAGCCCGCGCCGTAGCAGAAGGAATCCCCGATAAAAAGGACGTCCGCCTCGCGCGGCATCCGTCCGTTCCACCAGCCGAGAGGATCGGTCGCGGCAACGGTCAGGCCCGGCGGGTCGGGCAGGGCGATGCCGTAGGCCCGGTAGGCGTCGTCGGCCGTGCCGGACCGGGGGGGCTGGTTCGGCTCGTTGACATAGCCGTGCAGCCACTGCCGGTAGAGGGGGTTGGTCGTCGGGTCGAAGACGCCGTAAGAATAGAGCAGCTCCCGCTGCTTGTCGGAAAAGAGGGGGGCATGGGGCAGCCCATGGTAGATACCGGCGTCGAGCCCGGCCAGGGCCAGGTACAGGACCGTCGCGAGACAAGCGGCGCAGACGGGCCGTCGCCAGTGACAGCGGGAAACGAAAGCGGGGAGGGTGATGCGCATACGACTCGATCAGGGGGAGTTCGTTGGGGCCTGCGAACGGGAAAAAGTGGCCGGTGGGACCTTGGCCAGACGTCCGCAACCGGACCGGTCACGGACGCCTGGAATGCCTGGGGAAGACGGAAGGAACGCGGGCCATCCTGCCGGTTTTTTTTAGATGCTGTAGAGCTTTTCCCCGGGGATGATGGGGATGTTGTTTTTCTGCAACAGTTCGATGGCCTGGTCGGTGCGGTCGAAGCGGACGATGATGACGGCCGATTTTTCGCACTGGTGGACGAAGGCGTACATGTATTCGACGTTGATGCCGCCGGCGCACAAGAGCTTCAGAATGGAGTGCAGACCGCCCGGCGCGTCCGGCACTTCCACGGCCACCACGGCGTTACGGCCGACGGTGAAGCCGTTTTCCTTAAGTGCGACCTTGGCTTTCTCGTGGTCGCTGACGATCAGGCGCAGGATGCCGAAATCCGAGGTGTCGGCCAGGGACAGGGCCCGGATGCTGATGCCGGCCTCGGCCAGGACGCGGGTCACTTCTTCCAGGCGACCGGAGCGGTTTTCCAGGAAGATGGAAATCTGTTCGGCTTTCATGGCTGTTCCTTCGCGTGGCGGTTTTTTGCCGTTAGACGTGGCGCAGGTCCACGATGCGTTTGGCCTTGCCTTCCGAGCGCTGGATGGCCCGGGGCTCGACCAGCTTGACCAGGGCGGTGACGCCCAGAAACTCCTTGATGTTCTTTTGGATCTTGCCTTCCAGGCGCTGGAGCTTTCTAATCTCGTCGGAAAAGAGCTTTTCGTCCACTTCCACCTGCACGGTGAGTGTATCGAGGTTGCCCTCGCGTTCGACCACCAGTTGGTAGTGGGGGGTCAGCCCCTCGGTTTCAAGCAGGATGCTCTCGATCTGGGACGGGAAGACATTGACCCCGCGGATGATCAGCATATCGTCGCTTCTGCCCTGGACGCGCACCATGCGGGCGAAGGTGCGGCCGCATTTGCAGGGCGTGTATTCGAGCCGGGTGACGTCCCGGGTGCGGTAGCGGATGAGCGGCTGGGCTTCCTTGGTCAGCGTGGTGATGACTAGCTCGCCGACCTCGCCCGGCCCCACGGGCTCCTTGGTTTCGGGATCGATCACCTCGAACAGGAAATGGTCTTCCTGGAGGTGGGCCCCGTGCTGGGCCTCGACGCACTCGATGCCGACCCCGGGTCCCATGATCTCGGACAGGCCGTAGATGTCGATGGCCTTGATGCCCATCTTGGCCTCGATGTCCCGGCGCATCTCGTCGGACCAGGGTTCGGCCCCAAAGACGCCGATGCGAAGGGGCAGGTCCTTGAAGTCGATGCCGGCCTCGAGGGCGGTCTCATACAGGACCAGGCTGTAGGACGGGGTGCAGCAAAGGACCGTGGCGCCGAAATCGCGCAGCAGCATGGCTTGCCGCCGGGTGCCGCCGCCCGAGACCGGGATGGTGGTCGCACCCAGGCGCTCGGCTCCGTAGTGTGCCCCAAGCCCGCCGGTGAAAAGGCCGTAGCCGTAGGCCACATGGATGATGTCGCGCCGGCCGGCCCCGGCCGCAGTCAGGGACCGGGCCATCATGGTGGCCCAGTTGTTGACGTCGCGCTGGGTGTAGCCGGACACGGTCGCCTTGCCCGTGGTGCCGGAAGAGGCGTGGATGCGCACCACGTTGTCTTTCGGCACGGCGAAAAGACCGAACGGATAGTGGTTGCGCAGATCCTGTTTCTCGGTAAACGGAAGATAGCGCACGTCGGCCAGGCTTTTGATGTCGGCCGGCTTGACCCCGGCCTCGTCAAAGGCGCGCCGGTAGAAGGCCACGTTGGCGTAAACCCGTTCGCACAGCGTTTTGAGGCGCTTGAGCTGCAGCGCCTCCAGGTCTTCCCTGGGCAGGGTTTCGATGTCCATATCGAAAATCATGCGGCTTCCTCCCAATAGCGTCGTGGCGCGTCCAATGGCGATACCTGCCCGAAAGCCGCCCGGGGCGTCAAGAGAGGACTGGGAAAAAACGGAAATCCCGATCCCGGCATTTGCGGGGCCGGGCCAAATCGGATACTGCACCCCTGTTTCCCCGTGTTTGGGAAACGCACCTGCATTCTGGAGAGACGATGCCCGAAAAAAAATCCGACAAGAACCTGTCCGCCAGGGACAAGGCCGTCATAGTCGCTTCCTGGCTGGCCGAGAAAAAGGCCAAGGACATCCTGGCCATTGAAGTCGCCCCGTTAAACCCCGTCTGCGACGCCATGATCCTGGCCTCGGCCGTGAGCCTCAGGCAGGCCAAGGCCCTGGCCGATCACGTCCTTTTGCGCAGCGGCGAGGAGGGGTTTTCCTACCTCGGCATGGAAGGCTACGGCAACGGCCAGTGGATCCTGCTCGACTTGAACGACGTCATGGTCCACATCTTCCAGGAAGACCTGCGGCCGTTTTACAACCTCGAAGGCCTGTGGTCCGAGGGCAAACGCATTCCTCTGCCGGCCCTGCCGAAGCCGGAGAAACGGTCCGAACCCGAACCCGATACGAGCGCTGAATGAAGCCCGCGCCTACACTGCTTCTGATCCTGGACGGCTGGGGGCTGGCGCCGGCCGGACCCGGCAATGCCGTGGCCCAGGCGAAAACACCGGCCCTCGATCGCCTCCTGGCCGAATACCCCGCAACGACCCTGGCCTGCTCGGGCCGGGCGGTCGGCCTGCCGGACGGGTTCATGGGCAACTCCGAAGTCGGGCACATGAACATCGGCGCCGGCCGGGTCGTCTACCAGGACATGACCCGCATCGACATGGCCGTGGAAGACGGCAGCCTGGCGGACAACCCGGTCCTGGCCGACCTGGCCCGGGCCTCGCTCGCCGCCGGCGGCCGCGTCCACCTCATGGGCCTTGTCTCCGACGGCGGGGTGCACAGCCATGTGCATCACCTGAAAGCCCTGGTCGCGGCCCTTGCCGCCCTTGGCCAGAGAGACATCTGCATCCATGCCCTGCTCGACGGCCGCGACACCCCGCCCCAAAGCGGGGCGGACCATGTCGGGAACCTGGACCGCTACCTGCGGGATACGGGTGTTGGCCGCATCGTTTCCCTGATCGGTCGGTTTTACGCCATGGACCGGGACAAGCGGTGGGAGCGGGTGGCCGAGGCCTACGCCGCCCTGACGGAAGGGAAGGGCGAGCCCTTTTCCGATCCGGTCGCCGCCGTGGCCGCGGCCTATGCCGTGGGCCAGACGGACGAGTTCGTGAGGCCCCGGGTGCTGGCCGGCGGGGACGGGGCCATCCGCGACGGCGACGCCGTCTTTTTTTTCAACTTCCGGGCCGACCGGGCACGGGAGATCACCAGCGCGCTCACCCGTGACGATTTCGACGGCTTCCCTCGCGGGATCCGGCCGAAGCTCTCCGGGTTCGCCACCATGACCGAATACGACGGCACCTTCGGCCTGCCCGTGGCCTTTGGCCCGGTGGCCGTCACCGACGTCCTCGGCGAGGTCTACTCCCGGGCCGGGCTGACCCAGCTCAGGCTGGCCGAGACCGAAAAATACGCCCATGTCACCTATTTCCTGAACTGCGGCCGGGAAGAGCCGTTTCCGGGCGAGGAGCGCCGGCTGGTGCCGTCGCCCCGCGACGTGGCCACCTACGATCTCAAGCCCGGGATGAGCGCGGTCGGCGTCACGGACATGTTTTTGCGCGAAATGGACAAGGGCTATTCCCTGGCCGTGATGAACCTCGCCAACTGCGACATGGTCGGGCACACGGGCGTGCTGGCGGCGGCCATTGCGGCCGTCGAGACCGTGGACGCCTGCGTGGACCGGATCGTTTCCGCCTCGGTTGCGGCCGGCTGGCGGGTGCTTGTCACCGCCGACCACGGCAACGTCGAGGAAATGATCGCCCCAGGCGGCGGTCCCATGACCGCCCACACCCTGAACCCGGTGCGGCTGATTCTGGTCGATCCCGGCCGCAAGGACGCACGGCTGGCCCCGGGCAAGCTCGGCGACATCGCGCCCACGTTGCTCACCCTGGCCGGGCTGCCCGTGCCCGAAGCCATGACCGGGACCTGTCTGGTCGAAACGTCCGGGGAGGCGGCGGCATGAGCGGCGAACAGCGAAAACCGCTCACCCCGGCCAAGCCGGTGGGCGTGGAACTGGTGTTTCTCTATCCGTGCCCGTTCTGCCAGCGCGAGGTGCCGGTGGTGGCGCCGACAAAGCCCACCATGATCGCCTGCGACGCCTGCCGCGGCCGGTTTCCCATCGTGCCGGTGGACGACCGCTCGGTCCGGTTCGTGAAACTGATGCTGGCAGGCGGCAAGGCGGCCGTGGACCCGGATTTCCTCTAGGCCCAAGCCGGGGGCGGCCCCGGGTCGCGCCACCGCTCTTTTCCCTCAAATCGTCGTCGGATCTGGACGACGGCCCCCCTTTTGGTCACTATGCTCGCGGCTCTCTCCAAGGAGGATACCCCATGGCCGTCAGTCCCCTGGCCGGCAAACCGGCTCCGCGCTCGCTCCTCGTCAACGTGCCCCGGCTGGTCGCGTCCTACTATTCCATCAAGCCCGATCCGGCCGAGCCCGTCTGCCGGGTCTCGTTCGGCACCTCGGGCCATCGGGGAACGTCCTTTGACGGGTCGTTCAACGAGGACCACATCCTGGCCACCACCCAGGCCATCTGCGACTACCGGGCCGGGCAGGGCATCTCCGGGCCGCTCTATCTCGGCATGGACACCCACGCCCTGTCCGAGCCGGCCTTCATGACGGCGCTGGAGGTCCTGGCCGCCAACGACGTGGCCACCCGCATCCAGACCGGCCGGGGCTACACCCCGACCCCGGTGGTCTCCCACGCCATCCTGACCTTCAACCGCGACCACAAGAATGTCACGGCCGACGGCATCGTGATCACGCCCTCGCACAACCCCCCGGAGGACGGCGGATTCAAGTACAATCCCCCGTCCGGGGGCCCGGCCGACACCGACATCACCAACACCGTCCAACAGATGGCCAACGCCTACCTGGAAAAAAAGCTGGCCGGCGTCAGACGCCTGCCTTTTGCCGCCGCCCTTCGGGCCGCGACCACCGAAGCGTACGACTACGTGACCCCGTATGTGGCCGATCTGGCCAACATCGTGGACATGCAGGTCATCCGGGATTCCAAGATCCGCATCGGCGTGGACCCGCTCGGCGGATCGGGCATCGGGTTCTGGCAGCCCATGGTCGAGCGCTACGGGCTCAACCTTTCCCTGGTCAGCGATGTGGTGGACCCGACCTTTTCCTTCATGACCGTGGACAAGGACGGCAAGATCCGCATGGACTGCTCCTCGCCCTACGCCATGGCCCGCCTGATCGAACACCGCGACGCCTACGACATCGCCTTTGGCAACGACCCGGACTACGACCGGCACGGCATCGTCACCCGCTCGGCCGGACTCCTCAATCCCAACAGCTACCTTTCCGTGGCCATCCACTACCTTTTCACCACCCGGCCCGAGTGGCGCGCCGACGCGGCCGTGGGCAAGACCGTGGTCTCGAGCGCCATGATCGACCGGGTGGCCGCCTCCCTCGGCCGGCGCCTGTGCGAGGTGCCGGTCGGATTCAAGTGGTTCGTGTCCGGGCTGGTGGACGGCTCCTTCGGCTTTGGCGGCGAGGAGAGCGCCGGCGCGTCGTTCCTGCGCAAGGACGGCACGGTCTGGACGACCGACAAGGACGGCATCATCATGGACCTGCTCGCGGCCGAGATCACGGCCAAAACCGGCAAGGATCCGGCCGCCCACTACGCCGATCTCACCGCCCGCTTCGGCCAGCCAGTCTACGAACGCCTGGACGCTCCGGCCACCAAGGCCCAAAAGGCGGCACTGGGCAAGCTTTCGCCCGAAATGGTCACGGCCACGTCCCTGGCCGGCGAGGCCATCACGGCCAAGCTCACCCATGCCCCGGGCAACGGCGCGGCCATCGGCGGCCTCAAGGTCGTGACCGAGAACGGCTGGTTCGCGGCCCGGCCCTCGGGCACCGAGGACGTTTACAAGATCTACGCCGAAAGCTTCAACGGCCGGGACCATTTGCAGGCCCTGCAAGCCGAGGCCAAAGAGATCGTGGACGCCGCCTTCAAGGCGGCGGGGGTGTAGAAGGTGTAGAAAGAAAAAAAGGATGCCTCCGGCGGCCGGGAGGGGATGATCCCCTCCCGGACCCTCCCCGATGGGGGTTGCCTGGGGGGCGGTTGCCCGGTAGAGGAGACGGCCGATTGGACGTGGAGAATGCTATGGATGGCGGGAGGGCTCTGGAGCCGGATGCGGTCCGGTTGCTTGAGGCTCTGGCCGCGTTGCCGGACGCGCCGTATCCGGATCGGATCATGCCGGGCGAGGTGGCCACGTCGTTGGGGATGCCGCCGGGAAAGGCCTGGCGGCTTTTTCGGGCCCTTTTCACGGCCGGCTATTATGAATATGACATCTCGGCCTACAGCGGCCGGCTGACCGCGGCCGGCCGTCTGGCCGCACAGGATTTGCAGAAGTGAAGCTTTCACAACACTGTCTGAGCACCATTCCGTTGGCCGTGGCCGGCTATGCCGCGGCCGGCGGCAGTTTCGCCGCGGCCGTGGCCGCCGGCCTGTCCAGCGTGCTCATGGATCTGGACCACGTCGGCGACTATGTGCTGTGCAACCGGGGCTGGGGCGGGATGAAGCACTTTTTCGCCAGTTGCGAGGAAGGCCGGCTGGATAGGCTCTACCTGGTGCTCCACTCCTTCGAGTGGGTGATTTTTCTGTGGATCCTCATTGGCACGGGCATTGCCGCGCCCTGGGGGGTGGGCCTGGCCGTCGGCATGGCCGGGCACCTGCTCCTTGACTGGGTCGGCAATCGCCACCTCGTGCAGCCGTCGTTTTACTGGCTGTGGTTCCGGGCCCAGAACCGTTTCGACGGCAACGTTCTCTACCGCGTGCCCCCGGGAACCCTGGCCGCCGAACGGAACAAGTAGCCGCCTACCGCCGAGCCTGTCGCCCGGCCTGGCACTGGGAACGGGCCGGAGCGTACACTTCCAGCCGCAGGTCCGGGGCCAGGGCCAGGCCGAGGCTTTCGGACAGGAACAGGGACGGCGAGGCGTCGAAGACGTCGAGCCCGGCCGTGCGCTCCAGGTGGAACAGTTCGCCCCAGGTCGTGGCGTAGAGCACGTCCAGGCTCACGGTCCGTCGTTCCTCCCGGGGGGCGAGCAGGTTGACGACAAACAGGGCGGCGGTCACGCGTTCCGGCAAAAGCCCCAGCGAAAGCGCCGGGGCAAAGGTCTCCCGGACCGGAAAGACGTTGTGCACGGCTCCAAGGACGCCGGCCACATCGGGCAGGGTCAGGGGCGCCGGCAGGGCGGCGGCCTGCAAATGCAGCCCGGGCCGGTAGAGTTCGTTGGCCGTGAGCCAGCCGGCCAGACGGGGAAGCGAACCCTCCTGGCGCACGGTTTCGCGCTTTCTGGCCTTTCGGTCCGGACCGGCGCTCTCGGCCCGGATGACGAAGCCCTTTTCCCGGGGTGAAATCTCCTCGCAAGCGATTTCCAGGGAGGCGAACAGGTCCCGGCCCGGCCGGATAAACGGCATGCGCATGATTTTTCCGACCCGCCGGCCGAAGCTCGCGGCAATGCGCCGCGACAGCATGGTCTGGTCGCGTTCGGTCAGCCCGCCGCCGCTGGCCAGTTCCTGGCTGCGGGCCTTGAGCCGCTCGTAGGCCCGCAGGAAATAGGCGGTGATGGCATCGCCAAGGGCCACGGCCTGGGCAAAGCCGTCCTCGTCGGCCTGGCTGTCCCGCCGGGGCGGAGGCGGGCAGGCCCCGGCCGCGGGCGGCGCGTAGGGGAAGAAGTGGTCGAGGATGGTTTCCCCGGACCGGGTGGCGTATTCCTCGCACGGATCAAAACCCGTCTTCTGCAAAAAGGCCTGGCGCAGGAGCTCCACGGCGCCGGATTGCTTGCGCTCCTGGTAGTGGCGGCTGACCTCGCGGAATAACAGCGCATAGGGATCGCACCGCCAAAGGCCGCCCTGGTTGGCAAACACGTAGTCCTTGAGCGTGTCGCACAAAAGCTCCGGCTCGCCCGGGTGTTCGGCGTATTTTTCGAGTAGCCCGAACTTGATGATGGACTTGAACGGGCTGGTCAGGGACTTGACGATCATCCACAACGACGCCCCGAAGTACTCGTCGCCGGCGATGGCCGTCACCGGTCCGAAATCCAGGCAGTCGGCGGCCACCTCCGGTTCGGCCCGTCTGATGCCCGAGAGGGCCTTGGCGTACGCTTCCTGCCCGATCCGGGCCGGAACGCACCACCAGGCCGGCTTCCTGCCGGCCACCACCAGCGCCGTGCGGTAAAATTCCTCCTTCAGCAGGCAACCCTGGGCCGAGCCGTAGCCCTCGTCCTCGGAATAGCCGAACACGTTGTCCCGCACGTCCTGGACCGTCATGCAGAAGAAATGGATTTCCAGTCCCGCTTCCGTTTCGGCGAACCGGCTTATGGTTTCAAGTTTGTCCGTAAAGGCCGGCAGATCCGGGTGCGCGGCCTCGCCGTCCTTGAGACAGATCCAGACATCGAGATCCGAATCGGAAGTCTGGGCCACGGTGCCGACGCTGCCGATGGTGTAGACCGCCTCCACGGCCAGGGCGTTTGCCGGGACCTCCGGGAATGCCGCGGCCGGGCAGCCGAAATGGCGCACCAGATGCCGCAGGGTGGGCAGGTCCGGGGCGAATCCGGCGATACGTGCCCCAGGAGCCGGACGCGTGCCCGACCCGTCCCGCACGAGCCCCAGGCCGACCAGCCCCGGCAGCATGTCGAGAAAGGCCGCGCCCGCCTCGCCAAGCCGCCGTCTGGCCCAGGCCAGCCGGCGCTTGTTGTTGGCCAAAAGCGCCAGCCGGCGGCGGCGGATGTCGCGGGAAAAAAGCAGGGCATCGCAGCAGGCGGCCACCAGCCGCAACCCCGGCCCTTCGGCCAGGGCGGCCGGCAGGGGGATGTCCGGGGCGGCCTCGGCCATGGCCAGGGCATCGTCCTTGGCCATGGCCCCGAGAATGTCCGGCTCCTCGGTCGCGCCGGAAAACCGCGAGCCGGCGAAATAGCAGCCCTCGGTCCGAAGGCCCGAGAACCTGGCCCGGGGAAAGGTGGCCATCTCGAAGAGGCAGTCGGAAAAAAGCACGCCCCGGCTGGAGAATCCGTGCAATACGGCCCGCACCAGACTGACCGCCCGGAACCGGCACCGACAGAGGGACAGGCCGGTCAGAACGGCGCTGAAAAAATCGCATTCCGCCACATCGACCGAGGTAAAGGCCACGTCGCTCCCGGTGGCGGATTCGAAGCCGCACAGCCGCAGTTCGCAGTCGGCCAGCCCCACCCCGTCGAGCACGATCCGGGAAAACCGGCAATTGGCGAACCGGCAGCCCTGGAAGGTGACGCGGGTCAGCCGAGACTGCTCGAAATTGACGTCCGAAAACTGGCAGTCCGTAAAGGTGACGTCGGCAAGTGTGGACTGGCTGAGGCCGACGGCTCGGAACACGCATTTCGAAAAGACCGCATCCGTGATGGCCTCGCCGTCAAGCGGCGTCCATAAGATCTGTCGCTTGTGGATTTCCTCCCCGGCGGCCAACTGCCGGCGAAGGGCCTCGGCCTTTTGGTCGCCGCCGCTTCCGGGCGTCGGCACCAGGGATTTGACGCGTTTCCAGAGCCCCTTGGGATCTTCCCTGGGTGCGGCCGGACCGGGCAGGGCCGGGCGGGGCGGGAAGGGGCGCGAGGCGGCCTTGGCCCTGACGGCCAGATCCGCGAGCAGGGACTCGGTGAGCTGAGCCGGGGCCACGCCTGCCCGTGCCACCGCCCGGGCGGCACCGGCCATGGCCTGGGGCTGGGCCGCGGCCAGGACGGCATAGACGGCCCCCAGGGTCTTTTTCCGCAGTTGCGGGGGCAGGCCGCGAAGGGCCTGGCCGAAGGCGGCCAGGGGCAGGCCGGCCAGAAGCGGGGCCAGTTCGGCCGTCCGCCCGGGATCGCCGGCCAGAAGTCCGGCAGCGGCCTCGGCCGCCAGGGACGGATCGCACCGGGCCAGGGCGGTCAGGGCCGCGCCGGCCAGGGACGGTTCCGGTGTCGCCAGAAGGGCCGCCACAGGCCCGGCCGCCACGGCCGGGTCGATGCCCGGCGTCTCGGCCAGGGCCCGGCAGACCATTTCGGCGGAAATTTCGTCCAGGTTGCCGAGCCGCTCCACCAGTCCCTCCACCAGGACCGGCTCCCGCAGCCGTCCGACCACGCGGGCCATGTACCGGGTCTGCTCGGCCGACAGGTCCATCCGGAGTAGCCGGTGCAGCCACATGCCGAGCCGGCCGCGCACGAGCCCGTTTCGCACGGGCAGGGCCGGATACTCGTGGCGGTTGGCCAGGAGGTCCAGAAGGATCAGGAGTTCGTCCGGGGTCCGCTCCACCACGTCGGAAAGGACCCCGAGGCCGAAGGCGGCGGTCTTCGGCCGCGCCGGCCGTTCCCGGCGGAAAAAGGCGTTGACGAAAAGGAGTTTTTCCTCGTCGCCAAGGCCGGAGAGGATGGCGACGGCCTGGTCCTCGGACAGCTTTTCCAGATGGATGACGGCCAGGACCTCGCCTTCCACGCCCAGGCGGAAAAGCAGACCAAAGGCCTGACGGGCAAAGCCTTCGTCTCCGGCTTCGAGCAGGGCGGCCAGCAGAAAGGCCAGCTCCGACGCCTCGCCGGCCGTGGCCGGATCGTCCACGGCGCCACGGTCGATAAAGGCCAGGGCCTGCCTGGCCAGGGGCACGAGCGGAGACAGGTCCGAGCCCGGCGGCTGAGACAGCCCGGTGCGCAGGGTCCGCATGATGGCCCGGGCCGGCGAGCCCGGACGGGTCACGGCCTGCCCCGGCCGATGGCGGGTGCGGCCCTACGGACGGGGCGCGGCGTCGACATAGTAGGAAACCTGCTTGCCCGGGTTCAGGTACTGAAGAACGTCTGGCGGAAGGTCCGTTGTTTTGAGGGCCTTGGCCACGTTCAACTCCGTTTCGATGCACAGGTCGATAATGAGGGCCTCGCGTTTGGGAATGTCCGGGTGGTAGACCTTGACGCTTGGCCGCATAGAATCGCGCAGGTTGGCCGAAACCACCATGCCCTGCATGCCGTTTGACAGCTCGACCAGGGAGCCGGGCGGGTAGACCCCGAGCTTGCGGATGAACATGGTGACGGCCTTGGGGTCAAGCAGGCCCCGGCGCTTGTACAGGGCCTTCATGGCCTCGTGCGGGGTGCGGCTCTCGCTGCCGTCCTTGGTGTTGCAAAACCGGTCGTAGACATTGGCCACGGCCGCGATCCGGCCGCCGAGAGTGATGGCCTCGCCGCTCACGCGCATGGGAAAGCCCGAGCCGTCCATCTGCTCGTGGTGCTGCAGGACCAGAAGCTGGGCGGCCGGCGGAAACCCCGGGACGGCGGCCAGCATCTTGGCTCCGATCTTCGGGTGCTCCATGTAGTATTCCTTGAGCACCTTGTTCATGGTCACCATGTTGCCCTTGGTGAACCGCTGGATCGGGACCCGTCCCTTGCCGATATCGTGGAAAAGCGAACCCATGCCGACCTCCTCGATGTCCTTTTTGCCAAGGCCCATTTCCTTGGCCAGCATCATGGAGAGCACGGCCACGTTCAGGGCGTGGTAATGCTTGGCCTCGTCGCGCATCTTGGCGGTCATGACGTTTATAAGGACGTCGAGGTCGGACAGGAAGGTCTCGGCCATGGGGCCGACCACCTCGCCGGCCGCCTCCAAGACTTCGGCGTTGGGCGAGGAGACCCGCTTTAAGGCCTCCACCACCTGGCTCATGGCCTTTTCATAGCGGCGTTCGCAAGCCGCGAACCGCTCCAGCCGGTCCTTGTTGCGCTCGATGGTCTCCCGCTTGAGGCTCGACAGTTCGGCCGAAACCGGCGTGCGGGCCGTGGACCACGGCCCCTTCTGGCGTTTGCCGGCCAGGCCGTCGATTTCTTCCAGGGAAACGGGCAGGCGGTCGGACTTGTCCGGCACGCAAAGGACGTGGGCCAGGCCAAGGGCCGTCACCTTGGCCACATCGGCATCGGTTTTGAGCAGAAACCCTTTGGCGGGAAAGGGATGGGGCAGGCCCGGCTCGTCAATGCGGATGAAAAGTCCGGGGCACAGTTGTTCCACCAAGATAGGGTATTCGTCTATTTGCATGAGGCATGATCCTGGGACCGTGGATGCCGCCGTTTGGGCCCCACCGGGCGGTATGGCCGATGGGTTTGTCGCCTCGGCATCCCCGGGTATATGCGGCAGGAAAAATTCCTGTCAACTCGCGCCGCCCCGGGCAGGCCGGGCATGGCTTGCCGAAACCTCCTCCCCGGGAGTATCAGGGACGACACCCCCAACCCCTTTGCCATGCCGCAACCCCCGAACCATACCATACCCGTTCCCGGGGCCAAACCCGTCAAGGGGGTCTTTTCCACCGACGCCCAGCAGTTCCTCGGCCAGCGGAGCCTCGGCCGCATCACCCAGCGTCTGTTCGTCTATGCCGAGGAGCAGGGAGACGGCCGGATGGCCCTCTGGCGCCTGAGCCGCAACTTCATTCCGACAGGGACCAGGCGGATCATTCCCAAGGAGCGGCTTCTGGCCGAGTATCTGCCCGAACCCTCCATCTATATCAACAAGGTCGTGCCTGTCATGCGCCGGCTGGAGGACGCCGTGGAAACGGCCGACCGCCATCGGCAACGCCAGGAGCTTTTCTCCGCGGAATTCGAATACCAAAACGTGCTGCGTCTGGACGCGGACCACGTCAAGGCCACGTTCGGACTCGGACTGACGTATCTCGAACGCCAGGAAAAGCAGAACGCGGACATCGTGTTCCAGAAGATCATGCGGATCGAAGCGGCCTTCACCGTGGAGCACAAGCATCTCTTCAACGACTTCGGCATCAAGATGCGAAAACTGGGCATGTACGACGAAGCCATGCAATACTACAGCCGGGCCTATCGCCTGTGCCGCACCGACGAACACTTGCTCTACAACATGGCCAGGACCCTCTATGAAAAAGGGCGCCTGGCCAGTTCCCGCATGATGCTCACCCACGCCCTGCGCCTCAATCCCGCCTTCCCTCAGGGCAAGGCCTTCATGGCCTATCTGGAATCACGCCAACGCGGGGAATCCATGCCCGAACCGCCCCTGGAAGAGGCTTCGGACGCGAACGACGGAATTTGACAAAACCGGCAAATCGGGCAACACCTCGGCAGCACATCCCATCATTCGGGAGTATCGGCGCGATGACGCATCCTGTCCGGCAGTTTCAGGGGGAGGGGCCGTGGGCAATTTCAAGGTCGGCGTAAAGTTGTTCGCCTCGGTGGTTGTCACGTCGCTCATCACCGTCGTTATCGGCATCCTCGGCTATCGGAGCCTGCAGGATACCGGCAAGGCCCTGTCCGAGGTGGCCGGGTCGGCCCTGCCCCGCGTGGCCGGGCTTGGCCTGGTGAAGGAAGGGCTCCTGGCCGCCCAGTCGGCCGAGCGGACCATCCTGGTGCCGGAGCTGGCCAATTCCAAGGAATTCGACCGGCAACGGGAAAACCTGAAGACGGGGCTTGGCCTCGTGGACCAGGGCCGGGCCATGGTGGAGGGGCTTTGGCGCGACGAGGAGGATGTGGCTGCCTGGAAGACGTTCAACGATGCCCTGGCCGAATGGCGGGCCACCAACGCCAAGGTGGTGGAGTTTGTTTCCCAGAACAAGCGCAGCAACGCCCTGACCCTGTCCATCGGCACCTCCATGCTTTCCCTGCGAAAGGCCAGCACGGCCCTTGGCAGCCTGCTCGAACGCAGCCGGATCCAGGCCGATGTCCTGGCCCGGTCGGCCAGGGAGCAGGCGGCTCGGCGGGGGCTGACCCTGGTCGTGGCCGCGGTCTTGTGTCTGGCCGTTTCCATCGCCCTCGGCACCATCATTACACTGTCGATCGTCGGGCCGCTTAAAAAAAGCGTGGCTTTTGCCCGGTCCGTGGCCGGCGGCGACCTCGACGCAATGCTTGCGGTCAAGGGCCGGGACGAGCTCGGGGAGCTGGCCGACGCCCTGCGCCGGATGCTTGATTCGCTCAAGGAAAACATCGCCGCCGCTCTGCGAAAGGGCGAGGAGGCCGCCGCCCAGGCCGAAAAGGCCTGCGCGGCCACGGCCGAGGCCGAGGCCCACCGGCTGGCCGCCGAGATGGCCCGCCACGAGGGCATGCTCCACGCGGCCGAACGGCTGACGGCCGTGGTCGAGGTCGTGACCGAGGCCTCGGCGGAGCTGGCCGAGCGCACGGAGCAGGCCACCCGGGGCGCGGCCGAACAGTCGGCCCGGCTCTCGGAAACCGTGGCCTCCATGGGCGAGATGAGCGCAACCGTCCTCGACGTGGCCCAAAACGCTTCCACGGCTTCGGATACGGCGGCAAAGGCCCGGGAACAGGCGGCCTCGGGCTCGGAAGTGGTGCGCCGGGCCGTGGCCGGCATCAGCGCGGCCAGGGACAAGGCGCTCGTCCTCAGCCAGGACATGGCCGAACTCGGTACCCAGGCCGAAGGCATCGGCCGGGTCCTTGGCGTCATTTCCGACATTGCGGACCAGACCAACCTGCTGGCCTTAAATGCCGCCATCGAGGCCGCCCGGGCCGGCGAGGCCGGGCGGGGCTTCGCCGTGGTGGCCGACGAGGTCCGAAAGCTGGCCGAGAAAACCATGACCGCCACGGCCGAAGTGGGCAAGGCCATCCGCGACGTCCAGGCCGGCACCCACAAGAGTGTCGGCGGCGTGCGCGAGGCCGTCGGCGTCATCGAGTCAGCCACGTCCCTGGCCGACCAGTCCGGCCAGGCCCTGACCGCCATCGTCTCCCTGGTGGAGTCGGCTTCCGACCAGGTCCGCTCCATCGCCGCCGCCTCGGAGGAGCAGTCCGCGGCCAGCGAAGCCATCGAGGCTTCCATCGCCGACGTCAGCCGGGTGTCCGGCGAGACGGCGCAAGCCATGGAGCGCTCGGCCACGGCCGTGGCCGACCTGGCCGAACAGGCGCAGGTCCTTAAAGGATTGATCGAGGAACTCCGCGGCGAATCGGCCCATGCCGCCCAGACGGCCCTGCCGGGCGGGCGGGCCTGAGGCGGGCGGCGCCAGGCTGTTGCACCACACGGCCGAAACCGTATTTCCACAGCGGCCGGTCCGGCGTGCCTGGGCAGACCCCTTTCCCCTGGCGGGTGTCGGGACGGCGCCCGCCAGGTTGCGGCCGGCTGCCCGGCGTTCCTTTCGGGGCTCCGGGCTCACGACCTTGACCCCATATCCCAAAGCGTCTAAACTGCCACGTTTACGTTTCGGTTGTTCAAGTCGCGTTACGGCGTCGCTTTGGGATGGTTCCGAAAAACGTCGAGAGCAACGGGGGAAGGAAGATGGGGCTACGTACTGATTTCATCTGGATGGATGGCACGCTTGTTCCCTGGGACCAGGCCAATGTGCACGTCCTGACCCATGCCCTGCACTACGGGTTTTCCGTGTTCGAGGGCATCCGGGCCTATGAGACCGCTGATGGCAAATCGGCTGTATTTCGCTTGCATGAGCACGTGGACCGGCTGTTCGGTTCGGCCAAGGTCCTTGACATGGTCATTGCCCACACCCGGGACGAAATCGCCAAGGCCTGCGTGGACACGCTGGTGGCCAACAAGATGCCGGCCGGCTACATCCGGCCCATCGCCTTCGTGGGGTCGGGCGAGTCCATGGGCGTCAACCCGGGCAAGAATCCCATCCGCATGGCCATCGCCACTTGGCCGTGGGGCGCCTACCTCGGGGCCGAAGCCCTGGAGAAGGGCATCCGCATCTGCACCTCGAGCTACACCCGCCACCACGTCAACGTCATGATGACCAAGGCCAAGGTGGCCGGCAACTACGTCAACTCCGTCCTGGCCAAGACCGAAGCCCTGGCCGACGGCTACGACGAGGCCCTCATGCTCGACCCCTCCGGGTACGTGGCCGAGGGGACCGGGGAAAACGTCTTCATCGTCAGAAACGGCGTCATAAAGACCCCGCCCCTGACCTCCATCCTGGCCGGCATCACCCGCGACAGCCTGATCATCCTGGCCAGGGAGCTCGGCTATGAAGTGGTGGAGCAGCTTTTCACCCGCGACGAGCTCTATATGGCCGACGAGGCGTTTTTCTCCGGCACCGCCGCCGAACTGACGCCCATCCGCGAAGTGGACCGCCGCGTCATCGGCCAGGGCCATGCCGGCCCCGTGGCCAAGGCCTTGCAGGCCGCCTTCTTCAAGGTGGTCAAGGGCGAGAACCCGGCCTATTCCCGCTGGCTGTACCCCTTCAGCCTGTAATCCTTCCCGGGCGGCCTCGCTTCTCCGCCAGGCCGCCCGGACACGCCCCATGAGCACCACCAGCCTTACCGCCAAATACCGGCCCCAGCGCTTCGCCGACGTGGCCGGCCAGGAGGCCGTCAAGCGGATCCTGTCCCGGGCCGCGGCCGAGGACAAGATCGCGCCGGCCTACCTTTTCAGCGGGACGCGCGGCGTCGGCAAGACGACGCTGGCCCGGGTGCTGGCCAAGGCGCTCAACTGCGAGACCGCGCCGACCGCCGAACCCTGCAACGTCTGCTCCCAATGCCGCCAGATCACGGCCGGGGTCTCTCCGGACGTGATCGAGATCGACGCCGCCACCCACGGCAAGGTCGACGACGCCAGACGCCTCAAGGAGGACGTGGGCTACGCGCCCTTAAACAGCCGCTACAAGGTCTTTATCATCGACGAGGCCCACATGCTGACCATGCAGGCCTTCAATGCGCTGTTAAAGACCCTGGAGGAGCCGCCGGCGCGGGTCACCTTCATCCTGGCCACCACCGAACCGCACAAGTTTCCGGCCACCATCATCAGCCGCTGCCAGCATTTCCTTTTCAAGCGTCTGGCCCAGCCCGAACTCGAAGCCCATTTGGGTGGCCTCCTCGACCGCGAGGCCGTGCCCTTCGAGTCCAAAGCCGTAAGCCTCATCGCCCGCCGGGGGGCGGGGAGCGTGCGCGATTCCATGTCGCTTCTGGCCCAGGTCCTGGCCCTTGGCGGCGCGGCCCTGACCGAGGCCGACGCCCGAAGCGTCCTCGGCCTGGCCGGGCAGGACGTCTTTTTCGGCCTCATCGAGGCCATCCACGCCATGGACGGTCCGGCCGTGGTGGAACTCTTGCGCCAGGTCCTTGACAAGGGCCTGGACATCGGTTTTTTCCTGCGCGAACTGGCCGGCATGTGGCGAAACCTCTTTCTTTTGCGCCAGGCCGGGGAAAAGGGCCTGGCCGTGGTCAACCTGCCGGCCGAGGAAGCCGGGATCTGGCTGGAATGGGCGGGCAGGTTCGACGCGGCCCACATCCACGCCTGCTGGCAGATGACCCTCGAGGGCCAGCGTCGGGTGCTGACGAGCCTGGAGCCGGCCCTGTCCCTGGAGCTCCTGCTTTTGAACATGGCCTATCTGCCGCGCCTCCTTCCCTTGCAGAACCTGGGCTCGTGCACCGTGCCGCCCGGCCGGTCCGGCCCGGCAGGAGCACCCGGGACACCGGGCGCTCCTGGAGGGAGCGGGGGAGGCGGTGGGGCGTCCGGCCCGGCGGGACCGCGTTTTTCCCCGTCCGGCTCCGGACCGGCGCCCCGGCGCGTTGACGGGCCGGCCCCGCGACCGCCCCAAGGGGCCCAAATGCCTTCGCCGGCCGGGGCCGGGCAAGAGCCTTCCCCGTCGGCCGGCCCCGTCTCCGGCGTGGCCGAGCGGCCGACGGCCGCGCCCGCCGGCCCGAAGACCTGGGACGGGTTCAAGCGGTTCGCCGGCAAGGGCGGGGAGATCGCGGGCCTTAAAAAGGCGCGCGGCGTGTTTGCGCCCGAACCGGAGCCCGGGGAAGTGCGGATCGGCTGCGAAAACGCCTTCCACTGCGGCCAGCTCACCCAGCCCGAGAAATTTCGCCAGCTCCAGGCCCTCGTGGCCGAATACTTCGGCCCGGGCGTGGCCGTGCGCGTGGAGGCGGCCGGAAACGCCGACCGGATGACCCCGGACGACCTCAGGCAGTACATCGACACCCGGCCCGAAGTGCGTCAGGCCGTGTCGGCCTTTGACGCCGAAATCATCGAACGAAAGCCCCGCTAGGGCAAATCCCAAGGAAGGACGCCATGAAAGGAATGAATGAATTGGTGCGCCAAGCCCAAATCATGCAAAAGAAAATGGCCAAACTTCAAGAAGAGCTTGAAGTGAAGACGGTCGAGGGATCGGCCGGCGGCGGCATGGTCACGGCGGTTGTTTCCGGGTCCAACGAGCTCAAGTCCATTGTCATCGACAAGACGGTAGTGGACCCGAACGACGTGGAGATGCTCCAGGACCTGATCCTGGCTGCGGTCAATGACGGCCTCAAAAAGGCCAAGGCCATGATGGAGGCCGAGATGGGGCAGGTGACCGGCGGCATCAAGGTGCCCGGCCTGTTCTAGGCGACGGCCTCCAGACCATCAGCCAGGACGAGACCAGCGTTTGCCGGAGTCCTGCCGGCATGGGAGGCCTTTTGCATGGAAGCGGGCCCCTGGCCGGCGGCGCGCGACAGACGGTCCGGAGCGCCTTGCCGCACAGGACCCGCCTGGCATCGGCTCTTCGCGTCACCCTCCTTTGTTGGCTGATCGGCAGGCGGGGTACGCACGGCAGGGGGAATTCGTGGAGACCGTTGGCCTGGGCGGAGGCGGAGCTGTGTGGCTTGCAAAGCAGCCCATCGCCCACCGGGGCATGTACGACCGGAGCGGCGTGCCTGAAAATTCCATCCCGGCCTTTGAGCGGTGCGTCGCGGCCGGGACGCCCATTGAACTGGATGTCCGCCTCACCAGGGACGGGCAGGTGGTCGTTTTCCATGACGCCGGCCTGAAACGGCTCTGCAACGTGGACGCGTTGGTGACGGCCCTGTCTTATCAGGAACTCGCGGCCCTCAAGCTGCTTGGCTCCCGGGAGAAGATTCCGCTTCTGGCCGATGTCCTGGCCAAGGTGGCCGGAAAAGTGCCTCTTCTGGTGGAACTCAAAAGCCAGGGAAGGACCGGAGCCCTGGAGCGGCAAGTGGCCGCCGCCCTGGCCGGCTACCGGGGGGCGTATGCGGTCCAGTCGTTTACCCCCTGGACCGTGGGCTGGTTCCGGCGAAACCGGCCGGGCATGC
Organism: Solidesulfovibrio carbinoliphilus subsp. oakridgensis; assembly: GCF_000177215.2. Taxonomy (NCBI): domain Bacteria; kingdom Pseudomonadati; phylum Thermodesulfobacteriota; class Desulfovibrionia; order Desulfovibrionales; family Desulfovibrionaceae; genus Solidesulfovibrio; species Solidesulfovibrio carbinoliphilus. The sequence continues at coordinate 905,755 of NZ_CM001368.1, read as the reverse complement.
TGCGCGGACAGTTGACGTGTACGTATGACGACAGAAAAGACATGCATTGCATCAATAAGTATATCCTGAAAAACATGCTCTATAATATTTTGACAAAGCCACTCTTTCTTTCCGTTCACAAAAATATGTTGCACGGCTCTTTTCTCACACGCTTGCGGCAAAGCGGCCTTCCTGTCCTGGTCTGGACCATCACGGATAAACGGGAAGCGGCCTTTTGCCAGCAACTGGGTTTCAATTATATTTTTGATCCCTGTCAGTGTAGCGTTCTCTAGATAATATGTAATTGTTTTTCAGATAAAATCAGTTCGTTCAGTATACAGTTCTCGAAATTTGTACGCAGGAACTTCGAGAACGCGACACGAGAAAAGGCGCCTGCGTGCTTTGACCGAAAACAACGCGATGTACCGTCCGATGGTGGAGCCGCTTTGAAACAGCGGGCGTATCCTTCGTATAGACTTGAACCAGGAAACCATGGCAGCCCAAACTACCCTTCCCGCCCCGCTGGTCGAACTGGTCGAACAGCTCGCCAAACTGCCGGGGCTTGGCCCGAAATCCGCCCTCAAGGTGGCCATGACGCTGCTCGAATGGCCGCGCAGCCGGGCCGATTCCCTGGGCGACGGCATTCTGCGCCTGCGCGAGCGGCTGTGCCTGTGTTCCCGGTGCGCCGGGCTCTCGGAGACTCCCGTCTGCCCGGTCTGCGCCGATCCGACCAGGAGGCCGGAAGAGCTGTGCCTGGTGTCCCAGTGGGATTCGGTCATGCTGCTCGAGGAGACCGCCCAGTTCGGCGGCTATTATCTGGTCCTCGGCGGCCTGCTCGATCCCCTGGAAGGGGTGACGCCCGGACAGTTGCGTCTGGACGCCCTGCGGGCACGGCTGGCCGAGGGCGCGGTCACGGAGTGCATCCTGGCTCTTGGGGCCACGCTTGCCGCCGAGTCCACGGCTTCGCACATCAAGAACCTGCTGGCCCGGGAATTCCCGGGTGTGCGGCTGACCCGGCTGGCCCAGGGCATTCCGCTCGGGGCCGAGGTCAAATACGTGGACAAGGAAACCCTGTCCCAGTCCCTGCGCTTCCGGCAGGACCTGTAGGGCGCAACCGGCGAGGCAATGGCAATCGAACTTTCGGCCGAGGTCCAGACCGTCACCTTCTACAACGAAGGGACGAACTACCTGATCGCCCGGGTCCGGTCCAAGGACGAGCCGGGGCCTTTTTCCATTGTCGGCTGCGTGGGCGCGGTGACCCCCGGCGAAGTGCTGCGCCTGACCGGCTCCTGGGTCACCCATCCCAAATACGGCCGCCAGTTCCAGGTGGAGACGTCCGCCCGCGAAATGCCGGCCACGGTCAACGGCATCCGCCGTTACCTCGCCTCGGGCATGATCAAGGGCGTGGGCGGGGTGCTGGCCACGCGCATGGTCGACGCCTTCGGGGAAAAGGTGCTCGAGATCCTCGACACCGCCCCGGAAAAGCTCCTCACGGTCGAAGGGGTGGGCAAAAAAAAGCTCAAGGAGATCGTGGCTTCCTGGACGGCCCAGCACGAGGTCCGGTCGCTCATGCTCTTTCTCCAGACCCACGAGATCGCAACCACCCACGCCGGCAAGATCTTCAAGCTCTACGGCAATGCCGCCGAGGGGCGCATCCGGAACAATCCCTACGAGCTGGCCTACGAGATTCGGGGCATTGCCTTCAAGACCGCCGACGCCATGGCCCTGCGCCTGGGCTTTGCCCCGGACAGCCCGGAGCGCCTGCAAGCCGCCCTGGTCTATGTTCTTTTCACCATGGGCGACCAGGGCCACCTCTTCGTCCCCCGGGACATCCTTTTTGAAAAAACCGCCGCCATGGTCGGCGAGGTGGCCCCGGAGCGTCTGGACGAGGCCTTGGCCAGCCTTGAGGCATTAAAGCGCGTCAAAGTGGAAGCCCTGCCGGCCCAGAACATCGAATCCGCCGTGTACCTGCGCCACTACTACGCGCTCGAAACCGAGATCGCCCGGCGCATTCACGAGCTGGCCGCCCACCCGGGAGCGGACCTGCGCGGCAAGGTGGAAAAGCTCCTGCCGGCCCTCGAATCCGCGGCCCGGCTCCAGCTTTCTCCGGAGCAGCGGCAGGCGGCCGTGGACGCCTGCGCCAATAAGGTCTTCGTCATCACCGGCGGCCCAGGCACGGGCAAGACCACCATCACCCGCATGGTGGTGTCCGCCCTTGACAAGTTGTCTCTAAAAGTCAAACTTGCCGCGCCGACGGGCAGGGCGGCCAAGCGTCTGGCCGAAGCCACCGGCTGTCCGGCCGCCACCCTGCACCGGCTCTTGCAATCGACGCCCGACGGCGCCTTCGCCGTGTGCGAGGACAACAAGCTCAAGGCCGACGTGCTGCTGGTCGACGAGGTCAGCATGCTCGATGCCAAGCTGTGCGCCCACATGCTTCGCGCCTTGCCGTTCACGGCCCGGCTGATCCTCGTCGGTGACGCGGACCAGTTGCCTGCGGTCGGGGCCGGCAATGTCCTGGGGGACATCCTTGGCAGCGAGGCCGTTGGCAGCGCCCGGCTGACCCATATTTTTCGGCAGGCCCAGCAGAGCATGATTGTGGTCAACGCCCACCGCGTCAACCAGGGCCAGCTCCCCCTGGCCGCGACCAAGCCGCCGCCCGAGGCCGATTTCTTCTGGGTGGAGCAGGATGATCCGGCCACGGTCCGGGACATGATCGCAAGCCTTGTGAGCGACCGCATTCCCCGGACCTACGGCCTCGATCCCCTGCGCGACGTCCAGGTCCTTTCGCCCATGCACAAGGGCGAGGCCGGCACCCAGTCGCTGAATGAAGCCCTGCGGGAGCGGCTCAATCCCAAGGGACCGGAACTGTTGCGGGGCATGGTCCGTTTCCGCCAGGGCGACCGGGTGCTCCAGACCAAAAACGATTACGAAAAAGACGTGTTCAACGGCGACCTGGGCCACATCGTGGAAGTCGACACCGAGGAAGGGGAGGTGCTGGTGTCTTTCGAAGGACGCACCGTCGCCTACGACCGCACCGAACTCGACGAGCTGGCTCCGGCCTATGCCATAAGCATCCACAAATCCCAGGGCAGCGAATATCCGGCCGTGGTCGTCCCGATTCTGACGCAGCATTACGTCATGTTGCGCCGCAACCTCATCTATACCGCCCTGACCCGGGCCAAACGCCTGGCCGTCCTGATCGGCAGCCGGCGGGCCATGCAGCTTGGGCTTCGAAACGCCGGCGGCGACAGCCGCTACACCCACCTCAACTACCGGCTTCGGGAGCTTTTCAATGCAGAATAGACACGGGAAGGGCCTCCTCCCTGTCCGACGCAGGGGCAATCCGCAATGGTCCTAAAAAAAGCCGCCGGCTTCTTTCTCCGGCTGGCCCTTGTGGTCGGCTGTCTGGTCTATGCCTTCTGGGGCATCGATTTCGCCCAATTATGGAGCACGCTTGTCCGCTACGACGACGTGGCCCTGGTCTGGACCACGGCCTTCTCCTTTGTCGGCTACGCGGTCATGGCCTTGCGGCTCAATTTCCTTTCCGGATTCGTCGCCGGCAACTGGCTGTGCTTCAAGGCCTTTCTCATGTCCATGGCCGTCAACAACATCGTGCCGGCCAAGCTCGGCGAGCTGGCCAAGGCCTTTTACCTGCGCCGGGAGTGCCGGTTCTCCCTGTCCCGAAGCATTACCATGGTCTTTTGGGAGCGGTTTTTCGACCTCAACGCCATTCTGGCCATGGGCCTGGTGGTGGCCTTCCACTTCAAGCTGCGCATGGCCTTCGTGCCCTTGGCCGGAGCGGTCGGCGGCATCTGGGTGGCCCTGTGGGTGGTGCGGACCTATCCGGATTTCGTCGGCCGGCTCATTGCCAAGATGCCGTCGAACCGGTTGGCCGAGTTTTTGGCCGAACTCAAGTTGCAGGTCCTGCACGGCGTCACGCCCACCTTTCTGACGCTGCTTGGGCTTTACACCGTCGTTTGTTGGATCTGTTACGCCAGTTCCACCTTCCTGGTCCTCTTGTGGGTGGCCAAGCTGTCCCTCACCTGGGGCCAGGTGGCGGCGGTCTTCGTCATCTCGTCGCTCGGCATGGCCATGCCGTCCTCACCCGGGGCCCTTGGCGTCTTCGAAGCGGCCGTCGTCTTTTCCCTCGGTCTTTTCGGTGTGGACCAGACCCAGGCCCTGGCCGCCGGGCTCATCCTGCATATGGTCCAGTACATCCCGGTGACCGTGGCGGGCCTGCTCATCCTGGCCAAAAGCGGACTCAGCCTGCGCAAGATCCGCGAGAGCGACGAAGCCTTGGACTAGCGGGGTATGGAGCGGGGCGACCACACCGGGCGGCGTGGCCTTCGCCCGTCCATCGCCCTGGTTGCCGGCAAAAAAGACGGCAATGCCTTTCCTATTTTGAACGGGTCTTTGGGAGAAAAGTCATGCAGCCGCCATGCGTATTGACCGTGGCCGGGTCGGATTCCGGCGGCGGGGCCGGCATCCAGGCCGACCTCAAGACCTTCATGATGCAGGGCTGTTATGGCCTGTCGGCCATCACCGCCCTGACCGCCCAGAACACCCGGGCCGTGACCGCCATCGAGGCTCCGTCGCCCGGATTCGTGGCCGCGCAGTTGCGCGCGGTCCTGGACGATTTTCCCATCCGCGCCGCCAAGACCGGGATGCTTTTTTCCGCCCCCATTATCGAGGCTGTGGCCGATGCGCTGGCGGACAAGGATTTTCCGCTGGTGGTGGACCCGGTCTGCGTGGCCCAGTCCGGAGCAAGACTCCTCTTGCCCGAGGCCGTGGCCGCCTTGATCGCCCGCATCCTGCCCCTGGCTGATCTCCTGACCCCGAACCGCCACGAGGCCGAACTCCTTGCCGGCATGGCCATAAACAGCCCGGCCGAGGCCAGAACCGCAGCCGTTCGGCTGCTCGCCCTTGGCGCCAAGGCCGTGTTGCTCAAAGGCGGCCATTTTGAGGCGTCCGGCGATCCGGGCCGGGCCTTGGTCACGGACCTGCTCGTCACGGGGCAGGGGCTTGTCCGGGAATACGTCCGGCCCCATGTCCCGACCCGCAACACCCACGGCACGGGCTGCACTCTGTCGGCGGCCATCGCCGCCCATCTGGCCCGCGGCAAGGCGCTGCCGGAAGCCGTGGAGGCAGGGAGAGACTACCTGCAGGAGGCCCTGCTCGCGGCCTATGACCTGGGCCGCGGCGACGGGCCGGTCAACCACCTGGCCCCGTACCTGCGGTTGTTGGGCGAGGCTTGACCGCGAGGGACCCTTTTTTCGGCCGATGCCTGAGAGCATGCCGGAGAAACGGGCATCTGTCGGAGATGTATCCAGTTTTTGGTTCACCCCGCGATTCACCCCTTGTGCATCCGGCGGCGTTCGCGTAGAAAATTCCGCCCGTAGCCTGGCGGGCCGTGCGAGAGTGGCGGAACTGGGAGACGCACCAGACTTAGGATCTGGCACCGAAAGGTATGGGGGTTCGAGCCCCCCCTCTCGCACCAAACTGATTTTATAGAGAAAATTCTTCTTCTCGCTGTCCTCAATATTTACGCCCGTCTGAAACTATCCCAACAGAGCCCCAAAAAGTGTGCAACTTTTGGGGCTCTGTTCGTTTGGGGCAGGCCATGGACGGTCTGATCTTCGCCCATTCCTTCCCTGCGCCTGCCTCGCCGAAGGGCCATTGCCGCCTCGGGGCGGGGAAACGAAAAGCCCCGCCGGAGCGGGGCTTGATCGTGGGCGTCGTCCTGTATTTGTCCTACAGGAATATCCGCCAAGTCATGTCCAGGGCTTGCTCCAGTTTCTTGCCCTGAGGTGGTCGCGGAAAATTGGACAGTCAGATGGCCGTGAGGGCAGCGGCTTCGGGTTCCGGCATCTGCAGAGAGGTGGTCGCGGAAAATTGGACAGTCAGATGGCCGGGGCCATGGCATTGGTCCGCGGCGGCGAGGCTCCCCACGCCCGTCCGACTGCCGTGGCCCGGACGCGGCCGCGCCTGACGGCGTTTTTCCCCATCGACACGGGCCCGTGCGTCAAGGATCTTGGTTATTTCAGACGAAAAGGGTAGGCTCTGGGCAGCAGCATATCGGAGGCAGTATGTCCGAGAAAGCAAAAGCCATGGTTCTGGCCTCGTTGACTGGGGACGCCCTGGCCCTGGGGGCGCATTGGGAATACGATCCAACGGCCCTGGCCAGGCGGCACGGCCGCGTGACGGGGTATCTCGATCCGCCTGCGGGCGGCTACCACAGCGGGAAACGGGCCGGCGACCAGACCCATTACGGCGACCAGACCCTGGTGTTGCTGCGGTCCCTGGCCGAGCGGGGGAATTTCGACCTCGACGACTTCGCCCGCAAGTGGCGGGAACGCATGACCGCCTACGACGGGTACATCGACGGGGCCACCCGCATGACGCTCAAGATTTTTGATTTCGGAGAGGGGCCGCACAATTCAGGTTCCAATTCCACGGATTTGGCCGGCGCCAGCCGGGTGGCTCCCCTGGTCTGCGCCCTGCGCCATAATTTGGAAGCCCTGGTCGAGGCGGTCCGTTCCCAGACCAAGATGACCCACAACCACGCCCAGGTCATCGAGGCGGCCGAATTTTTTGCCCGTACGGCCTGGGGCGTGCTCGGCGGCAAATCCCCCGGGCCGCCCTCGAGGCGGCCCGGGAGGCCGGGTATGCCAGCGCCCCCATCGACCGGTGGTTGGCCCAGGGCCTGGATTCCGCCGCCGAGGACACGGTCACGGCCATCGGCCGGCTTGGCCAGACCTGCCGGATCGACGAGGCCATGCCCGGGGTCATCCACCTCGTCGTCCGGCATGAGCGCGATCTGGCCGCCTGCCTGACGGAAAACGTCATGGCCGGCGGAGACAGCGCCGCCCGGGGGATGCTCGCCGGCATGATCCTCGGCGCGGCCCACGGCCGGGCGGCGATACCCAAGGCCTGGCTCGACGGGCTGGCCGCCCGCGCCGCCATCGAGCGGGACCTGGCCGCCATCGTGTCCTAGTGTCGCGTTCTCGAAATCCGTGCATACGAATTTTGAGAATAACATAGTTAAATAGTAACATATTTTTTAGCGAACGCCACACCAGGCGATTTTGCCTGCCGATTTTACACCGGCTCGCTTCTGCGGTATACCCCTACCATCGTGCCAAGCCTGTCCGGCCGACTGCCGGACGAATCGGCCGGTTGGAAACATCGGCCAAGGGGGTGGGACATGGAAAGCATCAAGGCGTGCCTGCCGGACATGATCCGAAGCAGGATCGAGGATCTGATCGATGCCCAGACCGTGGACGAAGAAATGGCCGCCCGCATGAACGAACTGGGCAGCCTGATGGCCGAACTCCAGGAACTGGCCGAGGGGCAGGAAAACGAACGCCTCCGGCAGCTGGCCGAGGATATCCCGCAACTGTGCGACCGCATCCGCCGCGATTACGTGGCCATGGCCTACCGCCAGGGCCTGGTCGACGGCGTGCGCGTCAAGCAGACCGTGTCCGTGGAAATCGAATAGCCGTTGCCCTCACGTATGCCCGGTCGACCGACCGGACCGGCCTATCCGCCGCCGCTGGAAGAAGGACCATGCCGCAAAAGGATATGAAGGATGTGGCGCACTGCATCTACATGATCGATCTGGTGCTCAGGGAGATCATGCATACGTCAAGCATCACCAACAAGGCCTTTGCCACCCAGTCCGTCATCGAATGCTTCGTGCGCATCCTCCGGGAAGAGGGCTATGCCATCACGGAAAGCCGTTTGAAAAAGATGCTCGCCTACGCCCATTGATTCCCCCGCAAAGGCGTGGCACATCCCTCGGGACCATGGTTCCCCGGCGATCGGGTCCTGGCCCGGGGGCGCGTGGCCTGCCGCCGGCACCCTCTGGCAACGACAATAACCCGAAACAGGTTTCCCTGCGAAAGCGCCCGGCCGCAATGGCCCGCGGCCGGCCGTTGTCATGTCCGGGCCCGGTGGCCGCCCTCGTCCCGGCCTCGAAGCCGGGCACCCGCCGCGTGAAGCCTTGGCAATACCAGGAGTTCTGTCCGTGAACGATGCCGTCAAGCCGTCCTTCCTGCTCGGGCCGGTCCGGGAGCCCATTGACCGCGATGTTTCCAAGCGCATCGACATCTTGCGCATCATCCTCATCGGCCTGATCGTCCTGGCCCACGGCGCCCGGGGCATCACCGTGCGCATCGCCGATTCCGGCGGCACGGGACCGGTGGCCGATCTCATGGTCAATATCCTGAACGGGCACGTGGATTTCGTGGCTGTGCCGCTTTTTTTCACCATTTCCGGCTTTCTTTTCCTGCGCAAGTTCGAGCTGACCCTGCCGGCTTACGGTGAGATGGTGCGCAGCAAATTCATCTCGCTCCTCATTCCCTACGTGCTCTTCAATGGCCTGCTCGCGGCCTGGTTCTATTGCGTCGGCAGCATCGAGATGATGGGCTCGTGGGGTTTTCTCCAGTCCGAAGGGCTCGTCACCAAGATCCTTGGCCTCGGCACCACCCCGGTCAACTATCCCCTGTGGTTTCTGCGCGATCTGCTCGTGGTCTTCCTGCTTTCCCCGGTGCTGCTCCTTTTTTTCAAGGAGGCCCCGGGCGTCGGCCTCATCACCCTGTTCGTGCTCTGGGCCGGCATGGACCCCGCGCCATACTCCTATTACGGCGATTTCTTCGCCTTCTACCTCGGCGGCTATCTGGCCAGGACCCGGCTGCCCCTGGCCGGTGTCTCGTGGTGGCAGCGGGCCGGCGCATGGCTCTTTGTCGGCCTGACCATCGTGTTGGTCGCCCACCAGCCCCTCGGCATCACTGTGGACAGCGTCCGCCTGTTTCTTTTCAAGTGCAACCTCGTGCTTGGCCTGGTCTTTTTCTGGCGGATCTCGGCCTTTTCTTTTATCCGCGACAGCGCCGTGCTCCACAGCATGGCCCGGCACAGCTTTTTCGTCTATCTTGCCCACGAACCGACCATGTCCATCCTTCAGACGCGGCTCCTGGCCGTGTGGAAACCGGTTGGCGACCTCCAGCAGATCGCCTTTTACTGGCTTTCGGGCCTGACGGTCATCGTGCTCTTGTGGGGCCTTGGCGAGGTTTTGTCCCGGCTGGTTCCGGCGGTCTACGCCGTGGCCACCGGGGCCCGCCGCTCCGCCCGGCGGCCAGCGCCGCCCCTGGCCGCAACGTCCGGCGAGTGATCCAGTTTCCTGCTTTACAGTAATTCAGGACAATCGGTTTGCCCCCCAGCCTGGGGCCGGGTCGGAAACCGCTTGGTTTCACAGGATAACAGGAATGGCTATCCCCCGGCACGGATCATGCTCTGGCAGAGAAGGGAGGTGCTGTGCCCATGTTGCATATTTTGCTCGCCGAGGATGATCCCAATCACGCCACCCTGGCCAGGCAGGCCTTGGAAGAAGAAGGGCACATCATCACGTCCGTGCCGGATGGCAAGCGGGCGCTCGAAGCCATGGACCACGACGCCTTTGACCTGGTCCTGCTCGACATGCGCCTGCCCGAGGTGGATGGCCGTGAATTCATCGGCCGGGTCCGCCAGGGGCAATGCTGGTACGCCGACATTCCCATCGTGGTCCTGACCGGCTACGGCCTGCGCCAGCACCTGGACTTTTTCTCCCACTTCGGCGTCAGGGACTACCTTTCCAAGCCCTACGACTGCGACGAACTGGCCACCATCATCCGCTCCTACGATTCCCACTGAACCGGCCCGCGTCCGGTTTTGCCGGTCGCGGGCCGGCCGCCGTCCTCCTTGGTGGACTTCAGCCGGTTTTTTCCGTAGACCCCAGGCGGAGAAACGCGCCCCCGGACGCGAAAAAGCGAGGGAATCATGCTTCGCATCGAAGATCTGCACGTCAAAATCGGCGACCGGCAAGTGCTCTCCGGCATCAACCTGCACATCGCCGAGAACGAAACCTTCATCCTGTTCGGCCCCAACGGTTCGGGCAAGACCACCTTGCTTATGACCCTCATGGGCTTTGGCAACTACGAAATCACCAAAGGCCGCATCCTTTTTCGCGGCCACGACATCACCCACGCCCCGATCTACGAGCGGGCCCGTCTTGGCATCGGCATGTCGTTCCAGCGTCCGCCGACCATTCATGGCCTCAAAACCCGCCATCTGGTCGGCATGTGCGCCCGCGACGCCGACGTGGACGTGGACAAGCTGGCGAAAAAGGTCAACATGGACGAGTTCCTGGAGCGCGATATCAATGCCGGCTTTTCCGGCGGCGAGATCAAGCGGTCCGAACTCCTCCAGCTCATGGCCCAAAAGCCCTACCTGCTCCTTTTCGACGAACCCGAGTCCGGCGTGGACCTGGAAAACATGAAGCTGATCGGCTCCACGGTCCGCGAGGTCCTGACCGGCGGCATTGAGCCGAGAGCCGGGTCCAGCATGAAGGAGCAGCGGGTGCGCAAGCGCCCGGTGTCCGGACTCATCATCACCCACACCGGCTACATCCTCGAATACGTCAACGCCGACCGGGGACAGGTGCTTTTTAACGGCCATCTGTGCTGCGAGGCCAATCCCCGCGACATCCTGGACCACATCGGCCACTACGGCTACCAGGAATGCGTCCGGTGCCTGCAATAGCGAGAGGGAGTGCGGCATGGAAAAGATCAATCTCAAGGATTTCCGGTTCAGCGGCTCCCAGCTTGGCGAAATAGCCGACCTGCGCCAGCTCGACCCGGCGGACAAGGCCGAGATGCTCATGTCCGGCGTGGATGTGGAAGAGCGCGAACGGGCCGGCACCTACCTGCAGGTGGACCACGGCCGGGTCCACTGCAAGAGCCTGCAAAAAGGCGTCGAGATCCTGGACATCAAGGAAGCCCTGGCCAAGTACGACGGCCTGCCCGGCTACTTCTGGACCCAGGTCGACCCGGACAAGGACGAGTTCACCCGGTCGGCCGCCGAGAACCTGCACGGCGGCTATTTCGTGCGCACGGAAAAAGGGGCCAAGATCACCGAGCCGGTGCAGTCGTGCCTTTTTCTCAAGGGCGACATGGTCGGCCAGAACGTCCACAACGTGGTCATCGTGGAGGACGATTCCGAACTCCACATCATCACCGGCTGTTCAGTGGCCCACGGTTCCAAAGGTGCGGCCCACCTCGGCATCTCGGAATTTTTCGTGGGCAAAAACGCCAAGCTGACCTTTACCATGATCCACAACTGGGCCGAGTCCACGGTGGTGCGGCCCCGGACCGGCGGCGTGGTGGACGAGGGCGGCGTCTTCATCAACAACTACGTCCTCCTCAAACCCGTCAAGGACCTGCAGTCCTACCCGGCCATCCGCCTGAACGGCAAAGGGGCCGTGGCCCGGTTCAACTCCGTCATCGTCGCGCCCAAGGGCTCGTACGTGGATTCCGGCAGCCGCATCGAACTCAATGCCCCGGACACCAAGGGCGAGATCATCTCGCGCACCATCGCCTCGGGCGGCACCATCGTGGCCCGGGGGTTCATCGGCGGCAATTCCGTGCCGGCCAAGGGGCACCTGGAGTGCAAGGGGCTCATCCTCGGCGGCGGCGTCATCCACGCCATCCCGGAACTCCTCGGCTCGGTGGACGGCGTGGAGCTGTCCCACGAGGCGGCCGTCGGCAAGATCGCCCAGGAAGAGATCGAATACCTGATGGCCCGGGGGCTTGACGAGAACGAGGCCACTTCCACCATCGTGCGCGGCTTTTTGAACGTCGACATCATGGGGCTGCCCCAGGAACTCAAGGACGTCATCGAGAAGACGATTTCCGAGAGCGAGAAGGATATGTTCTAGGGGAGAGAAGATGCCTCCGGCGGCCGGGAGGGGGTCACCCCCTCCCGGACCCTCCTGTCCTGAATAATACAGGGGTGGTCCTGTGGCAGGACCGCCCCTGTATTATACCCATCGAGGGGGTCCGGGGGGAATCATTCCCCCCGGCCGCCGGAGGCATCTTTACGGCCCAGGTGTTGTCAGAATCAACCGACTGGGCTATGACGCGGACCGGTCGGCAGTTCACCCAGGCGTCGCCGCCCCGCGAGGGGTGCTAAACCTGCCATTTCCTTTCCGCACCGACACCTTATCCCGTGCCGCGTCGGAAGACGGCGACCATCGACATTCCCCCCGAGGAAAGGCACGCTTGAAGGGATAAGCGATGTCCAGAGAATCCTTGCCTTTTTGCGTGGACGACATCTCGGTCCTGGCCAAGGCCCTGCGGACCCGGCTGCTTGCCGGCGAAGCAGTGCCCGGCCATGTCGAGCTTCTAAATATCCTGGCCCGGTCGGCCGGATGCCGCAACTTCCAGCACTTCCGGGCCAAGGCCATGGCCCGGGACCGCCTCGCCGCCCCACGGACGCCGGCCGACGCCGTGGACCTGGCCCGGGTGACCGCCGTGGCCCGCCATTTTGACGCCAAAGGTCGGCTCCTCCGCTGGCCGTCCAAACGCAATCACCAGCTCCTGTGCCTGTGGGCCCTTTGGGCCGGCATCCCGCCGCGACAGACCTTTGACGAACGCGGCATCACCGGGCATCTGCAGGCCCGCCACCTGTTCGGCGACCCGGCCCTCCTGCGTCGGGAACTGTGCGACCTGGGACTCCTTGCCCGCACGGCCGATTGCCGGGAATACCGGCGCGTCGAGCAGCGGCCCCCGGCCGAGGCCAGGGCCCTTGTCCGGCATCTGGAGCAGGCGGGGGAGGAAACCCTTCGCCTGCTCTCCGCCTGAGTCTTCCGTACCCCAGTGCATCGACCGGCGTACCCCAGTGCATCGACCGGGGCCGACATAGCCGGCCCCGGTCCCTTGCAACCTCTTTCGGACCATGCCAGAAGGGTGGCATGCACCAGGGAAAAAAGCGGTCCCGTAGCGGCGCGCCGTGGTTGTGCGTCTTTCTGGCCGTGTCCGGATGCTGGGGGTTGTGGCCGCCCGGGCCAAACGCCGTCCACGCGGCCGGACCGGACGATACCGGCGGGCTGGCCGGCCTGACCGCCGATTTCCCCTGGCGCGACACGCTGCCCCAGTCGCCGGTTCCCTCGTCCGCCTGGTACGGCAATCCCAAGCTCGGTTCCTGGGGGCCCAAGTCCGCCGTCTATCCGGCGGTGGCGGTGCCGGCCGGCGTCGATGCCGTGGCCTGGAAACGCCAACGCGTGGCCATCGTAGCCGAGCGTTACCAGGGCCTTTCCTACCGGCACCACCACATACCGGCCTATGATCCGCCGGGGGAGGGGCCGGGGCTCGACTGCTCGAACTTCACGTCCTGGGTCTACAACTACGGTCTGGGGGTCCGTTTCACCTCGGCCATCGCCTCCCAGGCCGACGGCCCCAAGGCCCCGGGCCGGCGGCTCGGCCCGGATGAACCCTTCGCCGTCGGAGACCTCCTTTTCATCACGACCCGGAACCGGTCCCGAGTTTCCCATGTGGTCGTCTGGCTCGGCGACGGCCGCATCATCGATTCCCACAAAGAAGGGGTGCGGATCCGGACATTGACGGGCTGGTACAAGGACTGTTTCTCCCACGCCCGGCGCGTCATCGAATAAATTGCGGCCTCCGCCGCAGGCGGACGGCCAGTGCCCCGTCGAGGGGTTCCGGGGGCTGTCATGCCCCACGGCGGGGCTTGGGACGGAGCCCCTCTTCCTGTCTACGGCCGCTCCAACTCGAAATAATCGGCCGCGTCGATTCCCGGAAAGACGTAGAGGACCGGCGTGCAGGTCCCGTGGCGGATGCGGCGCAGCTCGCAGGGCAGGACACTTCCCGGCGCGAGGCCGTACCTTTCCACATAGCGCGGCCCGGGCGGCATGCCGTTTGCCAGGGTGAAGGCGTGCGGGGCATCCGGTTCGCCGGCCACCGGCGCGTTCGGGGTGAAGGTGAAGGTCACGGCAAGGGGCGGGTAGGGTGTCGGGGGGAAATTTCCGGAATCTCCCGGCGGCACGGGCCCCACCGACACGATGGTGCCCTTGCCCGGGAACGAAGCGTAGCGGCAGGGGCCGCCGACCATGCCCTCGGCCCCGGCCATGGCCTGGATCGGGACCGGACAGACGGCCAGGGAGCACAGGATGGCCAGACAGCGGACGGCAACGGCCATGTCGTCTCCTTTGGGGGAGCGGAGTTCGATCCGCTCTATTTGGCCAGAAGACGCAGGTACAGGTCGCCGCGCATGGGGCCGATGCGCCGGCCCATGCCCTTGAGGCGGATCGGCCGGCCCACCACGAAATCCGGGGGCAGGGTGACCTCCACCATGGTCGGCTTGGCGTTGCCCAGGCCATGGCGGATGCCGACCCGGATGCGGGTGCCCGGGAAAAGGCTGGTGGCCGGCAGATGCACGGTCTGCTCGTCGTCGAGCTGTCTCCTGAAGTATTCCTTGATAGATCCCATGAATCCCTTGGAAATATCAAGGGATACCGCTTTTTCTCCCCAGTGGAACGAGACCTTGCGCGGCCCCTTGGCCGTGACCGGGCCGGTTGCGGCCGACTTTTTCACCTGCTGGTAGATGTCCTGGAACACCTGCCGGGCGAAGGGGTCCTTGAGCAGGTCCTGCAAGACCTCCTCGCGGCGAAAATAGAAGCCCGCGTCCGCGTTCTGCCTGGAGGCTTGCGTATAGGTGGCCCGGCCCTGGCGTTCGCGGTGGGCCTGTCCCGGGCTGGGGCCGGGCGGGGGGTTGCGGGTGGCCCCGGGCTTGGTGCCCTTGGCCGGGCCGGCCTGTTTTTCCGGACCCGGCGCCTTGTCGCGGTTGGCGTGGAAATGGCGCAGGAGCAGGTAGGCTTCGTTTAGGCGCTGGAACTTGCGCTTGGCCCCGGGGTCGTCCGGGTGCAGGTCCGGATGGAGGTGGAAGGCCAGCTTGCGGTAGGCGGATTTGATGGCCTCGAGGTCATCGGCCGACGAGACGCCAAGAAGGGTCTGGGCCTCGTCAAGACGCATCGAATCGGCTGGGGCCATGATCCGGTTCCTCGGTGGGCGTCGGGATGTCGGCCAGGGCCTCGGGCACGCCGGGCCCACGGGCCCGGGCCAGGCCCCGACTGTGGAGATAGACGGAGCCCTGCCGGGCGAATTCGGCGTGGGACGCCTCGGGATTGATGCCCGGGCAGTCCTCGGCGGCCATGGCATGGCTTTCGGCGTCGATGATGTTGCCCCGGAAAAACGGCCAGGCTCGGCAGACGTCCGGCCGGGCCGGATGGATGGCGCAGCCCTGGTCGTAAAAGATGCAAGCCTTGTCCGGCCCGGTCACGAGGCGGTTTTTGCCGCCGACGTGCTCGGCGTACCGGGACAGCATGGCCTCGGCCGAGAGACGCAGGTGCCCGGCCAGACGGTCGATGTCGCTTCCGGAAAGGACGATGCCGCCTTCTCCCTGGCAACAGTGGCCGCAGCGGCGGCAGATGAAGGCGACAAGTGGCGGCATGGCGTATCCTTATCCCCAAAGGCGGCGGTGTTCAACCATGATGCACCGGTCTTCCACCACGGCGACGCCGTGGGGCGCGAGCAGCTCCCGGGCTTCGGCGCTGCGGATGCCGGACTGCATCCAGAAGCAGGCCGGCCGGTGGGCCAGGGCCAGGACCTCTGCGGCATGGCCCGGACAACTCGGCGCGGCCCGAAAGAGGTCCACGATGTCGATGGGGCCGTCGACCTCGGCCAGGGTCTTGCGCGCGGGAATGCCCCAGACCGAGGCCCGGGCCGGATGGACCGGGACGACCCGGAAGCCGGCGGTGATCAGGTAGCGGCCGACCATGTCCACGGCCGTGCCGGGACGGTCCTTGGCCCCGACCACGGCAATGGTCTTGCCCGGGGCCAGCATGTCCGTCAGGGTGGTTTCACTGTAAAGCATAGGCAAGGGGTGGTTTCCGTTTGTGGGAAAAAAGTGTATCCGCGTGGCGGCATCCCTGCCTGGAGGTCAACCGCCCATGCCTGATCGCGCCATCGGCCGCATAAGCCTGGCTGAAGCCCGGGCCCTGTGGGAGGACGAGGACGTCTTCTCCCTCGGGAAAAAAGCCCACGCCGCCAGGATGGCCCTGCATCCCGAAGCGGTCGTCACCTATATCGTGGACCGCAACATCAACTACACCAACGTCTGCGCCTGCGGCTGCCGGTTCTGCGCCTTTTTCCGGCCGCCGGGGCACGCCGAGGGCTACGTCCTCAGCCGGGAGCAGCTGGCGGCGAAGGTGGCCGAAACGGTGGCCCTTGGCGGCTACCAGATCTTGCTCCAGGGCGGGATGCACCCGGATCTGCGCCTGGATTTCTATACCGGCATGCTGGCCTTTTTGCGGGACCGGTTTCCGGAGGTGGCGGTGCACGGCTTCTCGCCGCCGGAAATCGTGTTCCTGGCCCGGATGGAAGGCCTGTCCATAGCCGAGGTGCTGGCCGAACTCAAGGCTTCGGGCCTGGCCTCCCTGCCGGGCGGCGGAGCCGAGATCCTGTCCGACCCCATCCGGGGGAGTGTTTCTCCCAACAAGTGCCCGGCTGACGAGTGGATCGCGGTCATGGCCGAAGCCCACAAGCAAGGCCTTCGCAGCACGGCCACCATGGTCATCGGCCTGGGCGAGACCATCGAACACCGGCTCGAACACCTTTCGCGCATCCGGGACCTGCAGGATGCAACCGGCGGATTCACGGCCTTTATTCCCTGGACCTTCCAGCCCGGCAACACGGCCCTTGCCGTGCCCGAGGCCTCGTCCTGGGAATACCTGCGAACCCTCGCCCTCGCGCGCCTTTTTCTCGACAACGTGCCGAACATCCAGGCCTCCTGGGTGACTCAGGGGCCGATGATCGGCCAGACGGCCCTCTATTTCGGGGCCAACGACTTCGGCTCGACCATGATCGAGGAAAACGTGGTGGCCGCGGCCGGGGTCCGGTTCCGCATGGAAGAGGACGAGCTGTGCCGCCTGGCCGTCAAGGCCGGGTTCGAGCCGGTCAGGCGCAACATGGACTATTCCCGGCGCGAAGGCTCCTGAGGCGTCTTGCGGCCGGGGCGGGCGCTTAGGGCCACGCCGCCGAGGGCCATGAGGCCGCCTGTCCACTGGGCCGGGGTCAGGGTCTCGTCGAGCATGACCCGGGAGAGCAGGCAGGCGAAGACCGGAATGAGGTTGATAAACGCCGCGGCCTTGGCCGCCGGGGCGCGGCTCACGCCGTAGTTGTAGAGCCCGTAGGCCACGAAGGTGACGCCGAGGCCCAGGAACACCACGGCCAGGGCCGGGCCGGGCGCGATGGTTTCCGGAAACGGCGTGAAAAAAAGGACCGGCGCGAAAAAGACCGCGCCGGTAAAGCTCTGTACGGCCGTGAGATACAGCGGCCTGTGCCTCGCGGCCAGCCGCTTGGCGGTCACGATGTAGCCAACAGCGCAGCACATGGCCAGAAATTCCAGGAAATTGCCGAGCACCGGATACGGCGCGTCGCCCGTCGCCTCGCCCGAGGCGCTCATGACCCCGACCCCGGCCACGGCCAGACAAAGGCCGGCCATGGCTTTCCCTTCGAGTTTTTCCTTGAGGAACCAGGCGGCCGCGACCGCGGTCAAAAGCGGCAAAAGCGCCGTCACCATGGCGGCCTGGGAGGCCTGGGTCAGGGTGAGCGCCTTGGCCTCGAACACGAAATAGAGGCATGGCTCGCAAAACGCCATGAACACGAGCCCCGGCCAGTCGCCCTTGGCGGCGCGAAAGCCTCCGAGCCGCCGCCACAGGAGGCCGAAGACGGCCGAGGCCAGGACCATGCGGCAAAAGACCACCAATAGCGGCGAAAAACCCCGCATGGCGATCTTCATGGCGATAAACGAGCCGCCCCACAGGAGCGTGGCCGCGACCAGCGCGAAAAAGGCCGGCCAGGCCAGTCGATTGTTTGGCAAAGCGGTCATCCTGCCGGCGATGGCGCGACGCGGGACCATTCCCGCCGCCCAAAGGCCGTCTTCCGGACACGCGCCCGGAGGGCCGCTATACCTGCTTGGCCTTGGAATGCAACACAAAACGGAGTCGTCATGCCAACCGCCCTCGAACGTCTGCCCGAATCGGAACTGTCCTCCCGCCTTGCCAAGTGCCGCACCGCCCTGGCCCAGGTCGCGCCCACGGCTGGCGGTCTCCTCGTCTTCTCCCGGCTCGCCATCTACTACCTGACCGGCACCTGGGCCAACGGGGTGCTGTGGCTGCCCGTGGCCGGCGAGCCGGTGCTGCTGTGCCGCAAGGGCCGGGAGCGGGCCGTGCTCGAGTCCCCGCTCCCGACCATTTTGCCCTTCCGGTCCTTTGGCGACATCATCCCGCTTTGCCGGGATGCCGGCAGCCCCCTTTCCACGGTCTGCGCCGCCGAGCAGGGCGGGCTGGCCTGGAACCTGGCGGAACTGCTGGCCGCAAGGCTCCCCGGCGTCTCGTTCGTGCCCGGCGACGCCGCCCTGGCCATGGCCCAGGCCCGCAAATCCGAGTGGGAGCTGGCCAAGATGCGCCTTTGCGGGGCCCGCCACGCCGAAGGGCTCATGAAACGCCTGCCCCTGGCCATCGCCCCGGGCATGACCGAACGGGACATCGCCCGCCGCTGTTGGGACGCCTTTTTCGACCTCGGCCACCAGGGACAGTTGCGCATGAGCGGGGGCGACGAAATCTTTCTCGGCCACATCGCGGCCGGGGACAGCGCCAACTACCCGAGCGTCTTCAACGGCCCGGTGGGGCTTCGGGGCGAGCATCCGGCCCTGCCCTTTTCCGGGGACGCCGGCACGGTCTGGAAAAAGGGCGAGGTCTTGACCATCGACAACGGCTTTGCCCTGGAAGGCTACAGCACGGACAAGACCCAGGTCTATTTCGCGGGCAAGGCGGCGGCCATTCCGGATGCGGTCCGCACGGGCCACGACTTCTGCGTGCGGGTGCAGCAGGCCGTGGCCGAACGGCTCAAACCCGGGGCCATCCCGAGCGAACTCTATGCCCTGTCGCTGTCCATGGCCGCCAAGGAAGGCATGGAGGAGGGCTTCATGGGCCTTGGCGGCAACAAGGTCCGGTTCCTTGGCCACGGCATCGGCCTTGCCATCGACGGCTGGCCGGCCCTGGCCAAGGGGTTTGACGCGCCCATCGAGGCCGGCATGACCCTGGCCCTTGAGCCCAAGTTCGGCCTGGCCGGCATCGGCATGGTGGGCGTGGAGAACACCTTTGAGGTGACGCCGGCGGGCGGGCGATGCCTGACCGGCGAGGCCTACGACATGATCTGCATCGATTGACCGTGTTCACGGCGGGTGCGTCCAGGCCGAACGGAGCCGGGGCCGGCTCCAGGCGCGTAGCGGCCGGGCCGGCGGGAATGGCACGGGGCAAAACCGGAAAGCAGACCAGGGCGGCCGGGAAGAGAGGGCTCTGGCCGATCAGGCCGGCCGGCCGCCGGGAAGGCACGCGGGAAACAGGATGGCCCGCACCGGCGAGGCCTCGGCCTCGGGCACGGCGAGCGGCAGGCAGGACAGGGTATGGCGGCCGGGCGGCACGGCCGCCAGGACAAGGCCCTCCAGGATGGGCAGGCCTGCGCCGAGAAGGATGTTGTGGACAGGATAGAGCGGATCGGCCAGGGGCTCGATGCTTAAGCCGTCGATGCCGACCAGGCCGGCTTGTCGCCGCACCAGTTCCAGGGCCAGGGCCGGGTTGGCCGCGGCAAAGGTTTCGGGAAATTCCGGCCCGGCAAAGAGCCGCTCCGTGGAATTGCGGGTGCGCAAGAGCACGGCCTCGCCGGGCACGGTTTCGAGGCCGGAAAGGACATCCGGGCCGAGGGTCCAGGCCTGGCCGCAATCCACGACCAGGGCCGGCAGGACGAAAGCGGCGGCCGGGTAATCGCCGGCCCGTTTGCCGTTTGGGAAAAAATGGGCCGGAAAGTCGAGGTGCGTCCCGGCGTGGGCGGACAGACGCCAGGCTCCGGCCTCGCAACCGTCGGTTTCGTGGCGCAGGAAAAGGCGGCGGCGAAAGGGCGGGTCGCCGGGCACGGCCGCCGTTGCCCCGGTCAGGGGCAGGGAGATGTCATACCAGCCCGCCTCCCCGCCGGCGGGAAGGCCAGGCGCCCGCCCGTCCGCCATCACGCGCCCATCGGCAAAAACTTGATCAGGGACAGAACCGCGCCCTGGGGGTCGCCGATGACGCAGAACCGGCCGACACCCGGGATGTCGGTCGGTTCCTTGTACACCGTGCCGCCGAGTTCCACGGCCTTTTGGGCCGCGGCATCCACGTCGTCCACATTGACATAGCTCCCCCACACCGACGGCATGTCCGGACCGACCTCGGGCGGCATGGGCATGATGCCGCCGACCGGAATGTCGCCGACCTTGGCCAGGGTGTAGGTCATGCCCATCTCCGGCATGGGCGCGTCTTCGAGAGTCCAGCCGAGCAGGCCGCCGTAAAAGGCCTTGGCCCCGGCGACGTCCCGGGTCATCAGTTCGTTCCAGCTGAAAACGCCCTGTTTGCTCGTATCCTCGGCCATATGGACCTCCTTGCTCGAGTGGTTGCCGCGCTTTGGCGGGGGAAAGACACGTTCCCTGATACGGGCATTCCCGATCCGGGGCAACGGGGCGGGCACAAAAAAAGCCCCCGCTTGGGCGGGGGCTTTCGGCGGCGTCAGGGTGCCGGACGTTACTTCTGGGCGACGTGGCAGCCGTTGTTGGAGCAGGGGGCCACGGAAAGGGGCTTCTGGCCCTTTTCCTTGCGCACGATGTTGGTCTTCATGTGGCAGCCCAGGCAGCTGGTTTCGGAATTTTTGTCATGGAAGGCGCGGAAATAGGAAGTGGCTTCCTGACGTTCCTTGAGATTGTCGTGGCAACCGGCCGTGGCGCATCCCTCGACCGGGCCCTTGCCGTCCCACATGTGGTGGCAGGTGGTGCAGGCGATGTTGGCATGCTGGCCATGGGAAAACTTGACCGGCACAAAGCTTGTGGTCAGCACCCCGGACGGGCGCTTGAACGTGAGTTCCAGGGGGTAGCACAGCGTGGACTTCGCGTCGACGATTTCGCTGAACTTGCCGCCCTCGCTAAAGGCCGCCGTGGCCATGGCCAGGGTGAACACCAGAACGACCAACGTGGAAAGCATGACCTTGGAACGCATCCAACTCCCTCCTTAAAGCTCCAAAAAACGGTGAATGGACCTTGCCGCTGCGAATACACAGGCGGCAGTCGCAGGCTTGAGCCTCGCCGCCGTAATTCAAGAGAAAAGCGTAAAATTTCACAAGGCGGAAGTCAACAGATTTTCCCAAAAAACCGTTGTTCTCCACACCCCGCCGGCGAGGCCCGAAAGGCGCCGGAACCGGACGCCCCGGAACACGCCCGGCGGAGCTTCGTGAAATCTAGTCACCGGAGCAGCCGCACGCGTCCTCGTCCGCTTCGCTGGCCTCCATCGCGTCCATGAGGTCAAGGCTTAGCCGGATGAAATCCGAAGCCGTCAGGATGCCGACGAGCTTGCCGCTCTCGACCACGGGCAGGCAGCCGTATTTCTGGGTCAAAAGGATCTCGGCCGCCTGGCGCAGGGGCAGGCCGGGCGAGGCGAGGGCCACGTCGGATTTCATGACCTCGGCGATGGGAATGCCGGAATAGATGTCCTCCTGGGTGGCCACGTCGATCTCGGCCAGCCGGGAGACGGAGGCGGCCAGGATGTCGCGGTGGGTGAGGAGCCCGACAAAGGCTCCGGCCGCGTCGATGACGGGCAGATGGCGGATGCGGGCCTCTTCCATGGCCCGCTTGGCCGCAAGCAGGCTGTCGGTGTCGCGAAGGGCGATCAAATCCTCGGTCATCAGGTCTCGGGTTGTCAGCATGGATGCCTCCTGGTGGCTGGAAAATCGCATTGCCAAAGCGCGGCTGTCAAGGCGACCGGCGTTGACTTGAAACCAAAATTCTGTTTTTTCCAAGGAAGATCGCGCTGACGCGCGGCATGCCCGGGCAATGCCCCGGGCTAAGGGCGGCAATGAACGGATCGGGTCCAAAAATAGATTTCAGGCGCAGCCGCGAACGCATGGTCCGGGAGCAGATCGAGGCCCGGGGCGTGTCCGATCCCCAGGTGCTGCGGGCCATGCGCAAGGTGCCGCGGCACCTTTTCGTGGAAGAGGCGCTCACCCCTCAGGCCTACGAGGACCATCCCCTGCCCCTTGGCCACGGCCAGACCATTTCCCAGCCCTACGTCGTCGGCTGGATGACCGAGCTTTTGGCCGTGGCACCGGGCATGCGGGTGCTCGAGATCGGCACCGGTTCGGGCTACCAGGCCGCGGTCCTGGCCGAACTCGGAGCCTACGTCTTCACCGTGGAACGGGTGCGCCCTCTCTACGCCCAGGCCCGCCGGCGCCTGGAGGAGCTGCGTTACCTGAAGGTCCGTTTCAAGCTCGACGACGGCACGCTCGGCTGGCCGGAAGAGGCCCCCTTCGACCGCATCCTGGTCACGGCCGGCGGGCCGAAGATCCCGGATCCTTTGCGCGCCCAGCTCGCCGATCCCGGCCGCATGGTCATCCCGGTCGGGGCGGGAAGGCGCAGCCAGACCCTGGTCGTGGTCCGCAAGGAGAACGGCCGCGTCGAAGAGCAGGAACTCGGCGGGGTCATGTTCGTGGACCTGGTCGGGGCCCACGGCTGGTAGGCCGGACGCCAAGGAGAGGAGGGGCATGGAGGAGATCAAGACCTGTCGCGCCTGCCCGGGCGGACCAGAGGCCACGGAGCGCGCCCGCGCCCGGGATGGCCGCGACGGCCGGCTCGGGGCGGCCCTGGAGAAGATCCGCTACAAGCTTTTTGTCATGAGCGGCAAAGGGGGGGTCGGGAAAAGCTCAGTCGCGGTCAACGTGGCTTGCGCCCTGGCCGACGCCGGGGCCAGGGTGGGCCTGCTGGACGTGGACCTGCACGGGCCGAGTGTGACGCGCATGCTCGGCATCACCGGAGCCATGGAGGCGGGAAGGGGGGCGGCCATCGCGCCCAAGCGTTTCGGCGAGAACCTGCTGGTGGTCTCCATGCAGTCGCTCCTTGGCGACCCGGACCAGGCGGTGCTGTGGCGCGGTCCCATGAAGACCACGGCCATCCGCCAGTTCCTGGCCGACGTGGACTGGGGCGAACTCGACTACCTGGTCATCGATTCCCCACCGGGCACGGGCGACGAGCACCTGACCATTCTCAAGACCGTGCGCGATGCCCTGTGCGTGCTCGTGACCACGCCCCAGGAGATCTCCCTGGCAGACGTGCGGAAAACCGTCAATTTTCTCCAGTACGCCAACGCCAACATCCTTGGGGTGGTGGAAAACATGAGCGGGCTGGTCTGCCCCCACTGCCACACGGAAATCGAACTGTTCAAAAAAGGCGGCGGCGAGGAGATGGCCCGGGCCTTTGGCCTGGAATTCCTCGGGGCCGTGCCCCTTGATCCGGCCACGGTGGTGGCCGGGGATCTGGGCCGGCCCGTGGTCCAGCTGGACGGGGATTTTCCGGCCAGGCAGGCGTTCGTCAATCTGGCCGCGGCCATTGCCGCCGCCTGCCGGTCGAGCCTCGAAGCGGCCGCCTCGCCCTGTCCCTGAGCGCTTCAAACCGGCCAAACCACAAGAATGTCTTGATAATTCGCCTCCGCCGTCAGGCGGCCGCCGGGCCTGGACCGCCGGAGGCCGAACGCTCCTGCGGACCCGTCCGGCGGCTTGAGGCTTTACGCCGGCGGGGGATTGCTTTAAGTGCCTGCCTGCATGCCGCAACCCGAAAGGTTTCTCCCCATGTTCAATCTCGCCAACAACCTGACCCTGGCCCGCATCGCAACGGTGCCCATCCTGGTGGTGCTGCTCTACTTTCCCGGCCGCGGGACCTGTCTTGCGGCCATGCTCCTTTTCATCGCCGCCTCGGTCACCGACATCGTGGACGGCGTCGTGGCCAGGCGGCGCAACCTCGTCACCACGCTTGGCAAGTTCCTCGACCCCCTGGCCGACAAGCTTCTTATCAGCTCGCTTTTGATCATGTTGACGAGCCTTGGCTGGGTGGAGGCCTGGGTGTGCGTGCTTATCATCGGCCGGGAAATCGCCGTGACCGGGCTTCGGGCCATCGCCGTGGACCACGGCGTGGTCATCAGTGCCGACCGGTTCGGCAAGCTCAAGACCATTCTGCAGATGGTGGCACTGTGTCCGCTGGTCCTGCATTTCCCCTGGTACGGGCTGGATCCGAACCCGCTTGGCCGCGTCTTATTATATGTCGCCCTGGTTTTGACCCTTGTATCCGGGGCCAATTACTTTTATGGGTTCGGGAAAAAAGCGATGTGGACAGGCGCCCCCACCCGGTGAGCGCGGCCGGCGAAACCCACAGTGAAACGCACACAAGGTGCCATGAAAGCCAAAAACATCTCCAAACTGGCCAGACGCCGGGTCCGATCCGGGCGGCCGGCGAGCGGCAAGGGGAACGGCAGGGGCAGGCTTTTGCCTGACGAGAACCTGTCCGCCCGCATCGAAAACTGCCTGCACACCATCCTCGAACTCGAACCGGATCTCGAAAGGCTCCAGTTCGGCCATTATCTCCTTCGCGACTTCAACATCCTCAAGATGTTTCTGTCCCACGTCGAGGAGATCGAGGTCCAGGAACAGGACGTGGCCCGCATCGAGGCGGCCACCGAGAATTTCCTGAAGGAACTCAAGGAGCCGCTCGAGCAAAACGAATACAAACGCCTGAAAAAATACGTCGTGCAATGACATGATCTGGCGACGGTTTCTCCTGACAGGTCTGATCTTCTTCAATATTTTCCTGCTCTACAATCTCATCTGGAGCGACAACGGCATTTTCGCCTATCTCGAGCTGAAAGCCCGGCACGAACAGCTCAGGCAGCGCCTGGAGGGGGTCAACGACCACTCCCTGGACCTCAGCCAGGAAATCCGCTGGTTGAAGACCGACCGGGCCTTCACCGAAAAAATGGCCCGCTCCCAGATGAACTATCTGAAGGAAAACGAAATCCTTTACCAGTTTCCCAAGGATGCCCCCGCCCCAAAGGATACGGACAAGGAAGGAAAAAGGGCCGATGGTCAGTAAAATCGATATCTACCGGGAAGTCCTGGAGATTGAGCCCAATTCCAAGGTTTTCTTCCCCCTGGCCAGGCAGCTTCATGAGGAAGGCCGCCACGACGAGGCCGCCACGGTTCTCGCCCGGGGCATCGCCTTTCATCCCGACCACCTGGAAGCCAAGTTCCTCCTGATCGAACTGCTGACCCGCCTCGGGCGGGCCGGGGAGGCGGACGCGGTCTTCGGCGACGTCGGCACCATGCTCGCCCGCTATCCCTCGGTCTGGCTCCTGTGGTCCCGGGAGGCCGCGTCCCGGTCCACGGACCCGGCCCTGGCCATGCTTTTTCTGGCCAACTATTTCCAGAACGAAACCCTGACCTGGGCCGACGTCATGGAGCGGGGGCTGCGCAGCCTTCGCCAGGGGGCTCCCGGCACGCCGGACCTTGCCGGCAAGGCTGCCGCGACGTCGGCCTCGCCGCCTGACGACGCGAACCAGGCTACGCCCAAGGTCGAGACGGCCCCGGTCGCTCCGGCCCCCCTTGCGCCCCCCGTCCCCAGGCCCCAGGATCCGGCTCCGGACCGCCGGGAGGCCGGGGAAGCGCCGCCCTTGCGCGGCGCACGGGAGGTTCTGGAACTGGCCGACCTTCTGGACGTGCCCGAGGAGAGCCGGGAAAAGGCCCGGCCCCGGCCGGCCAAGCCCCGGGAAGCCGGAGTCCGCACCAAGACCATGGCCGCGCTCCTGGCCGGGCAGGGCGAGACGGACGCAGCCCGCGACATCTATACCGAGCTTTTGGCCGCCACCGCGCCCGGTCCCGAGCGCCAGGAATTGGAGCGCATGCTCGCCTCCCTGTCGCCGGGCGGGGCCCCGGCCGCGGACCTGTCCGCCGGACAGCCGGAATCCGACCTTGAAGAAGGCGACGCCCCCCCGGCCGTTGCCCCGAAACCCAAGGGTGCGGCCAAACTCGTCAGCCTCCTGGAAGCGTTGGCCGGACGCCTGGAAAGCCGGGCCGGGGCCTGATTCCGCGATCGATACCGCCACTGGCGGCCCGAGCCCATAATCTGGAACATCGAGAGGAAACGGTCTTGAAACGCACTGTGAGCGCGGCCCTTGCGGCCCTTGGTTGCCTTGTCATTTTAAGCGGCTGCGGCACGATGAAGACGTCCTGGCGCGACACCAAAAAGCTGTACCGGTCCTACATCAATACCGACCCGACCATCGATTTCAGCGAACAGGGCATAAGCGACAAGGGTCTGCAACGGCTGGCCTCGCTCCTCATGCCGGTTGACGAGCGCCTCATGGGCCTTTTGCGCGTCATTGGCAGCCAGGACACGCCGCCGGAAAGCGACTGGGCCCAACAGCTGCTCTCCAGCCACGACTGGCTTTCCGGCGTGGCCGTCATCGACACCTCCGGCGCGGTGGTGTCCCAGGCGCCGACCGCCTCCCTGCGGCCGCTCGATTTCAGCGGCCTGCTCGAATTCGCCGACCGCTACAAGACCCGCAAGATGGGCGCCCAGGTGAAGACCGACGAATTCGGCACCGTGGTCCTGGTCGCGGCGCCCTATTTCAAGGAGAACGAGTGGGCCGGCCTGGTGGTCGCCTTCTTCGATCCCAGAAACCTGGTCCGGTTCTCGCCGGAGCCCGACGCCCTGGTGGTCCTTTCCACCGACGGCCTGGTCTGGCCGGGCGGAAGCGGGCAGGGCGAGGCCCTCTCCGGCCTCAAGTGGGCCGAGATGCTCAAGGGCGGAGTCCAGGGCGAGGTGGCCTCCGGCGGCGGCCAGTACGTCTGGCAGGCCCGCTACCTCGGCCAGCTCGAACTGGTCTACCTGACCGACGTGCGCGAGGCCCGGGCCAAAAAGCCCGAACCGCCGAAGGCCGCGCCGGTCCCGACCCCGGAGCCGTCCCCCGCGGACGTGTCCCCGGCCGCTACGCCCAATCCCTAGATTCCCGACTGCCCGAAAAGCCGGCGGCTGGGCCGCCGGCTTTTTTTGTCCGCGCCAACCCCTGGAAAATCTTGTGGGAAGTTCCCGGCCATTGTAAAAGGACCGACAGCCGCATGAAAACGCTGTCCGGCGCGGCCACCCATCGCCCGGACCGCCATCGACGGCGGGAGGAACGACACATGCCCCAAGTCACCGTTATCGAGCATCTGCTTTTGCACCAAAAAGAATCGCCTATGGCCACGGGCCGGTTCACCCGGCTTCTGAACGAACTCATCCTGGCGGCCAAGATCATCTCCCGGGAAGTCAACAAGGCCGGGCTGGTCGATGTCCTCGGATTTACCGGCGAAATCAACGTCCAGGGCGAGCAGGTCCAAAAGCTCGACGACTATGCCAACATGGTCCTCATCCACCGCATGGAACGGGCCGGCGTCCTTTGCGCCATCGCCTCCGAGGAAAACGCCGATCTGGTCCTCATTCCGGACCAGTTCCCCAAGGGCGACTATTTTCTTATCTTCGACCCCCTCGACGGGTCGTCGAACATCGACGCCAACGTCAACGTGGGCACCATCTTCTCCATCTACCGCACCAAGGAAGGCTGCACCGGCGACAAGCTGTGCGATCTGCTCCAGCGCGGCTCCGAGCAGGTGGCGGCCGGCTATTTCCTGTACGGCACCTCCACCATGATGGTGTACACCACGGGCCGGGGCGTCCACGGCTTCACCCTCGACCCGAGCGTGGGCGAATTCCTGCTCTCCCACCCCAACATCAAGACCCCGGAAACCGGCCGGATCTATTCGGTCAACGAGGCCTACTGGGACTACTGGGACGAGCCGACCCGGGAGATCGTCCGGTACTTCAAGGGGTCGGACAACAGGCGCGGCCAGCCCTACGGCGGCCGCTACATCGGGTCGCTGGTGGCGGATTTCCACCGCAACCTCCTTTACGGCGGCATTTTCCTCTATCCCGCCGACCACCGGGACCCCAAAAAGCCCAAGGGCAAGTTGCGGCTGCTGTGCGAGGCCTCGCCTCTGTCCTTTGTCGCGGCCCAGGCGGGCGGCGCCGGAAGCGACGGTGTGCGCGACATCCTGTCCATCGAGCCGGAAGAGCTCCATCAGCGCGTGCCGCTTTTCATCGGCAGCAAAAACGACGTGGCCATGGTGGAGGAAATCTACGCCAAGGCCCGCCAGTCCTGAGGCCCGATGCTCTGCCTTGGCATCGAGACCTCCTGCGACGAGACGGCCGTGGCCCTTTGCGACGACGGCCGTCCCCTCCTTGAAAAACTGGCTTCCCAGATCAAGCTGCACGCGCTTTTCGGCGGGGTGGTGCCGGAATTGGCCTCGCGGGAGCATTTGCGCCGCATGGGGCCGCTTCTGGACGCGCTTTTTCGGGAGGCGGGCCTTGGCCTGGCCGACGTGGACGCCGTGGCCGTGGCCCGGGGGCCGGGACTCCTCGGCAGTCTTCTCATCGGCCTGGCCGTGGCCAAGGGCTTGGCCCTGGCCGCCGGCAAGCCTCTCATCGGCGTGGACCACCTCCACGCCCATCTCTTGGCCGCGACGCTTGGCCGCGAGGTGGCCTATCCGGCGCTCGGGCTCCTGGTTTCGGGCGGACACACCCAGATCGTGCTCCTGCGGTCCCCCCTGGACCTGACGGTCCTTGGCCGCACCGTGGACGACGCCGCGGGCGAGGCCTTTGACAAGGCGGCCAAGTCGCTGAACCTGCCCTATCCCGGCGGGGTCTTCGTCGACCGGCTCGGGGCGGGGATCGAGCCGGACCGCGCCCTTTTTCCCCGGCCCAATCTGGAAAACACGCACCTCGATTTCAGCTTCAGCGGCCTTAAAACCGCCGTCGCCACCCATGTCGCCAGACACCCCGGCCTCCGTCTGGCCGTCATGCCGGCGCCGGACGGGCCCGTCGATGCCGCAGCCTGGCCCCTGGATCTGCGCCGGGTTTGTTCCTCGCTCAATTTCGCCGTGGCCGACACGCTCCGCGTCAAGATGGAGCGGGCCCTGGACGGCCTCGACGTGCCGGCGGTCTCGATCCTGGCGGCCGGCGGGGTGGCGGCCAACAGCCGCATCCGGGCCATGTTGGAAGCCCTGGGCGCGCGTCGCGGCCTGCCGTGCTTTCTGCCCGAGCCGGCCCTTTGCGCGGACAACGCCACCATGATCGCGGCCGCCGGCTGTCTTCTCGGCCGGGCCGGCCTGACCCACGACCTGGCCCTCGACGCCGTGCCGCGCGGGCGCAAGGTGCCGTGGGATTACCAGGCAGGCCCGCCTCTTGGCCGGGGATCGGTTGACAGGCGGTCCAAGCCGCAATAGGTTCGCACAATTAGGGACTGCGCAAGAGGCGCGGGCACGCGCTTCCCGCCCGAGGTTTCCAAACGCGAAGAAACCCCGGCCACCCCCTCGGGCGGCCGGCCAAGCCACAAAAAGGAGTAGCAACCATGGCCATTCAACTGAGCGACGCGAATTTCGAGGCCGAAGCCTTGCAGTGCGACCTGCCGGTCCTGGTGGACTTCTGGGCTCCCTGGTGCGGGCCGTGCCGGGCCATGGGGCCGGTCATCGACGAACTGGCCAACGAGTACACCGGCCAGGTCAAGGTGGCCAAAATGAACGTGGACGAGAACCCGAGCACCCCGAGCAAGTACGGCATCCGCGCCATCCCCACGCTGATCCTGTTCAAGGGCGGCGAAGTGGTGGAACAGATCACCGGTGCGGTCTCCAAAAGCAGCATCAAGGAAATGATCTCTCAAAAGGCGCTCTGATTCATGAAACGCTATGACGCCGTCGTGATCGGGGGCGGCCCGGCCGGCATGACGGCCGCTCTCTATCTGGCTCGGTCCGACGTGTCCGTGGCCCTGGTGGAAAAGCTGTCTCCGGGCGGACAGATGCTCATGACGCATCTGATCGAGAACTATCCCGGCTTCCCGGAAGGCATCGAGGGCTGGAAACTGGCCGACCTCATGGCCGCGCACCTCGGACACTACGCCGTGGACCGGATCGGCGACGAGGTGCGGGCCATCGAGTCCGCAGACGGCGTCCACCGCGTCAACGTGGCGGGCGAGACCGTCGAGGCCACGGCCGTGGTCCTGGCCACGGGCGCCCGGTACAAGCGGGTGGGGATTCCCGGCGAGCAGGAGCTCGTGGGCAAGGGCGTGTCCTACTGCGCCCTTTGCGACGGGAACTTTTTCCGGGGCCAGACCGTGGCCGTCATCGGCGGCGGCAACGCCGCCCTGGAAGAATCCC
This sequence comes from Solidesulfovibrio carbinoliphilus subsp. oakridgensis, assembly GCF_000177215.2. NCBI lineage: Bacteria > Pseudomonadati > Thermodesulfobacteriota > Desulfovibrionia > Desulfovibrionales > Desulfovibrionaceae > Solidesulfovibrio > Solidesulfovibrio carbinoliphilus. The sequence goes on along the minus strand of NZ_CM001368.1, from coordinate 875,741 downwards.
TGTACCTGTCCCGGCTGGTCAAAAAGCTCTACCTCATCCACCGGCGCGACGATTTCCGGGGGCAGAAATGCTACCAGGACCGGTGCTCCGTGAGTCCGGTCATCGAGATCCTGCGTTCGACCGTGGTGTGCTCCATCACGGGCGCGGACAGCGTCACCGGGATCGAGGTCCGCGACGTCAAAAGCGGCGACTGCCATGTCCTGCCCGTGGACGGCGTCTTTGTCTTTGTCGGGTTCGAGCCCCAGGGCGACTTCTACCCCGCGGGCCTGGACCGGGACGGACAGGGATTTATCAAAACCGACGCGGAAATGCGCACGAACATCGAGGGCATCTTCGCGGCCGGGGATATCCGTTCGAAATCCTGCCGGCAGGTGACCACGGCTGTCGGCGACGGCGCCTGCGCCGCCCATGCCGCCTACGCCTATCTCAGTTCGCGCTTCTCGCAAGGCTGACCGCCGGACCCGATCGACCGCCGGGCCACGGGGCGAAGGCGGCCGGACGGGTTCGGTTTTTTCCATTGTGCGCCCTTGCCCCATCTGGTAAGAGGACGCGCATCAAAACGCCTGACCGGTTGCCGCCTTGGGGCGTTGCCGCGTCCGACGCATGGCGCCCGGCCGGGACCGGGCCATATCCGGGAACCAATCATGAATGCGATGTTGCGCCGTTTTCTGCCTCTCTCCTGCCTGCTGCTCTTCCTTGGCGGCTGTGCCGGGCTCATGGACTATTATTTTCTGCCTCCTCCCGAGGATACCGCCCAGGAGCTGTATGAATCCGGTCGCCAGGCCATGTCCGAAAAGGACTACTACGGAGCCATCGGCTACTTCATGAAGCTCAAGGACCGCTATCCGTTCAGCCCCTACACGCCGATGGGCACGGTCGCCCTGGCCGACGCCTACTTCCTGACCGAGGATTACGGTCCGGCCGCGGAAACCTACAAGGAATTCGAGTCGGTCCATCCGCGAAGCGAAGAAATTCCCTACGTCCTCTACCAGATCGGCGTGTCCAACTTCAAACGTTCCGAGTCCATCGACATGCCGCAAGGCAACCTGCAGGAAGCCCTCCAGTATTTCTACCTCCTGGAGCAGACCTTCCCGGACACCGACTACGGCAAGGAGGCGGCGGAGTACATCCGACGCTGCCGCAAGCGGCTGGCCGAACATGAACTCTTTGTGGCCGATTTCTACTGGCGCACCGACCAGTTCGGCGCGGCCTGGAAACGCTACATGTACACGGCCGAGAACTTCAAAGACCTCGAGGAAGTTCTCGAATACTCGAAGCTGCGGGCCGAGCTGTCCTACCTCGAATACCAGAAGACCCTGACCGAGACCGAACGGCGAAAGATCGAAGGCAGTTGGCGCAACTGGGCCAAACGCTGGCTGTAAGGACCAGGCGCGAGCGGGGCGGCCGTCCGCCCCGCTCGCGTTTATGGCGCCGATATTCATGAACATGGACACGGAGTACGACATTCCGGACGCAGCCGGCGGCTGGCCCGAGGCCATGGAGCGGGGCAGGATGGCGGACGCGGCCTTTGCCGCGGCCTATGCCCGGGTTTCGGACCGGGAGCGTTCCCTGGCAAAGACCGGCCTGGCCGCCGTCTATGCCGCCTGCGGCGGCCCCATGCCGCGCTTTCGCCGCTGGTCCGCCGGCCTTGGCCATGACCTTGGCCTGACCCGTCTGGACGTTCCCCTGGATTTCGTGGTTGTCCTGTGCGGCCGGTCCTTCGCCTCGCCGGCGAGACTGGCGGCGGCGGTGGTGCCGGCCCTGTGCGCCCGGGTGCCCCAGGTCGCGGCCGTGCGTGTCGGCGACCGCTGGCCGAGGGAACTCCTCGTCGCCCTGGAACTTTGCGGCGTGGAGACCGCCTGCCGCCTGGGGAGCCGTTCCCTGGCCGGCCTGTGGCCGGCCCTGGCGGCCACAGGCCACGGCGCGGTGGTCTGCCTGGACGGCGTTTCCCCGCCGCCGGCCGTCGGCCGGCTCCGGGTCCTCGCGGCGCACACGGCCGGGCGGGTCGGCCTCTTTCCCGGCCCGGACGCGACCTTTGACCGCGAGGCCCTGGCCTTTGCCCACCCGGACATGGCGTTTTTCGTCCACGGCGAGGCCGATGCGGCCGAAAACGAGCCGTTTTACGCCGCCTCGGGCACCACTCTGGCCGAAGCCGCCGCACTGGGCTACGATGCCGTCTACACCGGCGAAGCAATGCTCCCCCAGGCCATGGACGCGGCCCCCCTGGCCCTTGGGCCCGGCCGGGAAACGTTCTGGCTTTGGCCCGAGCTTTCGCCCGAAGTCTTCCGACGCCGGCATGTCGCCGCCCTGGCCGAGGGGCCGGCTGCGACCGGACCGGACGGTCCCGACGCCGGGTGACATCCTTCGCCGCAACCGCAGCAACACGGATCGGAGCGTTCATGAGCGCCAAGAAGGGGAGCGGGAAGGGCAGGCTGCCAAGCCTTCGCAACATCGGCATCATCGCCCACATCGACGCCGGCAAGACCACCTTGACCGAGCGCATCCTTTTTTTCACCGGCAAGATCCACCGCATGGGCGAAGTCCACGACGGCACGGCCACCATGGACTTCATGCCCGAAGAGCAGGAGCGGGGCATCACCATCACCTCGGCCTGCACCACCTGCGCCTGGAAAGGCCATACGGTCAACATCATCGACACCCCGGGCCACGTGGACTTCACCATGGAGGTCCAGCGGTCGCTGCGGGTCCTTGACGGGGCGGTCGGCGTTTTTTGCGCCGTGTCCGGGGTCGAGCCCCAGTCCGAGACGGTCTGGCGGCAGTCGGTGGCCTATGGCGTGCCGAAGCTGGCCTGCGTCAACAAGCTCGACCGCCTGGGCGCGGACTTCGAAGGAACGCTCGCCGCCATGCGCGAGAAGCTTGCGGCCAATCCCGTGGCTGTGACCATTCCGCTTGGCCAGGGAGCCGACCTCGCCGGGCTGGTCGACCTGCTCGCCATGGAGCGCCTGGATTTCGACCCGAAAAGCCAGGGGGAAGAGGTCCTGCGCCGCCCCCTTTCCGAAGACGAGGCCGCCTACGCCGCGCCCTGGCGCGAACGGCTCGTGGAAGCGGCCTGCGAATACGACGAAACCCTCATGGAAGCCTATCTTTCCGGCGGCGACATCGATCCGGCCCTTCTCGTGGCCGGGCTTCGCGCCGCCACCCTGGCCCACGACATCGTGCCGGTCTTTGCCGCTTCGGCCCTCAAGAACATCGGCGTCCAGCCGCTGCTGGACGGGGTCCTGGCCTTTCTGCCGAGTCCGCTGGACCGTGGGGCGGTGGCCGGCCTCGACCCGGACACCAAGGCGGAAAAGCGTTTCGAGCCCGACGCCGGCGCGCCGCTTTCCGCCCTGGTCTTCAAGGTCAGCATGGAGACCGGCCGCAAGCAGGTCTTCGCCCGGGTCTATTCCGGCCGCCTGGAAGCCGGCAAGGACGTCTACAACGCCACCCGCGACGTGGTGGAGAAGCCGTCCCGGCTTTTTCACCTACACGCCGGACACCGGGAAAAGGCCGAAGTGGTGGGGCCGGGCGAAATCGTGGCCGTGGCCGGCCTTAAAAGCGCCATGACCGGCGACACGCTCTGCGCCAGGGCCGATCCTATCCTTCTCGAATCCATCACCGGGTACAAGCCGGTCATAAGCCTGGCCCTCGAACCCCGAAACGCGGAAGAGGCCGAGAAACTCAAGGAAGCCCTCGACAAGCTCCTCCAGGAGGACTCCACCCTGACCCTCATCGAAGACCCGGACACGGAGCAGTTGATCCTCTCCGGCATGGGCGAGCTCCATCTCGACGTGGTGCTCGAACGGGCCCGCCGGGAATACGGCGTGGCGCCCCGGGCCGGCAAGCCGCAGGTGGTTTACCTGGAGACGGTCACCGGGCCCGGAGCCGGGGAGGGCGAATTCGACCGCGAGCTCGGCGACCGGGTCCACCACGGAAAAGTGGGGCTCGCCGTGTCGCCGTTGCCCCGGGAGGCCGGTCGGGAGATCATGTTTGAAATCGACGCCCAGACCTATCCGCCGGCCTGGATCCAGGCCGTGACCGAGGGTCTGGAGGACGGCCTGCAAAGCGGGCCGTTGCGGGGTTATCCCGTCCAGGACGTCCGGGTGCGGGTGACGGGCATTTTCCCGGCCGAGGGCAAAACCACGCCGGTCGGCTGCCGCATGGCCGCGAGCATGGCCCTCAAAGCCGCCCTGGCCGACGCGAGACCGGCGCTCCTCGAACCGATCATGGAACTCGAGATCGGGGTGCCGGACGCCTTCGTCGGCGACGTGGCCGGGCTTCTGGGCTCCAAGGGGGCCAAGATCGAAAACATGTTCGACCGGGCCGGCCAGAAGGTCGTGACCGCGCTCGCCCCCCTTCGCCAGATGTTCGGCTTTTCCACGGACCTGCGTTCGGCCACCCAGGGCCGGGCCGGGCTCACCATGCGTTTTTCCAAATTCGACCTGCTGCAGTAGCCGCGAACCGACGGTCCCATGTCCACACGCGCCTTGGTTTCTCCGGATATATCCCGCCGTTTCGACGTGCTGCGCACACTCCTCGTGGCCTTCATCATCGGCGTGCACGTCGAAAAAGGGGTGCAGGCCTATTACGCCGTGGTTCCGGATGGCCTTCGGGCCTGGCTGGCCCTGGTCAACCACAACCTCTACCGGTTGTGCGTACCCGTCTTCTTCAGTATTTCCGGGTATCTCTTCTACCTGACCTACAAGCCCACGGCTGCGGCCTACGGCCGGATGGTGGTCAAAAAAACCAAGACCATCCTGCTGCCGTACCTGTTTTTCAACGCCCTCACCATCGCGCTCATCCTCCTTTTCAACAAGGTCCCCTACATCGGCGACATAAACGACCTGCGCGCGGACGGGATCGCCAAATACCTGCTTGGCGTCTACCGTTTCCCGGCCGTCTACACCCTCTGGTTCCTGCGCGACCTGTATGTCTATTTCCTGCTGGCCCCGGTCTTTTACGTAGTGTCCGAAGAGATTCCTCTGCTCGGGCTCCCCCTTTTCTGGGCCATCTGGATGTTCGTTCCCCAGGCCGGCCTGCCCGTGGAACTGAGCGGCCTGTTTTTTTTCTACGCCGGCTGCCTGCTGTCCCGGACCCGGGCCGATCTCGATGCCGCCAGGCGCCTGACCGTGTCGGTGGCCGCCCTGTACGGGGTCATGGCCCTGGCCACGGCCCATGTGGAATTCCACTATGGGTTTGCGCCGCTTTATCATCTGCTTTATCGCAACACGCTTATTTGCGGGACTTTTGCCTTGTGGCTCCTCACGGGCTATTCGTGGCTTGGCCGCTCGAAGCTCCTTCTCGGCCTGTCCGGCGTCTCCTTTTTCGTGTACCTGACCCATGAACCGGTGCTGTCCTACCTGATCTACGGGACGCGGTTTTTGTTCCACCCCTCGGGCACGGCGGACGGCATCGCGTATATGCTGCTCTTGCTCTTGGTGACCTTTGCCCTGTGTACGGGACTGGCCCGGTTGTGCATCCGGTTCGTTCCGACCGCCTACGCCCTGGTCACGGGATCGAGGCTGCCCCGATGAGCATGCGCATTATCGGCGGCCGGTTCGGCGGACGCCGCATCAAGGTCATTGAATCGCAAGGCCTGCGTCCGGCCACAGGCCGGGTGCGCGAGGCGCTCTTTTCCATGCTGGCCGCCCGGGGGGCACTGGCTCCCGGGGCCCGGGTGCTCGATCTTTTCGCCGGGGCCGGCAGTGTCGGCATCGAGGCCCTGTCGCGCGGAGCATCGCAAGCCCTTTTTGTCGAGAAGCACCCGGCCGTGGCCCGGGTACTGCGGGAAAACCTGCGCGGCCTGGGCCTGGCGCCGGACGAGGCCAAGGTCGTCGAGGCCGACGTGGCCCGGGCCCTGCCACGGCTCGCCGGCCAGACCTTTGACCTGGTGGCCATCGACCCGCCGTATGGCCTTGGGCTTTTGCCGCCGACCCTGGCCGGGCTCGTCGCCAACGGGCTGCTCGCGCCCGGCGGCGTCATCGTGGCGGAAATCGAGGCCGGTGCCGACCTGCCCGACACGGCCGTGCCCGACACCCTCGAGTGCCTGACCGACCGGCTTTACGGTCAAACGAGGATCATTCTATGGACACCAATCCTTCCTGCTTCGCCGTCTACCCCGGAACCTTCGACCCCCTGACCAACGGGCATGTCTCCCTGGTGCGCCGGGCGGCCAAGATCTTCGGCACAGTGATTGTGGCCGTGGCCGGCGACTCCCACAAGACGCCGCTTTTCTCCCTGGAGGAGCGGGTGGCCATTGCCGAGGGCGTCTTCGCCCATGACGAGCGGGTGCTGGTGGAAGGATTTTCCGGGCTGCTCGTCAACTACGTCAAGGCCAGGCAGGCCAACGTCATCCTTCGCGGCATGCGGGCCGTGTCCGACTTCGAATTCGAGTTCCAGATGGCGCTCATGAACAGGAAGCTCGACCGGACCATCGAGACCGTCTTTATCATGACCGACTACAAGTGGCTCTACATCAGCTCCACCATCGTCAAGGAAGTGGCCAAGCACGGCGGGGAGATACGCGGCATGGTCCCGGAATCGGTCCGCGAGCGGATGCTCGAAAAATACGGCCAGGCCGGCCCCGGCAAGGAAGGCTGAGAATGGCCGCCACACGGGTCGTCTGTCTCCTTGGGGCCACGGGCACGGGCAAGACCGAGGCCGCGCTCCGTCTGGCCGAGGCCTTTGGCGGGGCAGTGGTCAACGTCGATTCCAGGCAGGTCTACCAGGGCTTGGCCGTGCTGACGGCCCAGCCGACGCCGGCCGAACAGGACCGCTGCCCCCATTTCCTCTACGGTGACACGCCCCTCGACCGGCCGGTCTGCGCCGGGGACTTCGCCAAACGGGCCAGGCTGGTCATCGGCTCCATTGCCGAACGGGGTCTCCTGCCGCTGCTCGTCGGTGGCACGGGCCTCTATTTCCGGGCCATCCTCGGCGGCTTGGCCCCGATTCCGCCGGTGCCGCCCGAGGTCCGCACGGCCGTGGCCAGGGAATACGATGCCGCAGGGCCGTCCGTCGCCCACGCACGCCTGGTGGCTGTCGATCCGGACGCGGCCGCGAGGATCAATCCGGCCGACCGCCAGCGCGTGACCCGGGCCCTGGAAGTCTGGGCGGCCACGGGCCGGACGCTCACCTCCTGGCACGCCGAGGGCGATCCCGAGGCGCCAGACTACGATATCTTCAAAATCGGCTTGGCCCTGCCGCGAAACGTCCTGGCCCGCCATCTGGCCAACCGCATCGAGGCCATGGCGGCAGGCGGAGCCGTGGACGAGGTGCGCGCCGCCCTGGCCCGGTATCCGGCCGACGCCCCGGGACTTTCCGGCATCGGCGGCCCGGAGCTGGCCGCCTTCCTGTCCGGGGCCAGGCCGCTTGCGGCGGCAAAATCCGCCTGGCTCTCCAACACCCGGGCCTATGCCAAGCGCCAGGAGACCTGGTTTCGCAAGGAACCGGACGTGGTCTGGTTCGCCCCGGACGACCACGCCGGCATGGCCGCGGCCGTCGTCGCCTGGCATGGGGGAGGGCGTTCATGAACCGTCGCAACGCCCTTGCCTTTCTCGGGCTGGCCGGACTGGCCCTGGCCGGCCGGCCAGCCCTTCTTTTGGCTGATTCGGCCGACGAACTGGCCAACCAGGGCCAGGACGCCCTGAACGACGGCAATCCGGCCAAGGCCCTGCCCATCCTGCTCGAGGCCCAGGCCAAGGATCCCCGAAACGACCGGGTGGAGGCCCTGCTCGGCCGGGCCTATTTCCAGCAGGGCGACGCCCGGCAGGCGCTCCATCATTTCACCGCGGCCGTGCGGCTTAATCCCGAGGACACCCTGTCCCGGATCATGGTCGAAACCATCAGCCAGTTTCCGCAGCCGGCCTCGGGCGCAAAAAGCCGGGAGACGCCGCCCCGGCGATCCTCGGCCCTGGCCGGAGAGGCCCGGGCCGAGCGCCAGGCGCTTCTCGCCCGAAACGCCCCCCCCCGCTGGGACGGGCCCTTTCGCCTGCTCATCGACCCCGGCCATGGCGGCGCGGACAGCGGCGCGCCAGGGGAAGGCTTGCGCGAGGCCGACGTGGCCCTGGACCTGGCCCTGCGGCTGGCCCGGCTCCTGGCCGCCATTCCGGACGGACCGGCCGTCTCGCTCACCCGGACGGCGGATGTGGCCCTGCCGGGCTGGGCCCGGGCCGCCCTGGCCGGGTATTACGGCGCGGACCTGCTGTTGTCCGTGCACGCCACGCGGCTGACCACCGAGCCCGTCGTGGCCGGCGTGTCCTTCCATACCTTCGCCCGGACGCCGACAGATGCCCTGGCCGGGGCGGCGGCCAAGGCGGAAAGCATGGCCTCCGGCCGCCATGTCGCGGACCTGGGGCGGGGAGGGCAGGAGTATTTCGCCAGGGCGGTGCGGCAGGCGGCAGGAACCGGGCACACCGTCCGGGCGGCGGCCCTGGCCGCGGTTCTGGCCAAGTCCTGGCCGGCCGGTTCGCCCTTGCCCCTGCGGGGCGTCGGGGCCGGTCCCTTCCGCCTGCTGGCCGAGGCCGATGCCCCGGCGATCCTGGTCGAGGCCGGCTTTCTCTCCAACACCGGCAACGCCGCGCTGCTCGCCGTGCCGGAAAAACGCCAGGCCCTGGCCAAGGCCCTGGCCGACGCCCTGTTGGCCGTGGTCCGGGAGCCAGGCAAGCCTGGCCCATGAAAAAGCCCCGCCGGGAATCCCGACGGGGCCTTGCGATCGGCTGGGCCTGGGCCTAGTTCTTGTCCGGCGAATCGTCCTTGGGCTGCTTGCCCGGGGTGACGTCGATTTCGTCGGGTTCGGTCGTGGCTTTCTTGAAGTTCTTGATGGCCTTGCCCATGCCGGCACCGATCTCGGGAAGCTTGTTGGCTCCAAACATGACGAGCACGATGACCAGAATGATGATAAGCTCCGGAAATCCGAGTCCAAACATGACATGCCTCCGCGAATGGGTTGGCCGAGGCTATACACGCGGCCTGGGAGCAGGTCAAGGAAGGGGCCCGGGCCCTTGGGACAGGCCGTGCCGGCCTGGCTGACCCGGCTCTCCGGCCAGGGTTGCCGCCATTTCCTGGCCGGCCGCTGCCTGTATGCGGAACACGTGAATCCCGGCCTGGAGGAGGGCTTCGTGTGCGTGGTGGTGCACCGCCTGGGCCGGGCCTTTGACGACTTTCTGCTTCGGGCCGAGAACCTGGGCCTTGGCGAAGAGGAGGCCGGACGGGTCTGGCAGGCCCGTTTCCCGGCCACCTTGGCCAAAGAAGGCAATTGTCAGGATTACCTGCCCGGTGGTACGACGTCCTTCCCTGATTGCGCCCATGCGGCAGGCGAGTTGTGCCTGCTGGCCCTGCCCGCCTGTCCCGGCCGGTGCGGCCGTTTTTTTTCGCGCCAGGGGTAAGCTTTCGCAAGGACGGTTTTCCCATGCATGGCCTGCTGTATTTCCCGAGCCTCCACCCGGCCCTGTCCCACGGCCTTGTCCCGGGCGTGCGGTTTCTCGATCCCGGCCTGGCCGATTCCGGTGCCGGCCCCTGGCTGCGGCCGGAAGGCCTGCCGCTTATCGGCGACGAACTGGCCGGAATGCTCCGCGGGTTCGACCGCTTGCGCCGGGAAGTCAAAAACCCCAAAGACCTGGCGCTCTTGGCCGGAGCCTCGGGCGGCCACTTTTTCGCCGACACCTCCTTTGCCGTGCGCGAGGCCTTCGCCGACCAGGAACACCCCGAGCGGGTGGGCGCCAGACGGGCGAAAAGCGCCCAGCTGGCCCTGTGCCTGGCCTACATGGTCGAGGAAAGCCTCCTGGAGCTCGCCGGCACGGGCGAACTGGACGTGCGGTTCGCCACGGCCATGGCCGAAAGCCTGGGCCTTGGCGACGACGATTCGGACGAGGAACTGGCCACGGCCCTGGCCGGCGTCGGGGACATGTTGCCGGCGGCCGCCCTGGCCGACGAATTCCGGCCGCCCTGGCGACAGGTCCTGTCCCCATTCTGGGCCGTCGCCCCGGAGGGGGCAGGGCTTTTCGTGGTGGATCCGGACATGGCCGCGACCCTGCTCGACGCCGGCCTGCCGTTTGCCGAACCCTCCGCCCCGGAGCTGGCCGGCTGGTTCCCGGACGGCCGGCCGGAGAGGCCGCTTCTGGCCGCTTGCGCCACCGGCTGGCGGACACTCGGCAAGACCCGTCCCGATCCCGACGCGCCCTGGCTCGACGCGCCCCGGCCGATCGTGATCCCCAAACCCTAAGGAGGCGACGGTGTACGTCTGCAACCCCCTTTCGCCCCCGGATTTCCTCGGCCGGGTCAAGGGCGTCATCTTCGACTGCGACGGCGTGCTGGTGGATTCCCGCGACGCCAACCGCATGTACTACAACCTCATCCGCGAAGGGCTCGGCATGCTGCCCATCACTCCGGAAGAGGAAGACTACGTGCACATGCATTCGGTCACCGAGTGCCTGGCCCGCATCATCCCGGCCGACCGGCTGGAGGAAGCGGACACCGTCCGGCGAAATCTCGATTACGACGACATCTTTCCCTATATCTTCCTGGAAGACGGCCTGGTCGAACTGCTCGACGTCCTGGCCGGCCGGGGCATCCGCATGGCGGTCCACACCAACCGGACCAACACCGTGGAACGGCTTTTGCGTCATTTCGAGATCGACAACTATTTCAGTCCCGTGGTCAGCGCCGGCAGCCTCAAGCGCCCCAAACCCGATCCCGAAGGCGTGCTCACCATTCTGGCCGCCTGGGATCTCCCCAAGGCCGATGTGGCCTACATCGGGGATTCGGCCCTGGACGAGCGGTCGGCCAGGGCGGCCGGTATCGAGTTCTGGTCGTACAAAAACCCGGGGCTCCTGGCCGCCATGTACCTCCCGGACTTCCACAGCCTGCGCCGGTGCCTGGCCCCGGAAGCAGCCGGGACGTAGCGGGGGGGGAGGCCGGAGGCCCGGGACGGACGGGAATCGGAAATAGCCCGGCCCGTCCGCTTTTCGTCAAAAGGCCGGGGGCCGACTCTGCCGGACGGGCGGGCCAGGCCTCGAATTATCTTGATTAAAACCAGTCGCTGTGCCATTTTTCGGCTCAAGCGCGGTTGCTTGGTCGTCTTCTGCCAAAGGAAAATACATGGATATCATTGGATATTTTTTTGTCGCGCTGGCCAGGGTCCTGGACATCGTCCTCTCCCTGTATTTCTGGATCATCATCATTGCCGCCCTGATGTCCTGGGTGCGGCCCGATCCCTATAATCCCGTCGTCCGGTTCCTGCGGGCCATGACCGATCCGGTGTTCTACCGGGTCCGGCGGTGGTTGCCGTTCCTGACGATCGGGGGCTTCGACCTTTCCCCCATTGTGGTAATTTTGGCCATCCAGTTTCTGCAGTGGTTCCTGGTGCCGACGCTTTTGCGCCTGGGCGGCATGGGACACCTGTAACCGGAGCGTCGCGGACCGCCTATGGCCGAGCCCTTGCCCGAAAGGACGCACAACCGGCGGGATGTGAGACGCCGCCCCAAGCGCAGGCCCGGTTGCCGTGATCCGCGATAACCTTCTCCCATCCGAACGGAAATTCGCCATATGCCTGCCCGGGTGCCGCCCGGACGACGGGAACCGCTGGCCGGCAGGGACGGCGGGGCGGGCGTCGGCTGTTTTGAGACAGGCGGCCGACCGGGCCGTCTGGGCACAGGAGGCCGGCGTGGCAAAAAGCGGCCGCCCGACAGGGCCGGGAAAGAGGCGCCCATCCGGCGCGGTGGCCGAAGCCAAGGCCGGACTGCCCGTTTTCGCGACAGCCGACGGACCGGGCGTCTGGACGCTCCGGGTGGTGGTAACTCCCGGGGGAAGCCGGGACACCCTGGCCGGGCTGGCCGAAGGCCGGCTGCGGGTGCGGCTGCGGGCCAAGGCCGTGGAAGGGCAGGCCAACGCCGGATTGACCGTCTTTCTGGCCGGCTGCCTGGGGCTTCGGCCCCGGCAGGTGGCCATTGTGTCCGGGGAGAAGTCCCGGAAAAAGACCTTGCGCATTTCCGCCGAGTCCGAACCCGACTGGTCCGCCGTGACCGGATCGGGATGTGACTAGAACCGTCAACAAGGAGTCTTCGCCATGGACCAACGCGATCTGGAGCTCATTGGCAAGTACGCTGAGGCAGACCCCGAACTGAAGAGTCTGTACGAGGAGCATGTCGCGTTTGAAAAGATTCTGGACAAGATGGAAGGGAAACCCTTCCTGACCCCTTCGGAAGAGACGGAACTGAAGGAAATCAAGAAAAAGAAGCTGTCCGGAAAGACCCGCATCGAAACGCTCCTGATGAAATACCGCAAGGCGGAGGACCAATAGCATGGAACTCACCGGGGCCCAGATCCTTCTGGAATCCTTGCGCCGCGAGGATGTGGAAGTCGTGTTCGGCTTCCCCGGAGGTGCGGTCATCGATATCTACGACCAGCTGCCGAAGTATCCCCTGCGACACGTGCTGGCGCGCCATGAGCAGGGAGCCATCCACGCTGCGGACGGGTATGCCCGGGCCACGGGCAGGGTAGGCGTCTGTCTGGTGACCTCGGGCCCCGGAGCCACCAATGCCGTAACCGGCATCGCCACAGCCTACATGGATTCCGTGCCGGTGGTCGTCATCACCGGCCAGGTGCCGACGCCGCTCATCGGCAACGACGCCTTCCAGGAAGTCGACATCGTCGGCATCACGCGCTCCTGCACCAAGCACAATTACCTGGTCAAAGACGTGCGGGACCTGGCCCGGGTCATCAAGGAGGCTTTTTACCTGGCCTCCACCGGCCGGCCGGGACCGGTGCTGATCGACCTGCCCAAGGACGTGCAGCGGGCTGTTTGCGAGTACAACTACCCCAAAGATATCAAGATGCGCAGCTACAATCCCACCTACACGCCCAACCCCAAGCAGGTGGTCAAGGTGGCGGAGGTGGTGCGCCGGGCCAAAAAGCCCATCATCTACGCCGGCGGCGGGGTCATCGCCTCGGGCGCGAGCGCGGATCTGGCCTGGCTGGCCCGGTCCTGCGGCATCCCGGTCACGGCCACCCTCATGGCCCTTGGCTGCTTCCCGGCCGACGATCCCCTCTGGCTCGGCATGCTCGGCATGCACGGCACCTACGCCGCCAACATGGCCATCAGCCACGCCGACCTGATCCTGGCCATCGGCTGCCGCTTTGACGACCGCGTCACGGGCAAGATCAGCGAATTCGCCAAGAACGCCAAGATCGTGCACATCGACATCGACCCCACCTCCATCCAGAAAAACGTGCACGTGCACATTCCGGTGGTGGCCGACTGCCAGAAGTTCCTGACGGCCCTGCGCCAGACCCTGGAGCCGGTCCTCGCGGAAGGGACGGAATCCTTCCCGAAGCGCCATGCGCCGTGGCTTTCGCAGGTGACGGCCTGGCAAGAGGAAAAGCCGCTGACCTACGCCTCGGACACGGACAAGATCAAACCTCAGTACGTGGTGGAGGTCATCTCCCGCCTGACCAAGGGCGAGGCCATCATCACCACCGAGGTCGGCCAGAACCAGATGTGGGCGGCCCAGTTCTACCAGTTCGTCCGGCCCCGCTCGTTCATCAGTTCCGGCGGCCTTGGCACCATGGGCTTCGGCTTTCCCGCGGCCATCGGGGCGCAGATGGCCTTTCCGGACCGGCTCGTCATCGACGTGGCCGGCGACGGCTCCATCCAGATGTGCATCCAGGAGCTGGCCACGGCCGTGTGCTACGGCCTGCCCGTCAAGATCGTGATCCTAAACAACGGCTACCTTGGCATGGTCCGCCAGTGGCAGGAACTCTTCTACGAGAAGAACTACTGCGCCACCTGCCTGGACGTGGCCCCGGACTTCGTCAAACTGGCCGAGGCCTACGGCGCGGCCGGCTTCCGGGTGACCGACCCAGGGCAAGTGGAATCGGTCCTCGCCGAGGCCTTTGCCCTGCCAAAGACCGTCATTGTGGATGTGGTCATTGACCGCGAGGAAAACGTCGCGCCCATGGTCCCGGCCGGCAAGTCCATAACCGAGATGATCCTCGTCTAGGAGCCCCCATGCGCCACATACTCTCCATACTGGTCGAGGACGAGCCCGGGGTGCTCTCCAGGGTGGCCGGCCTTTTCAGCGGCCGGGGGTACAACATCGAAACCTTGAACGTGGCCCCGACCCTGACCGAGGGCCTGTCCATGATGACCATCACCACCGAGGGCGACGAGGCCATCATCGAACAGATCGTCAAGCAGCTGCGAAAGCTCGTGACCACGCTCAAGGTGGTGGACCTGACCGGCGTCAAATCCGTGGAGCGCGAGATGATGCTCCTGCGGGTGGACGCGGAAGGCGGAAAACGGGCCGAAGTGCTCCGTATCGTCGACATTTTCCGGTGCAAGGTGGTGGACGTGAGCTTGGATGAGCTCGTGCTCGAAGTCACCGGCACCCAGGACAAGCTGACCGCGCTCATAAGCTTGCTGCAACGGTTCGGCATCAAGGAAGTCGCCCGCACAGGCTCGGTCGCCATGCGACGCGGCATGCAGGAATAAAAAAGGAGCTGTGATGAAAATCTATTACGACCAGGACGCCGATCTTTCCCTTTTGGCTGATAAAACCGTGGCCGTCCTCGGCTACGGCAGCCAGGGCCACGCCCATGCCCAGAACCTGCGCGATTCGGGCGTCAAGGTGGTCATCGGCCAGCGTCCCGGCGGTCCCAACTGGCAGCTGGCCAAGGAGAACGGCTTCACGCCCATGAGCGCCGCCGAAGCCTCGGCCGCCGCCGACATCATCATGATCCTGGTGCCGGACCAGCACCAGAAGGCCCTTTACGAAAAAGACGTCCTGCCGAACCTCAAGCCCGGCAAGATGCTCATGTTCGCCCACGGGTTCAACATCCACTTCCAGCAGATCGTGCCCCCGGCCGACGTGGACGTGACCATGGTCGCGCCCAAGGGCCCCGGCCACCTCGTGCGCCGGGTCTACACCGAAGGGGCCGGCGTGCCGAACCTGATCGCGGTGCACCAGAACGCCACGGGCAAGGCCATGGAACTGGCGCTCGCCTATGCCAAGGGCATCGGCGGCACGCGCGGCGGCGTTTTGACCACCACCTTCAAGGAAGAGACCGAGACCGATCTTTTCGGCGAGCAGGCGGTCCTGTGCGGCGGCGCTTCCGAGCTGGTCAAGGCCGGATTCGAGACCCTGTGCGAGGCGGGGTACCAGCCCGAGATCGCTTACTTCGAGTGCCTGCACGAACTGAAACTCATCGTTGACCTCATGTACGAGGGCGGCCTGTCGCGCATGCGCTATTCCATCAGCGACACGGCCGAGTACGGCGACTACTCGCGCGGCCCGCGCGTGGTGACCGACGAGACCCGTAAGGAAATGAAAAAGATCCTCAAAGAAATCCAGGAAGGCACCTTTGCCAAGGAATTCATTGTGGAGAACATGTCCGGCCGGGCCCACTTCCTGTCCATGCGCCGCATCAACGCCGAGCATCCCATCGAGAAGGTGGGGGCGAAGCTGCGCGACATGATGAGCTGGCTCAAGAAATAGACACCAGACGCCCTGACGCGGCCGCGCCAACAGGCGCGGCCGTTTTTCAAGGAGCAATCCCCATGCCCGTGCGCTCCCGGACGTTGTCGATCCTCTGCCTGGGGCCTGTGGCCGCCATTTTCCTCCTGTGCGCCGCGTCCCGGGTTCAGGCCGAGGCCCTGCCGCCTGATCCCGAGGAAGCCGCCGCTTCGGCCGCCACCTTCGAGGATCTCGTGGCCCGGGCCCAAGCCGGCGATGCCAGCGCCGCCTGCGAGGTCGGGGTGGCCTATCTGAACGGCACCCGTGTCGCCCAGGATTTCCGCCAGGGCCTTGCCTGGCTCGTACTGTCCTCCGACTTCGCCTTTGGCTACGCCCGCTACGTCCTGGCCGACGTCTACAGCCGGGGCTATGCCGGTGTGCCGATAAGTGACGAGAACGCCTACTATTATGCCTCCCTGGCCGCGGCCGCATCCTCGCTCCCCGAAAAATACCGGCAGCGGGCCGTCAAGCTCAGAAATGCCTGCGCCAAACGTCTGACCGCCGCCCAGATCGCCTCCCTCCAGGCCCGGGCCGCCCTGGCGCCGCTCGACGCCGCCGGCCTCCCGGCAACGACCCGGTAGTCACCGGCCCAGACGTCCGGCACGCGCCCATGCATATTTTCCGGCCCTTGCGCACACGCGCGCTCCAAAAAATGGGGACAGCCGACCTGATCCGGCCCTTTCAGGCTTGGCTTCGCCTGGCCGGGACAGCGTGTTGCGCCATGGCCCTGCTTCTGGCCCTGGCCGTCGGGCCGGCCCTGGCCGCCAAGGCCGACACCCGGTCCTTCAACGCCGCCTTTGCCAGCCAAAGCGCCAAGATCTACGACCATCTGCTGAAGGTCACGGACTACTACGCCTCCCTGAGCAAAGAGGGCAACACCGAGCGGATCAAGGACGTCCTGGCCCTTCGCGCCTCCCTGTCCGCCTGCTGGGAACTCTTTCTGAACGCCGGGGACATGGTCTATGTCTACGACCTGCTCGATCCGTCTTGCGCCACGGATGTGACGCGGGTGGGGGGACTGCTCAAAAACGGCCTGGGCGTCATTGCCGGAAAGCTGGAAAAGGAACTCCAGTGGATGGGACTGGTGGAGAAAAACGTGGGCGATCTGCCCGTTTCGGTGGAATTGGCCCAGGCCCGAAAGGACATCGAGGCCGCCGCCGCCTCGTTTCGCCAGGCCGCAACCCTGTTCGAGGCCCCGGCCGGCGGCGAAACCCGCCAGCCCGTCCGGCCCTAGCCGCCTGGACCGGCCACGATGCCCTGCACACAACACCCCAAGGCGCGCCCGGTCCGGGCGCGGGAGGTCTCCATGCGCGCCGCTTTCCTGGTTCTCGTCCTTCTTGCCCTGGCCGGCGCCTCCCTTGGAGGCTGTGCCCGGCACACCTATTATGTCGAACTCAACGACGGCAAATACTTTTACGCCGATCCGCCCCTGGTCCTGGACACGAAAAAAGGCGTGTACCGGATGTGGATCGCGGGCAGCCGGCAGGCCATTCCCATGGACGATGTCCGGTACATCGATGACGCGGCCCAGATCTGCTACCAAAACGGCGTCACCGACACCTTTACCTGCTTCGACGCCCTGTACCAGTTCTAGCCCCGGACCCGCTGTGCCCATTCCCCACGCCAGGCGGCGGTCCGGCCGGCCGAACCGGTCCCCATAGGGCCGTCATGGATGACCTCAAAGCCCTGTCCCTGCGGCTCTTGGAGCGCGACCCGCCGGCCGGGCCGGTCATGTCGCCCGAAGACTACGTGCCGGGTTCGCTCTTTTCGCTGGTGGCCCGGCTGTGCCGCCCGGACGTGCCCGTGGACGGGCCGGGGCTTTTCAGTCTGTGCCTCAAGTATTGCTTCAACTATGTCCATCCCGAACGGCTTGGCGATGCGGTAACCCTTGAGGAGGCCACACGTCTGGCCGGCCAGTTCGTGCGCCGCCGGGGCGGGACGCGGAGCCTCGCAGGCCAGGACGGCCTGCGCCGCCTGCTCCTGCACCACGGCTTTGCCTTGCAGATGCTCCTCGACCTGCCCAAAACGGCCCATTTGCTCACCGCCCTGCTGGCTCGACCGGTGCCGGCCGCAAGAGAGCGGTTCGTCGGCCTCGACCTCGGAGCCGGCACCGGCATCCTGCTCCTTGGCCAGTACCTGCTCGCCAGGCGCAGGGGGCACGATACTCCGGACCTGGTCGGCATCGAGCACCTGCCCCAGGTGGCTGGGCGCGCCCATGCGCTTCTCACCGCCCTGGGCGTCGGCCGGGTGGTGACCGGGGATGCGACCCGACCCGCCGTCTATGTCGACCTTCCCCAAGACCCGATCGCCTGCGTCACCAACGAAACCCTGCCCGCCTCGGGTCGGCGCCTCTACAAGGAGCCGTTTCCGGCCATCTGCGCGGCCCTGTACGCGGCCCTTGGGCCACGCCTGGCGCCCACGGCCTTTCTGCCCGAAGCGGTCTGGGCCTCGGACCGGGAAGGGCGGTCGTGGCTGCGGCTGACCCCGGCAAACGGATTCGCCGGCGGGGAGGCGGAAAAGCCGCTTCGGCTTTTCTACATGCGCGATGTGGAGCTGGCCGGGGTGCGGATGCCGGCCGGGCAGGTGGGGGGGCCGTTTCGAGCGCTTGTCAGTCCGCCGTGGCGGGAGGCCCTCGGCCGGCGGTGGTAGGGGAGGGGACCGCCCGGGCCCTGGCCGGCGGGGAGGACGACAAGCACTTGTCGCCGGAAACCGTCCCCGGGAAGGCCCGGCCGGGCTCGGTTCTCCGACCCGGGCCAGTTTCCGGACCCGGCGGACCAGAATCGCGGCGGGAAAAACTAGAGCGCCAGTTCGTAATAAAGAGCCCCGGCCAGCGGATTCTCGCGGTAAGGCTCGATAGGGCGGAACCCGAGCTTTTTATACAGCGCGTTGGCAGCGGTCATGCTCGCCAGAGTGTCGAGCCGCACAGCCCGGTAGCCGCGCTCCCGGGCCCCGGCCACGGCCGCCTCGGCCAGGGCCCGGCCGAGCCCCTGGCCGGCATAGGCCGGGCGGACGTAAAGCCGCTTCATCTCGCACCGCCCGTCCCCGAGCGGCCGCAGGGCCACGCACCCGGCCGGCATGCCGTCGTGCCAGGCCAGCCAGATGCCGCCGGCCGGCAGGGCGTAGCAGCCGGGCAGGTCGGCCAGCTCCTGGTCGAAATTCTGAAAGCACAGGTCGAAACCGAGTCCCGTGGCGTATTCCTGGAAAAGGACCCGGACCACGGCCATGTCCGTGGCCGGGGCGATATTCGAGGCCTGGCGGGAAAGGCTTGGCGGGGAGGTCGTCTGCATGCGGCGTCGCTCCTTTGCGCGCTCGTGTGGCGTTGGCTAAAAAATAAGAACTTTACCATGTTATTCTCAAAAATTCGTATGCACGAATTTCGAGAACGCGGCACTAGATGATGACGTGGCGGCGGATGAAGGCCACCGCCTCCTCGGCCGTATCCACAACCGTAATGAGCTCCATGTCATCGGGCGAGACAAAGCCCCGTTCGAGCAACGTCCCCTTGAACCAGTCGATGAGCCCGCCCCAGAAAGCCGAGCCGAGAAAGACGATCGGAAAGGGCTTGATGCGCCGGGTCTGGATGAGGACCAGGGCCTCCGACACCTCGTCCAGGGTGCCGAAACCGCCCGGCATGGCGATATACGCCATGGCGTATTTGACGAACATGAGCTTTCGAATGAAAAAATACCGGTATTCGCTTCGGATGGTCAGGTACGGGTTGGGCTTTTGCTCGAGGGGCAGGTGGATGTGCAGGCCGATGGACTGTCCGCCGGCCTCGGCCGCGCCCTTGTTGGCCGCTTCCATGAGCCCCGGCCCGCCGCCGGTGATGACCGAATAGCCGGCCTTGCAGAGCAGTTCGGCCAGCCTTGCCGTGTCCTGGTAGAGCGGGTCCGCGGCCGGCACCCGGGCCGAGCCGAAAATGGACACGGCCGGATTGATGCCCCCGAGTTCCTCGAAACCATCGACGATTTCGGCCATGATCCGGAAAAGCCGCCAGGATTCGGTGACGGACAGGTCGTCGATGAGATACTGTCGCGAGGCGCTCATGGAGTCTCCTTCGCCGGGAACCGGGCACGGCCCTTTTCAGCGGCGGCCAAACGGGATACATGCCGACTTCCGCCAAGCGCCCAAGCCCTTTGATCTTGCCCGGTAGGGCGTTTCTTATCAAGACGCGGCCGGCCGTCCGGCCCACACCTCGGAGGCTTCATGAAGGTCAAGTTCCTCGGCGCGGCCGGCACCGTCACCGGCTCCTGCCATGTGATCGAAACAGACTCCGCCCGCTTCGCCATCGACTGCGGCATGCACCAGGGCAGCGAGCCCATCGAGCGCCGCAACCTGGACACGGCCGTCTATGTCCCAAGAGAAATGGACTTTTTCCTGATCACCCACGCCCATATCGACCATTCCGGGCTGCTGCCCCGCATGGTCAAAACCGGATTTTCCGGAAAGATCTACTGCACTCCGCCGACCCGGGACCTGCTTGGCATCATGCTCGAGGACAGCGCCCACATCCAGGAAATGGAAGCCGAGTGGGCCAGCCGCAAAAGCCGCCGCCACGGCGGCCGGATGGTCGAGGCCCTCTACACCCGGGCCGACGCGGCCGCAACCGTGGACAGGCTCGTGGCCATACCCTACGGCCAGGCCTTTTCCCCGGCTCCGGGCGTGACCGCCGTCTACCACAACGCCGGGCATATCCTGGGTTCGGCCTTCATCGAGCTGACGCTGGAAAAAGACGGTGCCCGCACCCGCATGCTCTTTTCCGGCGACCTCGGCCGGCCCGACCAGCTCCTGGTCAACAACCCCGACAAGCCCGTGGACGCGGACTACCTCTTCCTGGAGGGCACCTACGGCGACCGGGACCACAAAGACGAATCCCAGAGCCGCCGGGAGCTGGCCGAGGCCATCGCCTACAGCTACGAACGCGGCGGCAAGGTCATCATCCCGGCCTTTGCCGTGGAGCGGACCCAGGAGATCCTTTTTTGCCTGCACCT
Source organism: Solidesulfovibrio carbinoliphilus subsp. oakridgensis (assembly GCF_000177215.2). Classification (NCBI taxonomy): domain Bacteria; kingdom Pseudomonadati; phylum Thermodesulfobacteriota; class Desulfovibrionia; order Desulfovibrionales; family Desulfovibrionaceae; genus Solidesulfovibrio; species Solidesulfovibrio carbinoliphilus. Next base: position 855,247 of record NZ_CM001368.1, on the reverse strand, counting down.
GCTCTCGAAGGAAGGCAAGATCCCGGCCGACCTGCCGGTCTTCGTGGACAGCCCGCTGGCCACCAAGGCCACGGAAATATTCAAGCGAAACCCGGACTACCTCGACGACGAGACCCGGGTTCTTTTCGACCGGGGCGAGGATCCGCTGTCCCTGCCGAACCTGCGCTTCACCCAGACCACCGACCAGTCCCGGGAGATCAATACCCTAAAGGGCCCGGCCATCGTCATCTCGGCCAGCGGCATGTGCAACGCCGGCCGGGTCAAGCACCACCTGCGCCACAATCTCTGGCGCCAGGATGCGAGCATCGTCTTCGTGGGATTCCAGGCCATGGGCACGCCCGGCCGCAAGATCGTGGACGGGGCCAAAACCATTCGGATTCTCGGCGAGGAGGTGGCCGTCAACGCGAAAATCTTCACCATCGGCGGGTTTTCCTCCCACGCCGGGCAGAGCCAGATCCTCACCTGGCTTTCGCATTTCAAGGTCAACCACCCGCAGGTCTTCCTGGTCCACGGCGAGCAGAAGGCGCTCACCACCCTGGCCGGGCTGGTGCGGGAACGGTTTGGCCTGACGGTCCGCATCCCCCAGTATCTGGAGGAATATACCCTGACGCCCGGCGCCGAGCCGCTGGTTTCCATCGACGAGGCCAAGGCCCGGCCGCGCATCGACTGGGAGGTCCTTCTGGCCGAGATGGAAGGCCGCCTGGCCCGGATGCGGGAGCGCAAGGAAGCGCTCACCCGCCGTCCGACCGAAGAACAGGCGGAACTCCGCCAGCGGCTTGTGGCCGTGGACGCGGAACTGCTGGAGCTGCTCTCGGAGATGTGAGCCGGGAGCCGGCGCGGCCTGGGGGCTTCTCCGGGCCGCGCCGCCCGTTTCTGCGGCGGGCGGCCTTACTTCAGGCGGTAGGTGATGCGGCCGCGGGTCAGATCATAGGGCGACAGCTCGACCTTGACCCGGTCGCCGGGCAGGATGCGGATGTAGAACTTGCGCATTTTGCCGGAAATATGGGCCAGCACTTCGTGCCCGTTTTCGAGCTCCACACGGAACATGGCGTTGGGCAGGGCTTCCTGCACCACACCGTCAACCTCGATGGCGCCTTCTTTGGCCATAAACGGTATCCTCCTGACGACACGCCCGCAGGCGGCGACGCCCTGGTCGCGATGTCGTGAACGTTGTAAGGTAGTCGTTTTTTAAGCAGATGGCAAGGGTTGGCGCACAACCCGCCGCTACGGACCTGGCCTTGCCGCCGGTATGTCTTTCACGCTATATCCCCGTGAAAAAGGAAATTGCCGTGCTGACACGCACCCAACTCGACAAATATGCCGATGTCCTGTTGTGGGGCCTAACCACCTCGCGGGTGGAACCCTACAAGCCCGGGGACGTCGTGCTCGTCCAATTCGATCTGGCCGCCCTGGGCCTGGCCGAGGCGGTCTACGCCAAGCTCCTGGCCCGGGGACTCAATCCCGTGCCGCGCCTGACCCTGACTCCGTCCATGGAAACCGCCTTTTACGGCTCCGCCGACGAGGCCCAGCTCGTCTTCCAGACGCCCGGTCAGGCCGTGCTCCACGAAAACGTCCACGGCGCCATGCATCTGCTCGCCCCGGACAGCCTGACGCACTTAAGCGGCATCGACCCCAAGCGGATCGCCACCGCCGCCCTGGCCAGAAAGCCCCTGCGCGACATTCTGGTCCGCCGGGAGGAGAAAGGCGAATTCGGCTGGACCCTGTGCCTCTATCCCACCAAGGAACTGGCCGCCAAGGCCGGCATGACCGGCCGGGAATATGCCGCCCAGGTCACGGCCGCCTGTTTCCTCAAGGATGCCGATCCCGTGGCCCGATGGCGCACGCTTTACGAGGAAGCCCGGGAGATCAAGGCCTGGCTCAACTCGATCAAGGCCGTCTCCCTTCGCGTCGAGTCCGACAACGTGGACCTGACGGTCACCCCCGGCCGGCATCGCCGCTGGCTTGGGCTTTCCGGCCACAACATCCCGAGCTTCGAGATCTTCACCTCGCCTGACTGGCGCGGCACCTCCGGCCGCTACTACGCGGACCAGCCGTCGTACCGCAGCGGCAACTACGTGCGGGGCGTGCGCCTGACCTTCAAGGACGGCGTGGTGACGGACATCGCGGCCGAGCAGGGCGAGGAATTCGTGCGCAAGCAGCTGGCCATGGACCCGGGCGCCTCGCGCCTGGGCGAATTCTCCCTGACCGACAAGCGGTTCTCCATGATCGACCGGTTCATGGCCAATACGCTCTATGACGAGAATTTCGGCGGGCCGCACGGAAACTGCCATGTGGCCGTGGGAAGCTCCTACTCCGACACCTTTGACGGCGATCCGGCCGGGCTTGACGGGCCGCGCAAGGAGGAGCTGGGATTCAACGATTCGGCCCTCCACTGGGATCTGGTCAATACCGAACCCAAACGGGTGCGGGCCCGCCTGGCCGACGGCCACGAGGCCACGGTTTACGAAAACGGCCAGTTCCTCTATTGACGCAGGCCGCAAGGAACCGTATCGCGGCGGTGCCCCGATGCGAAATGGCCGGCCAATATCGATGGCCGGCAAGGAGATAGCCATGCGTGCGCTTGTCTTGTCGCTCTTTTTGACCGCATTGTGCCTGCCGGGCACGGCTCTCGCCGCCGCCAAGGCCAATCCCAACATTAAGGGATGGGAAAAAGGCGGGGAGTACGATCGGATGTTCGACCCCAAGGAAGCCGATTCCCTCAAGGGGCGGGTCCTCAAAATCGTGGATGTGACGCCGATTCCGGGCATGGCCCCGGGCGTGGCCCTCCAGATCGAGGACAAAAAGGACAAATCCGTCGAGATCGTGCATGTCGGGCCCAAGGAATTCGTGGACCTGGGAGCCATCGGCCTCAAGGAGGGCGACCAGGTCAAGGTGGCCGGCGCCTGGGTCGAGTTCGACGGCCATGACGTCCTTTTCGCCGTCAAAGTGAAAAAGGGCGAGGACAGCGAGCTCAAGGTCCGGCGCACCAGGGACGGGTTTCCCTATTGGAGCATGACGCCCGAGGAACGCCAGCGCGAAGCCTCGGGAGAGTAGTTTTCGGCCTTTCCGGAGCGGCGCCCTTGCCGAACCCGGGGAAATTCGGCTAGATAGTCGAAAAGCGGGACGTATCGCCGCGGATTTCGCGGTCACATCAAAACGGGAGCTTGCCGCATGGAGGAGACCCTCAAAAAACAGGACGCCGAACTGCTCCAACTCGTCACGTTCAGCATTGGCGAGGAAGAGTTCGGTGTCGATATCCTGAGCGTGCAGGAGATCATCCGCATGATGGATATCACCAAGGTCCCGCGCGCCCCGGAATTTGTCGAAGGCGTGATCAACCTGCGGGGCAAGGTCATACCCATCATCGACCTGCGTCGCCGGTTCGGGCTGTCCACCCGGGACCACGACAAGCATACCCGGATTATCGTCATTGAAATCAACAATATGATCGTCGGCTTTGTGGTCGATTCCGTCTCCGAGGTGCTGCGCATACCCGCCAGCACGGTGGAACCGCCACCACCGGTCGTGTCGGGGCTGGAATCGGAGTACATAAGCGGTGTGGGCAAGCTCGAGGACCGGCTGCTGATCCTCCTTGACCTCAACAAGCTTTTGTCCGGCGAAGAACGCGACATGCTCGGCACTTCTTTCTAGGCTTTTTCGCGAGACGTTTTTTGCGGGCGGCCGACGGTTTGCGCGCACGAAGAGTGCCGTGGCCGTCGTTTCGGCCCGTCCGTTTTGCTCTTTCGCATTCCCGGCCGCCGCCACACCCGTGGCGGCGGCCATCCCGTGTTTTTTTTCAAGAGGCATGCCTTGTCCCGCACTCCCTCCCTTTCCGATCTCCTGGCCAGCCCGGATTCCGCCTCGGTCTACAAAAGCGGACCAGCCACCTTGGCGTTTTTGGCCGCCGAGGCGCTCGGCCGTGGCCAGTCCGCCGTGGTGGTGACCCCGGGCCATACCGAACTGGCCAAAATCGCCTCGCTCCTTGACCTCGTGGCCCCGGCCTCGCCCGGGTCGCTGTGGGCCGCGCCCTACATGGCCCTGCCGTCCTACGCCCCGGGCCGGCCAAGCGGCGCGTTCTGGGCCAGACGCATGGCCTTTCTGGCCTACGCCGCCATGGGCAGCGGACCGCGCATCCTTCTTTTCACGGCCGACAACCTCCTGCCCAAGTGGCCGCCGCCCCGGGCCCTCGAAGGCAATATCCTGACCGTGGCCGTGGGCGAGGAGCTGCCCCGGGACCTCATTGCCGAGCAGGCCGTCTTGTGGGGCTACAAGCGCACGCCCATGGTCACGAACCCGGGCGAATTCTCCCTTCGCGGCGACATTCTGGACATCTTCCCCCCGGGCTATGAAAATCCCCTGCGCCTGGAATTTTTCGGCGACACCGTGGAAGCGATCCGCCGGTTCGACGCCGGGTCCCAGCGGTCCCTGGCCGAGCTTTCGGAAGCCGTCTTCGTGCCAGCCGCGCCGGCCGTCCTGTCCGAGACCTTCAAGGAAGAGGCCGCTTCCCTGTGGGAGACCATCGCCGGCACGGGCGAACTGCACCGCGCGGCCAAAAGCCACCTGGAGGCGGCGGTCGCAGCCGCCGACGGCGGCATCTGGCCCGGACTCTTCTACGAACGGCCGGTGGAACTGTCGGCCTGGTTCCCCGAGGACGCCGCCTGGATCGTGTGCGACGCGACCAAGGTCAAGGAGCGCCTGGAAGAGGTGGAGCACGCCTGGCGGCGGTTTTTCGAGGCCGAGACCAAGGAGCGGGGCCACCCCTGGCCGACCTCCCGGATTCTCTGGCCCGAGAACATGGCTCGAAAGGCCCTGGTAGCCGGCCGGCGCATCCTTTTCGAAGACCTGGTCATGGGCCGGGGACGCCACGGTCCGGACCTGTCGGAAAAGACCCTGGAGCGGTTCGGGGATCTTTTCTGGAAACCCGGCTCGGACAAGCGGCCCTGGACCACCCTGACCGCGGCCCTCAAGGAATGGAACGGCCACGGCCAGACCATCCTGTCCTTTCACGGCGAACGGTCCCGCAAGAAGTTCCTCCAGATGATCGAGCCCGAGGGACTGGCCTTTCGCACCGGCTACAGCCCGGGCGAACCCGGCCTCTACGCCCTGCTCTCGGGCCTTCGCCACGGCATGGAGCTTGCCTGGCGCGACACCCGGATCCTGCCCGAGGACATTCTCCACCCCGAGGCTTCGGGCGCGGGCGGGGAAGGGCGGAGGGACAAGGATTTCAAGGGCCTGACCTCCTTTGACGACATCCGTCCCGGCGATCTGATCGTCCACCGCGACTACGGCGTGGCCACCTTCGAGGGGCTTACTCGCATGACCGTGGACGCCACCGGCGGCGATTACCTGCTCCTGGTCTTCGCCGACGACGACAAGCTCTATCTTCCGGCCGACCGGCTGGGGCTCATGCAGCGCTACAAGGGTCCCGAAGGCATCTCGCCCCCGCTTGACCGCCTGGGCGGGGCCCGGTGGAAGTCCGTGCGCGAACGGGCCAAGAAGGCCATCGAACGCATCGCCGCCGACCTGGTCGAGATGTACGCCTACCGACAGGTGGCCAAGGGCTATGCCTACGGTCCGACCAACGAGCTCTACCTCGAATTCGAGGCCACCTTCGGCTTCGAGGAGACCCCGGACCAGGAAAAGGCCATCGCCGAGGTGCTGGCCGACATGGAGCGGCCCGAGCCCATGGACCGGCTCGTCTGCGGCGACGTCGGCTTCGGCAAGACCGAGGTGGCCCTGAGGGCCGCCTTCCGGGCCGTGCTCGACGGCAAGCAGGTGGCCATGCTCTGTCCGACCACGGTCCTGGCCGAGCAGCACTACCAAAATTTCGCGGCCCGCCTGGAGGGTTTCCCGGTCCGGGTGGAGATGCTCTCGCGCTTCGTGTCGCCCAAGCGCCGCAAGGTGGTGCTGGAGTCGGTCGCCCGCGGCGAGGTGGACATCCTGATCGGCACCCACCGCATCCTCTCCGCCGACGTGACCATTCCCAACATCGGGCTTCTCATTCTGGATGAGGAGCAGCGGTTCGGGGTCAAGCACAAGGAACGCCTCAAGGCCTTCAAAAAGAACATCGATGCCCTGACCCTGACCGCCACGCCCATCCCGCGCACCCTGCAACTGTCCCTTTCCGGCGTGCGGGGCCTTTCGGTTATTGAGACCCCGCCGGCCGAGAGAAAAACCGTGGAAACCGCCCTCGTCGAACGCGACGAGGCCTTTTTAAAGGAAGTGCTGCGCCGGGAGCTCGAACGCCAGGGCCAGGTCTTCTGGGTCCACAACCGGGTCCAGGGCCTGGAGGATGTGGCCGCCTTCGTCAAGACGCTCGCCCCGGAGGCCAAGGTGGCCATGGCCCACGGCCAGATGTCCGAGACGGCGCTCGAGGAGGCCATGCACGGCTTCTGGCACGGCGAGACCGACATTCTGGTCTGCACCTCGATCATCGAGTCCGGCCTGGACTTCCCCCGGGCCAACACGCTTGTGGTGGACAACGCCCACATGTTCGGCCTGGGGCAGCTCTACCAGCTGCGCGGCCGGGTCGGGCGCTCGCCCCGGCAGGCCTACGCCTATTTCGTGGTGCCGAGCATCGAGAAGGTGCCGGAACTGGCCCGAAAGCGCCTGCGCGTCATCCTCGACATGGACTACCTCGGGGCCGGGTTCCAGGTGGCCATGGAGGACCTGCGCCTGCGCGGGGCCGGCAACATCCTCGGCGAGGCCCAGTCCGGGCATATCGCCCGCATCGGCCTCGACATGTTCCTGGAGATGCTGGCCGAGGAAGTGGGGCGGCTCAAGGGCGAACCGGTCAAGGAGCGGACCGAGCCGGAGCTGACGCTTGGCATTCCGGCCCGCATCCCGGAACGCTACGTGCCCGAGGCTTCCGATCGGCTGCGGCTCTACAAGGCCCTGTCCACGGCCCGGACCGAAGAGCGGCTGGCCGAACTCATGGCCGAAATCCGTGACCGGTTCGGTCCCCAGCCGCCGGAAGTGGACAATTTCCGGGCCGTTTTGGCCTTGAAGCAGGTGCTCTCGCGCCTGGGGGCCCAGAAGGCCGAGATCGCGCCATCCCGGCTCGTAGTGTCCTTCGAGGCCGAAGGCGCGGCCGTTTCCTTGGACCGAGTGGTGGCCTTTGCCGGCAGCCGGGGCCAGGGCGTCAAGCTCCTGCCGCCGGGCCGCCTCGCCTTGCCCCTTGACCAGACCCTGCCCCTGCCAGAGGCCGTGGCCGCCTGGGCCAGGGAACTGGCCGCCCTCGGCGAAGAGGGGGGGGCGTCGTGACCGACGGCCGCATCCTGTTTCGCCGGCTGACGGCCGTTGCCCTGGCCGTCGCCTTGGCGGCCCTGGCCGCCGGCTGCAAGCAGGATGCGGCCAGGGAGCCCGGGGTGGTGGCCGTGGTCAACGGCGCGCCCATCCGGCTGCCGGATCTGGAGGCGCGCCACGGCCTTGGCCGCCTCGGCGCGCCCGAGGCCGGCAATCCCGCGGTCGAGCAATTGCGGGCCGAGTACGGGGCCGTATTGGCCGACATGATCGTGGCCAGGCTCGTACGCCAGGAGCTGGCCCGGCTTGGGCTCGCGGTCACGCCGGCCGAAGTGGAGGCGGCCGAGGCGCAGGTGCGGGCCGACTATGCCACCGGCGATTCCGGCGACGCCTTCGAACGGATGCTCCTTGAGGAGCGCATCGACCTCGGCCGCTGGCGCGAGGTCCTCGGCGACCGTCTGGCCCTGGCCAAATTTTCCCGGGAAGTCCTGCGGCAAAACGCACGCGTGGATGTTTCCGAGGCCGCGGCCTATTATAAGGAACACATCGATGCCTTCACCCGGCCGGCCCGGGTGCGCCTGGCCGAGGTGCGCGGCCGCGAAGCCGAGGCCGTCCAGGCGGCCCTGACCGCCTGGCGCAAATCCGGACAGTCCGCTTCCCTCGAAAGCCTTGACGGCATCACGGTGCGCGAGGCCACGGTGCCGGAAAAAAATCTGGCCGAACCCTGGCGCCAGGCGGTCAAGGGCCTCAAACCCGGCGAGGCCTCGGGCCTGTTGGGAGCGGACACGGAGACGTGGTTTCTGGTGGTCCTTTCTCGCGAGCCCGCAACCGTCTTCGATCCGGCCAAGGCCTATGCCCGAGTCGAGGCCGAGCTGGGCGCCCGGAAACTGGAAAAGACTTTTGCCGCCTGGCTGGCCGAAGCCCTGGCCGGAGCCCGGATCACGGTCAACAGACAGCTTCTGGCCGGAGAAAGACCGGAGGCGGCCACTGTGGCGCAAACGCGGCCGCAAAACGGGCTGGCCCTGGCCCGGGAAGAACTTCACGCCCCGGACGAAAGCGCCGGGCAGGCGGAAAAAGTCCTGGCCGACAAGGCCGGGGCCGGTGTCAGGCCGGCCGCCGACCTTGCCGCCGCCTCGCCGCCGGCCGGGGACGCAGCGGCTGCGGCCGAACCGGCCGCTCCCCTCGCCGCGCCGCAGCCGTCGCCCGAGGCCGCCCCGGACAAGGACCCGGCCCCGACGCCCGAACCCGGCCGGAACGACGAACCGGCCGCGCCGCCACCGCCTGCGGAGCAAGCCCTTACGCCGCCATCCGCCTTCCCGCTTGACGCGAAAGCGGTGCATTCCGACGAGGCGGGAGCCGTGGAGTTCACCGCCGTCAAGGCCAGCTGGATCCGCTTTGCCGTGGACGGCGGCCAGGAGGAGCGGGTCTACCTCAAGCCGGGCCAGCCGCACCGGATCGCCTTTTCCCGGAAGCTGACCGTGCGCCTTGGCAGCCCGAGCGAAGTGGCCTACCGTGCCGGCGACCGGGAAGCCACAGTGGTGGTGGGGAAAAAAGAGAGCCGGGTCCTGGAATTTCCCTGAGTGTCCGCCCGGGTGGCCGGGACCACGATTGCCTGGGTTGGTAAAAACGTTTATAGGCCCCCGATGCGCGGTTGCGTCAGCCTGGGAGGAGGACGTCGCAGCGGCCGCATCGCACCGGGGCATCCATGCCGGCGTGGCGTGCCTGTCCTGTCATGCCCGGGAAGCCCCTCACGGAGGATCACATTGCCCCGTCTCCCTAAAATCTGTCTCATGCTCGTCCTGCTGGTCGCCCTGACCACCACAGCTTGGGCCACCCAACTGGTGGACAAGGTGGTTGCCGTGGTCAACGGCAAACTCATCACCATGTTCGACGTCAACGCGCGCCTGGCCGATCTCCTGCAGCGCACGCAAGGCGTCTCGATGCGGCCCGACGACCCGCAGGCCGCCGAGTTGCGCCGGCAGGTCCTGGAGAGCATGATCAACGACATACTCATCGAACAGGAGGCCGCCCGCCTCAAGGTCTCGATTTCCGAAACGGAACTCGACTCCCAGATCGATGAGATCAAAAAGAAGAACAACCTGACCCAGCAGCAGTTCGTGGCCGAACTCAACAAGGAAGGCATGACGCTCAAGGACTTCCGCGAGCGCATGCGTCTTGACAGCGTGAAAAAACGTCTGCTCGGCTTCATGGTGCACCGCAAGGTCCTGGTCACCGACGACGAGATCCGGGACTATTACGAGAAGAACAAGGGCGCGCTGCCCACGGCCAAGTCCATCCTCGGCCCCAAGGTTTCCGGCACCATCGGCTTCATCATGGTGGCCACCAAAAAGCAGGCCGACGACCTCCGCGCCCAGATCACTTCCGGATCCCTGAAGTTTTCCGATGCGGCCAAAAAGTATTCCATCGGTCCCGGCCGGGACCAGGGCGGCGACCTCGGCGATGTGCAGGCCAAGGATCTGGCTCCGCCGCTTCGCGACGCCTTGAAGTCCGTGCCCGCCGGGCAGGTCAGCCCGCCGGTGATGCTCGACGGCAAGGCCGTGCTGCTGGTCCTGCGCACCGGGGCGGCCTCCACCCCGGCTCCTGCCGCGCCCGCCCCGACGCCGGCCGGCGGTCCCTCCTTCGAGGGCGCCAGGGACCAGATCCAGGAAATGCTCTACAAGCAGAAGTTCGATAAACTTTTTCAGGAATACATTGATAATCTGCGGTCCAAGGCGGTTATCGAGATCAAGCTGTAGGGCTTGGTCCGCCCGCCGCGTGGGGGTCCTCCCGCCCCCGGCGTCGTGGTCACAGAGGAGTTTTTGATATGGATTTGCGTGAGTTAGGGACTATTTTGCGTGAGGAACGGGAGCGGCAAGGCCTCACCATCGAGGATGTGTCGGACAAGATAAAGATCACGCGCAGTTGCCTCACGGCCATTGAGGAAGGCAACCAAAGTGTTTTGCCCCACCCGGTCTATGCCAAGGGGTTTATCAAAAATTACGCCCGGCTCCTCGGAGTGGACCAGGAGGAGTTCAACCGGCGGCTCTCCCAGGTCTATCAGCCCGAAGAACCGGTCGTGGGCAATGTGTCGCTTATAAAGGACATTCCCGAGGACGACTGCGGCTGCGCCGTGAAGCCGGCCTCCAAGGTACCCCTGGTACCCGCGCTCCTGTGTCTTGTGGCGTTCCTGGCGGTGGCCGGCCTGGGCTGGTATCTCTTCGCCCATGTCCTGGCCAAGTCCGGTGACGAGACGGAAAGCGCCGCGCCCCAGGCCACGGCAAAGCCCGCCGCCCCGCCCCTGGCTTCGGAATCGGAACCGGCCCGTCCGGTTCCGGTCGTGCCAAGGCCTGCCGAACAGGCACCCCCGCCCCAGACGCCCGCCCCGGCGGCGGAAACGCCTGCGCCGGTGGCGCCGCCCGCGCCCAAGGCCGAGGCCACGACCCTGCCCGAGCCGAGCGCCGAAGACCGGGCCACCCAGGACATCGCCACGAGCGGTCCGTCCGCCCCGGCCGCCCCCGCGATTCCCGTCGCGCCCGAACCGGCCGCCCCGGCCCCCTCGGCCAAGGCCTTTACCGTGGGCGAACACGGCCCCCACACGGTCACCATCGTGGCCAACGACCGGTGCTGGCTGCAGGCCGGCGCCGACGGCGGCACCATGCACGAGACCATGCTGGAAAAAGGCGACACCTTCACCGGCCGTTTCGCCGATTACCTGCTTGTGCGGCTGGGCAATGCCCCGGGGGTGGAGATCCGCTTCGACAACAAACTCTATCCGTTCCAGGCCGGCAAGGGCTCGGTCAAAACCCTGAAGTTCGTGGCCAAAAAGACTCCCGACGAAGCGGCTCAGGCCGTCCCCGGGGCGCCGGCGCCTTCGCAGGCGCCGGCCGTGCCGACCACGCCGGTCGCACCGGCCGCCACCGCCCCGGCCCTTGGCGGGGAGGCCGTCCCGGGTGCGGGAGCCAAGGAAGTGGAAATCTACGGCCAGGACGGCAGCTGGGTCATCGTCAACCCGGACAAGGGCCCGTCCAAGGAAATCTACGTGAAAAAGGGCCAGCGGCTGACCGTGCCCTTTTCCGAGAAAATCGAGATCAAGCTCGGCAATCCGAGCAGTGTGATTTTTCGCTACGATGGCAAGGAAACGCCCGTGGTCACTGAAAAAGGCGCGGTCAAGACCATCCGCTTCCCCTAGCGGCGGCGGAGCCTGCGGCACGCCTGGGAGCCGCCGCCCGTGCGGCGGGGCTTGCGAAGGGTTGGCGTGGGTTCCCGTTGGTCCGGCATCTGAGAACGTTTCGAGGCTGGCATGGAATTTTCCGAAAAGGCGCTCGTGCTCAAGGTGGGGCGGTTTCGGGAAATAGACGCCTGGGTGCGCCTTTTTTCGCCGGTGCGCGGCCTGTACACGGCCTTTGCCTTTGGCGGCATGAAAAGCCGCCGTCGGTTCCTCGGCTGCCTCGACGCCTTCAACCACGTCCGGTTCAAGGTGCGGCGGTCAGGCTATCGGGGGTACCACTGCCTGACCGAGGCCAAGCTTCTTGACGCGCCGCGCGTGTTGCGTACGGAACCGGCGCGGCTTGGCATGGCCGTCAATTGCTTGAAATTTTTCGAGGCGGTGCCGCTTGGGCCCCAAGGAACGGCCGAAGCCTACGCGTTACTTCGGGCCATGCTCGCCGCCCTGGAGACCGAGCCGGCCACGCCGTCGCCGCTTTTCCCGCTGCTTTTTCGAGCCAGGATGGCGTTTTTGCACGGCATGTTGCCCGGGTGCGCGCGATGCGCCGCCTGCGGCGCGCCCCTGGCCGGGGAGGGGGCCGTATGCCACGTGGAGGCCGGCAGGATCGTCTGTCCGGACTGCCGCAACGGCCTGGACGGGGGCGTGCGCCAGCCCTTGGGGTCCGGCGCCCTGGCCCTGTTCGACGCCGCCGTGGCCAAGGATCCGGGCCACTGGGCGGCCTGCCGTCCCGAACCGGCGGCGGCCCGGGAATTTTCCCGGACCGTGGACCTGCTCGTGCGCTACCACATGGGCCTGGCCTGGGAACAGGGCGGCTTCGTCCGGGCCTGACACGTGGCCGCCATGGGATCGTTGGGCTTTTTTTCGTTTGATCCGGCAATGAGCCGGCCCGGTCCGGCCGGCGGTTGAACCTTGAAATCGGAGCGACCATGTATTTTCAGGATGTCATCTTGACGCTGCAAAACTTCTGGGCCAAATCCGGCTGCCTCGTGGTCCAGCCCTACGACTCCGAGGTCGGGGCGGGAACGTTCAACCCGTCCACCTTCTTTCGGGTCATCGGCCCCGAACCCTGGAAAGCGGCCTATGTCCAGCCGTCCCGCCGGCCGACCGACGGCCGCTACGGGGAAAATCCCAACCGCTTGCAGCACTATTACCAGTTCCAGGCCATCCTCAAGCCCTCGCCGGACAATATCCAGGAGATCTACCTGGAAAGCCTGGCCGCCCTTGGGGTCAACGCCGCCGACCACGACATCCGCTTTGTCGAGGACGACTGGGAATCGCCCACCCTCGGCGCCTGGGGTCTTGGCTGGGAAGTCTGGCTCGACGGCATGGAAGTCACCCAGTTCACCTATTTCCAGCAGGTGGGCGGCATCGACCTTTCGCCGGTCTCTGTCGAGATCACCTACGGCCTCGAGCGCATCAGCATGTACTTGCAGCAGAAGGAATCGGTCTACGACCTGGCCTGGAACGAGCACGTGACCTACGGGCAGGTCCACCAGCGGGGCGAGTACGAGCACTCGCGCTACAACTTCGAGGAATCCGACGCCGGCATGCTCCTGGCCCATTTCGCGGCTTGCGAAAAAGAGTGCAAGCGGCTTTGCGAGCTTGGCCTGCCCTGGCCGGCCTACGACTACTGCCTCAAGTGTTCCCACGCCTTCAACATGCTCGAAGCCCGGGGAGCCATTTCCATCACCGAGCGCACCGGCTACATCGGCCGCGTGCGGGCCCTGGCCTCGAATCTGGCCCGGCTGTACGCCGCCCAGCGCAAGGAACTGGGCTATCCGCTCCTCACCCAAAGCGCATAAAGGACCCACGCCATGTCCCATTTCCTGTTCGAGATCGGGTTCGAGGAGATGCCGGCCCGATTCCTGTCCGGACTCGCCAGCGAGGTTCGGACCCTTTTCACCGATGCCCTGGCCCAGGCCAAGCTCGACGCCTCCGCTGTCACCGCCTTTGCCACGCCGCGCCGTCTCGTGGTGAGCATCCCGGAACTGGCTGCCGATTCGCGGCGGGAGGAGGAGCTTGTGACCGGTCCGCCCGAGCGGGTCGGCTTCGACGCCTCGGGCAATCCCACGCCCGCTGCCGTGGGCTTTGCCAAGGGGCAAGGCAAGGACGTTGCCGACGTCTTTGTCATGGAGACCGGCAAGGGCCGATACCTGGCCCTCAACAAGACCACCGGCGGCGAGCCGGCCATGGCTCTTTTGCCGGGCATGTGTCTGGAGGCGGTCAAAAAGCTTTCCTTTCCCAAACGGATGCGCTGGGGCAGCCGCGATTTCGCCTTTGGCCGGCCGGTGCACTGGTTTTTGGCCCTGCTTGGCGACGCGGTCGTGCCCTTTGAACTCGACGGCATCGTCTCCGGCCGCCGGACCCGGGGGCACCGCATCATGGGGCCCGGGCCTTTTGACGTGGCCGCGGCCAAGGACTATTTCGGCATCATCCGCGACCAGGGCAAGGTGGTCCTCGACGCCCGGGAGCGAGAAAGCCTGGTGCGGTCCCAGGCCGAGACCCTGGCCCGGGAGGCCGGCGGCACGGCGGTCATCAATCCGGCGCTCCTGGCCGAGGTGACGGGCCTGACCGAGCACCCGGTGGTGCTGCTCGGCCGACTCGATCCCAAGTTCCTGGACGTGCCCCGCGAGGTGCTGATTACCAGCATGGAGACGCATCAGAAGAGTTTCGCCGTGGAGGACGGGAAGGGCGGGCTCTTACCGGTCTTTCTGACCACACTGGGCCTTGTGCCCGGCAACGTGGACCTGGTGCGCCGGGGCTGGCAGCGGGTCCTGACCGCCCGCCTGGAAGACGCCCGGTTCTTCTGGGAGGCCGATCTGGCCACCGACCTTGAGACCTGGCAGAAAAAGCTCGAAAGCGTGGTCTTTCTGGCCGGCCTTGGCAGCATGCGCGACAAGGCCCGCCGCCTGGAGCGGTTGTGCGGCGTGGTGGCCGAGCAGGCCGGAAAACCTGAAGTCATGCTTGAGGCCTCCCAGGCCGGCGGACTGGCCAAGGTGGACCTCGTGTCCGACATGGTCGGGGAGTTCGCGGAACTGCAAGGCATCATGGGCGGCATTTACGTCCGCCGCAAGGGCCAGTCCAAGACCGTGTCCCGGGCCATTGCCGAGCAGTACCTGCCGGCCGGTCCGGACAGCCCGGTTCCGGCCACGCTGGCCGGCGCGGTCCTGTCCCTGGCCGACAAGGCCGACACCCTGGCCGGCTGCTTCGGCCTGGACATGGCCCCGACCGGCGCGGCCGACCCGTATGCCCTTCGCCGGGCGGCCCTTGGCATCTGCCGCATCGTCATCGAGCACGGGCTGCGCCTGAACCTGATGGAGCTCTTGCAGGCCGCCCTCGACGGCTACGGCGAGGTCAAGTTCAAGGTCGACCGCACCCACATCCTGGCCAGGCTCCTCGACTTCTTCGGCCAGCGCCTGAAGGCCTACTTCACGGGCCGGGGCTTTGACACACTGGTGGTCGAGGCCGCGGCCGGGGCGTCTTTCACCGACATCGCCGAGCTTGCCGCCCGCATCCCGGCCCTGGCCGCCTTTGCCGCCAAGCCGGACTTCGGCCAGGCGGTCCTGACCTTCAAGCGCGCGGCCAACATCATCCGCAAGCAGGGCGTCGGCGCCGGCCAGCCGTTGACCGGCCTGGTCAAGGCGGCGCTTCTGGAAGAGCAGGCCGAAAAGGACTTGGCCGCGGTCTGCGCCGACGTCTTCCCGCGCTACGACGCGCTATTCGAAGCCGGCGACTACGCCGGGGTCCTCGACCTTCTCTATGAGCTGCGCCCCACCGTGGACGCCTTTTTCGACAACGTCATGGTCATGTGCGACGACATGGACGTGCGCTTAAACCGCCTGAACCTGCTCAAATCCCTGGTGGACCGCCTCGGCCGGGTGGCCGATTTCGCGGCCTTGCAGGTATAGCGGCGGGGGAGGGAGGCGAAAAGATGCCTCCGGCGTCCAGGAGGGGGTGATCCCCTCCTGGACCACCCCAATAGGGACGCCACGTGGTCGCAGTGCGGTTTGTGGCTTGCCTCGTTACGCTCGAAATGGCATTTTTTGCTTGACAGTTCCAGGCCATCAATTTAAGTAATCCTGCTTTAGCGAACATCACACGGAGGAACGATCCTTGGCCAACCATAAATCCGCTCTGAAACGGCATCGTCAAAGTCTTTTGGCCCGGGCTCGCAACCGGGCGGTGAAAACCCGCGTGCGCAACGTCATCAAAACCGTGCGCGCCGCCCTGGCCACCGGCGACACCGCCGCCGCCGAAACGGCCCTGCTGACCGCCACCAAGGTCCTGGACAAGGCCGCTACCAAGAAAATCATTCACTGGAAGACCGCGGCCCGTAACATCTCCCGTCTGTCCACGGCCATCAGCAAGAGCAAGCAGGCCTAACTCCTACGGTTTTTTGCCAGTTTTTCAGCCCGTTGCGGTTTTCCGCAACGGGCTTTCGGTGTTGGTCACGGGATTTGGCCGCTTGCTGCCTACCCGAGTCGACATGACAGACACCGCCGCCTCGGGTAGGGAACGGCATGGACCAAAACCTGTAGCCGGAGCCCGCCCGTATGCCGTGCCTGCATTCGCCCCGCCTGCCGTCCCTGTTGTGGCTTGTCCTTGTCCTGCTGCTCGCCGCCGCCCCCGCCCAGACCGGGGAACCGGCCCCGGTCGGAAACGCCGGCTACCACGTCGCCGCATCCGAAGCCGAAAAGGCTCTCGACAAAGTCCTGCACCTGTCCGGCAAGGACCCGAACCTGCTCGAATTCGTGCTCCGCGCGCCCAGCTACAAACCCAAGGCCGACAAGGGCTATGCCCGATTTTTCACCAAACGGCTGCTCGATGACATGGCGGCCCAGGAAAAAGCGGCGGTACAGGAAAACTGCAACGGCAGGTACGTGGCCGGCGAACTGTGCGGCCTGGACTACAATCCCCTGACCTGCGCCCAGGACGAACCGGCAGGGGCGTATCGGTACAAGACCGAGTCGTCAGCGGAAGGGAAGGCGGTGGTGGCCTACAAATGGCCGGAAGAGAAGGACAAGGCGGCTACGTTCGAGATGGTGGAAGAGGGGGGGATGTGGAAGGTGGATGCGGTACGGTGTCGGCCTTAAAGAATTTTCTCACCTTCATCTTTGCCCCATCCGTTCGCAAGGGCCGATGCACCAATGCCTTGCCTTTTGAACTCTACTGTATCGAAAGGGAGCATCAGGGCTTGATGTAGGTGAAAGCCTTTCTTTGAAGATCGACAATTTCAATAATTCCCGCAGGAACTATTTGACAGACAGGATTGAGCCATTCCGGCTTGAGATGGAAGTGATGCAAGGCATTTTGACAGACACGGACACTGAGGCCGAGCGAGGCTAATTCTGTGAGTTGCTCTGCCTGGCTATCGGTCTTGCCCATCATTTTGATGCCGGGTCCGTTTACCACAAGAACAATGGTGAAACTTTCAGCGTGAAGTGCTTTTATATAGTTTCGTACATTGCTTAAAGCGACACTGAGTTTTTCGGCGTCTTGATCAAAATGAAAGATCACATCGTAATACATGGAGTTAACCTCAACCGTTATTGTCAAATCAGCCGCAGCCTCGCCGCCCCTTCCGCTGCCTCTGCCTCCACCACCCGTCCAATAACCGCCGCAAGATCCCCGGCATCGAGTAGCATCTTTCTTGCCGCCTCCACTTTCGCTTCGGGCACGGCCAGGACCAGGCCGCCGGAGGTCTGGGCGTCGAAGGCCAGATCGGATTGGATGGGGTCCAGGCCGGGGGCCACGGACACCGCGCTGGCGCAGTAGTTGCGGTTGGCGAAGCTGCCGGCGGGCAACATGCCCAGGCCCGCCAGTTCCACGGCCTGGGGCAGGAAGGGGATGTCGGCCAGGCGCAGCTCCACGGCCACATGCGAGGCCCGCGCCATTTCCAGCACATGGCCGCCGAGGCCAAAGCCGGTCACGTCGGTCGCCGCCTTGAGGCCCAGCTCCCGGATGACCCGGCCACCGGCGGCATTGAGCCGGCCGGCCCACTGAAAAAGCAGGTCTTCGAGCACGGCCGCGTCGCCGAAATTTCCCTTGAGCGCCGTGGCCAGGACGCCGGTGCCGAGCGGCTTGGTCAGGAGGAGCACGTCGCCGGGCACAAGCCCCGTGTTGGCGGCAAAGCCGTCGGCATCGACCAGGCCCGAGACGGCCAGGCCGTACTTGATCTCCTTGTCCTCCACGCTGTGCCCGCCGGCCGGCACGGCTCCGGCTTCGAGCACCGCGTCCAGGCCGCCGCGCAGGATCTCGGCCAGGATCATCCGGTCCATGGTCTTTACGGGAAAGCAGACGATGTTCATGGCGGAAAGCGGCACCCCGCCCATGGCGTAGACGTCGGACAGGGCATTGGCCGCGGCGATGCGGCCGAACTTGTAGGGATCGTTGACGATGGGCGTGAAGAAATCAACGGTCTGAACCAGGCCCCGGCCGTCCGGAAGGCGCACCACGGCCGCATCCTCGTTGACACCCTGGGCGGTCAGCAGGCGAGGATCGGTGACAGGGGGCAGGCCCCGCAAGATGGCCTCCAGGTCCCCTGGAGGAATCTTGGCCGCTCAGCCGGCGGCGGTGACGGTCTTGACCAGTTCGATCGTCATACTTCTTCCTTTTTCATCACGGCCCGAAGATCGTTTACGAGCGCCTCCCGGTCAAGGTCGAACCGGGCGGCGAGCCCGCAGATGGTCTCGAAAAGCCCTTCGCACAAAAGACAGCAGCCGGCCGCCGTGTCGTAGCGTCGGAAGACGGCCTGGGTGGCCGGGCAGGCGGCCACGACCTCAAGCACGGTCGCCGTGTCGGGATCGAGCGTCACGCCAGATCCTGGCCGCTCTGCACGGCCCACATGCCGGCATAGACGCCGCCCGCCGCCAGCAGGCTGTCGTGGTCGCCGCGCTCGACCACATAGCCGTCAACCACCACCAGAATCTCCGAACACTGGCGCACCGTGGACAGCCGGTGGGCCACGGCCAGGGTGAGGCGTCCCTGGCGGAAGGAGTGGAGATTTTGCTGAATGACCGCCTCGGTCTGGTTGTCCACGGCCGAGGTGGCCTCGTCCAGGATGAGGATGGCCGGATCGCGCAGGATGGCCCGGGCCAGGGACACCCGTTGGCGCTCACCGCCGGAAAGCTTCATGCCGCGCTCGCCGATGATGGTGTCGTAGCCGCTTGGCAGCTTCAGGATGAATTCGTCCGCCCCGGCCACGGTCGCCGCCTGGCGCACGGCCTCCCTGTCGGCCTCGGGCCGGCCGAGCAGGATGTTTTCGGCCACCGTGCCGTGGAAAAGGAAGGCTTCCTGGGAGACGTAGCCGAGAAGCCCCCGGTAGCTGCGAAGCGTGTAGGCGGCGAGCGGCACGCCATCGAGGGTGATCTCGCCGCCGGTCGGCTCGAAGTAGCGCAGGAGCAGCTTGACCAGCGTCGATTTGCCGGCCCCGGTCGGACCGACCACGCCGAGGACGTTGCCCTGGCCAAGCGTAAAGCTGACCCCGTTTATGACCGGCTCCCGGCCCGGGTAGGCGAAGCGGACGTCCGAAAAATCCACGCGCATCGGCCGGCCGGCCAGGGCCACGGCCTCCGGCCGGTCGGCCACCCGGGGCCGCACCGCGAAAAGCTCGCTTATGCGCGCGGCCGCGGCCTCGGCCCGCTGGATCTGGTTGATGAGCATGCCGAAGACGAACAGCGGCAGCACGAGCCGGGCCGCGAACAGGACAAAGGTGGTGTAGTCCCCGACCGTCGGTCCGTGCCCGGCCGCGACCAGCCAGCCGCCGCCGGCAAAGACGGCACCAAAGGACAGTCCGGCCACGGCGTACATGGCGGGCAGAAACCGGGCCCGCTCGAATTCGGCGGCCACGGCCTCGTCGCGGTAGGTGGCCGAACGGGCGGACACGGCGTCGTAGAGCCGGTCCTCGGCCGTGTAGGCCTGGATGACGCCCATGCCCGAGATGTTGTTTTCGAGCAGGGCCCCGATGGCTCCCACGGCCCGCCGAGCCTCGCGATAACGCGGCTGGACCCGGGTGACGAAGTGGCGGATGGCCAGCACGGCGATGGGCAGCGGAATGAAAAGGAGCGTGGCCAGCCGCCATTCCAGGAAAAAGAGGTAGCCGTAGATGCCGAGGAAGGTGACCGCCACCCGGATAATCGAGGTGGAGGAGTCGGTCAGAAAGCTTTCGAGGGTATCCACGTCGCCGACGATGACGGACATGATGTCCCCGGTCTGCCGGTCCTCGAAAAAGGCCGGATCCAGGGTCTGCAGGTGGCCGTAGAGGGCAAGCCGGATGTCGTGGCGGGCCTTCTGGGCCATGGCGGCCAGGACATAGTCCGAGCCGCTCTGGAAGATGGCCAGAAAGACGAAGCTGCAAAGGATGCCCAGGCCGTAGAGGACGTAGACATGAGGATCGCGGGTGCCGGCCGCGGCGGCGTCGATGACCCGGCCGGCCACGGCCAGGGGCAGCAGGTCGCAGACCCGGGCCAGGACGTTCAGGCCCAGTCCGCCCATGACGGCCTTTTTGTAGGGACGCAGGAAGGCATAGAGGGCCCAGACGTGGCGGCCGAAAAAGGGCTGGGAGGAAGAAGGGGCGTTCACAGGCTTGCCTGCCTGGCGGCGGCGGCGGCCCGGCGCAGGAGCGCCTCCTCGTCGGCCCAGGCCTCCTTTCCCGCGTTTTTCATGATCCGGCTGGTCCGGCCAAGCTCGTCCGGCGAAAGCTCGATGCCAAGCTCGGCCAGGCGCAGGGCCAGGGCCGCCTTGCCGGACAGGGGGGACAAAGGCAGGCGGATGCCGTCCGCGCCCACGGCCTCGGGCCGAAACGGCAGGTAGGTGTCCGGGTGCTTGAGCAGGCCGTCCTGGTGCACCCCGGCCGAGGTGGCGAAAATGTTGGCCCCGACCACGGCCTTGTTGGCCGCAAGGGGCACCCCGGACAGGCGCGACACCAGGCGGCAAAGGCCCGTCAGTTTGGCCGGATCCACGCCGATGGAACGGCGGTACTGCTTCTGGTTGAGGATAAGGGCCATGACCGTCTCTTCCAGGGCGGCGTTACCCGCCCGCTCGCCGATGCCGCCCACGGTCAGGTGGACGATGTCCGCGCCGGCGGCCACGGCGGCCAGGGTATTGGCCGTGGCCAGCCCGAGGTCGTTGTGGAAGTGGACGCGCAGGCGCACGCCCCGAGGATGGGCCAGGGCGGCGAGCATCCGCACCCGCCGCCGGACCGCCTCCGGGGTCAGGACGCCCAAGGTGTCCGGAAAGCCGATGCCCGTGGCGCCGGCGTCCATGGCCACGCCATACGCTTGGCGCAGAAAGGCGGGTTCCGTGCGGCTGCCGTCCTCGCAACTGAACGTCACTTTCAAAAACCGCTTCCTGGCATAGGCCACGGCCCGGCCGATCATGTCCAGGCACTGGGCCTTGGATTTGCCGAGCTTGTGGCGGCGATGCAGGGGACTGGTGGCCAGAAAGATCCCGACCCCGCGTCCCTCGGGTGCGGCATCGGCAAGGGCTTCCCAGGCGGCGTCGATGTCTCCGGCCACGGCCCGGCAAAGGACCATGATGCGCGGCCCCGGCACTTCGGCGCAGATCCGCCGCACGGCCTCGATCTCGCGCTCGGATCCGGCCGGAAACCCGGCCTCGATGACGCCGACGCCGGCATCGGCCAGGGCCTTGGCAATGGCCACCTTGTCGTCCACGGAAAACCGGACGCCCGGCATTTGCGCCCCGTCGCGCAGGGTGGTGTCCGATAGGATCAGGGGCGTGAGGCGGGGAGCCGGAAAACGGGAGGGCGAGCGCTTGGGCATGGGCCTTCATGCGCCGTTTTCGTCCCGATGGCAACGGGAGCGGGCGGCCGGCCAGGGGCGCCGGGGAGGCGAGTGGCCGGGCGGATCGGGGCGGATCATTTGACGAAACACGGAGCAAAGGATATTTTTTCCCTCCAACCCAGATCGGCTCATCCCATTTTCCATAGCCAAGGAGCGGGGGCGTATGGCAACCATCGGCGTCTTGTTGTCCGGGTGCGGCGTTTTCGACGGATCGGAGATCCACGAAGCCACCCTGACCCTCTATTTCCTGGACAAGGCCGGCGCCAAGGTGGTCTGCCTGGCTCCGGAAATGCCGTTTACGGCCGTGGACCATGTGACCCGGACACCGGGCAAGGTGCACCGCAACGCCCGGACCGAAGCCGCCCGCATCGCCCGGGGCAATATTGCCGACGTGGCCGGCGTGCGCGCCGAAGAGCTCGACGGCCTGATCCTGCCGGGCGGCATGGGCGCGGTCAAGAACCTGTGCGATTTCGCGACAAACGGTGCCCATGGGACGGTTTTCCCTTCGGTTGCGGCCCTTGTTGCCGCCATGCACGCGGCCGGCAAGCCCATCGGGGCCATCTGCATCGCCCCGGCGGTTCTGGCCCTGGTCCTGGGGAAATTCCACCCCGAACTGACCATCGGCAACGACCCGGCCACGATCCAGGGCCTGGAAGCGGCCGGGGCAAGACACGTGGCCAGGGCCGTGGACGAGATCCAGGTGGACGCGGCCAACAACCTTGTCACCACCCCGGCCTACATGCTCGGGCCCGGCATTGCCGACATCGCCAAGGGCATCGAGAAGCTCGTTGCGGCCGTGCTCGACCGGGTCAAGGCCTCCTGACCGGAGGCGGCCCGGCGACGGCCAGGGGCGGCAGCCGTATCTGGTCCGAAGGGCAAGACGGCGCGGCAGGGTACGGTGCGGATTCCGTCAAGGAGGATGGATGCGGCGGCTTTTCGTCAATGCCGACGAGGGCGTAAGCCAGGGCATTTTGGAAGCCATGGCGGCCGGCGTGGTGGCCGGCACCACGGCCATGGTCTGCGTGAAGGGCGGCGTGGAGCGGATCGCGCGCCTGGGGCCGGCCATCGCCGGCCGGGTGGGGCTCCATTTGCAACTGACCGGCGGCACGCCATGCCTGCCGGCCGGAGACGTTTCGACCCTCGTGACCGGGGAGGGGACCTTTCCCCGCAAGAAGATCGCGGTCACGGACGTCGATCCGGACGAGGTGCGCCGCGAATGGCGGGCCCAACTGGCCCGGTTCCGGGCCACGGGACTGACGCCGAGCCACCTCGATTCGCACCACCATATCCACAAGCGGCCGGAGGTGTTTCCCGTCTTTCTGGAACTGGCCCGGGAACTCGGGGTGCCGGCCAGGGCCCTTTCCGACGACATGCGCCAGACCCTGGCCGCGGCCGGCGTGCCCCATGCCGACACCTGCATCACCCGGTTTTTCGGCGAAGACCTGTCAGCCGAGCGGTTTCTCGCCCTGGTGGACAACGCCTTCGCGGAACTGGGCGAAACGGGCGTGGTCGAGGTCATGGCCCATCCGGGCCGGGTGGACACCGAACTTCTGGCCATAAGCACCTATGCCGCCGGCCGCGAGGAAGAACTGCGCGTCTTTGCCGACCCGGCCCTGGCCACAGCCCTGGCCGATCGGGGAATCGTTTTCGCGGCTCCGGCGTTTCCGGCCGCAACCGTACCCCGGCCGGCCGCGACAGGTGCGGGTTCCGTTTTTCTCGGCTAGAGTCGCGCCCATGGAAAAAGTATCTACTTTTTCCATGGATAACTATAGAGGGCAGGGCGGTGCCGCGTCCCGGGCATCGGACGGTGGCCGTGGCGCGGCTTGGCGTCGCTTGAACAAACGGCGGAAAAGCGGGGCGGAAAGAAGTGCCGGCCCAAGGGGGAGCGCATGCGGGAAAAATTTTTGCTGTCCATGCGCAAATTCGTGGCCCCGGAATTCGTTTTCGGCCAGGGGGCCCTGGGGCTGGCCGGCCATCAGGCGGCCGGGCTCGGAGTCCGGCGGGCACTGCTCGTGGCCGATCCGGACCTCTTGGCTCTTGGCTGGCCCCAGCAGGTCGAACGGAGCCTGGCCGCGGCCGGCATCGAATCCTCGCTTTTTTCCAGCCTTTCCTCCAATCCCCGGGACCATGAGGTCATGGCCGGGGCGGCGGCCTTTGCCGCGTGCGGCTGCGACGCCCTGGTCGCGGTCGGCGGAGGCTCGGCCATGGACTGCGCCAAGGCCATCGGCATCGTCTCGGCCAATGGCCGCCACATCCTCGAATTCGAGGGCGTGGACAGCGTGGACCGCCCCGGACCGCCGCTTTTGTGCGTCCCGACCACGGCCGGGACCGGGGCGGAGGTGTCGCAGTTCGCCATTGTCACGGACACGGCCCGCAAGGTCAAAATCGCCATTGCGAGCAAAACGCTCATTCCCGACGCCGCGCTCATCGACCCCGACGTCACCGTGACCATGCCGGAGACGCTGACGGCCCATACCGGCCTGGACGCCCTGACCCACGCCATGGAAGCCTACGTCTCCAATGCCCACGGTCCGGTGACGGACCTGCTGGCCCTGGAGGCCATGCGCCTGATCCGGGCCAACCTCCTGCGGGCCATGGCCGCGCCAGGGGACATCGAGGCCCGGGGGGGCATGCTGCTAGCCAGCCTCTATGCCGGCATGGCTTTTTCAAACGCCATTCTCGGCGCAGTCCATGCCATGGCCCACAGCCTGGGCGGCCTGCTCGACCTGCCCCACGGCCTTTGCAACGCCATCCTCATGGACCATGTGGCCGATTACAATTACGAAGCCGCTCCGGGACGTTACGAGGAAATAGGCCGGCTTCTCGGCGCGCGCCTGGAGAAGGGGAGCGCGCCGTGCGCCAACAAGAAAGCCGTGCTCGACGCCATCCGCGACTTCAAACAGGTGGCCGGCGTGACCGTGGGGCTGGCCGATCTCGGCGTCACCCCGGAAAACATGCGCGAACTGGCCCAAAAGGCCTTGGACGATCCCTGCCTGCTGACCAATCCGAGGCAGCCAACCGCAACCGACATCGAAGCCATCTATGAAAGTGCCTGCGAAAGCCCCAGCCGGCCCCGGTCCTGACCGGGACGACCGCCGGGCCAGGCTGCTCGGGTTCGGCGAACACTCGGTCAGCAAGAGCTATTATCCGGAGCTCAAACGCCGCCTCGAGGAACTGGAGCGGTTCCGGTCGCTCCTTGACCAGACCGGCGAGGCCATTTTCCTGGTCGACGGCCGCACCGGCCGCATCACCGACGCCGCCGGCGCGGCCGGCACCATGCTGCGCCAGGACCGGCAGGCCCTGGTCGGCCGCCTGTTCGAGGAACTCCTGCCCCAGGAGGCGGTGGACCACCTGCGCGGCCTTTTTTCCGGGGACTTCGCGGCCGGCCGCATCGAAACCGTGCTCGGCCGTCCGGGCGTCAGGGGCGGCGTCAGCCCGTCGGTGGAGGTGACCTTCCGCCTGGCCAGCGGCGAGGAAGGCCCTATCGCCATCATCGTGGCCCGGGACGTGACCGAGCGCAAAAAAAACGAACAGGCCCTCAAACGGGCCGAGGAGAAATACCGGGGCATCGTGGAGAACGCCGCGGAAGGCATTTTCCAGAGCTCGCTCGACGGCCGGCTCATCAGCGCCAACCCGGCCATGGCCTCGCTGCTCGGCTATGCCTCGACCCGCGAGCTCATGCGCCGCATCAAAAACGTGGTGGACCAGATCGTGACCCACCCCGAGGACCGCCAGCGCATCCGGTCGGAACTGACCCGCTACGACCAGGTGAAAAACCTGGAAGTGCAGATGACGACCAAAACCGGAAACACCATCTGGGGCCTCATCAACGCCCGCCGCATCCGCGACGCCGCCGGCGAACCCGAGCGTTTCGACGGGTCGCTCCAGGACGTGACCGTGCGCAAGAAGGCGGAGCAGACGCTCTTGCGCTACCACGACGAGCTCGAAACCAGGGTTGCCGAGCGCACGGCCGAACTGACCCGCATCAACGAACGGCTCACCCACGAGGTGACCATCCGCAAGCGGGCGGAAGAGGCGGCCGAAGCGGCCAACCGGGCCAAGTCCGATTTTCTGTCCATGGTTTCCCACGAAATCCGTACCCCGCTCACCTCGGTCCTCGGATTTGCCGTGATCATCGAAAAGCGCCTGGAACAACTTTTCCTGCCGCTCCTCGACAGGGACCCGCGCCGTCGCCGCCAGGCCGAGCAGGTCATGGAGAACCTCGGCATCATCGTCTCCGAGGGCGAACGGCTCAAGCACCTCATCAACGACGTCCTGGACCTGGCCAAGCTCGAGGCCGGCAAGATGGCCTTCAAGCAAGAGCGTGTGGACCCGGCCGAAGTGGTGCGCCACGTCATGTCCGCCTCGGTGGGCCTGCTTTCCAGCCACAAGAAGGTGTCGCTCGACACCCGCATCGAAGGCCGGCTGCCGGAGGTGCTCGGCGACCGGGACCGGCTCATCCAGGTCCTGGTCAACCTGGTCTCCAATGCCCTCAAATTCACCGAACGCGGCTCGGTCACCTGCCGGGCCCGGACGGAAGGGCATTACATCGTCGTCGACGTGACCGACACGGGCATCGGCATCCCGGAAAGCGAGCAGCACAAGGTATTTGAAAAATTCAACCAGATCGGCGCCACCCTGACCAACAAGCCCAAGGGCACGGGACTTGGGCTTGCCATCTGCAAACATATCGTCGAGTCACACGGCGGCCGCATATTTTACGTATCAAAGCCCGGGTCGGGCAGCACCTTCACGTTCACCCTGCCGATTGCCTAAGCCCGTGCATTACGGTATGTCCCCTGGCCCGGCAGCGGAGAGGATCCGCGCCGGCAACGTTTTTTCAAGGAACCCCCGCATGAAAGAGACGACCAGAAACGAAGCCCTGCGCAATATCGCCATCATCGCCCACGTCGACCACGGCAAGACCACGCTCGTGGACCATATGTTCCGTCAAAGCGGCCTGTACCGCCAGAACCAGGAAGTGGCGGACCGGGTCATGGACAGCATGGACCTCGAACGGGAACGCGGCATCACCATTGCCGCCAAAAACTGCGCGGTCATGTGGAAGGGGGTCAAGATCAACATCATCGACACCCCGGGCCACGCCGACTTCGGCGGCGAAGTGGAGCGGGCCCTGTCCATGGTCGACGGCGCGGTGCTCCTGGTCGATTCCTCCGAAGGGCCGCTGCCGCAGACCCGGTTCGTGCTCAAAAAAACCCTGGACCGGGGCCTGCCCGTCATTGTCGTGGTCAACAAGATCGACCGCAAGGACGCCCGGACCGACGAAGTCTTAAACGAAATCTACGACCTTTTCATCGACCTGGACGCCTCCGAGGAGCAGCTCGAATTTCCCGTCCTTTTTGCCATCGGCCGCGAAGGCCTGGCCAAGGAGTCTCTGGACGCCGAGGGCAAGGACTTGGCCCCGCTTTTCGAGCGGATTCTCTCCGAAATCCCGGCCCCGTCCCATGATCCGTCCGAGCCGTTTCGCATGCTGGTCTCGGATCTCGGCTATTCCGAATTCCTGGGGCGTCTGGCCGTCGGCCGGGTCATTTCCGGCACGGCCCGCATCAACCAGACCCTGGTATGCATTGACGAGAGCGACGTGGGCAAGCCCCTTCGCGTCTCCAAGCTGCAGGTCTATCAAGGCCCGAGCCTGACCGAAACCGAAGAGGCCGAGGCCGGGGACATCATCGTCCTTTCCGGCGTCGAAGAGGTGACCATCGGCGACACCATCTGCACCGCCGCCGCTCCCAAGGCCTTGCCCCGTATCCACGTGGACGAGCCGACCGTGGCCATGCGCTTTGCCATCAACTCCTCGCCGTTCGCCGGCCGGGAGGGCAAGTTCGTGCAGTCGGCCAAGCTGCGCGAGCGTCTGTACAAGGAAACGTTGCGCAACGTGGCCGTGCAGGTGGAGGAGACCGAGGACAAGGACAGCTTCACGGTCAAGGGACGGGGCGAATTCCAGATGGCGATCCTGGTCGAGACCATGCGCCGGGAAGGCTTCGAACTGTCCGTCGGCCGGCCGGAAGTCATTTTCAAGACCGAAGGCGGCGTGCGCAAGGAGCCGGTCGAGCACCTGTCCATCGACTGCGACGAGGCCTTTGTCGGGGTTGTCACCGAGAAGCTCTCCATCCGCAAAGGCCGGATGCTGAACCTGGTCAACCACGGTTCTGGCCGGGTGCGGCTGGAATTTTCCATCCCGTCGCGGGGCCTTATCGGCTACCGGGACGAATTTCTGACCGACACCAAGGGCACGGGCA
This sequence comes from Solidesulfovibrio carbinoliphilus subsp. oakridgensis, assembly GCF_000177215.2. Classification (NCBI taxonomy): domain Bacteria; kingdom Pseudomonadati; phylum Thermodesulfobacteriota; class Desulfovibrionia; order Desulfovibrionales; family Desulfovibrionaceae; genus Solidesulfovibrio; species Solidesulfovibrio carbinoliphilus. Next base: position 827,720 of record NZ_CM001368.1, on the reverse strand, counting down.
TCATGAACTCGTCCCTGGACGGGTATGAGGAGTACCGCGGCGACTTCCCGAGCCGGTTCACCGGGTCCATCGTCTGCGACCGCGAGGGGGTGGGCGTACCCTATGCGCTTTTCAACCTCGAGCCGCGCGGTCGGCTTTTCATCACGGCCGGCGAGCCGGTCTACGAGGGCATGATCGTTGGCGAGCACAACCGGGACAACGACATCAACGTCAACCCGTGCAAGGAAAAGAAACTGACCAACATGCGCGCCTCGGGCAAGGACGAAAACGTCGTTCTCTCGCCCGTGCTGCCCATGACGCTCGAACGCGCCCTGCACTTCGTGCGCGAGGACGAGATGGTGGAGGTCACGCCCCTGTCCATCCGACTGCGCAAGTCCGTGCTGTCGGCCAAGGATCGCCACACCCTCGACGGGGCCAGAAAGAAAGACAAGTAGTAGGGAGGTTTGGCGGCTGGTCGCCTGCTTACGACTGCCTGTCACGAAAAACCCAGAAGGCCTGGCGCCGTGCCGGGTCTTCTGGGTTTAAGCGGTTGCGTCCGGAGGGCAAAGGCGTGAAGGCGGCAAACTGGCGCATCTGGAAGGAAGATCGGGAAGCCGGAAAGCGAGCCAACTTTCTAGCAAGGTTTTCCGTAGAGGCGAACGCGGTGAAATCTTTCTACGGGATAATGTTCGCACAATAAATATCTATCAACAAAAATAATCAATAGGTGAATACATTTCCTGCTGTCGGAGATTGCTGCCGGATGGCTTTTCGCCGGCCCGCCAACCGCAAGTCCGAACGAAACAGGCGGGAAAAGAAATACGGTAACCGGGGTAGCACGGGCAGCCAAGGCAGACGCCACGCGCAGCTCCGAAGAATGAGCGGGTTCGCGCAAGGGAAAGACCCGGCAGGATTTGCCTTCCCTGCAGGTTTCCCAGGAAACAAAGTTAACATAATTTACATTATGAGACATAAAGGCGAAAGGGAAAGAAAGACGGAAAAACCCTGGCCGCTTGTCTTTGTCTCCGTCGCCTGATGTGTCCGGATGCGCCTGGAAGGCGGCCTTGCCCTTGGAAAGCCTCCTGCGAACCAGCATTCCGATTCTGGCCGATCATTGCCGGGATATTTTTTGGCCACGCCGCAAACCATGGCACCACGGCTGCCGCCCAGAACCGTCATCGGGCCGGTTTCCCTACACGAACAGCGACACCGGCGAAAACGCGGCCACGTCAAAGAGCCCCTTGTCCGTGAGCTTGAGCGCCGGAATCACCTCCAGGGACAGAAACGACATGGCCATGAACGGATGGGCCAGGACCACGCCGCCCGAGACTTGCCGATACGCCGCCGTCAAACCGGCAAGCTCCCGGGTCACCACCTCAAGCGGCGCGTCGCTCATGAGCCCGGCCACGGGCAAACGGACCTGGGCCAGGACCCTGCCGTCGGCAACCACCGCGAACCCGCCACCGGACACCATGAGTGTCCGGGCGGCCAGCACCATGTCCGCGTCGTTGACTCCGGCCATGATGATGTTATGGGCGTCGTGGGCAACCGTGCCGGCAATGGCCCCGCGCCGGAGCTTAAGCCCCGAGACGAAACCAAGCCCCACGTTGCCCGTGGCCTTGTGCCGCTCGATGACGGCCAGCTTGGCCAGATCGCGGCTTGGATCAGCCACGGCCAGGCCGTCCCGGACTGTCGCGTCCCAGGTGAGGTGCTCGGTGACGATCTGGCCCGGCACCATGCCGATGACCCGGATGCGGGACGTCGCGGCCGGCACGGCCAGACTCGCTTCGGCCAGTTCCCCGCCGACCCGCATGGCCCGGGGCGGCGTCAGACAGGAGCGGTCCGCGAACTCCCACTCGTCCAGATGCCGGCCAGCCAGATAAACATCTGTAATATCAAATGATTCAAGGTCATTTATCAGCATGAAGTCGGCCCGGTAGCCCGGAGCCACGGCCCCCCTTCTCCTGAGGCCGAAATACCGGGCCGGGTTGATGGAGGCCATGGCCACGGCCCGAAGCGGCGGCACGCCCCGCTCGACAGCCATCCGCACCAGGGCGTTTAAGTGCCCTTCCCGGCTCAGGTCCACCGGGTCCCGGTCGTCGCTGACCAGGGAAAACCGGCCCGCATTTTCCGGCGTCACCAGCGCGATGAGCGCGTCCAGGTTTTTTTCCGTGCTGCCCTGCCGGATCATGATGTGCAGGCCCCGCCGCAACTTCTCCCGGGCTTCGTCCAGTTCGGTGCACTCGTGGTCCGAGCCCGGCCCGGCCGTGACGTAGGCGTCGAGGGCCCGGCCCGTCAGACCCGGGGCATGGCCGTCGATGACCCGCCCCCGGGCGGCCCGAAGCTTTCGCAGCATGTCCTCGTCGCCATTGACTACCCCGGGATAGTTCATGACCTCGGCCAATCCCAGGATCCGGTCCGGATACCGGGCCAGCATGGCGGCCACTTCCGCCGCCCCGAGCCTGGCCCCGGACGTGGCCATGTCCGTTGCCGGCACGCAGGAAGGCATCATGAAATAGCAGGTCACGGGCAGGTCACGGCTGCAGGCCAGCATGTATTCGATGCCGGTAAGCCCCAGGACGTTGGCGATCTCGTGGGGGTCTGAAACCACGGCGCAGGTGCCGTGGGGAGCCACGGCCCGGGCGAAGACCGGCGGGGAAAGAAGCGTGGATTCGATGTGGATATGGCCGTCGATCAGGCCCGGACACAAAAACCGCCCGTCCGCCTCGACCACGGTGTGCGCCTCCCGGCCGTCGAACCCGACCACCACCCCTTCGGCCACGGCCACATTGGCCGGGTGGATCTCGCCGGAAAGGACGTTTAGGACCCGGGCGTTTCGGAGGAGCAGATCGGCCGGCTCGTCGCCGCGTCCGGCGGCCAGTCGCCGCCGGATGGTATCCAGGCTCTCGGATTCGGGCATGGCGGACTCGCTGGGGTTCGGGTTTCTCGTATGCCGGCGGAGGAAAACCAGGGACAAGCCTGGTTGAACCTCGCCCGAAAATCCCTTATATCATGGCACATGAACGTACCAGGAACTTTTACCCTCGGCCCGGGCGACGGCAATGCCAGAACCGGATGCCTGACGACCGCCCATGGCGACGTCGAAACCCCGATCTTCATGCCCGTCGGCACCCAGGGCACGGTCAAAAGCCTGTGCCCGACCGACCTCCACGACCTCAAGGCCCAGATCATCCTCGGCAACACCTATCACCTGTACCTGCGCCCTGGCGACGAGCTGGTGGCCAAACTCGGCGGGCTCCACCGCTTCATGGGCTGGGACGGGCCGATCCTGACCGATTCCGGCGGGTTTCAGGTCTTTAGCCTGTCGGGCCTGCGCCAGATCGCGGAGGAAGGCGTGACGTTTTCCTCGCACATCGACGGGTCGCGCCATCTCTTTTCCCCGGAAAAGGTCATCGCCATCCAGCAGAACCTGGGTTCCGACATCATGATGGTCCTGGACGAATGCGTGCCCTACGGCGCGGACCGGGCCTACACGGAGAAATCGTTGGCCCTGACCACCCGCTGGGCCAGACGGTGCCGGCAGGCCCATCCGGGCGGCCACCGGGGCCAGCTCCTTTTCGGCATCGTCCAGGGCGGCTTTTTCAAGGACCTGCGGGCCGAAAGCGCGGCCCAGCTCCTGGAGATCGGCTTTGACGGCTACGCCCTGGGCGGCCTTTCCGTGGGCGAGAGCCGCGAGGAGATGTACGACATCCTGGGCGACGCCACTCCCCTGCTCCCGGCCGACCGGCCCCGCTACCTGATGGGGGTCGGCGCGCCGCGCGACCTGCTCGCCGGCATGGCCGCCGGCATAGACATGTTCGACTGCGTCCTGCCGACCCGAAATGCCCGAAACGGCACCCTTTTCACCTTCCAGGGCAAGGTCAACATCAAGCGGGCCGAATACCGCGAGGACGACACCCCGCTCGATCCGACCTGCCCCTGCTACGCCTGCCAGACTTTTTCCAAAGCCTACCTGCGCCACCTCTACGTGGCCCGGGAGCTTTTGTCCTACCGACTCAACACCCTGCACAATTTGACTTTTTTTTCCATCATGATGGAGCGGGCCAGGCAGGCCATCCGCGACGGCCGCTTCGCCGCCTTCCGGGCCGAGATGGAAGCCGTGTACCCGACAGACGAAGAGCAGACCGAAGAATAGAAGATCGGGGCTACGCCCCGGACCCCGCCGGGGGAATCATTCCCCCCGGCCCCCCTCGAAGGGGCGTCCATCGACAGCCACGACGCGAAGCGCGCCAAAATTTTTTGAAGAGAGTCCAGAGAGAAACTTTTTGCAAAAAGTTTCTCTCTGGCCGCCGGAGGCATCTTAAAAAAACTTCACCTCCGGCATGCCGCGCGGCGGGATCGATACCGGGCGGGAGGCCGGACGGCCGAGGAGCAAGGCGGCGTGGCCCCGGTGGCCGGCCGGGATGCCGAGGCGTTCGCCAAGCGGCGGATAGGCGGCCAGGGCGAAAATGAGGTAGCCGCACCAGCAGGCCCCATAGCCGCCGGCTGCGGCCGCGATTTCGAGCCAGGAGCAGGCGATGGCCGCGTCGAGGACCGGCGTTATGCCCTCGGCCGGGGCATGAACCACCACCACGTGGGGCGCGCCGCGAAAAATCACGTCCTTGCCCCGCTCGGCCGCCCGGGCCGCTCCGGCCAAATGCAGTTCGGCCGCCCGGGCCGAGCCGGCCGCGACCTCCAGATTGATCCACTCCAGCACGCCCCGGCGTGCCTCGTCCATCCGGTCCGGTCCGTCCACCACCACATAGCCGACCTGACGGGTGTTGTGCCCGGTCGGGGCGTGGCGCACGGCTTCGATCAGGTTGAGAATCTTCTCGCGCGCCAAGGGCTTCGCATCATAGGTGCGGCAGGAGCGGCGGGCCATGAGGAGGTGGCGCAGGGAGGCCGGGGTGGGCAGGTCCTTTCGCCGAATCGGTTCGAAATCCCGGCCGTCGAGCAGGGTGTGGGCAAAAGAGCCGGACGGACAGACGGCTGCGCAGTGGCCGCACCGGATGCAGTGGGCCTCACGGCCGGCCAGGGGAACCGGACGTTCGCCGGGAGCCTTCTGGCGCACCAGGCTGGCCGGGCAGGCGGCCGCGCACAGGCCACAGCCACGGCATTTCTCGCCTATGCGGAAAAGGGTCATCACGCACCTTCCTGTGGATTTGCCGAACCGATGCCGCCGAACCGGGCGCGGAGGACAGCCAGGGCCTTTTCCTCGCTGGCCACGTACAGGTCCGGGGCGAAAAGGGCCTTGTGGCCGCCGGTCACGTGGCGCACGTGGTCCTTGAGGGGAACGTGGCCGAAAGTATGGCCCATGCGGACGAGATCGCCGAACCAGGCCACGCCGATGTCCAGGATGCCGTTGCCGGTCCAGGGGTTGCCGACATCGACGTAAGCCCCGAAGGGCCTGGCCGGGCCTTCGGGACAGGTGGCCGGCCGGGCCTTGGCCATACTCAAGAGGCAGCAGAATTCATTGAGCCGGCATTCGGGCAGGGGCCAGGGGGTTCCGACCAGCGCTTCGGTCGGCTCCTCGGTGTAGCGCCGCCGGTAGATGGACTGGTCCAGGGCGTCGTAGAGGGCCCGGACCTCGTCGAAGTCGGGCCGGAATTCCAGATGGCGGCCCGGCCCGCAGCGGCCCAGGTGATGGGCCGGGCACAGCCAGCACTGGCCGATCTCGCCCACGCCCGTGTGGCCGCCGAGTCGGCCAAGCAGGTGCCCCACCACGTCGTGCGTGAATTCGCAGTCGTTGTGGACAAGGAGCAGGTAGTTCTTGTCCGTGTGCTCGAAGGCGTACTGGTAGCGCAGGGCGTGACGGTAGTCCGGGTCGACGAGGCGGGCAGGGTCCACGGCGTAGCGCCAGTTCATGAACTTCGGACGGTAATGGACCACCCGGTCGCCCAGGACACGAAGCGTCTCGGCATGGGTGAAGGCCGTGTTCATGCCGTCCGGTTCTTCGATGAAATAGATCCGGTCGATAAAGCGGCCCGAACAGGCCAAAAGGGAGACCAGGGACAAGGCCGTCTGGGCCGGCTTGCCGAACACGTTGATCGCCACATCGACGATACGGGTCTTCATGGAATCGCTTCGCCTCGGCGGCCGGGCGGCCGGCCGCCACGCCAGGGTGGGAAAGCCGCCAACGGAGGAAAGGACTATTTCGCCGGGGCGCGACACAAGGGAGGCGGTCCAGCCCGCGTTCGGGCGAAGACGCTGCTTCGGGGTTTCGCCAGACCACGGGAATGGGCCCAAGCGGCGCCGTGGGATCAGGACCGGCCGGTTTCCGCCTTTTCCTTTTCCTCGGCCTGCTCCACGGACTGGGTGCGGACGGCCTCCAGGCGTTTGACAAAGGCGTCGCGGCATTCGTAGCTGCAAAAGGCATAGACCTTGTTGCCGTCCCGGGCCCGGATGTTGGCGTCGGCCGGCACATAAGTGCCGCAGACCGGATCCTTGACCATCTCGCCGGTGGCGGCCATGCGCTTTTTGGCCTCGACTTCCTGTTCTTTCTTGCGACCCCGGTCGCCCATGAAAAGCTTATAGAGAATGAACGCAGCTGCGATCAGAATGAGCCATTTGAACATACTGCTCCTTCCAAGCCCCTTCTCAAGGCTCGATCAACGCGGTGTCTGTAGCGTATTGCCGGCAATTTTGAAAGGGATTTTCCCAAGGGCCTGTCTCACGCTGCCGCCCTGTCCGTCCGCCAGCTCCAGGTCCGGGGCGATATCGGCCAGCGGCACCAGGACAAAGGCCCGCTCCCGGAGCCTCGGGTGCGGCACGACCAGGTCCGGCTCCTCGAGGCGCTCGTTGCCGTAGGCCAGGATGTCCAGGTCCAGGGTCCGGGGGCCGAAACGCCGCTCACTCCGCACCCGGCCAAGGTCCGTCTCGATGGCCTGCAAGGCGGCCAGGAGCCGTCTGGCCGGCCACTCCCTCGGGTCGAGGCCGAGGGCCACGACCTGGTTCAGGAACTGCGGCTGGTCCGGGTCGCCCCAGGGCTCGGTCTCGTAGATGGGACTTTGCGCCGCAAGCGCCACCCCCGGGAGCGCCGCCAGACGCTCCCGGGCCAAAGCCAGCCAGGATTCCCGGTCGCCTTGGTTGGAGCCGAGGCCGATGTAGGCGGTTACAGCTTGGCGATCCGTGACAGCGCCTCCTCCATCCGGGCCACGGGCACGGTCATGGCGATGCGGAAATAGCCTTCCCCGGGCGCGCCGAAGCCGTTGCCCGGGGTCACGACCACGCCGGTCTGCTCCAGCACCTTGGTGACGAAGGCGGCCGAAGTCTGGCCGGCCGGGACCTTGCACCAGAGGTAGAACGAAGCCTTGGGCGTGCGACAGGCAATGCCCATCCTGGCCAGGGCGGCCACGGCCACGTCCCGGCGCTCCTTGTACACGGCCCGAAACTTCTCGGCATAGGGCTCGCCGTGGACCAGGGCAGCGATGCCCGCCTCCTGCACGGCCTGGAAGATGCCGGAATCCACGTTTTCCTTGATCTTGCCGAGTCCCTTGACGAGCTGGGCGTTGCCCACGGCCATGCCGATGCGCCAGCCGGTCATGTTGTAGGTCTTGGACAGGGAGTGGAACTCGATGGCCACGTCTTTCGCTCCCTCGATCTCGAAGATCGACAGCGGTTTGTCGGTGGGATCGTAGTACATCTCCGTGTAGGCGGCGTCGGACACGACAATGGTCTTCGACTCGCGGGCCTTTTTGATCAGCTTCTCGTAAAAGGAACGCGGTGCGGTGGCGGCGGTCGGATTGTTGGGATAATTGACGAAAATCATTTTGGCCCGGGCCCATTCGGCGTCGGTCACGGCGTCGAGGTCGGGCAGGTAGTCGTTTTCCTCGAGAAGCGGCAGGTTTTTCACGGTGCCGCCGCAAAAGCCGGTGGCCACGGGATAGACCGGATAGTTCGGCGGACAGACCAGGACCAGATCGCTGGGGTTGACGTAGGCCAGCGGGAAATGGGCGATCCCTTCCTTGGAGCCGATGAGGCTCACCACCTCGGTGGCCGGATCGAGCGCCACGCCGAACCGGGTCTTGTACCAGTCGGCCACGGCCGTGCGAAAGGACAAGAGACCGACGTAATCCGGGTACTGGTGGTTCTCCGGCTTTTTGGCCGAGGCGGCCAGGGCTTCGACGATGAATTCGGGCGTCGGCATGTCGGGGTCGCCGATGCCAAGCGAGATGATATCCACGCCCCGGGCCCGGACTTGGGCCTTGACCCGGTCGATTTCGGCGAAAAGGTACGGCGGCAGGGCGGCCAGGCGGTCGGCCATGGGAAATTCGATCATGGGGGCTCCTTTGGACAGGTATCGCCCGGCGCGGGCGCAAGGGCGCGAATCTAAATGCGACAAAAAGTCCGTGTCAAGCGGCGTCGGCCCCTCCCGGCCGGCCGTTGCCGGGCCGGGGAAATCGTGTCAGGGTCGGCGGGCGCCATGATGACCATCGACACCGCCTCCCCCCCTCCTTCCCACCCCTGGGTGGACCGCTACCTGGAGCACCTGATCGTGGCCAAGGGGCTGGCCGAGCATTCCATCGCCGCCTATTCGACGGACATCACAAGCTTTTTGATTTTCTTAAACAGTCACGCCGCCGCCCTCGAAACCGTTACCGACGACACTCTTTTCCTTTATCTCATGCACCTGCGCACCCGCGGCCTTCAGAGCCGGTCCCTGGCCCGGCATCTCTCCGCCCTGCGCGGTTTTTTCGCCTTTGCCGCGGCCGAAAAGTGGCTGCCCGAGTCCCCGGCCGCGCTCATTGAAAATCCCAAGCTGCCGCGCTTGCTCCCCGACGTCCTGTCCCGGGAGGACGTGGCCAGGCTCCTGGACGCGCCGGACACCGCCACGCCCCTCGGCTACCGGGACCGGACCATGCTCGAACTCCTCTACGCCGCCGGCCTGCGGGTGTCGGAACTGGTCGGCCTGACTCTTGGCGACTACGACGCCCAGGCCGGCCTGCTCCGCGTCTTCGGCAAGGGGGCCAAGGAGCGGCTGACCCCGATTCACGCCCTGGCCCGGGAGTTTCTTTCCACCTATATCCTGACCATGCGCGGCGCGTTTCATCCCCGGGAGCAGTTCATTTTCTTAAACCGCTCCGGCCAGGGCCTCAGCCGCCAGGCTGTCTGGAAAAAAATCAAGGCCCACGCCCTGGCCGCCGGGGTGTCCACCCGAATTTCGCCCCACAGCCTGCGCCACTCCTTCGCCACCCATCTGCTCGAGGGCGGGGCGGACCTGCGCACCGTCCAGATGCTGCTCGGCCACGCCGACATCAGCGCCACCGAAATCTACACCCATGTCCAGGCCGGCCGACTTTTGGCCGTACACCGCGCCCACCACCCCCGGTCCCGCGCCCCTGGCAAAAGTTAAGGCAACACTTCACCTATGAGTTTTCCGCCCAAGCCGCCGCTCCTGGCCGCGCCGGTCATCGTCACCGGCCATGCCAACGCCGATTTCGACTGTCTGGCCGCCATCATCGCCGCCGGCAAGCTCTATCCCGGCGCCACCCTCATCTTTCCGGGCAGCCAGGAAAAAAACATCCGGCATTTTTTCATCCAGAGCGCGACCTATCTTTTCAATTTCAAAAATTTCAAGGATATCGAGCCCACAAGCGTCCATACCCTGGTCCTGGTCGATACCCGCCAGCGGTCCCGGGTGCCGCATATCGAGCCGGTCTTTGCCAATACGGATCTTGCCATCCACTGCTACGACCACCACCCGGACACGGACGAGGACGTGGCCGCCGCCCTTTCGGTGGTCAAGCCCTGGGGCTCGACCACGGCCATTTTGATGGAACGGATCATGGCCGAGGACCTCTCCCTGACCACGGACGAGGCCACCATCCTCGGCCTTGGCATCTACGAGGATACGGGCTCGTTCACCTTCGCCTCGACCACGGAGCACGACCTGGCCGCCGCCGCCTGGCTGCGGGCCCGGGGCATGGACGTGGGCGTCATCGCCGACCTCATGACCCGGGAACTCTCTTCGGACCAGATCACCATCATGAGCCAGCTCATCGAGTCGGCCCAGACCCATGACATAAACGGCGTGGAAGTGGTTATCGCCGAAGCCACCTCGGACCAGTACATCGGCGATTTCGCCCTGCTCGTGCACAAGTTTCTGGACATGGAGAACCTGCGCGTCCTTTTCGCCATCGGGCTCATGAACGACCGGGTCCATCTGGTCGCCCGGTCCCGCAGCCCGGACGTGGACGTGGGCAGAATCTGCGCCTCGCTCGGCGGCGGCGGTCATCCCTACGCCGCCTCGGCCTCCATCAAGAACCGGACGCTCACCCAGGTGCGCGAGGAGCTTTTCGGCCTGCTCTACTCTCAGGTCAATCCGCAGATCCTGGTCCGCCAGCTCATGAGCAAGCCGGCCGTGTCCATCGAGGAGACGGCCACCATGCGCCGGGCCGAGGAGATCATGACCCGCTACGGCTTAAAAGCCCTGCCCGTGACGGCCAAGGGCAACCGCCGGTGCGTCGGGGTCATCGAGCACGACATCATGGACAAGGCCATCAACCACGGCCTTGGCGACGTGCCTGTGGCCGAATACATGATCCGCGACCCGGCCGTGGTCACGGCCGAAACCGACCTCTACCCGGTCATGGAGATCATCCTCGGCCGGCGGCAGCGGCTGGTGCCGGTGGTCGAGGACGGCAGGCTCTCGGGCGTGGTCACCCGCACCGACCTGGTCAATACGCTGGTCAAGGAGCCGGCCCGGATTCCGGAATCGCTTTTGCCCGAGCGCAAGCGTGATCGCAACATCGGGGGCATTCTTCGCGAACGCCTGCCCAAGGACATCCTGGAACTGCTCAAAAAGGCCGGGGACCTGGGCCGCGAAATGGGCTTTGCCGTGTATGTGGTCGGCGGATTCGTGCGGGATCTCCTCCTCAAGCACCCCAACTACGACGTGGACCTGGTGGTCGAGGGCGACGGCATCGCCTTTGCCGCGGCCATGGCCAAGGCCTACGGCGGCCGGTACAAGGCCCACCCCAAGTTCAAGACCGCGGTCATCATCCTGCCCGGCGACGCGCGCGTGGACGTGGCCACGGCCCGGCTCGAATACTACGAATACCCGGCCGCCCTGCCGACGGTGGAACTCTCCTCCATCAAGATGGACCTGTACCGCCGGGACTTCACGGTCAACGCCCTGGCCGTCCACCTCCTGCCCGACCGGTTCGGCGAGCTGGTGGATTTTTTCGGGGCCCAGCGCGACATCAAGGAGCGGGTGCTGCGGGTCCTGCACTCCCTGAGCTTCGTCGAGGACCCGACCCGCATCGTCCGGGCCATCCGCTTCAGCGAACGCTTCGGCTTCCGCATCGGCGGCCAGACCGACCGGCTGATCAAAAACGCCGTGCGCCACAACTTCTTCCACCGCCTCTCCGGGGCCCGGGTCTTCCACGAACTGCGGCTGATCCTGGAAGAAAAAAATCCGCTCGCCTGCCTGCGCCGCATGCAGGAATACAAGCTCCTGGCCGCCGTCCATCCGCTGCTGGCCTTGACGCCGGCCCGGGAGACGGTGCTCATGGAGGTGGAGAACGTCATTAACTGGTACCGGCTCCTCTACATCGAGCCCGCCCCCCAGAACTGGCTGGTCTATTTCCTGGCCCTGTGCTCGGGCATGGATGCGGAGCAGTTTACGGTCATTGCCAAGCGGCTCAATTTCTCCAAGCGCACGGCCGGGGAGATCGCGAGCCTTCGCGTCCAGATCCGGGAGACCGCCCAGGGGCTTTTCAACTGGGAGTACCACAAGGGGCCGCTCTCGGAGCTCTACTTTCTCCTCGAAGGCCTGCCCATCGAGGGAGCCCTCTTTCTCATGGCCAGAAACCCCCGGGAGCCGCTCCAGAAGTATGTGTCCCAACACCTGACGAGCCTGCGCGGCAAACGGGTGGAGGTGACGGGCAACGACCTCAAGAAGCTCGGCGTGGAGCCCGGCCCCCAGTACACCGGTATCCTGCGCCGGATCCTCGGCGCGGTCATCGACGGCCATGCCCCCTGCCGGTCCGAACAGCTGGAGATGGCCCGCCGGCTGGCCGCCGGACAATCCATCGAGCCGCTTCTGGCCCGCAAGACGACGAGCGAGCGGTGCGTCCTGCCCGAGCCGCCGGAGACGCTTGCCCCCGCTGCGGCCGGGGAACCGGGCCCGCCGTTGGTGGAGGCATCCCCGGGCCAGCATCCGGCCGAGCGCGACAGAGGAAACGGCAAAACGCTGCACCAGAAGTCATAGTTCAAGTCTTTCATGAAGGATTTGCCGTCGCCAGCCGGGGCGGGCGTTGTCGTCCGCCTCGACATTTTTCCAGGTTGGGCATAGGAAAAGGCGTTTTCGGCAGCATCTCCCAAAGCCCTCTTTCAAGGATATCCGATTATGCCCTGCCCCAGTTTCACCGTTGCCGGACCGGAAGATTTCGGTCCCCTGCGGGCGCTTCTCGCCGGCCGTGAGGAAGCGGCCGACGACGCCGCCGAAAAGGTCCGGCGCATCCTGACCGACGTGACCCAGCGCGGCGACGAGGCGCTGGTGGAATTCACCAGCCGCTTCGACTGCAAGACCTTTGAGGCCAACTGCCTGCGCGTCTCCGCCGAGGACATCGCCGCCGGCCGGGCCGCCGTGCCGGCAAGCGATCTCGCCATCATCGAAGAGGCGGCCCACAACATCCGGGCGTTCCACGCCGCCCAGAAAGAGCAGTCCTGGTGGCTGCCGTCGGCCGACGGCACCATGCTCGGCCAGATCGTCACCCCGGTGGACGCGGCCGGCTGCTACGTGCCGGGCGGCCGCGGCGGCGAGACGCCGCTTATTTCAAGCCTGCTCATGAATGCCATTCCGGCCCAGGTGGCCGGCGTGCCCCGCATCGCGGTGGTTTCCCCGCCGCGTGAGGACGGGACGCTCAATCCCTACATCCTGGCCGCCGCCTCGATCCTGGGCCTCTCCGAACTCTACCGGGTGGGCAGCGCCTGGGCCATCGCCGCCCTGGCCCACGGCACGGCCACCATCCCGGCCGTGGACGTGGTGGTCGGGCCGGGCAACATCTACGTGACCACGGCCAAACGACTCCTGATCGGCACCATCGGCATCGACATGATCGCCGGCCCCAGTGAAATCGCCATCCTGGCCGATTCCACGGCCAACCCGGCCTGGCTGGCCGCCGACATGCTGTCCCAGGCCGAGCACGACCCCATGGCCGCGGCTGTGTGCGTCTCACCGGACGCCGCCCTTCTGGTGGCCGTGTGCAAGGAGCTGGAAAAGCAGCTGGCCGACCTGCCCCGAAACGACATCGCGGCCTCGTCCCTGCGCCGGTTCGGCGCGGTGGTGGCCGTGCCCGACCTTAACGTCGGCATGGAGCTCATAAACGCCATCGCCCCGGAACACTTCGAACTGTGCGTGGCCGATCCCTGGTCCCTGGTCGGCAAGGTCCGCCATGCCGGCGCGGTCTTCATGGGCCACCACTGCCCCGAGCCCGTCGGCGACTATTTCGCCGGCCCGAACCACGTCCTGCCGACCATGGGCACGGCCCGGTTCTCCTCGGCCCTGTCCGTTGCCACCTTCACGAAAAAGACCAGCCTCATCGCCGCCGCCCCGTCCTATGTGGCCGCCCACGGGGCCAAGATCGCCCGGCTGGCCAGACTGGAAAATCTCGAAGCCCACGCGAGGAGCGTGGAATGCCGCTTCAAAGCCTAAGCGAGGACGACCCGACATGCCTGCCGTGACCGAAACCGACATCAAGGCCTATCCCCTGCGTTCCCGGGGCAAGGTCCGCGACATCTACGAACTGTCCCCCGAAAGCCTTTTAATCGTCACCACGGACCGGATTTCGGCCTATGACGTCATCATGCCGGACCCGATTCCGCAAAAAGGCGTGATCCTCAATCAGATCACCCTTTTTTGGATGGACATGTTCAGGGACATGATCCCGAACCACCTGCTGGCGACCGAGACCGGGGACTTTCCCGCCGGGCTCGCCCCCTACGCGGACATGCTGGCCGGCCGGGCGGTGGTGGCCAGAAAAGCCAGGCCGCTGCCCATCGAGTGCATCGTGCGCGGGTTCATCACAGGGTCGGGCCTCAAGGACTACCGGAAAACGGGCACGGTCTGCGGCCACGCCCTGCCGGCCGGGCTGGTCGAATCCGACATCCTGCCCGAGCCCCTGTTCACGCCTTCGACCAAGGCGGAACTCGGGGCCCACGACGAGAACATCACGCTGGCCAAAGCCAAGGACCTGCTCGGAACGGAACTGTGCGCCCAGGTCGAGGCCACAAGCCTGGCCATGTACGCCAAAGCCCGGGACTACGCCCGGGAGCGCGGCATCATCATCGCGGATACCAAGTTCGAGTTCGGCCTGACCGACGACGGGCTGATCCTCATCGACGAGGTCCTGACCCCGGACTCCTCGCGCTTCTGGCCGGCCGCCGGCTACGCGCCCGGGAAATCCCAGCCGAGCTTCGACAAGCAGTACCTGCGCGACTGGCTGACCTCCATCGGCTTTTCCAAACAGCCCCCCGCGCCGAACCTGCCGGCCGACGTGGTGGAAAAGACCCGGGAAAAGTATTTAAAGGCCTACGAGGTCCTGACCGGGAAAAAATTGGGCTGACCCGCATTTTTTGCTTGCCAAAGACCGGGTTCGCAGCTACTTACCTGTGCTTCGCGGAGAGGTGTCCGAGCGGCCGAAGGAGTACGATTGGAAATCGTATGTACCTTAACGGGTACCGAGGGTTCAAATCCCTCCCTCTCCGCCACGAATTTAGGGAAGTCGGGCGGCGGTTTCGCCGCCAACCCCGTCAGGTCCGAAAGGAAGCAGCGGTAACGGTTGAAGCCGGGTGTCCGGCTTCCCTTGAAAGCGCGAGGCGACTCGCGCTTTTTTTTATTTCCCCGCCAGGGCTTCAGTCCGCCGAGCCCCACTCTCTTCGATAAAGGCCGGACTGGCCAGCCGGACGGCGTAGTCCCGCACATCTTGGGGCCAGTCCACGATACGAGCGGCAAAATCCCCGCCCCTGCCGCCAAAAAGGGCCCGGGTCGCCTCTTCGTAGTCCGGCAGGTCGCCGGCCACGGCGGTCATGAACCGGTAGGCCGCCTCGGCCGCGAGCCTGGCCTTATCCTGGCCGGCGGTTTCCCGCATCCTTTGCTCCACGAGCTTTCGAAGGGCCACCGAGGCTCCGCCCGGCTGGCCGGACAGCCAGGTCCAGTGGCGCGGCAAAAGCGTCACTTCCCGGGCCACCACGCCGAGCTTGGGCCGGCCGGGACCCCGAGGGGCGGCAACTTCCGGGGTCGGTGCCGGTCCGATCCTGGCTGCAGCCTCTTCAGGCGTGCCGCGCCAGTCCACATCGATGGGCCGGCCGGTGGCATCGTCAAAAAGTAGGATGCCGGTGCCGTCGTGCCCGGCCGTTTTGACTTGAAGAACCACCGCCCCAAGGGGCCCGGCCGCCACGCACGCTGTGCCGGCAAAGGCCGTGCAGCCCGTTTCCTGGTTGCGTTCCATGTTTCCCTCCCTGTGTTGCGGAGGGATATTTACCCGGATAAAATTGAACCGTCAATACTATCCGGATAAAATTCACTGCGCCAGAAAGGCCAGCTCTTCTTCCGCCCAGGGCACGGCCTCTCCGGACAGGCGGCCGGACCGGATGCCGTGGCGCAAAAGCTCCTCCAGGGTCAGGGGCGCGGCCACGGCCAAGGGAAACGCGGTTCGCAGTCCGGCCGAACGCTTGTCCACGAAGACGAAGAGGGAAGGTGCGGCCGCACCGCTCGCGGCCAAGGCCCCGGCTGCCGCCTTGGCCGTGCCGCCGGAAGTCAGGACGTCGTCCACCAGCACCACGGGCAAAACGGCCGCCCGGCCGAAGACCGAGCCGGCCAGACCCTTTTCGGAAGCGTCCGGCCTGAAAAGGACCAGCGGCAGGCCGAAACGCCCGGCAAAGGCCCCGGCCAGGACCGGGGACAGCAAACTGGCCACGGTCCCGAGGGCCACAGGGCGGTCCCCGAGCCACGTGCCGAAGACGTCGCCCAAAAGAGTCCGGTTGGCCGGTTCGCACACGAAATGGCGCAGCGTGATATAGACGTGGCTGCGCCGCCCGGATTTGAGGGTGACGGGTTCGGGCGAGACGGTGACGGCCCCGCCCTCCCACAAGGCGTCGCGCAAAGCGGCCTGGGTGTCCATGGTCCCTCCCTGGAGTGGATGTGGATGCAAAGCGACCGGCGGCGGGCACTGGCTCTCAGAGCCCGCCGCCCGAAATTCACTTCGCGGCCCGGTGCCCGTCGTACATCTCCAGGTGTTCGCGCAGCATCTCCGGAATGGGCAGATTGTACGGACAGCGGGTCATGCACTCCCCGCAGTCGATGCATTCGCGCACCGTCTCCATGGTCTCGCCGGCAAAGGCGACCGCCTTGGCCGGGGACATCCGCTTGGCCACCACCCGGTACATCATGGCATAGGTGATGCGCACGCCCTGGGGGCAGGGCTGGCAGTACTCGCACCGCCGGCAAAACCGCGAACCGAGCTCGTCGCGGTAGGCCTGCGCCTTGGCCTCGTCGGCCTCGGTCCAGGCGGTTTCCCCCTCGAAGAGGTCGGCCGCCTGATCGACCTGGGCCACGGTATCGCAGCCCGGTATGACGAGAAGATCGGGGTCGCGGCGCAAAAAGCGCAGGGCCAGGTCGCCGTCGTCGAGCATGCCGCCGGCAAAGGGCTTCATGACCAGAATGCCCATGCCCGCCGCCTTGGCCTCGGGGAAAAGCGCCGCCCCGGCCTCGGTCTCGACGATGTTGTAGGGGAACTGGATGGTGGAAAAAAGCCCGGTGGCCACGAGCCTGCGGGCCATCTCCAGGCTGTGGGAGGTGATGCCGATATGAAGGATCTTGCCCTGCTCCCTGGCTTTGGCCAGCGTTTCCATGGCCCCGCCGGGCCCGAGCAGCACGTCGAGCTCCTCGGGCTTGGACACCTGGTGCGGCTGGTAGAGGTCGATATGGTCCGTGCCGAGGCGCGTGAGGCTCAGTTCCAATTCTTCCATGGCCGGGCTGGCCTGCCGCTGGCCGGTCTTGGTGGCGATGACCACCTTGTCGCGGATGCCGGCAAAGGCCCGGCCCATCTTTTCCTCGCTGTCCACATAGCGGTTGGCGGTGTCGAAGAAGGTGATGCCCCGGTCCACGGCGTGGCGAAGGACGCTGCCCGCCTCCTCGAACGTCAGACGGATGATGGGGATGCCGCCAAAGCCGACGGCCGAGACGAACAGGCTCGTTTTGCCCAGTTCCCGTGTACGCATGGTTCCTCCGCTTAACGGTCTGCCGTTGGCCTGGCGTCGGCTTCGGCCGCGGGCTGGTTGATGGCGAGCAGGGCGACCCCGACGAGACAGATGGCGCCGGCCAGTCCGACCGTCAGGGGGGCGCCGAGAAAACTCGAGACGCCGCCCGCGAAGAGCGAGCCAAAGGGGGCCATGCCGACCAGGGTGATGGAATACAGGGCCATCACCCGGCCGCGCAGGGCGTCCGGGCTTCGCAGTTGGAGCATGGTGTTTGCGGCCGCGAAAAAAAGGATCATGCAGAACCCGAGCACCGGGGCCAGGAGCAGGGACAGCCAGAAGACCCGGGAGAGGGCAAACAGGATGAGCGCCGCGCCAAATCCCAGTCCGGCCGCCACCCGCAGTCGGCCAAGTCCCCGGCTCCCTTGCCTGACGGCCAGGAAAAGGGCCGAGGCCACGCTGCCAAGGCCGGTGGCGGCCATGATGAACCCGAGCCCCCGGGCCCCGGCGCCGAGCACCGCATCCACGAAAATCGGCATGAGGACCATGTAGGACGCGCCAAAAAGGCTTATGAGGCAAAGCCCGGCCAGAATCGCCCGCATGGGCCGGTCCCGCCAGGCATACACCAGGCCCTCGGCCACGTGGGACAGCATGCGCGGCTTGTCCGCGCGGGAGGGCGCGGGCGGCAGGCGCATGAGCAAGAGCCCGGCGATGACCGCGAGGTAGCTGAGGCCGTTGCCGAGAAAACACCACCCCTCCCCCACCGCCGCCACCAGCACGCCGGCCAGGGCCGGGCCGACCACCCGGGCGCTGTTGAACATGGAGGAATTGAGCGCAATGGCGTTGTGCAGGTCTTCCTTGCCGACCATCTCCACCACGAAGGCCTGCCGGGTCGGCATGTCCACGGCGTTGATGACGCCAAGGACCATGGCCAGCCCGCCCACCTGCCACACCGTGGCGGTGCCGGAAAAATCCAGGGCGGCCAGGGCCAGGGCCTGCATCATGGCCGCGACCTGGGTGGCGACCAGGATGGTCCGCTTGTTGCCGCGATCGGCCACGTAGCCGCCCCAAAGGCCGAAGACGAACACCGGCAGGTAGCTCACGAAGCCGACCACCCCCAAGGCCATGCTCGATCCGGTCAGCCGGTAGACCATCCAGGACACGGCCACGGACTGCATCCAGGTGCCGACCAGGGAAATGAACTGGCCCGCGAAAAAGAGCCGGAAATTGCGGTGGCGAAACGATCGGGACAGCAGTCCCAGGGACTGGCGGGAGCGGCTGCGAAAACCGCCGCCTTCCCGGTGACGTGAGGCATGATCCATGATGAGGCGTGTCCTGTCCGACTCCCGCCGGGACCGGGCGGCCCGGGTGGCCTGGCGGAGTCCTGTGTGCTCGGCAACATCTTGAAGGCTCTGAACCAGGGCCGCGCGTGCGCCGCCCTCCCGTCCCGCCGGCCGCTCCGGGCGTGCGAGGCCGTCCCGGCGGCCCCCGGCGAAGCTCCCGGCCGAAGAACCTAGGGGCGGGACAGGGCGCTAGGCCCCGGCCGCCTCGGTCTCCCGCGGCGTCCCACGCTCTTCCAGGGAACCGTCGAACAGCTGGCGCAGGAGCCGCAGGCCCGTGGTCACGGTCTCGATGGCTCCGGCGTCCAGGCGGGCCAGCTTGACGGCAAAAGCCGTCTTCACGGCCTCGCGGGCCGCGGACAGCACGGACAGGCCATCCGTGGTCAGGCGCAGCCGCACCCGCCGCCGGTCGTCGGGATCGGACTGGCGGTCGATAAACCCCCGGTAGGCCAGCGTGTCCACGAGCTTGGACATGGAGGGCAGGGACACGCCGATGTGTTCGGCCAGGTCCGTCAGGTTCGAGCCAGGGCTGTGCCGCAGGAAGGCCAGGCTTCGCAGTTCCGGAACGCGCAGGTCCGGGGAGGCATGGCTGCGCATGGTCCGCCGCAGATCCTGCATGACGAGCGGCATGACATCCAGGAGTTCGCGGGCGCATGTATCCAGCTTGTCGGCCATGGCTTCACCTTTCTAATAGTTAGTTTTTGAAACTATACAGGCCGACGACCATCGCGTCAAGCAGGGGGGCCGTGATCGGACAGCAGGTCCGGCTCCATGTGTCCATCCGGTTCGAGGCCAAGCGCGCGGCAGACCGTGGCCGCCAGCCGCGTCTGCGGCACGGCCGGTCCGATGGCCAGGGGCAGGTTCGAAAAAAGCGTGCCCGGCACAAAGGAGGCGTCCACGCAGTGGTCGCCGGACCATTTCTGGCGGTTGTCCGTGAAGATGCCCGGGCCCGTGCCGCCGATGGCCGAGGTCCAGGCCACGCGGTACGGCGGCCGATACCCCACGACCAGATCCGGGGCCTGGTCCGTGAGCGGTCCCTTGTAGAGCGTCTCTTTGCGGTGCACTGCGGCCACCACCGGTTTGCCGGCATCGACGAGGGTTTCCAGGCGGCCGGCGATTTCCTCGGCCAGGGCCCGGCTGGCCTCGCCCGGGGCGACCATGCCGTTTCGCTCCCGGCCGGCGACGTTGAGGTAGATGGACCCGAAACCCAGGGCATAGGCCCGGGTGGCCGACCAGTCCACATGGCGGAAGAGTTCGCCCGGGTCGACCGGGTCGTGGGGTTTGAGTTTCAGATACCCGGCCTCGGCCAGCCAGGCGTTCAGATTGACCGACCGGTCGTAGGAGCAAAAGCCGTGGTCGGAACAGACGAAAAGGGCCGTGTCGTCGCCGGCCGCCTCCATGGCCCGGCCGACCACGGCGTCCATGCGGACGAGATGGTTCTCGATGACCGGGCCGAGCCGCTTGGCCGCGGCCGCGTCATAGAGGGGATGGGCCGGATCGTGCAGCCGCCAGAAGCAGTGCTGGATGCGGTCGGAGGTGTCGAAAACCACGGAGAGCAGGCCCTCGCGGAAGCGGTGCAGCTCGTGGTCGAGCATGGCCTCCCGTTCCCGGGTCACCTCCTCGCAAAAAGTCAGGAAGGCCTCGTCCGTGACCACGCCGTCGGTCAGGCCCTTGGTCTCCTCGGGCATGCCAAGGGT
This sequence comes from Solidesulfovibrio carbinoliphilus subsp. oakridgensis, assembly GCF_000177215.2. Classification (NCBI taxonomy): domain Bacteria; kingdom Pseudomonadati; phylum Thermodesulfobacteriota; class Desulfovibrionia; order Desulfovibrionales; family Desulfovibrionaceae; genus Solidesulfovibrio; species Solidesulfovibrio carbinoliphilus. The sequence continues at coordinate 807,505 of NZ_CM001368.1, read as the reverse complement.
GGAATAGGAGCCGCCGAGGGCCTGGGCCAGTTCGGCCGCATAGCCGGCGGGCGAGGCCACCGGCAGGCTCGGGTTCCGAGGATCGACCTGGATCGGCCCGCAGTAGAGTTCGAGGGGATCGAGACTCGTCGGCAGGAGACGGGTGACGCCGGACACCCGCCGCCCCTGGCCGAGATCGAAGTCCAGGGTCAGATAGGGCGACCACTGGCCGGCCTCGAGGCGTCCCGTCTGGCCGCAGACCACGTAGGCCAGCCTGCCCTCACCGCGCAATAGCTCCAAGGCGACCCGGGCCGGCGTCCGTTTCCCCGCGACCACGGCCACCGGCCCGTTCACGGACACGGTGGCCCGGCCGTCGGCAAAGCGGACCGTCTCGAATCGGCCCCGCCCGCCGCCGGCCTGCCGCCCTTCCTCGATATACTGGACGTAGTTGCCAAGCCGCCCCATGACGTCCGGGGCCCCAAGGCCGGAGAGGACCTTCACCCCGGCGTAGGCCGGCGGATAGGTGACCGGCCAGCGCACGGCCGTGGCCGGAAGCCCGGCCCTGGCCGCCACCTCGAAAAAGGTCGGGGCGTCGTAGGCCGGCTCGGGACGGCCGCCCGGGCCGGTGCGGGTCAGGGACAGCCGGGGCAGGCAGGTGGCCGGATCGCGCACGATGAAATCGAATATCCCGTGGACGCCGGGATTGGCCCCGGTGGCCAGGCAGGTCCAGGCCACCGGGCTCTGGGCCGGATTGGCGGTCAAAAGATCGGACATGACGCCTTTTTGCGAAAGCTTCTCCAGGTGCGGCAGGTGCCCCTGTCCCATCAGGCGGCGGGTCAGGCCCGGGTCCAGGCCGTCGATGCCAAGGACGAGGGTTTTGCGGAACGTTTTTCGGGAATGCATGGCGTGTGGTTCGCCCCTTCTTGTTGAGGGTTGCGGACGGGTCCGCTGTTGCCCGTGTAGCAGGAAAAAAAGGTCCTGCCCAGGGAACGGCCGCAAAAGCCGCGGCCGTGGATCAGTCGGGGCCAGACCATCATGCCTGGAAAAAAGAAGCAACCGGGACGGGGCGGTCCGATTTTCCCGGCAGCGGGCCGGGCGCTTGTCAGGCCGGGACCGGGGCCCGAAACCCTTCCCCGAGGCCGGAGTTTCGGGCCGCACGCGGCAGATTTTCCTTGACGCCGTGAAACGTTGCCGACAATCGCTTCTTTCCCGCTGCTTTTATTTCCGCGGTAGGGTACGATCGGCCAGCGTAGCGCCGGGGCGACGGGAAAACCCACGGCAACCCACGCCGGGCAAGGCCTCCCTCAAACCGGAACCAGGGGTTCGGAAGGCTGCGGCCGCCGGCTCCGAACCTTCCGAACCGGACTCCCGCTTCCCGAAAGCGGTGCGGTCCAAAGACATCAGGCTTTTACCATGACCAACACATACCGTTTCCTCCCCTTCTTCCGGTCCCTTCCCCGGACCGCGCGCATCCGGAAACTCGCGGCTGTCCTCCTCGTCTTTGTCCTCGCCGGTCCGGCCGCGCCGGCCCGGGCTGACGGGAAGGCCTTTTCCTTTCAAGACGTGGAACAGGCGGCCAAGAATCTGGCGGCCGCCCCGTTCGTGCCGCCGCCCGCCGTTGCGGAACCGCTGCAAAAGCTCGACTACGACACGTGGCGCAAAATCCGCTTCAAGACGGACCAGGCCTATTGGCGAAAGGCCAAGCTGCCTTTTGAACTGCAATTTTTCCATCCCGGCTTCTTGTATGACCGGACCGTCAAGCTGAACGTCATCGACGGCGGCAAGGTTGCTCCCCTGGTCGTGACCAAGGACATGTTCGACTACAGCCAGGTCAAGGATCTCGAGGGCCAACTGCCGCCGGAAATCGGGGCGGCCGGCTTCCGGGTCCACACCGCCATCAACACGTCCAGCTATCTGGACGAATTCGCCGTGTTCCTCGGGGCCTCCTACTTCCGGGCCGTGGCCAAGGGGCAGGTCTACGGCCTTTCGGCCCGGGGCCTGGCCGTCAACACCGCCCAGCAGCCGGGTGAGGAATTCCCCTGGTTTCGCGAGTTCTGGATCGAAAAACCGGCCAAGGGCCAGAAGACGCTGACCGTCTATGCCCTGCTCGACAGCCAGAGCCTGGCCGGAGCCTATGCCTTCACCCTCGTTCCGGGCGGCGAGACTGTCATGGATGTGACCTCCCGGCTCTATTTGCGGACCCCGGTCACCACGCTTGGCATCGCCCCCCTGACCAGCATGTTCCTCTATGGCGAGAATTCGCTGCCGAACGCGCGCATGGACTGGCGGCCCGAGATCCATGATTCCGACGGCCTGCTCGTCCGTTTCCAGACCGGGGAATGGCTGTGGCGGCCGGCCCAGAACCCGGCCACGAGCCTACTCACCAACAGCTTCGCGGCGGACAATGTCCGGGGGTTCGGACTCCTGAATCGCGACACGGACTTTGCCAACTACCAGGATACCGAGGCCCGCTACGAGAAGCGGCCGAGCCTGTGGATCGAGCCGCGCGGCGACTGGGGGCCAGGCCGGGTGGACCTGCTCCTTATCCCCTCGGACCAGGAAATCCACGACAACGTGGTGGCTTTTTTCAGCCCAAACGAGCAGGCCAAGCCCGGCACGCCCATGGCGTTTGATTACCGGATGCGCTGGCTGACGGCTCCGGCCGACCTGCCGCCCGGGGTCATGACCGTGGCCACCCGCAGCTCCCAGCCCGACAAGAACAGCCGTCTTTTCGTGGTGGATTTCATGGGTGAAAAGCTCAAGGCCTTGAAAAAGGACGACGATGCGGAAGCGGTGGTCAGCGTGGGCGAAGGGGCCACGCTGCTCGAACAGCAGTGCTTCAAGAACCCGGTCACCGGCGGCTACCGCCTGACGTTTAAAATCGGCCTGGACGGCGGCTCGACCCTGCAGGACATCCTGCCGGAAAAACGCGGCCCCATCGAGCTTCGGGCCTTTCTGAAATTCGCGGACAAAAGCGTGAGCGAGACCTGGACCTACTCCGTGGTGCCGGGCAAGTCATGAACCGGGACATCCACGACGGAAACGGAGCGGACCGCAAACGGTCCCTGCTGGACGCAGCCGGCTTGCGGTTGACGGCCTATCTGCGCCGGCTGCCCCTGTCCGAGCCCAAGCGGCTGGAGACGGCCCTCGGCTGTCTCCAGGCTGTCCCGGAGACGGTCGACGATGCCCAAGAGGCGGCCCGGACCGCCGTGACCGATCTCCTGGCCGGTCTTGAAACACCGCGCCCGGCCAAGAATCTCGACATCCTCCCGCCGCTTGTCCGCACGCCCATGGCTCCAGAAACCATGGGGACCCGGGGCTGGCGACGGGCCGTCGGCCGGGTCACGGGAACGCCGGACGTGGAACAGGGGCACCCGCCCAGGCGCTCCGCCCTGTCGGACGAATTCCTCCACCCGTCCTGGAGCCGGATCGCCGGCCGCCGACGCGTGCTGCTGGCGCTCCTGGTCACCGCGCCCACGGCCTTTGCGGTCTTGCGCATGGCCTCGGTCCTGCCCCACGAGGGCGACACGATCCTGGAAAAAATTCTCCTGGCCGTCTTTGCCGCCCTTTTCGCCTGGATTTCCATCGGCTTCTGGACGGCCATGGCCGGATTCGCGACCCTCCTTCGCCGCTTCGACCGCTTCGCCGTCACCCGCCCCGATCCGGCCGACACCATCGCCCGGATGGGCGTGCGCACAGCCATCGTATTTCCGGTGTACGGCGAGGACATGGACCGGGTCACGGCCGGCATGGAAGCCGTGTACCGGTCCCTGGAGCGGGAAGCGTCCATCGGGCAGTACGATTTTTTCATCCTGAGCGACACCCGCGACCCCGAGGCCTGGGCCGGGGAAGAGGCCGCCTGGGCCGCGCTGCGGGACCGGGTCGGCGGCCGTGGCCGGATCTTCTACCGCCGCCGCCGGATGAACACCAAGATGAAAAGCGGCAACATCGCGGACTTCTGCCGCCGCTTTGGCGCAGCCTACGTCTATATGCTGGTCATGGACGCGGACAGCATCATGGCCGGGGGGACCATCGCCCGCATGGTGGCGGTCATGGAGGCCAGGCGCCATGTGGGCATCCTCCAGTCCGCCACCGTGCTGGTCGGCCACGACACGCTGCTTGCGCGCACGCAGAAATTCGCCAGCCACCTCTACGGACCCATGTTCGCCGCCGGGCTCCATTACTGGCTGCTTGGCGACGCCCAGTTCTGGGGGCACAACGCGCTCATTCGCATCAAACCCTTCATGCGCCACTGCGCCCTGCCGCGGCTTCCCGGCCGGCCGCCCCTTGGCGGCGAGATCTCGAGCCACGACTTCGTGGAAAGCGCGCTCATGCGCCGGGCCGGCTGGGGCGTGTGGCTGGCCTACGACCTGCCCGGCACCTACGAGGAAGTGCCGCCGAATCTGCTCGCCGAACTGGCCCGGGACCGGCGGTGGTGCAAAGGCAACATGCAGCACCTGCGCCTCCTTTTCAGCCGGGGGTTCATTCCGGTCCACCGGGCACTTTTCGTCAACGGCATCATGGCCTACGGCTCGGCCCTCCTCTGGTTTCTGTTCCTGGCCATCTCCACGGCCGAGGCCGTGATCGAGACCCTGACCCCGCCGACGTATTTCCCCCCCACGCGCACACTTTTCCCCCAGTGGCCCATGTGGGAGCCGTGGTGGGCCCTAAGCCTGCTCGCCACCACCGGCGTCCTCCTTTTTCTGCCCAAGCTCTTCGCCGCCCTCCTCACCCTGGTCAAAAGCAGGAGCCGTCTTTTCGGCGGCTTTTTCCGGCTTCTGGCCAGTATTGTCCTGGAGGTGGCGGTCTCGTCGCTTCTGGCCCCGGTGCGAATGCTTTTCCACAGCAAGTTCGTCTTCATCACGCTCCTTGGGCTCGAGACCCGGTGGGACAGCCAGGCCCGGGACGCCACCACCACGCCCTGGTCCGAGGCGCTCCGGTTCCACCTCGGCGGCACGCTCCTTGCCGCCCTCTGGGGCGGGGCACTTTTCATCATCAACCGGAACTTTTTCTGGTGGATCTGTCCGGTCCTTGGACCGCTGCTCCTGTCCATGCCCCTGTCCGTGGCCACGAGCGCACCCGGGGCCGGCCGGTGGCTCAAAAAAATCGGCCTCTTCCGGATTCCCGAGGAAACGAAACCGCCCCGGGAACTGGATGAAACCGCCGCGTTCCACGAACGCAACAGCCAGGCGGGGCGGCCCCTCGACATCCCCCGGGAAAACGGCGTGGCCCTGGCCGTGGTCGATCCCACGGCCTGCTCCCGCCGCCTGGGCCTCATCCGCCGTCCGGGCGCGGACGCCCCCAAGGACGCGGCCGCGCGCCAGTCCCTGGTGGACAAGGCGCTGACACTTGGCCCCAAGGGGCTTACCCGTCAGGAAAAACTGGCGCTGCTGACCGATCCGGCCACCCTGGCCGCAACCCACCGGGGGGTCTGGCTCCTGGACGAGGACGCCCTGCGGCAACGGTGGTTTGCCAGACTGCGTTGAAAAAAACGCCTATTGGCGTTGGCCCTGGCCCTCCGCCGGGAGGGCGGGCTCTTTTTCCACGATGCAGCAGCCGGCTCCAAGCCGCCGGGCCAGGCCGTGGGCCCCCCACTCCATGATCTTGCCGTGGTTCCAACAGACCAGCGGCCGGGCCAGCCGGGAAAGGACGGACAGCCACGGGGCCGTGACCCGGACCCGCCATTCGTGCCGGGCCTCGGTCAGGCCGCCTCGGGCGGCAAACCGCCAAACGCCGGTGCCGGCCACATCTCCGGAGGCCACGGCCTCGATGGTCCGGAAGGGTTCGACGTGGACGATCCGGATGTCCGTGGTCAGCCGGTAGGGGAAAACACCCTTCCAGACGAACCGCCGCCGGTCGTCCGGCAGGGGGCCGTCCGTGCCGTCCTTGTCCAGTTCGATGGCCGTTTCCAGGCCCGGCCACCACTCCGGCCAGCGGGACGGCTCGGTCAGTGCCTGCCAGACATCGGGAAGGCTCGCGCCGATGCGCCAAATGGTGACCAGATCGAAACGGACCATGGGATCGCCTCTGCTGCCGTGCACGCCTGCGGCCAGGGCCGGCGGTGGTTTCACCATGATGGCACGGGTCCTGCGTTGCGGCCAGTTTTTTTCCGGCCGGAGAACTTGTTGTTGTGCGCCAGGACCGCATTGAAAAGCGCGCGGAAACAGGCTAGAAGCGTTCCCTTGCCTGCGGAAGCGTTTCGTCACCGGTGTGGCGCCTGGACTTCAAATCCAGTGTGCGGTCGAGAGGTCGCAGGTAGGTTCGACTCCTATACGCTTCCGCCATCATTGAATATTTGTCTATTTGCCGACGTTTTTTCACCCCGCCGATCCCCCGTCTTTCGATTTTTTGATCCAACATTGTTCCACTTCCTCTCGGCGAAAGGGGTTGAAACGGAAATGTCCACGGGACAAGCTCATGACCATCGCGCCTGGTGGCGCCGTTTCCTCTCGAATATTTTCGCCCGAAAGGATTTGCTCCAAGAAAGCCTTTGCGGCGGCCAGGAAAAAGGCTAATTGCCAAGAGGCCCCCATAGCGGCTTGATGAGAGCCTTTTCCAACAGGCCGAGCCACCCCGTCTGCTTGATGATGCACTGTCTCGTTGCCCGTGAAGCGGGAGATTGCGGGCGTCATCTTTTTGTCGCCGTCTCTAACGGAAGAAAGGCAGGAAAGCCACAGACCAGTGCCACTCTAACGAGGGATCACTTTCGTGGCGTGAACCCGGGATTACCAGCATGACCAAGGTGCAACTCTTTGCTCTATCGGCCGCATTGCTCGCCATAACCACCCTGAGCACTCCCGGCCCGGTCTACGCCACCGGGGTGTTCAACCAGTTCGTCGGGATGGGCGACAGCACCATTGATTCCGGGTATTTCGTTTATCATTCGACGGGGAACGCGTCCCTCGACGCGATGGTCGCTTCGGCCATCGCAAATGGCGCGGCCGGCGGCTGGGCAGGGCCCGGGGTCATGACCTCCACCTTTTTGGGGGCAAGGTTTGGCCTCTCCGCCGCGCCGGTCGGCGGCGGCGGAACAAACTACGCCAACGGCGCCGCCTATACGGCCCCCTTGAGCGCCACGGCCGGAGGCGCTGCCGCCCCAGGCAGCTTGACCGGAAACGTGGCCACGATCCAGCAGGTGACGAACTACGTCGCCTCCGTGGGGGGCGTGGCCAATCCCAACGCCCTGTATATCGTCAGCAGCGGCAACAACGATCTGATCTTCGCCCAGAACCAGGGCACGGCCTGGATCGCCGCCAACCCCAACTTCCTAAGCGGCCTGGCGGCCCAGTTCGCGGCCAGCGTGGCGAGCCTGCAGGCGGCCGGGGCCCGCACCATCATGGTCCCCAATACGTTCTACACCTCGACGTTGACCAGTACGGGCGGCCTCCTTCCGGCAAGCAATGCCGACGACTACCTGCGGGCCGTCGCCTACGGAAACAACAAGTGGGCGGACCTGTCGGCGGCAGGCGTGCGTTTCATTCCCGCCGACCTGACCAGCGTGTTCCGGTTCGTGTCGATCAATCCCACCCTGTTCGGGTTCACCCCGTCCTCGGTGCTGTCGGCCAACGCCCCGTCCTCGGTCCCCGCCTTGCTCACCTCCTGGGCCGACATCACCCCGGTCCAGTTGCAGACGTACCTGTTCGTCGACGGCCACCACCTGACCACGGCCGGCCAGCGGATCGAGGCGGATTACGAGGCCAGCCTGCTGACCGCGCCAGCCCTGATGTCCCTGCTGCCGGAAGCCGCGGTGCAGGGCGGCCTGGCCCGCGCAGCCACCATCCAGGGGCAGATCGACCTGTCCGGGCAGCACCGCGGGCCAAACGGCGTCAACGTCTGGGTCAGCGGCGGGATCAGTTCCCTGACGCTGCAAAATTTTTCGGGCTTCCCCGATGTTGCCGGCACCCCGCTGACAGGCTCGGCGGGCGCCGATTACCAGTTCCCTTTCGGGCTCGTCCTCGGCGCGGCCTTCACGGCCGGGACGCAGACCCAGGATTTCTCCATGGGCGGCGGCCACTTCGACCAGAATGACCAGGCGGTAAGCCTCTACACCGCCTACCGGGCCGGGCCGGTCTGGGGCAACGCGGTCGGGTCCGTGGGCTGGTATCAGGACAAGATCGAGCGCCCGGTCGCCCTCGGCCTCTACACCGACCAAAACAGCGCCAGCACCACCGGCCAGTCCCTGGCCCTGGCCCTGCGGGCCGGCGGCGACATCGCCCTCGGGCCGGTGACCACCGGGCCGGTGGCCGGTCTGGTGCTGCAGCAAGTGCGCTTAAAGGGCTTTACCGAGGCCGGCGCCAGCGGCGTCACAGCCCTGTCCTTTGGCGGCCAGACCCGCGATTCCGCTGTCAGCCAGCTCGGCTGGCGCGCCATGGTGGATATCGGCAGGTGGCAGCCTTTTGCCGAAGCCAAATGGAACCACGAACTGGTCAACCAGGACCGCAAGGTCAAGGCCGCCCTCACCTCGACCCCGGCCACGCCGTACAGCCTGGACGCCGCCCCGGTGGCCAAGGATTGGGCCGGCGCCTCGTTTGGCACCTCCTATAAAATAAACGACCAAATGATGATCAAAGCCACGGGTTTGGCGTCATTTGCCAATCCGCAACGGGTCAGCTACGGCGGCGAGTTGGGTGTGAACGTCAGCTTCTAGAGGGTATTGACTTCCCCCCGGCCGTGACAAATTCTTGCCCAAAGACCCGGGCCGGCGTCGGCCTCCACCTTTTTCCCGCGAGTACCCATGGGCCCAAGGCTTTTCGCATGGCTTTTTCTCCTGGCCTGCCTCCTGCCCCACCCTGCCTGGGCGGCGGAGAAGGTCAGGAAGAACGTCCTGTATTTCAACTCCTACCAGAACGGCTACCAGTGGTCCGACGAGATCCTGGCCGGCATCCGTGCGGGACTGGAGAAATCCGACTTCAACGTGGACCTGCAAATCGAGTACATGGACTCGAAAAAGTACACGGATCCCACGCTGCGCGGCATGCTCCACGACTTTTACCGCCTCAAGTACCGCAACACCCGTTTTGACGTCATCCTGGCCTCGGACAACTACGCCTTCGAGTTCCTGCGCCAATACCAGGACGAACTGTTTCCCGGCACGCCTCTCGTCTTTTGCGGGGTCAACGACTTCCACCCCGAGTGGCTGGCCGGGCATCCGAACTTCACCGGGGTCCTCGAGGAGCCGGACATCCGCGAGACCCTGGAGCTGGCCCTGCGCTTCCACCCGGACCGCCGCCGCCTGATCGTGTTCGGCGATTCCTCGGTCACGGGACTGGCCATCAGCAACCAGTTGCGGGCCGTGGAGCCTGCCTTCGCCGGCCGGCTGCATTTCGAATACCAGGACAACCTGGCCCTGGCGCAGATCCTCGACACCGTGCGCGGTCTGCCGGACGATGCCATGATCTTCCTGATCCCCTTTTACAAGGATACCCAGAAGGACGTCTATTCGGTCAACGAGGTCCTGGCCGCCATCCGGGCCAATTCCGACGTGCCCATCTACAGCGCCTGGCAGTTCATGCTCGGCCACGGCATCGTCGGCGGCAGGCTGCACAGCGGCATCGAGGAAGGACGCCTCGTGGCCGACATGGCCGAAAAGATCCTCCGCGGCACGCCCGTGGCCGACCTGCCCATCGTCACCCAAACCAACGACACCTACATCTTCGATTTCAAAGAGATGGTGCGCCTTGGCATCACCTCCGACAAGCTGCCCTCGGGCTTTACCCTCATAAACGAACCCTACCCCTTCTACCACATCAACATCGCGGTCTTCTGGACCATCATCGTAAGCTTTCTCATCCTCTGCTACGTCATGGTCCTGCTCGTGACCAACATCCTGCGACGCAAATCCGTGGAGGAGAAGATCAAGGACCAGCTGTCCTTCCTGGAAACCCTCGTCAACACCATCCCCATCCCCATCTACTACAAGGACGGGGCTGGCGCGTATCGGGGCTGCAACACCGCCTTTCGCCGCTGGTGCGGCGTAACGGGCGAGCATCCGCCCATCGAGGGCTGCGGCGGGATGGACGACGCCCCCCTGTCCTGGTCCCTGGACGTGGAAGACGCCGGGCTCTTGCGCGAGCCCGGCGTGCGGGTCGGCGAAACCGAGATCCTGGACGCGGACAACACCTCCCACTCGGTCATCCTCCACCGGGCGGTCTATGAAAGCGCCAAGGGCGAGATCGCGGGCCTGGTCGGGGTGCTCTACGACGTGTCGGAACTCAAGCGGGCCGCCGAGAAGCTGCGACTGGCCGAAGAGAAATATCGCGGCATCTTCGAGAATTCGGCGCTTGGCATCTTCCGCATGACCCCGGACGGCCGGGCCGTGGACGTCAATCCGGCCTTGCTCGCCATGCTCGGGGTCGAGGACCTAGACACCCTGGCCGAACGCCGGGGCGACCTGCTCGACGTGCTCTTTTCCAACCGGGCCCGGTTCGAGGCGCTCATCGGCTCGGCCGTGGACGAGGACGCCACGGTCAAATTCGAAACCCGCTTCGTCCGCCCGGACGCCCGGCTCGTCACGGCCAACATCAACATGCGCCTGGTGGCCGACCGGGACGGCTACCTCGCCTACGTCGAAGGCGTGGTCGAGGACGTGACCAAGCGCCACGAGGCCGAGCGGGCCCTGCGCGAATCCCAGGAGATGCTGCGCCTGGTGCTCGACAACATCCCCCAGCTCGTCTCCTGGAAGGACAAGGCCCTGCGCTACATCGGCGCCAACCGGGCCTTTATCGAGTTTTTCGGCTTCGCCGACCTGGATGACCTCATGGGCCGGGACGACTACGCCCTGCCCCTGCGCCAGGAGGACATGGACGCGGTCAGGGCCACGGACGTCGACGTCATGCGCAACAACCGGACGGTGTCCGGGGAGCTGGCCGCCCGAAATGTCCGGGGCGCGGACGTGCTTCTGGAAATCAAAAAGGTACCCCTCCACGACGACCGGGGGGCGGTGGTCGGCGTCCTGTCCACGGCCGAGGACGTGACCCAGAAGGTGAGCCTCGAGCGCCAACTTCTCCAATCCCAGAAGATGGAGGCCATCGGCACCCTGGCCGGCGGCATCGCCCACGACTTCAACAACATCCTGACCTCCATCATCAACTCCGCCGAACTGGCCCTCATGGACCTGCCGCCCGACGAACCCATCGAGGACGACATGCGCCGGGTGCTGCGGGCCGGGGAGCGCGGCAGCCGGCTGGTCAAGCAGATCCTGTCCTTCACCCGTCCGTCCCAGGCGGGATTCGCGGCCATAAACGTGGTCGACGTGGTCAGCGAGGCGGCCGGGCTCATCAAGGCCTCCATGCCGCGCAACATCAAGATCGTGGTGGACACCCCGGAAACCGCCGTCACCTGCCGGGCCGACCCGACCCAGCTCCACCAGATCGTCATGAACCTGTGCACCAACGCCTTCCAGGCCATGCGCGAGACCGGCGGCGTCCTGACCCTGGCCCTGGCCGAGGACGAACTGGACGAAACCCTGGCCGGGATCGTCGGCGTCCGGGCCGGCCGCCATGCCCGGCTCTCCATCGTGGACACGGGCCCGGGCATCCCGCCGGAAATCATGGACAAGATCTTTGACCCGTTTTTCACCACCAAGCAGAAAGGCGAGGGCACCGGCCTTGGCCTGGCCGTGGTGCGCGGCATCGTCAAGGGCCACCGCGGGGCCGTGCGGGTGGTCAGCCAGCCCGGCAGCCGCACCGGGTTCGATGTCTTTCTGCCGCTCCTGGCCGACGCCGACGCCCCGGCGGCCTTGCCCGCGGCCTCGGCCAACCGGGGACGCGACCGCATCCTTTTCGTCGAGGACGACGAGGACCAGCTCCTGACCATCCCCCGCGTCCTGGCCCAGCTCGGCCACGAGGTCTCGGCCCACGGCGGCGGAGCTTCGGCCCTGGCCCGGCTGGCCGCCGACCCGGACGCCTTCGACGTCTGCATCACCGACTTCGACATGCCGGACCTAAACGGCCTGGAACTGGCCGGCAAGATCGCGGCCGTAGCCCCCCGCCTGCCCGTCATCCTGGTTTCCGGCCGCCTCGGCGACGTCGAGGAGCGGGAGATGGTCGGCAACATCCGCAAAATCGTGCTCAAGCCCTACAACCAGGCGATCATCTCCGCGGCCATCCGCGAGGTGCTCGACGCCAAGCCCCAGACCAAAGCCGCATGAAATCCGTCTGCATCATCGACGACGACCCGGAAGTCCGCGACACCATTTTGAGCCTCACGCGCAAGATGCGCCTGACCAGCGACGCCGCCGGCACACTGGCCGCCGGCATGGACCTCCTGTCCCGGGAGAGCTTCGACGTCGTCTTTCTCGACGTCCGCCTCCCGGACGGCAACGGCCTGGCCGCCCTGCCCGGCATCAAGCGCCTGCCCGACGCCCCGGAAGTGATCATCCTGACCGGCATCGGCGATCCGGACGGCGCGGAACTGGCCATCCAGGAAGGGGTGTGGGACTATCTGGTCAAGCCGTCGCCCATCAAGCAGATCATGCTGACCCTCAAACGGGCCCTGCGCTATCGCGAGGAGCGGCGCTGCGACCGGGCCCCGGTCTCCCTGTCCCTGGCCGGGTGCGTGACGGTCAGCCCCCGCATGCAGCCCTGCCTCGACCAGGTGGCCCACGCCGCCTGGTCCAACGCCGCGGTCCTCGTCACCGGCGAGACCGGCACGGGCAAGGAACTTTTCGCCCGGCTCATCCACGCCAACAGTTCCCGGTCCAAGGGGGCGTTCGTCACAGTGGACTGCGCCTCGCTGACGGAAACGCTGGTCGAGAGCACGCTTTTCGGCCACCGGAAAGGGGCCTTTACCGGGGCCGACGCCGACCGGGTCGGGCTGGTGCAACTGGCCGACGGGGGCACACTTTTCCTCGACGAGGTGGGCGAGATGCCGCTCTCCCTGCAAAAGACCTTCTTGCGGGTGCTCCACGAAAAGACCTTTCGCCCGGTCGGAGCCATCCAGGAGCACAAAAGCGATTTCCGGTTGATCGCGGCCACCAACCGCAACCTCGAGGCCATGGTCGAGGACGGCCAGTTCCGTCGCGATCTGTATTTCCGCCTGAAGACCATCGGACTGCCCCTGCCGCCGCTGCGCGCCCGCCCCGAAGACATAAAACCCCTGACCCTGTCCTTCGTGGACGGCCTTTGCGCCGAATACAACCTGCCGCCCAAGGGGTTTGACGCGGAATTTCTGACCATGCTCGAGGCCTACGACTGGCCGGGCAACGTGCGGGAGCTGCGAAACGTGCTGGAACGGGCCTTTCTGGCCTCGGGCCGCGAAAAGACCCTCTACAGCATGCACCTGCCCCAGGACCTGCGCATCAAGGTGACCAAATCGACCCTGGAACGGGGGCTGCAACCTCCTGAGAACTCCAAGGACCCGGTCGTGGCCGAGGTGCCTCTCTCTCCCCTGCCCATCGGCCGCCAGGCCCTCAAGGACTTCAAGGAAGGGATGGAACGCCGCTACTTCGAAGGCCTCCTGCGTGAGCAGGGCCGGGACGTGGCCGCCATGATCGACATCTCCGGCCTTTCCCGGTCCCATTTTTACGCCCTGCTGAAAAAAAACGGTCTGGCCATTCCGGACTGATTTCCTTTTCTCCCGCCTTTCGGCCCTCCGCCCCCTAAAAAACATCCGCCGGCCTGACCATCGGATTCTTTTTTTTCCCTTCGGTTCTCACGGAAGGGGCGAACCGGCCCCCGGCCGCCCGGCGCCTGGAATACGGCCCTTCGAAACCCTTTGCGCCAAATTTTCACGTGCCATGAAAACCGGTCTGTGGCAGGCTGCAACAGAAACCCGTCTTCGGACACCGGCCTTGCGAATCCGGCCGCTTTGTCCGATTTTTCAGACAGAAAAGGACTGTCTGAAAATCCGGACAGGCCGAGGGACTCGGGAATCTCTTTACGAACCCATATATATCACGGTATTAGCACTGAAAATGGCATCCGGAAAACCGGAGGGCCATCCCGCACCCGGGCCTGGAGTCGATTTTCCTGATTCGCAACTCACCGAATTTCTATTGTCTTTTTACGAGTGGCACGAGGATTGCCTTAGGAGAAAGCGTCGACCCCGGCCTTTCTCTGTTCGGTCGAACGACAACTTTTAAGGAGACTTGAGCATGGCCAAGAAGATGAAAAGCATGGACGGCAACACCGCCACCACGCACGTCGCCTACGCGCTGAGCGACACGGCGGCCATTTATCCCATCACCCCCTCGTCCACCATGGGCGAGATCGCGGACGAATGGGCGGCCAAAGGACTGAAAAACATCTTCGGCCAGATCCTGACCATCCGTGAGATGCAGTCCGAAGCCGGCGCGGCCGGCGCGGTCCACGGGTCCCTCGCTGCCGGAGCCCTCACCACCACCTTCACCGCCTCCCAGGGTCTGCTGCTGATGATCCCCAACATGTTCAAGATCGCCGGCGAACTGCTCCCGGCCGTCTTCCACGTGTCGGCCCGGGCTATCGCCACCCACGCCCTGTCGATCTTCGGCGACCACTCCGACGTCATGGCCGCCCGGTCCACGGGCTTTGCCATGCTTGCCTCGGCCTCGGTCCAGGAATGCATGGACCTGGCCCTGGTCACCCACCTGGCCGCGGTCGAGGGCAGCGTCCCTTTCATCCACTTTTTCGACGGCTTCCGCACCTCCCACGAGATTCAGAAGATCGAAACCATCGACTACGAGGACATGAAGAGCCTGGTCAACGTCGAGAAGATCGCGGCCTTCCGGGCCCGGGCCATGAACCCCGAACACCCGGACCTTCGCGGCACGGCCCAGAACCCGGACATCTTCTTCCAGGGCCGCGAGCGCTCCAACCCCTACTATCAGGTCCTGCCCGGCATCGTGTCCGCCATGATGGACAAGGTCAGCGCCCTGACCGGCCGGCCCTACAAGCTTTTCGACTACGTGGGCGCCCCGGACGCCACCCGGGTCATCGTGTCCATGGGCTCCTCGTGCGAAACCGTCGAGGAAGTGGTCAACTACCTGACCGCCAAGGGTGAGAAGGTCGGCCTTGTCAAGGTGCGGCTCTATCGCCCCTTTGCCCCGGACTATCTCTTCAAGGTCCTGCCGGCCTCGGCCGAGGTGGTGACCGTCCTTGACCGCTGCAAGGAGCCGGGAAGCCTCGGCGATCCGCTTTACGAAGACGTGTGCGCGGCCTTTATCGAGCGCGGCGGCTCCATTCCCAAGCTCATGACCGGCCGCTACGGCCTCGGATCCAAGGAATTCAGGCCCGGGATGGCCAAGGCCATTTTCGACAACATGGCCGCCGCCGCGCCCAAGCGCCACTTCGTGGTCGGCATCACCGACGACGTTTCCGGCGCCTCCCTGCCCATGGGCGGCCCCCTGCCCACGGTTCCCGAAGGGACCGTCCAGTGCAAGTTCTGGGGATTCGGTTCCGACGGCACGGTCGGGGCCAACAAGTCGGCCATCAAGATCATCGGCGACAACACCGACCTCTACGCCCAGGGCTACTTCGCCTACGACTCGAAAAAATCCGGCGGCATCACCGTCTCGCACCTGCGTTTCGGCAAAAAGCCCATCCAGTCCACGTACCTGGTTGACGCGGCCGACTACATCGCCTGCCACAAGCCGAGCTACGTCCACATCTACGACATCCTGGAAGGCGTGAAGGACGGCGGCACCTTTGTGCTGAATTCCTCCTGGGGCACGGCCGAGGAACTGGAAAAGAACCTGCCCGGCCACATACTGCGCACCATTGCCGACAAAAAGCTCAAGGTCTACAACATCGACGCCGTGGCCATCGGGGCCAAAGTCGGCCTTGGCGCCCGCATCAACATGATTATGCAGACGGCCTTTTTCAAACTGGCCGGCGTCCTGCCCATCGAGGAAGCCATCAGCCTGCTCAAGGACTCCATCAAGAAGACCTACGGCAACAAGGGCGAGAAGATCGTCAAGATGAACATGGACGCCGTGGACATGGCCATGGAAGGCCTGGTCGAGATCACGGTGCCGGCCTCCTGGGCCAGCGCCGTCGACACTCCGGCCCCCGCGGTTGACGAGCCCGAATACTACAACAAGGTCATCCGCCCGATCCTGGCCCAGAAGGGCGACGAGATGCCGGTGTCGGCCTTTGCCGAGAACGGCTCCTTCCCGGCCGCCACCTCCCGGTACGAAAAACGCGGCGTGGCCATCAACATCCCGCACTGGATCAAGGAAAACTGCATCCAGTGCAACCAGTGTTCGCTGGTGTGCCCCCACGCCACCATCCGTCCCTTCCTGGCCGACGAGGCCGAGATGGCCGGCGCGCCCGCGAGCTACGACACCCTGCCGGCCAGCGGCAAGGAGCTCAAGGGCTTGGCTTACCGCATGCAGGTTTTCCCCATGGACTGCATGGGTTGCGGCTCCTGCGCCGATGTCTGCCCGGCCAAGCAGAAGGCGCTGGTCATGAAGCCCCTCGAAACCGAGGTGGCCGAACAGAACGCCAACAACGCCTTTGCCATGTCGCTTAAAAACAAGGCCGCGCTGGTCAAGCGCGAGAACCTGAAAGGCAGCCAGTTCCAGCAGCCGTTGCTCGAGTTCTCGGGCGCCTGCGCCGGTTGCGGCGAGACCCCCTACGTCAAGCTCATCACCCAGCTCTTCGGCGAACGGATGATGGTAGCCAACGCCACGGGTTGCACCTCCATCTGGGGCGGCTCCGCGCCCACCTCGCCCTATGCCGTCAATGCCGAGGGCTTCGGCCCGGCCTGGAACAACTCCCTCTTTGAGGACGCGGCCGAATTCGGTTTCGGCTACAACATGGCCCTCAAGCAACGCCGGGACAAGCTGGCCGACAAGGTCAAGGCCGCCCTGGCCGAGGAGCTGTCCGACGAGGCCCGGGTGGCCCTGGCCGGTTGGCTGGAGGGCAAAGACGACGCCGCCCGCTCCCGCGAGTTCGGGGACAAGATGAAGGCGCTCATCGCCAAAAAAGACCCGGCCATGGCCGACATCGCGGCCGATGCCGACATCTTCACCAAGAAATCGGTGTGGATCTTCGGCGGCGACGGCTGGGCCTACGACATCGGCTACGGCGGCCTCGACCACGTCATCGCCTCGGGCGAGGACGTCAACATCCTGGTCGTGGACACCGAAGTCTATTCCAACACCGGCGGCCAGGCCTCCAAGTCCACGCCGCTCGGCGCCATCGCCAAGTTCGCCTCGGCCGGCAAGGTCACGGGCAAAAAGGACCTGGGCCGCATGGCCATGACCTACGGCTACGTTTACGTGGCCTCCATCGCCATGGGCGCGGACAAGAACCAGACCCTCAAAGCCCTGATCGAAGCCGAAGCCTATCCCGGACCGTCCATCGTCATCGCCTACGCTCCCTGCATCAACCAGGGCATCAGAAAGGGCATGGGCAAGTCCATGGAAGAGAGCAAGCTGGCCGTCGAAGCCGGCTACTGGCCGCTGTACCGTTTCAACCCGGCGCAAAAGGCCGAGGGCAAGAATCCGTTGACCATCGACTCCAAGGCCCCGACCGGCGATCTCGCTGCCTTCCTGTCCGGCGAAGTCCGCTACTCGGCCCTCGAAAAGATGGCTCCCGAAATGTCCAAGAAATACCGGGCCGAGATGGACGCCGCCTACAAGGAACGCTTCCGACAGCTGCAATACCTGGCCGCCATGCCCGGCAATGGCTCGGCCGTGAACGAGGACGCCGCAGGCGGACAGATGCCGCGCGAGACGGACGACGGGCATTGCATCGTGCCGGCCTACGCCGAGAACGACCGCCCCGACACCGCCCACGACTGCAACGAAGGCCGTGACGGCAAATAAGCACTAACGCGAGAGGAAAAAATGGATAACCACCTGTCCCAGAAGTTCGAGGAAATCGTCGGCAAGGACAACGTCCTGGCCAGCGAGGTGGACCGACACGCCTATTCCTACGATGCGGCGGTCCTGCCGCCCAAACTCCCGGCCCTGGCCGTTCGCCCCGAGACGCCCGAAGCCCTGGGACGGGTGGTGAAAACCTGCAACGAGCTGGGTCTGCCGCTGACCGTACGCGGCTCCGGCACGAACCTCTCCGGCGGCACCATCCCCTCCGTGGGGGGGGTGGTCGCTCTGACCGGAGCCCTCAACAAGATCATCGAGATCAACGAAGCCGACATGTACGCCGTGGTCCAGACCGGCGTGGTAACGGCAAAATTCGCGGCCGAAGTGGCCAAGCGCGGCCTTTTCTACCCGCCCGATCCGGGCAGCCAGGCCGTGTCCACCATCGGCGGCAACGTGGCGGAAAACGCCGGCGGCCTGCGCGGCCTGAAATACGGGGTCACCAAGGACTACGTCATGGGCATGAGCCTTTATGACGTGGACGGCGAGCTGGTCAAAACCGGGTCGCGCACCGTCAAGTGCGTCACCGGCATGAACCTGCACGGCCTCATGGTCGGCTCCGAAGGCACCCTTGGCGTCTTCAACGAGATCATCCTGAAGCTCGTGCCCCCGCCCAAGGCCAGCAAGGCCATGATGGCCATCTTCGACGACCTGGGCAAAGCCTCCGAGACCGTGGCCGCCATCATCGCGGCCAAAATCGTGCCCGCCACCCTCGAATACATGGACGACTTCACCATCAAGACCGTGGAGGACTTCGCCCACGCCGGACTGCCGACCGACGCCAAGGCCCTGCTCTTGATCGAAGTGGACGGCCATCCGGCCCAGGTCGAGGACGAGGCGGCCGAGGTCGAGGCCATATGCCGCCGCGTCGGCGCCACCCGCATCCAGGTGGCCAAGGACGCGGCCGAGCGCAACAAGGTCTGGGAGGCCCGCCGGGCCGCCCTGTCCGCCCTGGCCCGGGTCCGCCCGACCACGGTACTCGAGGACGCGACCGTCCCCCGTTCCCGGATCCCGGCCATGGTCGGGGCCCTGGAAAAGATCGCGGCCAAGTACCGGCTCACCATCGGCACCTTCGGCCATGCCGGCGACGGCAACCTGCACCCGACCATCCTCACGGACAAACGGGATCATGAGGAATTCAAGCGGGTCGAGGCGGCCATCGACGAGATCTTCGACGTGGCCCTGTCCCTTGGCGGTACGCTGTCCGGCGAGCACGGCATCGGCACGGCCAAGTCCAAGTACATGATCAAGGAAGTCGGCAAGGGTTCCATCCTCTACGCCCAAAAGCTTAAAAAGGCCCTGGATCCCAAGGGTATTCTCAATCCCGGCAAGATCACGGGGGAATGACATGAGCGAGATGCAAGAGCTCGTACGGCTTCTCAAGCAGATCGACGACCAGTTGGTGGCCTGCATGCGCTGCGGCATGTGCCAGGCCGTGTGTCCGCTGTACGCCGAAACCGGGCTTGAAGGCCACGTGGCCCGGGGCAAGATCGCCCTGCTCGAATGCCTGGCCGACGAGGTCATAAAGGACCCGGCCGGCGTCAAGGAGCGCCTGGACGCCTGCCTCCTGTGCGGCTCGTGCCAGGCCAACTGCCCGAGCGGCGTCAAGGCCCTGGACATTTTCCTCAAGGCCCGCGCCTTCCTGACCGGCTACTACGGCCTGCCCCCGGTCAAGAAGGCCATTTTCCGGGGACTTCTCAAAAATCCTCGGCTCTTTGACTCGGTCCTGGCCATCGCGGCCAAGTTCCAGGGCATCTTCACCCGGCCGGTCAACGACATGATCGGCTCCTCGTGCTCGCGGGTCTTCTCCGACCTGATCGGGGGCCGCCATTTCGCGCCCCTGGCCGGTACGCCGCTGCACGCGAAGGTGGCGGAACGGGACGCGCCCCGGGGCTTTTCCGGCAAGAAGGTGGCCTTTTTCTACGGCTGCGTGGTGGACAAGATGTTCCCGCGCATCGCCGACGCCGCCCTGACGGTCTTCGACCACCACGGCGTCGGGGTCTACATGCCTCACGGCCAGGCCTGCTGCGGCATCCCGGCCCTGTCCTCCGGCGACCGGGAGACCTTCGAGGCATTGGTGGCCAGCAACATGGCCCTTTTCGGCGACCATGACTTCGACGTGCTGGTGACGCCCTGCGCCACCTGCACCTCGACCATCAAGAAGCTGTGGCCGCTTATGGCCGAGAACCTGCCCGAGACCACCCGGTTCAAGATCCGGGAGCTGGCCGCCAAGGTGAAGGACATAAGCGCCTTTCTGATCCAGGACGTGGGTGTCTCCGCCCTCGCCGGCGCCTCCGGCGGCGACGAGACCACGGTCACCTACCACGATCCCTGCCACCTCAAGAAATCCCTGGGCATATCCGCCGAGCCCAGGGCCCTTATCGCGACCAACCCGCGCTACCGGCTCATCGAGATGGAGGGCGCGGATTCGTGCTGCGGTTCCGGCGGCAGCTTCACCTTGCAGCATTACGACCTTTCCAAGCGGATCGGCAAACGCAAGCGGGACAATATCGTGGCCACGGGTGCCTCCGTGGTGGCCACGAGCTGCCCGGCCTGCATGCTGCAGATAGGCGACATGCTGTCCCAGGCCGGTGACCAGCTGGCCATCCGGCATCCGGTGGAGATCTACGCGGAGACCCTGGCCAGGCGTTAGCCTGGTCGCACCAAAACTGGCGAGCGAGGTAGCCGAATGAGTTTGAAAGACAATATCCAAGCGCTGTTTGCGCCCAAAACCGTAGCCGTCATCGGCGCTTCGGCAGCGCCGGGCAAGGTCGGCCATACGGTGGTCGCCAACATGCAGGATGCGGGGTATACGGGCACGCTTATTCCCGTCAATCCCAAGGCCGACGAAATCCTGGGTCTGCCCGTGACCAAGCGCATCGAGGACCTGCCCGAAGGCCTCGATCTGGCCGTCATCGTTGTCCCGGTCGGCGCGGTGGTGCCGTCCGTGGAGGCGCTGATCGCCAGGAAAGTCAGGTCCGTGATCATCATCACGGCCGGCTTCAAGGAAGTGGGCAAGGAAGGCTACGTCCTGGAGCAAAAGCTTATCGAGCTTTGCACGGCCAACGACGTGGCCATGGTCGGCCCCAACTGCCTGGGTCTTATCAGCACCCAGAACCACAACAACGCCTCCTTCGCCGCCGGCTACCCCAAGGAAGGCTCCATCGCCTTTTTCTCCCAGTCAGGCGCCCTTTGCACCGCCATCCTCGACTGGGCCCTGGGTGAGAACGTGGGCTTTTCGAAGTTCATCTCTCTCGGCAACAAGGCCGTCATCAACGAAGCCAACATGCTGGAGTTTCTCCGCACCGACCCCGACACCAAGGTCATCCTCGGGTACATAGAAAACGTCGAACACGGCGCGGCCTTCATCGAGGAGGCCGCCAAAATTACCCGTGAAAAGCCGGTCATCATGATCAAGTCCGGCACGACCACGGCCGGGGCCAAGGCCGCTTCCTCCCACACCGGCGCCATCGCCGGCTCGGATGCCGCCTACTCCGCCGCCTTCCGCAAGACCGGCGTCATCCGGGCCGAAGACATGGCCACGCTCTTCGACCTGGCCCAGGCCTTCTCCACCCAGCCCCTGCCCGAGGGACCCGGCCTGTGCGTGGTCACCAACTCCGGCGGCCCCGGCATCCTGGCCGCCGACGCCACGGAAAAATCCCAGTTGATCAATATGGCGCGCTTAAGCAACGCCACCATCGACCGCCTGAAGGAATTCCTGCCCCCCTACGCCTCGCTTTACAACCCCATCGACCTGATCGGCGACGCTCCGGCCGAGCGCTACAGGAAGACCCTCGAAGTGGTGGTCGACGATCCCCAGGTCCACTCCATCCTGGTGCTCCTGACCCCGACCGCCTCGGCCGAGATCATGGAAACGGCGCAAGCCATCATCGACGTGGCCAAGACCACCAAAAAGCCCATCTTCGTCAACTACATGGGCGGCATGCGCACCCGTCCCGGCCAACAGATGCTCAACGACGCCGGCATCCCCTGCTCCATCTATCCCGAGCCGCTGATTGCCAGCATCGAAACCATGTACAAGTACTACCTGTGGCGCCAGACCCCGGCCCAGGAGTACCCGACCATCAAGCGCAACCGCCAGAAGGCCAGGCTCGTCATCAACGAGGCCCGGGCCAAGGGCGCGACCGAAGTGGTCGAATTCCAGGCCCAGGAAGTGCTGCGCGCCTACAACCTGCCGACGCCCAACACGGTGCTCGCCCGATCGTCGGACGAGGCCGTGGCCGGAGCCGACAAGATCGGCTATCCGGTGGTCTTAAAGATCGCCTCCCCCCAGATCTCGCACAAATCCGACGTCGGCGGCGTCAAGGTGAACCTGCCCGACGCCGAGGCTGTCCGGAACGCGTTTTTCGACATCACGGCCCGGGCCCAGCGCCTGCGTCCCGAAGCCTACATCGCCGGCTGTCTGGTCCAGGAAATGGCCCCCAAGGGGTGCAAGGAAATCATCATCGGCTTCAAGCGCGACGACCAGTTCGGTCCGCTTCTGATGTTCGGCCTCGGCGGCATCTACGTGGAGATCCTAAAAGACATCGCCTTCCGTCTGGCCCCGCTCGGCCGTGACGACGCCAAGGCCATCATCCGCGAGATCAAGTCCTACATGCTGCTCAAAGGGGTGCGCGGCGAGCCGCCGATCAACTTCCAGGCCATCGAGGACATCCTGCTCACGATGTCCGAACTCTCCCTGGACTTCCCGGAGATCCAGGAGGCAGAGTTCAATCCGGTGCTGGTCAATGCCGAAAAGGCCGTGGTGGCCGACGTGCGCATCACCCTTTCCGCCTAATACGAACCCAGGAGGAACAATCATATGATCGGTCTCTATATCGGGTCCACGCAGGGATTCTCGGGTAAAAACCTCGTCACCCTGGCCCTGGGGCAGCAGTTTCAGCGCGAAGGCCACCGGGTCGGCTACATGAAACCCGTCGGCGCCGTGCCCCACAAGATCGAGAACCAGATCGGCGACGAAGACGCCCATTTCATGCAGCAGGCTTTGGGCCTCTCCGAAACCCCGTCCCTGGTCACGCCCGTGGTCATCACCCGGGACTTCCGCATGCGGGCCTTCCTCGAAGACTGCGCCAACCTCCTGCCCGGCATCGTCGACAGCTACAAGAAGCTATCGGCCGACAAGGACCTGATGCTGGTCGGCGGCTCGGGCAGCTTCCTCTACTCCGGCAAGTACTGCGGCGTGGACGGCATCTCCGTGGCCCAGGCCCTCGGGGCCAAGGTCGTCCTCGTCGACCGCTACCTCCAGGAATACAACTACGACTACCTAGCCGCGGCCAAGGAGGCCCTTGGCGACGACTTGGCCGGCGTCATCCTAAACGACGTGCCCGAACACTTCCGCGAGGAAGCCGAAACGCTCATCACCCCGTTTTTGAAGCGCCGCGGCGTGGACGTGCTCGGTATCATTCCCCACGATCCCATCATGTTCGCGGTCCGGGCCGGCGATCTGGCCCACGGCCTCGGCGGCCGGATGATTTCCTCGGGCGGGCGCACCGACAACCTGGTCGTCAACTTCCTGATCGGCACCATGCAGGTGGAAAACTTCGTCACCTTCTTCAAGCGTCACAAGGACGTCGCCATCCTGTGCGGCGGCGACCGGGCGGACCTGCAGCTGGTGGCCCTCGAAGGCGGCTGCGCCGCGCTCATTCTGACCGGCAACCTCTATCCCAACGACATCATCCTGGCCAAGGCCGAGGACAAGGGCGTGCCGGTCATCGTGGTGCGCGACGACACCTTCACCGTGGCCAAGAAAATGGAGCTCATGCTGACCCGGGAAAAACTGCGCGATAAATCGCGCATCGAGCACGGCACCAAGCTCGTGCAGCAGGCCGTCAACTTGGCGGCCCTCAAAAGGAATCTGGGACTCTAACCACCTTCCGGGGCAACGCGGACCGAGGCGGCCGCGTTGCCCCGGGATACCGGCGAAAGGAGCGCGTTTGGCCTGCACCCGTTGCCGTGCCGCGGGAACGGGAGCGGATGGTTAATTATCAACCCGAAGGAGCGAAAGAACATGACGTGGGTCCAACAGTACCAACCGCTTGGCAGCGTGGGTCTGTCCGCGCTGGTGGCAGGCATTCCGCTGTACATGCTTTTCTACATGCTGGCCGTCAAACGCATGGCCGGCCACAAGGCGGCGTTCGCGGCCACGCTCGCGGCCGTCATCCTGGCCATCGTGGCCTGGGGCATGCCTGTGGGGCTTGCTGTTGACGCCACCCTCTACGGCGCCGCCTTCGGCATCTTCCCCATTGTCTGGATCGTCATCACGGCCATCTGGGTCTACAACATGACCGTCGAGTCCGGCGAGTTCAACATCATCAAGAACTCCCTGGCCCAGATCACCGACGACCGTCGGCTCCAGGCCATCTTCATCGCCTTCGCCTTCGGCTCGTTCATCGAGGGCACGGCCGGCTTTGGCACCCCGGTCGCCATCACCGCGGCCATGCTGGTCGGCCTCGGGTTCAACCCGCTCTACGCCGCCGGTATCTGCCTGATCGCCAACACCGCCCCGGTGGCCTTCGGCGCCATCGGCATCCCCATCGTGGTCGCGGCCAAGGTCACCGACCTCGACATGATGAAGATCAGCGCCATCTGCGGCCGCCAGTTGCCGTTTTTGTCGATCATTGTTCCGCTTTGGATCTCGGTCACCATGTGCGGCTTCAAGCGCACCATGGAAATCCTGCCGGCCGTCATCATTGCCGGCGTCTGCTTCGCCGGTTCCCAGTTCCTGGTTTCCAACTTCGTCGGCCCCTACCTGCCCGACATCATCTCGGCCATCGTCACCATTATTGGCCTCGGCCTGTTCCTCAAGGTCTGGAAACCCAAGCAGACCTGGCACTTCCCGGACGAGGCGCCGGCCTCCCAGCGCGCTGTGGCCTCGGAATTCTCCGGTGGCGAGATCTTCCGCGCCTGGCTTCCCTACATCATCCTGGCCATCATGGTCTTTTTCTGGGGCATCGATTCCTTCAAGGCCATCCTGGACAAGATCTTCTTCATGAAGTTCGAATGGCCGGGCCTGCATAACCTGGTCATGAAGTCCGCCCCCGTCGTGGCCACGGATACCCCGTATCCGGCCGTTTTCAACCTCAACCTGCTGTCCACTCCGGGCACGGCCATCCTGTTTGCCGGTCTGATCTCCATCCTCTTCATGCCTGGCTACGGCTTCGGCAAGGGCTTTGCCTGCCTGATTCGCACCATCAAGCAGCTGCGCTGGCCCATCGCCACCATCGCCATGATCCTGGGCCTGGCCTACATCATGAACTACTCGGGCATGAGCTCGTCCATGGGTCTGGCCTTTGCCGCCACGGGTGCGCTGTTCCCGTTCTTCTCGCCGATCCTTGGCTGGCTGGGCGTGTTCCTGACCGGTTCGGACACCTCGTCCAACGCCCTGTTCGGTTCGCTCCAGAAGACCACGGCCCAGCAGATCGGCGTCGATCCGCACCTGACCGTGGCCGCCAACTCCTCGGGCGGCGTTACCGGCAAGATGATCTCGCCCCAGTCCATCTCCGTGGCCACCGCGGCCTCGAACATGGTTGGCAAGGAAGGCGACATCTTCCGCTTCACCCTGCCCCACTCCCTGGCCATGCTCGGCTTCGTCGCCGTGCTGACCCTGCTCCAGGCCTACGCCCTGAAGTGGATGCTTCCCTAACCCCTGCCCTTCCACGGGTCGGGCGGCCGCGCCCCGGGCGCGGCCGCCCGACCCGCTTCCCAGGTCCGAAAGAGAGGTTTCCATGTCGACTCCAAATCCCCTGGTCGACCGTCTGAAGGAGAAAGCCGGCCTTGTGTCGGCTGATGTCCGTTCCGTGGCCTCCATGGAAGAGGCGCTGGCCTATGTGGCCGACGTCTGCGCCAACAAGGACGCCTGCCAGATCCTCGTCTCCGGGTGCGCGGAGCCGCTGTCCCAAACGGCCGCCACCCTGTGCGAGACCAAGCAGCAAAAAATCATCTGCGCCCCGGCCATGCCCGCCGACGCAGTGGCGAAGCTCCGGAGCCTTTGCGACGAGCGCGGCATCGCCGTCATCACGGACGGCATGCGCGACCGCCTCGGCGGCATCGACATCGCGCTCACCATGGCCGATGCCGGCATCGCCGAAACCGGCACCATCGTCCTTCGTTCCGCCAACGAGGAGGTCCGGCTGGCCACCATGATCGCCGAGACCCACATCGCCATCCTGCCGGCTTCGGTCATCGTGGCCGATTCCTATGATCTCGAGCCGAGGCTCGTCGAGTGGATGCAGCAACCGGACTACACGGCGTTCATCACCGGCCCGAGCCGCACCGCCGACATCGAACGCGTGCTGGCCCTTGGCGTGCACGGCCCGCTCGAACTGCATATCCTCGTGTTGGAGGACAACTAGATGCAAGACGCCTGCACCCTCAAGGAATACCGCAAGCAGCTGCGCGAGGCCCTGGAAAACGACTTTCAGCGCCAGGCCCTGGACAAGTTCGCCGTGGCCTACCGCACTTCCCGGGCCAATGCCTTTGCCGGCATCGACGCTCCGGAGCTGATCGCCGAAATCGCTGCGGCCAAGGACGAGGCCGTGGACCATCTCCAGGAACTCTTCGAGGAGTTCAAGCGACACGCCGAAGCCGCCGGCACCACGGTCCATCTCGCGGCCACGGCCCGCGAGGCCAACGAGATCATCGCCCGGATCGCCAAGGAAAACGGCGTCAAGACCATCGTCAAATCCAAGTCCATGACCGCCGAGGAGACCCACCTCAACCACCACCTCGAGGCCGAGGGCCTGGAAGTGACGGAAACGGACCTCGGCGAATGGATCATTCAGCTGCGCCAGGAAGGCCCGTCCCACATGGTCATGCCGGCCATCCACCTCTCCCGCTACCAGGTGGCCGACCTGTTTACCGAGGTCACCCACAAGCAGCAGGACGTGGACATCCAGAAGCTGGTCAAGGTGGCCCGCCGGGAACTGCGCCCCAAATTCTGCCAGGCCGACATGGGCATCTCCGGCGCCAACTTCGCCATTGCCGCCACCGGCACCATCGGCATCATCACCAACGAGGGCAACGGCCGGCTGACCACCACCCTGCCCCGGGTCCACGTGGCCCTGGCCGGCATCGACAAGCTCGCGCCCACACTCCACGACGCCCTTCGCATCATCAAATGCCTGCCCAAAAACGCCACCGGCCAGGCCATCACCTCCTACGTCACCTGGATCACGGGCGCGGTGCCCACGGCCGTCGGCCCTGGGAGCAAGAAGGTCCACCACGTGGTCTTCCTGGACAACGGCCGCCTGGCCATGGCCAGGGATCCGGAATTCAAGCAGGTGCTGCGCTGCATCCGGTGCGGGGCCTGCGCCAACGTCTGCCCCATCTACCGGGTGGTCGGCGGCCACAAGTACGGCCACGTCTACATCGGGGCCATCGGGCTGGTTGCCACCTACTTCTTCCACGGTCGGGAAAAGGCCAGAAACCTGGTCCAGAACTGCCTCAACTGCGGGGCCTGCAAGGCTGTCTGCGCCGCCGGCATCGACCTGCCGACGCTCATCAAGGAAGTGCACGCCCGCATTCAGGACGAGGAAGGCCATCCGCTCTATTCCTCGGCCACGGGGGCGCTCCTTAAAAACCGCACGCTCTTTCACGCCATGCTCAAGTCCGCGCGTCTGGTGCAAAAGCCCCTCACCGGTGGCACGCCCTATCTGCGCCATCTGCCCATGTTCCTGTTCAAGGACCAGGACTTCCGGGCCCTGCCGGCCATCGCCGACGAGGCCTTCCGGGACCGGTGGGAGAAGATCAGGCCCCGGGTCGAGAACGCCGACCTCAAGGTGGCCCTTTTCTCGGGCTGCGTGCAGGACTTTGTCTATCCCGAGCAGATGGAGGCCGCCGTGGCGGTCATTGCCAGCAAGAAAGGCGTGTCCATGGAGTATCCCATGGGCCAGTCCTGCTGCGGCCTGCCGCTCATGATGATGGGCGAAAAAAAGGCCGGCCGGGAACTGGCCGCCCACAACATGAACGCCATCGACGCCCAGGGCTTCGACTACATCGTCACCCTGTGCGCCTCGTGCGCCTCGTACCTCAAGCACGGCTACAAGCGCCTTTTCAAGGACGACCCGGCCATGGCCTTCAAGGCGGCCCAGTTCGCCCACCGTGTCATGGACTTCAGTTCCTTCGTCCGGGACATCCTCGGCCTGACGGAAGAGTCCTTTGCCGGCCCGTCCAAACAGGTCACCTACCACGCGCCCTGCCACCTGTGCCGGGGACTTGGCGTGACCGAGGCCCCGAGGGCGCTTTTGCGGGACGCGGGCATGGAATACCTGCCGGCCGAGGAAGAGGACGTGTGCTGCGGCTTTGGCGGCACCTTCTCGGTCAAGTTCCCGGAACTGTCCAAGGAACTGCTCCAGAAAAAGATCAACAACCTGAAGGCCACCGGCGCCACGGCCATGGCCACCGACTGTCCGGGCTGCATCATGCAGATCCGGGGCGGCTTCGAACGCGACGGCACCTCCTTCGAGGTCCGTCACGTGGCCGAATATCTGGCCGAGCGCCTGAAGCGCAAATAGCCCCTGCCCAGCTTGCCAAGCACAACGGCCGCGACGTCTGTCGCGGCCGTTCTTTTTGCATCTCCTGGAGCCGGACGTCTTGTCCCCCGGCGGCACCGGAGGTACAAGGCGTAGGACCCTTCCGGATAAGGAGAACGTATGCCTTTCCCAGCCCGCTTCCTCCGTTTCCGATCCGTTGCCGCGATCCTCGCCGTCCTGGCGGTCCTTGTTTGCTGTCTGGCCGGATGCTCCGGTGGGGACGTGCGGAATAACGTCAAGGCGCTTCGGGACAAGCAGCGCCTGATCGCGGCCCTGCGCTACGGCCTGCTGACGGCCGTTGACCTGGAGAAAAACGCCTTGCTGTCTTCCGTCCAATCCGACGGCAGGATGTTTCTGGCCAAGGCCAGGAACGCCATGGCCGGCTGCGCCAAGGATTTGGCCCGCCTCGGGGATCTTGTCCGCGCGGACGCCAATGCCAAGGAAACCGAAGGCTTTTCGGCCGTTGCCGCCGATTTCGCCCAGATCGAAGCCGTGGACGCCACGCTGCTGGGGCTGGCCGGCCGCAACACCAACCTGCAAGCCACGGCCCTGTCGCGCACGGAAGCTGCCCTGGCCATCAGCCGGCTCCAGCGGGCCCTGACGCCGATCATCGACGGCCCCTCTTGCCCGGCCGGCCGGGAGGCCCTGCGCGTGGTCACGGCCGGGCTTTCCATCCTTTCCCTGCACACGCAGCATATCGCGGAAAGCTCTTCCGCCGGCATGGACACCCTGGAGGCGGCCATGAACCGGCAAAACGCCCGGGCCGCAGCCGCCCTCGACCGCCTGTCCGGCCTTCTGCCGCCGGACGCCGACGCCGCCCTGCTGGCCGAGGCCAAGGCGGCCTATGCCGACTTCCGGCGCGTGACCCAGGAGGTGCTCGGCCTTTCCCGCCAGAACACCAATATCGAGGCCGTGGCCCTGGCCATGGGCCAGAAGCGGCTCGTTACGGCCAAGGCCCTGGCCGATCTGGCGGCTCTGGAGGATGTGGTGGGCGAAAAGGAATTCACGGCCACGCGCTAAGGGGAAAAACCGCCCTAGCCGCGCGGGATATCGCTTTTGGGACAGGAGGCGCGCAGGTGGCACACGGCGCAGCCGCCGCAGTACGGGGCATGGGTCATGACGGCGTACTGGACGCTGACGGTGCCGGCCTCGTTCCAGACGAGCCCGAGGCGTTCCAGGCGGCGCTTGAGGTCCCGGTCGGGGGTGGGCAGGGGGGCGCAGGCGCCGGCCTCGATCTCGGGCACGGCCTCGGCCGCCGCGCCCATGACCATGGACACGGCCAGGTTGTGCAGGGCGAAGCCTTCGGACGGCGACCGGGCCCAGGCCTCCTCGACCAGCCCTTCGGCGGCGGGCTCCAGGAAAAAAATGACCACTCCCCGTTTGGACCCGGGCGCGGCGAAACGGTAGCCCTTGAGGTGTTCCTTGAAGGCGTCCCAGTGGGTTTCACACAGATCGCACAAGTGCTGCTCGACCTTGGCCACGCCCGAGACCTTCAAGTATAAAAAGAGGTCGAACTCCGGATTCGGCGTCAGTTTCTCCGCGTTGATCTTGCCCAAGGCAACCTCCCGAAACGAATTCGCCCGGGTGTAGCCCAGGCCGGCGTCGAGCTCAAGGGCCCCCAGTCGTTCGTCCCATATCAGACGGCTTTTCCGCCCGCCCGTTCCCTGTCCCCGGCCCACCCTGTTGCGGGAAGACGGCGTTTAACGTACGCTTTGGCTCCGTATCCTTCCGCCGCCCGGTTTCCTCGCCTCATCCTGGCGCGTTGGCTCTTGGCTGACGTACGCATGTCGCCCCCAACCCGCCGTCCCTGCCGGCTGTTCGCGCTTTTCCCGGCCGGCGACGGCGCGGCCACGCCGGCTCTTTTTCCGCAGCCGGTCTGCGCCGTGTCCGCACGAGGAGCCCCTATGCGTTCCACCATGCGCCTTGCCACAAAATTGATCGTCGCTTTCGGACTCCTCATCGCCCTGCAGGTCGGGGGCAACGTCACGGCGCTGTTCCTGCTTGGCCACATCAACGGCAACGTGACGGAGCTGGCCACCAACTGGCTGCCGAGCGTAGATAGCATTTCCGACGTGGACCACCAGTTCCAGACATACCGCCGGTGGGAACTGCTGCATGTCATGTCCACGGACGATGCCGGCATACAGGAGTATGAGAGCAAGCTGGTCCAAGCGAAACAGGACCTGAAAACGGCCCTTACGCAATACGGACAACTGATCAGCAACGATGATGAAAGGCGGATATACCAGCATCTCCAGGATACGCTGGATAATTATTGGTCGGTTTCGGAAAAAGTTCTGAATCTGTCCCGGAAAAACCTGAATGCCGAAGCCAAGAAGCTGACCGAAGGCGAATCACGCCAGATCTTCAACGCCGCCCTGGACGATCTGGCCAGGCTCGTGGACATCAACAGGAAAGGCGCCGCCGCTTCGGCAAACAACGGCAACATGGCCTATAAGCAGGGCCGCATCGTCCTCATCGGCCTGCTTGTCGGCGCCACACTCCTCGGGGTCGCCGTCTGCCTGATCATCATTCGCGGCGTCTCCCGCCAGCTCGGCGAGGACCCGGGCTACCTTTTCGAGATGGCCAGCCGCATCGCGGCCGGGGAAATGGACATGCGGTTCAAGGAGCATACCGGCGAGGGCGGTGTCTTTGCCGTGCTGAAGCAAATGGTGGCGAATCTCAAACAGAAGATTGCCGAGGCCGACAAGAAGACCGCCGAAGCGGCCGAGGAGGCCCAAAAGGCCAGAGCCGCCACCCAGGCGGCCGAAGAAGCCCGGGTCCAGGCCGAAAACGCCAAGGCCGAAGGCATGCTCCAAGCCGCCGACCGCCTGTCCTCGGTGGTCCATATCGTGTCCTCGGCTTCGGAGCAGCTCTCGGCCCAGATCGAACAGTCGAGCCAGGGCGCGGACCACCAGTCCCGCCGCCTGGCGGAAACCGCGACCGCCATGGAGGAAATGAACGCCACGGTTCTCGAAGTGGCCAGGAACGCCTCAGAGGCCACGGACACCTCCGAGCGGGCCAAGAACAAGGCCCAGGAAGGCGCGGCCATCGTCGGCAGGGTCGTAGCCGGCATCGGACAGGTCCAAAACCAGTCCCTGGAACTCAAGGCCGACATGACCACGCTCGGCCAGCAGGCCGAGGGCATCGGCCACATCATGAACGTCATTTCCGACATCGCCGACCAGACCAACCTGCTGGCCCTCAATGCCGCCATTGAGGCGGCCCGGGCCGGCGAGGCCGGCCGGGGATTCGCCGTGGTCGCCGACGAGGTCCGCAAGCTGGCCGAGAAGACCATGACCGCCACCAAGGAAGTGGGCGACGCCATCATGCAGATCCAAAGCGGTACCCGCAAGAACATCGATACCGTGGACCGCACGGTCAAAAACATCGAGGAGGCCACCGGCCTGGCCCAGGCCTCGGGCGAGGCCCTGGCCGAGATCGTGGCCAATGTGGACCAGAGCACCGATCAGGTCCGCTCCATCGCCACGGCCTCGGAGGAACAGTCCGCCGCCAGCGAGGAGATCAACCGGTCCGTGGAAGAGGTCAACCGGATTGCCTCCGAAACCATGGACGCCCTGCGCCAGTCGGCCCAGGCCGTGGCCGATCTGGCCCAGCAGGCCCAGGAACTCAACGCCATGGTCCAGGAGATGCAAGGCGGCCCGGCCCCAGGCACAGCAGGATCCCGCGCCGCCCTGCCCGGGGCCCGGAGCCGCCGGGCCCTGCGCTAAATTCGACGAGAGGACTTTCCCCGGGGCGGCCCCTAGCCGCCGGCAGCCCCGGGTTTCCCCTTGTCCAGCAGGGCAAGCATGGCGGCGGGATCGGGGGTCGGCGGCTGGCAGGACCCGGCCCGGCAAACGTGGGCCGCGGCCCGGTCTCCCATGGGCAGTTGGAACCGGGTGAAGGGGGCCAGGGCCACGATGTCCGGTTCGTCGTTCGGCTCTTCCCCGGCCGGCCGCAGGACCACCGCCACTTCGGGCAGGTACCGCTCGAACAGGGCCCGGGCCAGGGCGTGGGTGTCGGGCGCGTCAGGATCGCCGGCAATGGTCACCTCGGCCGACGGGGCCAGCATCTGGGACAGCCCGCACAGGAAAAAGGTGAAGCCCGAGGGATGGCCGGCCACCCAGGGCCCGGCGGCCCGGGCCAGCCTGCTCGCCTCCTCCATGAAGGACTTCTCTCCGGTCAGCCGGTACAGCGTGGTGAGAACCAGAAAGGCCACGCTGTTGCCGGACGGTATGGCCGCGTCGTAATAGGTCTTTTGGCGCAGGAGCAGGGCCTCGCCGTCGTCCGGGGTCAGGAACAATCCGCCGGCCGCGTCTCCGAAGTGCCGGACCATGGCCTTGGCCAGGGCCACGGCTTGGGCCAGATAGGCCGGATCGAACACGGTCTGGTAGAGTTCGAGAAGCCCCCAGGCCAGAAAGGCATAGTCGTCGAGCATGCCCGTCACGGCCGCCTCGCCGAGGCGCAGCCGGTGAAGCAGCCGACTGTCCGGCAGCAGCATTTTTGCAAGCAGGAAATCCGAAGCCCGTTTCGCCCGGCCGGCCAGTTCCTCGTCGTCGAAGGCACGGGCGGCCTTGGCCAGGGCGGCGATCATGAGCCCGTTCATGTCGGTCAGCACCTTGTCGTCGCAAAGCGGGCGCACCCGCTTTTGCCGGGCAGCCAGAAGCAGCTCCCGGCTCCGCTCCAGGCGGGAAGCGAGTTCCGCCGGCCCCAGGCCCTTTTTCCCGGCAACGGCCGCAATCGGCTCCTCCAGGAACGGAATGTTGGCGCCCGTGGCCTGCCCCGTGGCCTCGTCGTGGAAGTTGCCGCCCGGGGCGATGCCGTAGACGTCCATGAAAAGCCCGGCCTCGTCCCCGGCCAGCACGGCCCGAATTTCGCTTTCCGTCCAGACGTAGAACTTGCCCTCGACCCCTTCGCTGTCCGCGTCCTCGGCGCTGTAAAAGGCCCCGTCCGGCCCTGTCAGGTCGCGGTGGACGTATTCGAAAATGTCCCTGGCCATCCGCCGCCACTCCGCGTCTCCGGTCGCGAGATACGCCTCGGTCGCGGCCATGGCGGTGAGCGCCTGATCGTAGAGCATCTTTTCGAAATGCGGCACGAACCAGTGGGCGTCGGTGCTGTAGCGGTGGAGCCCCAGCCCGATCTGGTCGAAGACGCCGCCCCGGCGCATGGCGTCCAGGGTGGCCGTCACCATGGCCAGATTTTCCTCTCGGCCGGTGCGGCGAAACTCGCGCAGGAGAAAGAGGAGGTTGTGCGGGGAGGGAAATTTCGGAGCCCCGCCGAAGCCGCCGTTGGCCGCGTCGTAGGCGGCGGCCAGTTCGTTTCGGGCCGCGTCGAGCTGGGCTTCGCCGGGCTCGGCCGTCTCGCCCGCGTCCCGGGCCTCGAGCTGGCTCCGGACCGCGTCCAGGATCTGGGTGGCGTTGCCGATCACGGCCTGCCGGTTGCTCGTCCAGGCCATATGGACCCGTTGCAGGAGTTCGCGCATGCCGGTGCGGCCAAAACCCGACTCCTTGGGAAAATAGGTGCCCGCGAAAAAAGGCTGTCCGTCCGGGGTCAGGAAGACGTTGAGCGGCCAGCCGCCCCGGCCGGTCAGGGCCTGGCAGAAGGTCATGTAGAGGTTGTCGAGATCCGGCCGCTCCTCCCGGTCCACCTTGACGGCCACCACCGTGGCCCGCATGAGCGCCGCGATATCCTCGTCCTCGAAGGATTCGTGCTCCATCACGTGGCACCAGTGGCAGGTGGAATAGCCTATGGACAGAAAGATGGGCTTGTCCTCGGCCCTAGCCAGGGCAAAGGCTTCTTCCCCCCACGGGTACCAGTCCACGGGGTTGTGGGCGTGTTGCTGGAGATAGGGACTCTTTTCGGTGATCAGGCGGTTGGCTTTGGGCTCCATGGCGGCCTCCATGGCCCCTTCTACCAGGGAAACCCGGTTTTGCAACCGTTCCTGGCCCCTTGGACGGCCAAACCCGGCCCCTCCCATGATACTCCTTGAAGCTTTTGCCGGAACACGGTATGCGAAGACGAAATTGTGAAATCGGGAGCAAGCGATCCATGGCGGGAAAAACGGTGCTTCTGGTGGACGACGAGGCCGGCCTCACGGCCATCCTGGCCAAACGCCTGTCCGCACGGGGACTGGCCGTCAAAACGGCTTCCTCGGGCGAAGAGGGCCTGGCCGTCCTGCGGGACGCCCCGGACGTCGGCGTGGCCGTCCTTGACATCAACATGCCCGGCCTGGACGGCCTGGAGACCCTGCGGGAACTCAAAGCCCTGCGCCCGGATGTCGAGGCGCTCCTCCTGACCGGTTATCCGTCCGTGGAGGGGGCACTGGAGGGCATGCGCCTGGGGGCGTATGAATTCCTGACCAAGCCCTGCGACATGGAAGAACTCCATGCCCGGGTGCTGGAGGCGCTTGCCCGCGCCGAAGCCACGGACGGGGGAGCATGACCATGAAAACCGTCCTGTTGGTCGATGACGAGGAAAACCTCCGCTTCGCCCTGTCGAGCTGGCTGACCGGCCAGGGTCTCTCCGTCCTGACCGCGGCCTCCGGGGAGGAAGCGCTCGAGATCGTGCGGGGCGACCCGGCCGTGGCCGTGGCCGTCCTTGACGTCAACATGCCGGGCCTCAACGGCATCGAGACCCTGGCCGCGCTCAAAGCCCTGCGCCCGGAACTGGAATCCATCATCGTCACCGGCTATCCGACCGTGGAGTACGCCCTGGAAGGCCAACGCCTCGGGGCCTCCGAATACTTGAGCAAACCCTGCGACATCCACCTGCTGCTGGAGGTGGTGCGCAAGGCCCTGTCCCGGGCGGCCCAAAAACCGCGCTGGTCCAATGGCCCAAACGATGCGACCGGTCCTGTGGAGGCGAGATAATGAAGCAGTTGCAGCGCATCCTGGAAAACGTCATCGCCCGGGCCAACATCAACCTGCGGCGCAGCGCCATCGATGTCGGACCCTACGTCCACGGTGCCGTGCCCCAGGACAACTATGCCCAGTTCTACGCTTTTTACGGTATTACCACCGAACATCCCCTTTTTTTCAATTTCCAGTGCTCTTCGCTGGCCGGCTCCTATTTCTTCGGCAAGTGCGACGTCCAGCATTCGGTCCTCTACAAATGCGATGTCCGGGGCGACGAGCTCAAATCCGTGACCAACGGTTTCAGTGTCGACGGCGTCTGCCTGCGCCTGCACAACGACGAAGTCATCAAGATCATTGACAGTTTCCTCCACAAGGCCCTTATCCACAGTTTCAGCCACGACCCCGAGTTCCCGGAAGAATTTGTCATCAAAAACACGGTGGCCCTGTCCTACGCCAACATCCACGGGGCCCCGGTCATGGGCTCGTTTCTCGGGCCTTTTGCCACCATCGACCTGTGCACCGTGCAAAACACCTCCATTGGGGCCTTTGCCTACGTCCAGGTCTGCGACCTCCAGCCCTCCATCGTGGACCCGGGCCATATCTGGATCCGCAACAAGGCCGGCGACGAGTTCAGCTACCGCTACGATCCGGAGGTCCTGGCCAAGTACGTTTCCATCGCGCCTGGCGAGCGGGCCAAGGGCGTGTTCATGGACTTCGTCGAAGGCAGGAAGCGCGATTTCGAGCGGGTCTTCGGCTTCCTTTACGCCTCCCGGCCCGAGACCTACGCTCCGGGCTCCTTTGTCTCGCGCTACGCCGTGGTCAAGGGCGAGACGAGCATCGGGGAAAACGTGCTGGTGGCCCAACGGGCCTACCTGGAAAACGCCCACCTCGGCAAAGGGGCCAACGCCCAGGAAAACAGCTACGTGGTCGATTCCGTACTTGAAGGCTACGACGTCACGGCCCACGGCGCCAAGATCATCGGCAGCCGGCTCGGAAAAAACGTGTTCGTGGGCTTCAATTCCTTCCTGCGCGGCACGGCGGAAGCGCCCCTGACCGTGGGCGAAGGGTCCGTCGTCCTGCCCCACTCCATCGTGGACCTGGCCGAACCCGTGGACATCCCGCCGCGCCACGTGGTCTGGGGGCACGTCACCCGACCCGGGGATCTGGCCACCCAGTCGGTCTCCATCGACGACTTCGCCAAGGTCGACGGCGAGGCCGCCATCGGTCCCATGACCTTCACCGGCAACGGCGGCCGTTTCATCCGGGCCTTCCAGAACCGCATCCACCACATCCTGGAAGCCAACGGCGCCTACTTCGACGGCGGCCAGCAGAACCTGGGCCATGCCCAGAAGACCAAAAACATCACCTACAACCTCATCCAGCCCTACGTGGAAGGCGGCTTCAAGGGCGTCTACCCGAACATGCGGATCTTTCCGCTGTGCTGCGACGACGATATCGGCATGTAGGGCTTCTCGCCTCTCGCATCCGCGGCGATGGCGGGTCTCCGGACATGGCATCCTGACATCCATCCGTGTGCCCTGGTCCGGGTTCGGTTGCCATGGCCGGCGACTTGCTGCATAGGCTTGGGGCAGGATCGATACTTTCGTCGGTCCATCCTCAAAGACGTGAGAGGACGCCATGCAAGCCAAAAAAGCACTCATCGTTTCCGCCGACAACGTCGAAGACAGCGAACTTTTTTATCCGCTCTACCGCCTGCGGGAAGCCGGATTCACCGTGGACGTGGCCGCGCCCCAGGCCGGTGAATTCGCCGGCAAGCACGGCGTCACATTCTCGGCCAATCTGGCCGTGGACGACGTGGAGTCCGCCGGTTCCTGCGGCTACAGTCTGCTCGTGCTGCCGGGCGGCAAGGCCCCGGCCACCCTGCGCACCCTGCCGAAGGTCATCGACATCGCCAACGACTTCGCCTCCTCCGGCATCCCCATCGCCGCCATCTGCCATGGTCCCCAGATCCTGATCACGGCCCGGCTGTTGCGGGGCCGCCACGCCACCTGCTACAAGACCGTGGTCGACGAACTCAAGGATGCCGGCGCCCTCTACGAGGACAAATCCGTGGTCGTGGACGGCCAGTTCATCACCTCCCGCCAACCCGACGACCTGCCGGACTTCATGCGCGAAGTTTTGAAAAAAGTCGGCGCGTAGGCAGGAAGGCAGAGCAGAAAGAAAAGATGCCTCCGGCGGCCGGGAGGGGGTGACCCCCTCCCGGCCCCTCCCCGACGGGGAGTACGGCGATGGAGCCGGGTGGGTAAGTGGCGGGGCATCGACATTTGTGGCCGGCCGCAATGCTGTCGGTCGCAAAAACCGTCCCAGGCCAGGGGGTCCGGGGGGGGATTATCCCCCCGGCCGCCGGAGGCATCTTCCCACATGTCCCATTCTATATTTCTACGCCGGGTGGCCGGATATGACGATCCCGGCCTTGACGGGATCGTGTCCGCGCTCTTGGCGGCGGCCGGCTGCCAGGCGGGTCGCGGCGACCGGGTGCTGGTCAAACCCAACCTGGTCGCGCCGCGAAACCCTTCCCTGTCCTGCTCCCATCCATCGGTGGTACGGGCCGTCTGCCGGCATCTGATCGCAAGCGGAGCAAGGGTCACGGTGGCCGATTCACCGGCTTTTGGCACGGGCCGCATCGTGGCCCGACTGACCGGCCTGACCGAGGCCCTGGCCAATTTGCCGGTGCGGGTGGCGAGCCTCGACTGTCCGCGGCCGGTGCGGCTTTCGGGTGGCGGCACGATCGGGGTGTCGCGTCTGGCCCTTGAGGCGGACCACATCGTCAACGTGCCCCGGCTCAAATGCCATGACCAGATGGGTCTGACGCTTGCGGTGAAAAATTTTTTCGGCTGCGTGTGCGGGTTTCGCAAATCCTTGGCCCACCAGCGGCTGGGAAAGTGCCTTGGCCGCTTTGCCCGGATGCTCCTCGACGTTTCCGCCGCCCTGCCCCCGTCCACCTCGCTCCTCGACGGGGTGGTGGCCATGCACAAGGCCGGCCCTGTCGGCGGCGAGGCCTTTGCCCTGGGCCTTTTGGCGGCGGCCGCCAATCCCGTGGCCCTGGACACGGCCATCTATGCCCGGCTCGGACTGTCGCCGGAGAGCATTCCGTTGTGGCGCGAGGCCCTGGCCCTGGACCTGCCCGGGAGCAGGGCCGACGAGGTGCATTTTCCCATGGAAACGCCGGATGCCTTCGACGTCGCCGGTTTCATGACGCCCCGGGTCCTGGCCCCGCTGGCCTTCGAGCCGAGCCGGTTCGTCCGGGGCCGGGTGCGAAGCCTGCTCGTCACCTTTGGCCGGGGGGGCGACCGGGGGCGTTGACACGCGGGCAAAGCCCGGTACCCTGCGCGTCATGCCAACAAACACGCGTCGCCGCCACGTGGTGGCCGGCCAAGTCCAGGGGGTGGGCTTTCGGCCCTTCGTCTACCGGCTGGCCCGGGAACTGGGACTGGCCGGATTTGTCCGCAACACGCCGGAAGGCGTGGTCATCGAGGTCGAGGGGCCGGCCGGGGCGGTTGCGGCCTTCGGCACACGCCTGCCGGC
Organism: Solidesulfovibrio carbinoliphilus subsp. oakridgensis; assembly: GCF_000177215.2. NCBI lineage: Bacteria > Pseudomonadati > Thermodesulfobacteriota > Desulfovibrionia > Desulfovibrionales > Desulfovibrionaceae > Solidesulfovibrio > Solidesulfovibrio carbinoliphilus. Next base: position 768,776 of record NZ_CM001368.1, on the reverse strand, counting down.
CGAGGTTCCGCCCCTGGCCCGCATCCTGCGCCACGGCGAGGCGGGAGCCGCGCCGTGCGGCGAGGCGGACTTCCGCATCGTCCAAAGCGCCCCGGGCGCCGGCCATGACGTGCTCATAAGCCCGGATGTGGCCACCTGTTCCGACTGCCTCGCCGACATGGCCGATCCCGCCAACCGCCGCCATGAGTACCCGTTCACCAACTGCACCAACTGCGGCCCGCGCTATACCATCACCCGTCGCGTCCCCTACGACCGGGAAACGACCTCCATGGCCTGCTTTCCGTTCTGCCCGGACTGCGCCGCCGAATACGCCGATCCGTCCGACCGACGCTTCCACGCCCAGCCAAACGCCTGTCCGGTCTGCGGCCCAAGGATCTGGCTGGCGGACGGGCAGGGAACGCGCCTGGCCGAGGGACCCGCCGCCGTCACGGCCCTGGCCCAGGCCCTGGCCCAAGGCCAAGTGGCCGCAGTCAAAGGCCTTGGCGGCTTCCATCTCGTCTGCGACGCGGCCAGCGAAACGGCCGTGGCCACACTACGCCATCGCAAGCGCCGGCCATCCAAGGCGCTCGCCGTCATGGTCCCGGATCTGCCGACCGCCGCCCGTCTCGGCCGCGTCGGCGAGCGGGCCGGGGCGCTTCTGACCGGAACCGTCCGGCCCATCACCCTCCTGCCGGCCCGGACCGACAGCGGGCTGACCCCGAACGTCGCCCCGGACACCCGCGAGATCGGGGTCATGCTGCCCTACACGCCGCTCCACCACCTGTTGCTTGGGGCCTACGCCCGGGCGGCCGGCCCGGACCGCCTGCCGGCCCTGGTCATGACCTCGGGCAACGCCGGCGGCGAGCCCATCAGCCTTGGCAACCGCGAGGCCTTGGCCAGACTTGCGGATCTGGCCGACATCTTTCTCTTTCATAATCGTGACATCCTGATCCGTACCGACGATTCCGTGGTCCGACCCCTGGAAGTCGACGATGTCTGTTGCGGCGCGGCCCGGGGCGGGATCAAGCCGTCCCCCATGGTCCTGCGCCGGGCCAGGGGGTATGTGCCATCGCCAGTCGCCCTGCCCGCCTCAGGCCCGGCCGTCGTCGGCCTCGGGCCCATGCTCAAGGCCACCCTCTGCCTGACCAAGGGGAAACAAGCCTTTGTCAGCCAGCACATCGGCGACCTGGACGACCTGGAGACGCACGGCTTCTACCAGGAGACCCTGGACCACTTGTGCGGCGTCCTTGGCGTCTCGCCCCAAGCCTGCGTGGCCGACCTGCATCCGGACTATCCGAGCACGCGGTTCGCCCTGGAACAGGACCGGTGGCCGGTGCTTAGGCTCCAGCACCACGTGGCCCACATCTATGCCGTGCTGGCCGAGCACCGGCTCCTGGAACCGGTCCTGGGGCTGGCTCTCGACGGCACCGGCCTTGGCGAGGACGGGACGCTTTGGGGCGGGGAATGCCTGCTCGTCGATCCGCGCGCCCGCAGCCATACCCGGCTGGCCCATTTCGCGCCGATCCGCCTCCCCGGCGGGGAGGCGGCCGTGCGCGAACCCTGGCGCACGGCCCAGGCCTGCCATTTCGCCCTGGGGGAAAAGACCCCGGCCGGCCGGCCCTGGCCCTGGCTGGCAACGCGCGCGGCCGAAGCCGGCTTGATCAGCCAAATGCTCGAAAAAGGCCTCAATTGTCCGGTCACCACCAGCTGCGGTCGGCTCTTCGACGCGGTGGCGGCCAGCCTCGGCCTGTGCCAGGCCATCGACTACGAGGGTCAGGCGGCCATCCTCTTGGAACAGATCCAGGATGCGACGGAAACCCGGGCTTACGACTGCCCTGTCGACCGGAGCGTCACGCCGGTCAGGCTCGATACCCTCACCCTTTTCGCCCAGGCCGCGGCCGACGCCGCCGCCGGCGCTCCGGCCGGCCGGGTGGCCCGCCGCTTCCACCTGGGCCTGGTGGCGGGCCTTGCCGCCCTGGCCCGGGAGATGGCGGCCCAAACCGGCCTCCGCCACGTGGCCCTGAGCGGCGGCGTCCTGCAAAACCGCACCCTGGCGCTCCTTCTGCCGGAGGCCCTGCGCGCGGCCGGCCTTCTGCCGCTTTGCCACCGCACGGTACCGGCCAATGACGGCTGCATCAGCCTGGGGCAGGCTCTCTACGGCCTGTTGGCGGCGCCATGATACCGGACAACGGGTAGCCCAATCCATAGATATAAATTATATATTCGATTAGTCTAAAATGATTGACAGGCCGATCAAGGACACGTAGGCATCTGCCGCAACACGCATCGCCGCACGAACGTCGTGGCTGGTTGCGTCAAGAATTCGAATGGGTCTGCCGTAGGGCAGCTGACTTGGCTCGTGCCGGTGAGATCCCGCCGCCACACCGTTTTGATCGCAGTCGCTCGCCCGGTGCGTCGCGGGATGCCCGTGCCGTGTATCTGCGGCCCCGGCCTTTTGTCCCGCGGAAGAGGGGGTGCCCCTTCATTTTTGTTAATAATAACACAAAGATGCCCAGCCGAAGCCCGCTAAAGAAAAACCTCTGGCCCATTCGCTTTCAACATCATATCCGACCGGATTATTCTTTGATATTCTCGCAGGCCAAAGGAGAATAGACTTCGTTATTGCCGACCAACGCCGACCTCATGGTTCGGACTTCAGTGCACAGTGCTTTCATCAAATCCCTTGTGCGATAAATTCTTGACAGAAACCTCCCTCACTGGATACATACTAATAGAATTATCGGTCTGCCTTGTTGAAGGGATGCAGGCGACCGAAGGCCATCGCGGACCCGGTATGGCCCTTCTTCAATTTCCTGAGGAATACCGCCCCGGACGGCATGCAGGCGAGCCACGCCGGAGGGGTGGTAATGCCGCGCATCCGGACGGCGACACGACAGTACGCAACCATTCCACGGCCCAGGCGTTCCCCGGACGGCGGGGGTGGCTGCCCCCGCATCACCCGACAAGGATACATTTGCTGCGTTGGAGGCGCTATGAATGAAGACAAGACCCAGGAATCAAACAACCGTTTCGACGAAGCGTTTGATCGCATCAAAAAAGCCACTGACATGCGGACGCAGGTGGAGATCGCCAAACTGCTCGATATCCGCCAGTCCAGCATATCCGATGCCAAGCGACGACAATCCATCCCCGACAGCTGGCTCATAAAACTCTACCAGATCTACAATCTCAATCCGAACTGGATTATTGACGGTGAAATGCCGCAATTTCTTGGAGAACAACGTGGCGGCGCACTCCAGGTCAGGGAGTCTGGAGAGACATACGGGCGAAAACCCAAATACTACCAGATGCCGGTGAATTCCATGTCGCTGCCGGAACAGGGACAAGGGCCGTGGACAGAAAATTCCGTGGAAACACTGGCTGTTCCTGAGCAGTTCTACCGCCCGTCACTCGTTTTCGTCCGCATGGATGAAAACGACATGGAACCTGTCATTCAACGTGGGGCCTATGTCGGTATTGACAAGGAACGCAGGACAATTCGTTCAGGCGCCTTATACGCCCTTGACATGCCGGTTGAAGGGTTGGTTATAAAGCGTGTCTTCCATGACACGGAAAATTCCAGGCTCATCTTGCGTTCTGAAAATCAGGCATACACGGAACAGGCTCTTGCAGCCGAAGGCTTTGGCGAACGCGTTCTCGGCCGTGTGGTCTGCGTATTTCAGGAAATCTGAAGCGTTTTGCACTGCTGACACATCCATTTGTCTGCGCCGCCAGAGGCCGCATCATCTGTACAGGAGCGCGACAGCGCTCCTGTATTTTGTCATCCGGCCTATCCTTCTTTGTTATCGCAAAATTAGCGCTGTCTCCGGTCCGGCTGGCTCTCCGACAGACGCATTGTCACATTGACGGAGCCTTTAACATATTGTATCGTCTCGCCTAAATCATTTAGCAACGAATTATTATAGATACGTTTATTCTCATTTTTTCCACGCCTAACGCCGCATAGCAGGAGGCTGCGTGAAGCCTGACACTTTCGAAGATGCCTACGCCCGAATCCAAGCCGCCACGCACACGCGCACCCAAACGGAGATCGCCAACCTCCTCGGCATCAAGCAGTCCAGCATCTCCGATGCCAAAAAGAAAAATACCATTCCCGATGGCTGGCTCGTGACGCTGTATCGATCTTGCGGCCTTGAACCGGATTGGATCCTCTTTGGCCAGGAACCTGCCTCAAAGGGAAGCGCCGTCTCAACGGGCGTACGGGAGACCGCCAGCGATTATGCCACCGCGCCCACCCGGGCCACGGTCTACGCCATGGCCCGCACCGATTCCGAAACCGGCGCCTGGGTGCGGCAAGGGCTGGAGAACATCCCCGTATTCGAGGCACTGGTGCGCCCGAACCTGCTCGTAGTCAAAATGGACAACACCGCCATGGAACCGGTCATCCGGCGCGGAGCCTACGTCGGCATCGATTGCGACGACGTCCGCATCCGCAGCGGTGAAATCTATGCGCTGGATTTTCCGGGCGAGGGTCTTGTCATCAAACGCGTGGTTCGGGACCTCGAAGCCAAGCGTCTGACGATTCTTGCCGACAACCCGGCGCATCAGCCGCAGCACCTGCCCCTGGACACTCCGGACGTCACGCCGCTCGGCAAAGCGGTCTGGGTCATTCAGGAACTTTAAGCGTTGCGACCACATGTCGGAAGGAACTATCTTCCTTCCGTCCTTTCGACTGCCGCATGGCCCGTTCTTCGACATCCCGATCCCCTGTGGCGAGACTGGCGGCGGCCGCTTCGCTTCCCTTCTTTCATTTCCCCCATGCGAGCCGCAACCGCGTCCGGGCGAGACCCCGTTTTTCTTTCTTCCTGTCTTTGACAAATTTACACAGAGACCATTTACGGATAAACACCCGCCCCGGAATGCCCACTGATCCTCAGTCTTGCCGGTCGTAACGCCGATTGCGCGGGTCGAAGCAGTATTGGCAGCCGGGCGGCAAAAAGAGGCGCACCAGCCCCAGGCCGGCGGCAAAGCCCCCGGCGTGGGCCCAAAAAGCCACGCTGGCGGCCGAGCCCTGGGTGACCGCCCCGCTGAGGCCGGAAAGGAGCTGCACCGCGAACCATATCCCCAAAAAAACTACCGCCGGCAGCTCGATGATCCACGGAAAGATGAAAATCGGGATCAGGGTCACCACGCGCGCCTTGGGAAAAAGCCGGAAGTACGCGCCCATGACCCCGGCGATGGCGCCGGAGGCCCCGATGACCGGAATGGTGGAATTCCAGTTGAAAAGGACATGCGAAAACACGGCCAAAAGACCGCAGGTCAGATAGAAGAACGTAAACCGCCAGGCGCCGAGGGCCTCTTCCACATTGTCCGAGAAAATCCACAGCACCCACATGTTGAGCAAAAAATGCAGCCAGCCGCTGTGGAGAAACATGTAGGTGACCAGCGACTCGTAGCCGCCGGGGGGGTAGCCCATGGCCGCGGCGTAGGCCTTATCCGTGTACCGGGCTGGGACAACTCCGTAGATATGCAGGAATTCCGCGAGGATACCTTTTGGGAGGAGTTGCTCGAAGAGAAAAAACAACGTGCAAAGGCCGATCAGCGTCCAAGTCACGAGCGGCCGGCGGGAACTCGGCACGTTGTCGCGAAGCGGTATCATCCGGCGTCTCCTTTGTTGCTCCGGCGGGGGCGGCCACGGCGCTGCCCGCCCCCCGTACAGGGATCAGCCCCCTGCGCCGGACGCTGAAGATGTGGCCGCGCCTTTCCGGGTGCCGGCGTAGCCCTGGTCGATCAGCCACTGGTAGCGGGCTTGCAAGTCCTCCCGCCGCAGCCTGGCCAATTCACCAAGAATCCGATCGGCCTGGGCGTTTAAAGCCGCAGTGTCCCCGTTGTTGTCGACTACGAAGCGGCATTTGGCCAGCTTGGCCTCCTCGGCCCATTGCCAGCCGTCCATGCGGTCAATGAGGGCATCGTCCCAGCCTCGGCCGGCCGCCAGCCGCTCTCGCCGCTTGTCCATACCGCAACGGACTCCGACAACCATATCCACGATTTCGCCCTGGGGCCAGCCTGACTCGAAAAGAAGCGGGACCTCGGCGAAAATCGTCCGTTCCCGAATGTGCGCCTCGGTAAAGGCGGCCAGTTCGCCCTTGACCAGGGGATGGACCAACTCCATCACATCACGCCGGAACTTTTCCGTGCCGCGCATGCCGGCCAGGAGCCAGGCCTTGTCCACGGACCCGTCCTCGGCCAGAGCCACATCCCCGAACCGTCGGGACAGCATGTGGGCCCCGGCCCCACCCGGGGCGTAGAGGGAAGCCACGGCCGCATCCGCGGAAAAGACCGGGCAGCCGGCGGCGCCAAAACGGGCCAGCAAGGTCGATTTGCCGCAGCCCGGCATCCCCACCACCCCAATCCGTTGACAGCGGCGGCCGAGCAGCAAAAGGAGCCGCCAGAAGTCCGGCGGCGGCGGACAGGTGAAGGAGCGGGGTTCCTTCAGAACCGGGTGGGTGAAGGACAGTTTCCAGGCGTGGAGCATCTGCCGGCTGGCCAGCCGGGCGATGGCTCCGCCACGCCGCTTCCAGGCTGCGTGCTGGTGCGGTCCGTAGACCGCGTCGCCGATGATGGGATGGCCGATTGCGGCCATGTGCACCCGGATCTGGTGGGTACGGCCGGTGAAGATGGTCACTTCCAGAAGGCTTGCCGTGCCGTCCGGCGCGGTCCAGACCGGCCGCCACCGGCTATGGGCCGGCCGGCCGCCCTTGTGGGGCACGGCCATCTTGGTGCGGTACTTGGGATCGCGGCCGATGGGCAGCCGGATGTCGCCCCCCTTGCCGTCGGGCCGGCCGTGGACCAGGGCCAGATAGGTCTTGTGCACTTGCCTGGCCGCGAAATCGGCGGCCAGGGCCAGCCGGACCGGCTCGGTCAAGGCCACCATGAGCAGGCCCGAGGTGTCCTTGTCCAGGCGGTGGACAATGCCCGGCCGTTCCCCGGCCATCTCCCGCAGGCCCGGAAAATGGTGGAGCAGCCGGTTGACCAGCGTCCCCTCGGGCAGCCCCGGGGCGGGATGGACGGTCAGGCCGGGCGGCTTGTCGAGAACGGCCAGCTCCTTGTCGGCGTAGAGCACGCGAAGGCTCCCGGCCTCGGCCACGGTTTCGCTGGCTACCTGGGGAAGGTTTAGGGTCAGGGTCTCGCCGCCGCGCAGCTTGAGTCCCGGCTTGCGGCAGTCCGCGCCGTCGACGGTGGCCAGGCCGCCCTCGATGGCCGCCCGCACCCGGGCCCGGGACACTTCCAAGTCGGCCAGCCGGGCCGACCAGAATACGTCGAGCCGCGTGCCGACGCCGCCGTCCGTCGTGGGATCAAATACGGCCTGCCGCCGTTCCAGGGATTGCTCGTTTTCCATAACACCTCGAATTTGAGGATCAGGCATCGGTCAAATGGCGCTTGCGGTCAAGGTCGACAGCGAAAACGTGTTTGAGGATGCGTGCCCCCTGGGCTAGGGTGGTGGCCTCTTTCACGTTCTTCAAGGAGAGGCCGATGCGGGCCGTGATATTTGCCAACGGGGCCGTCCATTGGACGACCAAACCCCAACCCCTGCCCGGGCCGGGGGAAGTCTCCATCCAGGTCCGCATGGCCGGGATCTGCAACACGGACCTGGAACTTCTCAAAGGGTACATGGATTTCGCCGGCATCCCGGGCCACGAGTTCGTCGGCCGGGTGGTTGCGGCCCCGGATCATCCGGAACTCCTGGGCAAGCGGGTCACGGCGGAAATCAATCTCGGCTGCGGCCGCTGCCGTACCTGCCTCACGTCCGGCCCCCGCCACTGTCCGCACCGCACCACCCTCGGCATTGCGGGCAAGGACGGAGCCTTTGCCGAATACGTCACCGTGCCGGCCTCGGCCGTCCACATGGTGCCGGACGGCGTCTCCGACCGGGAGGCGGTCTTCATCGAACCCCTGGCCGCCGCCCTGGAACCGGGCCAGCAGTTGCACCTGACGGCCGACACCTCCGTCCTGGTTCTTGGCGACGGCAAGCTCGGCATCCTTGCGGCCTGCTCCCTGCGCCTCCAGGTCCCGGACATTGTTCTGGCCGGCCGACATCCGCGCAAACTGGCCATTGCCGCGGCCCAGGGCGTGGCCACCCGCCACGGCGACATTGCCGGCCTGCGCGAGGCGTTCGGCCGCTTCGACGTGGTCGTCGAGGCCACCGGCCGCCCGGACGGCCTGGCTTGCGCCCTGGATCTGGTCCGGCCGGAAGGGACCGTGGTCCTCAAGACCACCACCTTCGCTCCGACGCCGGTCGACATGGCCCGGGTGGTGGTCGACGAGATCAGCCTCGTCGGCTCGCGGTGCGGCAACTTCCGGCTGGCCACGAGCGTCCTTGGCCACAGGCTGGTGGACGTCGCGCCCCTGATCGAGGCCGTCCACCCCTTTGACGCCTTTCCCGAAGCCCTGGCCGCCGCCGCCCGCCCCGGGGCCATGAAGGTGTTGGTGGAGTTTTAACAGAAGAAGACCGGGGCCCTGCCCCGGACCCCGCCGGGGGGACAATCCCCCCGGACCCCTTGAAAGGTGATGGGGCGGGACGGGGTCAGATGTCCAGAAGCGATTTACGGGTCGGGGCAGGGACGGATTCGGCCAGGAGGCTGGAAAATTCCTCGGGCGTCAGGACGGTCACGCCAAGAGCCTGCGCCTTGGCCAGCTTGGAGCCGGGGTCGGTGCCGGCCACCAGGTAGTCGAGCTTTTTGGAGACCGAGGACACGATCCGGCCGCCGGCCGCCTCGACAAGGGCCTGCGCCGCCTCCCGGGTCATGTCCGGCAGCGCGCCCGTGAAGAGAAACCGCTTGCCGGCCAGCGGCGCGGCCGAGGCAATGGGTTTGGGTTCGCTGACCGGCCAGAGCCCAAGGTCCTTGAAGCGGGCCACAAGCTGGCGATTGGCCTCGTTGTCGAAAAACTCCCGGATGGAGGCCGCCACTTCCGGGCCGATGTCCGGCAGGGCGGTCAGTTCCTCGGCCGTGGCCGCGGCCAGGGCGTCGAGGTCGCGAAAATGGTCGGCCAGGGTCCGGGCCGTACGCGTGCCCACCTGGCGGATGCCAAGCGCCGCGATGAGCTTTTGGAGCGTGGCCTTCTGCCGGGCCGCTTCCACGGCGGCCACGAAATTGGACGCCGATTTTGCGGCCATGCGGTCCAGGAACAAAAGCTCGGCCTCGGTCAGGCTGAAAAGATCGGCCGGTGTCTTGACCATGCCCTTCGCAATGAGCGTCTCCACCCACTTCTGGCCAAGCCCCTCGATGTCCAGGCCCGCCTTGGACACGAAATAGGCGATGCCCCGGCGCAGCATGGCCGGGCAGGCCAGATTGACGCAGCGCCAGGCCGCCGCCCCCTCGTCGCGCACGGCCGGCGAACCGCAGGCCGGGCAGGTGTGGGGAAACTCGAATGCAGCGGCATCGGCCGGGCGCTTCTCCAAAACGACCTTCACCACCTCCGGAATGACGTCCCCGGCCCGACGGACCACGACGGTGTCGCCCTCGCGCAGGTCCTTGGCCTTGATCTCGTCCTCGTTGTGGAGCGTGGCCCGGGCCACCGTGACTCCGGCCAGGCTGACCGGTTCGAGCAGGGCCACAGGGGTGAGCACACCCGTGCGGCCTACTTGGACGTCGATCTGTCGGAGCACGGTCTCGGCCTCGTGGGCCGGGAACTTGAGGGCCAGGGCAAAGCGCGGGGCCCGGTCGGTAAATCCCAGGGCCTCCTGCAATGGCAGGCTGTCCACCTTGGCCACCACCCCGTCGATCTCGAAGGGCAGCTCCTGGCGGCGCAGGCCCAAAGCCTGGAAATAGGGGTACACGCCCTCGGCCTCGACCATCCTGCCCTCCGACGCCACAGGCAGGCCTAGGGAACGCAGGCCGGCCATGACCCCGGAATGAGTGGTCCAGGGTGAGGCCGCTTCGCCCCAGTCCTGGCGGCCGAGGCCGTAGGCGAAAAAGGTCAGGGGGCGGGAGGCCGAAATCCGGGAATCGAGCTGGCGCACGGAGCCGGCGGCCGCGTTTCGCGGGTTGGCGAAGATCTTGCCCCCCTGCTCCCTTTGGCGTTCGTTGAGCTCGAAAAAAGCCTGCCGGGTCATGACCACCTCGCCCCGGACTTCCAGCAGCTCCGGCACGGGCAGGCCGGCCTGCCGGGCGTGGGGCCGCAGGTCAAGCGGCACGTTGCGGACGGTGCGGACGTTTTCCGTCACGTCCTCGCCCCTGACGCCGTCACCGCGCGTCAGGGCCCCGGCGTAGACGCCCTTTTCGTAAAGGATCTCCAGGGCCAGCCCGTCGAACTTGGGATCCACCCAGAAAGTCCGTTCAAAAGCCACGTCTTCCCTGTCCAGCTTGTTGGCCGCTCGGGTCAGAAAATCCTGCCACTCCGTCTCGGACATGGCGTTGTCCAGACTGTACATCCGAAGCCCGTGGGCCTTGGAGTCGAAGGACGGCAGGACCGCGCCCCCGACCCGCCGGGTCGGGGAATTCGGGTCGGCCAGTTCGGGATGGGCGGCCTCCAGGGTCACCAGTTCCCGGTAGAGGGCGTCGTAGGCCGCGTCCTCGATCTGCGGATCGTCCAGCACGTAGTAGCGGTGGTTGTGGAAGTGGATCAGGTCGCGCAGTGCCGCGAGCCGGGCGCGGGGGTCGGAATCAGACACGGGCATATCCTTGTCAGGTCCCTTCGGAACGGTTCAGGCGGAGGTCGCCGTTGAAAATAAGAGGCCACAGCCGCTCGAAGGCATGGCCGGTATTGGCCGCATCGTCGGCATCGGCGACGACCAGTTCCAGGGCTTTCTTGTAAAAGGCCAGCGGCCGGGCCAGGATACGGTCCCGGGCCACGAAGAACATGCCGGCCGGGGCGGTCACCAGAAAGGCCTCCGGCGCCGGGCCGGCGAACAGGGTTTCGTAGACCGCGCCGACCGGGATATCCCGGCCAAACCCGGGCCGGTGGCCGTGCAGCGCCGGATCGGCCATCTGGTGCGGCCGGCCGAGCCGGTCGCACTTGAGCTTGAAACAGGCGAAACCGCTGAATTTGAGTCCCATGCGCGCGTTTTGCAGTATCCGGGCCGCAAAGGACACCGGCGTGGCCCCGGGCGGCATGTGCGGGAACGGCGCGGCCTGGACGAAGACCGTGAAGTCCGGGAAATCCGGATAGAGGCGCACAATGTGGGAGAGGTACGTGTGGGACTCCCGGCCGATGTTCGGCAGGGCATGTTCCCCCGGCTCCCCGGACTTGTCGTAGACCACGACCGGCAGGCCGAGCGCCGCCGTCCAGGCCACGTCCTCCCGGTACCGGGCCACCACCACTTCCACGCCGGGCCCGGTCACAGGATCTCCCGCAACCCGTCCAGTCCATCCTTCCTGCCGACCAGGATCATGGTGTCCCCAGCCTCCAGCACCGCCTGGGGTTGGGGATTGAAGATCATCTCGCCGGAAGCCTTTTTGACGGCAATGACGATCAGGTCGAACCGGGGCCGGATGCGGGCCTCGATCAGGTTCTGGCCCACGATCTCGGAACGTTCGCTGATCCGCAGCTCTTCCATCTGCAGATCGATCTCGTTGCCGCGCCCGGCCAGTTCCAGGAAGCTCGTGACCGTCGGCCGCAGCACGGACTGGGCCATGCGCACCCCGCCGTAGAGGTGGGGGACCAACACCTTGTCGGCCCCGGCCCGCTGGAGACGCTGGGTATGGCCCTGGGCGTCGGCCCGGGCCACGATGTGGATGTTCGGATTGAGCTGGCGGGCCGTGAGCGTCACGTAGACGTTGGCCGCTTCCTGGGTCAGGGCAGCGACCAGGGTCTTGGCCCGCAGGAGTCCGGCCGCCAGCAGCACCTCGTCGGCCGTGGCGTCGCCGGCCACGTAGGGAATGCCCTGCTCGTCCAGGATGGCCGTCACCTCGGGGTTGCTTTCCACGATCACGGCGGCCACGTTCTCGGCCAGGATCTCGCTGGCCACAATGGAGCCGATGCGGCCGTAGCCGCAGATGATGACATGGCCGGTCAGCCGGTCGATGATGTTCTGCATGCGCCGTCTCCCGAGAAACTGTTGCAGCCGGCCCTCCACCAGGACCTGGGTGAAGGTGCCGACCAGATAGGCAAAGGAGCCGACGCCGGACACGATGAGCAGCATGGTCAGGATGCGGCCGTTACGGGACAAAGGATAGACTTCCTGGAACCCGACCGTGGAAAGGGTGATGACCACCTGGTAGAGGCTGTCGAAAAAGCTCCAGCCCTCGACCCGCATGTAGCCGACCACACCGCAGCAGAAGACCAGGGCCAGGGCGACCAGGCCGCCGGCCAGCGGCCCCCACGACCCAAGCCTGTGGTGCAGCCGCACGGCCCGGCTCTGGAACCGAAGTGCCCGGTGGGCCATGTCAGCCCATCTCCAGCAGCCGGGCCCGCAAAGCGGCCACCCGGTCGCGCAGTTCGGCCGCCTTTTCGAATTCGAGCGCCTTGGCCGCCTCGCGCATTTCCCGCTCCAGCATCCTGATTTTCTTTTCCAGGGCCTTGGGCGACATATCGCCGTAGGCCGTGACCTCTTCCCGGACGCCGGTCCGTACCCCGGTTTCGCCGGCCGGCCCGGCCCCCTGCCCGTACAGGCTGTCCAGCACGCTGTCCATGGCCTTGACGATGGTCCGGGGCGTCATGCCGGTCTCTCTGTTGGAGGCCTCCTGCCTTTCCCGGCGGCGGGCCGTCTCGTCCATGGCCGCGCGCATGGAGCGGGTCACCGTGTCGGCGTAGAGGATCACCCGGCCCCGGACGTTGCGCGAGGCCCGGCCAAAGGTCTGGATGAGGGACCGGACGGAACGCAGGAAGCCTTCCTTGTCCGCGTCCAGGATGGCGACCAGCGACACTTCCGGGATGTCCAGGCCTTCGCGCAAGAGATTGATGCCGACCAGCACCGAGAATTCCCCCTGGCGCAGGGCCTTGATGATGGCCACCCGTTCCAGGGTTTCGATGTCCGAGTGGAGGTAGCGCGAGGGCACGCCCATGGAATTGAAGTATTCGTTTAATTCCTCGGCCATGCGCTTGGTCAGCGTCGTGACCAGCACCCGCTCGCCCTGGGCCACGCGGGCCCGGCATTCGGCCATGAGGTCGTCCACCTGGCCCTTGGTGGGCCTCACCTCGACCAGCGGGTCGAGCAGGCCCGTAGGCCGGATGATCTGCTCCACCACCACGCCTTCGGACCGGTTGACCTCCCAGTCCCCGGGCGTGGCCGAGACATAGACGGCCTGGCCGATGCGGCCGAGGAACTCCTCGAAATTGAGCGGCCGGTTGTCGAGCGCCGAGGGCAGGCGGAAGCCGAAATCGACCAGCGTCTGCTTGCGCGACCGGTCCCCGGCGAACATGCCGCCGATCTGCGGCACCGTGATGTGGGATTCGTCCACAAAGAGGATGAAGTCCTCGGGAAAGTAGTCGAGGAGCGTGTAGGGCGGCTCGCCGGCCTTTCGGCCGTCCAGGTGGCGCGAATAGTTCTCGATGCCGTTGCAGTAGCCGAGCTCCTCGATCATCTCCAGGTCCTGCATGGTGCGCATTTCCAGACGCTGGGCGGCCAGCAGATCATTCGCCCCCCGCAGCTCGGTCAGACGCAGCCGCAGCTCCTCGCGGATGTCCGAGACGGCCCGGTTCAAGTTGGTCCGGTCGGACACGTAGTGGCTGGCCGGAAAGACGATGGCCTTTTGCATGGACCCGAGGACCTCGCCGGTCAGGGGATCGGTCTCCAGGATCGATTCCAGCTCGTCGCCGAAAAACTCCAGGCGCAACGCCCGGTCGCGGCTATAGGCCGGGATCAGTTCGATGACGTCACCGCGCACCCGGAACACGCCCCGGTGAAAATCGTAGTCGTTGCGCTCGTACTGGATCTCGACCAGCCTGCCCAGAACCGCCTCCATGCCCGTCTTTTCCCCGACCGTCAGGGTCAGGACCATGCGCTCGTAATAGTCCCTGGACCCGAGGCCGTAGATGCAGGACACCGAGGCCACGATCAGGACGTCCTTGCGCGTCAGGAGCGAATGGGTGGCGGCATGGCGCAGCTTGTCGATGTCGTCGTTGATCGAGGCGTCTTTCTCGATGTAGGTGTCGGTGCGGGGCAGGTAGGCTTCCGGCTGGTAGTAATCGTAATAACTGACGAAATACTCCACGGCATTGTTCGGGAAAAGCCCCTTGAACTCGCTGTAGAGCTGGGCGGCGAGCGTCTTGTTCGGGGCGATGACCAGGGCCGGCCGGTTGAGCCTGGCCACGACCTGGGCCATGGTGAAGGTCTTGCCCGTGCCGGTGGCGCCGAGCAGCACCTGGCTCGGCACGCCCTGGTCCAGATTGGCCGCCAGCGCGTCGATGGCCCCGGGCTGGTCGCCCTGGGGAGTGTATTCGGATTCAAGCTGGAAAAGCATGGTGTTTTCTATTACATCCCTCTCACGCGCAACAAAAGCGAAAACCCCGGGGTTTCCGGGCCGGCGGGCCGCCCGCCGCATCCGGGGACATCATTCCGTCTAAGGAGACGCCCAATGGAAATAGACGTCGTACCGGCTGATTTCATCATTCCCGTGGACCGGGCCTGGACCGTCTCCATGGTCATCAAGAGCTTCAAGGGCCGCAAGGACGTCACCGTCCACCTGTTCCGTCCCGAGTGGGACCCGGCCGACGAGGAGATCTACGACTGGGACGTCCTGACCGGCGATCCCGTGCAGCCCGACCTGCCGGTGAGCTATGTCAGTTGCCGCCGCATCGTCATGGAGTCCTTCACCGAGGAGGAACGCGACGCGCTTGTGGACTACCTCAAGACCCGGTACGAGGACAAGGTGTCGGAAGTCCATGCCTGCGCCCTCAATTTCCCCATTCCCCTGGGGTTGACCGCCCTGTCGGAGTTGAGCGAGGGCAAGGATATCGGGTTCATTCATTTCGACAAGATCCCGAACTACACCCTGCCCTTCCCGGTACGAGGCTATTTCGACTTGAGCCAGCACAAGCCGCTGATCGAGGGCCTGGAATAAAAGAAGGGCCGTCCTTCGTCATTCGCCACGATCGGGGCCGCCCGGCGGCCCCTTGGAGCGCTCCATGCAGAGCCTGTGTGTTTTTTGCGGTTCGTCGTCCGGGTCCGATCCGGGCTATGTGGAAGCGGCCACCCGGCTTGGCCGGCTCCTGGCCGAGGAACGGATCACGCTGGTCTACGGCGGGGCCTGCGTCGGCCTCATGGGCGCGGTGGCCGACGCCACGCTGGCCGCCGGAGGCCGGGCCGTCGGCGTGTTGCCGGATTTCCTGCGCCGCAAGGAGCTGGCCCACCCGCGCCTATCGGAACTCCACATCGTGTCGTCCATGCACGAGCGCAAGGCGCGCATGGCCGAGCTGTCCGAGGCCTTCATCGCCCTGCCCGGCGGCATGGGGACGCTGGAGGAGTTCTGCGAGATCATCACCTGGGCCCAGCTCGGACTCCACGAAAAACCCTGCGGCCTGCTGAACATCCAGGGCTACTACGATCCTCTGCTCCAATTTGTCGGCCGCATGGCCGACGAGGGCTTCCTCAAGGAGAAGCACAAGGGGCTGGTCCTCTCTTCGGACACGGCCGAGGGCCTGATGCTGGAGATGCGGGCGTTCAAGCCGGTCCGGGTGGAAAAGTGGGTGGATCACCGGGCGAAGGCCTAGCCGTTTCAGGCGACAGCCAGCCCAAACACGCAGGGACCAGTCTAGGCAGCACTGTGACCTTGGAGATACCGGATACGATGAAAATCCCTAAGTCGGAGGACTCATTTATGGCCGATGCGTCATCCAAACAGCATTTCAGCCAACACCGCTCCACACAAGCCGATTTCGCAGGACCCGACACGTTTGCCAGCGTTGCCGACGAACTGCTCTACTACAAGCAGGAATACCAACGCCTGAAAGCCATCATCGCGCTGCAAAAACAGAAAATACGCAAGCTCGTGGCCGCCCAGAACGCCTAGGCGGCCGCCGGACCGGCATCAGCAAAGAAAGCCGGCCTCCCCAGCCTAGGCGGACAACCGCCACGGCCCAGGTTCTCCCGCATCCTGCCGGGCCAGGTCCAGCCTTTTCAAGAACTCGCCGCGCCGCACCTCCACCGCGCCGAAACGGCACAGATGCCCGGTCGTCTGCTGGCAGTCGAGGAAGTGGAACCCCTGCCCGGCCAGATGGCGGCACAGGGTGACGAAGGCCACCTTGGACGCGTCGGTGACGCGGTGGAACATGGATTCCCCGAAAAACGCCTTGCCGATGGCCACGCCGTAGGCCCCGCCGACCAGTTCTCCGTCCTGCCAGGCCTCCACGCTGTGGGCATAGCCGGCCTGGTGCAGCCTTTCATAGGCCTCCATCATCTCCGGCACGATCCAGGTGCCGTCGCCAGCCGTTCGCGACGTGCCGGCGCACCCCCGGATGACGCCCGCGAAGTCCGTGTCCAGAGTCACGGCGAACCGGCCGGACCGGATGGTCCGGGCCAACCGCTTGGAGACGTGGACCAGCCCGGGGAAAAGGATCGGCCTCGGGTCCGGCGACCACCAGAGGATCGGACTTCGCTCGTCGTACCAGGGAAAGATGCCGCGTCGGTAGGCGGCGAGCAGCCGCTCCAGGCGCAAATCGCCGCCAACGGCCAGCAGCCCGCCCGGCTCGGCCAGGGACGGCTTCGGAAAGACCGGCTCATACGGCAATTGGAAGACAGGCATATTTTCCCCAGCCCTCGCCTCTTTTCCCCAAGGCCACCGGGCCTCGCCGGAAACGTTCCCGCCTCCTTTCCCAGGGCGCTTACACCCTGCTCTTCTCTCAAGTGTCGGGCGGCGCGCGGCGCCCGGGAGACATCCCGAACGCCGCGCGCCGCCCGACAGGAGAGGAGGGTCCGGGAGGGAATCATCCCCTCCCGGCCGCCGGAGGCATTCTTCTCTCGCAACCTTTACATCTACTACCCTTTCCCTACTCCACTTCCGCCACTTCGGCCGCGGGTTTTTTCGGCGCGCGGCTGGTGAAGCGGAAGGTGAACAGTTCCGGCGCGCCGGCCGGCGCGGCGTCGACCTCCGCTTCCCCGCCCTTCTGCAGCTTGCCGAAGAGCATCTCCTGGGCCAGCGCATCCTTGATCTCGACCTGGATGACCCGGGCCAGCGGCCGGGCCCCGTAGTCGGCATCAAAACCCTTCTCGGCCAGCCGGGCCACGGCGGCCGGGGTGAGCCGGACCAAGACCCGCTTCTCGGCCATCTGGGCGTTCAGTTCGCCGAGGTACTTGTGGACGATGCGGTCCATGACCTCGGGGGTCAGAGGCTTAAACGACACAATGCCGTCGAGGCGGTTGCGGAACTCAGGGCTAAAGAGCCGGTTGACGGCCTTGATCCCCTTGCCCGACGAATCCTCGGCCTGGCCCGTGCCGAAGCCAATGCTCTTGGCCGCCATCTCCCGGGCCCCGGCGTTGGTGGTCATGAGCAGGACCACGTGGCCGAAGTCGGCCTTGCGGCCGTTATTGTCCGTGAGCGTGGCATAGTCCATGACCTGGAGCAGAATGTTGAACATATCCGGATGGGCCTTCTCAATCTCGTCCAGGAGCAGCACCGAATAGGGGTGCTTGCGGATGGCGTCGGTGAGGAGTCCGCCCTGCTCGAAGCCGACATACCCCGGAGGCGAGCCGATCAGCCGGGCCACGGCGTGCTTCTCCATGTATTCGCTCATGTCGAAACGCACGAAGTTGATGCCGAGCACGGCCGCCAGCTGCTTGGCCATCTCGGTCTTGCCGACGCCGGTCGGACCGGCGAGCAGGAACGAGCCGGTCGGCTTGCCGGCGTTGGCGAGGCCGGCCCGGGAGCGCAGGATGGCCTTGGAAATGGCCTCCACAGCCTCGTCCTGGCCATAGATCAAGCCCTTGAGCTCGCCGTCGAGGTTCTCCAGGCGGATCTTGTCCGAGGAACTGACTCGGGCGGCCGGAATCTTGGCCATGGAAGCCACGACCTTTTCCATCTCGGCCACGCCGATGGCGCCCTTGGCCGTGGTGCCGGCGAGCTTGCGCACGGCGCCGGCCTCGTCGATGACGTCGATGGCCTTGTCCGGCAGGAACCGGTCGTTGATGTGGCGGGCCGAGAGCTCGACCGCGGCGCGCAAGGCGGCCGGGGTGTAGCGTACGCCGTGGTGGGCCTCGTAGTAGGCGCGAAGGCCCTTTATGATCTCGACAGCCTCTTCCACGGTCGGCTCGCCCACGTCGATCTTCTGGAACCGGCGGGACAGGGCCCGGTCCTTTTCGAAGTGGTTCTTGTATTCCTCGTAGGTGGTGGACCCGACGCAACGGAGCTTGCCCGAGCCGAGGACGGGCTTCAGGATGTTGGAAGCGTCGAGGGTGCCGCCGCTGGTGGCGCCGGCGCCGACGATGGTATGGATCTCGTCCACGAAGAGGATGGCCCCGGGCTTCTGTTCGAGTTCGGACAGCACACCCTTCAGCCGGGCCTCGAAATCGCCCCGGTACTTGGTGCCGGCCAGAAGCGCGCCCATGTCCAGGGCGAAAATGAGCGTGTCGCGGAAGCTCTCCGGCACGTCGCCCTTGACGATGCGAAGGGCCAGCCCCTCGGCCAGGGCGGTCTTGCCGACGCCCGGATCGCCCACGAAAATGGGGTTGTTCTTGCGCCGGCGCAACAGCACGTGGATGGTGCGGGTCAGTTCCTGGTCCCGGCCGATCAGCGGGTCGATCTCGCCTTTGCGGGCCTTGGCCACCAGGTCCACGGTGTACTGTTCCAGGGCCGAGCCGCCGGGCTTGCCGGCTTCCGCCTCGCCGCTGCCGCCCTCGGGCTGGGGCAGTTCCCGGGCGGCGCCGTGGGAAATGAATTCCAGGACGTCCAGGCGGGAAACGCCGTGGGACTTGAGATAATAGACGGCGTAGGAATCTTCCTCGTCAAAGATGGCGGCCAGCACGTCGCCCACTTCCACCTGCTGCTTGCCGGAAGACTGCATCTGCATGATGGCGCGCTGGAGCACGCGCTGCACGCTTATGGTCTGGACCACCTCGGAAGCGGCGTCCTGGGGCAGGGTTTCCATGTGGTCGGTGAAGAAGCGTTCGAGCTGATGCTTGAGGCGCACCACATTGGCGCCACAGTGGACCAGGATATCCCGGCCGGTCTCTTCCAGGAGCATGGCGTACAGGAGATGCTCCAGGGTAAGGTATTCGTGATTGCGGCGCTTGACCTCTTTGACGGCGCTGGTCAATACCCGTTCCAGTTTTTTGCTGAGCATTCAGACCTCTTCCATGCTGCATTTGAGCGGGTAGCCATTCTCCTTGGCCAGACGATGCACCAGGGAGACCTTGAGTTCGGCCACCTCGGCGGTGAATTCGCCACACACGCCCACGCCGTTATTGTGGACGTTCAGCATGATTTGCGTGGCTTCGTTTTCATTTTTATGAAACACGCCGACGAGCACCTGGACCACGAACTCCATGGTCGTGTAGTCGTCGTTGTGCAATAACACTTTGTACCGTCGGGGTTCTCGCACGTCCTCTTCGACGTCGACGCCCAGACCGGGCTGTTCCTCTTGCATGGGATGGCTCATGGGCTTGCCGTCACCTCTTCCCGGATGTCGGGGACACGTGGCTGTTGTCCCTGTTGTCATTTTCCGAGCTTATATAAGTCGCCATTTCCACCTGTCGAGGGGGCGGGGTTCCGGCATGGGAACCGGCCGCCTTGCACTCCATGACAAGGGGTACGAAAAAACGCGGCCAGTGACAACCGCGAGCGGAAAAGGCCGCAATCGTTAATACTTCGTTCAGGATGCGGACAGGTCGGCGAGCAGGGCCAGACGGGTGTCGGCGTCGAACACGAAGCTGTCGGCGGGCGGCAGGTGGCAGGCGGCCAGATGGCGCCGGTACAGGGCGTGGTAGGTGTCGGCCAGGGCCGCGTCCATGGCGAGGCCAAGGCGCGCGGCCACGCCGGGGATGGCATCGGCCGGGCCTTCGATTTCGAGGTAAAGGCCGAAGGGCAGTTGGTCGAGGCAAACGAGCGTCCGGCCAAGCCGCCAGGTTTCCCGGACCTTTTCGTAGCGCAGAAACGGCCGGTAGCCGAGGTGGAAAAAAACGGCCTGCAAGGCGTCCGGGTCGGCCACCTCGGTCTCGATTTCCTGGCGGACCTTCAGGCCCTGGCCCTCCGGGGCAGGGGCCGGGAGCTTGAGCGTCACCCGGGCCGAGGCGTCTCGCCGCAGGCGCAAAAGAACATCCCGATGGCGCAGGTCCCCGTCCGGCGTGTCGAGCACCACGTTTTCCTCGAACCGCCGGGACAGCCGCTCGGCCCCGGCCCGCACCAGCGCCTCGCGCACGGGTTCGAAGGCCTCCACGGCGAATTTGGTCTCGATCTCCTCGGCCATGGACATGGCAGGCTCCTTATGCGGGAAGAACCGGGACTCCGCCCCGGACCCCTTGCCGGGTGGGTCCGGGAGGGGGTGACCCCTCCCGGCCGCCGGAGGCATCTTTTCTTCCCCCTACAACTCCAGCCGGTACTTGTGGTACGCGGCGCAGCCGCCTTCGGTGGAGACCATGCACGGCCCGACGGGCGTGGCCGGGGTGCAGGCCTTGTCGAAGAGCGGACACTGGTCCGGGGCCATCTTGCCCTTGAGGACCTCGCCGCAGCGGCAGCCGGCCAGGACCGGCGTTTCCCGAAGCTCCACCCCGGGCAGGCGCATGGCGTCGAAGTCGGCGAATTCGTCGCGGATGGAAAGTCCGCTGGCCGAAATTTTGCCAAGGCCCCGCCACAGGGCGTCGGCCGGGACAAAAACCTCGTCCATGACGGCCCGGGCCACGGGGTTGCCGTCCTCGGCCACCACCCGGGTGTAGGTGTTGTGCACGGCGGGCCTGCCCTCCCGGCGCATGGCCACGATGTCGAGAAGGGCCGACAGGATGTCCACGGGCTCGAATCCGGTGATCACGGCCGGGACCCGGTATTTTTCGGCCACAAACCGGTAGGGGGTCGCGCCGATGATGGCCGAGACGTGGCCCGGCAGGACAAAGGCGTCCACGTTGATGTCCGGATCGTCCAGGAGAGCGGCCAAGGCCGGCGGCACGAGCTTGTGGAAGCTTAAAACCCGGAAGTTTTTGAGGTTGCGCTCCCTGGCCAACCGGATGGTGGCGGCCACGGCCGGGGCCGTGGTCTCGAAGCCGACGCCGAGAAAGACGACCGTCTGGCCGGGATTGGCCGCGGCCACGGTCAGCGCGTCCACGGGCGAGTAGACGACCTCGACCCGGGCCCCGTCGGCTTGCGCGGTCTTGAGGTTTCTGCCCTTGGGGCCGGGCACGCGCATGAGGTCGCCAAAGGTGGCCAGGATCACGTCGTCGCGGCCGGCCAAGTCCAGAAAGGCGGCCACTTCCGACTCGTGGGTGACGCAGACCGGGCAGCCCGGGCCGGTCACGTGGGTGATGGTCCCGGGCAGGAGGCTTCGAAGTCCCGACTGGAAGATGGCCACCGTGTGGGTGCCGCAGACTTCCATGAACCGGAAGGGTTCGGTGGCCTCGGCCGTCAGCCGCGCAAGCAGGACCCGGCACAGGGCCGGGTCCTTGAAGGCGTCAAAGGAGTTCAAGGTTCAGGCCTTCCTGGAAAAGTTTGATGGTTTCCAGGGCATCGTCGCGGTCGAGGCGGCGGATGGCGAAGCCGGCGTGGACAATGACGAAGTCTCCGATGGCCGGGGCCGCGTCGATCAGGTCCAGGCGGACCTGCCGGGTGACGCCGCCGATGGTGACGTCGGCGGTCTTATCGGCAAGGGCGGTGATTTCCATGGGAACGGCAAGGCACATAGGTTCCTCCGGCAAGGGGGGCTGGACAGCGGGCAAAAGGCCCGTCGCGTTCGGGGGAATATGCGCATCCCGACCGGGCTTGTCAAAAGCCCGCCCGGTCCGGGCCGGCTTTCAAGCGTCCCCGAGTTCGGTCACCGCCAGGGCCTTGAAGGCTTTTGGCGGAATGAGTTCCTGGTGGACGGCGAACCGGGCCTTGCCCGCCGCCTTGTCCGCGTCTTCGGCCGCCACCTCGATCTCGCCGGAGAGTTCCGTCTCCACCTTGGTACGGTAGACGACCTCGTAGGTGTCCGGCCCGTCAGCCTCCAGGCGGCGGATGGTCAGGGGCTCGAAGTGGAAATAGGGTTCGTCCGGCCGCGCGTCCGGGTGGACGCGGGCCTGGGCCGCCAGCATGGCCTGGCCTTTGCCCGAAGCGGAGACCACCTCGGTCCCTTCGCGGTCCTTAAATATTTTGGTTTCATAGCGCACGAGGAATTTTTTCATGGTCATCCCGGACCGAACAGGGCTTACGCCCCACGTCGGCCATTGCTTTTTCCCGAGGGGTTGCTATCAGGGCAGCTGCCGGGGACGAAGCGTCCTTTTCCCGTCCGGCAACCGGCGTTTTTTCCATGTCCGAACAGACCCACGACACAGACACCACGTCCCGGCCCCTGCCCACGGAACCGCCCGGTCCGCCAACCGGGGCGCCGCACGTGTCCTTCGTGCCGACAGACGACGAATGCCGCCGCCTGTGGGACGCCTTCGACATGCTGCCAAACGTCCGCGAGCACAGCGAGCTGGTGGCTTGCCTGGCCACGGCCCTGGCCGAGGCGGCGGCCCGGGCCGGGCTGACGGTCAACGTGGCCGAGGTGCGGGCCGCGGCCCTGCTCCACGACTTGGCCAAGACCTACACCATCCGCCACGGCGGCAACCACTGCCAGCTCGGCGGGGCCTGGGTCCAGGAACTGACCGGCAATCCGGCCCTGGCCCAGGGCGTGGTCTGCCACGTCTCCTGGCCCAAGGCCCTGGATCTGCGGGCCGATTTCCTGCCGCTCGCGCTCATTTACAGCGACAAGCGGGTCAAGCACAACCAGATCGTCACCCTGGAGACCCGGTTCGACGACCTGCTCGTGCGCTATGGCAAGACCGAATTCATCCGCGAGCGCATCCGCGAATCCTTCCACCAGGCCGAGGCGATTGAGCGCGCCCTGGCCGAAACCCTGGGCATGAACATCCATGAAAGTACTTTTGGTTGCGGGGGGCTGGTCGAGTGAACGCGAGGTGTCCCTGTCCGGCGCGGCCCAGATCGAAAAGGCCCTTCTCGCCCTTGGCCACAAGGTCGTGCCCTTTGACCTGTCCCACGACTTTCCGGGTTTCGTCGCAGCGGCCCAAGCCTGCGATTTCGCGTTTTTAAACCTCCACGGGGCCCCGGGCGAGGACGGCCTGCCCCAGGCCCTGCTCGACACCGCGGGCGTGCCCTACCAGGGAAGTGGCCCGGCCGGCTCGTTTCTGGCGCTCAACAAGGCGGCCTCCAAGCAGCTCTTCCGGCAGGCCGGCCTGGCCACGCCCCGGTCCGCCTTCCTGCCGACGCCGCCGGGCGACGGATTCGTGCCGGATTTCGGGCCGCCGTGGTTCGTGAAACCCACCAGCGGCGGTTCGAGCGTGTCCATGACCCTGGTCCGCGATCCGGCCGATCTGCCAGAAGCCCTGGCCCGGGCCTTTGCCTCGGGCGACACGGCGCTGGTCGAGGAAGGCCTGGCCGGCCCGGAACTGACCTGCGCCGTCCTTGGCGACGAGGCCCTGCCCCCGATCCTCATCCGGCCCAAGGCCGGGGAATTTTTCGACTATGCCAGCAAGTACGAACTCGACGCGGCCGAGGAGATCTGCCCGGCCCCGGTGCCTGATACCCTGGTGGCCGAACTCGGACGAATAAGCCTGGCCGCCCACAAGGCGCTCGGGCTTTCCGGCTACAGCCGGGCGGATTTCATCCATACGGAGTCGGGCCCCATGCTCCTCGAGGTCAACACCCTGCCGGGCATGACCCGGACGAGCCTGCTCCCCAAGTCGGCCCAGGCCGCCGGGCTGAGCTTCCCGGACCTCATCGCCCGCTTGATGGAACTGGGGCTTGCGCGCTGCGGCAAGAGGCCTTAATTGAGCGCAACCCGGGAGCGCGTCCGGCCTTTACGCCGGCCCCGTTCCGATATACCGTGCCTGCGGCCGCGTTCGGCGGCCACCGCACCCTACTTTCGGAGACATGCATGAAAGCCATCCTGGCCCTCGAAGACGGCACCCTCTTTCACGGTCACACATTTACCGGCGAGGGCAGCGCCGGGGGCGAAGTGATCTTCAACACCGGCATGACCGGCTACCAGGAAGTGCTCACCGATCCGTCCTATACCGGACAGATGGTGTGCATGACCTATCCGCACGTGGGCAATTACGGCATCAACCCCGAGGACGTGGAATCGGCCAAGATCCGCGTGGCCGGGTTCATCGTCAAGGAGTGCTGCAAAGAACCCTCCAACTGGCGTTCCACCATGACCCTGCCGGACTACCTGACGCGCCAGGGCATAACCGGCATCGAGGGCATCGACACCCGGGCCCTCACCCGCCACCTGCGCCTGCACGGCGCCATGCGCGGCTACATCGCGACAGACGTGTCCGATCCCCGCAGAATCGTGGAAGCGGCCAAGGGCCTGCCGACCATGGAAGGCCTTGGCCTAGCCGACCAGGTGACCTGCGACGCGCCCTTCGTCTGGACCGAAAACGGGATCAAGCCGGCCAAGATCGTGGACGGCCGCTATGCCTGGCCGGGCCCCGGCCCCAAGGTGCTCGTCTACGACATGGGCATCAAGTGGAACATCATGCGGCTTTTGTCCGCCCAGGGCTTCGACATCCTGATGGTTCCCTACACCACCACGGCCGAAGAGGCCAAGCGCCTGGACCCGGATGCCATTTTCCTGTCGCCCGGCCCCGGCGACCCGGCCGCGCTGACCGATCTGATCCACACCACCGCCCTTCTGGCCGACCAATACCCGCTGGCCGGCATCTGCCTCGGACACCAGCTCCTGGGATTGGCCCTTGGCGGGAAGACGTTCAAGCTCAAGTTCGGGCACCATGGCCTAAACCATCCCGTCAAGGATCTGGAGACCGGACGCATCGAAATTTCCTCGCAAAACCACGGTTTTTGCGTGGACATCGAAAGCCTGTCCGACGTAGAGTTGACGCACGTGAACTTGAACGACGGCACGCTCGAAGGTTTCGCGCACAAGAAAAAACCCGTCATCGCCATCCAGTACCATCCGGAGGCGGCGCCGGGCCCCCATGACAGCCGGTCTTTTTTCTCCCGTTTCCGCACCCTGGTGCGCCGGGAGACAGGCAAATAGGCCACCCGTTTCCGCCTCCGATCCCGCGTGAGGCGCGCCGGGAGACGGGCCGATAACCAGGGCGCCGACGCGCCGGGGATGCATGTCAGCCGAACTGACCAAGGCCCGCTCCCAGATCAACAAGGTCGGGACATTTCTCAAGCAGGCCAAGCCCCTGCCCGCCGTGTCGGCCCTGTACGAGGCCATCGGCGCGGTCATGCGCACCCAGCTCATGAAGTCGGAGAAGGAGGAGTTCACCAAGCTCATCACCGACGCGGTGCTCCTCCTCAACGGCGATCGCAACCTCCGCAAGATCTATCCGCTGATCCTCAACTACACGCCCGGCAGCGAGCGGGAACTGGTCGAAACCCTCATGGGGGTTCTCAGCGAACTGCAGGCCACGGCCGTGGAAGAAGCCAAGGATCTCATCGCGGACAAGGAGCAGCGCATCGAGAAGGGGCTGGCCGAGGGCAAGCTCCTCATCGAGACCAAGCGTTTCGACGAAGCCCGCATCCTGCTTGAGAAACTCGCCCGGGAATTTCCCCACGATTCCGACCTGCGGGCCCGGATCGCCGAGCTTTTCATCGGCGGCGAACTCTTCGAAGAGGCCTTCACCTTCCTCGACGAGGCCATCGGCCTCTCTCCGGACCAGATCCGCCACTACAACCGCATCGGCATCGTGCTCAGAAAACTCCACAAGTACGAGATCGCGGAAAAATATTTCATGCGGGCCGTGGAATACGCCAAGTCCGATCCGAACCTGTATTTCAACCTGGGCCGGGTTTATCTGGACTGGCAGCGATGGGAAAAGGCCGAAAAAGCCTCCCGGCTGGCCCTTCGCCTCGCCCCTTCCTTTGTCGAAGCCCAAAAGCTCCTCAATTTCTCCCTCAAAAAGCAGGGCAAGGAACCGGAACCGGCCTAGGCCGGCCGCCAAGCCCGCGTTCCCCGTCGCCGGCCGGAACAGTGCCCCAAGGCCCCCGGCGGTCCGCCCATGGGTCGGCCACCCCTTTCAGTGTTTCCTCGCGGCCCTCGGCACGCTTCCCCGCTCTGCGGGACGCCTCCGGCGACCGCTCCCGGCCCGGGACATGATGCCCCCGTCCGTCCCCACGCTTTTTCCGCAGGCAGGCACTGCATCCGGTCCTTTCCCCATGTTGCGGGGTCCGGTGCGACCGCGCCGTACCAGACCCCTGGAAAGAGTGGCCGACCGGTGGGCTAGTCCCTGACCGTCGAGGCCAACAGCTCGGGCGCGCCCCAGCGGGCGGCCAGACGCTTGAGTTCCGGGCGCGGCAGCTGGACCAGGATCGGCTTTTTCGAGGCGTCCATCCAGGCGAGCACGGCCAGGATGGCCGGCTCGTTCATGGCCGTGCAGCCGACGGTCGGCGCGCCCGGCCGCCGCCACAGGTGGAAAAAGATGCACGATCCCGCGCCCGGCACGGTGTCCGGGGCGTTGTAGTCCACCATGAGGCCGAAACGGTACAGCCCGTCGGGCCGCAGCATCCGGTCCGGCGAGGTCCAATCCTTCGTCGCGGCCGTATTCTCATCCAGGATCCGGTTGTAGGACGCGGAGTTGATCGTCTCCACGCACACCGTCTGGTCCGTCACCCGATGGACCGGCATTTTCGGCGTGGTCCACAGGTCTTGCGG
Source organism: Solidesulfovibrio carbinoliphilus subsp. oakridgensis (assembly GCF_000177215.2). Lineage (NCBI taxonomy): Bacteria > Pseudomonadati > Thermodesulfobacteriota > Desulfovibrionia > Desulfovibrionales > Desulfovibrionaceae > Solidesulfovibrio > Solidesulfovibrio carbinoliphilus. Next base: position 742,094 of record NZ_CM001368.1, on the reverse strand, counting down.
CTGGTAGGCAAAGGCGGTGCCAAAGGCGAAGACCCCGGCCGGCGACCGGCCGTCGCCCTCGATTTTGACCGGACCCTCGGCCGGCGGCGGCCCCTGCAGGCCCCGCCCCCAGGCCATGCCGTTTTTGCCGATGGTCACGGCCACATCGTCGCCCACAGGCCGCCAGGCCCCGTCCCCGCCCCGCTCGAAACGCCGCAGCCGGGCCTGGTTGTCGTTAAAACTCTCGGCCACGACCAGGACGAGCTGGCGTGACCCGGCAAGGGGCGAGGCCGGCGTGGCCGGTCCGGACGCGGCCACGGGTTCGGTTCGGGGCCGGGAAGAGGCCGTCTGGCAGGCGGGCACGAACAGGGTGAGGGCCAGGAGAACGAGAACAGGGGATCGAAAGCGCATGCGCGGCTCCGGGTTGGTGTTGCAACAAAAGCAGGTGACGCGAGCGAACATAGCCCAAACCGAACGGCCAGGGAAAGCCTCTTCCTTGAATCATTCCCCGGGTAATGCCGTCGGTTCGGTCCGGCTTGTCCCTGTGCCACGGCGGCCGTTTCGTCCTGGCAGCACCGTCACAACCGCAGGAAGATTCTTGACTTGCGTCGGTTCCCTGTCATGATAGAGCAATAAAATGAACGTGCTGTCCGACACCCCCGGACACGGCCCGGCTGCCGCCGCACCATCGAAGGGAGTAGCGCATGATCGCATGGAATCCATCCTTGTCCATCGGCATCCAGGAGATTGACGAACAGCATCAGGCCATCGTCGGACTCATCAATGAACTGGAAGCCAATAAGGACAGCCAGGATCCTACTGTCGCCATCGATGCCCTCCGTTTTCTACGCGAATACTTGCATGGCCATTTCGACCTGGAATGCGAACTGATGCTCGATATTTGCTATCCTGATCTGGAAAGTCACAAACAACAGCACGAGCTTTTCATCAACCACGTCATTTTCTTTGAAATAGAAAACGAATTCGGCGTGGTGACGTCTGTCATGCTCAGCGACATCCTGGCCTTTTTAAACGACTGGTTTGTCAGCCACATCGCCACGGAAGACAGGAAGCTCGGCGCTTTCGTGCGGACCCGGGCCATGACGAAATAGCCCGCTCGGCCACGCCTTTGCCTGACCGGCGGCCCGTACCGCCCCGACGGCACAAGCCGCCCCGTCCACACCGCTTCCGGCCTTCCCAACATTCTCCGTGCTCCGCGGTTCGTCCCGGGCACAGGCCTTCCATCCGGCCGCCCCGGCCAACCCCCTCCAACCGGTCGCTGGAAGATCGAATAGGCAGAAAGCGGGCCGGCCACTGCCAGCCTGCTCCCCCTGCATCTCCGCGATCAGGGATTGCGGGCCGGGAAACGGGGCGGCACCGTCCCGGGAACGCCTGGACCCGACGGCACCCCGCTCAGGTCAGGGAAAGCAGCAGTTCGGCCACCTTACGGCTGTCAGCCTGATCGGGATTGTCGTCCCGGGCCAGGGACACGTCCAGGACCTGGACGCCAAGCCGCCGTATGCCGGGAAGATCGAGCGGGTTTTCGTACCGGCCTTTTTTGCTGTCGACCAAGACGAAACGAAGCAGGTCGTCGCGGCGGCAGGCCTTGACGCAGCCACCTTCCAGGGCGCCAAGAAGCCTGGCCGTCTGTCCGGCCACGGTCAGGCCCCGCTGTTCCGGGTCGTGGCCGAGGTTGGGGATGTAGACCTTGGGGCAGTCCGTGGCGGCCACGGCGTCACCCACCCCCTGGGGCAGGAGGTTGGCGAGCAGGCTCGAATAGAAACTGCCGTAGGGATAGCAGATGACATCGGCCTTGCGGATGAGGGTTTCGGTCTTTTCCCGGATGCGCACGGTGGCCGGCGTGGGATCGTCGAGGTCCGCGACCAGCCAAAGCTTGGCGATGGGGGCGTCGATGGGGGCGGCTTCCTTGCCGGTCATGAGATGCTGGCCGAGAAGGACGCGGCCGTTTTCCAACTGGCAGGCCAGGTGCAGGTCGGCCGTGACGATGGGGCGCACCACGCCTCTGGCCTCCACGAGCTGCATGAAGAGGTAGATGACGGGATCGAGCATGCGGTTGTAGTTGAAATAGCCGCCGGTCAGGATGCAGTTGCCGATGCTCGCGCCCCGCAGGTCGAAGGACGGAGGCCGACGCTGCTCGAAGAAGTGCAGGTGGGTGCGGATGATCTTGCGCATGGGATCGGGGATGCGCCGCACGAGCGGGTCCTCGCCTGTGATCATGCGGCCGAAACGGACCGCCAGTTCCTCCTGTGTGGCGTCCTTGGGCAGGCGGTAGGCAAAAAGGTCGAACACGGCCGGGTTGCCGGTGATGGAACGGTCGGCCAGGGCCATGATGCGGTTTCGGATGTCGCCCACGGCCGGCATGGCAAAGGCCTTGCGCAACACGGCCGAGGAGCCGCCGGAATCAAAGGGTGTGATGAGATGGATGGAGTTGGAGGTATAGTCGATGAGGGTCTCGCTCAGGTGGCGAAGGGCCGTGCCGCCGCTGAAAAAAAGGAGCTTGGGGCCAAATTCCGGGGCCCGGCGGTACAGGGCCGCCCGGGTCGGGTCCGGCAGCGTGACGGTGCGGCTTATGGTCACGCGCGGCAGGGATTTCGTGTCCGGCACAGGCAGTCCTTTGTCGCGGATCGGTTGCAAAAAAAGCACGTCGCGCCTCAGGCGCGTCCTTCCGGGGATTTTCCCGGGCACGAAGCGCCAAGCACGTCCAGGCATACGGCGGCGGCATGCCCGAAATCCACCCCTCCATCCAGCACCAGGACCGGACACCGGCCGAGCAGCGACAGGTAGTCGGCCGCTTCGGCCCGCCGCGGCCCCTCTTCGAAAATGACGCCCCGGTCCTTCATGAAGGCCGGCAGGAGGTCGGGCCGGCTCGCGATGTCCGTCCAGGCGGCGCGCGCTTCCCCGCCTCCCGGCCGCCAGCACAGGACCACCAGGGCGGCAAGCCCGGCCCGCAACCGGAACCGGCCCGGCCCGAAACAGTCGCGGATGGGAATGTCGTATTTGCGCTCCAGGCTCCACAAAACCCGGGGCGGGAGCCCGGCATAGGCCGCCCGTTCCTCTTCGGTCAATACGGCGCCCAGACGGTCGTTATGCAGGAGCGTTCCCGGATTGACCCGGGGCATCCGGGGGATGCCGGTGGCTATCAGCCCTCCCGGTCCGGAGCCGGGGTCGGGGCCGACCAGCAGGCGGTCGTTCGACACGAACGACGCCCCATGGCGCATGACCTCCAGGGCCAGGGTCGACTTGCCCGCCCCGGCAAAGCCGGCCACGGCCACGGCCGATTCCCCCAGGCAGACGGCGGCGGCATGGAAAAGGGCGGCCCCGGCCCGGAACTGCCGGTCGGCGAACCGGGCGTTGATGGCGTTTATCACCTGGTCCAGGTGCCGCCGGCAGGGCCCGAGCACGAAATGGCCGGCCGAACCGAAGACCAGGAGCAGGCCGGTGCGCCGCTTGCGCACGATCCGGCCGTCCGGCAGGTCCGCGAACTCCTCTTTGGCCGCGTCGTCTTCCCCGGTCCACGGCACAAAAGGAAGATCCGGGACAAGGGGACCTGTCTCCACGACCGTGACAAGGAGGTCCGCCTCGCCGCCATCGCCGGGAAATTCCCGGTAATGGACGTCGAGATCCTGAAGGAGTTCCGCCGAATTGGAGCGCACGGTCACCCGGGTGTCGGCCAGGCGCAGATGCAGGGCGTGGTCCGGGGGCGTTTCGCCTGCGGACATTTCCAGGATGCGGCGACAGGTGGGCGTACGTGCGTCCATGCGCTCTCCCGTTCTATCTGGGCTGGCACTGCTGGCTGAGCATCACGCCCCGGAGGATGAAGACGAGGATCTCCCCGATATTGGCGGCATGTCCGCCCATGCGCTCGAAGCTGCGAGCGGCGAGGATGGCCCGCACCGACGCCTCGGGCGCGGCCTGGCACTGGGACAGGGCCTCGGTGATGCACCGCATGGCGGCCACGGCCAGTTCCCGGGCCTTTTCGTCGAGCCGGCAGACTTCCATGGCCCCGTCCAGGTCGTCGGCGGCAAAGGCATGGGCCGCCAGATTGTACATCCGCCCCGCATGCTCGGCCAGGTCGCCAAGAGCCTGGTCGCAGGCCCCGGGCAGCCCCACGCCGGTGAGGGCCCCCTCGGCCACGGACACGGCCTCGTCGGCCAACCGTTCCAGGTTGATCACCATGCGAGCGTAGCCCACGATGCGCCGCAGGTCGAGGGCGACCGGCTGTTCCAGGGCGAGCAGGCGCAGACAGGCCTCGTCGATGTCGCAGGTCTCCCGGTTGATGTCCTTGTCGGCCTCGATCACCTGGCGGGCCACGTCCAGGTCGTGGCGCAGGTAGGCGGCCAGGGCTCCCTGCCGGGAGGCCTCAACCCGTTCCGACAATCCGATGACCCGCTGTTTGAGGGCGTCCAACTCGGCGTGAAAATGCGATCTGGTTTCCATTGCTGCGCTCCCGGCACCCCGGCGGGGTGTTGTTGGCCGAAAAAAAACGCGACCGGCACGGCGGGCCAGTGCCCTGTGCCGCCGGCCGGCGCGTCAGCTGTTTCCGTACGATGCGGCGACGCGGCCGCCGCCCCCTAGCCGAAACGACCGGTCACGTAGTCTTCGGTCTGCTGCTTGGCCGGGCGGGTGAACACGGCCTCGGTGGGCCCGACCTCGACGAGCCTGCCCATGTAGAAAAAGGCGGTCTGGTCCGAGACGCGGGCGGCCTGCTGCATGCTGTGGGTGACGATGACGATGGTGTAGCTGCGCTTGAGCTTGGCGATCAGCTCCTCGATCTTCTGGGTGGCGATGGGATCAAGCGCCGAAGCCGGCTCGTCCATGAGCACCACTTCCGGCTCCAGGGCCACGGTCCGGGCGATGCAAAGCCGCTGCTGCTGGCCGCCGGAAAGGCCCAAGGCGGAATCGTGCAGCCGCTCCCTGACCTCGTCGAAGAGTCCGGCCGCAATCAGGCTCTTTTCCACCTGGCTGGAAATATAATCCTTATCGCGCATCCCGTTGACCCTAAGGCCATAGGCCACGTTCTCGAAAACGCTTTTGGGAAAGGGGTTGGGCTTTTGAAAAACCATGCCCACCTTGCGGCGCAGTTCCACCACGTCCAGGGCCGGAGTATTGATCCTGGCGCCGTCGAGCAGCACGTCGCCCGTGGTCCGCACGCCCGGGATGAGGTCGTTCATGCGGTTGAGACACCGCAAAAACGTGGACTTGCCGCAACCCGACGGCCCGATCAGGGCCGTCACCTGATTTTCCGGTATCGTGAGATCGATGCCTTCCAGGGCCCTGAACGTTCCGTAGAAAAAATCCAGGTTCACTGCTGCCATCTTGGTGGTATGTTTCATGAAACCTCTTGACGTCGCAAAATGGGACAGTGTGCGCCACCCGCCCCCTTCGACCCGGAAAAACTGGCAGGTCCCGATGACGAACGCGCCATCGGGAGGTGGCAACTCCGTGACAAGGGAGGGAAAGGCAACGGGGAGCGCGAGGTCCGGATCAGCCCTGGCGGCCGGACCGGCGGGAGACGAGGAATTCGAGCAGCAGCGCGGCCAATTCCTCACGGCTCCCGATGGCCTTGGCCCGCTGGCCAAATTCCCGGGCCAGCCGTTTTTCCCCCAGGGAGTCAAGGGTCCGGCATCCTTCCCGCACCAGGACTTCGTATTCGGCCTTGGCCGGCACCGTCTCGTCGCGCGCGGCATCCATGGCCCGAACATGCGCCCCGCCCCGGGCGGCAACAAGCGACGTTTCGGTGACAAGAGGGGTCCAGGCGTCAACAAAAGAGCGGGCAACCGCAATCCGAACGCCACAGGCCCGGGGATAGAAGGCGCAAACGCCGCCCGGAGCCGGGGCCTTCCTGCCGTCGGCCTCCCTGCCAGCCCTTTTCGCCCAAGGAGCGACCATGAAGATCGACCTGCACGTGCACTCCAAATACTCGACCCGGCCTTCCCAGTGGGTGCTGCAAAAGCTCAACTGCCCGGAGAGCTTCACCGAGCCCGTGCGCATCTACGAGGAAGCCCGGAAAAAGGGCATGGGGCTTGTCACCATCTCGGACCACAACCGCATCGAAGGGGCGCTCTCCATCGCCCACCTGCCGGGCACGTTCATCAGCGAGGAAGTGACGTCGTATTTTCCGGAGGACCGGTGCAAGGTCCACGTCCTGGTCTACGACATAAACGAGGCCATCCACCGCGAACTGCAGCGATTGCGGGAAAACGTCTACGACCTGGTCGACTACCTGCGGCGGGAAAACCTGCACCATGCCGTGGCCCACCCCCTTTTCGGAGTCAACGACCGGATCACCGTGCCGAACTTCGAAAAGCTCCTGCTCCTTTTCCGCAATTTCGAGATCAACGGCGCACGCGACGCCTGGCAAAACGACTGCCTGCGCGAGATCATCCCCAGCCTTGGCGAGGAGGCCATCTGGCGGCTGGCCGAAAAATACGGCATCGACCCCGGATATCCCCAGCCCTGGCGCAAAAACCTCATCGGCGGCTCCGACGACCACAGCGCCCTCTACATCGCCGCCACCTACACCCAGGTGGAAGGGGCGGCCAATCTCGAGGAATTTCTGAACGGCCTGGAAAACGGAGCCTCCCGGGCCATTGGCGCCTCTTCCACACCGAGGACCATGGCCCGCACCCTCTACAGCATCGCCTACCAGTACTACAAACACCGCTTCAGCATCGACCGGTTCCTGGACAAGGACGTGACCCTCAAGGTCATCGACCGATTCCTCGAACCGGAAGTGCAGGGGAGCGCCGGCCTGGCCTTCAAGTTGCGCACGCGGCTCGCCCGCAGCCTCACCCGTCGCCGCCCGGCCGCCCACACGCCGCTCAAGGACCTTATCCGCACCGAGACCGAGACGCTCATCCGCTCCGACGCCATGCTCATGGAATTCGCCCAGGCCGGCGTCCTGAACGGCGAAAACCTGGAAAGCGGCTGGTTCTCCTTCGTCAACCGGGCCACCAACCGGGTGGCCGCCCACTTCGCCAGGACGCTCCTTGACCACGTGAGCGGGGCCAACGTCTTCGACATCTTCGGCACCCTCGGTTCGGCCGGAGCCCTCTACACCATGCTCGCCCCCTACTTTCTGGCCTATTCCATCTTCACCAAGGACCGCCAGTTCAGCCAGGAGGCCCAAAAGGCCGTGAGCGGCAGCAACGGCCACGGCCACGACGTCCGGGTGGCCCATTTCACCGACACCTTCCACGAGATAAACGGCGTGTCCGGCACCCTTCGCCAGCAGGCGGAACTGGCCATCCGCACCGGCAAGCATCTTTCCATCATCACCTGCGACCACGGCCAGCGGGTCTTCGAGCCCGGCGTCCAGAACTTCAAGCCCATCGGCGTCTACCACTTCGACGAATATCCGGACCAGAAGCTCTTCTACCCGCCGCTCCTGGAAATGCTCCACTACGTCTACGCCGGGGAATTCACCCGCATCCACTCGGCCACGCCCGGCCCCATCGGCCTGGCCGCCCTTTGCATCGCCAAGACCTTGCGCCTGCCCATCTACGGCACCTACCACACCGCCCTTCCCCAGTACGCCCAGATCCTGACCGGGGACGAGGCCATGGAAGACCTGACCTGGAAATTCATCATCTGGTATTACAACCAGATGGATCTGGTTTACATCCCCTCCCGCGAGACGGGCCGGGAGCTTGTGGAAAAAGGCCTCGATCCGGCCAAGCTGCGGCTCTTTCCCCGGGGCGTGGACGTCGGCCGGTTCGATCCGGCCAAGCGGTCGGACGCGGTGGCCGGGCGTTTCGCCATGGGCGACGGCCCGCGCCTGCTCTACGCCGGCCGGGTGTCCCGGGAAAAAGACCTGCACCTGCTGGCCCAGGCCTTCAAGCGGCTGACCCGCTCCCGGCCCGACGCCACCCTGACCGTCGTTGGCGACGGCCCCTACCTCGACGAACTGCGGGCCCTCCTCGCCGGCACGCCGACCACGTTTACCGGCTACCGCGAAGGCGAGGAACTGGCCGCGCTTTTCGCCACCAGCGACCTCTTCGTCTTCCCGAGCGCCACCGACACCTTCGGCAACGTGGTCCTCGAAGCCCAGGCTTCGGGCCTGCCCATCATCGTCACCAACCAGGGCGGCCCCATGGAAAACATCCTGCCCGGGGAAACCGGGGAGGTGGTTCCGGCCGGCGACGCCGACGCCCTCTACCAGGCCGTCAAGGGCCTGCTCGACGATCCGGAGCGCATGCGGGCCATGGGCCGGGCCGGCCGGACCTACGCCAAGGCCCGCACCATCGAACAGGCCTTTGAGGACTACTGGGACATGTATGGCGACACGCCGCCCGCTCCGGCCGCCGAGCCCGAGCCCCAGACGGAAAAGCCGGTGCAGCGCATGGTCCACGCGGCGTGAAGATGCCTCCGGCGGCCAGGAGAGGCTCTGCCTCTCCTGGACCTCTCCGCCGGGGGGGATGATCCCCCCCGGACCCCCCGGAAGGGAAAAATCAGGTACGGGAGAAGCGGCGAAGTTTGGCGAAGTTCGGAGGGACGCGGCCGTCGAACTGGTCGCAGGCCGCGAAGTAGCGCAGGTCCGTGAGCCACAGGCCAAGCTGCTCGCGGTTGGCCCGCAAGAGGCGCAACCAGCCGGCCGGGCCGGCGGCCAGGTCGCCGAGCGGGCCGAGGAGCTCGCTCGGGTCCCGGAAGCACTCCCAGTCGCAGGAGAGGCAATGCGGCTCCCCTCCCAGCCGGTCCTCGGACAGCTTCCAGAACGGCCCCAGATTTTCTCCGGCCCGGTAGCCGCACGGAAAGGCGTCGCCGTGCCGGTCCACGTAAAAAAAGCTCACCCCGCCGAGACACGGCCGGACCGACCGGGAAGGTCTTCGCGCTCGGGAGGGTTTATCGTACTGGGCGAGAAGGGCGTGGATGGCCACAAGCGGCGTGAAGATGCGAAGCTTGTCCCGATGGCGCGGCACGGTGTCACGCACGGCGGAAAAAAGGGCCAGCTTTTCGGCGTCGGAAAAGGTCACCCGGGCGTCGGAGGCCGTGGCCGCGTACACGGCCCGGGCCCCGTTGCCCGCGTCGGCGTCGCTCATGGGATAGCAGCAGTTGGCCATGGTGAAGCCAAGGCCGGCCGCTTTTTCAAAAAACCGGGACAGGTCCCGGCAGGCGGCCTCGCGGAGCGTCTCCCCGTTCCCGCCAAGCGGTTCGGGACCGCCCATGAAGCGGTTGAGCGCCAAGTTGGCGGTGGGGAAAAGGCCGTGGTCATGAAAGATCGGCAAGGCCCGGGCCAGGCCAGCCACCATGCCGGCATGGCCCCGGTTGGCCTCGTGGGTGGCGGCATCGGCCGAATCGAGGCTGATCCAGAAATTGCGCAACCTTGTCGCGGCCAGCCCCTCGGCCAGCCGTGCCACCCGGTCGGTGAAATCCGGCGCGTCGGGATGGGCGAACCGGTAGCCGTTGGTGCCGGTGCGAAGATACGTGATGCCGGCCCGGCCGGCGTAGTCGAGGAGATCCAAAAGAAGCGGTCCGGCCAAAAACGGTTCACCGCCGGTAAAGGACAGGGCCGCCACGCCGAGGGCCGCACACCGGTCGATGATCCGTTTGGCCGCATCCCTGTCCAGGTCGCCGCGCGGGCCGCCGGCCGCGACGTTCATGCCGCACTGGACGCATCGGGCATTGCACCGGTCGGTCAGCTGCACGACCACCTGGCGCGGCCGGCCTCGCCATCGTAAAATCCGCATGATGGGCATGGGCATCCTTCTTGCGCCCCACGGCCCTGTTCCCGGAAAGGGCCAGGATGCCATGCGACGGATGCGGCATAGCCGTCCGTGCGGACCAACGGCGTGACGCCGGAGTGACGATCCGGCGTCACGCCTTGCGGTCTTTGAATTTTGCGTGATGCGACCGGACCGTCTTTAAATCGTAACGCCGCACGCGCATCAAGGAAAAATGGGCACCGTGCCCTGGGCCGGGAAATGATCGGCTGCGCGGCGAAAGGAATTTCGCCCACGGTCGCACCACGGCAGGAGGACCAGTATGGCAACCAAATCACGACTTGGCCGAGAGCCTTCAAGCGGGGGGGCCGCACCCGTCGGCAAGAAGCCTTCCCCGTCCGCGCCGTCCCACAATGCCACGAAAAAAAAGGCGGCCAGCGAAAGTCCCGCCGCGAATGCCGATGGCCGGATAGTCCGGCCGGCAGCCGAAGCGGTGCTCCCGCCGCCCCAGTCGGCATGGCAGGCCGCCACCCCGGCCGCTTCCGAACAACCGGCCGCGTCCGAAATTTCGGCCGTGCAGCCCGTGCCCCAAAGCGTCCCGATTTCGGAAGGACAGGCCGCGCCAGCCGTCTTCGCGTCCGAGTCCTTCACGCCGATCGCGACCGAGGACCTGGCCCAAACGCCGGCCTCGGCCGTGCAGCCCGTGCCCCAAAGCGTCCCGATTCCGGAAGGACAGGCCGCGCCAGCCGTCTTCGCGTCCGAGTCCTTCACACCGGTCGCGACCGAGGACCTGGGCATCCTGCCAGCCTTCGGCCGGTCGCCCGCCGAGGTGACGGTCCACGAAACAGCGGACGCGGTCTCTGGTTCCTCCGGCGCACCGGTTCCCCCGGCCACGGCCGGCCCGGACGCCGAAGCGGTGCCGGCAACCGCCCCCTCCCCCCAGGAAGGAGCCGCCGGGCCCCCGGAAACGCCACCGGCGGAAGTCTTCCTGCGCGGCGTACTCGAAAATATCGCTCCCGAGGGAGGGCTGCGGTATGCCGTTGCCGTCGATCCCGGGACCGAAACTCTTCCGGTCGAGAAACTCTTCTATTTCAGCCATGCCCTCCAGTTGCTCCTTGCGCCGCTGGAGTGGCCCGCGTCTTCCCGGCGCCACCCCCTGGCTGCGGTGGAACCGCCCGCCGGCCTCACGATACGTCTCGCCCGCATCGCGCCCGACCGGCACAGCCTGCGCGTGTACGATAACGGCTATTTCTTCAGCCAGTATCTTTCGGATACGCATCTGGAAATGGAAGCGCTGCGCCCGCTCGTCCTCTTTGTGGCCAAACGCCACGGTTCGATTGCCGTCAAGCGGGGACGGACCGTGGAATTCGAAATCATAGGCTAGAAACGGAAGCAAAAGGAGCGTCTCATGGAGAAGGACAAGATCAAGATCGAAGGGGTGATGCAGCTTTCCGAGGTCATCTTCAATCTGGAGAAGCTGGTCGGCGACATGAAATCCGGCCGGGTCGTCCTCGCCGCCGGGGACGAAAGCCTGGCCCTGTCGCCCTCCGTGCTGGTCAATGTGGAGATGAAGGCCTCCCAGAAGAAGGAGAAAGAAAAATTCAGCCTGGAAATCTCCTGGAAAAAACACAAGGAGATAGGCTTCGCCGAAAGGGACGAATAGAACCCGGCAAACGCTTTTTCAGCGGGCACGGGCGGCGCCCTTTTCGACCGTGCCCGCCTCGCGGCCCAAGGCCGCCAGCGCATCATGAAACGCATTGCGCGCACTCGTTCCCGGACCGTCGGCGTCCTCTCGTTTCCCTTTCGCCGGGCAAGGATGCGGCCCCCCCGTTCCCGCCGCTGCCGCCCACCCCGACGAGGATCGGTCGCCCCGTGAGCTCGGCCACGGCAGGAAAAGCGCCGTACCGGCCCGAAGCCGGCACACGCCCACCCCGCTCGGATGGCGGGGGCAATCGCCCGGAAAAAAAGAATTCTATCCAGCCTCGATCAGCGCCACTTGGTGTGGTCGAAAAGTCCGCGACGGGAAAGTTCCTCCGCTTTGTAACGATCGAAATCGAACCTTCCAGGCACCGATTCGCGGTCATGGCTTTTGGTTGCCATGAGAAGGAAAACGATCAATACCACAACACCGACCCCGAGAAGAATAAACATCCATTCCATGGTCAGAAACTAACAGGCTCCTGGCCGCTTGTCATCCTGATTTCAAGGCCATGGGAAACCCGTATTCTATCGAAAATCACGTACGCCCACCTTTTTGCTTTTTACTTTTCCCTGTAACGTCAGACAAATAAAGCGAAGAGCCCAGAGTCGGGAGCCGCCAGGCGCCTGTTCCGTCGCCGATCTTCGCCGACGCTCCAGGTTCCTCGAAGCCCGGGAAGGACCCTGAGGAGTTCGCGACAGCGCCACCACTCTTTGCATCCGTGCGGACCTGGGCCGGAAAGGGGAATCGCCATAACATGGCCTGCGGGCTCGATGAAACGAGAGAAACGCGACACTTCCCGCTTGTCCGCATGTCGCGGCCCCGGAAATAGTTGTTGAAAATAAAGCCGTACCTGGCTTATTTTAGAAGAAATAACATCGAAAAGCCGTTTCGAGGGGCCATGACCATCGATCCGACCGGGGCCAAGGCCCTCCTCCAGAAGGATTGCCCGCGGGAAGCGGGTGCCGGGGAAGCCGACGGCGTCGGGACCGAGGTCCCGGACGACCTCCGCTTCGAAGACATCTTCATATTGGAAGATATCCAAGGCCTCCAGGATGCTTTTGCCGCAGCGGCCAAAGTCGCCTCGCTCATCACCGACCCGGACGGCCGGCCCCTGACCCGGCCGAGCAATTTCACCACCCTTTGCCAGGACATCATCCGCGCCACGGCCAAAGGTCGGGCCGACTGCCTCCATTCGGACCAGAGCCTCGGCAAAGCCTGCTTGGCCGGCCCCTTTATCGGCACCTGCCTGAGCGCCGGCCTGCTGGACGGGGCCACGAGCATCCATTTCGGGGACCGCCATATCGCCAACTGGCTTGTCGGCCAAGTCCTCGACGAAACCATGGATACCGAAGCCATCGTGGCCTACGGCCGGTCCATCGGCGCCGACGAGACAGCCTTTCGCCGGGCTTTGGACCAGGTCCCCCGGATGTCGCGGGAACGGTTCGCCAAGATCTGCCAGGCCCTGGATCGGTTCGCCCGCCATATCTCGGCCCTGGCCCTCGGCAACCACCAGCAGGCCCAGCGGATCCGGGAGCTGCGCCAAACCCGGGACCGCCTGGGAATCCGCGACCGGAATCTGGCCGATATCATCGACTTCCTGCCGGACCCGACCCTTGTTCTCGACGAGGACGGCACGGTCATCTTCTGGAACCGGGCACTCGAAAAGTTGACCGGTGTGGCGGCCGTGGACATGCTCGGCAAGTCGGACTTCGCCTACGGCACGGCTTTTTACGGCAGCCCGACCCCGCTTCTGGTCGATTACGCCCGGGGCGCGGTGTCCCGTCCGGACCCCCGGTATGCCGTGACCGAGATCGGGGCGGACGCCATCATCGCCGAGGTCACCCTGCTCTCCCTGCCCGGCGGCGACCGGCAGGTCTGGGGCAAGGCCGTGGCCCTTCGCGACGGGACGGGCCGGATCATCGGCGGCATCGAGACCATCCGCGACGTGACCGAACGGCACCAGGCCGACACGGCCCTGCGGGAGAGCGAGGAAAAATTCCGACGGATCGTGGAGACCGCCCACGAAGGCGTCCTGGTCCTGGACGGGGACTTCAAGGCGACCTTTGCCAACCGCCGCATGGCCGACATGCTCGGCTATGCGCCGGACGACATGCTCGGCCGGCATTTCGAGGATTTTGTGGCGGACGACCACTTGCCCCTGGCCCGGGAGCGAGAGGCTAGGCTTCGCCAGGGGGAAAGCGGCGTGTTCGAACACCGCCTGAAAACCAGGGAGGGCGGCGGTCTCTGGGCCCTGGTTTCGGCCAGCCCCCTCTACGACGTCTCGGGCGCGTCCCTCGGGGCCTTGGGCATGTTCACGGACATCACCGACCGCAAGCGCATCGAGGAGGAACTGGCCAACCACCGGCACCGGCTCGAAGCCGAGGTGGAGGAGCGGACCCGCGACCTGCGCTTGCAAGCCATGGAGCTGGCCGAAGCCAACATCCGCATGAGCGAGCTCGACCGCCTCAAATCCGCCTTCCTCTCCACGGTCTCCCACGAACTGCGCACGCCTTTGACCTCGATCCTGGGCTTTGCCAAGCTGATCGGGCGGGACTTCACCGAACAGTTCCTGCCCCTGGCCTCGGGCCAGGCCGCGCTGGAAGCCAGGGGCCGGCGCATCGCCGACAACCTGAGCGTGGTTTTTCACGAGGCCGAGCGGCTGACCCGGCTCATCAACGACGTCCTGGACCTCAGCCGCATCGAGTCCGGCAGCATGCACTGGCGCGACCGGCGCATCGCCCCCCTGGACGTGTTGCGCACAGCGGCCCGGAGCATCGCAGGGCTCCTGGCCGCGCGCCCGGAAATCGTCTTCGTCTTCGACGCCACGGAGCAGGTGCCCGACCTTTTCATGGACCCGGACCAGCTGATCCAGGTCGTATCCAACCTGCTCCAGAACGCGGTCAAATTCACCCGAACGGGCGAGGTGCGCATGACCGTGCGGACCGACGGCGAGGCGGTCCAGATCGTGGTCGCCGACTCCGGGATCGGCATTCCGGAGAGCGAACTGGAATCCATCTTCGGCAAGTTCCACCAGGTCGGACGCGGCGACACCCTGAGTGATGCCGCCAAGGGCACGGGCCTGGGCCTTGCCATCTGCGGCCAGATCGTGCGCCACTACGGCGGACGCATCTGGGCCACCTCCCGCCTGGGCCAGGGCAGCGCCTTTCACGTGCGCCTGCCCTGCCTGGCGCAAGAGGAAGGGCCGGCTAGAATTCCAGATGCCGCCAAGTGCGCGGAAACGCCATGACGTCCCGGATGTTGCCGATGCCGGTCACGAGCATGAGCACCCGCTCGAAACCGAGTCCGAACCCGACATGGGGCACCGTGCCGAACCGCCGCGTGTCCAGATACCAGCCGTAGGCCTCCAAGGGCAGGCCCTGTTCCCGGATGCGGGCGGACAACCTGTCCAGACGCTCCTCCCGGGCGCTGCCGCCGATGATCTCGCCAATGCCCGGCACCAGCACGTCCATGGCGGCAACCGTCCGGCCGTCGTCGTTTTGGCGCATGTAAAAGGCCTTGATGTCTTTCGGGTAGTCGTAGACCACCACCGGACGCTTGAAATGCTCCTCGGTCAGGTACCGCTCGTGCTCGCTTTGCAGATCCCGGCCGTCGGCCACCGGATACTCGAAGGTCTTTTTCGCGGCCAGGAGGATCTTGACCGCCTCGGCGTAGGGCAGGCGCACAAACGGCGCGTCGAGCAGGGTGGCCAGGGTCTCCGGCAGCTTGGGGTCCACGTATTTGGCAAAGAGCCCGAAATCCTCGGCGCAGTCCTCCATGGCCACCCGGACCATGTGCTTAAGCAGACCCTCGCCGAGCTCCATGTTGTCTTCGAGATCGGCAAAGGCCATTTCCGGCTCCACCATCCAGAATTCGGCGGCATGGCGGGAGGTGTCGGAATGCTCGGCCCGAAACGTCGGACCAAAGGCGTAGACCCGACCCAGGGCGCAGGCCAGCGGCTCGGCCGTCAACTGACCCGAGACGGTCAGGTAGGCGTCCTTGCCGAAAAAGTCCCTGCTCCCCCGCTCGGCCGGCGGCAGGACGGCTTCGGCGGCCGCCTCGGCGGCCGAAAGAGCTGTGACGCGAAACATCTCCCCCGCCCCTTCGCAGTCCGAGCCGGTGATGATCGGGGTGTGGACCCAGTAAAAGCCGCGCTCGGCGAAAAAGGCGTGCACGGCCTGGCCGAGGGCCGCGCGCAGGCGCAGCATGGCCCCGTACTTGTTGGTGCGGGGGCGCAGGTGGGCGATGGTGCGCAAGAATTCATCGGAGTGGCGCTTTTTCTGGAGCGGATAGGCCTCGGTGTCGGCTCCGCCAAGAAGCGTCAGGGCGGTGGCCTTGACTTCGAACCGCTGCCCCTTGCCGGGCGAGGCGACCAGGGCCCCGGCCACGTCCACGGCCGCTCCCGTGCCGAGATCCTTCACGAGGTCCGCGCCCGCGATCCCCTCTTCCACCAGGACCTGCAGGTTGGACAGGCAGGAGCCGTCGTTTATTTCGAGAAAGGAAAAGCCCTTGGCGTCGCGGCGGGTCCGCACCCAGCCCATGACACGGATTTCCGGACAGGCCCCGGCGCTTTCCAGCGCCGCCTTGACCGTGGTGCGTCGTATGCTCATGCGTCTTCCCAGGTAAAGGTGAAAGGACAGTGGGTGGCGCCCGAGGCAATGGTGGTCGGGCGGTCGAGGTGCAGCTTCGGACTGTAGCCGGCCACGAAGGCCTGGTCGCGCAGGCACGAGATGCGCGTGGCCAGTTCGTCGGGCAATCCCATCTCGCGGTAGGCCTCGGCATAGCAACAGCGGACGACGTCAAAGGACAGGCCGTCGGCCTCTTGCCGCTTGTTGGCGATGGCCAGGGCCCCGCCCTGCTGCCACTGGTCGGCCACGGCCGCGAAGTGTTGCAAGCTCGGGCCCTCCGGCGCGGACGCGGCAAAGGCCTGGCCCGCCTGGCAGGCGGCCCGGGCGACCGTCTCCTCGATCACGGCCAGGGCCGCGTCCCGGCCCAGCCGGCCGACCAGCACGGCGTAGACGTCGGCCAGGAGGGCCGCCTCGATGCGCCGTTTGGCAAGGAACGTCGCCTCCGGCTCCGGCTTTTTCTCGTCCATGTCTGCCTCCTGCGGCCAAGCGGCCGGGATCTCCCGTGAACCCCGCCCTTGTGCCACAAGGGGGCGGCCGACCACAACCGCCCCCCGGACCCGGGAAGGCTCCCGGCAGGCCAAGCCCTTGGCGGTTGCGTCCATGCGTCCTCGCGGCTATACTTTCCTGCCGCGCCGCTCGGCGCGCCAATGCCGCCGCCACCCACTAGCCCAAGACAAGGATGCCGCACCCATGGGTTTTTTTTCCAAGCTGAAAAAATTCTGGAAGGCCGACGAAGCGCCGTCCGAGGCCGCCGAGACCCAAACGCCGCAAGAGGCCGAAACCCCGACTGCCGGGCCGGAGGCGGAAGAGCCCGCCACCGGACCGGCGACAGCGCTCGTCGCCAGTGAAGCGACTGCGCCAGAACCAACCGCCGAGCCGGAAGTCGCGATCGTCGTTACGCCCGCCCCCGAGACTACCCGGCCGGAACCAACGCCGCAACCCGTGGCCGAAGCGCCCGCTGCGGAGTCCGAGCCAGCCATAGCGAAACCGGAGCCCGCCCCGTCGCCTGAGCCGGAGCCCGCCCCCGCGCGGACCGACATCCAGGCCGCCGAGCCCAAGGTCGCGATCGTTGTTACGGCCGCACCCGAGGCCGCCCCGCTGCCCGAGACGCCCGGGGCCCGGCCCGAGCCGACGTCGGCGTCCGTGGCCGATGGCGTCGCGCCTCGGTCCGGACCGGCGATCGAAACGCCGGCCACACCGCCGGCACCCGAACCCGGGCCTGTCCGACCGGAGCCTGAATCCACGCCGGCCTCCACGGCGAGACCCGCCCCGGCGGCCTCGGCCGGCCCGGTCCCTACGCCCCCCTCGCCGGTCGCCCCGGCGGCGCCGGAACCGAAAACCGCGCCGGCGGTGCAGTCGCCGGCTAAGGCCCCCTGGCGAAACGCGCTTACCCTCGAATTGCGGCAGGCCGAACCCCGGCTCTCGATCTGGCTCGACATTCTGCTGGCCGACGTCGAAACGCCGGGGCCCGTCCTCTGGGAGCGGCTGCGCTTTCTCTTCGAGAGCCTGGAGGCCCCGGCCGCCGAGGCCGACGCCTTTGTGGCCAAGTTCGCCGACTGGCTGGCCCTCATGGAATACGACGAGGTCGAACTCTTCCGGTCCGAACTCCAGTACCGGCTCGCCCTGGCCCTGGATCTCGAAGACGAGGAAGACGAGCGAAATCGCCTCTTTCTCAAGTTGTCCGAGGGGCTGGCCAAAACCAAGGAACAGATCGTCAAGCGCATCGACGGGCTGCTTGGCAGCCACGCCGTCATTGACGAGGCCTTCTGGGAAGAGCTCGAGGAGATTCTGCTCATGGCCGACGTCGGTTTCGAGCCGGCGGCCAAGCTCCTGGGCAGCCTGCGCGCCGAGGTGCGCCGACGCGGCACCACCGATCCGGCCGTGTTCAAGGAAATCCTGCGTCATGAACTCTCCGAAATCTTCCGCACCCCCAAGACCATCCGGGCCTTCAATCCGCCGGAAGTGATCATGATGATCGGGGTCAACGGCGTCGGCAAGACCACCACCATTGCCAAGCTGGCCCACCGCGACATCATGCAGGGCAAAAAGGTACTCATCGCCGCCGGCGACACCTTCCGGGCCGCCGCCATCGAGCAGATGCAGATCTGGGCCAAGCGCGTGGGCGCCGGCTTCTACACCAAGGGCGAAGGCTCCGATCCGGCGGCCGTGGCCTTCGAGGCCATGGACCGGGCCCTGGCCGAGGGCGTCGACGTCCTCTACCTCGACACCGCCGGCCGGTTGCACACCAAGGCCAACCTGATGGAAGAGCTCAAAAAAATCCGCCGGGTTCTGGGCAAAAAACACCCCGGGGCCCCCCACCGCTCGGTCCTCGTCCTGGACGCCACCACCGGCCAGAACGCCCTGTCCCAGACCAGGCTCTTCAACGAGGCGGCCGGGGTCGACGAGATCATTCTGACCAAGCTCGACGGCACGGCCAAGGGCGGCGTGGTGGTCGGCATCGCCCTGTCGTTCGGCATCCCCATCACCTACGTCGGACTCGGCGAAAAGATGGAAGACCTGCGCCCCTTTGACGGCCAGGACTTCGCCCAGGCGCTATTGGGCGTGGAATAAAAGAGAAAAGCCTTCGGCGCCCGGGAAGGATGTTCTTCCCGGCGCGGCATGAAGAGTCCGGGGGACCATGCAAAAGGGCGGATGTGCGATCCGCCCTTTTTTCGGAGAGGCGGCGCCTTTGCCGGGGCTAGGCGATCCAGGCCCGGATGTCCTTTTCAGCCGGCAGGCCGCCCGCAGCCTTGATGACCCCGTCAATGACCAGGGCCGGGGTGGTGAAAACGCCCATCATGGCGATTTGCTTGAGATCCGTGACCTTCTCCACCGTGGCGTCGCTGCCTGTTTCGGCCACAACCGCCTTGACCAGCTTTTCCAGTTCGTTGCACTTGGCGCAGCCCGTGCCGAGCACCTGAATGAGCATCATCGAACCCTCCCGGGCTGCTATTTCTTGCAGCCGCAATCGATCCTGCCGGCCATGATGTCGGCCACATCCCCCAGGACGTCGTGGGTCCAGCAATCGTCGGCGCCGGCCGCCTCGCGCATGACCAGGGCCAGGATGTAGGCCAGTTCCTGCAGGCTCGCCCCGGCGTCGAGGGCCCCCTTGAAATGCTTGAGCACGCAGGGCTTGGACCGGGCCTTGACCGAGACCGCGAAGCAGATGAACTGGTAGGTCTTTTCGTCGATGAGCCGCTTCTCGGCGTAGAGCGCGTCCATCTCGTCGAGCTTGGCCGCGAACTCCGGAAACAATTGGGCCAGAAAGCGCATGGGAGCCTCCTTCACTCAACTTTGTTATTTGGTCAAAAAGAAAAATATGCACAACAAGCGTTCCTGGCAAGAAAAGAATGCCGCCATCGGCGCGAGGCCAGATGGCGGCAGGGAGAGGCGGAACGGTTGGCGGCTAGATCCGGATCCACTCCCGGCGCAAGGCGTTGTCCAGGAGGACGCCGACCAGGAAGGCCACGCCCATGTGCCACATGGCAAAGCCGGCCACCACCACCATGACGTAGAAGTCGGACTTCTTCGTGCCGATGTCCCGCACCGTGACGGCAAGCTCGGCCCCGGCCAGAAAAAGGATCACCCCGAGCACGGCCGGGGGAAACATCTTGAAGATGACGGCCACGGACTGGCTGAAAAAAAGCGCGATCACGATGACTATGGTGCCGAGGATGACCAGCGATCCGCCGGTCCGGGCCCCGAACCGGACGTGGCCGGCCATGCCGCCGGCGCCGTGGCACATGGGCACGCCGCCGAAAAACGGGGAAATGAGGTTCATGATCCCCTGGCTGATGCACATGGTCTTTTCGGTGACCGGGCGGTCCGGAAAGAGGTCGTTATTTTCCGCGGCAATGGCCACCACCGCATTCCCCAGCGTCAGCGGAATCTGGGGCAGGGTGAAAAGAAGCGTGCCGGTCACGACGTCGTCCCACTTGATCTGGTGCAGGCCGAATTCCGGCAGGCGAAAGCCGACGTTGATCTGGGCCAGTTCGGTCAGGAGCGCCGGATTGCCGATGGCCGCGGCCACGACGCCAAGGAGCAGGAGCACGAACATGGCCGGGATCTTCGGGTTGGAGAGAAGCACGAAGGTCGTCGTGAGCGCGATGCCGGCCAGGACCGGAGAACCGACCATGCGGTGGATGCCCTCGACCACGAACGTCATGCCGAGCCCGAGCATAATGCCGCGCACCACGGGCTTGGTCGCCAGCTTGGCCACCACGTTGATGGTGCCGGTAAGCCCGATCAGGAGCCAGAAGAGACCCGTGGTCAGGCCCGAGGCGAAAAGGGCGGCCGGCGTGATGCCGCCGGCCACGGCCGCCGCGCCGATGGCCTTCATGGGCTGGATGGGGATCGGGGTCTTGTAAAACAGTCCGGCCGCGATCTTGGACACGCCGAACATGAAAAGGAGCCCCAACGGATCGATGCCGAGGATGGTGATGTAGGCCACCACAAAGGGGATGAGCGTGCCGATGTCGCCGAAGGCGCCGGCCCACTCCATGGCGTCGTACCGGTTTGGGGTCGTTGTCGCGTCAGGTTGGGCCATGGTCGCCGACAGGGACTCTTTCACATCCGCTCCGTCCTGCATGGGTCCACCACCTTGTTGCACGGGTGCCGCCTGCGTCCCGGCCTGCCTGGCCACGGGAAATAGGCTCCCCCTTTTGGTGACACGAATTTTATAAAATTCGTGTGACAGATGCAAGCGGAATGTCCCTGCCCCTCCTCTTCGATTTTTTCCGGCCACGGCCGCCAGGGCCCGGCCCGGG
This sequence comes from Solidesulfovibrio carbinoliphilus subsp. oakridgensis, assembly GCF_000177215.2. Lineage (NCBI taxonomy): Bacteria > Pseudomonadati > Thermodesulfobacteriota > Desulfovibrionia > Desulfovibrionales > Desulfovibrionaceae > Solidesulfovibrio > Solidesulfovibrio carbinoliphilus. Next base: position 721,342 of record NZ_CM001368.1, on the reverse strand, counting down.
CGGACAGGCCTAGGAACGGGCCTGCTTGCGCAGATCCTCCAGATGGAGGAACTGGTCCTCCAACTGCTGGTCGAAAAAACGCTGCACGCAGCCCAAAAAAGAGGTCACGCAACGCATGCGCAGGGAATAGTAGATGTTGGTGCCCCGCCGGTCGTCCTGGACGAGGCCGGCTTCCCTGAGCACACCCAGGTGCTTGGATACGGTCGACATGTCCGAGCCGACCAGTTCCTGCAATTCGCACACACATTTCTCGCCCTCGCCGAGGGCCTCCACCATGAGGAGACGGCTCGGGTGGCCAAGCGCCTTGAACACCTTGGCGCGACGGTTCACATCAAGGGACGTTTGCTGCATGAGACACCTTGGTTGTTGTAGCGATACCGGCCGGCCCCGAAGACCGCCGGTTCGGGTTCGCGCACTATGCCAGGGCCCGAAGTTCGTGTAAATGCGGCCTCGCCAGTGTCCGGACAAGACGGCGAAAAAGGAAAAGGCGCAACGGGAAAACATCTCCGCCGCGCCTTTGCGATCCTTGTCCCGGCCGTGGCCGGGACCGGAACCGATTATAGAATCGACTGCAAAATTCCCATGGGCGCTCCCGGCGGCAAGGGCAGACGCTTGTCCGGCAGGACCTTGGCGGCGAGAAGGGTCAGCCACTCCCGCGAGGTGGAAAGGCTGGTGAACGTGAGCCAGCCCCGGCCCGTGGAGTCGGTGGTCAGGCCGTAACCCTCGACCGCGACCTTGATCGGTTCGCTTTCCCCCACCGGCAGCACTTCCACGCGGATGGACCGGGCCTTGGTGTCCAGGGCCAGGTCCCGCACCTCGCCATATTCCCGAAGAAACTGCCGGGCCGAGGACAAAAGCAGCTTCGAAAGCGACTTGTCCTTGGCCCCGGCCAGATCGAGATTCAGGGAAAAAGGCATGGCGGCCTACCAGGAAAGGGCCAGGGACGCGTCGTCCAGGCAGGTTTTGAGCCCCTCGGCACAGGGCGGGATGATGTAGTTGCCGTCGAAGCAGGCCATGCAGTACTGAGGCTCGCCGACGTTGCCGCGCACGGCTTCGAGCAGCCCTTCGAGGGACAGGTAATGCAGGGAATCGAGGCCGATGAACCTGGCGATCTCGTCCACGCTCTGGTGGGCGGCGATGAGTTCGCCCTTGGAGGAAAAGTCGATGCCGTAAAAACAGGGGAAGCGGATGGGCGGACAGGAGACGCGCATGTGGATCTCCCGGGCCCCCAGTTCCCGAAGCCGTTTGACCCGGGTCCTTATGGTGGTGCCGCGCACGATGGAATCCTCGACAATGAGGATGCGCTTGCCCTTGATCATGCTCTTGACCGGATTGAGCTTCACCCGGACGCTGAAATCGCGCATGTCCTGGGAGGGCTGGATGAAGGTGCGGCCCACGTAGTGGTTGCGCACCATGCTCATTTCAAAGGGCAGTCCCGAAGCCTGGGAATAGCCGATGGCCGCGTAGAACCCGGAATCCGGAAAAGGCATGACGTAGTCGGCGTCGACCGGGGCCTCGTTGGCCAGGATAGAACCCATCTGCTTGCGCCGCTCGTAGACCACCTCGCCGAAGACTTCCGAGTCGGGCCGGGCGAAGTAGACCAGCTCGAAAATGCACTGGCGGGCGGGCTGGGGGTCGCTTATGCGGTAGGACTGGAGCCGCCGGTCCTGGATGACGAGCATTTCGCCCGGCGCCACCGAACGGATGGCCTCGGCCTCCATGAGGTCGAAGGCGCAGGTCTCGGAGGCCAGGACGTAGGCATCGCCAAGCCGGCCGAGCATGAGCGGCCGGATGCCGTGGGGGTCGCGCACGGCAATGATCTTGTCGTTGGCTAAAAGCAGGATGGAATAGGCGCCCTTGACCTTGTTGCAGGCCTTGATCACCGCCTCTTCCAGGGAGTTGCCGTTCAGGTATTTGGCGATGAGATGGACGAATACCTCGGAATCGATGGTGGTCTGGAAGATGGAGCCCGTGGCTTCCAACTCCTCGCGCAGCTCCATGGTGTTGACCAGGTTGCCGTTGTGGGCGATGGCCATGTGGTAGTCGCCGAAACGGACGAGAAACGGCTGGCAGTTGCGAAGGAGCGAGGCCCCGGTGGTGGAATAGCGGATGTGCCCCACCGCCACCGTGCCCTTGAGCTCCTTGCCGAGATGGCGTTCGCTAAAGACATCCGCCACCAGGCCCATGCCCCGCTGTTCGCGGATGCGCGTGCCGTCCCAGGTGACGATGCCGGCCGACTCCTGCCCACGGTGCTGCAGGGCGTAGAGGCCGAAGTAGGCCATGCGCGCGGCCTCGGGATGGCCGTAAATGCCGAAAAGTCCGCAGTATTCCTTTTTCATGGTGCGCCGTGCGGGGCTAGTTGGCCCCGTAATACTCCTGCAAGCTTTTGACGGTCAGGCCCTTGCCCCCCATCTCCCGGATGGCCTGGGCCATGGCTTTGGCGCCGGCCGCGGTGGTCGTGTAGGGGATGCCGTATAAAAGGGCCGTCTGGCGAAGGGCCATGGAATCGCGCACCGTGCGCTTGTCCCCGACGAGGTTGATGACCAGGTCGATCTCCCGGTTCTTCATGTGGTCGACCACATGGGGCCGGCCTTCAAAGACCTTCATGACCGTGGTCACGGCAATGCCCTTCCCTTCGAGATAGGCGGCCGTGCCCTTGGTGGCCATGATCCGGAACCCGACTTCGCTGAGAATTTGGGCAGCCGGCAGAACATCGTCCTTGGCCCCGTCGGCCACAGATATAAACACGGTTCCGGAAAGGGGAAGGTTCTGTCCGGCCCCGAGCTGGCTTTTCATGAAGGCCAGGCCCACCGACGCGTCGATGCCCATGACCTCGCCCGTGGACCGCATCTCCGGTCCAAGAAGCACATCCACGCCCGGGAAGCGGTTGAACGGGAAGACCGATTCCTTGACCGCGTAGTAGCCGCTCTTGCGCTCGGCCCAGGGATTCAGGTCCTTGAGCTTCTTGCCCATGATCACGTTGGTCGCGAGCTTGGCCAGGGGCACGCCCGTGGCCTTGGACACGAAGGGCGAGGTTCGGGAGGCCCGGGGGTTGACTTCGAGGATGTAGATGTCGCCGTCTTTGACCGCGAACTGGATGTTCATGAGGCCGATGACGCCGAGTTCCTCGGCCAGGGCCACGGTCTGGCGCTCGATTTCCCGGATCAGCTCCGGGGAGAGGCTGTGGGGCGGCAGCACGCAGGCCGAATCGCCGGAGTGGATGCCGGCTTCCTCGATGTGCTCCATGACGCCGGCCACGTAGGTGTCCGTGCCGTCGGACACGGCGTCCACGTCCACCTCGATGGCGTTGACCAGGAACTTGTCGACCAGGATCGGGTGCTTGCCCGAGGCGACCACGGCATACTTAAAGTAGTTCTCGAGGTCCTTGCGGTCGTAGACGATCTCCATGGCCCGGCCACCCAGGACATAGGACGGGCGGACCACCACGGGGTAGCCGATCTTGTCCGCGATCTCGCAGGCTTCTTCCACGGCAAAGGCCGTGCCGTTGGCCGGCTGGCGCAGGCCGAGCTTGTGGAGCATGGCCTGGAACCGTTCCCGATCCTCGGCCCGGTCGATGCTGTCCGGCGAGGTGCCGAGGATGCGGACCCCGGCCTTTAGAAGCGGCACGGCCAGGTTCAGCGGCGTCTGGCCGCCGAACTGGACGATGACGCCTTCGGGCTTCTCGGACTCCAGGATATTGAGCACGTCCTCGAAGGTCAGGGGCTCGAAATAGAGGCGGTCCGACGTGTCGTAATCCGTGGACACGGTCTCGGGATTGGAGTTGACCATGATCGACTCCACGCCCATCTCGCGCAGGGCGTAGGAGGCGTGGCAGCAGCAGTAGTCGAACTCGATGCCCTGGCCGATGCGGTTGGGACCGCCGCCGAGGATCACCACCTTGCGGGCGGGCTTGGGAGCCACTTCCCGGCCGGTCTCGTAGGTCGAATAGTAATACGGGGTGTAGGCCTCGAACTCGCCGGCGCAGGTATCAACCAGATAGTAGGTGGGGTTGATGCCCATGTCCTGGCGCAGCTTCCGGGCGTCCAGGTGCGACGGCAGACGAAAGAGGGCCGCGATCTGAGGGTCGGAAAAGCCGTTTTTCTTGGCCGCGATCAAAAGCTCCCGGCATTTGGCATTGCCCGCCGCCACCTGTTCTTTGGGGAAGGCGGCAAGCTCGGTTTCCATGTCCACGATCTCTTTGATCTGGCGCAGGAACCAGGGATCGACCCAGGTGGCGTCGAAGAGTTCCTCGAGGCTGACACCGCAGCGCATGGCTTGGCGGATCTGGAACAGCCGCTTGGAATTGGGCTTGCGCATGTCGGCCAGAAGCTGCTCCCGGTCCGGGTCGCAGGCCTCGGTGTCCGGGCCAAGGCCGGAAACGCCGATCTCAAGCGAACGCAGTCCCTTTTGCAGGGCTTCCTTGAAATTGCGGCCAATGCTCATGGCCTCGCCCACGCTCTTCATGGCCGTGGTCAGGTAGTCCTCGGAGCCCGGGAATTTCTCGAAGGTGAAGCGCGGGATCTTGACCACGCAGTAGTCGATGGTCGGCTCGAAGGAGGCCATGGTTTCGCGGGTGATGTCGTTTGGGATCTCGTCGAGCGTATAGCCGACCGCCAGCTTGGCCGCGATCTTGGCGATGGGAAAGCCGGTGGCCTTGGAGGCCAGCGCCGAGGACCGCGACACGCGCGGGTTCATCTCGATGATCACCATCTCGCCGTCGGCCGGATTGACCGCGAACTGGACGTTGGAGCCGCCGGTTTCCACGCCGATCTCGCGCATGATGGCAATGGAGGCGTTTCGCATCTTCTGGTATTCGTCGTCGGTCAGCGTCTGGATCGGGGCGACCGTGGCCGAGTCGCCGGTGTGCACACCCATGGGATCGATGTTTTCGATCGAGCAGATGATGACACAGTTGTCCGCCCGGTCGCGCATGACCTCGAGCTCGAATTCCTTCCAGCCGAGGACCGACTGTTCGAGCATGATCTCGCTTTTCATGCTGGCGGCCAGGCCCACGGAGCTGATCTTTTCCAGATCCTCCATGTTGTAGGCCACGCCGCCGCCCGTGCCGCCGAGCGTGAAGGCCGGGCGCACGATGATGGGGAAGGCGATCTTCCTGCCCCACTCCCGGACATCGTCCATGGTGTGGCAGATGCCGCTTTTGGGGACCTTGAGCCCGATGTTCTCCATGGCCTTGCGAAACAGGTCACGGGACTCGGCCTTTTTGATGACGTCGAGCGACGCGCCGATAAGTTCCACCCCGTGTGCGGCCAGAACGCCGGACTCGGCCAGGGCGACCGCCGTATTGAGGCCGGTCTGGCCGCCAAGGGTCGGCAGGATGGCGTCCGGCTTTTCCCGGGCGATGATACGGGCGACGGTGCCCGGCTCGATGGGTTCGATGTAGGTGCGATCGGCCAGACCGGGGTCGGTCATGATGGTGGCGGGGTTGGAATTGACCAGGACCACCTCGTACCCCTCTTCCTTGAGGGCCTTGGCCGCCTGTGAGCCGGAGTAGTCGAACTCGCAGGCCTGTCCGATGACAATGGGCCCCGAGCCGATGATCATGATTTTCTTGATGTCCGTCCGTTTGGGCATGGGCGTAGGTATTTTTTTTAGAGGGTGGAACGACAAAAGCGGAACCGCCAAGGGATATGCCACTTCGGGCTTATGGGCAAGGGGTTTGCCGCAAGCCGCCCTCCTGGCCGACGGGAGGGCGGCCGCCGGGACGTCGCCACATCGCCTCCCTCCCCGATTCCTTGACTTCCGGACCGCCTTGTTTCAAACAGGCGGTTTCTCCGGCGTCGCGAGGACCCCGGGACAAGCGCAAGGACCCATCATGAGCAGCGATTACAAAAAGACCCTGAAGCTCCCCCAGACCTCCTTTCCCATGAAGGCCAATCTCAAGGAAAAGGAACCCGAGACACTCAAATTCTGGGCCGAAAACGACGTCTACCGTCGCATGCTGGCCGACCGGGAGTCGGCCCCCCGCTACGTGCTCCACGACGGCCCGCCCTACGCCAACGGCCACCTGCACATGGGCCACGCGCTCAACAAAATTCTCAAAGATATCATCGTCAAGTCCCGCCACCTCGCCGGCAACCAGGCTCCCTACGTGCCCGGCTGGGACTGCCACGGCCTGCCCATCGAACACAAGGTGTCCCAGGAGCTCAAGGCCAAGGGCAAGGAGAACCTGCCGGCCGTGACCGTCCGGCGCCTGTGCCGGGACTATGCCACCAAGTTCGTCGATATCCAGCGCAAGGAATTCAAGCGCCTTGGCGTTTTTGGCGACTGGGACGATCCCTACCTCACCATGCGCCCCTCCTACGAGGCGGCCACCGCCCTGGCTCTGTGCGATTTCGTGGAGCGCGGCTCGGTCTACCGGGGCAAGAAACCCATCCACTGGTGTCTGTCCTGCAAGACCGCCCTGGCCGAGGCCGAGGTGGAATACGCCGACGAAACCTCCCCGTCGGTCTTCGTGCGCTTCCCCCTGCCCGACCCGAAGCTCAAAGACATCTTCCCCATGGCCGATCCGGTCCGGGCCTATGCCGCCATCTGGACCACCACGCCCTGGACGCTCCCGGACAACATGGCCGTGGCGCTGCACCCCGAGTTCGACTACGCCCTCGTTTCCGCCGGCGGCAGCCAGTACGTCCTGGCCCGGGAACTACTGGAGTCCGTGCGCGAGCTCTTCGGCTGGCAGGACGCGGCAATCCTGGCCGAGGCCAAGGGCGCGGCCCTGGAGGGGCTTGTCGCCCGCCATCCCTTTTACGACCGCCCCTCGCCCATGGTCGTGGCCGACTACGTGACCCTCGACGCCGGCACGGGGCTGGTCCACACCGCCCCGGGCCATGGCCGCGAGGACTACGAGACCGGTCTTCGCTACGAACTGGAGGTCCTCTCGCCGCTCGACGACTCCGGCCGGTTCCTCGACGTGGTTCCCTATTTCGCGGGACTTACCGTGTGGGAGGCCAACCCCAAGGTCATCGAAAAGCTGGAGGAGACCGGCACCCTTCTGGCCAGACGCAAGATCAAGCACTCCTATCCCCACTGCTGGCGGTGCAAGGAGCCGGTCATCTTCCGGGCCACCACCCAGTGGTTCATTTCCATGGAAGCCGGCAATCTGCGCGGCAAGGCCCTTGACGCCATTGAAAACGGCGTGGAGTGGATTCCGGCCTGGGGCAAGGAACGCATCCACAATATGATCGCCGGCCGGCCGGACTGGTGCATCTCGCGCCAACGGACCTGGGGCGTACCGATCCTGGCCCTTCTCTGCGAATCCTGCGACACGGCCTACAACGACGCCGCCTGGATGCGCTCGGTCGCCTCGAAATTCGCGGACCACGAGCGCGGCTGCGACTGGTGGTTCGAGTCGGATCTGGCCGAGCTCGTGCCCGCGGGGCTTACCTGCCCGCAGTGCGGCGGCACGCATTTTCGCAAGGAAACCGATATCCTGGACGTCTGGTTCGACTCGGGCACGAGCTTTGCGGCCGTGCTCGAAAAGCGTCCGGAGCTCAAGTTCCCGGCCGATCTGTACCTCGAGGGTTCGGACCAGCACCGGGGCTGGTTTCACAGCTCGCTGCTCGCCGCCCTGGGCACGCGCGGCGTCGCCCCCTACCGCCAGGTCCTGACCCACGGCTACGTGGTCGACGGGGACGGGCGCAAGATGTCGAAGTCGCTTGGCAACGGCATGGAGCCCCAGGAGATCATCGACAAGCACGGGGCGGAGATCCTGCGCCTGTGGACCTCCGCCGTGGACTACCGCGACGACATCCGCATCTCGGACGAGATCCTGGCCCGGCTGGTCGAGGCCTACCGCCGCATCCGCAACACCTGCCGGTTCATCCTGGGGAACCTCTCGGACTTCGATCCGGCGGCAAACGACGTGGCTCCGGCGGACATGCTGCCCCTTGACCGGTATGCGCTCGACACCGCGACCCGGGAACACGGGCGCATGGCCGAGGCCTACCAGGCCTACGAATTCCACAAGGTCTTCCACGGCCTCCACAACCTGTGCGTCACGGATTTGTCGGCCTTTTACCTCGATATCCTCAAAGACCGGCTCTATGTTTCGGCCACCGACAGCCTGGAGCGCCGGTCGGCCCAATCGGCCCTGTGGCGTATCCTGCTCCTGCTCCTGCGCGACATGGCGCCGATCCTGTCGTTTACGGCCGAAGAGGTCTTCCGCCACACCCCGGCCAGCCAGCGTGGCAGCGGCAGCACGGTCTTCTCCCTGCCGGACGCCGACCAGACCGACTGGCGTCTGGACGCCGCCACCCGGGAAAAGCTCGACCTCGTGGCCGCCCTTCGCGGCGAGGCGACCCGGGCCATCGAGCCCTGGCGCAAGGCCGGCCAGGTGGGCCATTCCCTGGAAACGGCGCTGGTCCTCTATCTGCCCGAGGCGGTCCTTGCGGCCGTGTCCTCCCTCGGCATGGACCTGCGCGAGGTGTTCATCGTCTCCAAGGTGACGTTGGCTCCGGCCGATGCGGCTCCGGCCGACGCCGTTGCCTGCGAGGGGATCGCCGGCGCGGCCATCGGCGTGGCCAAGGCCCCGGGCGCAAAGTGCGGCCGGTGCTGGAACTACAGCGAGGAAATGGGCCAGATGCCCGAATATCCGGACCTGTGCCCGCGCTGCGCCGCGGTCATGGCGACCGAGGCCAGGTGACGCCTATGCGTGCAAGCTACAAACTCGCCGGGCCCATCGCCCTCGGCCTGGTCCTTCTGGACCAGGCCACCAAGCTCTGGATCCAGAACCACATGGTCCTTTACACGACCCGCCCGGTCATCCCGGACTTTTTCAACATCGTCTACGTGCTGAACCGCGGCGCGGCCTTCGGTTTTTTAAACCGCTCGGACATCGCCTGGCAGACCTATTTCTTCTTTGCGGCCACGGCCCTCGCCGTCATGATCATCGTCCACCTCCTGCGCATGGCCCGGGACGACGACAAGCTCCTCGTCATGGGACTCGGTTCCATCCTCGGCGGAGCCATCGGCAACCTGATCGACCGCATCAAGACCGGCCAGGTCGTGGATTTTCTGGACTTCTACTGGAAAAGCTACCACTGGCCGGCCTTCAACGTGGCCGACATCGCCATTTTCCTCGGCTCCCTGGCCCTGCTCGTGGCTTTTTACCGCATGCGCCGTCCCGCCTCCGGCCGATAAAAACCGGCCCAAGGCTTTGACCGCTCAACGAGGCCCCCTATGATCCTGCCCGATCTGCCCTCCATGGCCCCCGGCCAGCTGGCCCTTTTGATCACGCTTTTAGTGTTGGCGATCCTTCCCAATTACATCGCGATATGGCAAAGTTTCCACCGCGAGTTTCCGACACCCCTGGAAAGGATGTTCTGGTTTCTCCTGGCCATCTTCGTCCCACTGCTGGGAGGAATCGCGTATCTCATCTGGGGACGCAAACGAGGTCGCAAGACATCATGAAGACCCGTCCGACAAAAAATCCGATCCTGGCCGCCGCCCTGGTCGCCGTCGTGCTCGGCGGCTGCGCTCCGGCCAAACGTTCCGACGTTCCGGCGCCGCTCAATACTCCGGCCGACATGTGGGCCGAACTCGAAAACACCAAGGGCGAAGTCCGGCGCCTGAACGCCAAGGTCGAGGAACTGACCTTGCAAGTGCAGGCCAACCAGAAAGATCCTGAAATGGCCGGGCGGGTCGCCCGCCTGGAAGGCAACGTCAATCGCCTGGCTTCCCAGTTGGCCATCGACGTGGGCGGCGGCGGTGCCGCGCCCCAGGCCGATGGCGGCGCCATGACCGCCGCGCCCCAGCCGCAGGCCGGCTACGCCCAACAGCAGCCGGGCTACGGGCAGCCGCAGCCCGGGTATGCCCAGCCCCAGGCCGGTTACGGTCAGGGCCCGGCCGCCACGGCGGGGAGCGCGGGCACGGACGACGAGGACGTGCAGATCCCGCCCTACCGTCCCCAGGGAGGCTACGCCGCGCCGGTCCAGCCGGCGCCTGCGCCCCAGGCCCCGGCCGCTGCCGCGCCGCCGGCGGCCGAGCCGCAAAACCCGGCCGACGCCGTGTACGCCAAGGGGCTCGCCAGCTTCAACGCCAAGCAGTACCAGCAGGCGCTCGGCATCTTTCAGGAATTCGCCCGCAATTTCAAAACGAGCCCGCTTATGCCGAACGCGCTCTTCTGGACCGGCGAATGCTACTTCCAGCTCGGGGATTTCGCCAACGCCGCCCTGTCCTACCAGGAGGTCGTGGAAAAATACCCCAAGAGCGCCAAGCACGCCGACGCGCTCTTCAAGCGGGGTGTGGCCTTCCAGAAGCTCGGCAACGCCGGGGCGGCCAAATTGTCGTTTAAGGAAGTGATTGACAAATATCCGGATTCCGCCTTCGCCGCCCGGGCCAAAACCATGATGCCCAAGTAGCGCCGGCAGGGAGCGACCGTTTTCATGGAAACGCCTCACGACAAGAAACTGCGGAAGGTCGTCTATCTGACCTTCCCGCCCGAGTCCTCGAACAAGCCCGTGGTCTGCGACCTGGCCCGGGTCTACGGCCTTGGCTTCAGCATCCTGAAGGCCCAGATCACCCCGCGCCACGAAGGCCAGATGACCATGGAGATCACGGGCGATGCCGCATCCTACGACGCGGGCATGGCCTACCTGAAGGAACAGGGCATCGGCGTGGCCCCGGCGGCCCAGCGCATCTCCCGGGACGAGGCGGGGTGCATCCACTGCGGCATGTGCACGGCCCTTTGCCCGACACGGGCCCTGGCCCTCAATATCGGCACACGGCTGGTGGAATTCGACGACGAAGCCTGCTCGGCCTGCGGCATGTGCACCAAGGTCTGCCCCGTTGCGGCCATGGAGATCCTGCTCGAAAACGGCGCCATGTAGCGAGGATCCCGGTGGAAGAAAAACGCACCTTCATGCGCATTCCCACGCGCCTCACCGGGCACCTGCGGCTGCTGCCGGGCCCGGACGACATGCCGGTCTTCCGGGAGACGCCACTGCTTGGCTCCGGCAACTGCCCGCTCGATCCGCGCGAGGCCGGCATGAGCGAAAGCCTCTATACCATCCTCTGCTCGATCAACTCCAAGCTCGACATGCTGCTCTCCATGCAGAGCCGGGACCAGCTCGAAACCGATTTCCCGGTGCCCATGACCATCATCGAGATCAGCGGCGCGGGCGTGCGGTTTTCCACACCGGAGCCAATGGCCCTGGACCAGTATGTGGAAGCCGTCGTCGTGCTGTCGCGGTTTCCCCTGCGCATGGCCGGGGCCGTGGGCCGGATCGTCCGCCAGGACACCGTTGACGAACAGCCTGTCTATGCCCTTGATTTCACGCGTATTCGGGAACGGGATCTGGAAAGCATCGTGCAATTCGTCTTCCAAAGCCAGCGCGACGATCTGCGCGGCAAAAAATGGGACTGAAAGCCGTATGGTCAATGACGAAGAACTGATCGAGCGGATGCTTGAGAAGATCCTGCACGAAGTGGTCCCGGACCTGCGGGAAAGCATCAGCGCCACCATCGAGCGGGAGGTGGCCAAGACCCTGTCCCGGGCCCTCCTCGAAAGCGAATTCCACCAGCGCCTGAACCAGGAGATGCGCCAGGGCCTGCAGGACATCTATAAAGAGATCAACCAGGCCGCCAAGACCGAAGGCGAGGTCCAGCACCAGGACGACCGGCAGCAGGCCGACCAGCTCTTCCAGGAGGCGGCCCAGCAGCTCGACAAGATCCTGCAGACCACGGAAACGGCCACCACCGAGATCATGGACATCGTGGAGAAGCACATGGACCTGCAAGCCGCCGCGTCCGGCATCCTGGCCGGCCTGGACGGCGGCCCGGCCGCACCCGGAGACGTGGCCAGCCTGCGGGCCGGCAACGCGGCCCTGGGCGAAGACCTCATGCGCATCATGACCACCCTGAGCTTCCAGGACCTGACTGGCCAGCGGATCAAACGGATCATCGAGGCCATCAAGAAGGTCGAACAGATCGTCCTTGACCTCTACCTGTCCACCGGACTCCAGATCAAGGCCCGGGCCGAGGCTCCGGACAAGGCCATCGCCGAACTCGAAGCCGAAGCCCGGCGAAAGGTGTCGGAACTCAAAGGCCCGCAGACCAAGGTCGGCCAAGGCGACGTGGACGACCTCCTCGCCCAGCTCGGCCTGGACTAACTAGGGCAAGAAGACCGGGGCTCTGCCCCGGACCCCGCCGGGGGGGAATGATTCCCCCGGCCCCCCTCGCCTTGGCTACAGGGTGGGGGCCTTTCTACCGAAATTTGTCGTCGATATTGAAAAAGCCGGAATTCGTCTGACGCGGGTTCCGGCTTTCGTCGTCCAAGCAAGCGATGGCGTCCGACCCTTCACGGGTTTCCAAAGGGCAGCGCCCTTTGGTCGCCGAAGGCTTCCCCGCAACGTCCCGACTCCTCCCAACTCCCTCTCAGCCGCCGTGGTGATGGTGGTGGTGGTCGCCGAGGGGATGGCCGTGGACGTGGCGGTGGAGGATGAAATCCGGATCGTGGGCCAGCCGGCCGTGTTCGATGCTGTAATAGGTCCCGGTCACCTGGGCCAGGAAATCCCAGTCGTGGGAGATGACGATCAGCGGCTTGCCGAGCCGGCCGAGGATGGCCACGATCCGCTCCCGGGTTTCCGGGTCCAGGCCGTTGGTCGGTTCGTCGAGGAACAGGGCTTCCGGCTCCATGGCCAGGACCCCGGCCAGGGATACGAGCTTTTTCTCGCCGCCGGACAGCCGATGGGCCAGCCGTTCGCCGAAATCGGCCAGCCCGAGAAGGTCCAGCGTCCGTTCGGCCACGGCCCGGGCCTCCCTGGGCGGCAGGCCGCAGTTGAGCGGCCCGAAAGCCACATCGTCAAGGACCGTGGGATAGATGATCTGGTCGTCGGCGTTCTGGAGCAACAGCCCGATGCCCCGCCTGACCTCCCGGAACTCCTTTTCCGTGGCCACGCGCCGCCCCTTGTACCGGACCTCGCCGGCATCCGGCCGGACAAGTCCCATCATCACGTGCAAAAGCGTGGTCTTGCCCGAGCCGTTTGGCCCGAAAAGCCCGATCCGCTCCCCTGGGCCAAAAATGAAATCGACATCGGTCAGCACCGGCCGGGCCGCCCCCGGATAGGTGTACGATACGCCCGAAAGCGTCAGAAGCGGCTCAGCCATGTCCCCTCCCTGAAAGAAAAAAATCGAGACTCCCCGCGCCTGCGGCCACGGCCAGGGCCAGGGCGAGAAAAATCGCGTCTCCCCGGCCGGACTTGAACCGGTCGAGGCTCGGAAAAACGCCGGCGAACCCGCGCAGGAGCATGGACTGGTAGACCCGCTGGGACCGGTCGTAACTGCGCACCAGGACCATGGCCACCAGGGCGGCGTAGGTCCGGTAGGTCCGGCCGTCGGTGGCCGGCACAAAGCCGCGAAGTCGGGCCGCCGTGGCCAGACGGGCGTATTCCTCGGCAATGACATGGAGATAGCGGTAGGTGAAAAGAAAGAGGAACGAGAACTTGGCCGGCACGCCAAGGGCGGTCATGGCCCGGCCCAGGGCCGGGACCGGGATGGTGGCGAGCAGGGGCACGAGGCAGAAAAAGACGGCGTTGGTTTTGAGGGTAATGAGCGTGGCCAGATGCACGCCCTCCCGGGTCAATGCGAGGCCGCCCGGCCCCGGGAGCGTCCAGGCCGGCGCGCCCGGGGTGGTCAGCGGCAGGATCACCCACAAAAACGCCACGAAAAAATTGACCGCACAAAATCGCTTCCACACCACGACGGCCGGGGGGCGGGCCGCGGCCGTGAGCACCAGGCCCACGGCCAGGACCACAAGCGGCGCGGCCGGGGTGACGGCAAGGACGGCGGCCAGGGACAGCCCCAGGCAGGCTACGAGCCTGTGGCGCGGATCCAGGGCGTGGATGCGGGAAGCTCCCTGGGTGAGCGGTTCGTCGATCATGCGCCCGGGCCGGCCTTGCGGCTTCTGGCGTAGGCGAGCAGGCCGGCCAGCCCCACCAGGTAGCCGATGCCACCGGCGATTTCCGTCAGGCCCGGCCCCTTCTCCTGCTGGTCCAGAAGCATCTTACGGATGGGGGCGATTTTTTTCTCCACCGCCGCCTCCACCACGGCCTGCAAGGCGACCGGATCCATGGGCACAGCCGCGGCCGCCGGGACGGAGGCCGGTCCGGGCGCAATCGCCGGGACCCCGCCGGACGGGACGGCGGACCCGGCCGGGGATGGCGCGGCCGTTGCCACCGGCACGGCGGGCTGGGCGGGCAGCGGTCCGGAGGCAGGGGCCTCCGTGGACGCCGGAGGCGCCGTGGGCTGGAGGGGCAGCGCCGAGGCCCCAGGCGTGGCCGTCAGATATTCCTCGGCCTTGACCATCCAGTCGTTTTGATGGCCCTCCCCGGCCCGCAGGAGGATCTGGAGATCCGCGTGCCGTGCCCGGGCCGCCGGCGGGACCGGGAAGCTGAAATTGCCTTTGTCGTCGGTCTTGCCGGTCAGGAAAACCTCTTTGGTGGCCGGATCGGCCACTTCGATGTCCCCGAACCGGACCCGGTCCGACCGGCTGTAACCGCACTCGACATGGACGGTGTCGCCCTCGACGTAGGCGAAGACGTTGACGCGGTGGGCACGAGCCCCGGCCGGCAGCAGCAAAAGGATCGCGGCCGCAACCAGCAAGGCCGGGCCGTCAAACTGCGTCAGGCGCATGAAAACCTCCTTGGCGGGCCTCAGCCGGCCAGACGGATATGGAGCATTTCAGGCCGGACCCTGGCCACGAAGGCCACGGCCATGGCGGTCAACACGCCCTCGATCAACATGATGGGCACATGGGCCAGCAGGATGACCTTGGCCGTGGCGGCAAAGGCCTCGCCGGACAGGGCCAGGGCCAGGGCGGTCAGGCTTCCCGCCAGCAGGACCGCAAAAAAGCCACAGCAAAAGGCGCCCACGGCCCGCTTCCGGCCGCCGGCCCGAAGGAGCGGGCCAAAGGCCAGGAAGCACAGGATGGCCGGCAAAGCCATGTCCACGGTGTTGACGCCAAGGACCACCAAGCCCCCGAACTGGAAGAGCACGGCCTGCAACAGCAGGGCGATGCAGATGGCCGGAAAGGCGGCCGGGCCCAGGATCGCGCCGAGCAGGCCGTTTAGGATCAAATGCACGCTGACCGGCCCGATGGGGACATGGATGAGCGAGGCCACGAAAAAGGCGGCAGCAAGGATGGCCACCGTCATCAGCCGGTCGTAGTCCAGGCGCCGCAGGCCAAGGGCCGTGCCGGCGGCGGCCAGGGCCCAGCCCCCGGCCAGGACGGGCCCGGAAAGGACCCCTTCGGAAATGTGCATGCCAGACTGCCTGCCTTGGCGTTGGGGTTGGCGGCGCGAGAGCCGGCCGGACGGTAGCCCGGCCGGCTCTCGCCAGCGGCGCAGGGGATCAGCCCCGTGCAAATCCGGTCAGCCTACTTCTTCTTGCGCTTGGGCTCAAGGAACTTGGTCCACAGCACGGCCCCGCGCTCCACCTTCTTGGCCGCGCCGTCCTTCTGGATGGTCTCGGGCGCGTCGGTCAGGGCGGCAAAGCCCCACCAGCCGGAAAAGGGAACGGCATAGCTGAAGACGCCGTTCGCGTCGGTCTTGACCACCTGGGTCGTCAGGTATTCGTTGGGGGCCTCATAGGCCTTGTCCTTGTTGTCGTATTCCACTTCCACCGTGACGCCGGCGGCCGGCTTGCCGTCCACTAGGACCTTGCCCGTGAACACGTTGCCCGCATAGTTGCCGAAAGGCCGGGTCAGCGGCACGATCTCGGCCGGAAGCCCCACCGGCTCGTCCCAGCCCTCCTCCTCACCAAAGGCCGGCACCACCACCTTGGTGATGTGCTCGATATACTTGTCCTCGGCCGGCTCGAAATAGGGTTCGGGCACCACGAAAAACGTGCCCACGCCCGGACGCTTGAAGACATATTCCCCGGCCCAGCCCGCGTGGTCCAGGACCTTGGCGGGCTTGAGCGTCCCGAGCAGATCTGTCGTCTGGTCTCCGCTTTTCACGCCAAAGGCCTTGGGTTTGGCCATGTCCATGCCGTTGCCTTCCATGGGGTGGGAAAAAGAAACCGTCAGCCCCACAGTCGCCTTGCCCTTGTCCGTCACCACGTCCTGGGAAGGAATGACCATGCCGAAATGGGCCAGGGCCGGCGCGGCCCAAAGGCCCACCACCGCCAGAGCCAGGATTGTCCGGGATATACCTGCCATGAAGTCTCCTCGCTTGTGGGTTGCTGCCTTCGCAGTATCACTTTTTTCTTGACGTAGCCATTTAGTCGCAACGTTATTTATTTCGTAGCACGAAGAAGCAAGGGATGGCAACCTTGTAGGCTGCCAAAAAGCTATTTTTTGAGAAAACAGGGCTCACGGGCCAGGTGCGGGCGCGGCCAGCCCCCCGCCGCTTGCCGCCAGTCATGCCGGATGTAACGAGGAGGTTGCCGCAGGACGCAGCGGGGCTTGCCGGAAAGGAAGAGTCGTTTTTCGGAATCGCTCCAGCCGCAGAAGGCCGGGAGTCAAAAAATATCGAAAAGCCGGTCATTGCCGCGCCGACGCCGACGCCTGCCGACCGCCGGCCGACTGTGAATAAATCCGATGCCTCACACAGGGATTTTTTACATATCGGCCTGTCGCTACAAAATAAACTCAAAAAATAATGTGGATTACCCTAGGCACGGATGCTGCATTTATCATGTTCATCAGTATGGGCATGATTTGCCTGCAATTGCCAGGACTTGGAGAAAATATGCAGCTAATGGCCAAACAAAACAGCATCTTGCAAACCATCGAAGCCGAAGTCTTCAACATCAAGAAACAGGCCCCCAAGCATAACGATTACCTGGTAAAACTTGAAAAGAAATACGGAAACGAGGTCTATTCCAAGATCATCTACCAGTTGACCCGCATTCAGGTTCCGCCGCGCATCGCCCAGCAGCATCTCATCAACGTGATCAGCCATATGCAGGCCTTGTCCAAGGCCGTGGGCCGCGACATCGGCTTCTGCGTCGCCTGTTACGACTATTTTATCAATGTCATCAAATATATCAAAAATCCGGTTCTCATCGAGGAGTGGCAGCTCAAGGAAAAGGAAAACAGCGCGGACAAGGATGAATTGACCGGGCTTTTCAACCGCCGGTACTTCAACCAGCAGATGCACCAGGAAAGCGAAAAATTCCGCCGGTTCGGCTCGCCCTTTTCCCTGCTCATGATCGATATCGACCACTTCAAGCGTTTCAACGACACCAACGGCCATCAGGCCGGGGACGAGGTCCTCAAAATCGTGGCCGACGTGCTGACCCGCATCGGCCGGGCCTACGACAAGGTGACCCGGTACGGGGGCGAGGAATTCGCCGTCATCCTGCCCTTGACGACCCGCAAGGATGCGGCCAATGCGGCGGAGCGCCTGCGCACGGCTATTGAAAAGCAGCGGATTTTATTCGCCGGCAAGGATCTTGGCCACGTGACGGTCAGCATCGGCATCGCCACCTGTCCCATCGATTCGCTGGACAAGACCATGCTGGTGCAGCGGGCGGACCAGGCCTTGTACGTGGCGAAACGGACGCGCAATGCCGTGGTGGCCTACTGCGATTACAATCGCCGCAACCCGGAAATATACTGACGCCCGCCTCTGCCCCTTTCCTCCCTGCCCCAGCCGCCGGGCCTTCCTGTCCCCGGACGCTTCCAGGCCCAGGGCTGGCACCTCCGGGGCTTTCCGTTTGGGCCGAAGTCGGATAGCATCCCGGCAACCTTGGGGAAAAGGAACCGGACATGCACCGACTCGTCGCCGCAGCCCTCCTGCTTCTGGCCATGGCCCTGCCCGCCCGGGCCGGCGAACTGACGGTCTTTGCCGCCGCCAGCCTGACCGATGTCGTCGCGGCTCTCAAAGGAGACTTCGAACGACTCCATCCCGGCACCACGGTGCGGCCGGCCTTTGCCGCTTCGGGCGCGCTCCTGTCCCGTCTGGACGCGGGCGAGGCCTGCGATGTGTTTTTGAGCGCCGACATCGACACCATGGGCGCGGCCGTGAACAGGCATCGCGTGGAGCCGGGGACGCGCACGGTTTTCGCGGGCAACACCCTCGTTCTGGCCGTTCCCGTCGGCAATCCGGGCCGTGTGGCCGGGCTTGACTCCCTGGCCATGGGCGGGGTGCGCCGTATCGGCATCGGCAACCCGGAATCCGTCCCGGCCGGGCGCTATGCCAAGCGGGCCCTGCAGCAAAAGGCGCTCACCTTCGCCCTGGCCTCCAAGCTCGTCTACTACCCGTCCGTGCGCCATGTCCTGGCCGCCCTGGCCCAGGGCGAACTGGACGCCGGGTTCGTCTACGCCACGGACGCGGCCGTCGCCGGCAAGGATGTGGCCGTGGCCGCGACCCTGCCGCTCTCCCCGCCGGTGGCCTATGCCGGGGCGGTCGCGGCCCGGGCAAAAGACCCCCGAGGCGCGGCCGCCTTCCTGGCCTTCCTGGTCACGCCCGAGGCCCGGGCGATCCTGGCCAGATTCGGATTCACCGCACCCTAGGGCCGTTTCGCCCACTTTTCGACAGCCTACAGTTCCGGCGGACCGGCGGGCACCAGGCAGACGATGACCAACGGCGTGTCGCCGGTATTTTCGATGTGGTGCTCCGCGTCTCCGGGCACGAAAAGGACGGTGCCGGGGCCGATGTCGGTCCACTGGCCGTCGTGGCGCATCCGTCCCCGGCCGGCGTGGACGAACTGCTCGTGTTCCCAGGGGTGACGGTGGGGCGGGATGACGCCGCCCGGGGCCACCTCGATCACCCGCATGCAGAAGTTGTCCGCCCCGTCGGCCTTGCCGACGACCACCCGGCCCGTGACCCCGCGCATGGTGGCGGACGTCAGTTCCCGGGCCGGCGCGTCGCGGTAGTCCATGATCTTCATAGAACACTCCTTTGGTTGCGAAACGACGGGCTATTTTCTAGTCCAAGCCCCGGCCGGCGTAAAGCGACGGCCCAGGGTCACGAACGGCCGTGGCCCCCAGGACGGCCCTCCCTTTCCTTTCCTCCGGGCTTTGGCTATGCAGACGGCAACACCACGATCCTGTCCGGAGAATCGCATGCCCCGTCTGCCCGTCCGTTTCGCCGTCCTTCTGATCCTTGTCCTGGCCACCGCCGCCTGCGCCCCGGCCAAACGGACAGCGCCTTCCGCCGCTGCCGCCAAGACAACCGGCCAAACCGCGTCCGCCTCCCCGGCCAGGGCCGCCCCGCCGGCCCCGGCCGTGAGCAGGCCCCTTTCCGTGGTCATGGGCGCACCGCTGCCGGGAGCCCCCAAGACGCCAAGCCCCGTCGCCCCGGCCAGCCCCGGTGTCGCGGCCGTCCCCCCCGCCGCTGCCGGCGCGGCGCCTGCCGCAAGCCAGCCCGCGCCGTCCGCCCTTGGCGACGCGAGCGGGACTCCCGGCGCCCCGCCCACGGGCTTTGCCGGACTGGCCTGGGGCGTGTCGGCCACGTCCAACCCCGGACTGGCCGCCTATGAGGTGGACCAGGCCGCGTCCGTGACCACCTGCCTGTGGCCCCGCGGCCCCAGGGATATCGCCGGGGCCCCCATTCGCGAGGCGTTTTACGAGTTCTACAAGGACAAGTTCTACCACGTCTGGCTCGAATTCGACGGCATGGCCGCCTACAAAGCCGCCCTGGCCGGCCTGACCAGGACCTACGGCCCGCCGACCCAGGAAAACCTGGAAAAATACTACCACGCCTGGAACCTTGGCGACGTCAACATCTACTGCGCCTACCACGCCGGCGAGAATGGCGGCGACGTGAGCTTTTTCTATCAACCCCTCTACGAACAAATGATGGCCGCCAGAAAAGCCGGACCGGCCAAATCCCCTTCGGGCAAGGCCAAACCATGAACGCGAACGAAGCCTATGCGAACCTTGCGGCCCACGGCCGGACATCGGCCGATCTGGCCTCTTCCGTAAGCCTCCTGTCCTGGGACCAGCAGGTGATGCTGCCCCCGGCGGCCCACCCCGGCCGGGCCGGACAGATCGGGGCCATGACCGCCATCCTCCACCGCCGGGCCACGGACCCGCACATCGGGGAGTGGCTGGCCGCCTGCGAAGGCTCGACCCTGACGGCCGATCCGCTCACCCCCGAGGCGGCCAACATCCGGGAGTGGCGGCGCGATTTCGACCTGGCCGTCAAGATCCCCGAAGGCCTGGCCGTGGCCCTGGCCCGGGCCGCGAGCGCCGGCCAGCGGGCCTGGGAACTGGCCCGAAAGGACGACGCCTTCGCCGCCTTTGCCCCGCATCTCGCCACCCTGCTCGACCTGTCGCGCCAAAAGGCCGAGGCCCTCGGCTATGCCGGCGAACCCTACGACGCCCTGCTCGACGGCTTCGAACCCGGCGAAACCGTGGCCACCATCGCCCCGATCCTGGCCGAACTCCGCGACGAGACAACGGCCCTGCTCGATGCCGTCAAAGGCGCCGTACCTCCCGCCCCCTTGCCGGCCGAGCCGTATCCCCAGGCCGACCAGCAGGCCTTTCTGGCCCGGGTGACGGCGCTGATCGGCCTGCCCGCCGCCGCTTCGCGCCTGGACGTCTCGGCCCACCCGTTTTCCACCCTGATCGGGCCGGGCGATGCCCGCATCACGGTCCGCTACGATGAGGCGGACTTCACCAAGGCCCTTTTCGGCGCGGTTCACGAGACCGGACACGCCCTCTACAGCCTGGGCCACGCCTCGGACGACCGTTACGGCACGCCCATGGGCGAATTCGTTTCTCTCGGCGTCCACGAATCCCAGTCCCGGCTCTGGGAGAACCAGGTGGCCCGGTCCCTGCCCTTCTGGGAGCATGTTCTGCCGCTGGCGGCCAGGCATTTTCCGACCCTGGCCGGCTTGGCCCCGAGCGACGTTTTCCGGGCCGTCGGGGCCATCGCGCCCGGGCTCATCCGGGTCGATGCCGACGAGACGACCTACAACCCGCACATCGTGCTGCGTTTCGAGCTGGAACTGGCGCTTCTTCGCGGCGATCTTCTCGTGGCCGACCTGCCCGGGGCCTGGAACGAGAAGTCCCGGGCCATTCTCGGCCTGACCCCGCCAAACGACGCGGCCGGCTGCCTCCAGGACGTCCACTGGTCCATGGGCGCGTTCGGCTATTTTCCGACCTACAGCCTGGGGAACATCTACGCCGCCTGCCTGTTCGAGGCGGCGGAAACGGCCATCCCGGACCTGGCCGGACGGATGGCGGCCGGAAACTTCGCGCCGCTTCTGAAATGGCTCGGCCAGAACATCCACGCCAAGGGCCGGCTCTTGCGGCCGCGCGACCTCATTGCCGCGGCCACCGGGAAAGCGCCGACGGCCGGGCCGCTCCTGCGCCACTTGAAGGCCAAAGCCGCGGCGATTTACGGTGTCTGAGTGCCGGCAGAGAGTATGAGAAGAAGCCTCCGGCGGCCAAAGGGCTTGGCCCTTTGGAAACCCTGAACGGGGGAGCCGAGTTCGGGAAGGCAGGCGGAAGTTAAAGTTTCACTTTAGATCTGCTTTGGCGGCCGCCACGGGCGTTGCAAAAAACGGATTTTCAGCCTTTTCCCGGCCAACGGTCGTCGGCGGCCCGTGCCCGGGAAAAAGCTCTACCGCGTCCGGCAGGGACAGCAGACGCTCCCGGATGGCGGCGAGCAGGCCCGGGCCGTTCCCTCCCGGGGCGTCGGTGCGGCCGACACTGCCGCGAAAGAGCGTGTCCCCGGTGAAGGCGACGAGGGATTTTGGGAAAAAATAGGCCAAGTGCCCGGGCGTGTGGCCGGGCACGGGCAGGACCAGGCAGGGTTCGCCGAGAAAAACGGCCCGCCCCGGGGCGATGTCCTCGAAATCGAAGGCCGGAACGGCCGGGTGCCGCTCGCTGTCGCCGCCGGGCTGGGCCACGCCGGCATCCGCCGCGCTGGCGTGGACCGGCGCGCCCGTGGCTCGGGTCAGCCGGGCCACGCCGAGCACGTGGTCGTAGTGGAGATGGGTGAGAAGAATGGCCGTGAGCGTCAGCTCCCGCCGGGCGATCTCCTCGAGCACCAGTCCAGGCCGGCCGCCGCAATCGATGACCACGGCCCGGCCGTCTCCTGTCCAGGCGAGGTGGCTGTTGACCCCGAGCGGGTCCATGCGAAAGGTTTTGATGTACATGGTCGGGCGGTAAAATCGTCCTTTTGGCCCTTCTCCTGCAAAGCCCTTGCCGGCGGCCCACATCCGCCCGGAGGCCGGTCATGCTCCTTTTTCGCGGCAACTGCCAGATGCAGTTTTGCGCCGAGGCGGCCGGGAGAGCGGGCGAGCAGGCCACGTTTGCCTCCCTGGCCTCGCCCATGACGCTCCTGCGCTCGCCCGGGACCGTGCCGCCGCTCGTGGCCCGCATGGTGGCCGAGGCCGATGCCGCGGAATTCCTGCACACCCGCGAACTGGCCGACCAGTTTTTGCCGCCGCCGGCCCATCCCGCCCCGACGGCCCTGGTGGTCAACCTCTTTCACGAGAACAGGCCCCTTTGGCTCCACGAGCGCGACGGCTACGCCTTTTACCTCGATCCCGAGGCCCTTGCCGCCGCCCCGGCCCTGGGGCGCATCATGGAGCGGCATTTTCGCTCCATCGTGCCAAACCCGGCCACCTACCTCGACCGGTTGGCCGGCATGCTGCTTCTCTACCGGGAAGCCCTACCGGGCGTGCCGCTCCTGGTCGCCGGCCGAATGTCCCACTTTCCCGGCCTCGGCCCCTCGCCTTACTCCTACCTGGACGGCTGGGGCGAGACCTCTTGCACCACGGGCCGGGAATTCGCGGCCTGGGTCGGCACCGTGCCGGACGCCTTTTTCCTCGACGCCGACCGGATCATGGCCGGGGTGGCGGCCCGGACCGACGCCCCGGTGGAGGCCCATTTCCCGTTTCTGCGGATACGGTTTACCCCCGAAGGACAACCGTCCCTCAGCCGCGACCTGGAGCACGCCGGCAGCCTGTGGCCGGCCCTGGCCGAAAAAATCCGCCAGACCCTGGCTATGGGCCGCGTGGAATACGCCCCCGAAGAAACCGTGCCCGAGGCCTGGACCCGGCCCTTTGCCCCGCAGGCGCTCGACGCCGAGGCCCTGCTCGGGCACCTGGCCTCCGGGTCCAACTACCGGGCGGCCCGGGCCGTGGGCCAGTTCTTTTTCCGGCCGGACGAGGATTTCACCGGCCTGCTCGTGGCGGCCGCGCCTTATATGCCGGTCTGCCACAACCTGCTGCACATGGTCCGGGCCTACGGCACTCTGCGCCCCAATCCGGCCGTGGCCGCGTGGTGCGAGGTCCATGCGGCCACGGCGACAGGCTTTTTCGCCAATGGCGCGGCCTACCGGCGGGAGTACCTGGAGAAGATCGAAGCCCTGCGCCAGGCGGTCCTTGCCCACGGCCGGGTTTGAGTTTATGAAACGCCCCGTTTGACAATCCTAAACAGGCAGGGGACGCCGCCCGGCGCGGTCCCCCCCTATTGTCCAGGCGGGCTTTTTTCCCTTTGCAAATCCCCCATGACCCCGGGCTTTTGCCCGTCCAGGGCCGTAAAACGGCCGATGGATGGCATAAATCATGCTGCCCGACCAGGGCGCTTGGGGATGGGTGGCCGCTTCTGGGCTTGGTTTTACTTTTTGAAACGGGGAGGCGTCATGCGGCGCGTTATCTTTCTGCTCATGATCCTGTGTCTGGTCGGTCCGAAAACAGCCTTTTCGGCCAGACAGTCCGGAAAGCTGCCGGTCAAGGCGGCCATGGTCGCGGAATACGGTTCTGGCCGGGTTCTTTTCACCCAGGATCCGGACAAACGTATCGCCCCGGCCTCGGTGACCAAGGTCATGACCATGTATCTGGTCTTCGACGCCCTGGCTGCGGGCCGGGCCAGCCTGTCGGACAAGGTCAAGGTCAGCCGCCGGGCCGACGCCACGGGCGGCTCGACCATGAACCTGCGGGCCGGCGAAGTCGTCACCCTGGACGAACTCATGCGCGGCATGGCCGTGGCCTCGGGCAACGACGCCGCGGTGGCCATTGCCGAACACTTCGGCGGCGTGCCCCAC
Source organism: Solidesulfovibrio carbinoliphilus subsp. oakridgensis (assembly GCF_000177215.2). Lineage (NCBI taxonomy): Bacteria > Pseudomonadati > Thermodesulfobacteriota > Desulfovibrionia > Desulfovibrionales > Desulfovibrionaceae > Solidesulfovibrio > Solidesulfovibrio carbinoliphilus. The sequence goes on along the minus strand of NZ_CM001368.1, from coordinate 697,379 downwards.
TGGGTGGGAATGATGAACGAAAAGGCCCGGGAACTGGGCATGACCAGCACCACCTTCAAAACGCCAAACGGCCTGCCCGCCCCGGGCCAGCTCACCACGGCCCGGGATCTCATGAAACTGGCCACCAGCTACCTGCGCCGCTATCCGCAGGCCCTGCGCTACCATTCCACCACCGAGATCAACCACTGCGGCGCGGTCCACGGCAACACCAACCGCCTGCTTGGCGTGTGCGAGGGCGTGGACGGCATCAAGACCGGCTACGTCGGATCGAGCGGCTACAACATCATCGCCACGGCCAAGCGCGGCGACACCCGCATCATCGCCGTGGTCCTCGGCGGCCGCACCAAGCAGGCCCGCAACAACGCGACCACCCGCATCCTCGACGCCTCCTTCTCCGGTTCGGTCGGCTCCATGATGGCAGCCGCGGACACCACCGCCGACGACGACGCGCCGGTGCGGATTTCCCACCGCCACGGCAGGAAGGGCCGCCACATGAAGGCCCTGCGCGTGGCCGATGTCGAGCGCCACGCCAAAATCGGAGCACACCGGGGCGCTTCGGCCCGCCTGGAAGCCCGTGACGCGGGCGTCAAGGCCGGCCGCCATGCCAAAGCCAAGTCCACAAAGGCCGGGAAGAGCCACTCCGCTTCGCGCGCCCAAGACAAACACCACAAAAAAGCCGGCGCTTCGGGCCGCTAACGCCGTCCGCCGCCCCCCCGTCGTTTTCCGCCCCGGGCCGCGACGCGAAAATTCCAGCCCGCGGCTTCCCGCCCACTCCCTCCGGGAAGCCGCCGGCCGGCCTGCGCAACAGGATGCCTCTCCGCTCCCCGATGCCGCGCCATTTCCCTCCGGCGCTCTTTCGTACGGTCGGCACACCCCTCCCAGCCTGCAGTCACATGCGATCTTCCTTTGGCGTGACAGCAAGAGTTTTTTTCTGAAAGCATTGCCTGGATATCGTTGCAATTGATACGCTCCCGGTACTCTGCAACCTTCAACCAGGAGCCGCTTATGAAAGTCAGTGCCAGAAATCTGATCCCCGGCAAGATCAAGACCCTCACCCACGGAGCGGTCAACAGTGAAGTGGTCATCGAGGTCGCGCCGGGCGTGGAAGTCACCTCGATCATCACCAAGCACTCGGCCGAGGCCATGGGCCTCAAGGAAGGCGGATCCGTCAAGGCCATGGTCAAGGCGTCGAGCGTCATGCTGGTTGTGGACTAGACGCACCGTGCCATCGCCTTCCCGGCGTTCCCGGACGCGCCTTACGCTTCCACGCCGGGAAGGGCCGCTTCGGTTTCCGCTGGCCCCGGTTTTGTGGCTTTCGGCCGGGGCCGGCGGTCTTCTCCCGTTGGCCCCGGCTTTCCCCCTTGCCAGGGCCGCCACGCCGGTGGCATTCTCGTTCCCGGCCTCTTCGGGCGACGCCGCCTGTCCGGCCACACTTCTTTTGACCTGTCCAAAGCGAGATACCGTGAAACACGCCCTTGCCGTGGCCGCCCTGCTGTGCGCCGGCCTGACGGGACCGGCCGGTCCGGCCCTGGCCGGCGGTTCGCCGGCTTTGTTTGGCGCCCTGTGGAGCCGGGACGACCTGCGTGCCGCAGCGGCCGAGAAAAAGTCCGGCCGGCTCGGCGAACCCGACCGGTCGCCGCCGGCCACGACCACGGCCCCGGTCCTGCCCCCCCTGCCGGACGCCCTGGCCGGCTCCATCCGCCGGGTGGACACCCACGGGGAAAAGCTCGTCGCCCTGACCTTCGACCTGTGCGAACTGGCGGACCAGGTTTCCGGCTACGACGGAGCCGTGGTTGCGGCCCTGCGGGCGGCCGGGGCCAGGGCCACCTTTTTCGCGGGCGGCAAGTGGATGCGTTCGCACCCGAAACGGGCCATGGAGCTTCTGACCGATCCGCTGTTCGAGATCGGCAGCCACGCCTGGACCCACGGCAATTTCGGCCGGCTGGACCCGGCCGCCATGCGCCGGGAAATCGAGTGGACCCAGGCCGAATACGCGGCCCTTCGGGCCGAGGCGGTTCGGCTGGCCCGGGAACGCGGCCTGTCCGAGGCCGATATCGCCTCGATTCCGCAAGCGCCGACCCTCTTTCGCTTCCCCTACGGCCGCTGCCGGCCGGAAGCCCTGGCCGAGCTGGCTGCGTCGGGCCTGGCCGCCATCCAGTGGAGCCTGACCACGGGTGATCCGGACCCGGCCTCCACGCCCGAGCGGATCGTCCAGACGGTCCTCGACCGGGTGCGACCGGGCGACATCCTCATCGGCCACGCCAACGGCAACGGCCACGGCACCGGCGAGGCCCTGCCGGCCTTGCTGGCCGAGCTTACCAAGCGCGGCTACCGGTGCGTCACGGTCAGCGAACTCGTGGCCGCCGGCCGGCCGGTCATCGCCTCGGACTGCTACGACATCCACCCCGGCGACACGGCCCAGTACGACCGCATCTTCGGCGACGGCACCACCCATCCGCGCAAAAAAAGCGGGCCGCGACCCGCGCCGCAGCCCGCCCCGTCGTCGCCGTAAGGCGCCGGCCTACTGGCCGGCGGCTTCCGGCTCGTCTTTGCCCCCGTCGCGGACAAAGCGGGTGACGCTCGCCACCTTGGAATTCGTGCCGGCTTCCAGGTACCGGACGATCATGGAATTTTTGCCGGTCAGCTTGCCGACGTACGTGCCGTCGTCGTCAGCCATGGTCACGACCGCCCCGTCGACCACCCCGACCACGGCCTCCCTGCCCCGATCCGAGGCCTTGGTGCCGTAGAAGGTCCGTCCTTCCTGCTTTTCGACGGTCAGCGTAAAGGAGACGTGCAAGAATTTGGGCGCGTCGGACGCGTCGGCATGGCCGAGCCGGCCCATGGCCACGGCATCCGACACGCCTTTCCAGACGCCGGTCACGTCCGGAACGGCCTTCTCCTTCTTCTCCTTGGCCAGGGCCGGACCGGCGGACAGAACGAAACCGAGGACAAGGGCGAGAACCAGGGGACACGCGCGCGACATGGGAGCCTCCAGGAGTAGGGGGTAAGGGGACGGATGGGCGCACGCATCGGTCGCTTGGGCCGAAACGTTGCGCCACGGACCTGCCAGGAAACTTTTTTCGCTGTCATTTCTTAAGGAAAATGGCTTGGCCTGACAACCGGGTCCGCCCGGACCGCCGGACGTCACGCCTGGCTCCGGAGACTTGCCGTCCTTGCCTTCCCGACACGGCCGCCGGGCCATGAAAAGGGGGCCGAAGCCCCCTGTCCCGGCAAAGTCGGGCGGGTTAGTAGTACCGCCACTCCCCGGGTTCTTCCCGGAAGCTCGTGTCGAGCTCCTCGCTGATGCCCACCCGGATCTCCTTGTCGCTCTCGGCCAGGCTCACGTTTTTCGCCGGATCGAAACCGACGTCCAGGCAGACGTCCTCCCAGTGCTTGCGGATCTCGCCTGCGGCCTTGCGGATCTGCTCATCCTGGCCCGGCCGCTTGAGCCAACGCGCCACCCACACCATATGCGCCTCCTCGGTTCAGGGGTTAGGATTGACGAACTGCACGGGCACCGAAGATCCGGCGACGACCTTGGCCGCGACAGACCCAAGCCCCGTACCGGCCGCCTTGCTGGCTTCGCTGCCTTGTCCCCTGGTGGCCATGACCACCAAGTCGGCCTTTTCGGCCGTGACGGCCTTGAGGATCTCTCCGGCCGGATCGCCCGGGAGCACCCGCACGGACAGGTTTGGGCAGGCGGCAAGCTCCTTGCTGCACACGGCTTCGAGCTTGTGGCGGGCCTGCTCCAGTTCCCAGGCGTGGAATTCCTGGAGCACGTCCCGGCTCGGATAGTTGCCGTAGGCCGGAAAGTACGAACACAGATCCACGCCCACGTAGAGGGCCACGACCCGGGCGTTGTGCGCCTCGGCCAGTTCCCGGACGTGTCCCACTGCCTGCAGGGAATTTTTCGAAAGATCGGTCGCCCAGAGGATGGTGCCGTATGCCATGATGCCTCCTTGCTTGCCGGTTTGGCCGATGACGGGCCCGCTGGTTCGCCCATAGCATGGTTTGCGATAAAAGAAATCAGGAGAAGGGAAAAAAGCGGGTGACGGCCAAGCGGAAGAGGGGCCCGGGGGAACCGGGAGGGGAAGCGTATCCCCTCCCGGACAGCGGCTAGAGCCAGTCGCAGCCGATGACGTGGACAGCCAGGGGACCGTGGACGCCACGCACGTAGACGAACTCGATGTCGCCCGTGCTGGAGACGCCGGTGACGCAGTTGACCGCGCTCGGCATGGGCTTGGCGGCCAGTCGGTCGCACAGGGCGGGCAGGTCGGGAAGCAGCCGCGACCGGGCCAGCAAGGCCACATGGAGCCGGGGAACGAGCGGCGTGGCCCGTTCCCGTCCGGGCCCGGCGGCCAGGATCAGGCTGCCCGTGGCGCACAGGGCCTGCTCCACGCCGGTCAGCCCCATGTCCACGGCGGCCAGGGACGGACAGACCCGGTCCGGCAGGTCGGCCGGGGCCAGGACGGCCACCCCGGCTCCGGCCAGGGCTTCGGCCGCACCCACGGCTGCCAGATCCGGATGATCCCAGCGCACCGCGGTCTTGACCTCGTGGCGGATGGCGGCCCGGACCAAGGCCTCCCGGGCCGCCTCGGGCGTGGCCGCGCGTTCGAAGGTCGGGCCCAGGGCGGTCAGGGCCGCCGCAAAGGCGGCAAAGCCGTCCGGCTCGGTCCCGGAACGCCGCAGCCGCACCGGCGCCGACGGCCGGGGCAGGCCCATGGTCACGGTTGCGGCCCGCAGGCGGCCGAGGATGGCGTCTTTGGCCCGCGTATTCATGACTGGCCTCCGTTTCGGGCCAGACGGCGGGCCATGGCCTTGAACCGTCTGGAAAAGGGACGGGAAAATCCCGGAAAGGCCCGTTTGCGCAAAAACCGGCCCACCGGCGAATCCGGAGCGGCCCCGGCCGTGCGGCCAAGGGTCGGGTCCGCCACCCGGGCCACGGACGCGGCCATGGAAAACAGAAACGGATGGCGGGCCAGGGCGGCAAAGGCCGTGGTGGCCGCGTCGCCCCCCGCTTCCGCCTGCCGCCGGCGCAGCTCCTGGAGGAGCGCCGGATGGTCGATGCCGGCCGGACAGGCTTCGGCGCAGGCCGCGCAGTGGGTGCAGGCAAAGGGCTGGCGGCCGTCGCCGGCCGCGTCGGCCAGAAGCGGCGACAGGACCGAGCCCATGGGCCCGGGATAGACCGAGCCGTAGGCGTGGCCGCCGACGCTCTGGTAGACCGGGCAGACGTTCAGACAGGCGCCGCACCGGATGCACTGGAGGATCGGCCGCAGGAGCGGATCGGCCAGGATGCGCGACCGGCCGTTGTCGAGGATGACCAGATGCATCTCTTGGGGGCCGTCGCGCTCGCCGTCCCGGCGCGGGCCCGTGAAAAAGGACAGGTGCACGGGCAGGGTCTGGCCCGTGGCCGACGGCGGCAGGATGTCGAGCACGGCCGCCGCGTCGTTCAAGCTCTCGACAACCTTCTCCAGGCTCATAAGGGCCACGTGGATGGGCGGACAGGAAGCGGAAAGACGGATGTTGCCCTCGTTTTCGAGCACCGCCACCGTGCCGGTGGCGGCCACGGCAATGTTGGCCCCGGTAATGCCGGCGTCAGCGGCCAGGAATTTCCGGCGCAGGCTCTCGCGGGCGATGCGCGTCATCTCCGGGATGTCCGTGCTCGTGCGGCCAAGCTTCTGGCGGAAAAGCTCGGAAACCTGCTCCTTGGACACGTGCAGGGCCGGAGCCAGGATGTGGGACGGCTTTTGCCCGGCCAGCTGGATGATGTACTCGCCGAGGTCCGTTTCCACGGCCTCGATGCCGGCCGCTTCCAGGGCGTCATTGAGGCCGATCTCCTCGCTCACCATGGACTTGCCCTTGACCACCAGCCGGACGTTTCGCTCGGCGAGAAGCCGGGTGACGAGGCTGGCCGCCTGGGCCGCGTCCTCGGCGTAGTGGACCACCCCGCCGGCGGCGGTGACGTTCGCTTCCAGGGTTTCGAGCAGTTCCGGTAGGCGGGCCAGGGTCTTTTGCCGCACGGCCACGGCCCGGGCCCGGCGGTCGGCGAAGTCGGGCATGGCGTTGACGGATTTTTGCCGCAAGACATGAATGTGGGCAATGGCCTTGGCAAGGACGGCCCGCCGCTCGCCGTCGGCCAGGGCTTCTGCCGCCGCCTGGCCGAAATCGTGTTTCGTTGCGCTCATGATTCCCCTCCGGCCAGGACCTCGGCCAGATGCAGGGGCCGCACGCTGGCCCCGCGCTTGGCCAGGGCCGAGCCGATGTTGAGCAGGCAGCTCGGTTCGGCCGTGATCACGGCCGCGGCACCACTTTGCAGCACGTCGTCGATCTTCTGGTCGAGGATGGCCTGGCTCACTTCCGGGTAGTCGATACTGAACGCCCCGCCAAACCCGCAGCACCGCTCGGGGTGGGCCAGGGGCACCAGGTCCAGGCCTTCGACCGCCTCCAGGAGCCGGACGGTCCGGTCCCCGACCCCGAGCACGCGCGAGGCCTGGCAGGAGGCGTGGAGCACCGCCCGGATCGGAAAACGGGCACCAAGGTCCGGGCAGTCCAGGGAATCGACCAGAAACTCGCCCAGTTCGAAGGTCTTGGCCGCCACGCGGTCCGCCCGGTCGCGCCAGGGGTCGCCGGCCGCGAACAGGGTTGGGTAGCGGCGGACCATGGCCGTGCACGAAGCCGAGGGGCAAACGACCGCCGGGGCCGCTTCGAACAGTTCGATGAACCGCCTGGCCAGCGGCCGGACCAGATCGGGCCGGCCCCGTTTGTAGGCGAACTGGCCGCAGCAGGTCTGGCCCTCGGGCAGGACCGGCCGGACCCCGGCCCGTCGCAGGACCAGGGCCGTGGCCTCGCCCACCTGGGGCAGGACGTGCTCGACCAGGCAGGGAATGAAAAGAAAAACGTCCACGAAATTTCCTCCTTGCGTGGCGGGGCGCCAACTTACGCTTGTCCCCGGGCGGGTCAAGGGCGACCCGGACCGATGCTTTACACCGGCCCTGGCGGCGGCTATGAGGAGCGCTTACACAAAAGGATGCGCCATGAACGAACTCGACTCCGCGACCCTGACATTTGAGGGCAAGAGCATCGATTTGTCCGTGATCCACGGCGATCATGTGGAAAAAGGCCTGGATATCCGAAAACTTCGCGCCCAGACCGGCTGGATCACCCTGGATCCGGGCTACGCCAACACGGCGGTCTGCAAAAGCGCCATCACCCATATCGACGGCGAAGCCGGCGTGGTGCTCTTTCGCGGCTACGATCTCGAAGAGTTGGCCCAAAAGGCCACGTTCGTGGAAACGGCCATGCTCGTCATGTTCGGCGAACTGCCCACGCGCCCCGAACGCGAACAGTTCCGGGTCATGCTGCGCGACCAGGAACTCCTCCATGAGGACCTCTTGAGCCACCTCGACGGCTTTCCGCCCAACGGCCACCCCATGGCCATCCTGTCGGCCATGATCAACGCCATGGGCAGCTACTACCCCGAGCTCTACGACATCACCTCGCCGGCGGATTTCCGTCTGGCCGCGGCCAAGATCATGAGCAAGGTCCGCACCATAGCCGCCTTCTGCTTTCGCAAGTCCCAGGGGATGCCGCTCAACTATCCCAATCCGAACCTGGATTACTGCCGCAATTTCCTGCACATGATGTTTTCCGTGCCCTTCTGGACCTATGAGGCGCCGGATCCGGTGGTGCGGGCCTTGAGCATCTTCATGATGTGCCACGCCGACCAGGCGCTTGACACCTCCTGCGCCACGGTGCGCATGGTCGGCTCCAGCCAAGCCAACCTTTTCGCCTCGGTCTCCTCCGGCATCTGCGCCCTGTGGGGCCGCCACCACGGCGGCGCCAGCTCGGCCGCCATCCGCATGTTCGAGGACGTCGAGGCCGGCCGCACCACCGTTCCGCGCATCATCGAGGCGGCCAAGTCCCATACCGGCCGACTCATGGGCTTTGGCCAGCGGGTATTTCACGTTGAGGATCCGCGGGCCCGGATCATCAAGACCACCTACCAGAACCTCGTGGCCACGGGCTACGCCAAGCGCGACACCTTCCACGACATCGCCCAGGAAATCGAAGAACGGGCCAGCGCCGACGAGTACTTCGCCACGCGCCAGCTTTTTCCGAACACCAATTTCTATTCGAGCCTGCTCCTGCGGGCCCTCAACTTTCCGCCCAACATGTTCCCGGTCATAACGGCCATGGGCAACATGCCCGGCTGGATCGCCCACTGGAACGAGGAGGCCAACTCCCCGGACCAGCGCATCCAGCGTCCGCGCCAGATTTATACCGGCCGCAAGCGCCACGCCTACACGCCCATGGAAAAGCGCTAGCCAGGCTCCACACCGAGGTCCCATGCTCCGTTTTTGGAAATCCGCCGCCTTCGGGCTGCTCCTTTGCCTTTGCCTGTCCCTGTCCGCCTTGGCCGCGTCCCAGCCCGACGCGGCCAAGGCGCCGCCGGCCGGGGATGCCGGCCCGTCCGACACCGCCCCGGTCGGCCCTGCCCCGGACAAGGCCCCGCCCCCGCCGGCCAAGCCCCAGCCCGTCGCCCCGGCACCCGCCAAAACCCCGTCCGACAAGGCCGGGGACAAGTCGCCCGAGAAGGCGGAACCCGAGGCCGACCAGCCCAAGGACTGGCAGGTCCTCTTGTCCATCCACCAGGAATCCCTGGTGCAGCAGGCCTCGCGCTTCAAGTCCATGGAAGGGCTTTTGCCCAAAAACGTGCGCAAATTCCGGTCCGACCTGTCGGCCCTCGAAGGCAAGCTCGATGAGTTGAACCTGATCATCAGCCTGTCCGGGGGCAACCCCTGGGAGCTGCGGGCGGTCCTCGGGGACCTGGGCCGCATCCGGCGGTCCACGGAAACGCTCCTGGCCCCGTTCCAGGAAAGCCGCGACGAGCTCGACAAGATCGCGGTGCGCCTCGATTCCCTCAAGGAGGAATTCGCCAAGCGCCTGGACGACGACCCGGAACCCGAAATCGCCGAAGCGCTCAACTACTTCCTGCGCTACATCAAGGGGGTGCGGGGCAACCTGTCGAGCGTCAAAGCCACGCTCGAAAAAGAGCTGGCCCCGGCCAAGGACTTTCTGGCCGGCCTGAACGCCACCGACGAGGGCCTGCGCCAGAAAATCCCCAAGGCCTGGAAGAGCTACTACTTCACCCCGACGACCGAGCTTTTCTCCCTCAAGGCCTGGGGCGAACTGCGGCAACGCCTGCAACTGTGGGCCAAGTCCAACGGCACCATGCTCGCCTCCCTGGCCCACGGCCCGGACGCCGCCCGCGTCGCCGGCCTCGGGGTCAAGGCCGGCGTGGGGTTGGCCGTGCTCCTGCTGGCCGATCTGGTGGCCGCCCTGCGCCTGCGTCGCCGCTACCCCGCCTTTGCGGGCCTTGGCCAACTGCGCCGCGTCTGGCTCCTGGCCGGTCTTGGCGTCATCCTCCACTGGACGGCCGCGGGCGCGCCGCTCATGCTCCAGGAAATCTTAAACGCCCTGGCCGAAATCCTGCTCGCCGCCGGACTGGCCGTCTTCTCCTGGTTCCTGGCCAAGTCCGCCACCCAGGTGGGCGACAGCCGGCCGCGAAATCCCCTGCGCCTTTTGTGGGGCATGTTTTCGCTGGGTCTTTTGCTCCAGATCGCGGACCTGCCCGAGCCGGCCCTGACCGCCGTCTGGATGAGCCTTTTGTTCCTCTTTTTCGAGCTTTCCCGCCAGGCGGCCCCGCATCAGACCGGCCCGCTGCGGCTGGCCTGCCGCCTGACCCCGGCCATGGCTGTGGCCCTGCTCGTCATGGCGGCCCTGGGCTGGCAGCACCTGTCCGTCCTGGCCCTGGCCGGCTGGTTTCTGCTCCTGGCCGCAGTCCAGACGGGATCGGGCCTGTCCGCCGCGGTGTCCGAATGGCAGGCCCGGGCGGCCCGCGAGGGAACTTCGGTCGTCACGCAGTCCGTCGTCTCGGGCCTCGGGTTTCCGCTCATTTTCCTGTCGCTGTTCTTTCTTGTCCTCTACTGGTTTTCGACAGAGCTCGGCGGCCAGGACATGTTTCTGGAAGCCGTGTCCTTTACCGTGGCCGTGGGCGACGTCAGCGTGACCCTTGGCCGGCTGGCCCTTATCCTCACCGGCTTTTTCCTGACCCGATCGAGCCTGAGCGCCGTCCAGTCGTTCATCCGGGACCTGCCGCGCCTGCGGCCCGGCGTCGATCCGGGCGTGCGCGACGTGCTCGACACCACGAGCCGCTATCTCTTCTGGGGCATCTACGTTCTCTTCGCCCTGTTCCTCCTTGGCTTTTCCTTTACGAGCCTGGCGGTCGTGGCTGGCGGTCTGTCCGTCGGCATCGGCTTTGGCCTGCAAAACATCGTCAACAACTTCGTGGCCGGCCTGATCCTTCTTTTTGGCCGTTCCATCCAGGCCGGGGACACCATCCAGATCGACGCCACCTGGGGCCAGGTCCGAAAGGTCAACATCCGAAACACCGTCGTCCAGACCTTTGACAACGCCACGCTCTTTGTCCCCAATTCGGACCTCATCGCCGGCAAGCTCGTCAACTGGACCCACCGGGACCCGACCGTGCGCCGGGAAATTGCCGTGGGTGTGGCCTACGGCTCGGACACCGACCGGGTCCGCGAGATCCTTCTCGAAGCGGTTCGCAACCAGCCCCATGTGCTGGCACAGCCCGAGCCGTCGGTGCAGTTTCTCAATTTCGGCGAGAGTTCCCTTGATTTCAAACTCTTTTTCTGGGTGGATGACGTCTCGGCCGGGCTTTCGACCACCTCCGACATCCGGTTCGCCATCAACCGGCGGTTTCGCGAGGAAGGCATCGAGATCCCCTTCCCCCAGCGCGAGGTCCGCATCGTCGAAGGCATCGACCCGTCAGGCGGCGCCATCGCGGCCGCGGGCGGGGACTGAGGCCGGGCAGGCGCCGACGCCGTTGCCCATTGCGGCCAAAGCCGCAACCCCGTATGGTCGTGGAAACCGATTCACAAGAAACGGATGTCAGCCAGGTTCCATGACATCCGGAGCCCGGAAACCGACCCGGTTTCCCGGGCGATACCGGCCGAGCCTCTGCTCGCAGAAAAAGGGACGCCATGAGACGTCTGCTGGCCATAGGACTTGTCTGCCTGCTTGGGGCCGCCATGCCCTTTACCGTGGGGTGCAAGAAAAAAACCACCCCGCCGCCCATGCCTCAGGCCGAAAATCCCGTTCCCGGGCCCGGGGCCAGCGCCCAGGAAGTGGAACGGTACCAACTCGAAGAGGAAAAACGCTCCCTGACCGACAAATACGGCGAGAACATCGGCCGGATCCAGCAGATAAACGCCCGCCTCATCCAGCTCAACATCGAAATCAACCGCCAGGCCAATCCCCACTACTAGCCGCTCCGAGGACAGCCGCCGGCCCCGTCAAGGACCAACCGCATGTTTGGACGCTCCACGAAAAAAAAGCCCCGCCATGACGCCATCTCGGCTTTTCTGGGGGCCGGCACCCAGTACCACGGCCAATTCAATTTCCAGGGCATCGTGCGCATCGACGGCGGCGTCATCGGCGACATCGTTTCCGACGGCATGCTGGTGCTTGGCGAGGAAGGCTACGTGGAAGGCCGCATCCGCGTGGCCGAACTGGTGGCCAGCGGCCGGATCGTCGGCAATGTGGAAGCCGCCCGGCGCGTGGTCCTGCACAAGACCGCCAACCTGCGCGGCAACCTGGCCTCCCCGGTCCTGGTTATCGAAGACGGCGCGGTCATAAACGGCCTGGTGCGCATGGCCGCACCCCCGGCCGCCTGCCTGGCCGAAGGCTCCGTCCCCCGCGCCCTGGCCTCCGGGACCGGGGACAATGTCCCGGAAACGGCGGGAAATTAGGCATTGCCAAAACCGGCCCGGCCGTTTACACGGCGAAAACACCGCCAAGCCCCCTGTTTGAAGGAGTCCCGCCCCATGGGCCAATTTTTGCCTGATTCCGGCCAGTTTCCCCTGGAAGACCAGATCAAGAACCTCGGGGATGACGAGCTTCTCGATTTCTGGGAGGAAACCCAGTATCTTGAACGCATCCTCGTGGAAGAGGAAAGCTCCGAGGCCGAGCATTCCCTGGAATACGAACGGGTGATCCTGCAGGAACTGATGCTGCGTTCCTGCCGCCGCACCCTGGAAGGCGGCCGCTAACCCCGGCCAGACCGCCTTTCCCTGCCGCGTTCCCACCGCCGGCGGGGATTTTTTCTCCTTCCCAAAGCCTGTTTTTTTGTGTCCCCCTCGCGGGGCCGTCTGTGTCATGGCGGCTCCGCTTCCTTGCTCACGTCCCGATCACCTGCCGAACCGGTTGCCGCGTAGGGTCGCTCCCCCCTGCCTCGTCGGTCCATGGACGCAAAAAAGGGAGGACGGTCGCCCATCCTCCCTCTGCGGTACTGTGAAAATCGGATGCCTAGGCCTTGGGGGTCCGGCGGCCGATGCAGAAGTAGACCATGCCGAGATCGGCCAGGAGCTGGGGCGAATAGAGGTTGCGGCCGTCGAAGATGATCGGGGCCTTGAGCATTTTCTTGATGCGCCCGAAATCCGGGTTGCGGAACTGGTTCCATTCCGTGACCACGGCCAGGCAATCGGCCTTCTCAAGCACGGCGTACTGCTCGTCCACGACGGTCAGCAGCTCGTTGCCCTTGAAGTGTTCACGCGTGTTGGGGCCGGCGACCGGGTCGAAGGCCACCACGCGCATGCCCTTGGCCGTGACGTCCTTGATGAGCTCGAAGGCCGAGGCCTCGCGCACATCGTCGGTGTTGGCCTTAAACGCCAGGCCCCAGAGAGCCAGCGTCTTGCCCTTGAGGCCGCCCTGCGGCTCGAAGTAGGCTTCGATCTTGCGGCTCAGGGTGTGCTTCTGGCGCTTGTTGACCTCGTCGACCGCAGCCAGGAGCTCGGGCTCGAACTTGTACTGCCGGGCGGTGTCGATGAGCGCCTTGACATCCTTGGGGAAGCACGAGCCGCCGTAGCCCAGGCCCGGGTAGATGAATTGGTAGCCGATGCGGTGGTCCGAACCGATGCCCATGCGCACTTCGCGCACGTCGGCACCGACCTGCTCGCAGATGTTGGCCACTTCGTTGATGAAGGAAATCTTGGTGGCCAGCATGCAGTTGGCCGCATACTTGGTCATTTCGGCCGAGCGCACGCTCATGACGATGACTTTTTCCCGACTGCGGGCGTAGGGCGCGTAGAGCGCCTTCAGCAGTTCGCCGGTGCGGACATTGTCCGTGCCGACGACCACCCGGTCGGGCTTGAAAAAGTCGTTGATGGCGTCGCCTTCCTTGAGGAACTCGGGGTTGGAGACCACGTCGTACTCGAACAGTTCGCCGCGTTTTTTGAGTTCCTCGCCAATGAGCTTGCGGACCTCGTCGGCCGTGCCGACCGGCACGGTGGATTTGTCCACCACGATCTTGTAATCCGTCATATGGGCGCCGATATCGCGGGCCACCTGATAGACAAACGAAAGGTCGCAGGAGCCGTCCTCGCGGGGCGGGGTGCCGACGGTGATGAACACGAACAGCGCGTTCTCCATGCCCTCCGACACCTTGGTGGTGAAACGCAGACGGCCTTCGGCCACGTTGCGTTTGACCAGTTCATCGAGTCCCGGCTCGTAGATGTGGATTTTGCCCTGGCGCAGATTTTCGACGATGGCGGGATTGATGTCCACACAGCACACATCATTGCCCATCTCGGCGAAGCAGGCGGCGCTCACCAGACCGACGTAACCGGTGCCTACGATACAAAGATTCATACCTGTACTCGTTGTTAGGGTTTCCCCCCGGCGACGGAAAACGTCTTCGGGGGAAGGGGCGGAAACGGCCGCGTGGCGGCAATGCCCCGGAATCGGAGAAAGTGGATTCGCACTTACGGATTGGTCGGACGTTTGTCAACAATCCATGCGGCGGGCCCACCGGTTGCCTGGATTTTCCAAAAGGCTTACCGTGAAAGCAACATATTCAAGGAGTCCGCCATGCCCCTGCTTGCGGTCAACGTCGACCACGTGGCCACCGTCCGTCAGGCGCGCCTCGCCCCGAACCCCGATCCCGTCACCGCCGCCGCCCTGGCCGAACTGGCCGGGGCCCGGGCCATCATCGTCCACCTGCGCGAGGACCGCCGCCACATCCAGGACCGCGACGTCCGCCTTCTGCGCCAGACCATAAAGACGCGGCTGCACCTGGAAATGGCCGCCACCGACGAGATGCGGGCCATCGCCCTGGAACTCAAACCCCACATGGTCTGCCTGGTGCCGGAAAAGCGCCAGGAGCTGACCACCGAGGGCGGCCTTGGCGTGGCCGGCCGGGAAGACGAGCTTCGGTCCTTCGTGGCCGACCTGGCCAAGGCCGGCATCCCGACCAGCCTTTTCATCGACCCGGACGCGCATCAGATCGCGGCCTCGGCCGCCGTCGGCGCCGCCTACGTCGAACTCCACACCGGCGCCTTCGCCGACGCCGCCACCCCGGCCATCCGCCAAGCCGAACTCGACCGGCTCCTGGCCGCCATCCCCGAAGCCCGTCTGGCCGGCCTTGGCGTCAACCTCGGCCATGGCCTCGATTACGACAATATTCACGCCTTTGCCGGCACAAGCGGCATCAGCGAATACTCCATCGGCCACAGCATCATCGCCCGGGCCATCATGACCGGCCTTCACGAGGCCGTATCCACCATGGCCGCCATTGTGGCCGCCTTTCCCGACTAGGCCGGCCTTTCGAAGCGTGCCCTTGTTCTCCATGCCCATGCGCTATCCCCTTTCTCTTCGCAAAATGCGCACGAACGGATCGCAAAGCGGCGACGGCAGGGGTGCCCCGTGATCGTCGGTGTCGGTATCGACCTGGTGGAACTGGCCCGCCTGGAGGCCGCCCTGGCCCGTTTCGGCGACCGCTTCCTGGCCCGCATCCTCACCCCGGCCGAGCGCGCCTTCCTGCCGGCCCGTCCCCTCCCCCGCCTCGCCGGCCTCTTCGCGGCCAAGGAAGCCACGGTCAAGGCGCTCGGCACCGGCTTTTCCCAGGGCATCGGCTTCTCCCACCTGGAGATCCTGCCCGATGCCCAGGGCCGCCCGGCCCTGACCCTGGCCGGACCGGCCCTGGTCCGGGCCGCCGCCCTCGGCGCCACCGTCTGGCACGTCAGCATCACCCACGAACGCACCACCGCCGCCGCTGTCGTGGTGATGGAGGGAGAGGAGAGGAAGATGCCTCCGGCGGCCGGGGGGGATCATCCCCCCCGGACCCCCTGAAAGGGAGACAAAAAAATATCTCTATACAGGCGGTTATCGCTTCTGGGAGACTTCATGTTCGGGTGGTGCGCCGGGCCTCCGGCCGTCAAAGCCCGGCCGGAGGCCCGGCGCACCACCCAGGCAGGGAGGGTCCGGGAGGGGCTTAGCCCCTCCCGGCCGCCGGAGGCATTCTTTTCTTAGTAAGGAGACGGCCATGCTGCAAGACGAACGGTACTTCGACCCCTTGCCGACACCGGCCGAGATGACGGCCTGGGACGCGGCCAGCGTGCGCGAGGGCGGCCTGTCGTTTCTGGCCCTCATGGAAAACGCCAGTAGAGAAGCCATGCACGCCCTGGTCGGCGAGGTCGGGGATGTTCGCGGCAAGTCGGTGCTGCTGCTGGCGGGCCCTGGCAACAACGGCGGCGACGCGGTGGCCCTGGCCCGGCACCTGGACGGCCGGGGGGCCCGGGTGACCATTGGGCTGTATCGGCCGCGCGGCCGGTATAAGGGCGCGGCCGGGTATAACGCCAGGGTGGCGACCAGGCTCGGGCTGGCCATGGCGCCCCTTGGCAAGGTGGACTTCTCCCGGGCCGATCCGCCGGACATCCTGGTCGACGGCCTGCTCGGCACCGGGTTTGCCGGCGAACTGCGGCCGGACATGGCGGCCGTGGTCGAAAAGATAAACACCTTGCGGGACCGGACCTTCGTCTTTTCCCTGGACATCCCGTCCGGCCTTTCCGGCGAGACCGGCCGGCCACAGCCCGTGGCGGTCACGGCCCATGCCACCGTCACCTTCGAGGCGGCCAAGACCGGGCTGGTCACAGCCGAGGCCGCACCCTACGTCGGCAAACTGCTCGTCCGGGACATCGGCATTCCCCGACTCGTCCAGGAGAAGCACCCCTGTCGGGCCTGGCGCATCGCGCCGGGCATCAAGGACGCCCTGCCGGCCGTCTCCCCCACGCTCCACAAGGGCAGCGCCGGCCGGGTGGTGGTGGTCGGCGGGAGCCGTGGCCTGACCGGGGCCCCGCTTCTGGCCGCCCTGGGTGCGTTGCGCTCGGGCGCGGGCCTCGTCAGCGTGGCCTGTCCCGGGGCGACGGAGGTCGCGCTCAAGGCCGGCTACCCCGACGTCATGACCATGCCCATGGGCGAGGGCGGCCACTTCGGACCTGGGGACGCCGCGGCTGTCCGGCAATTCGTCCACGGGGCCGACGCCGTGGCCCTGGGCCCGGGTCTTGGCCGCCATCCGGACACGGCCGGCTTTCTGGACGCCCTGCTCCCCCTGCCCTGCCGGCTGGTGGTCGATGCCGACGGCCTGTATTTCCTGGCCCAAAATCCGGACCTGATTCCAAAACTCGGCCCCGAGACCGTGATCACCCCCCATCCGGGCGAGGCGGCCCGGCTCCTGGGGATCGATATCCCGGCCGTGGAAGCGGATCGGCTGGCCTCGGCCCGGGCTCTCGCCACCCGCTACGGCTGCGTGGCCGTGCTCAAAGGGCCGGCCACGGTTGTGGCCGCCTCGGACGGCCAGGTGGCCGTCAGTCCCGTCGTCGCGCCGAACCTGGCGGTCGGCGGTTCCGGCGACGTGCTCTCGGGCCTCACCGCCAACCTGCTTTCCCGGCCCCTTTCCCCCTTGCTTGCCGCCTGCCTTGCAGTGTATTGGCATGGCCTCGGCGGCGCGCGCCTGGCCGCCCTCTATCCCATACGAGGCAATCTGGCCTCGGAAATCGCCGCTATGCTGCCCGGAGCTCTGACGGAGTAACCATGCTCAAAGCCAAGGACGTGATGACCGCAGACGTCGTCACCATCACCGAAGACACGGAAATCAGCGTTGCCGCCAAGCTCCTTTTCGACAGGGGATTCAACGGTGTGCCGGTCCTTAACGCCGCAGGCGCCCTCACCGGCATCCTGTGCCAGGCCGATCTGGTGGCCCAGCAGAAAAAGCTGTCCCTGCCCTCGGTCTTTTCCCTGCTCGACGGCTTCATTCCGCTCGGGTCCATGAAGGACCTGGACCGGGAAGTGGAAAAGATGTCGGCGCTTACCGCCACCCACGCCATGACCAGGAACCCGGCCACCGTGGCTCCGGAGACCGGCATCGACGAGGTGGCCTCGCTCATGACCGACAAGGGCTACCACAGCGTCCCGGTGGTGGACGCCGGCAAAGTCGTCGGCATCATCGGCATGCGCGACATTCTGGGCACCCTGCTGGAGAAGAAATAGCCCGGCGAAATGGATCCCAGCCCATCCATACTGCTTTCGCTGCCGAACGAGGCGGCCACCCTGGCCCTTGGCCGCGCCCTGGCCCGGCTTCTGGCCGATCCGGGCACGCGGGCGGCCCTGCTCTTGCGCGGCGGGCTCGGATCGGGCAAAACCACCCTCGTTCGCGGCCTGGCCGAGGCCCTTCCCGGCGGGGAAGACGCCGAGGTGGCCAGCCCCAGCTTCAACCTCGTCAACATCTATCCCACACGGCCCGAAACCTGCCATGTGGACCTCTACCGGATCGCGGGCGGCGACCCGTCCGTGGAGGAGCACCTGGAGGCGGCCGCCGACCAGGACGCCATCGTGGCCGTGGAATGGGCCGAATACCTGCCCCGGACACTGGTGCCCGCCGATCGCCTGGAGATCGAGTGGCTGCCGGCCGAAACCGGCAGGCGGTGCCGGGTGTCGGCTTGCGGCCCGCGCGGCCGGGCGGCCCTTCACGGCCTCGTGGCCGCCTGCCCGGACCTTGCGGTGTGACGACACTCCGGGAGGCCTTGCCCTCCCGGTCCTTCTTGGAGGCATTCATGCGAATTTTGGTGCAAAAGTACGGCGGAACATCGGTCATGGGCCTGGAGCGGATGCGCCTCGTCCTGGCCCGGGTCCAGAAGGCCCATGTCGAGGGCTACAAGCTGGTGGTGGCCCTGTCGGCCATGTCCGGCGTGACCAACCGGCTGCTGGCCCAGGCCAGGGAATTTTCCGCCAACCCGGATCCGGCCGAACTCGATGTGCTGGTGACCACGGGCGAGCAGGCCTCGGTCGCTCTTTTCTCCATGCTGGCCAAGGACGCCGGCCTGCGGGCCCGGTCACTGCTTGGCTTCCAGATTCCCATCACCACCAATTCCAATTTCAGCCGGGCCCGGATCATGGACATCGACACCGTGCGGGTCAAAGCCATGCTCGAGGACCACGACGTCCTGGTGGTGGCCGGCTTTCAGGGGGTCGACTGCAACGGCCGGCTGACCACGCTAGGCCGGGGCGGCTCCGACACCACGGGCGTGGCCCTGGCCGCCGCCCTGGAAGCGGAGGTGTGCGAAATCTACACCGACGTCAACGGCGTCTACACCACCGACCCGAACCTGTGCAGCAATGCCAGAAAGCTCGACCGCATCTCCTATGACGAGATGCTGGAGCTTTCGAGCCAGGGGGCCAAGGTCTTGCAGATCCGGTCAGTGGAACTGGCCAAGAAATTCAATGTCCCGGTCCGGGTCCGTTCGACCTTCACCGACGATCCGGGCACGCTGGTCACTTTGGAGGATACGGAAATGGAAGACGTCCTGGTTTCGGGAATCGCCTACGACAAGGACCAGTGCCGCATCACGGTCAGAAACGTCATGGACCGGCCGGGCGTGGCCGCCTCCATCTTCGCCCCCATCGCCGAGGCCGGCATCCTGGTCGACATGATCATCCAGAACACCGGACGCGACGGCCGCACGGACATGACCTTCACCATTTCCCGGGCCAACCTCGACAAGACCCTGGCCATTCTCGAGCACCTGCGCCCGGTCATCGGCTGCGAGGACATCCAACACGACATCCACGTCTGCAAGGTCTCGGTCATCGGCGTCGGTATGCGCAGCCATTCGGGCGTGGCTTCCACCATGTTCACCCTGCTGAAAAAAGAGAACATCAACATTCTCATGATCGCGACCTCCGAGATCAAGATTACCTGCCTGATCGAGGAGAAATACGTGGAACTCGCGGTCCGCACCCTGCACGACGCCTTCGGCCTGTCCGAAGGTCCGGCCAAGGCCTGCCCGTAAACGGCGCGGACCGGCGGATCAGCCCCCTTCGAAAACGCCGCCGCGGCCGGTTGCCCGGGAAACCGGGAAGCGGCAGCCGCAGCCAACCGGCGGACGGGCCAGGGCATCCCTGGCCCGTCCGCACGGAACCGGAAAAAGCCATGCGACGCGTCTTTATCTACGACACGACCCTGCGCGACGGGACCCAGGCCCAGGACATAAGCCTCACCACCGAGGACAAGCTGCGCATTGCCCTTCGGCTCGACGAACTGGGTGTCGCCTATGTCGAGGGCGGCTGGCCCGGATCGAACCCCACGGACAAGCGTTTTTTCCAGGAGATCCGGAACTACGACCTGAAAAACGCCCGGATCGCGGCCTTCGGCAGCACCCACAACCATCGGGCCACGGCGGCCACCGATCCCAACCTCAAGGCGCTCCTTGATTCCGGGGCCCCGGTGGTGACCATTTTCGGCAAGTCCTGGGACATCCACGTGACCGACGCCCTCGGCACCACGCTCCCCCGGAATCTGGAGCTGGTCGGCGATTCCCTGGCCTTTTTGCGGCCCCACGTGGGCGAGCTTTTTTTCGACGCCGAACACTTCTTCGACGGCTACAAGGCCAACCCCGACTATGCCATGGCCGTCCTCGCCCGGGCCTTCGAGGCCGGCGCCGACGTGCTGGTCCTTTGCGACACCAACGGCGGCACCATGCCGGGCGATTTCCGCCACATCCTGCGCGCCGTGATCGCCGCCATGCCCGAGGCCAAACTCGGCATCCACACCCACAACGATTCGGGCCTGGCCGTGGCCAACTCCATCGAAGCCGTGGCCCTCGGGGCCGTGCAGGTCCAGGGCACGGTGAACGGCTACGGCGAGCGGTGCGGCAACGCCAACCTGTGCTCCATCATTCCCTCGCTTTGTCTCAAGCTCGGCCTCGAATGCCTGCCCGCCGGCAAGCTGCCGCTTTTGACCCCGACGGCCCATTTCGTCTCGGAGATGGTCAACCAGGCCCCCCCCTCCAACCAGCCCTACGTCGGGGACGGGGCTTTCGCCCACAAGGGCGGGGTCCACGTGTCGGCCGTGGTCAAAAACCCGCTGACCTACGAGCACATCACGCCCGAAGCCGTGGGCAACGTCCGCCGGGTGCTCCTGTCCGACCTGTCCGGCCAGAGCAACATCCTGTACAAGGCCAAGGAATTCGGCTTCGACCTCGACAAGAACGATCCCTTCGTGCTGGAGCTCTTGACCACCATCAAGGAGCGCGAGGCGGAGGGCTACGAGTACACCGCAGCTGAAGCCTCCTACGAGCTGCTCCTGAACCGCGTCCTTGGCCGGGCCCGCAGCTATTTCACGGTCACCCGCTTCCGGGTCCTCGACGACAGCTCCTACGAACGCGAGGAGCCCATGACCGAGGCCACGGTCATGATCAAGGTGGGCGGCCGGGTCAAGCACACGGCGGCCACGGGCCGGGGGCCGGTCAACGCCCTGGACAAGGCCATCCGCAAGGCCCTGCGCGGCTTCTATCCGCGCCTGGCCGAGATGCGGCTTTTGGACTTCAAGGTCCGGGTCCTGTCCGGCAAGGCCCTGGACGACTGCGCCCCGAGCGGCTGCGGCACGGCTTCCCACGTCCGGGTCCTGGTGGAGTCCGGGGACGCGTCGCGCCGGTGGGTGACGGTGGGCGTTTCCCACAACGTCATCGAGGCCAGCTTCCAGGCCATGGAAGACGCCATCAACTACAAGCTTTTCAGCGACGACAAGGAAAAGCTCACCAAGGCCCTCAAGGGATAGCCATCGGTCGCCCGGACCGTGTGGAGCGCGGTCCGGGCGGCATCCTGTGGCGGTCGGTTCCCATCTTTTCCCAATATTCCCGTCGGCTTCTTCACCTGTCCCGACCCGACAGGCGTGAAGGCGGCGGGCAAAGGCGAGGCAGACGCGGATCATGGGTCTCGTGCGATTTCTCCTGGCCGCAACCGTGGTCATCAACCACACCGGCCCGATCTGCGGACTGGTCTTCACCGACGCCTACGTGGCCATCAAGGTCTTTTTCATCATTTCGGGCTTTTACATGGCCCTCATCCTGTCGGAAAAATATACCGGTCCCGGCCGGTGCCGCCTTTTCTATTCCAACCGCTGGCTGCGGCTTTTCCCGGTCTACTGGGTGGTGCTCCTGGTCTCGCTTGGCGTGTCGCTGGCCTTTATGAAATTCGCCCACACGGCGCTTTTGCTCGGGCCGTGGCAGACCTGGCTGCCGCACCTGACGCCGGCCGCCCTGCTGGCCCTGGCCGGGGCCAACCTGACCATCTTCGGCCAGGACCTCCTTTTTTTCACCCACCTGGACCCGGCCACCGGCACCCTGTCCCTGGCCTGGGACGCCCTGCACCGGGCCACGCCGGCCTGGTTTTTCCTGCTCATTCCCCAGGCCTGGACCATTTCCCTGGAATTGTGCTTCTACCTTCTGGCCCCGTGGCTGGTGCGCCGCACAACCGGCTTCCTGGTCGGCCTGATCGCCCTGAGCCTGGCCGCGCGCGCCGGCGTCTATCTCGGACACTTTCCCTTCGATCCCTGGAAGCAGCGTTTTTTTCCGGTCGAGTTCGGCTTTTTCCTGTGCGGCATCCTGTCCTACCGCCTGTACGCGTCGCTTAAAACCGTGGCCATTCCCCGGCGGATTCTTTGGACGGTGAGCGGCCTGTACCTTTCCGGCATCGTTTTCTTCCAGTTTTTTCCCGGAGCCCTGGGCAAGGAGTTCTATCTCTATGCCGCGACCGTGGCCTCGATCCCTTTTCTTTTCCTCTTGACCCAAAAGATGCGGTTCGACCGGGCCCTCGGCGAGCTTTCCTACCCCATCTACATTTCCCACTGGACCGTCATCATGGTGGTGGAGTATTTTTTCGGCAAACGGCATCTGCCGGTCCTCGCCCTGGGAGCCACCATCCTTTTTTGCCTGGCGCTCAATCGGCTGGTTGCCGACCCCATCGAGCGGTTCCGCCAGAAACGGGTTCTGCGCCGGGCCTAACAGGCCGCCACGAAAAGCTTCTTTCGCTTTGCCACGCCCCGTGGTATCTTTTTTCGGCCATCAACCCGCAACCCGTGAGGAGCAAAAGCCATGGTCCAGATCAAGACCATCGTATGCGCCCTGGATTTTTCCGAAGTGAGCCCCAAGGTGGCCGAATACGCCCGGAGCCTGGCCGAGGCCTGCGGTGCCAGGATCGTGGCCCTGTACGTGGCCCCGTCCCTGACCCAGTATGTGGAGTTCCATGTCCAGGCCAGCTACATCGACGATTTTGTCACGGGTATCGTGAGCGGCGCCAAGGACACCATGGACTCCTTCGTCAAGGAATACTTCCAGGGCGTCACCGTCGAAAGCCGGGTCGTGTCCGGCTACGCGGCCGAGGAGATCGTGAGCGTTGCCGAGGAGGTGGGCGCGGACCTGATCGTGCTCGGCACCCACGGCCGCAAGGGCATCGACAAGATTCTCTTCGGCTCCGTGGCCGAGAAGGTCATCAAGACGGCCAAGGCGCCGGTTCTGTCCATGCGTCCCGAAACCAAGGAAGAATAAGAGACCCGACCGGCGCCCGCGCTCCGGTGCCTTCGGCCCGGGCCGCAACGGCCGTGGTGCCGGGGCCGGACTTGCGGAACGCGGCCGATGCTCATGCAAAGTCTTGCTCCCTGCCCTCCTTTTCAGGCGGTCCCTGCGGACCGCCTTTTTCGTACCCTTCCTTGATCCAACGCGGCCGGCACCCGTTTCCTGGGCTCCTCTTTTCCGCCAGCCGGCACACCCATCACGGCAACATATTATTATAACATTATATTTTCGGTACCTTATTTTCTTGCCTATCATCCGCTCCCAAAATTACATTTTTGTATTTGCAATTTGCCTCGGAATCGCGCAATGAGTTCCACATCCGATTTTATCTTTTTTGTCAAAAGGAGCCAAAAATGCAGAAATCGACGCTGGAAAAAGTGTTTGAATACGCCTCCTCCCCGGTCCATGGCACCCTCTCCCGCAAGCTGCGCAAGGGGGTGAAAATACAGATCAACGACGGCACCGTGTTCGAAAGCGCCACTCTCTTTCTTGGCGACGAGTTTGTGCGGATCACCCAGAAGGCCGGGGAAGAAACCCGCAACACCTATTATTCTTGGGACAAAATCTGTTGCGTGACCACCATCGGCAAGGTGGAAGACTAGCCAAGACCGGCGCGGCCTGGGGCTCTCTCCCTGACAATCCGCCGTTCTCCTCTTTGGTCCGCGCCGCCCTCCCCTCTCAGGACGCGGACCATACGCCGCCCCACCTCTCCATGGGGCGGCGTTCTTTTTTCCATTTTTGGAAAGAGTTCCGGCGGCATCAGCATTGTTGCGACGGGCAAAAAGCCCAGCGGCCAAATCTCGCCTGCGGGTTTTCTCCCGGAACGTCCCATGGCGGCTTTCGCCCTCTTTGCCGGCCCGGGACGAACGCGGGGACAGACTCGAGGCAACTGCGGGCAGCGAACTTCAAGGCGAGTTCACGCCTGGGTGCGGGGAACCCGGCGAGACGGATTTCCATCTGTCGTCTGGCCACGTGCGCGCAGGCCCGGCCATGGCCTTGCCAGTCAAAAGATACTGATTATTATTTTCATGAAGAGAGGAGAGAAAGCCCGAGGAGGCGAGTTCGATGATGCACAGCTTGCAACATGGTTACAAGGGATATTCGATCGAACTGACGCCGCGTGGCGACTATTGCGCCTCGTTCGCCGCCGATATCCGTGACGGTTCGGGCCGGCTGGTGTCCCATCTGGGCGTGGCCGGAGATACCGAAGAACGGGCGGTTGCCCGCGGCCGGGAACTGATCGATTTCGAACTGGATTATGGTTCGTCCCATTGAACAATCGGGGGGTCCACGGGGCCTCCCTTTTTCATTGCTCCTTCACGTCGGACCGTGGCCGTCGCATCGGGATGGATCGCTCACGCCTCCCTCCCGGGAAACAAGCCCATTCCGTCAGGCATGCCTTTCCAGGCGCTTGCCCCTCCCAGGCAGGCCGCATCCGGTCTGGTCCTTTGCTTTGTTTGGTGCTACCTCCCCTGCCTTACCGAACCCCTGGGGGACAGCCAATGCATTCCATTCCCGTCACCGTCCTGACCGGCTTTCTGGGAGCCGGCAAAACGACCCTCTTAAACCGCGTCCTCTCCGAGGACCACGGCCGCAAATTCGCCGTCATCGTCAACGAATTCGGCGAAATCGGCATCGACAACGAACTGATCGTCTCCTCGGACGAGGAAATCTTCCTCATGAACAACGGCTGCGTGTGCTGCTCCGTGCGCGGCGACCTGATCCGGGTCCTCGGCGGTTTGGCCAGGCGGCGGGGCGCCTTTGACGGCGTGCTCCTCGAAACCACGGGCCTGGCCGATCCGGCCGCCATCATCCAGACCTTCGCCATGGATGAGGACACCCGCGACGCCTTCCACCTGGACACGGTCACCACTGTCGTGGATGCGGTCCATTTCCGGGGGCACGCCGCCGAAAACAGGCAGGCCCTGGAACAGGTCGTGTACGCCGACCTTGTCATCGTGAACAAGACCGATCTGGTCGGCCAGGACGTCCTTGACGACATCACCGCCACGGTCAAACGCCTCAACGCCACGGCCGAGATCATCCCGGCCGTGCGTTGCGACCTGCCGCTTGCCAGAATTCTCGACCGCCAGGCCTTTGACATCAACCGCCTGCTTTTTGCCCATCCGGGGTTTGGCGGACAGGAGCCCCACGAGCACGACCACGGCATCCGGAGCCTGAGCTTCACCGTCGCCGGTCCGCTTGATCCGGAGAAGCTCGGCGACTTCCTCTCCACGCTTCTGCAAGAGCACGGGCAGGACATCTACCGGTCCAAGGGCATCATGGACGTGGCCGGCACCAAACAGCGCTTCATCTTCCAGGGCGTGCACATGTACCTGGAAACCGCCTGGGGCACGCCCTGGAAAGAGAACGAGGAACGGACGAGCCGGGCCGTCTTCATCGGCCGGGGACTCGATCGTGCAATGCTTGAAAAAGGCCTCGCCGGATGCGCGGCCGGGGAGGAACAGTCATGAGCGTTTTTACTCCGGATGCGGAACTGCCCGGACTTTCGCAGGCCGACTTCGGTGCCCATGTCTCGGCCTGCGCCTTCAGTCCCGACGGCGAAACCCTGGCCCTGGCCCTTGGCAGCGGCACGGTCGCCCTTTTCACCCCGGCCACCGGCGAGACGACCCTGGCCAAGGCCCATGCCGGCGCGGCCCTGTGCCTGGTCGGCACGCCGGCCGGCTTTGTCAGCGGCGGCGACGACGGACGAGTGGTCCTGACCGGCCCCGCCGGCGTGGTGCGGGAGCTCTGTGCCGAGCCCGGACAGTGGATCGAGCACGTGGCCGCCAGCGCCGATGGGCGCGTCCTGGCCGCGGCCTGCGGCAAACGGGTCATCCTTTTTGACAGCGAGTCGCTCGCTCCCCACGTTCTGCCCGAACTGCCGAGCACCATCGGCGGTCTGGCCGCCAGCCCCGACGGCCGGGCCCTGGCCGCCACCCACTACGACGGGGTGACCGTGTACGCCCCGCCGCGCCCGGACGGCCGGGGCAACGTCTTCGACGGCCCTGGCTCCAACCTGACCCTCGCCTTTTCCCCGGACGGCGGGAAAATGGCCTGCGCCACCCAGGACAAGAGCGTACGGGTCTATGACCTGGACCAGGCGGCCGGCTATCTGCTGGAGGGGTATCCGTCCAAGGTGCGCAGCCTGTCGTTCGCCGGCGACGGCAATACGCTGTGGACAGGGGGGGAACAGGCTTTTGTGGGCTGGCCCGTGGACGCGGCCACCGATCCCGCCGCCCGCGAGGCGCTGGTCTTCGGCCAGTTCGAGCACGGCCTGCTCGGGGCCGTGGCCGCCCACCCGGCCCTGGCGCTGGTGGCCGGCGGGTTCGACGGCGGCATCATCTTCCTCGGCAGCGCCGACCGCCGGGCTGCGGCGCCGCTTCTGGCCCTCAAGAACCACCGGATCACCTGTCTGGCCTGGTCGGCCGACGGCCGACGCCTGGCCGGCGGCGGCGACGCCGGGGCCGCCTTTTTCATGGATATGGCCGGCTAGTGGCGTTCGCTAAAAAATATGTTAATATTTTTTAGAAAAAAATAATTATTCAAATATGTTGTTTTCGAAATTCGTATGCACGGATTTCGAGAACGCGACACTAGGCGCCTTCGTTGCCCCGCAGCAGGTCGCGGATGGCGGACTGGACCCGGTCCAGTTCGCCCCGGACCCGGCGGCAGGCTTCCCGGCAGCCCGTGGCGTCGCCGGCCAGGCCCGCTTCCTGGAGCCGTCTCGCATCCTCGGTCAGGCCCCGGGCCCGCAAGGGAACGGCCATGCCAAGCAGGGTGTGGGCGGCATCCCCGACCGCCTCCCAATTCTCCTCGCGCACCGCCCGATCGAGGTTGGCGGCCACGGCCGGGCTCTCATCCAGGAACATGCGGGAGATTTCACGGGCAAACGCGGTTTTTCCCCGATCCCGATAATAGGCCATGTCCATGGGCAAGGACGACCGGACCGGCCTGTTCGTCTCCTCGGCCACGCCCGGCCGATCCAACACCCGGCGCATGACCATGAAAAGCTCATCCACATCCACGGGCTTGGACACGTAATCGTCGAGCCCGGCGGACAGAAAGCGTTCCCGGTCACCCTTCATGCTGTAGGCCGTCAACGCCACCACCGGAAGCCGCCGGGCCGCCTCCCCGACCTCGCCGTCGCGGATGCGGCGGGTGGCCTCGGTGCCGTCCATTTCCGGCATCTGGATGTCCATGAGCACCAGGTCCGCCGGCCCCTGGGCCAAAAGCGCCAAGGCTTCGCCTCCTGAACCGGCAAGCCGCACTTCGCAACCAGCCTCGACCAAAAAATGTTTCAAAAACAGCCTGTTGACCTGGTTATCCTCGGCCAGGAGCACCCGCAGCCCCGCAAACCCGCCGGCCAGGACAGCCGTTTCGACCCGGGCCTCGTCCCGCTGCTCTTCCCGGGCCGGCCGCAGCGACACGGTAAAGGAGAAGGTGCTGCCATGATTCGACCGGCTCTCCACACCGATGGTGCCGCCCATCATCTCCACCAGCCGGCGGCTGATGGCAAGCCCCAGACCCGTGCCGCCGAACCGCTTGGTCCGCGAGGCTTCAAGCTGGGTGAAGACCTGGAACAGGTCCGGCAGCCGGTCTTCGGGGATGCCGATGCCGGTGTCGCGCACCGAACACTCGACGAGCAAAGGATCGCCCGGCCGCAGCAGCCGAAACTCCACAGCCACCTCGCCCTGGTCCGTGAACTTGAGCGCATTGCCGACCAGATTGCGCACCACCTGCATGATCCGGTCGGGATCGCCATTGAGGACTTCGGGCACATCCGAAGCGATCCGCACCGAAAGCTTGAGCCCTTTTTGGCGGGAGGAAAACTGGAAGGGCTTCATGGTCCGGTCCAGGGCCTCGCGCAGATCGAAATCCACAGAGGAAAACTCCATCTTGCCGGCTTCGATCTTGGAAAAATCCAGAATATCGTTGACGATGCCAAGGAGCGACCGGGAGGAGTCGAGGATCATCTCCAGGTTTTCCCGGACTTCGGGACGCGGCGTCTGGCTGAGCGTCATCTGGGTCAGGCCGATGATGCCGGAAAGCGGCGTGCGGATTTCGTGGCTCATATTGGCCAGAAAATCGCTTTTGGCCCGACTGGCCGCCTCGGCCTGGCGTCTGGCCCGCTCCAGATCGCGTTCGCGGCTGCGTTCCTTGACGTGGGCCAGCACCCCTTCGCCAAGCAGCGACAACCGGTGGACATCGGCGTCGTCGTAGGGCTCATCCTTGTCGACCACGGCCACGAGCAGTCGGGATTTGGCCTCGTCGGCCACCGGCACAATGAGATACCGCCCCCGGGGAGCCCCTGGCCGACCGTCGTCCCGGGAACCCTCGTCCACCCTTGTCGTATTGGCCAAAACGGGGTGCTGCGATTGCCAGGCCCTGGCAAAAAGCTCCACCTCGCGCAGGCCGAAGCAGCGGGCGTCCGGGGACAGGCCGAAGGCGGACAGGGCCTGCCGTTGGGCGGCCAGCAGCCGGATCGTATCCTTGTCCGCATCGTACATGGCGAAAATCCCGGAACGGCTGCCGGTCAGGACGACCGCCCGGGACATGGCGTAGGCGCCAAGCTCGGGCAACCCGTCCTCCCGCATCCGGCCGAGGCGCAGCAGGGCTTCCAGGGTCTTGCTGTGCAGGGAAAGCTGTTCCGTGCTGTGGCGCGTTTCGGTCACGTCGAGGACGTGGCAGATGAAGTGGAGGGGCGCGTCGGCGGCATCCCGCACAAGCCTGGCTGAGACCCGGGCCCAGACGGCCCGGCCCGAGGCATGGCGGTAGCGTTTTTCGAACCGGAAATGCTCCTGCCCCCCGGACAGGGCCCGGACGATATGGTGTGGGGTTATCCCCTTGTCGTCCTGATGGGCCAGCTCCTGGATGGTCTTGCCGACGAGATTATCGGCCTGGCAGCCGAAAAAACGGCACAGGGCCTCGTTGACCAGCAAGAGCCGCCCTTCCAGCGAGACGATGCACAGCCCTTCGTTGGCCCCCTCGAAGGCCATGCGGAAAAGTTCCTCGCTTTTGGCCAGGACCCGCTCGGCCCGGCGGCGGGCGGTGATGTCTTCGATGGCCGCCAGGGATCTGATGAATCGGCCGGCCGGGTCGAACTCCCCGACCGAGGACAACAGGACGTCGAGCACCCGGCCGTCCTTGGCCGCCATCTGGAACGGCATGGCGGTCAGGGCTCCGGCCTGGAGAAAACGCGGCAACGCGGCCTGGAACTCGGTGCGCGAGGCCGGCGTGAAAAAATCGCCCAGATACCGGCCGATGACGTCCGGAGCCGCATAGCCGAGGGTTTCCAGCCATCGGGCGTTGACCGTGAGCAGCCTGCCCGTGGCGTCGATGGAATGGAGCATGACCGGGGCCATTTCGTAGAGCGTCTCAAGGCGCTCCAAGGCGTTTGCAGGCCCTTCTCCGCCGTTTAGGTCCATACGGGCCCCCCCCCCTTTCTCCGCCGCTTTCCTCGGGGAAATTCCGAAACCCTAACCCAGCCGGGGCATGAAGACAACGTCGCGGCGACGTTGCATGCGCATCTCACCAGAGCTGCCCTCGCTTGTCCAGGCGAGGGCTTTCGGTTTATACTGTTCCCACGCCGGGACGCCCATTGCCCCGGCTCCGCTCCCGGAGGTTTTTTCCCATGCAACGCACCCAGTGCCTGATCATCGGCGCCGGCCCGGCCGGCCTGTCCGCCGCTATCTACACGGCCCGGGCCGGTATGACCACCGTGGTCGCCGGCTGTGAGCCCAAAATCGCCGGCGACTACGACATCGACAACTACTTCGGCTTCCCCGAGACCATCTCGGGTCGTGAACTGATCAAGCGGGGCGTGCGCCAGGCCGAGCGGTTCGGCGCCAAGCTCGCCTGCCAGCGGGTGCTCTCCGTGCACATGGCCGAGGACGGCTCGTTTGCGGCCAAGACCGACCAGGAGGAATACGAGGCCGAGGCCGTGATCATCGCCGCGGGCGTGACCCGGGTGCGACCCGGCATCGCCAATATCGAGGCGTACGAAGGCAAGGGTGTTTCCTATTGCGTCAGCTGCGACGGTTTTTTTTTCCGGGGCCGCAAGGTCATCGTGGTCGGCGAAGGCAATTACGCCGCCAACCAGGCCCTGGAGCTGACCAATTTCACCACCGACATCACCGTCCACACCCAGGGCAAGGCGTCGGAAATCGACCCCGGATTTGCCGAAAAACTGTCGGCCGCCGGCATTGCGGTCTCCACGGCCAAGATCGTCAGCCTCGCCGGACAACCGGCCCTGACCGGAGCGGTACTGGCCGACGGTACGACGCTTCCGGCCGACGGCCTGTTCGTGGCCATGGGACAGGCTTCGGCCCTGGATTTCGCCAAGACGCTCGGCGTCACCTCCCGGGGGGCGTTCCTCGAGGCCGACCACGAGCAGAAGACCAATGTGCCGGGCGTGTTCGCTGCCGGGGACTGCGTGGGCCACTTCCTGCAGATCAGCGTGGCCGTTGGCGAGGGCGCCAAAGCCGGCCGGGCGGCCATTGCCCACGTCAAGGAGCGCCGGAGTGCGGCCGGGGCCTGATGTCCTCCTTTCAGGGGCAGCCATGTGATCTCCCACACGGCGCCGACAATGGAATCGTTTCGAGGCGACCGCACACGCCTGCTTCCCCCGGGCCCTTTGGGCAGGCCTTTGCCGCATGGCCACTGGCCGCCGCCTCTTGACACGGGACTGCGCGCTGTCCTATCAATGCCAGTTCGCAGTGCGGCATGGGCCCATAGCTCAGTTGGTAGAGCCACCGGCTCATAACCGGCAGGTCCCAGGTTCGAATCCTGGTGGGCCCACCACGCCACCCGCCACCACGCCACCACGAAGGATACATGGCCAAGCCAGCGAAACGTCCCGCCCCAGCCTTTTTCGCCCGCCGGGCGATCCGGGAAATACCACCAAGGCGCTTTTTTGCCCCTGCGGCCGTGCGAAGCGCCTTTTTCATTGCGCCATGCAGATACGGGAACTGATCGCGGCCGTGGAGCGCACCGCCGATCCCAGGCGCGCCGCGAGCTGGGATCGGTCCGGGGTGCAGATCGCCGGCACCCTGGCCGCCTGCGACCGGCTGGCCGTGGCCCTCGATCCGCTGCCGGACACGATCGAAGCCGCCCTCGACTGGGGGGCCCAGTGCATCCTCACGCACCATCCCCTGACCCTTTCGCCCCGCCTACCGGACCGCGTGGACGATTACCATCGGGTCCTGGCCGCCGTTCTCGGCCGCGGGGCCTGGCTCTACGCCGCCCATACCTCCCTGGACGTGGTGACCGACGGCCCGGCGGGCTGGCTGGCCGAGGCCCTGGAGTTGTCCAACCGCCGCATCCTGGAACCGGCGGGCACGGTCCCCCACCTGCAGGCCCGCTGGCAGGCCAGCGGCAGTGCCGCAGCCGGCCGGGCCGCCCTGGCCGCCCTGCCCGGTGTCACGGCCCTGGCCCTTGGCCCGGACGTGTTCGAAGCCGTGTTTTCCCCCGGCGCGAGGGGCCTCGTGGAACAGACCCTGGCCGCTGCCTGCCCGGAGGCGACCCTTGTCTCCCTGGACGAAGTCCTGTCTCCGGCGACGCCCTACGGCTATGGCCTTGTCGGCGAACTGCCGAGCCCGCAGCCCTTCCCGGAACTGGAAAAACGGCTGGCCGGCCTCCTGTCCCGATCCTTTTTCACCCTGGCCGGAGACGTGCCCAAACAGGTGGCTGTCCTGGCCTACTGCCCCGGTTCCGGGGCGGACATGGCCGGACGCGCCTTTGCCGCCGGAGCCGACATCTACCTGACCGGGGATCTCAAGTACCACCAGGCCCTGGCCGTGCCCCGCGGCCGGCTCGTCCTCGATGTCGGGCATTTTGCCCTGGAGGAAGCCATGATGCGGCGCTTTGCTGCCGACCTGGCCGCCACCTTTGGCGATGCCGGTCCTTTTGTACGGTATTTTTCCGGAAACGATCCGTTTTCGGCGCATTTTCCGGATGGGCCGTCCCCTTCCCGGACCGAATAAACACGCGGAGAACACGTCATGTATTTAAAGCAGATCGAACAGCTGGTGGTCTTGCAGAAGGTGGACGACGAGATCGTCATCCTCCAGGACGAACTCAAACGGGCTCCCCTGCAGATTTCCGAGCTCGAAAAACGCCGCCAGGAAATAGAAGAGAGCGCGGAGATCGTCCGCGACAAGCTCAAGTATCTGACCGACCAGCAAAAGCGTCTGGAATCGGAGATCGAGACGGACTCCGTGCGCCTCAAAAAGAGCAAGAGCAAGATGATGATGGTGGGCAACACCAAGGAATACCACGCCATGATGCGTGAGATGGACAACCTGGAAAAGCAGAACCGCGGCCGGGAAGAAGAGAAGATCACCGTGGCCGAAGAACTGGCCCGCCAGAACCTGGAACTCAAGACCATTGACGAGCGGTCCGGTGGACTGGGCGTCGAGCTGGCCGCCGCCCGCCAGAGCCTGGACGAGCGCATCGCCGTGGCCAAGGCCCGGCTGACAGAGCTTGAGGCCCGTCGGGCCGAAGCCGGCCAGGCCGTACCCAAGCCCATCCTGCAGCGCTACGAGTTCATCCGCTCGCGCCTCAAAAACCCGGTCATCGTGCCGGTCAACGCCGGCATCTGCTCGGGCTGCCACATCTCCATCCCGCCCCAGTCGTTCATCGAACTGCAAAAGGGCGTTCAGATCCTTTCCTGCCCCAACTGCCAGCGGCTCATCTACTGGAGCGACCACATCGCTCCGGAGCCGACCCCCGAGACCGAGGAAACGACCGCCGAATAGCTGTCCCCGGGACGCCACGGTCAGACCGTGGCGTCCCGTTTTTTCCATCCTTTCTTTTCCCGCCCCACTCCCCCGGCCACGGCGCCGGGCCTGCTGCCGTTTCCTTCACTCAAAAGCCCTGACCTCCCCATCCCGCCCCGGGCCGCTCTCACCGGCCCCGGCCGTGCGCCTTGGCGTTTCCAACGGCGGTCGGCGAAATCTGTGCAGATCATTCCCCTCCACAGCCCTGCGGCGTCCGCCCAAAGAGGGGGAGACAGGAATCCGCCCAATCCGGATGGCAGCCGTATCAGCAGCTTGAGCCGTCTGCCCCTGCGGCGTGCCGGGTCAGAAAGATGTCGAGCTGGTTGGCGAAGGCCTCCCGGTCGCGGTTGGAAAGGGGCGGCGGGCCGCCGGTCGTCACCCCGCCGCTTCGCAGCTCGTAGAGCAGGTTGCGCATGGCCAGGCGGCCCTGGATGTTGTCCTTGGTGTAGAGCTCGCCCCGGGGATTCAGGGCATGGGCGTCTTTTTCAATGACCAGGGCGGCAAGCGGTATGTCGGCCGTGACGACCAGGTCGCCGGGGCTGACGCGTTCCACGATGGCCGCGTCCACCACGTCGAAGCCCTGCCCCACCCGGATGGCGGCGATGTAGTCCGAACGCGGGACTTGCAGGGTCTTGTTGGCCACCAGGGTCAGGCCGAGGCGCAGGCGCATGGCCGCGCGAAACAGTATTTCCTTGATCGGGTTCGGCAGCGCGTCGGCATCGGCATAGATGTGCATGGATTTTCCTTGGGCGAACGGACAGGGCGCGGTCCTCGCGCCGCTCGCAGGGAAGACGGTTGGGACAGGGCCCCGAGCTTACGATCCCGACGGCTGCGCCCCGTCGGCGGGAGGCGGTCCGCCCGAGAGCCCGGCAGCGGAGGATCCGTCGCCGGCAGGCTGCTCCATGCCCGTGACCACCGCTCCCGGCGCAGCCGGCACATAGCGGGCGAACCAGTCCAGGTTTCGGACCATGAGGTCTCGGATAAGGGCCGGCTCGGTCACGTCATGGCCGCTCCGGGGATAGGCGGCCAGCCGGGTCGGGACGCCGAGGCGGGAGAGGGCCGTGTAGAGTTCGAGGGACTGGGTGAACGGCACGCGTTCATCGGCCACGCCGTGCTGGAACAGGGTCGGCGTCTTGATGGCGGCGGCGTATTTGAGGGGCGAACGGTCAAAGAGGGCCTCGAACCGCTCGTACGCCTCGCCGCCGAAATAGAGCGGAATGAAGTCCGGCAGGTCCATGCTGCCGCACTGGCTGACCAGGTTGGTGATGCCGGCCCCGACCGAGGCCGCCTTGAACCGGCCGGTGTGGCCGATGGCCCAGGCGGCCAGGTAGCCGCCGTAGCTCCAGCCCATGACGCCAAGCCGCTCCGGATCGGCCAGCTTTCGCGCCACCAGGGCGTCGAGGCCGCTTTGCAGGTCCGCGAAGTCGGCTCCCCCCCAGTCCCCGACATTGGCCCGCCGAAAGGCCGGACCGTAGCCGTCCGACCCCCGGACATTGGGCTGGAACAGGGCATAGCCGCGCTCGGAAAAAACGGCCAGGGGATAGTAGTTGAGGGCCCCCAGGTACTGCCGGTCGGCCACCAGCGCCGGCCCGCCATGGAGCTCCACCAGGAGCGGGGGCGGCGTGGACGCCGGCGCGATGGGATGCGTGTAGAGTCCCTCGACGGTGGTCCCGTCCGTGGACTGCCATCGCACCACTTCGGTCCTGCCCAGACGATAGCCCGCAAACTCCTTGTTGACCGACGACACGGCCCGGGGGGCGAACCGGTCGGCCGGGGTCACGTAGGCCTCGGGGGGCAAGGAGCTGTCAGCCAGGACCAGTCCAAAGGCGTCCCCGGCCGGGGACAGGGTGGCCGAGGCCACCACATGGGGTGTGTCCGAGACCAGGCGCGGCGGCCCGCCGTCCACGGGCAGGGCCCAGATGACGGCGCAGGTGCCCTGGGCCTCGCGGACGTAGACCGCTTCGCCGCCGGCCGACCAGCCGAGCAGTTCGGGACGGGCGTCCGGCGTTTCGGACAGGGCGCGCGGCGCGCCGCCAGCGGCGGGCACGACCATGACCCGGGCGGCGCTGAAATAAAAGCCCGGCGCGGCCATGGAGACATAGGCGACCGATTTGCCGTCCGGCGAAAAACGCGGGCTCCCCTCGGAGCCGTCGGTGTCGGCCAGGGAAGTGACGGCGCCTGTTTTCACATCCACCAGGGCGATGTCGGTGTTGGCCGCGTCCCCCGGAGCGGGCGCGCCGGAAGCGGACGTGACGCGCCGCCCCCGTGGCGGCCCGTCCGGGGCCGTTGTTTCGAAGGCGATGCGGCCGCCGTCCGGCGAAAAGACGAAATTGCCCACGTCACGGTCCGTGACCAGGCCACGCGGGCCTCCGTGCCCGACCAGGGGCAGCAGGAACAGGCCGGCCGCACCGCTTGCAGCGTCCAGGACTTCCACGTCCGCATCGTCGTTGTTGCGACTGGCCGCCCCCTTGCTCTCGGCCACGATCGTCATGGCCAGGGATTTCCCGTCCGGGGCGAAGGCCAGATCGAGAACGTCCCCCTGTCCCCGGCTCAGGCGCCGGGTCTGGCCGGTGGCCAGATTTTGCAGGACAGCCTCGGTGGTGTCGTCACCCTGCTGGAGATAAGCAAGCCGCGTTCCGTCCGGGGAGAAGCTGGGTTTTTCGCACTGCGCGGTTTCCGGGGTGACGGGCCGTGGGCCGGCCTTGCCCGGCTCGGCCAGATAAATGCGGGAATACAGGTCCCCGTCCCGGATTTCCGGTGCGGCCCGGGTGACGGTAAAGGCCACGCGCCTGCCGTCGGGCCCGAGCCGCACGTCCGCCACCATGGCCACGCGCAGCATGTCTTCCACGCTGAAAGGCTTGCCTCCCGCCACGGCCCGGCCCGCCAGGGCCAAAGCCAGGAGCAGGACCATCGTGAGGGTAAGCCCCGTCCGGATCAAGGGCCTCACAGCCTGATCGGAAAGAACGAAAAAACATCCCGGCCCCTGACCAGGGCCCGGCGCGGGCCGCCGATCCGGCAACGGGCGCCACGCGGCGCGGACGGGGCAGAAGCAGGGAAGGGAGAGCATCGACACGAACAGACCTCGCAACGGGTGGTGGGCGCGAAAGCAGTGTAAAGCCGTCCGGGGAACCGGTCAAACCGGAAAAAAGAAGGCCCCCTTGCGGGGGCCGTGTCGGATCGGGGACGGATCGATCAGATATGGATGCCGGCGTCCACCGGCCGCTTGGACAGCCAGAGGTCGAACAGGAATCGGGTGAAAAAGATGGCCGTGAACATGGAGGCCACGATGCCGAGAATGAGGGTCACGGCGAATCCCCGGATGGGCCCCGTGCCGAATTGGTAGAGGACGGCGGCCGCGATGACCGTGGTCACGTTGGCGTCGAGGATGGTCAGGGTGGCCCGGCTGTAGCCCGTATCCACGGCCGATCGGGCGGTCAGTCCCCGGCGAACTTCCTCGCGGATGCGCTCGAAGATGATGACGTTGGCGTCCACGGCCATGCCGATGGTCAGGATGATGCCCGCGATGCCGGGCAGGGTCAGGGTGGCCCCGAATCCGGCCAGGCCGGCCATGATGAGCATGAGGTTGAAAACAAGCGCCATGTCGGCCACGGCTCCGGCCACGCCGTAGTAGAGGATCATGAAGGCCACGACGAGGACGCCGCCGACCACGGCCGAATACACGCCTTTTTCGATGGACTCCTGCCCCAGGGAAGGACCGACGCTGCGTTGCTCCAGGATGGTGACCGGCGCGGGCAGGGCTCCGGCCCGCAGCACGATGGCCAGGTCGCGGGCCTCTTCGGTCGAGAACCGGCCGGTGATACTGGCCCGGCCGCCGCTGATCTTCTCCTGGATGGTCGGCGCGGAATAGACCTTGCCGTCCAGAACGATGGCCAGGCGCTTTTTCACGTTTTCGCCGGTCACCCGCTCGAACTGGCGGGCTCCGCTCGGGGTGAAGGACAGGCCGACATAGGCCTGATTGGTGTTGTCGAAGCCGGCCCGGGCGTCGGCGATGTTCTCGCCGGTCATGACCGCCTCGGACCGCAGCACGATGGGCCGTTCGAGGTACGAGCCGTCGGGGTTGCGGTGGCGCAGGACGGAAAGTTCCTCCCCGGGCGGCACAAGGCCCTTTTGCGCCTTGTCCAGGTCGGCGTTGTCGTCCACGACCTTGAACTCCAGGTGGGCGGTCTTGCCGATGAGCTTGATGGCCCGCTCCGGGTCGTGCAGGCCCGGCAGCTGGATCTGGATGCGGTTGTCGGCCTGCTTGCGGATATCGGGCTCGGCCACGCCGAATTCGTCGATGCGGTTGCGGATGGTCTTGACGGCCTGATCAACGGTCATGCGGGCCTGGTCGGCCTTGTAGCGCGGGCTAAACGACAGCTTGTAGACGTACTTGCCGTCCGCGGCGCTCTCGACGCCGTCCACCACAAGCACCTGGAAATGGCGCGAAAGGAGGTCGTCGAGTTCCTGGCGCTTGTCCGGCGTATTGAGGATAAAGGTCAGCTGCCGGCCGTCGGCCGTGGATTCCGGGCGCTGGAGGACGATGCCTTCCTCCTTGGCCTGATCCCTTATGTCGCGGCCCATCTGGGCCAGGGAATTGGCCAACGCCTTGTCCACGTCCACCCCCAGGGTGAGGTGGATGCCGCCCTTGAGGTCAAGGCCGAGATTGATGACATCGTCCGGCAGGAACTTGCCGAGAAAGGTCTGTTTGACCGACCCCACGGACGGCAGCATGTAGATGAGGCCCAGAAAAGCCACAAGGCTTATGCAGACCAGTCGCCAGCGCAGATTTCCAGACATGGGCGAGGCTCTCCTTGGGAGGCTTGCGCTTCGGGGGCAATGCGAAAAAACAAAGGGACTGCCCACGGGCAGCCCTTTGCCGTCGGTCGGGCCGATTGCCGCCCGAAGGAGTTATTCCTTGTCCTTGGACTTGTCTTTCGTCTTGGTTTCAGTCTTGGCAGCCATAGCCTGGGGATCGGCCGGACCGGAGACATAACTGCGGTTGATCTCGATGGTCAGGTCCTTGGCGATCTCCACCGTCAGCCGGTCGCCATGGACTTCCATGATCCGGCCGTAGATGCCGCCGCCGGACAGGATAGAGTCCCCGCGCTTGAGGCCGGCCAGGTATTCGCGGTGCTGCTTGGCCTTTTTCTGCTGGGGGCGGATCAGAAGAAAATAAAAGATGGCGAACATCAAAATCAGCGGCAAAAAAGCGGTGATGGGATTGCCCCCCGCATCGCCGCCGGCAGGGGCGGCGCCCATGGCGTGCGCCAGGCTCGGAAAAAACATGCGGCCTCCAGGTGGTTTTTTCACCCGACATGCCCGTCCCGCAGGGGACGTCCGCCTCCCGGGACGGTGTCGGGTCTAGGACTCTCGCGGCAAAATGGATGGTCCAAAAATGCCGTCGCGTCAAGGCCATTTCCGATTCCAGCCCTTGCCCGGACCCGCATCCCGATCCGACGGCCAGGGCGTGCAGTCCCGGGCCGGGGTGTAGCCCCGGCCAAAGGCCTCGCCAAGCGTCGGCAACACCACCCGGTTGCGGGGGCCGATCCGGCCGGCGTCCGGGCAGCCCGGGGCATGGAATCGATGCGAGGCGGTGTTGCCGACATACGCCCCGCCCGGAGCCGGCAGGGCCAGGATGCGCGGCCAGAAACCGGCGCCGGCGGCCATGGCCCGGCGCTGGATCCCCAGATACCGCTCCACAAGGGAACGCGGCAGGTCGCGGTACCAGAAGACATAGGCCGCCCCCTCGCCGAGCATCCGTTCGGCAACCGAGGTCCCGTCCGGCCGGATCAGGGACCCGAGGGTTCGGCCGTAACGATCGGTCCCCTCCCCTACCAGCGCCAGGCCCAGGGGCTGGCCCAGGGTCAGCCGGGCCAGGCGCGAGGTGGCTTCCACGGCGTAGTACTGGGCCGGGGTCCCGGAATGGGCCATTTCCGGTGCGTCGATGCCGGCCAGACGCAGCCGGCGGCCGTCGGCGAGCACGCAGGTATCGCCGTCGAGGACGCGCACGACCGTAACCCGCTCCAAGGCGGCCAAAAGCCCGGCCGGCCAGCCGAGAACCAGAAAGAGAACCATGAGGCCCAGGCCCCGCGCGGCCCAACCGGCAGCCGACCGGGCCACACCAGCGGAATCCGCAGCGATGCGTCCTCCCCCTTCTCCAGCCCCGCCCCACCCCGCCGAGCGGTCCGGCCAAAAGAAACCCGGCCGCCGCGCAGAGCGCGGCGGCCGGGTGCAGTCTGAAAAAAAGTTCACGGGCTACTTTACCTGGCCCGGGACAAAACCGATCCGGTCAATGGCCGTCTTGATGGCATCCTCGGACGCGTCGCCCTCGAAGGTGGCCAGTCCCTTTTCCAGGCTCACGGACACGTTGGAGAGGCCCGGCACTTCGGACAGGGCCTTGGTCACGGACGCGACGCACTTTGGGCAGTGCATGCCGCCGACTTCCACGGTTTTCATGCGACCTCCTCGGACTGGCTGGCGATATAGGCCATGGCATCGCCGAAATCGAGGGTCCCGGCATAGATGGCCCGGCCGGTGATCACGCCCTGCAGCCCTTTTTTGGAATACGGATAAAGCGCCTTGACGTCCTCCAAGGTGGCTACGCCGCCGGCCACGATGACCGGCAGGTCCGTCAGGGTGAGCAGACGCGCAAGCGCCTCCTTGTTGACGCCGGACTGCATGCCGTCGCGGCTGATGTCGGTGTAGACGACAAAGGCCGCGCCCTGGTCCTTGAGCCGCGGCAGCACGTCCTCGACGCCAAGGCCCGCGTCCTCGACCCAGCCCTTGACCTTGAGCCGGCCGTCCACGGCGTCCAGGGACACGCCGACGCGGCCCGGATGGGCGGCGCAGACCGTGGCAAAGGCGTCGGGATCGGCCAGGGCCATGGTGCCGATGATAAGCCGCCTGACCCCGGCATCGAGGTAGGCGGCCGCGGTGGCCGCGTCGCGGATGCCGCCGCCGAGCTGCACCGGCACGGACACTCCGGCACAGATGCGCCGGATCAGGTCGAAGTTTTTCGGCTTGCCGCTAAAGGCCCCGTCCAGGTCCACCAGATGGAGCCACAACGCCCCGAGATCAGCCCAGTGCCGGGCCATGGCCACGGGATCGGGCGAGAAGACCGTCACCTCGTCGGCCAAGCCTTGCCTCAGGCGCACGCACTGGCCGTCCTTGATATCGACCGCCGGGAATAGGATCACAGCCCAAGCTCCTTGAGCCCCTGGCGCAGGCCTTCCTGGGCCAGTTCCATGGCGGTCACCCATCGGCCATTGCGGGACACGAACTTCTGGGCCTCCAGGATGTTGGAGGACAGGGACTGCTGGGTCTCGTCAAAGTGGTAATGCTTGACGATGCCGCCCGTGCGCACGTCCACGAGGGTGAGCGTCAGATCGACGCTGGCCGGCTTGGTGGCCCCGATCTCCGACCCGTCGCGCTCACGCCAGTTGAGGACCATGGGCACGACCACGAAGTCGGCGCCGGCGCATTTGCCCACGTTCTGCCAGTAGCGCATGGTGGCCAGCCGTCCGGATTCGTCGCCCCGGGCAGCCGTGCGGGCGCATTCGGCCGTCATCTTCGCAGGCGCGATGGTCTGCCTGGATCCGGCCACATCCTCGGCCAGGGCGGCGTCGAGGTGGACGACCACGACCTCGGGCACGGACCGCGAGGACGGCAGGTAGCCGGAAAGCAGGTCCGCGTCCGTGGCCGGATTGGTGAACGGCGCCACGGCAAAGGTCTTGCCGAGGAAAGCCACGGCCGAGGTGGCGGCGTCGCCCGGGGCAGAGGCCTTGGCGGCCGGGGCGTGACGCCGGGCGCAGCCCGTGGTCAGGATGACAGCGGCCAGCAGCGTGATGAGAAGAGCGGTCAGTGATTTGGTTCGCATCAATCCAGGCTCCCTTTGGTGCTCGGCACCCTGCCCGATCCGTAGGCGGCCACGGCACGACGCAGGGCCAATCCCAGCGCCTTGAAGGCCGCTTCCACCAGATGATGGCCATTTTGGCCGTATTCGTAATGGATGTGAAGGTTCATGCGGGCGGAAACGGCAAAGGACTTGAAAAACTCCCGCCACAGGTCCTTTTCCTCGCCGGCGATCACCGGCGGCAACACGTTTTCCCTGTACACGAGATACGGGCGTCCCGAAAGGTCCACCACCACCTCGCACAGGGCCTCGTCCATGGGCACCTTGGCCATGCCGACCCGGGCGATGCCGGCCCGGTCGCCCAGGGCCTGGCGAAAGGCCTCGCCCAGGCAGATGGCCGCGTCCTCCAGGGAATGGTGGGCATCGACCTCCATGTCGCCCCGGCAGGTCAGCTTGAGGTCGAAGGCGGCCCAGAAGGCCAGGAGATTGAGCATGTGGTCGGCAAACCCGAAGCCGGTGTCCACCGCCGCCGTGCCCGCGCCGTCAAGGGCGATCTCAACGGCCACCCGGGTTTCCCCTGTCTCGCGGGAATACGTGCCAAAGCGTTCGGTCATGGCGTTCCCCGTCCGCCTAGGCGGTCGGGGCCTCCTTGCCGGGAGCGGCCTCGTTGGCCTCGTCCTGCTTGCTGGCCACGGCCTTGGCCGCGTCGGCCGGAGTGGCGTGGGTTTTGGCCGCCGGGTCCGCCTTGGCCGAAGAGGCCTCGGCCGTGTTGCCGGCATGTTCCGGCGCGCCGGCCGGCTGGGCCGGAGCGGCCGGCTTGACGGCCGGGGCCGCGCCCGAGGGGGCGGCGACCGTTTCGACCGAAGCGGCCGACTGGGCCGCCGCGGCCTGTTCGGGATACAATTCCTTCCTGGCCTCGGCTTGCCGGTTTTCCCGGTCGGCCCGGTCCACCTCGGCCTCGAACGTGGACTTCACGTCGCTGCTCATGCGCCGAAATTCCGCCATGCCCTTGCCAAGCGTCCGCATGAGATCGGGCAGCTTGGAGGGGCCGATGACGATCAGGGCCACCACCAGGATGATCAGAAGCTCTGTGGAACCAATGCCAAACATAGGCTTGCTCTTTTTCGCCAGCATGCGCCGGCCGGGTTGCGGATGACGGCGGTTATTCCCACTCGATGGTGCTTGGCGGCTTGGAGGAGATGTCGAACACCACCCGGTTGACGCCTTTGACTTCGTTGATGATGCGGCCCGACATGGAGGCCAGGATTTCGGAGGGCAGGCGCGACCAGTCCGCCGTCATGGCGTCCAGGCTGTCCACCACCCGGATGGCGGCCACGTTTTCGTAAGTGCGCCCGTCGCCCATGACCCCGACGGTCTTGAGTGGCAACAGCACGGCGAACCCCTGCCAGACCTTGCGGTACCAGCCCGAGGCCAGAAGTTCGCTCTGCACGATCTTATCCGTTCGACGCAAAATCTCAAGCCGTTCCTCAGTCACTTCTCCGATGATGCGGATGGCCAGGCCCGGTCCGGGGAAGGGATGGCGCCAGATGATGAAGTCCGGCATGCCAAGCTCCACCGCGACCTTGCGCACCTCGTCCTTGAAAAGCTCCCGCAACGGTTCGATGAGTTCGAGCTTCATGACATCGGGCAGGCCGCCGACGTTGTGGTGGCTTTTGATGACGGCGGACGGGCCCTTGAAGGAAACCGACTCGATGACGTCGGGATAGAGCGTCCCCTGGGCCAGATACTTGACCTTGGGCAGCTTGGCCGCCTCGACTTCGAAGACCTCGATGAAGGAGGTGCCGATGATCTTGCGCTTTTGCTCCGGGTCGGTCACGCCGGCCAGACGGTCGAGAAAGAGCTTTGACGCATTGATGTAGTGCAGGTTGAGGTCGAAGTGCTCGCGCAGGTAGGCGGCCACCTCCTCGCCCTCGCCGAGGCGCAAAAGCCCGTTGTCCACAAAGATGCAGTGGAGCTTTTTGCCGATGGCCTTGTGGAGCATGACCGCGACCACGGTGGAATCCACGCCGCCGGACAGGGCGCAGACCACTTCGTCGTCCCCAACCTTTTCCTTGAGGGCGGCAAGTTCCGTCTCGACGAAGCTCGCCATGGTCCACCCGGGAGTCAACCCGGCGATACGGAAAAGGAAATTGCCGAGGATGCGTTCGCCGTCCTCGGTATGGGCCACCTCGGGGTGGAACTGCAGGGCGTAGATGCGCCGCTCGACATTGGCCAGGGCGGCGATGTCCACGTTTTTCGTGCGCGCGGCCACCACGAAGCCGGCCGGCGGCGCGGTCACCTTGTCGCCGTGGGACATCCAGACCGTGTGGCTTCCGGCTTCGGGCAGGCCGGCGAACAGCGGCACATCGGCCAGGACGGTCAGTTCGGCCCGGCCGTATTCCCGGTCCGTGGACGCGGCGACCGTGCCCCCGGGCTGGGTGTGGGCCAGAAGCTGCATGCCGTAGCAGATGCAAAGGATCGGGAGTTCGAGGTCGAACACGGCCGGATCAAAGGGCGGCGCATCGGCGTCGGTGACGCTCGACGGCCCGCCGGAGAGGATCAGCGCCTTGGGGGCCATGGCCCTCACCTGGGCGGCGTTGACGGTGCAGGGATGGATTTCCGAATAGACCCCGGCCTCGCGCACGCGGCGGGCGATGAGCTGGGTGTACTGGGACCCGAAGTCCAGGATGACGACCTTGTCGGGAGCGGACATATCAGTAGGTCTCCACGCGATAGTTGGGGGCTTCCTTGGTGATGATGACATCGTGGACATGGCTTTCGCGAAGGCCGGCCGGGGAAATGCGCACGAACCTCGTCTTTTGCTGCAGGTCCCCGATGGTGGCGCAGCCGCAGTAGCCCATGCCGGAGCGCAGGCCGCCGACGAGCTGGTAGATGCTCTCGGTGACGGGTCCCTTGAACGGCACCCGGCCGACAATGCCCTCGGGCACGAGCTTTTTGGATTTTTCCTGGAAATAGCGATCCGAACTGCCTTCGCGCATGGCGTCGATGGAGCCCATGCCGCGGTAGATCTTGTACGTGCGGCCCTGGTAGAGCACGGTCTCGCCCGGGCTCTCCTCGGTGCCGGCGAAAAGGCCGCCCATCATGACCGTGTCGCCGCCGGCGGCGATGGCCTTGACGATGTCGCCCGAGAACTTGACCCCGCCGTCGGCAATGAGCCGTTTGCCGGCCTCGCGGCAGGCCCGGGCCGCTTCCATGATGGCCGTGACCTGGGGCACGCCGACGCCGGCCACCACGCGAGTGGTGCAGATCGAGCCCGGCCCGATGCCGACCTTGACCGCATCGGCCCCGGCGGCGATCAGCGCCTTGGCCCCTTCGTAGGTGCCGACATTGCCGCCGATCAGCTGGCAGTCGGGGAAGTTCCCCTTGATGGCCTGAATGGCTTCCAGGATGTTCCTGGAATGGCCGTGAGCCGAGTCGAGGACCAGGAAGTCGGCCCCGGCCTCAAGGAGGCTGGCCGCCCGCTCGTCCCGGTCGGCCCCGACGCCGATGGCCGCGCCGACCCGCAGCCGGCCATGGCTGTCCTTGCAGGAATTGGGGTACTTGCGGATCTTCTCGATGTCCTTGATGGTGATCAGGCCCCGAAGCTTGTTGTTCTCGTCGACCACCAGGAGCTTTTCGAT
This sequence comes from Solidesulfovibrio carbinoliphilus subsp. oakridgensis, assembly GCF_000177215.2. Lineage (NCBI taxonomy): Bacteria > Pseudomonadati > Thermodesulfobacteriota > Desulfovibrionia > Desulfovibrionales > Desulfovibrionaceae > Solidesulfovibrio > Solidesulfovibrio carbinoliphilus. The sequence continues at coordinate 653,344 of NZ_CM001368.1, read as the reverse complement.
CCGGTTCTGGTGCAGATGGTGCTTGGCCTCTTCAAGGGTGGTGCCGACCGGCACGGTCACCAGGCTCTCCTTGGTCATGACGTCCTTGACCTTGGTCACGGAGTCCTTGACGAAACGCACGTCGCGGTTGGTGACGATGCCGACGAGCGTCCCCTCGTCGACCACGGGCAGGCCCGAGATGCTGTACTCGCTCATGACCACCAGGGCCTGCTCCACGGTCATCTCGGGCGGCACGGTGATGGGCGAGATGATCATGCCGGACTCGGACTTCTTGACCTTCTCGACCTCGAGGCGCTGTTCGGCGATGGTCATGTTCTTGTGCACCACCCCCACGCCGCCGCAGCGGGCCAGGGAGATGGCCATGCGGGACTCGGTGACCGTGTCCATGGCCGCGCTGACAAGGGGTATATTGAGCTTGATCTCCGGGGTCAGCCACGAGGAGACGTCGGCTTCGTCCGGGAGGACCTCCGAGTAGCTCGGCAACAGCAGCACGTCATCGAAGGTCAGCCCGGTCTCGATGATTTTTTCCATGTCTCGATTCTCCTTCGGGGGCTTCTTAGTCCAGGCCAAGATAGGCGGAGCGTACCTTGGGGTCGTTTAGCAGGTCGCGGGCCGCCCCTTCCAGGGTGATCCGGCCGGTTTCGAGGACATAGGCGCGGTGGGCGATGTGCAGGGCCATCTGGGCGTTTTGCTCGACCAGAAGGACCGTGACGCCATCCGCGTTTATCTGCTTAATGATTTCAAAGATATTTTCAACTACCAACGGCGCAAGGCCAAGCGACGGCTCATCGAGCAGCAAAAGCTTGGGCCTGGCGAGCAGGGCCCGGCCGATGGCCAGCATCTGCTGTTCGCCGCCGGACAGCGTGCCGCCCATCTGGGTCCGGCGTTCAAAAAGGACCGGGAAAAGCCCGTAGACCTTTTCTTCGTCGGCCCGGATGCCGGCCTTGTCCCGGCGCAGGTACCCGCCCATGAGCAGGTTTTCCTTCACGGTCAGGCGCGGAAAGATCATGCGGCCCTCGGGCACCTGGGTGATGCCAAGGGACACGATGCGTTCGGTGGAAAGCCGGGTCACGTCCTGGCCGAGAAACGAGACCGTGCCGCGCTTGGGCGGGGTGACGCCGGAGATGCTCATGAGGGTCGTGGTCTTGCCCGCGCCGTTGGCGCCGATCAAGGTCACGATCTCGCCCGCGCCGATGCGCAGCGACACGCCGCGAAGGGCCTGGATGTTGCCGTAATAGGTGTGGATGTCCGTGATCTCAAGCATGGGCCGCCCCCTTGCCGAGATAGGCCTCGATGACGTCCGGGTTGGCCCGGACCTCTTTGGGGGAACCGTCGGCTATTTTGACCCCGTGGTCGAGAACGACCAGCCGGGCGCAGATGCGCATGACGAGCTTCATGTCATGTTCGATGAGGACCACCGTGACGTCACGGGCCAAAATGGCGTGGATGAGGTCGACCAGGGATTCGGTCTCCTTGGGGTTCATGCCGGCCGCCGGTTCGTCAAGCAGGAGCAGCTTGGGCTCGGTGGCCAGGGCCCGGGCGATTTCCAGGCGGCGCTGGTCGCCGTAGGAGAGGCTCGCGGCCTGGGACAGAGCCTGCTCCCCGAGTCCCACGAAGTCCAGGCATTCCATGGCGGCATCGAGGATCCGCCGCTCTTCGGCCTTTTGCGACCGGGTCCGCAGCACCGCACCGAAGAAGTTTGACGCGGTCCGGCAGTGCCGGCCGATGCGGACGTTGTCGAGCACGGTGAGCGAGGAGAAAAGCCGGATGTTCTGAAACGTCCGGGCCACGCCGAGCGTGGTCATGCGCTCGGGCTTGCTGCCGGCCACGTCTTTTTGCCTTCCGGCCTCGCCAAAGACGATGCGGCCCTCGGTCGGCTTGTAGATGCCGGCCACGCAGTTGAACATGGTGGTTTTGCCCGCGCCGTTGGGGCCGATAAGCCCGAGGATCGACCCCTTGGGCACTTCGAAGGAAACGTCGGCCAGGGCCATGAGCCCGCCGAAGCGTTTGCTGACCCCTTCCACTTTCAAGATCGCATCCATATTACGCCGTCCGCCGCGCGGCAAGTTTCGCGCGCAGTTCCTTTATCAGTCCGCTTTGCATGGTCGATTCGGCCACCTGGGTGAAGATGCCGCCCGGGCGGAAACGCATGATCAGGACCATGATGAGGCCGTATGCCAGGAAACGGGTCTCGGCCGGCAGCCCGAGCTTGGGCAGGATCACCCGCAGGATTTCGCCCAGGGCGATGAGGATGACCGCGCCGACCAGGGCCCCGTTGATGTTGCCAAGGCCGCCGAGGACGACCATGCACAAGACCAGAAACGATTCCCAGAACTTGAACATGTCCGGGGAAATGAAAAGCGTCCACCGGGCGAAAAAGGCGCCGGCCATGGCGCCGATGGCGGCCGAGACGGCAAAGGCGATGACCTTGTAGGCGAGCAGGTTGACACCGGTCGAGGCGGCGGCCATGGGGTCCTCGCGGATGGCCAGCCAGGCCCGGCCGAGGCGCGAATCCTCGAGCCGGCGCATGCCGATGTAGACCAGAAGCACCATGGCCATGGCCAGGTAGTAGTACGGCACCTCGCCCCGGAAGGCGTAGCGCCACCGCTCGTCCACGCCAAGGAGCGTGGCCAGCCAGGTGACATCGAGGGACACCGGCGCGATGCCCGGAACGCCGAGCGGCCCCCGGGTCAGCCATATCTCGTTGGTCAGAAAGAGGACCACGAGTTCGGAGAATCCGAAGGTGACGATGGCGAAATAGTCCCCGACCAGCCGCAGGGTGGGAACGCCGAGCAGGATCCCGAAAAAGGCGCCGTTTAGGGCCGCAAGCGGCACGATCACCCAGAACGACATGTTGTAATGGATGGTGAGCAGGCCGGCGGTATAGGCCCCGATGCCGTAAAAGCCCACGAACCCGAGATCGAGCAGGCCGCAGAAGCCCGGCAGAATGTTCAATCCCATGGCCAGGACCATGTAGACCATGATGAGGACCAGGACGTGCAGGACGTACACGTCGCGAAACGGCAGCAAGGGATAGGCCAGGGCCGCCGCCGCGAGGACATACAGGAGAGTTTTTAACGAGCCACGCATGCTTTTTCCGGTCGTTTCGGGCGGCCGGGGGAACCGGCCGGCCGGGTTAGGCCTTGTCCACCACGGACCGGCCGAGAAGGCCGGAGGGGCGGAAGATGATGACCAGGATCATGACCGCGTAGGCCACGCCGTCGCGGTAGGGGGAGGAAATATAGCCCGCGCCGAGGGTTTCGGCGATGCCGAGCACCACCCCGCCGAGCATGGCTCCGGGCACGGAACCGATGCCGCCGAGCACGGCCGCGGCAAAGGCCTTGACCCCGGCCAGATACCCCATGGTCGGATACATGGTATTGTAATACATGGAGACCATGATGCCGGCCACGGCTCCCATGCCCGAACCCAGGGCAAAGGTGAAGGAGATGACCCGGTTGACGTTTATGCCCATAAGGGCGGCCGCGGTCTGGTTCTGGGCCAGGGCGCGCATGGCCGTGCCGGTCCGGGTCCGGGTGATGATGAGATTGAGGCCGAGCATGAGGAGCAGCGCCACCACGTAGATGGACACCTGCATCCAGGAAATGGTGACGTCGGAAAACGTCACGGCCGGGTCGCTGAAAAACGCCGGCAGGGCCTGCTTGGGAAAGGGCAACGGCCGGCTGCCCCAAATGATCATGGCCAGGTTCTGCAGGAAGATCGACATGCCGATGGCCGTGATGAGCGCCGCGAGCCGAGGAGCGTCGCGAAGCGGCCGATAGGCGATGATGTCGAGCAGGACGCCGATGGCGGCCGTGGCCAGCATGGCCAGAAGCACGGCCAGGGGCAGCGGCAGGCCCAGGGAAATAAACGACAGGGTCAGGAAGGCCCCGAGCATGTAAATTTCGCCGTGGGCGAAATTGATGAGCTCGATGACGCCGTAGACCATGGTGTAGCCCACGGCGATCAGCGCATAGATCAGGCCCAGGGTGAACCCGTTGACGAGCTGCTGTTCAAACAACGTCCGCTCCGAAACGGTTGAGGGTGTCTTGGTGGGCTATAAAGCGAACAGGCTGGATCGGGTCCAGCCTGTTCGCGTTCCATGTCCTTTGCGGCGTCGCGCTAGTTCATCTGCTTGGGAGCGGGCACGAATACCCCTCCCTTGACCATCTTGACGTTGGCCGGCTTCTGGCAGTCGCCGTTGGCGTCGAAATAGTTGACGCCGGTCACGCCCTTGTAGCCCTTTTCCGGGCTGTCCATGCCGGCCAGGTAGTCGCGGATCTTGGCCCGGTCCGGACCGGCCTTGGCGATGGCGGCCGCGAGCATGCCGGTGGCGTCGTAGGCGTTGGCGCTCATCCAGTCGACCTCGCGTTTGTACTTGGCCTTGAAGTCCTCGATGAACTTCTTGGCGTCGGCCCCGGCGGTCTCGGCCAGAAAGGGGGCGGTCAGGTAGGTGTCGTCGACGGCGGCGCCGCCGAGCTTCATGTAGTCGGCATTGTCAAAGCCGTCGGCGCCGAACTTCGGGACGCTCAAGCCGATCTTTTTCGCCTGGTCCGCAATCAGCGCGCCTTCGGGGTAGTAGCCGGCGATGAACATAGCCTGGGGAGCTGCGCTCTTGAGCTTGGTCAGCTGGGGCGTGTAGTCCTGGTCGCCCTTCTTGTAGGCTTCCTCGCCGACGATGGTCAGGCCGAGCTTTTTGCCTTCCTTGACGAAGGCGTCCTTGAGACCGATACCGTAGTCGTTATTTTCGTAGAAGATGGCGACCTTTTTGAGGCCCAGCACCTTGTCCACGTAATCCGCCAGAAACTTGCCCTGGAAGTCGTCGCGGTAGACGTTGCGAAACGCCCAGACCTTGCCCTTCTCGTCCTTGTTCTTGTCGCTTATGGCCACGCTGGTGGCGGTCGGCGAAATGGCGGGCACGCCTTCGCGCACGTAGGTCGGCAGCGCGGCCAGTTGGGCCGAGGAGCACAGATGGCCGACGATGCCGACGATGTCGGGATCGTTGGCGATGGAGGAGGAAACGGTGGCCGCCTCGCGGGGCTCGCACTGCTCGTCGAGGTAGACGGCTTCGAGCTTCTTGCCGCCCACGCCGCCGGCGGCGTTGATCTCGTCGATCTTCATGGCCACGCCGGCCTTGACGTTTTCGCCGTAACCGGCGGCGCTGCCGGTATAGGGCGAAGGCACGGCGATCTTGATGGTTCCGTCAGCCCGCGCCCCTGTGGCCGAGAGGCCAAGCGTCAGGCCCAAGGCAGCCCCAAAAAGGCTCATACGCATCCATTTCCTGCCCATCATCGACACTTCCTCCCGTTGCGGTTGGCGTCAGAATTCGTGGCGCACACCGTCCGGGCCGCCCCGGCCGGCCTACCCCACTATTTGCGTCTACATTCACCAAATCGTCATGAAAAGCAATCCGGCCTTACGGAGCGGGCTTTTCGTCGCGTTCCTTGGTAGCCGTCTGCCGGGTCTCGGGATCGGTCTTTGGCGAGGCGATGACCGCGTCGAAGGCCTCCTTGGCCTTTTCCGGCTGGTTCAGGGCATATTTGTAGAGCAGGCCCAGGTTGAACCGGGCCCGGTAGTCCTCGGGATCGCGGGCGAGCAGGCCCTCGAAGGCGGCCTTGGCCCCGTCCAGGTCCTTCAGGTTGTAGCGGACCACCCCCAGGGCGTTTTGCACATCCGGGTCGTCGGGGCGGACCTTGGCCACCTTGTCCAGGAAGACCTTGGCCCGGTCATGGGCACCCATGGCCATGAAGCGTTCGGCCATGGCCATCTGGAGCCCCGGATCGTCGGGATTCTCCTGGAGCTTTTGCATGAGCTCCATGACTTCCTTCATGGGGCCGTTCATGGCCTGGCCCATGGCCTCGGGCATGCCGCCCTTCTTCGGCTGCTGGCGCACCTCGAGGCTCGGGCGCTGCAGCCGGTACACGAAGGAGGCAATGAACACCACGGCCAGGGCAAAGGCCACAAAAGTCAGAACCATCCGGCCCGAGGCATTGGGGCCCGGAGCGTTGGGGACGGTTGCGCGCTCAGTCGTCGTCACCGAGGACCTCCATGCGTTTGAGGCGGCGTTCCAGCCGCTTCTGGGCGGCGGCCAGAAAGGCCACGTAGCAGCCGATGCCGACCCAGACAATGACGTTGGCGGCAAAAAGATACTGTTCCTTTCCCATGTCAGTTCCTTACGGCGCCGTGGCGGAAAAGCGCCGCCACGGCGTCCTTGGCGGCCAGTTGCCGGGAGCGGGCCAGGAGCAGGGCCAGCCAGAGCAGCCCCATGGCCACGAGGTTGGCGACCATGGCCAGCCACATCTCCGGCTCCATGCCGCCGCCCTGGGGGCCGAAAACGGCCGGGTGGATGCTGCGCCAGTAGCGGGCGGAAATAAAGACCAGGGGCACGTCCAGAAAGGCCACCACGCCAAGGACGGCCAGGACCGCGTCCCGGCGGGCGCCGCCGACGTCAGAGGACCGCAGGAGCAGGTACGCGGCGTAGACGAACCACATGACCAGCGTGGTGGTGAGCCGTGGGTCCCAGGTCCACCAGACGTTCCAGATGGGCCGGGCCCAGCACATGCCGGTGGCCAGGGCCAGGCCGGCGAACAAGACGCCCAACTCGGCGGCCGCGCCAGCCAGGCGGGCGTATTTGTCGCGTCGCTTGGCCAGATAGAGGATGGAGGCCACGAAGACCACGAAAAAGCTGACGAACGACCACCAGGCCATGGGCAGGTGGGTGTAGAAAATCTTCTGGACCACGCCCATGGACTCTTCCACCGGGGCGTAATACCAGATGGCCCACTGGGCCAGGATGGAGGCGGCCGCGGCGGCCAGGGCGCAGATGCGGATCATGGAAGCCTTATTCCTCGCCGGTATAGAGAAACGGAAAAAGGACCAGGGCGGCGGCGGTAAAAACGGCGTCAAAGGCGCCGACGGTCCCGGCCCAGGCGGCCACGGCCTCGAATCCCCGGCCGGAAATCACGGTCTCAAGGAGCCTGATCCCGGCCAGGAGGACCGGCACCAGGAGCGGAAAAAGAATCACGGTCAGAAGCGATTCCCTTGACGACCGGCCCACCGACAAGGCTCCGAGAAGCGAGCCCAGGGCGCAAAGCCCCCAGTCCACGGCGGCGACCACGCCGAGCCCGAGCCAGACCGAACCGGCAATCCGCTGCCCGAGAAAGACCACCGCTGCGGGGGCGAATACCATCTGGCAGCAAAAAAGCAACACCCATCCGGCGGCGGCCTTGCCGAGCCAGACGGCCTGGGCCGGGGCCGGGGAAAGCAGCAGGCCCAGGCGCGCCCCCTCGGCCTCTTCCAGACCAAAGAGGTGGTTGAAGACCAGGACCTGGCCAAAGGCCGTGGCCAGCCAGAAGACGGCGGCCGCAGCCAGGGGGGGCGACATTTCGCCCGGCTCGCGCGACAGGCTCATGATGAAAATAAGGAGCAGGCCAAGGAGCACGGTCTGGACCAGCCCCTGGGCCCCGGCCAGGGCGAGGCGCAGGTCCTTTCGGGCGATGGTCAGGGCGGCGGTCAGCACGTCGCCTCCAGGGCCAGTCCGGACGGGTCGAAATCCCCGGCCGGCCCGTCGTAGGCGGCCTTGCGGTCGCGAAGGCAGAGGACCCGGTCGCAGGCCGGCAGATCGGCCAGGATGTTGTGGCTGACCCAGACCACGGCCGCGCCCGAGGCGGCGGCGTCCCGGATCTCCCGGCGCAGCATGCCGGCCGAGGACGGATCGAGGCCCGAAGCCGGCTCGTCGAGCAAAAGCAGGCGCGGCGCGGTCAGAAAGACCCGGGCCAGGCTCAGGCGCTGGGACATGCCGCGCGAGAAGATGCCCGCCTCCTCGTCGGCGAACCGGGAAAGCCCGACGCGGGCTAGGGCGGCGTCCACGGCCGCCCCGTCCCGGGGGAACCCGAAGAGAGCCTGCCAGAAGGCCAGGTTGGCCCGGGCGGTCATCTTCGGATAGAGGAGCGTGCGGTGGCCGATATAGCCGATCTCTCCCGGGGCGAGCCCGGTTTCCACCTCGCCTTCGCTTGGCGGCATGAGCCCGGCCACCATGCGAAGGAGCGTGGACTTGCCCGCGCCATTGGGGCCGACGACCAGGAGCACCTGCCCGGAAGCGACGTCCAGATCGATGTTTCGAAGGACCGGCCGTTCGCCGAAAAAACGGCTCACCCGGCGAAGCCGCACCACCGTCTCGGCCATGGTCCTACGCTGCCCCGTTTTTCGGCCGGCGAAGGCTCAGGAACGGGGCCAGGCACATGATCGTGCCGCCGATCCAGACCCAGTTGACCAGCGGATTGAGGCTGATCTTGATGCTGGCCGCCTTCTTGTCCGAGGCGGAGAGCAAGGTGGCGTAGAGTTCGTCGCCAAGGGACGGCAGGGTCGAGACCTCGGCAAAAGGCTGCTCAAAGCCCTTGTAGACCCGGCGCTCGGGCGTGAGCCGGCCGACCGGCCTGCCGTCCTTGGCCACGTCGATGACGGCCCGGGCGATGGTCATGGCCGGGGTGGCCTCCTGCTCCAGGTCCTTGTAGGTCAGGGTGAAGCCGCCGATCTGCATGGTGCGGCCAGGGGTCAGGACGGCTTCCTGGTTGAGCTGATAGGGACCGGAAAAGGCCACGCCGAGCGTCAAAAGGGCCAGCCCCAGGTGGACGGCGTAGGCCCCGAGGGCCCCGGCCCGGCTCCTGGCATGGCGCTGGCGCATGAGCACGTAGACGACCGTGGCCATGGCCGCAACCGACGACGCGCCCGCGAAAAGGGCCACCGGCAACCGCAGGCCGACGCCGTAGAGGATCGCCCCGCCGCCGACCAGGGCGCCGAGCGTGACGCCGAGGCCGGCCTTGTCCCGCACGCCCTCGGTCCAGGACAGAAGCGGGCAGAAAGCCACGAGAAAGGTGACCAGGGCGAAAAGGGGCAGGCAGACCCGGTTGTAGAACCCGGCGTCCAGCCCGACCGGGTTGGCGCTCCACAGCCGGCTCACCACCGGCCACATGGTGCCGAGCAGGACCACGGCGGACAGGGCCAGCATGAGCCAGGCCAGGATGACCAGAAATCCCGGGACACTCAAAAGCCCGGACAGGGGCTTGGACCGGTCCGCGAAATACGACGCCCCGGCCACCAGCACGGCAACGAGCAGGGCCAGGGAGAAAAGCATGAACAGCAGCAGCGGCTCGCCCACCCCGCCCTCGCCAAAGGCGTGCAGGGATTCGACCACCCCGCTGCGCACCAGATAGGTGCCGAGGATGCAGGTGACGAAAGTGACGACAGCCAGGGCCACGTTGGTTTTGGACAGGGCCTTGGTCCGCCGCTCGACGATGGAGGTATGCAGGAAGGCCGTGGCCACCAGCCAGGGGATGAGCGAGGCGTTTTCCACCGGGTCCCAGGCCCAATAGCCGCCCCAGCCGAGTTCCATGTAGGACCACCAGCCGCCGAGGACGATGCCGGCGGTGAGAAAAATCCAGGACAGGATGGCGGTATTGCGCCCGGCCGCGGCAAAGGACCTGCCCTCCCCGACCAGCCACGAGGCCAGGGCCAGACAGGCCGGCACGGCGAACCCGGCATAGCCGAGGAACAGAAGCGGCGGGTGGAAGATCATGCCGGGATTGCGCAAGAGCGGATTGAGCCCCCGGCCCTCGGGCAGGGGCGGCACGGCCTCCAAGAACGGATTGCTCGGCCCGGTCAGGAGCAGCAGGAAAAAAGCCTCGATGGACAGGAAAAACATCCAGTAGGCATACCGCGTGGCCGGGGCCAGACCCTGGTACGAGGGGGAAAAGGCGAAACAGACCCCGAAAAGGGCCAGGACCAGCATCCAGAAAAGGAGCGATCCGGCCTGCCCGGCCCAGAAAGCGGTCAGGGCGTAAAAAAGCGGCAAGAGGGTATCCGTGTACTCGGCCACATAGATAAACGAGAAGTCGCGCCGCCACAGGGCGGTGGCCAGGATGGCCGAAGAGACGACCACGGCCAGGGAAGCCAGGAGGTGGCCGCGTTCGAGAAGGACCAGCCGGCTGTAATCCCGTCGCCACAGGCCGAAAATGGCCGTGGCCGCCCCGGCCAGACAGACGAGCATGGCCACGAGCAGGGCAAAATACGCGGTAACGTGCATCAAGGCTCCTTTGTCGGGACAGGACGTTTTTTGCGTGCCAACGGCGGGGGCACCCGCGCCGGCCCACGCGCGACAAGGCGCAAGAGCCGGGGCGTCCCGGGCCACGGCCGGGACGCGATGCCATCCGGCCGGACCGGCGGAAGATAAAACAGCGGCCGCCCGCCCGGTCAAAAGACCGGGACGGAGCGCCACAAGGGAAGGCCGCCCCTGCTAGCCGCGATTTTCCTTCTGGTATTTCGAGGGACACTTGGTCATGAGCGTGTTGGCGGCAAACGCGCCGGAGGCGGGATTGACCCCCCCTTCCACGATGACCTCGACGCCGGGCTTGAACGTGTCCGGCACCGCGCCGCGGAAATCAACCCGCATGGTCTTGCCGGCCTGATCCTTGTCCTCCAGCACGAAGCTGACGCCCATGGCGTCCTCGGGCCGGGAGAGCCCCTCCTCTGCCACGGTGCCAAACAGGCGGGCCTTGGAAAGCTCCGTCGGCTTCATGGCCAGGGCTTCGGAAACGTTCAAGAAGTAGGCCGCGTTTTCCCCGAGCCCCGAGTAGAGCAAATAGCCCAGGCCACCGAGAAAAAGCGCCAGGGCCACAAGATACATGGGGGCGTTGTTTTTTTTCGCCATGGCAGAACCTGCACGGTTATGGTTGGGGGGCGGGAGCGTCCTCGCGGTCGTGCATCTGGCGCAGGAGCTCTTCGCGCCTGGTGCGGGCGAGTTCCCGCATATCGGCCACCTGGTCGGTTTCGTCAACAATTTCCTTGCCGAGGATCTCCTCGAGCACGTCCTCCAGGCTGACCACTCCGGATACTCCACCGTATTCGTCGAGAACGACGAAGAGATGCATACGCGATTCCAGAAATTTTACCAGCACCCGGTCGAGGGTCATGGTGTCGAGGACGAACCGGACCGGTTTCATGAGGTCGGCGATGCGCACGTCGTCCTGGTCGTTGGCCAGGGCTTCGAGGACTTCGCGGCGATAGACGATGCCCACGATGTCTTCCGGGTCGTCGGCGTCAAAGACCGGGATGCGGCTGTGCGGCCACACGCCCCGCCGCTCGCCCCTGGCCTCGGCCACGGTCATCTGGGACGGCAGGGTGAAGACCACGGTGCGGGGCGTCATGATGTCGCTGGCCGTCTTCTGGTCCAGGGACAGGATGTTTTTGATCGACAGCTCCTCAAGGGGCTTGATGATGCCCTCCCGCCGGGTCAGGCTGACCACGGCCCGCAGGTCCTCCTCCGAGGACAGCGGGTCCCGGCGCTTGCGCGACACCAGCCTGGCCAGGAGCCCGCCGGCCCAGATGATGGGCAAAAGCGCCAGGATCATGTACTTCATGGGTGCGGCGATGAAGGCCGACAGGCTGCGGCTGTAGGCCACGCCCACGGTCTTGGGCAGGATTTCGCCAAAGACCAGGATGACGACCGTGAAGGCGGCGGTGAAAAGCCACAGGTCTTCGGACCCGAACACGGCCGCGCCGGCGGCGCCGGCCACGGCTGCCCCGGCAGTGTTGGCGATGGTGTTGAGGGTCAGGATGGCGGTGATCGGCTTTTCCACGTTGGAGCGCAGGGAAAAGAGGAGTTCGCCGGAGGCCCGGCCTTCCTTGCGCAGGCGCTCGATCCAGCTCCAGGGCACGGAATAAAGGGCGGCCTCGCTCATGGAGCAAAAAGCCGAAATGACGACGGCCAAGGCGACGGAAACGATCAAGGTCACCATGGCCGGGCCTCCGTAGGCGGCATGGCGCCGGGCGACGGAGGTTGGACGGGATCTAGGGGGTCTGATGTCTGGGACGAAGGGGCTGGGTCATGTTCCATGGGAAAGGTGAGGCTCCTCGCGGCTGGGCGCGACATGGCGGTGTTTCTGTGCTTCAATTACGGATTTTTTCCGGTTTGTAAAGAAGCGGCCGGCCGGTGCAAACAGAGCCTCCGGGCGGAGCATATCGTCCCGGCTAGGGCGCGGTCGCTGCAACGTCGTTTTTGAGGCGAAACCCGCCGCGCAAGGGCGGCAGGATATAGCGCTCCGTGAATTCGTCGATCACCACATCCGGCTTTTCCCGCTCGATAAGCGCCGTGTCAAAGAAACGAAATTCCGTGTTCGTCTGGGGCAGCAGCCAGACATAGAGGCCCTTGTCAAACGACTCGGCCAAAAACGGCAAGAGCTCCCACCAGAACGAATCGTGAAACACGATGGCGTTTGGCAGTTTCGTGTTGCCGGTCACGGAATACTGCGGATACTCGAAATAGTGGGGATCGATCGGTCCGTCATAGGAGAGGCCCCTGGCCTTGAACCAATCCTTGTTGAAGTACATGATCCGGTCTTCCTTGAGGTGTTCGGCCAGGCCCATCATGTTGGCCAAATCGCCCGGCAGCCAGTTATACTGCTCCACAGAGAACTGCGAGCGCTCAAGGGGAACGATGGCCGGAAAATCCTTTTTGAGGGCCGCGACGATCTGCCGATAGGCCGCGAAGGCGCCATGGGCGTTCCAGTGGCTATCGGTCATGTAAAAAACCTGATCGGTCATTTTTTGTTCGAGTATGCCCGGCGTCACGTCCACGATATCGAGCTTGGTATAGGCTTTGGCGTAGTTGACCAGCTGTTGCAGGTGCCCTTCCGGCTTGCGCGGGCGCAGGTATTCGGGCAGATTTTCCGGATAAACGGTATTCTTGTTGGGGGCGACCACCACAAGATAGCGGATGCCGCGCTTTTCCAGCCACTCCCGGCGGCGTTCCAGTTCCCGGACCAGAACGTCGACCGACGCTTCGGGCAGGGGATCGGAGGAACGGGCGTCCTCCAGGATGTTGCGGGGCCCGTCCTGGGCCAGGAAAAGCCAGTGGTCCTTGCCGGCCATGACCTGGGAGGAGGCCGACGTCGAGGCCAGGACAAAGGTGTCCAGGAAGCTGTTCCAGGTGATAAGAAGGCTTCGCAGGTTGTAGTGGCGCTCCAGGTAGCCCCGGCGCAGGGTGTCGAACCATTTGATCCAGGTGGCCGGATCGCCCGTCAGGGTGACGAGTTTGCCTGCGTCGCGTTCCATCATCAGGGTCTGGGGCGCGAACCGGACGAACCTGTCGGCCGTCGGCAGGACGAGCAGCGTCACGAACAGCAGGGAGGACAGAAAATGGACCGTGCGGCGGGCGAAAGTCAGGTTGCTTTGCAAGACGGCGTTCCGGGGATGGCTTCCGATTCGGGCCGGCCCCAACCGGCTTCGAGCGCATCCGCATGATTTTTGAGTTCCCGCAGCACGGCCTCGCTGACAAGTCCGTGGATGCGTTTTTGTTGCCGCCACCGCTCTCGTATATCCGAGGCGGAGACGTCAAGCCTGGCGATGGGCACGAACGTCAGGCGCCGGCCGCCGGGCAGGCTCCAGACGGCCGGATCGGACGTGGGCGTGGCGTCCATGGCCGGGCCGTTGGCGGCGAGGAAGGCGGTAAAGGCCGCGAGGCCAAGGCCCTCCCGGGCGTGCACGGCCAGATGGGCCTGCCGGCCGAGGCCAAACCCTTCCTTCCACTGGCCAAGGTGCAGCAGATCGCCCATGCCCATAATGAAGCAGAAGTCTTCCCCCGGCCGTACCCCGGCCAGGGCGGCCAGGGTTTCGCAGGTGTAGGAAGGCCCCGGGCGTTCGGCCTCCATGGCGTTGACCGAAAATCCGGGAATCCCGGCCACGGCCAGCCGGCACAGGCGCAGGCGCAGGGCGAAGTCGAGCAGCGGGCCGCCGCACTTGTGCGGCGGCCGGGCGGCCGGGACGAATTCCACGGCCCCAAGGCCCAGGGCCTCGGCCACCTCGATGGCGGCACGCACATGCCCCACATGGACGGGGTTGAACGTGCCGCCGAAAATGCCGGTCGGGGGCAGGCCCACGGACGGGATCAGCCGCCCCGTACCTGACCCTGGCCCAGGGTCACGAACTTGGCGCTGGTCAGCTCCGTCAGCCCCATGGGACCGTAGGAATGGAGCTTGGAGGTCGAAATGCCAATTTCGGCCCCGAGGCCGAGCTCGCCGCCGTCGTTGAAACGGGTGGAACAGTTGACCCCCACCATGGAGGCGTCGGCCCGGCGCAGGAACTCCATGGCCCGGTCGTGGTTCTCGGTCAAAATGACCTCCGTGTGGTTGGACCCGTACCGGTGGATGTGGTCCAGGGCCTCGTCCATGGAGTCCACCACTTTGACGGCCAGGACGAGGTCGTGGAACTCCTGGCCGAAATCGTCGGGCGCGGCCGGTACGGCCCCTTCCCCCAGAAGCGGCAGGGCGCGCGGACAGGCCCGCATGGCCACCCCGGCCCGGCGCAGGGCCGCGCCCAGGCGGGGCAAAAACGTGGGCCCAATGGCGGCATGGACGAGCAGGCACTCCAGGGCGTTGCAGACCCCGGGCCGCTGGGCCTTGGCGTTTACGACCACCTTTTCGGCCCGGTCCTCCCTCGCGCCCTCGTCCACATAGGCGTGGCACACGCCCTTGAAATGCTTGAGCACCGGCATGGTGGCCTGGGAGACGACGGCACGGATGAGCCCCTCGCCGCCGCGGGGAATGATGACGTCGATGTATTGGTCGAGCTTGCACAGCGCGGCCACGGCGGCCCGGTCGGCGGTTTCCACGAGCTGGGCGGCGTCGGACGGCAGGCCGGCGGCGGCGAGCGCCTCGCGCAGGAGCGCGGCCAGGGCCATGTTCGAGGCCAGGGCCTCGGAGCCGCCTTTGAGGATCACGGCGTTGCCGGCCTTGAGGCAGAGGATGGCCGCGTCGATGGTGACGTTGGGCCGCGACTCGTAGATCATGCAGATGACGCCAAGCGGCACGCGCATGCGGCCGACGAGAAGGCCGTTCGGGCGCGGGCGCAGGGCTTCAATGGCCCCGACGGGATCGGGCAGGCTGATGATTTCGCGGCAGGCTCCGGCCATGGCATCCATGACGGCCGGGGTCAGGGTCAGCCGGTCCAGGCGCGGGGCGTCCATGCCGGCGGCCCGCGCCTTTTCGAGATCCCGGACATTGGCCGCGAGCACGTCCGCGCGGCGGGTGGAAAGGAGCCCGGCCAGGGCTTCGAGAAAGGCGTCCTTGGCCGCGCCGGACGCGGCGGCCATGGCCCGCGAGGCCTCCCTGGCCTTTTGCGCCAAGCTTTCCATGTCGGTTGCGACGCTCATGGCACCTCCACCTTTGGTCGGATACGAAAAGCTTGCAGGCTAGTCCGTGTGGTCGGGAAAAGTCAATATCAAAGGGCGGCCGCGGCCAGGGCCACGCCGGTCACGATCTTGCCGGACCGGGTCCGGACTTGCGGCGTGGCCACATGGAGCGGCCGGAAACCGGCCAGGTCGAGCAGGCCGGCCAACTCGTCCAGGGTGAAGTGATGGGCCACGTACAGGACCTCCCCGGCCTCCCGGACCACGAAGCTGCCCGGCTCCCCGGTCTCGGCCAAACCTTGCTCGTAGCGGGACCGGTAGTACGGCAGGTCGTCGTTTCGCAGAAAATCGGCCAGGCACAAGAGCCGACAGCCGATCCGGGCCGCTTCGGCCAGGACGGCCAGCCGGGCGGCCGGCGTCGGCACGGTGGTCAGGACGGCGTGAAGAATGGCGGCGTCAAAGGCACCCGGCCGAAACGGCAGGCGGGCCAGGTCGGCCCGGACCACGGCCAGCCCTTCCCGCCGGGCCACGGCCAGACTCGGCCCGTTTCGGTCCACGCCGACGACCGGCCGCCCTTCCCGGGCCAGATCGCCAAGCAGCCGTCCGGCCCCGCAGCCGCAGTCGAGGATCCGGTCGCCGGGCCGCAAATAGGCCTTCACCTTGGCGTCCAGGCCAAGGGTTGAAGGAACGCTTGAAGTTTTATCCCAGTACCCGGCCATCTTTTCTAATCCCGCGCCCTCGGTTCACACGCCCCCTATGCCGCCCTTTCGGGGGGGCCGGGGGGGGATGATCCCCCCCGGCGGAGAGGTCCAGGAGCGGCAGAGCCTCTCCTGGCCGCCGGAGGCACCTCCCTCTTTCCCTTACTCTTCCTCGAAAAAACGGAGGGCGTTTCGCAGTTCGCCGAAGCGGTAGATGTTGTAGTGGGCCTCCACGCCGTCCATCTGCTGCTGGCCCTGGCCGGTGGCGAAAAAAACGGTGCGAAGGCCCGCCTGGCGTGCGCCGTGGATGTCGCGGTACATGTCGTTGCCGACAAAGACCACCTCTTCGGCCGGCAGGTGCATGCGGCGAAGGGTCAGGGCGAAGATGCGGGGATCGGGCTTGCGGT
Source organism: Solidesulfovibrio carbinoliphilus subsp. oakridgensis (assembly GCF_000177215.2). NCBI lineage: Bacteria > Pseudomonadati > Thermodesulfobacteriota > Desulfovibrionia > Desulfovibrionales > Desulfovibrionaceae > Solidesulfovibrio > Solidesulfovibrio carbinoliphilus. The sequence goes on along the minus strand of NZ_CM001368.1, from coordinate 637,061 downwards.
AGCCGAGATCACCCGAGACAACAATGGGGAAGAAGTAGCCGTCCAGGCCGACGAGCCGCATCTCGGGCAGGGCCCAGGCTGTCTGGGCGTCCGACAGGGCGGCCAGACGGTAGCGCGGCCGCAGTTCGTCCAGGACTTCCCGGACCTCGGGATAGAGCTCCAGACGGTTGAGGGAAATGCCCCGGAAAAGTTCGGCCAGAAAGTGCGGCAACACGGCCAGCTTGTTTTTCGGAATCACGGCACCCGAGCGGGCGGCCCGGGTGGCCAGGAACTCGCGCCACACGGCCACGGCGTCGTATTCGGGATATTCCTCGCCCCGGGCCCGGCGCTGGTCTTTGAGGATCTGGTAGTAGCCGTCGCGCACGTCGCCCCGGCTGGTGCGGATGCCGTAATATTTGAGCAGGTGGCTGATCGACCGGTAGATCTGCTCGTTGCCCTCGTCGGTGTTGATGTCGATCAGCGTGCCGTTGATGTCGCAGATGATGCCCCTGACCTTCATAAGCCTCCCTTGAGGATGGTCTTGGCCTCGTGGACGAGATGCCGGCGGTACCCGTCGTCAAGCCAGCCGTTTCTGGCAATGCGCAAAAGTGTCAGGCCGAGGTAGAACGGCAGGCGGTCGGTGATGGCGGCGAACGTCCGCTCCCGATCCGGAAAATACCCGGCGTATTCCCAGAGAAAATGGCCGATATAGGGTTCCGCCTGGCCGGCATCGCCCGTGGCGCGCAGGAAACAGTGCTTGAGCTCCCCGCACAGCCGTCCCACGTCATAGACCCGGTCGTCGCGATGCATTCGCTCGAGGTCGATGGCGTAGACGTCCTGCCGCCGGCCGAAGAGAAAATTGGACGGCGTGGCGTCGCCGTGGACCAGGACCTGGACATCCTCCCACTGGGCGGCCCGGGCCGCATAGGCATGGCCGAGGCCGCGCAATCGTTCGGTGCGGCGCGCCTCGATGCCCCCCGACTGGCCGAGGTAGGCCACCACCCGGTCGAAGTAGGCCTGGGTGCGGGAGAAATCCACGCGCTCCCCCCCGGCGGTCGTGTTGTGCATCCGGGCCAGGAACCGGGCCAGTCCGCCAAGCTTGCGGTAGAGCCGGTCGCGGCCTCCGACCAGGGCGGCCGCCTCGATGACGGCGTCGAGCTGCTCGCCCTCCAGGTATTCGATGACCAGCAGGTCGCCGAGCGTGGCGTTGACGCCGAGCGGCCGGGCCACGTAATCGGGCGGCGCGGTAAATCCCAGGCTTCGCAGGTATTCGAGATTGCGGTATTCGTTGGCCGCGGACTGGGGGGTGTTGCTGCCGTTGAGGCCCCTGGCCCGGGCGTAGAACTTGCCGACCACCCGGCCGTCGGACCATTTGTCCTCATAGAGGTAGACGTCGCTTTCGACGGCCACGCGGTAGACCCGCCAGCGGGGTTCGCGAAGTACTTCCCAGAACTGCGGCAGGATGGCGTCGCGCAGGTAGGCGTGCAGGGGATCGGAGGTGGCGAGATGTCCGAGGTAGTGGCGCATGGGAAAGCGTTTCGCAGGCCGCTTGGAGTTTGGCCAGGCCAGACGCCCGGTCAGGTTGACGTATCCGCTCCTAGCCATAGCCTTCCTTGCGACGGTGTGCAAATCCTGGCGTGCCGGATCGTGGCGGCCCGCGGCCTGCACCTGGGTTGGCGTTCCAACCAGGCGGATGACACACGTTTTTCGGCTTGATCCTCGACGACTACGCCTTTCTTCCTGCGGCCCTGCCTGAGCACGCTTCCGACGCGGCCGTTTTTTTCGCCTTCCCCCATTGCATCCTGCCCTGCCATGCGTATAATGATGGCAACTGGAAAAGTATAAAATTCGATATTTGACAAATATGCAAAACCAACGGGAGCGTCAGCGACGTGAAAACGGCGGCCCGGGGGAGGTTTCCATGGAAAGGCATCTGACTTTTTTCACGACGGATCCCCCGTTCACCCTGGATTGGGAAGACGGCGAAGCCACGGCGGAAGAGAATACGGGCAAGCACGTCCTGACCAATCCGGCCCTGGCCCAGGGCGATCGGTTCGTGTGCTCCCAGTGCGGGGCGGACATCACCCGGTCCAGCCAGCGGATCGCCGTCGGCGGCTCCCACCGCCATACCGTGCCGAGTTCGTTTGGGCTGGACCAGGAAATAGGCTGTTTCTCGCTCGCGCCGGGGTGCACCGTGCTCGGACATTTCGCCATGGACTTCGGCAAGCCGGCCGATGGCCAGTGGCAGATGGGCATCTGCTCCACCTGCGGCTACCACCTGGGCTGGCATCATCAGACCGCAGACGGCATCGGGTTCTACGGCCTGCTCCTGGACCATCTGGCCCTGGCGCCCGACGATTCCGAGACGGACCCGGCCTGACCGTTCCCGCGTTTTTGCCGGGCCGCCCGCCCGGCGAGACGTGCCGGGCCAGTCCCTTTCGCTTCCTTCATCACCGCGCCATCCCATCAGCCCCCGCCACCGCGCATCCCGGCCGAGCCGCCCCCCTTTCCGGAACGGCTCGGCCTGGCTTCGGCCAAAGGCCGAAAAAAAGCCGGAAGCAGTTCGCTCCCGGCCTTTTGGCGTGGGCAAAGGGCTCTGATCAAGCCTTCGAAACCGTGACCACATCCTCGAATTCAGCCACCACCTTGAAGGTGCAGCCCCCGGATTCGACGCAGAAGTCGTTTCCGGGAAAAAGCTGGATGGTCGGCGTGAAGGCATCGCCGACGTAGAGGTCCTTGGCTTCGCCGTTGGTCTCGAAACGGATGGTGGTGCCATCGTTTAACGTCACCATCTGTTCGTGGTCGATGCTGACCGGCAGTTCGGCTTCGGTGAAGTTGCTCATGATCTCCTCCAGGGTTGGCGGTTTAATGCTGTTCAAAAAACCCGCCCGGGCGGGCCGAAATGCGTGCAGGTCCATCTCAGGCTACGCCCAAACCCTCTGGATGCCAAGGATTCGCGTCGACTCCGTTCCTTTTTCTACCAGCCCAGCACGTAGGCGAAGATGAGCGGGGCCACGATGGAGGCGTCGGAATTGATCATGAAGCGCGGGGTGTCGATGTCGAGCTTGCCCCAGGTGATCTTCTCGTTCGGCACCGCTCCCGAGTAGGAGCCGTAGGAGGTGGTGGAGTCCCCGATCTGGGCGAAGTAGGCCCAAAACGGGGTGTCCTCGAGCTCCAGGTCCTGGATCAGCATGGGCACGACGCAGATCGGGAAGTCGGCCGCGATGCCGCCGCCAATCTGGAAAAAGCCGACCGGGGTCTTGGCCTTGGCCCGCTCCTGGTACCAGTTGGCCAGAAGCTCCATCTGCTCGGTGCCGGTGCGGTAGGCGGCGTGGCTTTTCACATGGCCGCGCATGACCTCGGAGCAGAAGATGTTGCCAAGGGTGCTGTCCTCGAAGCCGGGCGTAAAGATGGCAAGCCCCTTCTCCTTGGCGGCCAGGACCCAGGAATGCTCGGCCGGGACCTGAAAATACTGGGCGATGTCGGGCTGATCGAGCAGCTCGTACATGTACTCGTAGGGAAATTTCGGCGTCCCGGCTTCGGCGGCCGCGGCCCAGAGCTTGGAGATGCGGCTTTGCACCTGGCGCAGGATGCCCTCGGGGATGCAGGTGTCGGTGACGCGGTTAAAGCCGGCGTCGTAGAGTTCCTTTTCGGCCTCGGGGGACAGGTCCCGGTATTCCGGCACCATCTTGTATTCGTTGTGATTGAAGAGGTTGAAAAGGTCCTCTTCAAGGTTGGCGGCGGTGCAGCTGATGGCATGGACCTTGTCCTGGCGGATCATCTCGGCCAGGGAAATGCCAAGTTCGCAGGTGCTCATGGCCCCGGCCATGGTCAGAAACATCTGGCCGCCCCGGCCGAGCAGGTCGTTCCAGGCCTTGGCGGCGTCCAGGGTCTCGCGGGCGTTGAAGTGGCGGAAATGGGTTTCCATGAAACGGGATATGGCGGACATCATGACTCCTTCGGTTGTGCCAGGGCGGGTTGGATGTGAACGGATCCGCTCCTGCGCGTTGCCCGGGGACGGGGGCGATACACCCACAAATGCGTTATTTTTCCCCGAGGCGAAAGATTTTTTTCCTACCCTCTCTCGGGCCGCCCGTCCAGAGCCGATCCGGCGGGCATAAAGCCCAAAGAGGATTTTCCCCGGCCCGGGCCGGACGGACGCCGCTTAAAGGCCTAAAAGGTGTGCAAGGGCAGCCCGGATGCCGTCCCGGTCGATGCCGCACAGGGTGCCCAGGGCCTTTTGCGAGCCGTGCTCCACGAACTCGTCCGGCAGTCCCAGGCGGCGCACGGTCAGGCCGGAGAGCGCGCCGGCGTCGGACAGGCATTCGAGAACGGCCGAGCCGAAGCCTCCCTGGAGCACGTTTTCCTCGACCGTGAGCCAAAGCGGAAACCGGCCGGCCAGCTCCAGGAGCTGGGCCTCGGGCAGAGGCTTGACGAACCGGGCGTTAAAGACCGCGATTTCCTTTCCGGTTTCGGCGGCCAGGGTGTCGGCCGCGGCCACGGCCGGCATGACCCGGCTGCCGAAGGCGACCACGAGCCCGTCCGTCCCTTCCCGCACGAGCTGGCCCCGGCCCATGGGCAAGGGTTCGACCTGCTCGGGCACGGCCAGGCCCTCGCCGGCCCCGCGCGGGTAGCGGATGGCGACGGGTCCCGGGTGGGCCAGGGCCGTGGCCAGCATGGCCGGCAACTCGGCCTCGTTGCCCGGGGCCATGACCGTGAGGTTCGGGACGTGGCGCAGGTAGGACAGGTCGAAGGCTCCGTGGTGGGTGGCCCCGTCCTCGCCGACGAGGCCCGCCCGGTCGAGGCAGAAGGTCACGGGCAGGTTTTGCAGGCAGACGTCGTGGACGATCTGGTCGTAGGACCGTTGCAGGAAGGTGGAATAGATGGCCACCACGGGCCTGAATCCTTCCATGGCCAGGCCGGCGGCAAAGGTCACGGCATGCTGCTCGCAGATGCCGACATCCACGAACCGGGACGGCATCTCCGCGGCAAAGGCGGCCAGGCCCGTGCCCTCGGGCATGGCCGCCGTGATGGCCATGACCCGGGAATCGTTCCTGGCCATGGCTGTCAGGGCCTGGCCAAAAACCTGGGTGTAGCTCGGAGCACACACGCCCGGCTTTTCCACCAGCCCCGTCTCGGGTTCGAAGCAGCCGACGCCGTGAAAATAGGTGGGATTCTTCTCGGCCGGGGCGTAGCCGCGCCCCTTCTTGGTCAGGACGTGGACCAGGACCGGGCCTTCGATATCCTTGACCTCGCTAAAGACCTGGATCAACCGGCCCGTGTCGTGGCCGTCGATGGGGCCGAGGTAGTTGAAGCGGAAGGCCTCGAAGAGCATGCCGGGCGTGAAAAAGCTCTTAAACGACTCCTCGCCCCGCCGGACGTAGCCCATGAGGTCTCCGCCATAGGGCAGCGAACCGATCCAGCTCTCCATGTCCTTTTTGAGCCGCTTGACCCACCGCTGGTTGAGTTTGCGGCTCAAAAAAAGCGACAGCGCGCCCACGTTCTTGGAAATGGACATCTCATTGTCGTTTAAGACGACGATGAGCCGCCCGCCCCAGCCCCCGGCCTGGTTGAGGCCCTCGTAGGCCAGGCCGGCGGTCATGGAGCCGTCGCCGATGACGGCCACCACGTTGTGGTCCTCGCCCTTGCAGTCCCGGGCCATGGCCATGCCGAGGGCCGCCGAGATCGAGGTGCTCGAATGGCCGACCCCGAAGTGGTCGAAGGGGCTCTCGGCCGGACGCGGAAAGCCGCTGACCCCGCCCATGGTGCGAAGGGTGTGGAACTGCTCCTGCCGGCCGGTCAGGATCTTGTAGGCATAGGCCTGGTGTCCCACGTCCCAGACCAGCTTGTCGCGGCCGGGATCAAAGGCCGAGAGCAAGGCCAAGGTCAGTTCCACCACGCCGAGGGACGGGGCCAGATGGCCGCCGTTCATGGAGACCGTGCCGATGATGACCTGCCGGATTTCCTCGGCCAAGACGGTCCGTTCCTCGGGCGAGAGGCCGGCCACGTCGTGGGGGTGTTTGATCCGGGTGAGGACGCGAAGCGCCGTATCCGAAAGTGCGGTCATCTCCACCTTTCCTTATCATCCATACCGGTGCGGCAAACGCGCCGTTCCAGGCCGTTACTGCACGCGCTCGACAATGTAGCGGGCCAGATCCCGCAGGAATTCCGCCGCCGGGCCATTGTAGGGCGACAGCGCGGCCACGGCCGCGGCCACGCGTTCGTCGGCCAGCCGGCGGCTTTCGTCAAGGCCGACCATGCTCGGATAGGTGTTTTTCCCCTGCTCCCGGTCGCTGCCCACGGGCTTGCCCAGGGTGGCCGCGTCGCCGATCTCATCCAGGATGTCGTCCACGATCTGGAAGGCCGCACCGACAGCCTCGCCGTATTCGCGGGCCCGGGCCACGCCCTCCTCGCCGGCGCCGGCCAGGATCGCGCCGCAGACGCACGAGGCCGTGATGAGGGCCCCGGTCTTGAGGGCCTGCATGCGGGCCAACTCGGCAAGCGTCACGCCTTGCCTGGCGGTATAGTCCATGTCGAGGGCCTGTCCGCCGCCCATGCCGGCGGCACCGGCCGCCCGGGCCGCCTCGGCCAGGGCCGGCAGGACCAGATCGGCGGCTATGCCCGGCCAGGCCCGGCCCATGCAGCCGAAAGCCTCGGTCAAAAGCCCGTCCCCGGCCAGGATGGCGGCCGCCTCGCCGAAGACCTTGTGATTGGAAGGCCGGCCTCGGCGCAAATCGTCGTCGTCCATGGCCGGCAGGTCGTCGTGGATAAGCGAATAGGTGTGGATGATCTCGAACCCGGCGGCAAAGGGCATGGCCCGGGCCCGGGCCGCCCCGAAAAGCTCGGCGAACGACAGGCAAAGGGCCGGCCGCAGCCGCTTGCCCCCGGCCAAAAGCGAATATTCCATGGCCGCAAGCAGGCTCTCCGGCACGCCGCGCTCGCGCATGCGCGCCCCGAACCGCTCTTTGAGGTAAACCTCGACCTCGGCCGCCTGGGCGGCCAGACGTTCTTTAACCGTCACGCGCTTCCTCCCCGGCCGCGTCGTCGGCAGCGGCACCCGGCGCTTCGTCAAACGGACGCGGCTCCCCGTCCTCGCCGGCAAGGGTTATCTCCAGCCGGGCGGCGGCAAGCCGCTTGCGGCACGAGGCGAGAAGCCCCATGCCTTCCTTGTAGAGGGCCACGCCCTTTTCCAGCGGCACGTCCCCGGCCTCCAGGCGCGCGGCGATGCGCTCCAGGCGTTCCAGGGCCTTTTCAAACGTTTCCTCTTTCACCGCGCTCATGTCCGCTCCCCGCCTTTGGGCGCGTCCGCCCCCTCCGGCGTATCGACCGTGGCCCGGACGCGGCCTTCATACACCATGATGTCGAGCTTGTCCCCCGGCCGGACGTCCGCTTCCCGGCGCAGGAACTTCCCGGTGCGGGCCACGGTGGCCAGGCTGTAGCCCCGGGCCAGGGGCCCCAAGGGATCGAGGCCGGCCAGCCGGGCGCCCGCCAGTTCCAGTCGCCGCTCCCGGTCGACCAAATACCACCGCCGGGCCGCCTCAAGGGCATCTTGCCGGCGGGCCAGGGCCTGCTGCCGGGCGTCCAGGGCTTTCGGGCCGAAAGCGGCCGCAACGCTTTCCGACAGGCCTTCCACCCGACGGGCGAGGCCCGCGGTCCAGTGCTCCGCCGCCCGCTCCAGGCGCGCCTCGGCCCCGGCAAAGGCTTCCTCCAGCCGGGCCAGCCGCCGCTCCGGCGACAACCAGGCCAGCCCCCGGGCCAGCACGGCCACTTCCCGCTCCCGGGAAGCCACCAGCTTCTCCGCCGCCCGCCCAAGCGCCATCTCCAGGTCGTCCAGACGCTGGGCCAGCTGTTCCCGCTCGGGCCACAAAAGCTGGGCCGCGTGGGACGGCGTGGCCGCCCGGACATCGGCCACCATGTCGGCGATGGTCACGTCCACCTCGTGGCCGACGCCGGTCAGGACCGGCAGGGGCGAGGCGAAGATGGCCCCGGCCACTTCCACGGAATTAAACGCCCACAGATCCTCGAGCGATCCGCCGCCGCGCACGAGCACCAGGACCTCGGCCCAGTCGTCGGCCACGGCCCGCATCATGGCCCGGACAATGCCGGTCGGCGCGGCGTCGCCCTGGACCAGGGTCGGATAGATCCGGACTGCGGCCCCGTGACCCCGCTCCCGGCCGATGCGGATGAAATCGCGTACCGCAGCACCCGTCGGCGCGGTCACCACCGCCACCCGCAGCGGATGGCGCGGCAGCGGACGCTTCCTGGCCGGATCGAAATACCCCCGGGCGGCCAGGTCTTTTTTGAGGGCCTCGAACTCCAGCCACAGCCGGCCGGCCCCGACCTCCTGCACCACCTCGGCCACGAGCTGGTAGGCGCCGCGCGGGGGATAGACCGTCAGCCGGCCGGCGGCCATGACCTCCATGCCGTCGGCCAGGCCCTCGGCCAGGGACGCCTCGTAGACCTCGCCGGTCAGCGGATCGTACCGGCCGCCGCCGGCCAGGGCCTTGCCGCCCTGGGCCCCCCGGAACCAGACCACGGCCAGCGATGCCTCGGCATCCTTCAGCGAAAAATACAGATGCCCCGAGCCCGGCCGCGACAGGTTCACCACCTGGCCGCGCACCCAGACGAACGGGAATTCCGACTCGACCACGTCCTTGATGGAACGCGTCAACTCGCTGACCTCAAACACATGCGGCATCGGCGTGCACCGGAGAACCGGGGGAGGGAACCCTTTTTGCAAAAAGGGGTTCCCTCCCCCGGACCCCCACCCTCCCCAAAAATTCTTAAAGGGTTGGTTGAAAGTTTGGGGCGTGTGGGCCAGACGCCACCGACGCACACCCGCTTCCCCCGCTCCCGCGCCCCCTTTCGGGAGGGTCCGGGAGGGGGTGACCCCCTCCCGGTGGTGTCCGGGGCAAAGCCCCGGCCGCCGGAGGCACGCTTCCTCCTCCCCTACTCCAGCCCCCAGCCCTGGCGCACCTGCTCGCGCCATCCCATGAAGGCCTCCAGGAAGCCTTCGAGGGGCAGTTCGCCCTTCTCGCCGGTGCGGCGGTCCTTGGTTTCGACGATGCCCCGGGCCAGCCCCTTGCCGCCAAGTGTCAGCTGGATGGGCAGGCCGATCAGGTCGGCGTCCTTGAACTTGACGCCGGGCCGCTCGTCGCGGTCGTCGAGGAGCGTCTCTACGCCGGCCTTGGTCAGGGCGGCGTAGATCTCGTCGGCCTTGGCCGAGGCGGTCTCGTCCTTGGGGCTCAGGTTGATGAGCGCCGCTTCGAAGGGGGCGATGGGCGGCGGGAAGACGATGCCGGAGGCATCGTTGTTCTGTTCGATGCAGGCGGCCACGATCCGCGAGACGCCGATGCCGTAGCAGCCCATGATCATGAACTGCTCCTTGCCGGCCTCGTCGAGGAAGGTGGCACTTAAGGCCTTGGAGTACTTGAGGCCGAGCTTGAAGACGTGGCCGACTTCGATGCCCTTGGTGAAGTCGAGGGCCGCGCCGCACTTGGGGCAGGTGTCGCCGGGCGCAACCTGGCGCAGGTCCACGAAGTCGACGACGCGGGCATCGCGGGCCAAGTCCACCTGGCGCAGGTGGGCGTCGGCCGCGTTGGCCCCGACGATCCAGTCCGTGCCGCAGGCCAGCTCCTGGTCGGCGTAGATTTTGGCGGAAGATAGGCCGACCGGGCCGGCAAAGCCCACGGGCGCGCCGGTCAGCGTGACGACCTCCTCGGGCGTAGCCAGACGCAGATTGGTGGCGCCAAGCAGATTTTTGAGCTTGATTTCGTTGAGCTCCCGGTCGCCGCGCACCAGGGCGGCAACGGGAGTACCGTCGGCCATGTAAAGGAGCGTCTTGACGATCCGGGCCGGTGCGACGCCGAGGTAGGCGGCCACTTCCTCGACGGTGTGCACCCCCGGCGTGGGCACGGATTCGGCCGGCGGACAGGGGGCGGCGGCGCCGGGAGCCGGGGCGATGGTCTCGGCCTTTTCCAGGTTGGCCCCGTAGTCGCAGGCCGGGCAGGCCACGATGGTGTCCTCGCCGGTCTCGGCCAGGACCATGAACTCGTGGGAAAAGGAGCCGCCGATGGCCCCGGAGTCGGCGGACACGGCCCGGAATTTGAGGCCAAGGCGCGTGAAGATGCGGGCGTAGGCGTCGAACATCGATTTGTAGCTGGCGTCGGCCCCGGCGTCGTCCTTGTCAAAGGAATAGGCGTCCTTCATGACGAATTCGCGGCCGCGCATGAGCCCGAACCGGGGCCGGATCTCGTCGCGGAATTTCGTCTGGACCTGGTAGAGGTTGACCGGCAGTTGGCGGTAGGAGCGGATCTCGTGGCGCACGAGGTCGGTAACGACTTCCTCGTGGGTGGGCCCGAGACAGGACTCCCGGTCGTGGCGGTCGACGAAGCGCAAAAGCTCCCGGCCGTAGAAGTCCCAGCGGCCGGATTCCTTCCACAGGTCGGCGGGCTGGACGGCCGGCATGAGGATTTCGAGGGCCCCGGCCCGGTCCATCTCCTCGCGCACGATCCGGGCCACGTTGTTGACGGCCCGAAGCCCGAGGGGAAGATAGGTGTAGATGCCGGCGGTCAGTTTGCGGATCATGCCGGCGCGCAGCAGCAGCTTGTGGCTTATGACCTCGGCCTCGGCCGGGGATTCCTTGAGGGTGGGGGCATAGTAGCGGCTCAGTCGCATGCGGATTCCTTTTTTTCGGTGAGATAGCGTTCCAATTCGTCCATGAAGGCGGGGATGAGGTTCTCGGCCCCGCGCACCTTGCCGAGCACCTCGCCCTTTCGAAAAATGATGCCGCAGTCGCGGCCGCCGGCAATGCCGATGTCGGCCTCCCGGGCTTCGCCCGGGCCGTTGACCACGCAGCCCATGACGGCCACGGTGAAGACGTCGGGCACATGGCGCAGCCGCGCCTCCACGGCCTCGGCCAGGCCGACCAGGTCGATCTCGGTGCGGCCGCAGGTCGGGCAGGAGATGATCTCCGGCCCCCGGGCGCGGAGATCCAGGGCGCGCAGGATCTCGTAGGCCACGCCGATCTCGGTGACCGGGTCGCCGGTCAAAGACACCCGAAGCGTGTCGCCAAGCCCCTCGGCCAGCAGGATGCCGAGGCCCACGGCGGATTTGACCGCGCCGCGAAGGGGCGTGCCCGCCTCGGTCACGCCGATGTGGAGCGGATAGTCGACCTGTCGGGCCAAAAGCCGATAGGCGGCGATGGTCCGGGTGACGGACGAGGACTTGAGCGACACCTTGATGTCGTAAAACCCCCGCTTCTCCAGGTAGGCGATGTGCGTGAGCGCGCTTTCGACCATGGCCTCGGGGGTCGGGCCGCCGTATTTTTTGAGCAGGTCCTTTTGCACGGACCCGGAGTTGACGCCGATGCGGATGGGAGCGCTGTGGGCCGTGGCCGCGGCGACCACCGTGTCCACGGCCGCTTCGGACCCGATGTTGCCGGGATTGATGCGAAGCGCGTCCATGCCGGCCTCCAGGGCGGCCACGGCCAGACGGTGGTCGAAGTGGATGTCGGCCACAAGCGGCACGTCCGTGCCGGCCCGGATGGCGCAAAGGGCCTTGGCCGCCGCCTCGTCGAGAACGGCCAGGCGCACGATCTCGCAGCCGGCGTCGGAGAGGGCCGCGATCTGGGCCAGGGTGGCCTCGGCGTCCCGGGTATCGGTATTGGTCATGCTCTGGACGCGGACCGGATTGTCGCCGCCGACGCCGATGCGGCCGATGGCGACGGTCCGGCTCGGACGCCGGAAAGGCATTTCGGGAGTGGTGTGCATGGGGAAACCGGGTTGGGTGTTCGCCGGCGGGAGCCGGCCGGAAACGGTCAGCCGCCCTCGGTCACGCCGGTGACGGCCAGATAGACGTCCTCGCCGGACTTCTTGGCCACCGTGCCCTCGATACGGCAGTCGGCGTCCTTTTTGCCCAGGGCGAAAAGCTTCTCAATGACGTCCTTGGAGGTGACGTCGTCGCAGACCATATACCGTTTCTGGTCCTTGGTCTCGAACGCCAGGCAGATGGTTTCGGTCTTGGGGTACTGGAACACGCCCGTGGTCCGGCCGGTCAGGGCCACGCTCTCGGCGGCCTGGGCCGGGACGACGCCCAAAAAAACAAAAAGGGCCAGGGCCTGGAAAAGACTTCGCATCAAATAAACCTCCTGACGCGCCACGGCGGCGGGCCGTCACCGGGGGGAAGGGTCGGAGTTGCCGGCGCCTGAGGCCCCGCCCAATAGGGTCATGCCCCAAAGGGCCAGGGCAACGGCCGCCACGTAATAAAGCACGTCCTGGCCGAGCAGCCAGGCCAGGACCGTGCGGGCCGCCGCGTCCGGCCGGACGAACACCCAGCGCACCACGGCATCGGGCACGAAGTTGCCAAGGGGCCAGTCGAGCCACAGGCCCTCCCGGATGGCCACGAAAAGCTTCATGCCGAGCAGGATGTAAAGCGCCGCCAGGCTGGCCCAGAGGCAGCCCCGGCCAAGGACGTCTCGTCGGGTTGTCATGAAACCGCCCGTTTTCCGTCCGCAGATGCGCGGTGGCAAGCGTTATACTGGGGGCAGGGCGGACTGTAAACGTTCCGCAAGCTCTTTCTTGCCGGCACCGGGGCCGCCTTGGCGCGCGGCCCATGGGGGACCGCCCCCTCTCAGCCGTCCCCCCGGGAGGCGAGATAGTCCAGGGCCTGCCGGCAGTCGGTAAAGCGCGGGGCCTTGGCCGTGACGCCGAACCGGTCGAGGATCCTGGCGAAATTTTCCGAAAGCCCGCACACGGCCACCGGACGGCCGGCCTCGCGGCAGTCTTCGGCCGCCTGCAGCAAAAGATCCAGGCCCGCCCCGTTGATCGATGCGTCGGGGCTGAAGGCGAAGAGGAACTTGCTTGCCCCGTCGGCCTCCTTCACGGCCCGGATCAGGTACGGTTCGGTTTCGCCGGACAGGCTGCCCCGGATGGCGATGACGCCGATCTCCCCTTCCCGCTCCACGCTGATGTCGCCGAAGCGGCCGTCCGTGGCCTCCCTGAGATCGAGCCGGGCCGTGGCCCGGCCCAGGGCCGCCTCCAGGGCCTCGCGGCGGATGGGCTTGTCGATGAAATCCGTGGCGCGCAAGGCCAGGGCGGCGAGCGCCAGCTCGGTATCCCCGTGCCCGGTGATGACGATGACCTCGGTCTCCGGCCGCTGCTCCTTGATGGCCGCCAGGACCGCCAGGCCGTTCATGCCCGGCATCTTGATGTCGGTCAGGACGATCGGCGGCTTCTGGGCGGCGAAAACCGCCAGCCCTTCCTCGCCGCTGGCCGCGGTCAGCACCGGATGGCCGTAGGCGCCGAGGTAGAGCTCGAACATCATGAGGGTTGGCCGTTCGTCGTCGATCACCAAAATCGTGCGCATGCCGTACTCCCGAGGGTCCTGATCATGGTCTTTGAGGTGTCGTGGACGCCACGTCAAGCCCCCGGCCGGTCCGCGAGGGCCGCCGGAAAGGTCAGGCGAAAGACGCTGCCGCCGCCGGGAGCGTCGCCAACCTCGATATTTCCACCATAATCCTTGATGATTCCATAGGTTATGGCGAGCCCCAGCCCCATACCCCGTCCGGTGGCCTTGGTTGTGAAAAAGGGCTCGAAAATCTTGCGGCGCTCGCCCTCGGCGATGCCGCACCCGGTGTCGGCCACGTCCACGGCCACCCGCCCGCCCTCGGTCCGAGAACGGATGGCGATGCGACGCGGCCGATCCGGCGGATTCTGGCCCGGGTCGCCGGTCAGGGCATCCCGGGCGTTGACCACGAGATTGAAAAACACCTGCTCCAGACGGTTGGCGTGGGCCTTGATGGGGGCCACCGTTTCGAGGTCAAGGACCACCTCGATGTCTTGCAGGGCCAGTTCGTGGCCGATGATGGTAAAGACCCCTTTGATGGGCTCGTTTATGTCCACGTTCTCGGGCATAGGTTCGGATTTGCGGCCGAAATCCCGCAAGTGGCCGATGATGGCCGCGGCCCGGTCGACCTGCTCGCTGACCTGGCTCGTGACTGCGGCCAAATGGCCGGCCGGCGGTGGCAGCCCCTTTTCGGCCAGTAGCCGCAGGTAGTCGCTGCCCATCTTGATGGCGTTGAGCGGCTGGTTGAGTTCATGGGCGATACCGGCCGACATTTCGCCAAGCGTCTTCATCTTGCTCGCCTGGATGAGCTGGGCGTCTTTTTCCACCAGTTCGGTGATGTCCGTGGCCGAAAAGATGACCGCGTCCCGGCCCCGGTAGGCGATGCGGCAGGCGTGGAGGTTGACATAGAGGGGTTCGCCGCCCTTTTTCACATGCCGCAGCTTGGGGAAAAACACCCGGCCCGGCCCGTCGCGGTCGCGGAGGTAGTCGGCCACGCCCCGGGAGTCGGTTTCCAGGTCGCCGACGAACCGGCCGGCCAATTCCTTGCGGGCGTAGCCGTAGACGTCCTCGGCCTGGGAATTGGCGTCCAGGATGCGCCCGGTGGCCGCGTCGGCCACGAAGACCGGGTCCGGATTGCTGTCGAAAAGCGAGCGGTATTTTTCCTCGGACTCCCGGAGCCGCCGCCGGTACAGCCGGATGCTCCAGATCATGTTGCCAAACGATTCGGCCAGTTGGGCCACTTCGTCGCCGCCGCCGCCCTTGCGGTAGAAGCGGCACTCCCGGCAGGTGGGGGTGTTGGCCTGCTGGTTTTCCGGCCCGATGTCGGTCCGGCTCTGGTCGAAGTGCCAGCAGGGCAGGTCCGTGTCGGCGTAGGCCGGACAGTCCTTGGGCGCGGTGTCGCGCAGGCCGAGCAGGGACGATGGGGCCTCGAGGCTGCCCCGGCTGACCGCGTCCGCGGCCTGGGTCAGGCGCGAGATGGGCCGGGCCACGGCGTTGGACAGACGAAGGACAATGAGGAACATGACCACGGTCACGGCTGCGATAAAGCCCAGGAAGGTGGTGCGAAGGGTTCCGACCAGGGAGTCGATGTGTTTTTTGGACAGGCCCACATGGACCGCGCCCAGGGTGGAGATGCCCTCGCGCACGGGCACGGCGATGTCGATGGCCTGGTTCCCCTCGAAATCGACCAGCCGGATGCTGTATTCCTGGTTCTCGCCCAGGGGATTGACCCGGAGGAGGGCCTTGGGGAACGGCCGGATGAAGTTGTTGGCCAGGATGTGGTTGTCGGTGTCCTCGATGAAGATGTAGGACACGAGAATCCGGCGTTCCCCGAGCTGGGCCGCGTCGAAGGCCAAGCTGACCAGATTGGCCCGGTTCTTGTCCAGAATAAACCCGCCCGCCCGCTCGGCGATGCTCTGGCCGATGGCCACGCCCCGCTGTTCGAGCTCCCGGTTGAGGCTCGTGACCAGGATCCAGCGGGCGAGCAGCGCGATGACGGCGCTGACCAGAAGCACAACGGCCATGGCGCCGCCGAACATCTTGAGCTTGAGGCTGATGTGGCGTTTGACGAACATGAGGCTCACTGCCCCGGTCCGACCGGCGGACCCGGGTCCGGCCCGTCCGCTTCCCGGCGAACGGCATCGGTTCCTGCCCGGGCGGCCAGTGCGTCCCGGATGCGGCCCCAGTCCGTGACCATGTGGAATTCTCCGTGGTCGAGGCGCGTGAAATAGACCCGCTCCAGGCCCTGGTGGCGGGTCTTGTCGAAACTGACGGGACTGGCGATGCCGACATCGAAATCGGCAATGGCCTCCACGGCGTCGAGAAAGCGTTCCCGAGTCAGGTTCCGGCCGGCCCGACGCAGGCCCTCGACCAGGACCTTGGCGTTGATAAATCCTTCCAGTCCGACCAGATTGGGGCGCTCCCCGGGAAAATACCGGCCGAGCAACTCCGCGTACTCCGTGACCCCGGGCAGGACCGGACCGGACTCGGGGCGGCCCGGCAGCGGCACCACTTGCGAGACCAGAAGCGGCGTGTCGTCCCCGGGCCCGAGGAGGCGGGCGATCTCGTCGGCCCCGACAAAGGAGACGGCGTAGAAAAGCCCCTTGTAGCCCCGGGCCCGGGCCAGCCCGATGGCCTTGGCGCAGGGGCCGTAGGTGCCGATCATGACGATGGCTTTCGGCCCGGCTTCAAGGATGCGGCCCAGGCCCTCCTCCACGTCCATGGTGCCCCGGATGTAGGAGCCCCGGGCCACCGGGGCCAGGCCGTGGGAACGCAGCGCCATTTCCGTGCCCTTGAGGCCGTCGAAGCCGTAGGCGTCGTACTGGTAGAAGACGGCCACCCGGTCGATGCCGAGATCCCGGGCCATATGGTCCACGGCGGCGGCGGTCTCCTGGTAGTAGGAGGGCCGGATGTTGACGATGGAGCGTCGAAAGGGCGAGCGCAGGGCGTCGGCGCCGGTGAAGCTGCCGACCAGCGGCACCTTGGCCTCTTCCAGGAGCGGGATGATCTTGACCGTGGTCGGCGTGCCTACATAGCTAAAGAGGCAAAAGACCCGGTCCTCGACGATCAGCTGCTGGGTGTTGGCCACGCACCGGGGCGGGTCGTAGCCGTCGTCCAGGGCCAGGACCGTGATCCGTCGGCCGGCCACCCCGCCGGCGTCATTTATCGCGTTGATATAGGCCAGGGCCCCGAAAAGCGTCTGCTTGCCGAGATAGCTGGCGTGGCCGGTCAGGGGCAGGGAGGAGCCGACGAGCACGGCGTCGTCGGTGACGCCGGGCACGCCCGCCTCCTCGGCTTCCGGAGCCGGCTCGCCGGAACAGGCCGCCAGCAGGCTGGCCAGGAGTACGGCCGCCACGACGGAAAAAACGGAAATGCGCGCACGAGAGGTGACCATGGCGGGGAAATACCAGATCAGGCCCGGCGGTCAACCGGGGTCGCGGGGCATCGGCCCGACCGTGCACCCGGTCCCGGGCACGGCCACGCGCCGGGATCGGGAACACCGGCGGCCGGAAGGCCGTGGCAGCGGCCTTCCGGACAGACCGGCGGGGACTAACCGAACGTGCGAAGCGGCCGGAACACTTTGGCCAGGAAGGCCTTGCGGCTCAAGGGACGCGGCCCGGCATCGCCGAACTGGAGATACTTGTAATAGGCGCTCGGCGGCTGCGGGCACAGGAAGATGGCCCGCACGGAATCGGCGTCCACGAGTTCGGCCTTCGGATGGACGGGTTTGAGCTTGGCCAGCCGTTCGCGGGCCATGGACAGCATCTCGTCGCGATCCCCGAAGTTCATGGTGCCGGTCGGGCAGGTCTTGACGCACGACGGGAGCATGCCGGACTGGACCCGGTCGTTGCACATGTCGCACTTGTACATGAGCTTGGTGGCCGGATCGACCCGGGGGATATCGTAGGGACAGGCCTGGCGGACCGCCTCGGCATTGAGCTGCTTGCTCTTGTCCGTGAAGACCACGGCCCCGGTCTCAGGATCCTGGATAATAGCGTCGACCACCTCGGAATCGCCGACCATCTTGCAGGGCGCGTCCAGGCAATGGCGGCACTGGTCCGGGAAAAAGAGCCAATGGAACTTCCCGTCCACAGTGGTTTCGGTAAAGCGCACGACTTTGAGCGTCTGCCAGGACAGGTCGGGCGGGTTCTGGTGGGAGCCGGTATTTTCCGTGGGTTCCACGGGTTTGTTCTTCCACTGCTTGCAGGCCACCTGACAGCCCCGGCAGCCGGTGCAGCGCGACAGGTCGATAAAAAACGTCTTTCCGTTCATGGCGGCATTTCTCCTGGTGACTGCTTCCAAAAGTCGGGGCGACTTCCGGAAACGGGGCCGGAACAGGGGGCCTGTCCCGGCCATCGCTTCGTGCGGATCCGCGCGCCGGGCCCGTTTCGGGGCCCGGCGCACGGCTCGCGTGGCCGTTGGCTAGGCCTTTTTCACGTTGACCATGAAGGCCTTGGTCTCGGGGATGCCCGTGTTGGGATCGCCGACCGACGGGCACAGGATGTTGGCCGAATCGCCGCCGTTTTTCGGCCAGGTCCAGCCGTAGTGCCAGGGGATGCCCACCTGGTGGACGGTCTGGCCGAGCACGGTGAAGGGCTTGATCCGCTCGGTGACGATGGCCTTGGCCCAAAGCGACCCGCGGGTGCTTTCCATGATGACCTTGTCGCCGTTTTTGATGCCGCGCATGGCCGCGAGCTCCTGGCTCATCTCGCAGAACATCTGCGGTTCGGCCTCGAGGAGCCAGGGGGAATTGCGGGTCATGACGCCCGTCTGCCAGTGCTCGGTCACCCTGTAGGTGGAACACACGAACGGGTAGCGCGGATCGCAGACGGCGTGCACCTCGGTCGGACCGGTAAAGGTCAGGGCCGTGGGGTTGTTGAGCTGCTTGGAGAACGGGTGGGCCCCGATCGGGCACTCGAGCGGCTCGTAGTATTCCGGCAGGGGGCCGTCGTTTCGACCCGGGCCGAAGATCTGGCCCATGCCGTCGGTGGTCATGATAAAGGGATACTTGCCCTTCTCCACATCGGCCATGGGCGGCCAGGGGCCGTCCGGCACGTCGCCCACCCACTTGCCGTCCTTCCATTCGATGACGGCCTTTTGCGGCTGGTACGGCTTGCCCTGGGGATCGACCGAAGCCCGGTTGTAGAGGATGCGGCGGTTGACCGGCCAGGCCCAGGACCAGCCCGGATAGAGGCCGATGTTGGCCTGCATCGGGGTCTGGGTCTTGTCGCGCCGGGCGGCCATGTTCTTGTCGGTATAGGACCCGCAGTAGACCCAGGTCCCGGAACTGGTGGACCCGTCGGTCTGGAGCAGGGCAAAGCCCGGCACCGGGTCGCCGGCCCTAAACGTCTTCTCCTCGTCGCCGACCTTGAGGGTCTTATCCTGGAGGAAGAAGCCGTTTATCCGCTTGGCCACCTTGTGGGGGTCAAAGACGTGGTTGGTGGCCACGTCCCAGTTGAGGTTTTTGATGGGATCGGGGAAGGCCCCACCCTCTTTGGCGTAGAGTTCACGAATCTTTTCGAACAGTTCATAGATCATGTCGCCGTCGGGCTTGCTGTCCCCGGTCGGCTTCTGGGCGGCGTAGCGCCACTGCATCCAGCGGCCGGAGTTCGAAATCGAGCCTTCCTTCTCAAAGGACACGGCGCACGGCAGGAAAAAGACCTCGGTCTTGACCTTTTTGGGGTCAAGGCCGGGCCCTTTCCAGAAGGAGCCGGTCTCGGTCTCGAACATGTTGACCGTGACCATCCAGTCGAGCTTGGTCATGGCCTCGCGGGTCTTGTTGGCATTGGCCGTGCTGGCGGCCGGGTTCTGGCCCCAGGCGAAGAAGCCCTTGAAGGCACCCTTGTGCATGACGTCGAACATGGACAGCCAGGAATAATCCTTGCCCGGCTCGAGCTTGGGCAGGTAGGCGTAGCCCGTTTCCAGATCCTGCTCGGGATAGAGGGACTTGATGAAGCTGGCCATGTATTTGGGCCGGTTGCCCCACCAGTTGATGCTTTGGGGCTCCTTGGTCACGGGCGTGGTTTTTTCCACGTATTCCTTGAGGGTGGTGAAGCTCGCCACCGGCGTCGGAAGATACCCGGGCAGGATGTGGTAGAGCAGGCCCTGGTCCGTGGAACCCTGGACGTTGGCTTCGCCGCGCAGGGCGTTGATGCCGCCGCCGGCCACGCCCATGTTGCCCAAAAGGAGCTGGACGATGGACATGGCCCGGATGTTCTGCACGCCGACCGTGTGCTGGGTCTGGCCCATGGCGTAGAGCATGGTGCCGGATTTCTCGGGTTTGCCCGTGGCGGCGTAGGTCTGGTAGACGGTCTGCAGGTCGGCCACCGGCGTGCCGGTGATGTCCGACACCGTCTTCATGTCGTAGCGCTCATAGTGCTGGCGCAAGAGCTGGAACACGCACCGGGGGTCCTTGAGGGTCAGATCCTTCTTGATGCGGCCGGCACTGTCCTTGGCGAAGTTCCAGGCACTTTTGTCGTAGATCTGCTTCTCCGCGTCAAATCCGGAGAAAAAACCTTCCTTGAAGGCATACTTGTCGCCGAGGATGAACGAGGCGTTGGTGTAGTTGGCGACGTAATCCCTGAAATAGAGATTGTTGGCCAGGATATAGCGGATCATGCCGCCCAAAAAGGCGATGTCCGAGCCGGACCGCAGCCGGGCGAACACGTCGGCATGGGCCGAGGTGCGCGTGTAGCGCGGGTCGACGTGGATGATCTTCCCGCCCTTGTCCTTGGCCCGAAGGGCCCATTTGAACGAGATGGGATGGTTCTCGGCGGCATTGCTGCCCATGATCAAAATGCAATCCGAATTCGCGATGTCGATCCAGTGGTTCGTCATCGCGCCGCGTCCGAACGACTCTGCCAGAGCCGCTACAGTGGCGCTGTGTCAGATACGGGCCTGGTGCTCGATGTAGGTAAGCCCCATGGCCCGGAGCATGGCCTGGTAGATCCAGCACTCCTCGTTGTCCAGGGCAGCCGAGCCGACCGAGGCCAGGTTCTCGCACCGGTTGACGGTGCGGCCCTTGGAATCCTTGGTGACAAAGCCCGCGTCCCGGGTTTCCTTGACGCGGCGCGCGATGCGGTCGAGAGCGAAATCCCAGCTCTTTTCCTCCCAGTTCTCGCTGTAGGGGGCCCGGTACAGGACCTTGGTGATGCGGCGGTCATTGGTGCCGAGCTGGTAGTGGGACGCGCCCTTGGGGCAAAGCGACCCTTCGCTGATCGGATGGTCGGGATCGCCCTCGATGTTGACCACCCTGCCCTGCCCATCCTTGTCGGTGCTGGCAATGAGCCCGCATCCGACCGAGCAGTAACAGCACACCGACGTGGTCTGCTTGGTGAATTTCAGTTTCGGCGCCTGGGCCTGGGCCTGGGCCTTTGCCTGGCGCAGGTCGAAGCCGAGGCCGCCGAAAGCGGCCACGGCCGTCGAGGCGCCCGCGATTTTGAGGAACTCACGCCGGTTCCATTCCATGATCCGTCTCCTTGCCGCTTGGCGTTGCTGCTTTCCCGGTCCCCGGCGGGGTATCGGGTTCGACCGTATGTTCTTATGTTATTTTTAACATAAGTTAAAAATAACATAGACTTCGAAGCACAGAGTCACCTTTTATCTAAAAAACGGGTGCCAAGGGGTCAAAGAAAAATCAATTAGTCAAGATCTGGCACAACCGCGCAAACTTTTTCAAGCAAAATAGGCAGGATATCATCCTCACGGTGATTGTAGCGGAATTCCAGCTCCTTGAGATAGAGCGGGAATTTGCGGGCCGTCACCCCATGGAACCGGACCAGGCGCTCTCGGGCGTACGGCCAGAACCCCTCCCGGCGCGGTTCCACGGCCGGCACCCGGCCCGCCACCTCCACGATCCGCCGGGCAAGCAGGTCCGAACCGCAGGTCACGAGGGTCTGGTAGCGCTGGTAGCGGTCGGAATAGACGATGGCCCCGAGCCGCGACAGGGGCAGCGAAAAACGGAGATTGAAATGGAGCAGGTCGCCTGGCGTCATGTCGGGCAGGTAGTCGACGAAGACCGTCCCTTCGCGCTCCAGGATGCCGAAGACCGGAACCGCGGCCAGGGGCGCGTCGGCGGGTTTGGGACGCAGGACGCCGCCGGCGAAGCCGAGCTCCCGGCCGAGCGGGCCGCCAAGGACGGCCAGGCCGTCGAGACTGTCGGCCAGGATGGCCAGCCGGGTGACGGTGGCGGCCTTGTAGGCGGTATTGTAGGCCACGGCCAGGGCCGCAGCCATGGCGTGGGCCGTCTCCTTGGCCGCGAAAAGGGTGAGGAGCCGCAGCCACTGGCGTGGGGACAGCCCGGCCAGACCGGCGAACCGGCCGGTCAGGGCGTGGTAGGTGTAGCGGCAGCCGGCGCAGCGCAGCCGCCCCTGGGCCAGCACATACGCCTTTGCATGGGCGCAACGCGGACACCGGGGCCGGCCGGCCGGCCAGCAGAACCGTTCGATGAGACGGCGGGCGCTTTCGTCGCTTTTGGCATGCCGCTCCAGGTCCAGGGTCATGGCCGTTGCGGCCGCCTCAGCCGCCGATGGCCGACATGTTCCTGGCTTCGGGAACCGCGCCGGGGTTTAGGACCTCGTAGCCGAGGGGCTTGGTGCGAAGGGCCAGGGCGATGACCTCCCGGACCTTGCGCAGGCCGAGTTTCGGATTGCGAAGGAGCGGCCGCAGCCGGTATTCCCGGTCGGAAAAAAGGCAGGTGCGCAGCTTCCCGTCCGAGGTGATACGCAGCCGGTTGCAGGCATCGCAGAAGTGTTCGCTCAAGGGGGAGATGACGCCGAAGCGGCCAAGGCCCCCGGCGATGCGGTACATCCTGGCCGGCCCCCCCGCGATGTGGCCGTTTTCCTCGGGCACAAGCTCGGCCGCCCGCACGGCCAGGGACAGGACGTCCTTGGCGGCGATGTAGTTTTCCGGCTTCCACAGGTTGCCGTCGCCAACGGGCATGAACTCGATGAACCGGACGTCCAGGGGAGCGTCCGTGGCGAGTCGGACAAAGGCGGGAATTTCGTCGGTGTTGACGCCGCGCAGGGCGACCGCGTTGATCTTGACCCGAAGCCCGGCCGCAAGGCTCTCGTCAATGGCCCGGCGTACGAGGTCCAGGCGGTCGCAGCCCGTGATGCGGGCGTATTTCTCCCGGTCCAGGGTGTCGCAGGAAATATTGACCGCGGTCACGCCGAGCTCGGCCAGGAGGGCGGGCTTGCCGGCGAGAAGGGTGGCGTTGGTGGTCAGGCGCAGGTCCATTTCCGGAAACCGGCGGCGGATCGACTCCACCAGCACCATGACGTCCTTGCGGGCAAAGGGCTCCCCACCGGTCAGGCGGACCTTGCTGATGCCCATTTCCCGGCCGAGCGACACCAGGTCGAGCAGCTCCTCGTAGCGCAGGATGTCGTTGTGGGGGATAAACGAGATCCGGTCCTTGGGCCGGCAGTACAGGCAGGAAAGGTTGCAGCGGTCGGTGACCGACAGGCGCAGGTAGCTGACTTCCCGGCCTCGGCCGTCGCGAAGGGCTTCTTTTGCCACAGTCATATTCGGGCCTCCATGCCACGGGCCCGGGTCAGGTCCGGCGGCGAATTGACGTTGAAAAACGCCCGCGCCGCAGCCGGATCGGCCTTGGAGTACTCGATGTGCCAGCGCAGGTCTTCGGTAAAGATGGCGGAAAGCCGCCGCTCCCCTTCCCGCAGGCGCCGCCGCAGAAGCGGCGCGCTTGCCGGGTCGTAGATCGCGACCAGGGATTCGATGAACCCGGTCTCGACGATGCGGAAGGTGGTCATAAGGGCCGTGGCCGGCCGGGCCCGCCAGGCGTCCACCAGGCGCGTGAGCGTGGCCTCGTCCAGAAACGGCAGGTCGCAGGACACGACCAGGCAGGGCCGCCCCACCGCTTCCAACACGGTCAACACGCCGCCGGCCGGCCCGAGATCCGGGGTCTCGTCCGGCAGCCAGGGAACGTTCAAGCCAAAAACCGCTGGATCGCGGCCGGAGACGAACAGTTCCCCGGTCACCTCTCCCAGGACATCGGCCACCCGGCACAGCATGGGCTGCCCGAAAAACGTGAGCCAGGCCTTGTCCCGGCCCATGCGGCTGGACTTGCCGCCGGCCAGGATCACGCCAAGAGGCGTTTGCAGGCTCGCGCTCACGCGGTGACCCTGCCGGCAGTATCGGTAAAGACCGTGAACCGGGCCTCCGCGTCCCGGGCGAAGCCGACCAGGGTCACGCCCGCGGCCACGGCCGCGTCATAGGCCGCGCCGGTCACGGCCGAGCGGCTGACCACCATGCGGATGCCGGCCCGAAGGGCCTTCTCCATCATGGACGCCGTCACCCGGCACGACAGGAAAAGGATAAGCTCCGGCGGGAGAAACGCCTGGAGAAGGCCCTGGCCGGCCAGCCTGTCCAGGCAGTTGTGGCGGCCGATGTCCTCGGCCGTGGCCACAAACGTGTCGGTCCACCCGTCGTAGAGCGCCGCCCGGTGAAAGCAGCCGGTCCCGTCCCACAGGCCCGGCGCGGCGATGAACCGGGTGACGAGGCCAAGAAGCGCGGCGGCGGACACGGGACGCGGCAGGGCCGGATTGGCCTCGCCCCGCTTGTCCGGAAAAACGTCCAGATCGAAGGAGAAGCCGTTGGCCCGGGCAACGGCCGGCACCCGGCCATCCCCCAGCATTTCGAGCAGGGCGTGGCCGAGGACCAGCGGCGTGGCGTCAAACGGTGCGGCGAGAAGCTCTTTTTCCCCGATCCCGGCCACCCGCAACCGGACCCGGATCTCGGTGGCCACGTCGTCGCCGATGTCGGCAAACCGGCCATCCTTGAAGCGGCGGCAGGGAATCTTCCGCAGCAGAGGCCGGAGCAGCGGCGCGTCCATGTCAAAATCCCCAGGCCGAAAGCACCGGCCGGCCATACCCCTGCCCCTTGGCCGCCAGATCCAGGGTCAGGGATTCGAGGTCGTCGAGGGCCGGCAGGCTCGGCCGGTCGAGTTCCCGGAAATCGACGGTCTTGATGTAGCTTTTGCAACGCAGGCAGACGTGCACGGCATAGCCCGGCTCGTCCGGAGCGGTGAAGACCTCAAGCTTCGTGTGGTCCTCTTCGCCGCAATAGGGGCACATGAGCCGCTTGGCCCGGTATTCGAGCTGGCAGAAGGAACAGGAAAGGTGCCTGGCCCCGACCTTGTCGACGAGGCGGGCCATGTAGGGCGGACTGGCGCAGACCGGACACTGGCCGAAATTCCAGACCCGGTCCTTTGGAAGGTGGGCGTAGGCGGCCTCGGCAATGGCCGAAAGCTGCGGGGTCAGCGCCGCCTGAACCAGGAAGCCGAGCAGGCGCGGGGCCTGGGGCGTCGCTTGGCCAAAGGCGGCGAAAAAGGCGTCGTCCCCGGCCAGGTGGCGGGAAAAGGCGGTGCGCACGTCCGGCTCCCCGGCGGCCAGGGCCGCGTCGATGACGGCCATGGCTTCGGCCAGGTGGGGCTCGCTGGCCCTGACCAGCCGGGAGAGGGCGGCGAAAAGGGCCTCGGCCCGGGCCGCGTCCACGGGAAAGGCTTCCCGGGAGAGCAAGGGCGCGCCGCGCAGGACCCGCTCGATGTCCGCGACCATGTCGGCGGTGATATCGGGCGTTTCCCCGGCCCGGGCCGCGAGCTGGGCCCGGGAGGTGTCGGCGACGAGGCGGAGCATGGCGGCCGGCAGGACCGGCCGGCCGGACATGGCGGCGAGCTTTTTCTCCAGAAGGCGGCTGGCCTTCGGGGCGTCAAAGGGCATGGGATCTCCTTGGCGGCCCGGGCGGACATGGAAAAAATGCCCGGGCCGTGGTGACAGTATGGTGACGCGGCCGGCAATGGCAAGAGGCGGCTGCCCCGGAAAGGCCGCCGGGACCCCGGTCTTGACGCCGGACGGCATTGTCCGCACAGTTTGGCCGGTCAAAAACGCGGCTTGGCGGCCACGGTTCGCGGGACCCGCCCCGTGGACGCCGGAAAGGGCCGGCCTGGGCGGGGTCACCGGCCTCTTTGGCCCCGCCCGGCCGGACCAACGCGCCGGTGCGCGTCACCCCGCCGAGGGAGGCTTTTGGCATGAACTGGCTGACGCCGCTTTTTTTCTCCCCTTCCACCCTCCAGGCCGTCGTGGTTCTCGGGCTCACCGTCACGGTGGGCCTTGGCATCGGCCATATCCGCATTGGCGGCATCCGGCTCGGCGTTGGCGGCGTGCTTTTCAGCGGCCTGGCCGCCGGCCATATGGGCCTTGCCGTCGAGCGCCACGTCCTGGACTTCGCCCGGGAGTTCGGACTGATCCTTTTCGTTTACACCATCGGCATGCAGGTCGGGCCGGGATTCGTCGATTCCCTGCGCCGCCGGGGACTGCGACTCAATGCCATGGCCGCCCTGATCGTCCTCTCCGGTGCCGGCCTGGCCGCCGCCTTCCACCTGTGGGGCGGCCTGTCCCTGGCCACGGCCGTAGGGCTGTTAAGCGGCGCGACCACCAACACGCCCTCCCTGGCCGCCGCCTCCCAGGCCTTCCAGGAAGCGGCCCCGGCCCTTGGCGAGACAACCACGGCCCAGGCCGGCCTTGGCTACGCCGTGGCCTATCCCTTCGGCATTTTCGGCATCATCCTCGTCATGCTGGTTTTGCGCGCGCTTTTTCGCATCGACCCGGCCCGGGAACTGCGCCAGTTCGAGGAACAGCTGGCGCACCACGCCCCTCCCCTGGCCGCCATGACCATCGAGGTCACGGTCCCGGACGTCTTCGGTCTGCCGATCGCCCGGATTCCCGGCATGAAGAACGCCGGCGTGGTGGTTTCACGGATCATGGTCCAAGGAGAGACCCGGCCGGCCACGGACAACACCCTGCTCGCTCCGGGCATGTTGCTCCACGCCGTGGGCCGGCAGGATGCCCTGGATGCGCTGTGCCGACGGATCGGCAGCAAGAGCGCCACGGATCTGCCAAGCCTTCCCGGTCCCCTGGAGGTGCGCCGGCTCTACGTCACCCGGTCCGGCGTCATCGGCAGGACCGTACCCGAGCTCGGCCTGCTCCAGGCCCACGAGGTGCGGGTGACGCGCATCCGGCGCTCGGGAACGGAATTCACGCCCGGCCCCGATATTCCGCTCCACTTCGGCGATTTGCTCCGTTGCGTCGGCGTCCCGGCCCAGCTTGCCGTGGTGGAAAAGCTGGTCGGCAATTCGGCCCGGGATCTGGCCCATCCCCACGTGTTGCCCCTTTTTCTGGGCATCGTTCTCGGGGCCATTCTCGGCAGCCTGCCCGTGCCGGTGCCGGGGCTGCCGACCGGGGTCAAGCTCGGCGTGGCCGGCGGGCCGCTTCTGGTGTCGATCGTGCTGTCGCGGCTGCACCATTTCGGCGGGCTGGTCTGGTATATGCCGGAAAGCGCCAACCTCATCCTGCGCGAGGTCGGCATCTGCCTTTTTCTCGCCTGCGTCGGGCTGGCCGCCGGGGACCGGTTCCTGCCTGCCGTGCTGTCGGGGCAGGGCCTTAACTGGCTTCTGGCCGGAGCCGCCATCACCTTCCTGCCGCTTCTGGCCGCCGGCGTTTTCGGCCGTATCGTCCTTGGCTGCAACTACGCCTCCACCTGCGGCCTGCTGGCCGGCAGCATGACCGATCCGCCCGCCCTGGCCTTTGCCACGCAGATGCTTGGCAGCGACGCCCCGGCCTCGGTCTACGCCACGGTCTATCCGCTGACCATGATCCTTCGCATCATCGCGGGCCAGGTGCTGGTATTGGCGCTGTACCCGGGTTAGGAACGGGCAGCGCCGGAAGATTTCGAACGCTGTCTCCAAAAAGAAACAGCGGGTCGCCCTTGTCCTTTCGGACAGATGCAACCCGCTGAAATTTTTATGGTACCGGGAGGGGGACTCGAACCCCCAAGGCCTTGCGACCGGCGGATTTTGAGTCCGCTGCGTCTACCAATTCCGCCATCCCGGCATGAATCCTGAGATTTATCCTATGGACCGCCAGGGTGTCAACCAGGTAACGGCTTGTCCCACGCCTCCGGAACTGGTAGCCCTCCCCAGCCCCACAGGCGCAAGGAGTCTCCCATGATCCCGCTCGGCCCCCTGGTCAACGGCGCGGCCATCGTCGTTGGCGGCCTGCTCGGCCTGACGCTCCACGGCCGCTTTCCCGACCGCGTGCGCGTCATCATGTTCCAGGCCCTTGGCCTCTCGATCCTTTTGATCGGCCTCAAGATGGCGCTTTCCATGGACGCCCCCCTGCTCGTCGTGATCAGCATGTTGGCCGGGGCCGTGGCCGGCGAGGCCATCGACATCGAGCGGTGGATGGCCCGGGCCGGCGACCGCCTCAAAGCCAGGCTCCGCTCGGAAAACGCCCTTTTCACCGACGGCCTGGTCACGGCCTCGGTCATCTTCTGCACCGGCACCATGGCCATCCTCGGCTCCTTTGACGAAGCCCTTCGCGGCGACCACACCATCCTTTTCACCAAATCCCTGCTCGACGGCTCGGTGGCCCTGATCCTGGCCACCACCTACGGGGCGGGCGTGCTCCTGTCCTTCGTGCCGGTCGCCCTCTACGAAGCCCTGCTCGTCTTCCTCGGGACCGTGGCCCACGGCTATTTCACCCCGGACCGGCTGACCGAACTGACGGCCGTTGGCGGCCTTCTCATCGTGGCCATTGGCATCAACATGCTCGGGCTTTTGAAAATCAAGGTGTCAAACCTGCTGCCAGCCATGGTCGTGGCCGTGGTCCTGGCTCCGTATTTCCGCTAACGCCCTTTTTCTCCCGGCTTTCTTTACGCAGGGAGTGATTTGCCGTACCAGGGACCGGCCATGCACGAACTCGCCATCGTCCAAAGCCTGCTCGCCATCATTGAAGAAGAAATGGCCAAGCAGGAAAACAAGCGGCTGCTTACCGTCAAGGTCAAACACGGCCGGCTGTCGGCCGTGGTGCCCGAAGCCCTGGAAATGGGCTTCGAAACCATGACCATGGACACGGCCATCGCCGGGGCCAAACTCGTCCTGGAGGAGACCCCGGTCGTCCTTCGCTGCCGGGCCTGCGGCCGGGAGTTCACGCCCGAGGTCCCCTCGGCCGCCTTCGCCCCCTGCCCGGCCTGCGGCGAGGAGCTCGGCCACACCGTCCTCTCCGGCCGCGAACTCTACATCGAATACCTCGAACTCGAATAGCGGAGGCTTGCCATGCAGATTCCCGTGGTACGCAACATCCTGGAGGCCAACGCCCGCATCGCCGCCGACCTCAAAACGTTTTTCGCGGACAAGGGCATCCTGGTCTTAAACCTCATGAGCTCGCCCGGCGCGGGCAAGACCACGTTGCTCGAGCGGACCCTGACCGACCTCGCCCCGGAGCTCAAGATGGCCGTGGTCGAAGGCGACCTGCAAACCGACAACGATGCCCGCCGCGTGGCCGCGACCGGGGCGCAGGCCGTGCAGATCAACACCGAGGGCGGCTGCCACCTGACCAGTTCGCAAGTCCAGGAGGCGGTCAAAAGCCTCGCCCTGGACGGCCTGGACATCCTTTTTATCGAGAACGTCGGAAATCTCGTCTGCCCGGCCGAGTTCGACGTGGGCGAGGACCTGAAGATCGCGCTTTTAAGCGTGGCCGAGGGCGACGACAAGCCCGAGAAATATCCGCTTCTCTTCCACATCTCCGCCGCCCTGGTCTTGAACAAGGTGGACCTCCTCCCCTACGTGGATTTCGACCTGGACCGGGCCAGCCGCCATGCCCGGGTCCTGAACGAATGCATCAGCATCTTTCCGGTCTCGGCCCGGACCCGGGAAGGCCTCGACGACTGGTACGACTGGCTGCGGACCCGGGTACGCGAAAAAAAGACGCGACAAGCGTAATCCGGCCCCGCCAGAGGTCGCCCGCCCGGAAAAGTCCGCCCCAAGGAACGACGCGCCGCGCACCGCCGTTGTCCCTTGGGGCGGGCTTTTTCATTGGAACTGCCTGTCCGTTTCCCGCCGCCGGCAGGCCCGGCCGGAAGCCTGTCCTTCTCGCGAGCCATCTGTTTTATTTTCTGAAAGATTCAAACACTTCTGGCGCCTCCTTGGCGGGCCGCCACAGCCATTTTCTGATTTTTTATTTTATTTCAGGATATTAACGACAAAAACGCCGTTTCTCCCCTCTGGCATGACATTTGTAACGTCTTCCCCCATTCCAATTCGCGCACAGGGAGAAGGTCATGGACGCGCTTTTTCGCAAGCTCATTTTGGCCCTTACGGCCGCCTGCCTGATTCTGGCCGCTTCGGCCGGCTGGGTCATGGCCCAGAATTTCTCGGCCGGGTCCTTCAATTTCGAGCCCCGGTTCAGCGCCTTCGGCGCCACCAACCCCCGCGTCAATTCCATCTTCACCTACGGCGGGGCGTTCAACTACTATGTCTTCGACAACGTGGCCGTAGAAGCTGAAGGCATGGGCGTGTACATGGACCAGAACAAGCGCTTCGAAACGCCCCTTGGCATCGGTTCCAAGGCTTCGCCCGCCAGCGGCATCGGCGCCAACTTCAACACCCGTTGGCACTTCGTGGCCACGTCCCAGGCCACGATGTTTCTCGGCGCCGGTTTCGGCGGCCTGTGGGCCGACACCAAGATCCCTTACAACGGCTTCGAGAACAATCTGACCGAAAACGGCGAAGTGGGCGCCACCTACGCCCTGACCCAGCAGCTGAGCCTCAAGGGTTCGGTCAAATATTGGCACATCGGGCAGTTCAGCAACCAGGGCATCAACGCCTTCGGCGGCACCCTGGGCCTGAACGTCTCCTTCTAGCCCCGCCTGCCCGCCGCCAACGGAAGCCCCAATGCACCTGCGTCCAACCGGCCGGCCGCCCTGTGGCGGCCGGTTTTCGTTTGTTCCTTGGGCTCTTTTCTTTTCGGGCCGAGGTCCCTATAGTGCGGGCCAGACCGGCCGACAGGGTGGGACATGAGCAAGATACTGGATCAGGACGAGGTCGATGCGCTGCTTCGGGGCCTTTCCGGCGGCGAGATCGAAGCGGAAACCGACATCCTGGAGGACGACTCCGGGGTCGTGGTTTTCGACCTGTCCAACCAGGACCGGATCATCCGCGGCCGGATGCCGGTCCTTGAGATCATAAACGACCGCTTCGCCCGCCTTGCCTCCAACGCCATGGCCAACGCCATGCGCAAGCGCGCCGACGTCAACCCCATTTCCATCGACATGTCCAAGTTCGGGGACTTCATGCGCTCGCTGCCCGTCCCCACCTCGATCAATATCTTCAAGCTCGACCCCCTTCGCGGCAACGCCATCCTGGTGGTGGACTCGAGGCTCGTCTTCGCCATGGTGGAGAGCTTTTTCGGCGGGGCCGGGTCCCAGCCCAAGATCGAGGGCCGGGACTTCACCCCCATCGAGCAGGCCATCATCAACCGGGTGGTGCGCATCGCGCTTGAGAACATGGAAGAGTCCTGGCAGCCGGTCCACGAGGTCCACATCGAGCTGGTGCGCAGCGAGGTGAACCCCCAGTTCGCGGCCATCGTGCCGCCAAGCGACGTGGTGGTGGTGGTCACCTTCGAGGTCGAGCTCGAAAACGCCATCGGTTCGCTCATCGTCTGCCTGCCCTACGCCACCATCGAGCCGATCCGCTCCAAGCTCTACGCCTCCTTCCAGACCGAACGCCTGGAAGTGGACCACGCCTGGATCGCCCGGTTCAAGGAACGGCTCATGGAGACGCCGGTGGAGCTGCTCGTGCGCTTCGGCCGGTCCCAGATCACGGGCCGCCAGCTCCTTTCCCTCAAGCCCGGCGACATCATCATGCTCGACAACGACGTGGACGCCCTGCTCGACGCCGAGATCCAGGGCGTGCGGAAATTTCGGGGCATCCCGGGCCTGGTCAAGTCCAACAAGGCCTTCCAGATCGTCAAGGAAGAGGAAATCCACTTCGAATAGCCGGCCTTCCGGCAACAGGAACGCGCCCGCCCACCCGTCGCCGCGCCGTTTTCAGGCAATGATGGAATCCCTCTTTCCCGCCGGCCTGCCAGGCCGCCCCGCACCCCGTCCTTCTTCGTCCGCTCCCCGCCGCGCCCTGCGGCGCTTCCTTCCCGCAAGAACACGCAGCAGCAAAAAAACGGCACAGTGACCATGGTCAACATCCGTGTGCCGTGGTAGGGGCCACAACGTGGAATCCAAGCTTGCCATCCCCATCCTGGCCCAGCCAGACGACACCACCTGCGGGCCGACCTGCCTGCACGCCATCTACCGCTTCTACGGCGATGCCCTGCCGCTCGACACCCTGATCCGCGAGGTGAAGACCCTGCCCGCCGGAGGCACGCTCGCCGCCCATATCGGCAGCCACGCCCTGGCCCGGGGCTATGCCGCCAAGCTCTACACCTTCGACCTGACCGTCTTCGACATCACCTGGTTTGCCGAGGAATCGACCGATCTGGCCCAGAAGCTCACCCGCCAGCTGCGCTACAAGAGATCCGCGCGTATCCGGTCGGCCACCAAGGCCTATCTGCATTTCCTGGAGCTTGGCGGCAAGATCCGCTTCGTGGACCTGACCGCGAGCTTCATCCGGGGCATCCTCAAACGCGACCGGCCCATCCTGGCCGGCCTGTCCGCGACCTACCTCTACCGCACCGCCCGCGAACGCGACGACGGCGGCAAGCTCGTTTTCGACGACCTGCGCGGCGACCCGTCCGGCCATTTCGTCGTCATAAACGGGTACAACATGGAGCGGCGCACCACCCACATCGCGGACCCGCTCCTGCCAAATCCCATCAGCGCGAGCCAATACTACGAAGTGACGCTCAACCACCTCGTGTGCGCCGTCATGCTCGGCATCGTCACCTGCGACGCCAACCTGCTCGTGCTCTCTCCCCGCAAAAAAGGCCGATCCCCGGATCGGCAAAGGAGCCTCTAAGCGTGTCCGTTTTGGTGGTCATCGAAAACCCGGAAGACTGTTCCCTGGTTTTTTCCGGCGTGGAACCCATCGCGGCCCGGGCCTACCTCACCGACGAGACCTTCACCGGCCTTCGCGGCGTCAAGATCATCAACATCTGCCGGTCCTACCGCTACCAGTCCATGGGCTACTACGTCTCGCTTCTGGCCGAGGCCCGGGGACACAAGCCCGTCCCCTCCATCACGGCCATCCAGGACATGAAGTCCGTGGGCATCATCCGGCTGGCCTCCGACGAACTCGCCGACGTCCTGGCCCGGGCCATGGCCGACCGGCAGCCCGAAAAAACGAGCTTCTCCGTCTATTTCGGCAAGACCCCGCAAAAAGGTTTGGAGCAGCTGGCCTCGCGACTTTTCAAGCTCTTTCCGACCCCGTTCCTGCGGGCCGACTGCACCTTCCAAAACGGCTGGCAGCTGCAAAACGTCTCGCCCTTGGCCGTCAAGGACATCCCCGGCACGGAACGCGACTTCGCGGAAGCCGTTTCCACGGAATACTTTGCCGGCAAAAAGCTGATCATCCCCAAACGACCTGTGTCGCGCTACGATCTGGCCATCCTCCACGACCCCGAGGAGGCGCGGCCTCCTTCGGACGGGAGGGCCATCAAGCGCTTCGTCAAGGCGGCCGAGACCCTCGGCGTCGGCGTCGAGCTCATCACCCGCGAAGACTCCAACCGCCTGTCGGAATTCGACGCGCTTTTCATCCGCGAAACCACCAACGTCGACCACCACACCTACCGCATGGCCCGAAAGGCCGTGGCCGAAGGACTCATCGTCATCGACGACCCGGAGTCGATCCTGCGCTGCTCGAACAAGGTCTACCTGGCCGAGCTGCTGGCCCGCCACAAGATCCCGGCCCCCAAGACCGTCATCGCCCACTGCAAGAGCATCGACCACATCCTGGAGGAACTCTCCCTGCCCTGCGTGCTCAAGCAGCCCGACAGCGCCTTTTCCCAGGGCGTGGTGCTGGTGCGCGAATCCGACGCCCTCCTGACCGAAGCCAGGAAGCTTCTGGCCAAATCCGACCTGGTCATCGCCCAGGAATACCTGCCCTCGGATTTCGACTGGCGCATCGGCATCCTTGACAGGCGGCCGCTTTTCGCCTGCAAGTACTTCATGGCCGCCGGGCACTGGCAGATCCTGCGCAAGGGCGCGAGCGGCAAGGACATCTACGGCCGGGTCGAAACCTTGCCCGTGGGCAAGGCGCCGAGAAAAGTCATCGCCACGGCCCTCAAGGCCGCGTCCGCCATCGGCGACGGACTCTACGGCGTGGATCTCAAGCAGGTGGGCAACAAGGTCTATGTCATCGAGGTCAACGACAACCCCAACATCGACGCCGGATTCGAGGACGAGGTGCTCCAGGACGAACTCTACCTCCGCGTTGTGGAAGTCTTCCTCAAACGCATCGAACGCCGCAAAACCGGGAGCCTGAACGTATGAGCCGGGTAAGACCTCTTTTTTCCGCTTTTGGCATTGAAATCGAATACATGATCGTCGACCGGGAGACGCTGGCCGTCCTGCCCGTGGCCGACCGGCTGCTCGCCGCCGCCGCCGGCCGGGAAGGGGCGGCGGACGTGGACATGGGCAAGCTCACCTGGTCAAACGAGCTGGTCAACCATGTGCTCGAGATGAAGGTCAGCCAGCCGGCCCCGAGCCTCTCGGGCCTGGCCGCCACCTTTGCCGCGCACGTGGCCAAGGCGGATACCCTGCTTGCGCCCTTTGGCGGCCGGCTCATGCCGACAGGCGCCCATCCCCTCATGGACCCGCCGGCCGAAACCGTGCTCTGGCCCCATGAGCACGGCGAAATCTACCGGACCTTCGACGCCATCTTCGACTGCAAGGGGCATGGCTGGTCGAACCTGCAAAGCATGCACGTAAACCTGCCTTTTCGCGGGGACGAGGAGTTCGGCCGGCTCCATGCCGCCATCCGGGTCCTTTTGCCGATCATGCCGGCCCTGGCCGCCTCCACGCCGATTCTTGACGGCAAATTCACGGGCTTTCTCGACGCCCGCATGGATCGGTACTCCCACAACGCCGACCGGGTGCCCTCGGTCATGGGCGCGGTCATCCCGGAAGCGGTCTTTTCCGAACAGGAATACCGCGACCGGATCCTCGCCCCCCTGTACCGCGACATCGCTCCCATGGACCCGCAAGGCGTGCTTCAGGACGAGTTTCTCAATGCCCGGGGGGCCATCGCCCGGTTCGACCGGTCCACCATCGAGATCCGGGTCCTCGACACCCAGGAATGTCCGGCCGCGGACCTGGCCCTGGCCGGAGTGGTGGTGGCGGCGCTCAAGGGCCTAGTCGAGGAGCGGTGGTCCACCTTTGAGGAACAAAAGGCCTGGGACACCCGGGAGCTGGCCGACATCCTCGCCATGACCACCAAAAACGCCGGCCGCACGCCCGTGCCCCCGAAGTACGCCCGGCTGTTCGGGGTCTACGCGCCGTCGAACATCCCGGCCCGCGTCATCTGGCGGCGGCTGGCCTTAAGTTCCCTGCCGGACATGGACTTCGACCCGGACTGGGAAAAATCGCTTGCCGTCATGGTCGACCAGTCGAGCCTGGCCCGGCGAATCCTGGCGGCCGTGGACAGCGACTACCGCCCCCGGACCATCCGGCAGGTCTACGGCCGGTTGTGCGACTGCCTGGCCGGAAACGAGCCCTTCCATGTCGGCCTCACCGGCGCTCCTTATTACCTGTGAGCACGGCGGGAACGACGTCCCGCCGCCCTATGCCCGGCTTTTTACGCCGTGGCGGGACCTGCTCGCCTCGCACCGGGGCTTTGACGCCGGGGCCCTGGAAACGGCCCGGGGGTTCGCCACGGCGACCGGTGCCCCGCTTTTCGCCAGCACCACGACCCGACTGGTGGTCGACCTCAACCGCTCGGTCGGCCGTCCCGGGCTCTTCTCGGAAATCACCCGCCCCCTGCCCGCCCGGATGCGGGAGGCGATCCTGGCCGCCCACTACCACCCGCACCGGCAGGCCGTGGCCGCGGCCGTGGCCGACCTGCTCGAGTCCGGCCGGCCGGTCCTGCACATCGCCAGCCACAGCTTCACCCCTTGCCTGGCCGGCGTGACCCGCCACTGCGACGCGGGCTTTCTCTACGATCCCAAGCGCTCGGCAGAAAGGGATTTTTGCGGCAAATGGATGCAGGAGCTCGCCTGCCTGGATCCGGACCTGATCCTGCGGCGCAACTCCCCCTACCGGGGCGTGGCCGACGGCTTGGCCACCGCCCTTCGCCGGCGATTCGGCGAACGCTACCTGGGCATCGAGCTGGAAGTGAGCCAGCGGTTCGCCCTGGCCGGCCCGGAGGCGCTGTCGAGCGTGAACGAACACCTCGTCCTGGCCCTGCTGCGGGCCCTCGGCCGGGACACGCCCTGCCGCGCGCCCTGAAAGCGGCCGGCCCCTCTTGACGCGACGTGGCCGGAATGGTTTGTTTGCCACCCTATGGCCACGCCCGACCCGTCCCTGCCCCTCCAGCCGGCCGTCCGGCTCAACAGCGCCCGGCTTCGCACCTGGCAGGCCCTTTTCGTGTCCCCGTCCCGGTCGGACATCCTCTGGTCCGACGTGAAAGCGCTCATCCACGCCCTGGGCGGCCAGGAAATCCACCACCACCAGAAGACCACCGGCTCCCGGGTTCGTTTCCTCCTTGGCGGGGTGAAGGGCTTTTTCCACCGCCCGCATCCCGGCACCGTGCTGCACAAGGGGTGCGTGGCCGATGTCCGGGAGTTCCTCATCCGGGCCAAAGCCGCCGCCTGACCGGCAGCCCAAGGACGCCGCACCCATGGAAACACACGCCTGCTATCTGACGTACAAGGGATACTGCCTGGAGTGCCAGGACGAAGGCGGCCTGCTCCACGGCCGCATCGCCGGCATCCGCGACATGGTGACCTTCCACGGCCAAACGCCGCCGGAGCTCCAGCGGGCCTTCGAAGAGGCGGTGGACGATTACCTCGCCGTCTGCGGCGAGGCCTGCCTAGTCCCGGACACGGCCGGGGCCTGACCACCCGCAACGGCCTTCTCTCCGTTGAGGCCGCAAGAAGCTATCACTCCGTTATCGCCCGGATAACACGGCACGGGTTGCCCGCCGCAAACACGCCTTCTGGAATATCTCGTGTGACAACGCTTCCGGCGCCGATCACTGTCCTTGAGCCAATCCGTATACCGGGCAAGAGAAGCGCTCCGCCACCTACCCAGACATCCGATCCAATTGCTACCGGCTTGCCGAACTCTTCTCGGCGACGTAACGCAGCATTGAAAGGATGCAGGGGGGTGTATATATGGACCCCCGGTCCGAAAAGTGTGAAGCTGCCGACACGGATCGGGCATACGTCAAGCACGATGCAATTGAAGTTGAAGTAAACCCGTTCGCCCAATTCAATATTGGTCCCATAGTCGCAAAAAAACGGAGGCTGAATCGATGCCGTATCTCCACCGCAGGGAAGTAATTCAACAAGAATACGTCTCCGTCCTTCTGGTTGACCCTCCCGCATTTCGTTAAGCCGCTGACAAAGATCCCGGGCCCGTTCACGAGCCGCGATCAGCGCAGCATCCAGGGGATCGTAGAGCTCGCCGGAAAGCATCTTCTCCCGTTCCGACTTCATAAAATGCTCTTTGCAATGTATCCGTCTGTAGGCAACGTGCTCCTTTGGGCCAGGAGCCCCGTCTCCCTGGCCCGGAGACGTCGTCCTACTTCCTCAATTCCTTGTAATAGTTGATTAAGCCGTTGGTCGAGCAGTCGTGGGACGTGACGGGCGTCCCGTCCTCCAGCTCCTTAAGGATCGTGCCGGCCAGGACCTTGCCCAGTTCCACGCCCATCTGGTCGTAGGAATTGATGTCCCAGATGGTGCCCTGGGTGAAAATCTTATGCTCGTAGAGGGCGATGAGCGTGCCGAGCGTCTTCGGATCGAGCCTTTCGTAGAGAAAGGAGTTGGTGGGCCGGTTGCCGGAAAAGGACTTGGCCCGGGCAAGGAGCTCCAGCCGGTCTTCGGCCAGGCCCTGGCCGGCCAGTTCGGCCCTGGCCTCCTCCACGGTCTTGCCCTTCATGAGGGCTTCGGTCTGGGCGAAGAAGTTTGAGAGCAGCATGTCCTGGTGGCGACCGAGCGGGTTTTGGCTGCGCACGGC
The DNA here is from genome assembly GCF_000177215.2 of Solidesulfovibrio carbinoliphilus subsp. oakridgensis. Taxonomy (NCBI): domain Bacteria; kingdom Pseudomonadati; phylum Thermodesulfobacteriota; class Desulfovibrionia; order Desulfovibrionales; family Desulfovibrionaceae; genus Solidesulfovibrio; species Solidesulfovibrio carbinoliphilus. Next base: position 599,762 of record NZ_CM001368.1, on the reverse strand, counting down.
GGCCAGGAAGTCGCAGGGGATGAGCTTGGTGCCCTGGTGGATGAGCTGGTAAAAGGCGTGCTGGCCGTTGGTGCCGGGCTCGCCCCAGATGACCGGGCCGGTGGAATAGGGAACGAACCGGCCGTCGGTGGCCACGGACTTGCCGTTGCTCTCCATGTCGCCCTGCTGGAAATAGGCGGCGAACCGGGTCAGGTACTGGTCATAGGGCAAAATGGCCTGGGTCTGGGCACCGAAGAAGTTGTTGTACCAGATGCCGAGAAGCCCCATGATGATGGGAATGTTTTGTTCTAGAGGTGCGGTGCGGAAATGCTCGTCCGCCACATGCCCCCCTTCGAGCAGGGCCTCGAAGTGGTCGAACCCCACAGCCAGGGCGATGGACAGGCCGATGGCCGACCACAGGGAATAGCGCCCCCCGACCCAGTCCCAGAAGGCGAACATGTTGGCCGTGTCGATGCCGAATTTGGCGACTTCCCCGGCGTTGGTCGAAAGGGCCACGAAGTGTTTGGCCACGGCGGCCTCGTCCCCGGCCGCGGCCAGGAACCAGTCCCGGGCCGTGTGGGCGTTGGCCATGGTCTCCAGGGTGGTGAAGGTCTTGGAGGCGATGACGAAAAGCGTGGTCTCGGGCGACACCCGCTTGAAGGTCTCGGCCAGGTGGGTGCCGTCGACGTTCGAGACGAAATGCGGGGTGATGCCGGGCACGGCATAATGGGCCAGGGCCAGGGTGGCCATCTGGGGCCCGAGGTCCGAGCCGCCGATGCCGATGTTGACCACGTCCGTGATCTTCTTGCCGCTATACCCGGTCCAGGCCCCGGAGTGGATGCGGCCGCAGAAATCGCGCATCTGGGCCAGGACCCGGTTGACCTCGGGCATGACGTCCCGGCCGTCGACCAGGATCGGCCGGTTGGACCGGTTGCGCAGGGCCACGTGGAGCACGGCCCGGTCCTCGGTCCGGTTTATTTTCGCGCCCGAAAACATGGCGTCGCGCCGGGCCTCGACCTTGGCCTGCCGGGCCAGGTCGAACAGCAGGCCCATGGTCTCTTCCGTCACCCGGTTTTTCGAATAGTCGAAAAGGATGTCCCCCAGGCGCAGGGAGAATTTGCCGAACCGGCCGGGATCGGCGGCGAACAGGTCGCGCATGGGCCGGTCCCTGGCCGCCTCGAAGTGCCCGGCCAGGGCCGCGTGGGCGGGAAGCTCGGTCAAAAGGGCCATGGTGTGCTCTCCTTTGGCATCCGGCAGCCGCCTGCAACGGCGGCTGCCGGGACACGCGGCGATTGTTGCGCCGGCCATCCCATCGCCTGGAACGCGGCCGGTCGGGGACAAGGCGACCCTATACCACAACCTTGCCCCAGTCCTCCACAAAATGCCGGCTGGCCCGGCAACGTCAAAAAAACCGGGCCGGCCTCTTCGCCTGGGGCCGCCTCAGGCAGGATCGCCGGGCGCGGCCACCGGAGCGGCCAGTTCGAGCACGGCCCTGGCGTAGCCCTGGCGCAGGGCCTCCATGTAGGCCGCGTCGATGGGTCCTTTCCAGGTGGTGACTTCGGAAAAACGCTTGGGGATTTTCGTGCCCATGGGATCGTAGCCGGTGGCGATCTTAAGCCGCCACCGGGCCCGGCGGGCCTTTTCGCTGGCCGCGTCCAGGCCCGCCGCCAGTTCGCCGTAGCCAAGGCATGTGAGCAGATCGGCCACGATCTCCGGCTTGTAGACCTCCCGGGCAAAGAGACAGGACACCAGACAGGTCAGCAGCACCCGCTCCCGCTCGTCGGTCACGAGGAATTTGACCACCGCGTCCACGTCCTGTTCCTTGTGCTTCTGGTCGTAGGAATAGGCCCCGGTATCCAGGTGCGAGTGCCGGAACGAGACGGTCTGGGAGGCGAAATAGGTTTCCCCCGTGGCGTAGCCGGCCATCTCCTGGCCGATGACGCAGGCGAAGTCCTCGCCGCCGTAGCGCGCGGCCGCGACGAGGGCCCCCTGGCCGAGGAGCGCATAGAATTCGTTGGCCTTGTGCCCCAAGAGCCAGATGGCCCGCTTGAGGGCCCCAGGCTCGCCGAAAGCCAGCTTCACCTCGGTCTCCCGTTCGGAAATGAGCCCCTTTTGGGTGGCCTCCACAGCCCAGGCCAGGGCCACGCCGGCCGAGATGATGTCCAGCCCCTGCCGGTCGGCCATGTCGTTTATGGCCAGGACCTCGGTCGGGTCCGTGACCCCAAGCATGGGGCCGGCCGCGAAGTTGGGCTCATGGTCGTAGGCCACCTGGTGGATGGCGAACCGGTGGGAGGTGGAAAACATCTCGCGCACCATGCCGACGTGGATGCAGCCGACCGGGCAGCCGGCGCAGGCGGCATTGTGCATGAGGAGCTTTTCGGCAAAGGCCTCGCCGGAAATCTTGTCGGCCTCGGGATCGGTCGTGGCGGCCAGGTTGCGCCAGGGCAGGGATTTGAGCTCATTGAGCGGCAACACGTTAGCCGGGGTGCCGAGGTTGTGGTACTTCTCCATCATGCCCGACGCAGTGACCTTGTCGTGGATGTCCTTGAAAAGCTTGGGATAGCTCTTGTCCTCGGGCAAGGGCAGGTCGCCGTCGCCCATGATGACCACGGCCTTGCAGTTTTTCGCCCCCATGACGGCCCCGGCTCCCAGCCGGCCGAAATGGCGGTAGGTGTCCACGTTGATGCAGGCGTAGGCCGAGCCGTTTTCCCCGGCCGGGCCGATGCGCATAATGCTGCGATGGCCGGACGCGCCTTCCGCGATTTTGCGCAACAGCTTGCCCGTGGTGAAGACATCAGCCCCGGAGAGGTAATGGACATCGATCAGCTCGATGCGCCGCGAGGCCACGACCAGGGTGGACAGGCGCTTGGCCTTGCCGGTCAGGACCAGGGCGTCGTAGCCGGCGAAGCGCAGGGCCAGGGCCGAGCGGCCGCCGGCGTGGGATTCGGCGAAGTTCTGGTTGTAGGGCGACTTGAAGCCGCACACGGTCTTGCTCATGAGCGGGAAATAGCCGGTCAGTGGGCCGATGGCGAAAATGAGCGGCTGGCCCGGATCGAAGGCCGGGGCCGTGGGCAGGCCGTATTTTTCGTAGAGGAGCGCGGCCAGTCCCGAGCCGCCGATGGCGTCCAGGCGTCCGGGCACAAGGACCAGGTCGCCCCGCTCCCGGGTCAGATCATAGACGAGGACACGAAAGACGTCGTTATTTGGCGACATGGCAGCTCTCCAGGCAGGGCGCGACAGCCTCGGCCTCGACCAGTTCCAGGCAGTCGTGGGGGCAGTATTTCACGCACTGGCCGCAGTGGATACAGACATAGGGGTTTTGGGCCACGTCCAGGGCGATGGCGTCCACGGGGCAGGCTGCGGCGCACTTGCCGCACTGGATGCACAGGGATTTCTTGAGGGTCACCCCGCCGCCGGACTTGCGCTGGGAAATGGCCCCGGTCGGGCAGGCGGCGGCGCAGGGGGCGGGGTCGCAGGCCAGACAGAGGATGGCCTGGAACCCGCTCGACACGCCGCCGGTCGAGCGGATGCGGATGCCGGCCGTGTTCCAGGACAGGCTCTTGTAGACCAGCCGGGCGCAGGCCAGGGAACAGGAATGGCAACCGATGCACCGTTCCATGCGCACGGCGCGATGGATTTTCATAAAAAGCTCCAAACGACCTTAAGGCCGGAAAAGACATAGGGGTTTCACAGGAGGTTCGCTATCCCATACTGGCAAACCCCACGCGCCGGGTCAACCGCCGGACAAGGGCGATTGGGCTTTGCGAGGGAAATTTCAAGGGATTCCTTGACCGGTCCGGCGATTTTGCCTATAGACCATTCTCCCAACGGGGGCGTAGCTCATCTGGGAGAGCGATGCGTTCGCAACGCATAGGTAGTGGGTTCAAGTCCCATCGCCTCCACCAAGAAAATCAGGGCCTTGCGGTTTCACAATCGCAAGGCCCATTTTTCTTTGCCCCGCCCCAAGCCCGCGCCCTGCCAGCCCCCGCCTTCCCTTCCACGTCCTTGCCGGGAAAATCCGCCCCCCGCCGTTGCCCCGGACCGGGAATTGGGGCACACTGTCCATAAATCCTTGCAAGGAGCGCCGCTTGCCCCCATCCGCCCGCGAACTCCTCTCCCGGCTGGCCCCGGACTTTCCCGTCCGCCACGCCGGCGAGATTTTTACCGACACCACCCAGTTCATGCGCATCGGCTACGGCGACGTCATCCGCCTGGCCGACCGCAACTTCCTGGTGCTGCGCGACGAGGCGGAACGCCGGTTTGGCCTCGAGGATCCCAAATACTGGGTCAAGCGGTGCCGGTGCCTGGAGACGGGCGGCCGCAATCTTTTAAAGCTCGTCTTCCACGAGAGCTTTCCCATGACCATCGGCTCCATGGTCGTCACCTGCACCCGCAGCCCGCGCAAGGAATCCCGCATCCTCGACCTCGTGCGCGGCGACGACCGGTTCATGCAGGGCGAAACCGTGCCGGACACGGAGGACAATCCCGTGCGCATCCTGGACGTGGTGGCGGGCAAGCGGCTGGATGAGAAGATCGAGGCCCTGGAGATGCCCCACCGGGACTATTTCCACGACCTTTTCCCGGACATCCTGGACCGGTTCATCGAGGCCTGCGAAGCCATCGGCTGGCTCCACGAACGCAACGAAAAACACGGCGACATCCGACGCGACCACCTCTACGTGCGCTACGACACGGGCCGCTATTGCTGGATCGATTTCGATTACACCTTCGATTTCCAGGAAAGCCCTTTTGGCCTCGACCTTTTCGGCCTTGGCAACATCATCCAGTTTCTCGTGGGCATGGGCCAGCACACCCTGCAATCCGTGCCCCCGGACCAGCGGGCGGACCTGTCTTCGGCCGACTGCTCCATCATGTTCCCCAACCGGATCGTCAACCTCAAAAAGCTCTTTCCCTATATCCCCGAGGCCTTAAACAACGTCCTCATGCGATTTTCCCTCGAGGCAAACGTGTTTTACGATGCCACCACGGACCTTGTCCGCGACCTGCATCAAGCCAGAGAAGCCCTTGGCGGATGACCGCCGCTTGCGACAGTCCAGGCAACCGCCAGGCCTGTCTGCCGGAGACGCCATGAATACCGAAAAGATCCTGATCGCTTTCGACGGCTCGGAAAATTCCCTGCGGGCCGTTGCCTACACCGCCGCCATGACCGGGGGCGGCCCGGAACACCGCATCACGGTGGCCGCCATCGAGCGGCCGCCGGACCGCGACATGTACGCGGACGACGCAAGCTGGAAAGCCGAATGCGCCCGACGCGTCGAGGCCATGCACAAGGCGTTGGAAGACGCCCGGACCGGGCTCGTCGAGGCGGGCCTGCCCGGCGATTGGGTGGAGACGCGGTTTGTGGAGAGCTGCCGGTCGCCCCTTCGCGAGGCGACCGAGTGCAGCATCGGCACGAGCATCGCGCTCGAAATCCTGCGCCTGGCCGAGGAAGGCGGGTTCGGCACGGTGGTGGTCGGCCGGCGGGGGATGTCCCGACAGGAGGAGTTTCTCTTTGGCAGCGTCTCGACCAAAATCATCCAGGCGGCCAAGGGGCTGGCCGTGTGGGTGGTGGCCTGAGGCGCAAAAACGCCGTCAAGCGCCGCCCGTCAGCCGCACGGCCATGTCCAGGGCGGCGGCCAGGCTGCCGGTCCCGGCCTTGCCCGTGCCGACCAAGTCGAAGGCCGTGCCGTGGCCGACCGAGGTCCGCACAAAGGGCAGGCCCAGGGTCACGTTCACGGTTGCGTCAAAGTGCAGCATCTTGAGCGGTGGCAGGCCCTGGTCGTGGTACATGGCCAGGATGGCGGAAAATTCGCCCTTGGCCGCCCGGTAAAAGACCGTGTCCGCCGGCAGCGGCCCGACCGCCGCCACGCCGGCGGCCACGGCCGCGGCCACGGCCGGCCGCACCACTTCCTCGTCTTCGCTTCCTAAAAGCCCCCCCTCCCCGGCATGGGGATTGAGCCCGCACACGGCAATGGGCCTGTCCGACACCCCGAGCCGGCGCACATGGTCCCAGGTGAGGGACAGGCACCGGGCCACCCGGTCGTAGGTCACAAGCGAGGGCACCTTGGCCAGGGGCGGATGGGTGGTGACAAGGCTCACCCGCAGGACCGGCCCGCCGAGGTGCATGCACACCCCGCCCCGCCCCACCCCGGACCGCTCGGCCAGAAATTCGGTGTGCCCCGGAAAGGCGAAGCCGGCGGCATTGAGCGCGGCCTTGGACAAGGGACCGGTGACAAGGCCCCAGTCGGCATGGCGGGCGAGGAGCGTTGCGGCGTACTCCAGGCTTTCGCCGGCAGAAAGGCCGCCGGCCGGGGTCTCCCGGCCGGGCGTCACGGGCAGGCCGGCCAGACGCGGCGGCGTCAGGAGAAAGACACCCGGGGCGGCGCCTTCCAGGGCATCGGGGTCGGATGCGTCGAGCGGCGTCCAGAAGGGGGGAAGGTGCAGCCGGTCGCAGTGCCAGGCCAGGGCCGCTTTGGGGCCGACCAGGCCGATGCGCAGGCCCGGATAGTTTATTTCCGTCAGAAGCCGGCAGGCCAGTTCCGGGCCGAGGCCGTTAGAGTCGCCGAGGGTGAGGAGGAGTGGTTTGGCGGTCATGAAGAAATCCTGTCGTTGGGCCGGGGTGGCCTGCTCGGCGACCGGACGGCGCATATTTGAAGAATACGCCGACCGGGCGCCGAGCAGGCCACCCCGGCCTTGTTCGAAACGACCATGCGCGGCCGCTTTTTTCGAGACCGAGGAGCGGTCACTGAGAAGCGCCAGAATAGGGAAATAGGGAGCTTCGGGCAACCGCATGTGCGGTCACAGGCTCCTCGGAACAAAGAAAAGGAGATAAACCCACAACGGGGAAAGGTGCAACTGCTCCCCCTTCCGGGGGGTCCGGGGGGGATGATCCCCCCCGGTGGAGGAGGGTCTGGGAGGAGGCAAAGCCTCCTCCCAGTTCCTACTCCGGCGTAAAAGCCACGGCGGCCAGGGGCGGCAGGGTCAGGGGCAGGTAATAGGGCCAGCCGCCGAAGGTGGTGGGCTTGGCCATGACGCCGCCGCCGTTGCCGGTATTGGTGCCGCCGAAGAGCTCGGAATCGGAGTTGTAGATCTCGCGCCAGTAGCCGGGGACACGGCAGCCCACGGCGTAGTCCTCGCGCACGATGGGCGTAAAGTTGAAGTTCCACAGGATCTGCGACCCGTCCGGAGCCTTACGCAGGAAGGTGATGACCGAGGAGGCGTAATCCGACAGGTCCACCCACTCGAATCCCGTCCACTCGTTGTCGCTGGCGTGCATGGCCGGAAAGGACTTGTGCAGGGCGTTCAAGGCCCGCACCAGCTCCATGGCCCCCTGGTGGCTCGGGAATTCCGTCAGCACCCAGTCGAGTTCCTCGCGGGCGTTCCATTCCTTCCACTGGCCGAACTCGCAGCCCATGAAAAGAAGCTTTTTGCCGGGGTGGGCCCACATATAGGAGAGAAAAAGCCGCAGGTTGGCCATCTGCTGCCATTGGTCGCCCGGCATCTTGCCGATAAGGGACCCCTTGCCGTGGGTGACCTCGTCGTGGGAGAGCGGCAGAATGAAATTCTCGTGGAAGGCGTAGAGCATGGAAAAGGTCAGCTGATTCTGGTGGTAGGAACGGTGGACCGGATTTTTCGCGAAATAGTCGAGGGTGTCGTTCATCCAGCCCATGTTCCACTTGAAGGTGAACCCGAGGCCCCCGGTGTAGACCGGCCGGGACACCCCGGCCCAGGAGGTGGACTCCTCGGCGATCATGGCCGCGCCCGGGAAGTGCTCGTGGACCACGACATTCAGGTCGCGCAGGAACTCGATGGCATCGATGTTTTCCTTGCCCCCGTATTTGTTGGGAATCCACTCCCCCTCCTCCCGGGAGTAGTCGAGATAGAGCATGCTGGCCACGGCGTCGATGCGAAGCCCGTCGATGTGAAATTCCTTCAGCCAATAGAGGGCGTTGGCGAAAAGGAAGTTTCGCACCTCGTGGCGGCCGAAATTGAAGATGTAGGTGCCCCAGTCCGGGTGCTCGCCCTGGCGCGGGTCCTCGTGCTCGTAAAGGCCCGTGCCGTCGAAGCGGCCCAGGCACCAGTCGTCCTTGGGAAAATGGCCCGGCACCCAGTCGAGAATGACGCCGAGGCCGTTCTGGTGGCAGACGTCGACCAGATGACGCAAATCTTCGGGCGTGCCGAAGCGCGAGGTCGGGGCGAAGTAGTGGCCGGTCTGGTAGCCCCAGGACTCGTCCAGGGGGTGCTCGGCCAGGGGCATGAACTCGATATGGGTGAAACCGAGGTCGCGCACGTAGGGCACGAGGGTTTCGGCCAGGTCGCGGTAGGAATAGAACGAGCCGTAGTCCTTGGTCTTCCAGCGCCAGGAGCCGGGATGGACCTCGTAGATGGAGATGGCGTCGTCAAGGGGCAGGCCTTTTTCCCGGCGCGTGTCCATCCAGGCCGCGTCGTTCCAGGCATAGTCGTCGAGGGTCCAGCTCCGTGAGGCCACACCCGGCCGCATCTCGGCGAAAAGGGCGAACGGGTCGGTTTTGAGGACCGTGTGGCCGTCTTTCCGGGTGACCGCGAACTTGTACAGTTCCCCCTTGGCGAATCCGGGCAGGTAGCCGGCCCATACGCCCGAGGCGGCTACCGGGAAGAGCGGACAGGCGTCCGCATCCCAGCCGTTGAAATCCCCGACCACGGACACGGCCCGGGCGTTGGGGGCCCAGACGGCGAAGCGGTAGCCCGGCCCTTCGGGGCCGTCGTGGGGATGGGCCCCGAGGACCCGGTAGAGGTCCCAGTGCTTTCCCTGGCCAAAGAGGTAGATGTCGAGTTCGCCGATGGCCACGGGCAGCGACGGCGAGATTTTGGTGGCGGATGGGCTCATGGGGACTCCTTACAGGCTGCCGAAAACGGCAGGGCTCCATGATGCAGGCGCGAAAGCGCGAAACGGAGCCGGTTGGACCGCGATTGCGTTGCCTTTGGGCCGGCGGGCCATGCACAGGCGCGCATGACCCGCATCCATCTTTCCGGCGGCGCGGCAGACGCAGACGCGGTAGTTTTTCCCTGGAGCTACGGCTCCCCCGAATGGTCGGGGATGCGGCCCTAGATGTCCGCCCCGAGCTCCCGGTAAAGGCTTATGTAGTTCTTGGCCGCCTTTTCCCAGGAATAGTCCGCCCGCATGGCCCGGATGACCATACCGCGCCATTCCTCGGGCCGCGACCACATGTCCAGGGCGTCGAGCACGGCCCGGTAGAAGAGGTCCGGGTCCGGGTCGTTGAAGGTGAATCCCGTGGCCTCGGGATCGGGCCAGGGCACAATGGTGTCGCGCAGGCCGCCCACGGCCGTGGCCACGGGAGGGGTGCCGAAGCGCAGGGCGTACATCTGGGTCAGGCCGCAGGGCTCGTAGCGCGACGGCATGAGGAAGATGTCCGAGCCGGCCTGGATGCGATGGGCCAGATCCTCGGTGTAGCCGATGCGCACCACGAGCTTGCCGGGATAGTTCTCCATCATGTCGAGGAGTACGGCCTCGTACTCGAGGCTTCCCTCGCCAAGGACCACCACGGCCACGTCTTTTTCCATGAGCCGGGCCATGATGTCGATCAGAAGATCGATGCCCTTCTGGTCGCGGATGCGGCCGATAAAGCCCAGGATCGGACGCTTTAAAAACCGCCGGTCAATCCCGAGCTCGGCCACGAGGTTTCGCTTGCAGATGTCTTTTCCGGCCAGGTCGTCCGGGCTGTAGGTGCTTGGCAGGTAGCGGTCGTTAATGGGGTCCCAGACGGTGTAGTCCGCGCCGTTCAGGATGCCGCGCAGCTTCGAGGCCCGCTTCGAGAGGATGCCTTCCAGGCCGCTGCCGTACTGGGGATAGAGAATTTCCAGGGCATAGGTGGGGCTGACCGTAGTGATGATGTCGGAATAGGCGAGCCCGGCCTTGAGCAGGTTGAAGTCGCCCCAGAATTCCGCGCCGTCGATGTTCCAGGCCTCCCGGGGCAGGCCCGAATCCCAGAAAAGCCGCGAGGCGAACCGGCCCTGGAAGGCCAGGTTGTGGATGGTCATGATGGTCTTGGTGTTGCGCCAAAACGGCGCGCCCGGGCGCAGGAACTGGAGATAGGCCGGCACCAAAGCCGCCTGCCAGTCGTGGGCGTGGACGATGGCCGGGGCCCCGTCCAGCCGGCTGGCCCAGGCCATGGTGGCCCGGCAGAAGAAGATGAACCGCTCGCAGTTGTCGAAATAGTCGCCGTCGTGGGTGTTGTAGTAGAAGCGTCGGTCGAAGTATTCCCCGCGTTGCACAAAATAGACCGGCACGTCGTCGCAGGTGGCGGTGTAGATGTCGGCCGTGATCGGGGCCCAGGGATAGCCGACGCGGCACTTGGAATAGATGAGGCGGAGCTGGTGGTCGCCGGTATTGAGGCGGCCGTAATAGGGCGCGATCAGGGCGACATTGACGCCCTGGCGCTTGAGTTCCTTGGGCAACGCGCCCATGACGTCCCCCAGACCGCCGGTCTTGGAGAACGGGTACATTTCCGAAGCGACAAAGAGGACCTTGTGATGAAACTTCATCGCACTCCTCGGCCTGGGCGATTGCTGTCCGAAGCGGTGGAAGACGGCGCCTGCGGGATGGCCACGCCGGTGGCGTTTCCAACCGGCCCTCCCCTGGCGGGACGCTTGTCAAAGGCCTTGTCCATGGTGAATGATCCCCTGCTCCGGCCGGGCGGGCCGCGATGCGCCTTGGGGCCGCATCAAGGTATCGCCCGATCTAGCGCGGATTTATCCTTTTGAACAGTATCGTGTAATCTTTCAGGATGCGTTCGTGGTCGAAACACAGGGGCTCCGGCCACTGTCCGACCGGGAAGATGCCGATATCCTTGGCGTCGTCGCCGGCCGCCAGTTCGTCGGAATCCACGGCCTGGGCCAGATAGACCATGCTTATGGTGTGTTGCCGGGGATCACGCGACGGATCGGAATAGACGCCGAGCAGACCCGTCAGTTCGACGGTCAGCCCGGTTTCCTCCTTGGCTTCGCGGATGGCCGCCATCTCGGCCTGTTCACCATAGTCCACGAAACCGCCGGGCAGGGCCCAGCCGAAAGGCTCGTTTAAGCGTTTGACCAGAACCACGCCGCGTCCCGGGATGTGGATGAGCGTGTCCACGGTGGGCACCGGATTTTTGTAGTGGACGATGGGGTGGCCGCAGTTGGGACAGGGTTTTACAAGGGCCATGGTGTCGGCTCCGGGACGGGCCTGGGACGCGTTTGCTCCGGTCGTCGGGCGCTTGCCCGGCCGGCAGCAGAGAAACGGCCTCAAGCGTTTATAAAAATACGTCTTTTCTTAACCGAGAGGGTACGCCAAATGGAGTTCCCTGACAAGATCGTTTTGGAACATGGTGGGGCACTTGGCGATTTTCTTCTGGCGTGGCCTGCTTTTATCTCGGTCAGCCGACACTTTTCCAACCGGCCCGTCCACTTCGCGGCGCCGTCGTCCCACCGGCACTGGCTTTCCCCCCTGGGCACGCCTTGTCCGCCGGATATCCTCCGGGGGCTGGGCGCCCGGTTCGAGGGCGAAACGTGGCCCGAAGCCCTGGCCGGCACGCTGGTAGTGCGCCCGGGCCTCGGCCTGCGGCCGGACCTGCCGGATTGGACGAACTTCTGGTTTCTGCCCGGCCTCGCCCCCGGCCGGGACGATCCGCCGACGACCCTTTACCGCGAGGCCCTGGCCGTGCGGGACATCCCTTTTGCCACGGATTCCCCCCTGGCCTTCCGCGCCCTGTTCGGCGGCCACGCGCCCACGGGCAACACGGTACTTCTCTTTCCCGGTGCCGGTCACCGGGACAAGGCCTGGCCGCTGCCTCGGTTCGAACGGCTGGCGGAGGTGTTGCGGGACTACGGCCTGCGGCCCGTGTTCGTCATGGGGCCGGCGGAGCTGGAACGGGACATGCGCCCGGCAAACGGGGAAATGCTTGCGCCTGGGGATCTGGTGGAATTGTCCGAAGCCATCCGGTCGGCCCGGTTCGTGGTCGGTCCGGACTGCGGCCCCCTGCATCTGGCCGGCCTCTCCGGCGTGCCGGGCCTGGCCCTTTTCGGGCCGACCTCCCCCTGCCAGTGGGCTCCCGCCGGGCTGGAAGTCGTCACGGCCGGCCTGCCCTGCTCACCGTGCACGGCCGTGACGGCCGGCGACTTCGCTCCGGACTGCCCCCGGCCGCTGCCATGTCTGGAAGGGATCACGGTGGAAATGGCCCTCGACCGGCTAGGCCGGGCCGGCCTCGTACCCGGCCGCCCGTAACGTCGCCACGGCAACCGCCCCATCCCGGAAAAGCACCAGCCGTCGCCCCCCGAGGAGGCCGATGACGGTGGAAGCCTGGCCGCCGCTTGGCCTCGGCCCTTCGGTCACCAGGCCGTCGGCCGCCGAGACCACGGCCGGGTCCAGATCCTCCGCCCTGGCCGCCGGCGGCTTGCCGCTCACATTGGCGCTGGTGGCGACGATGGCCCCGCCGGCCAGACGGCACAGCGCCGCGGCCGTTGGATGCGGCGTCCAGCGCACCGACACCCGGCCCTGCCCGTCCTTGACCAGCCCGGGCAGTTCCTCGCGGCACGGCACCACCAGCGACAGTGGTCCCGGCCAGAACCGGCCGGCCAAGGCCCGGAAATCCTCCCCGAGCGGTCCGTCCAGAAACCCGTCCGGCACGATGCGCTCCAGGTGCGCCAGCTCCCCGACCAGAAGCGGCAACGGCTTGGTCGCCGGCCGGGCCTTTATCGCCACGATCCGGGCCAGGGCTCCGGCATGGGTCGCCAGGGCCCCCAGGGCGAAAAACGTCTCGGTCGGATAGACCAGGCAGCCGCCTTGCGAAAGGACCCGCGCCGCCGTGGCGAGGGAGAACAAATGCATGAGGAATGCCTCCGGCGGCCGGGGGGATCATCCCCCCGGCCCCCTGGATGGGGAATGGATGGTTGGACTTTTCACAGGGGTTTCCGTAGTGGCCGGAAGAAAACTAGCATCATCTCAGCAAAGGGAAAAGGACCGCCATGGCATTCGACCTGCGCCGCCTCACGCCGCCGCCCCTGCCTTCGCCCGGCCCGGGATTCCTGGCCGAAATTTTGCGCGCCCTGCCCCTTTGGGCCCTGACCTCCGAGCAAAAGGAGTTGCGCCTGTCGCTGTGCGGCCTGCTCATCGGCCAGGGAAATCCCGCCTGCCTGGCCGCCGCCCAGGCACTGCTCGCCCTGGCCTTCCAGGAAGACCCCTTTGACGCGGCCAGCACCGCCCTGCTCGAAAGCGTCGAGGCCAGCCACCCCTTTCTTCCGCCCCGGGCCGTGGCCGTCCTCCGGCTGGTCCGGACCGCGCCGGCCCCGGCCGCGTCCCCGGAAGCGGACGTTTCCTTCGAAGCCATACGCGCCAGCGGCGACATCGAGCTCGTCGTCCGCTACCTGGAGATCGCGGCCAGGGACAGGCACCACGCCCTGGCCCGGCTGGCCCCGGCCTTTGCCGCGCTCTGCCGCCTGCCGGACGCCGACACGGCCGCGCGCCTCCTCGCCGCCTTCGCCCCGCACCTGCCGCCGCCGCTTTTCGCCCGGCTGTCGGCCGAACTGGCCTGCCTGCGCCTGCCGCCGGCAGACGCCCTGGACCGGATCCGCGCCCTCGACGGCGAGGCCTGGGGCCTCTTTGCGGCCATCGCCGCCTCCCACTGCCTGGAACGGCTCGGCGACCGCGACGGAGCCTTGGCCGCCTGCCTCGCCGCCCGAACCTCCCTCCCCCACCACGTCAACCTGACCCTTCGTGCCTGCGAACTGTCCCGGCCGCTCCCGATCCCGCCCGCGCCCGGGCCAAACGAGGCGGCGGTCTGCCTCTATTCCATGAACAAGGCCGAACTCTTTCGCGAGTGTCTGGCCCATCTCGCCGCCACGGACCTCGGCCACAGCCTTGTCGCGGTCCTGGACAACGGCTCCACGGACCACACCGCCGAGGTGGTGGCCCAGGCGGCCGGGCGCTTCCCGGAAGGTCGCTTCCTGTCCGTGCGCCTGCCCGTCAACGTGGGCGCGCCCGGGGCCCGCAACTGGCTCCTGTCCCTGCCCGAAGTCAAAGCCCATCGCCACGTCGCCTTTCTGGACGACGACGCCTTCCCGGAACACGACTGGCTGGCCCGGCTCCTCGAAACCGCCCGCAACCATCCCACGGCCGGCACCGTCGGCTGCGCCATCGTGGACAAGGGCGCCCCGCGCGACCACCAGTCCGCCGACTTCAACCTCTTTCCCCCGGAACTCGGCACGCCGAGCCTGCCCGAAACCAAGGAACGGCTGTTTATCTGCGAACCCTGCCGGGGGGCCCCGGATTTCGGCCTTTACGCCTACACCCGCGCCTGTCTGTCCGTCTCGGGCTGCTGTCATCTGCTCCCGCACCGCACCATCGAGACCGTCGGCGGGTTCGACATCCGCTACAACCCCACCCAGTTCGACGACCTCGACCGCGACATCCGCTCGTTTCTGGCCGGGGCCCCCTGCGTCTATGACGGCACGGTCCGGGTCGGCCACAAGCAGGGCTCAAGCCTGGCCCTGGCCGAAACCCCGGCCCAGGTGGCCCATATCGTCGGCAACAAGATCAAGCTCGAATACGGCGTGTCCGACGCCGACGCCGACCGGCTGTGGCGGGAGAATTTGGAGCTGCTCGGGCGGGAATTGCTGGAAAAGGACAAGGCGCTGGCAGAGGTCGCAAGGGAAAAGATGCCTCCGGCGGCCGGGAGGGGATGATCCCCTCCCGGACCCTCCTCACTCGGGATTTGGACAGATGGAAGCGACGGCGGAGGCGGGCGGGCCTGCGGCGCCACCCCGACCACGACCACCCGCCACCCGCTTACCTATCCCCCTTCCAGGGGGTCCGGGGGGGATGATCCCCCCCGGCGCCGGAGGCATCTTCCTCTTCCCCTTCCGCTACTTCTGCTCCCACTCGCCGGCCAGCCGGGCCAGCTCGGCCGGAGGCAGGCTCGGGGTGTCGTAGCGGCCGGCGGCGTGGCGCTGGCGGAAGCCTTCGTAGAGGATGACGGCGGCGGCCACGGAGACGTTGAGGCTTTGCACCATGCCCTGCATGGGGATATAGAGCGCGCCGTCGACATGCGGCGCGAGGTCCTCGTCCACGCCCCGGTGCTCGTTGCCGAGGATGATGGCCACCTTGCCGGTCAGGTCCCAGTCCTGGAGGGGCCGGGCGGTTTCGCTGCAAAGGGTGGCCACCAGGGTATAGCCCTGGCCCTTGAGGCTTGCGGCCAGGGAGGCGGCGTCGGGATGCCGGATGGTCTCGACCCATTTCTTGGCCGAGCCCGAGGATTTCTTGCCGAGGGCCGGGAAGGCCGTGTCGGTATAGAGCAGGTGGACCCGATGGATGCCGAACGCGTCGCAGCTTCGTAAGATGGCCGACACGTTGTGCGGATCATGGATGTTGTTTATGACCAGGGTCAGATCGGTCTGGCGTCTGGACAGGACGTCGCGGATGCGGCCGACCCGTCGTTCGGTGATGCAAGTTCGCATGGCCGTGGCACATAGGCCAAAGCCCGTCCCGGCGCAAGGCCGAAGGAGAATACGTATGGGCAAGATGACCGCCCCGGCCGTGGCCGCGGCCAAGGGGACGCGCAGGATCACGGTCCTGACCGCCTACGACTATGCCGCCGCCCGGCTGGCCGAAGCCGCCGGCATCGACGTGCTTTTGGTCGGCGACTCCCTGGCCATGGTGGTCCTTGGCCACGAGGACACGTTGTCCGTGACCATGGAGGAGATGCTCCACCATGTGCGGGCCGTGGCCCGGGGGGCCGAAAAGGCGCTGGTCGTGGCCGACATGCCGTTTCTGTCCTACCAGGTTTCCGTGGCCGAGGCCGTGGCCAATGCCGGGCGGTTTCTGAAGGAAGGCCGGGCCGGCGCGGTCAAGCTCGAAGGCGGACGCGAGGTGGTGCCGCAGGTCCGGGCCATTGTGGCGGCCGGCATTCCGGTCCTCGGCCATGTGGGCCTGACCCCGCAGCACGTGGCGGCCCTGGGCGGCTTCCGGGTCCAGTCCAAGACGGCCGAGGCGGCGGCAAAGCTTTTGGAAGACGCCCTGGCCCTGGCCGAGGCCGGATGTTTCGGCGTGGTGCTCGAGTGCATCCCCGGGCCCGTGGCCGCAAGGGTGACCCGGGCCCTGCCCGTGCCGACCATCGGCATCGGGGCCGGGCCGGACTGCGACGGACAGGTGCTGGTCTTTCACGACGTGCTTGGCCTCTACGACCGGCTGCGCCCGAGGTTCGTCAAGCAATACGCCGAACTGGGGCAACAGGCGGTCGAGGCGTTGACGCAGTATGCCGATGCGGTTAGAAACTTGGATTTTCCGGGACCGGAGCACACGTTTCCCATGGATCCAGAGGCCCTGGCCGCGTTTCTCGCCCTGGCCGCGACCGGCACAGCCGACGCGGATACCCCGGAAAGTTCCAACATCTGAGCCCGCCGCTTCACGCGTTACGGCCTTCCTCATGAGCGGTGCATGAAAAACAAGCAATACGACGACGACGTCCGGGAATTCATTGCCCTGCAAAACGGGATTTTCCTGGTCGTCAGCAACGACGCCCTGTTCAACAAGAACCTTCGGGGCACATTGCTGCGCCATCTGACGATCAAGGATGAATGCGTCACCAACGTCTTCACCATCGAAACCCTGCACAAGGAAATCAAGCTCCAGCGCTCGAAAGGCCACAAGCTCCTGATCTTCATTGAACGGGAACTCAACGGCCGGAATACCTCCGACCTCATCCGCTATCTCAAGACCGACTACAACAACGAACTGTTCGTCGTGGTTCTGACCACGGAAGTGGAACGGGACAAGCTGGTGCTCCTCCACGAGCTTGGCGCGGACAACATCATCACCAAGCCCATTTCCCCGGACACGCTGATCGAAAAGATCGCCTTCACGGTCAAGCCGCGCGGCCAGATCGGCGAGCTCATGGACAAGGGCCGCCAGTTCCTTGACACCGGCAATCCGCTCGAGGCCGCCAGGACCGCCAAGCAGGTCCTGGAGATGAAGCCCAACAGCCCCTCGGGACTCCTGCTCATGGGCGACGCCCTGCGCGGCATGGGCAAGCGGGAGGAGGCCTTGCGCGCCTACACCCAGGCCGAGAAAGGGGCCAGGCTGTTCCTGGATCCGCTCAAAAAGATCGCCTCCCTGCACCACGAGGAAGGCAACACCGCCGAAGAGATCAAGTTCCTCGAACGGCTCGACAAGCTCTCTCCGCTCAATGTGGACCGCAAGGTCGACATTGGCACGGGGTATATCAAGCTCGGAGACGTGGACAAGGCCAAGGCCGCCTTTGACCAGGCCGTCAGGATCGCCACCAAGGAGGCTCTCGACGCCGTCAGCCGGGTCACCCAGTCCATCGCCGCCCGGTGCATGGAATCCGCGCCCGAACTGTCCGAGCAGTACCTGCGGCAAACCTTGAATACCCGCAAGAACATGCTCGACCGGTCGGACATCGAGACGTTCAACCGGCTGGGACTTATGCTGCGCCGCCAGGGCAAATGGCAGGAAGCCATCATCGAATATAGAAAGGCGCTTAAGATCTCTCCGGATGACGGGGGACTTTTCTACAACATCGCCATGGCCTTCACCGAGGGCCGGCAGTATATCGAGGCCTACCAGTACCTGGACCGCTCCCTGACCCTCAACCCCGATCTGTGGCGCACGGGCGAGGCCGTCTGCTACAACATCGCTACGGTCTTTCGCCGCTACGGCAAAAAAGATCCGGCCATCGACTACCTCAAAAAAGCCCTGGAACTCAATCCCGACTACACCAAGGCCAAGGCTCTGCTGGAGGAGATCGGCAACGGAAGCTGATATCCGGGCGCAAGCCCTTGCCGGCGCGGCCGGCTGGGCGCGTCGCGTTCCCCTGTTGCCGTAAAGCTCCGCCTTCTGACTTCAACCGGCTGCCACGCCAAAGCTGCATCCTTCATGCTCACCTACCCCAGAATCGATCCCGTGGCCGTGAGCCTCGGCCCCCTGCACGTGCGTTGGTACGGCCTCATGTACCTGATCGGCTTTTGCGCGGCCTGGATCCTTGGCCGCTTGCGGGCCGGACGGCCGGGCTCGGGCTGGACGGGCTTGCAAGTCGACGACCTGGTCACCTATTCGGTCCTCGGCGTGGTGGTCGGCGGCCGGGTCGGGTATGTCCTTTTCTACGACCTGCCGGGCCTGCTCGCCGATCCGCTGTCCGTTTTCATGGTCTGGCAGGGCGGGATGTCCTTTCACGGCGGCTTTCTCGGCATGCTCGCGGTCTTTTGGTACCTGGGGAAAAAGACCGGCAAGGGATTCTGGGGCGTGGCCGATTTCACCGCGCCCCTCATCGCGCCCGGCATCCTGGCCGGCCGGATCGGCAATTTCATCAACGGCGAGCTGTGGGGAAAGGTGTCCGACGTGCCCTGGGCCATGGTCTTTCCCGATCCCAGGGCCGGGCTCCAGCCGCGCCACCCGTCCCAGCTGTACGAGGCGGGCCTGGAAGGCCTGGCTCTCTTTCTCCTCGTGTGGTTCTATTCCGCCAGGCCGCGCAAGACCGGGGCCGTGTCGGGCATGTTTTGCCTCTGGTATGGCATCTTCCGGTTCAGCCTGGAATTCGTGCGCCTGCCCGACCCCCAGCTCGGCTACCTGGCCTTCGGCTGGTTGACCATGGGCCAGATCCTGAGCGTTCCGGTCATGGCCATGGGCGTCTGGCTGCTGTGGTTGCGCACGGTCCCGGCCCCGGCCGGCCGGCCTATTCCCGGTGGAGCGGAATGAGCACGAACTCGCCGCACAGTTCCTCGGCCTGGGTCTCCGGCCACACGGCCACATAGGTCTTGCCGCGCGCCTGCTCGACCGGCGCCGTGGCCGGCGAAGGCGCGTGGCGCTTGCAATAGCCCCATTCCCCGGTGAGCATCTCCTCGGGCGGACAGTACCGGTGTTCGGCCGGGATGGGGCCTTTCCAGTACCGGCACATCCTGCATTTCTGCTTCATGACCTCTGCCTGACCATTACCGGGCAGCCTTGACAGGCAGCCCCGGCACCTTGATTTCATAGACATTGGGCCAGCGTTTGCCCGTCACCCAGATCCGGCCCGTCGCCGGATCATAGGCTATGCCGTTTAAGACGTTGTCGAGGTCGGCCGCGGTTACGCCCGGACGAAGCGAAGCGCAATCCACCCAGGCCAGGACCCGGCCCGAAGCCGGATCGATGACCGCGATGCGGGAATCGCCCCAGACATTGGCCCAGATGGTCCCGGCCACGGCCTCGAGTTCGTTTAAAAGGGGCACCGGCGCGCCGTCGTCGGTGACGGCCACCTCGCCCCGCGCCGTCATGTCCTTGGGATCGTAGAAGACGAGCCGGTCGGACCCGTCGCTGACCACGAGCGCCCCGTCCAGGCTGCAAGCGCCCCAGCCCTCGGTCGGCAACGGCAGTTCCCCGGCCGGCCGGAGATCGGACGGCTCGGCAACAAGGACCCGCCGCTCCCGCCAGGTGAGTTGGTAGAGCCGGCCGCCGACCAGGGCCAGACCTTCGCCGAAATATTGCGTCGCCAGCGCCCGCCTGGCCAGGACCCGGCCGGTGGCCGGATCGACCCGGCGCAGGGACGAGCGGCCGTAGAGGCCCGTGCTTTCGTAGAAAACGTCCTTGTGAAAGAGCAGGCCCTGGGTGAAGGCGGCGGCATCGTGGGGCAGGGCGGCCACACGCTCGGCCGCGAGGACCGGGGCCCCGGCCCGGGCCGAAGCAGGCGCGCACCACACCGCCGCCAGGAGGGCCCAGGCGACGAAAACCCGTTTCAAGCCAAACCTTGCCATGCCCTTCCCGCCCTTCGGACGCATCCCGGCCAAAGGCCCTATTTTGGGTCAGACCGATTATTTTCCATTATCTCAATTTGTTACCATATCCAGGCCGGCGTTGCAAGAAAGGCGAGGCCACGAAAAAGGCGCCACATCTTTACCCGCCGCGCCCTTCGTGCCAGAAGTGTCCCATGAAAGACATCCTGCTTTTTCTGGCCATCGTCGTCGCCTGGTTCGCCATCGTCCGTTTCGTCTTCCCGAGGCTCGGCATCCGGGGCTGAGGCGTGGACACGGGGTGCGGTCCGCACCCCCGCGACTCCGGCCGTTCCCCGGATGCGGCCGACTCCGGCGACAGGGACGCGAAACCCCCTAAAAACTGATCTTGAGGCCCAGGTTGCCGCCGAGGCCATCGAATCCTTTGTCGGCAATCGAGCCCAGGTGTTCGTAGCGGCCGGCGGCTTTCAGGCTGACGGTCTTGCTGAGGGGCACCGAGCCGCCAAGCTCGGGCCCTTTGTCGCGCACCTTGTCCCTTTCCGTGGGCAGGGCCTTGTCGTCAACCACCCCGCCCCCGCCGACGCCCAGGGAAGGGGCCTCCGCAGTCGGACGCACGGATTGCCGGCGGGCCATGCTGTCGCTGACATAGGGATCGACCCTGCGACCGCCGGTCCGGGCCGTGTCGTCCTTTCGAGGACTGACGGGTGCGCCGATGCCGCCCCGAGGCTCCATGGGGGTCTTGCCCGTGGCTTTTTCCTGGGCCGGGGCCGTGCCGACGTGGAGGAGCAGGGCTCCGGTTGCGGCCATAAGGGCGAGTGTGCGCTTCATGCCACCCTCCGAAGGGCGCTCCGGCCGGCGGGCCGGGGTCAGTGCATCAGGGACTTGGCGCCGACGGTCTTTCGCGTCGTCGCCGCCTGGGCCGGTTGCTCGCGTTCGAGGATCACGGCCGTGCCGTAGCAGGAAAAATACCGCGATCCGTCCGGGTGGAAGGCCACGTTCTCCTGGTAGCCGATGATGGCGTCGGCCCCGATGTCCAGGGCGCTGGCGGTCAGGCCGTAGAAGGCGCATTCGGAGTCGAATCCCCGGCCGCTGACCAGGCCGAGCACCTTGCGGATCTTGCGCCCGTCGAGCACGGGTGTGGTCACCACCGGAAACTTGCCGGAAAAAAAGAGCTCCTTGGCGTTCTTGAGCCGCGCGCCCTTCTTGAGCTCCTCGTGGCGTCCCCGCGCTTTCTTGTCGCCCCCGGTGAAAAATGAAAGCATGCCATCCTCCTTTGTGTGCCCGCCGGCCGGACTGCCGGCGGCGTCCCCCGCTCCTGGCTTTTTTCTCTTAGCAAGGAGCCTGCCAAGAATTTTATCAAATTATTTCAAGATATTTAGGATACAGCAGCCGGCCTCGTCAAAATAACGACAGTCCGGGTCCCTTCCCTGGCGCCCTGGCAGGGGAGTCGGATCGTATCCGATTCCCGTTCCGCCTCCTGGGGCGGGCCGCACGCGATCGGGCCGGGACGTCGGCCTGACCGCGACGGGCAGGCTGGCGTACCGCCCACAGCGGGGGGCCACGTGGTTTGATCGACGGGATCGGCCGGGGGACCGTCCAGGACGGTCGGGAACGCGGGCGGGGAAAAAGCGGGCTTGCGACCAAGGGATTTCACGTTCGTTGCGGTCACGGCAACGGGTGGAGAAATCCTGGAGACGGTTGAAGGTGGCTCCCGGGGCAACCGTCGCCTGTCCGGCCGCCTGCCTTCGGGCTGCCCTGCCCATGAAAAAGCCGGACCCGAAGGCCCGGCCGCAAAAGAGCGCCAGAGGGGGCGCGGCTCAGCCGGCCTTGTCCAGGTAGCGGCGCACGGCGGGATTGGGCCGGACACTCGTGCGGTAGCCGGAAAGGCGCTGGTTCTCCTGCTTGGCCCGTTGCAGATCGTCTTGCAGGTCGGCGTGGAGACGCCTGGCTTCGGTCGTCAGCTGGCCTTGCAGGTTCTTGAGCTTCAAAAGCTTGTCCCGAAGCTGGCCAATGCTCTCCGGGTCGGCGGAACGCCACGCCATTTCCAGCAGCCGGCCACGGTCCTTGGCCAGGAGTTCAGCCTCCTCGATTTCGCCCGCAAGGAGGCAATGGAGTTCGCGTTCACCAGCAACCAAAGCCGCTTCGAGATATTCAAGCTTGTCGGACATGGCGTTATTCCTTGTCGTTTTCCCGGAAGCTCTCCTGCAACTCGGCAATGACGGTCTTCCAGCGGGTCATGGCCGGAACGAACTCGTATTCGAGCAGGTCGGCAAGCAGGATCCAGTCCTCGTTTTCGAGCACTTCCACCATCTCGGAGAAGAGATTGGAGATCTCGTCCGCCGAGGCGTCAAAGGCCGCCGTGCCCTTGGCCACGGACTCGCCGCGCAGCACGCCGATCATGTTGAGGAAGTCCCGGGTGACGTCCATCAGGTCCTGGTAGACTTCCAGGGCCTCGGCATCGTCGGCCTGGCGGAAAAGTTCGGCCACGCGCCGCGCGCCCTGGTCCATCAAGAGGACCACCTTGTTGAGCTCGACGGTGATGTCGAGGGCCATGTCGGCCACGGGCACGCTTTTCACCTCGACGGACTTGATCTCGTCGATCTCGATGTCCTCGGCCTGGTGCGGGTAGATTTCCGAAAAGCTTTCGTTGTTGACGAACACGTCGGTCACGACGCGTCCCTCGAGCTCGCCCCCGCCCATGATCTGGAGCAGGATTTCCTCGAGGTTTTGAAACTGGTTGATGTCCATGCCGGTTTCCCGGCCGTCCACGCTTATCATGTCGCGCCTCCCTCTGGAGTTGTTGTCGGAGGGGAAAGGATTTCCATTCCCACCCCTCGTTATTCAACAACCATGCCAAAGGTCAGGAACGGTCGAGACAGGCGGCCAGGGCGGCGACGCAGGCGGCGTAACGGCGGATGCGGCCAAGGAGGGCCGGCAGGTCCGGGGAGGCCTGCTGGGCCTCGTGCATCCAAAGGCGGCCAAGGACGCCGAGGTATGGCGAGCCTGTCCAAAGGCCCCGAATCCGCTCCCAGGTGGCCAGGAAACGGGCTTTCATGGCCTGGTTGCGGGCCGCGAGCCCGGCCTGCCCTTCGAGCAGGCGCAGGAGTTCGGCGGACTGGCCAAGGAGCGTGGCCAGTGCTTGCCGTGTGTCCCCAGGGAGCGGCGGCAAGGCCGGCAGGCCGGAATCCGGCTCGCCAAACGGCTTTTCGTCAAGGAATTGACGAAGGACCCGGCGCAGGACCCGCAGCCAGACCGCCCGGGCCTCGGCGTCGTGGCCGGAAAGCGAAACCATGTCCATGAAGCCCGACGTGTCAAAGGCCGACAGCCAGGCCCGGGCCCCGGGATAGGCCCCGGCCGCAAACCGGCCCGTGTCGCAAAATTCGCTGACGACCCGGGACACGGTCTCCGGCCCGATGGCCGAGAGGCAGGCGTTGCCGATGGGACAGGCCACGCCAAAGGCGCAGGGATGGCAGGCCATGTCCGGCTCCAGGCACAGGCACCCTTCCCGATAGGGACCGGTGTCAAAGGGCTGGGCCGTGGCCAGGAAGATGGAAACCGACGGGACGTCCAGGCCGGCGGCCAGATGGAGGGTGCCGGTGTCGTTGGTCACGAGGAGCCGCAGCCGGCACAGGACCGCCGCCAGCCCCGGCAGGTCCGTGGCCCCGATCAGGTCCACGGCCGGGGCCGGGCAGGCTTGCCGGTAGCTCGCGGCCAGCCCGGTCTCGCCCGGACCGCCTAAAAGGACCGGCACGGCCCGGTACCGTTCCCAGAGCATCTCCCCGACCTGGCCAAAGGCAGCCACGGGCCACTGCCTGGCCGCGGCGCTGGCCCCGAGCTGAAAGCCCACGAAAAAGGCGGCGTCCGGCGGCGCGCCGGCAGCGAGGCGTTCCCCGGCCGCCTGAAGCGCCGCCGCCTCGGGCCGGCGCAGGGCAAACCGGCCCGGCCCGTTGCCGACGCCGGCCGCCTTGCGGAAAAGATCCACGACATTGAAGGGACTGAGCCCCCGGTTGGCCGAGGAGGCCTCGAGAAAGGTGGCCCAGGGCGAGGATTCGTGACGAAACCCGAAAGGATCGAGGCTGAACCCGAGCACGTCCTCGCCGCAAAGCCGCCGGGCGAGCAGGCGCGCGGCCAGGGCCGGGGTCAGGTTGACCACGGCCTCGGGCGCGAAATCCCGGACCACCCGGTCGACGAATCCATCGACAGCCGCCAAGGCCTCGGGCCAGTTCCCCTCCAGGCCGGCCAGCATCCGGGCCCCGGGCAGGGGCAGGATCAGGGAGGCCTCGGGCAGCAGGGCCGCGGCCCCGGCAAAATTTTCCAGGCAGGCCACTGCAACCTCGTGGCCGGCGCCGGCCAGTTCGGCCAGGGTGGGCTGCGATTGCAGCAGATCGCCAAACCGGGTCAAATTTTGTAACACGATCCTCATGGCCGCTCCATGACGGCAACCTGCGTTCGGCTGCAATTTTTTCAAACATCCGCATGACTTGTTGGCCTGCCTCGGACATGGTACCAAGAGCTCGGAGCATACGGGCGGCCCCGCCGCCCCGAGATCCCCATGAGCATCCCCCTCGAAGACACCGACCTGACCGCCAAAGCCCTGGAACTGGAACGTTTCCTTCCCCATGGCCGACAGACGGACTTTCGTCGGCTGGTGGACGACCTGCTGGCGTCGCGGGCCTGCTTCGACCGGGAAAAGGCCGATCTGGTCGCCGAGGTCCGCCTCCACGCCGCCGAGTCCCTGCGCCTGCGCGAGCGCCTGCGCCGACAGGCCGGCCAGATGGAGCGGCTCCAGGACATCTTTCGGGCCAACGATCAGGCTTTTTGCACCTTCCGGGCCGCCCTCACCCTGTCACGGCAGTTGCGCCATCTGTCCGACCTGCCGGACATCCTGGACCGGCTGGCCCGGGCCATGGGCGTGCCCGCCCTCGCCTGCCTGCTCTCCCGCGAGGATTTCGAGGCCTACGTGCCGGCGGCCTATCCCTGCCCGTCCCAAACGGCCCTGGTTGCGGCCCTTCGTTCCCTGCCCCGCGCCCCCGCCAGTGAACGGACGGTCCACGTCGGCCCTGTGGCCGCCCTGGCCGATCCGGGCTTCTTCTTCCCGCCGGCCCTTTTCGCCGCCTGCCCCGAGCTTTCGGATGGTTCGTGCTTCATCGCGCCGCTGCACGACAAATACCGGCCCGACCGGCGCATCGGGGCCCTGGCCCTGGCCGATCCGGACCCCGGCCGCTACACGGCCGAGAAGGGCACGGATTTTCTCGAGCATTTCTGCGAGGTTTTGGCTGGCGATCTGCTGCACGTCAAGATCCACGAAGAACTCTCCCGCCAGCGAGACTCCGACGAACTGACCGGCATCCCCAACCGAGCCTCCCTGCGCCGCAACGCACCCTCGCTCCTGTCCCTGGCCGAACGCAGGGGCAGCCCGGCCGCGCTTCTTTTTTGCGACCTCGACCGGTTCAAGGCCGTCAACGACCTCTTTGGCCATGAAAAAGGCGACGCGGTGCTGTGCGACGTGGCCCGGGCCATGGCCGGCCGGATCCGGGCCTACGACATGCTGGCCCGGCTCGGCGGCGACGAGTTCGTGGTGCTGATGCCCGATGCCGGGAACCACGAGGCGGCCGTCATGGCCAAACGGCTGCGGGCCTGCGTGGCCCAGGTGGCCCGGGACCGGGAACTTTCCGGCGCCCCCGGCCTGTCCGTCTCCATCGGCGTGGCCATGCACGTGCCGGGCCAGTCCATCGACGATCTGATCCGCCGGGCCGACGAGGCCATGTACGCCGACAAACGCGCCGAGAACGGCGCGTAACTTCCCTCCGGAGCCCACACCATGCGCCACGCCCGCCTCCTCCGCCTCCTCCTGGCCCTTGCCGCGGCCTGCCTCACGGCCCATCCCGGACCCGCTGCCGCCGCCTCGCGCGCCCCGGCCCTGCTTGCGGCCATGACGCTTGAGGAAAAAGTCGGCCAGGTCTTCATGGTCTGGTTCGAAGGCCCGGACGTCTCGCCCGAGACCGCCGCCCTCATCCGGGACCGCCGCCTTGGCGGCGTCATCCTCTACGCCAATGCCGGCAACATCGAGACCCCGGCCCAGGTGGCCCGCCTGACCGCGGCGCTCCAAGCCACGGCGGCGGACACGCCGCAAGGGCTTGGCCTGCTTGTCGGCGTGGACCAGGAAGGCGGCCCGGTGGCCAGGCTGCGCCGGGGATTTACCGTCTTTCCGAGCCAGATGGCCCAGGCGGCGGCCGGCCGGGCCGACCTCGTCCGGCAGGCCGCCGCCGCCACGGGCCGGGAGCTTCTGGCCGTCGGCATCAACACCGATTTCGCGCCGGTCGCCGACGTCAACGTCAACCCGGCCAACCCCGTGATCGGCATCCGTTCCTTCGGGGCCAACCCGGCCGACGTGGCCCGCTTCACGGCCGCGGCCACGGCCGGGTACGCAAGCGTGGGGGCCATATGCACGCCCAAGCATTTCCCCGGGCACGGGGACACGGCCGTGGACTCCCATGTCGGCCTCCCCCGGGTGGACCACGACGCCGCCACCCTCTCCCGGGTCGATTTCCCGCCGTTCCGGGCGGCCTTTGCGGCCGGTGCCCCGGCGGTCATGACCGCCCATGTCCTGACCCCGGACCTGGAGCCGGACAACCTTCCCGCCACGCTGTCCCGGCGGATGCTCTCCGGCGTCCTGCGGGGCCGGCTCGGGTTCGACGGGGTGATCTTCACCGATTCGCTTGGCATGGGGGCCGTGGCCGCCACCTACGGCACGGCCGAAGCCGCGGTCATGGCCCTGGCCGCCGGGGCCGACGTCCTGCTTGTCGGCGCGGACGCCGGGCGTCCGGCGTCCGAGCGCCTGGAGGCCATGGACCGGGTGCTGCTCGCGGTCCGGACCGGCCGGGTGCCCGTAAATCGTCTGGACGCGGCGGTCCTTCGCGTGTTGCGCTTAAAGGAGCGGTTCGGGCTTTTGCGCGCCGCCGCCCTGGACACCCCGGCCACGGACCTCCAAGACCGGCTGGCCACGCCGGCCGGCGCCGCCCTGGCCCGGCGCATCGCGGCCCGGGCCCTGACCGCTTTCGGACCGACCGCCCCGGCCCTGCCCCTCACCGCCGATGCCGGCACCCTGATCGTGCGCCCACGACTCGGCCGGGAGGCCACCGACACCGAGGCCGAAGCCGGCCTTGCCGCCTTAAACGGCCCGCAAACGCTTTTTCTCCCCGCCGATCCCGATGCCGGGGCCATTGCCGATGCCGTGGGCAAAGCCCGGGACGCCCGCCGCGTGGTGCTTCTGGTCACCGACGCCCGAAACAGGGAAGGCCAACGCCGTCTGGCCAGTGCCCTGGCCGGGGAAGAACCCCAGCGGCTGGTCCTGGTCGCGGCCGAGTCGCCCTACGACCTGCCGCTCCTGCCGCCGGCCGGAGCGAGGCTCGCCACCTACGGCGAGACCCCGGCCGGCCTCGACGCTCTCTGGAAAGCCCTTCTGGCGCCGTACCGCTTCAGCGGACGGTCTCCGGCGGGCCGGCTCGCCGGTTCCGAAACGTTGCCCTGAAAAACGCCGCGCGCCGCCCTTCCCGTAAGGATCGCTTCCGCAAAGGGCATCGATGCATTGACGTTGCCTGATGATTAGTTTCCAATGGCGAAAAACGAATTGGAGCGATGACATGAACGACAGGAATCTTCCGCCCTCTCCCGGCCTTCTCTGTCTCGCCCTGGGCATCCTTTGCGGCATTTGCATCATCGTCTCCAGTCTGCTCGGCAACATTCTCGTCGGCATCGCCCTGGCCGTCGCGGCCTGCGGCGTCGCATGGCTCGCCGCCCGGCGCATCAACGGCCCTGTCCGCGAACTGTTCTTCGGATTCCAAAAGATGAACGTCGACCACCGGGCCTATCTTCTGGACGACGTGCTGTCCTGGAAGGCGCTCGGGCCGCTCGGCGAACAGGCAAGCGAAGTCCTGGCCTTCAACATGCAGCGCCGGGAATACTATCGCAGCGCCATCCTGGCCGTGGGCACGCCGTTTTTGATCTGCAACAAGAGCGGGGTCATCACCCATGCCAGCCAGGCCCTGGCCGCCCTGCTGCGCAAAAACGAAAGCGCCATCATCGGCAAGACGGTCAGCCAGGCCTTCTACAACAAGGACGGCACCTCGGTGACGGAGAAGGTCCTGGCCGACGGCGTGAGCCAACTGGCCGAACGGGATCTCACCCTGTGGGACGGCCGCACCCTCTCCTGCCAGTTTTCCGTGGACTGCTTTCGCGGCATCAAGGGCGACGTCCTCGGGGCGGTGACCTGCCTGGCCGACCTGTCCACGGTGCGCGAACAGCAGCGGCAGATCGAAGACGGGCAGGCCGCCCTCCGAAACCTCGGTGGCGACATCAACGAACTGGCCCAACGCGTGGCCTCGGCCTCGGAGGAACTGTCGGCCTCCTCCGACGAACAGGCCCGCGGCGCCGAGCAGCAGAAACAGCAGTCCGCAGCCGTGGCCACGGCCATGGAAGAGATGGCGGCGACCGTCATGGAAGTGGCCAGGAACGCGGGCCAGACTTCCGAAGCCGCAACCGGAGCCAACCACGCCGCCGAGGCCGGGGCCACCGATGTCCGCGAGGCGGTTGTCGGCATCACGGCCGTGGCCGAATCAACGGGCAAACTCGGCCAGGTGCTGGCGGCCCTGGACGGACAGGCCGGGGAGATCGGCCGCATCATCGGCGTCATCAACGACATCGCCGACCAGACCAACCTCTTGGCCTTAAATGCCGCCATCGAGGCGGCCCGGGCCGGCGAGGCGGGACGGGGATTCGCCGTGGTCGCCGACGAAGTCCGGAAGCTGGCCGAAAAGACCATGACCGCCACCAAGGAAGTGGAGAACTCCATCCACCAGATCCAGGACGGTTCCCGACACGCCGTGGCCTCCATGCACGAAACCGAAACCCGGGTGGCCGACAGCACCGAAGCCACCCGCAAGGCCGGCCAGGCGCTCGAACGCATCATGACGCGCATCCACGAGGTGACGGGGCAGGTGACCCAGATCGCCACGGCCGCCGAGCAGCAGTCGGCGGCCGCCGAAGAGATCAACCGCAACATCGAGGTCATCGCCCGCGTGGCCAACGAAGCCGACGAAGGGGCCGTCCAGACCGCCCAGGCCACCCGGGAACTGGCCGAACTGGCCCAGTCCCTGCTCGGCCTGGCCGGCACCTTCGCCGACCGGCACGAACAGGACGTGAAGCTGCGCACCTCCCAGGCGAACATGAAGGGCATCTTGCCCAAACTCATGCAGGAATGCATCCACGACCACTTCGGCGCCGCGGTCTATGAAGGCATGCAGCAGGAAATGGGCTACCCGACCTTCCTGCCCACCCAGAACTATCCGGACCAGGTCTTGCGGCAGATGGCCGAGATCGTGGCCGAAAAGACCGGCACTTCGATTCCGGAAGTCTTCCTGGCTCTTGGCCGCTTTACCATCAAAGGGTTCCACAAGCACTACCCCCACTCCTTCAAAGTGAAAAATCTCAAGGACTTCTACCTGACGATGAACGACACCCACGCCCGGCTGACCAAGGACATGCCCGGCCTGCAGCCGCCCCGGTTCACCTACGAGGACAAGGGGGACAGGCTCGTCATGACCTACCACTCCACGCGCGGCTATCCGGAATACTTCGAAGGCATCCTGCGCGGCGCGGCCGAGTATTTCAGGGAACCGGCCGCCATCACCGTCTCCTCCGTGGACAGGCAGACGGCCAGGGCGGAAATCGTCTTCCAGGCCCTGGCCGGCGGACGGCCCAAAGCCCTTGGCGCCTGATCGACAAAGGACCCGGCAGGGACGCGGCCGGCAGGCAGGCGAGGCGTGGCCGTGCCCCTGACCGTCGCCTGGTACGGTTTCGACGACCCGGCCTACGCCTGCGCCCGGCTGCGCGTGCTGGAACCGGCCAACGCCCTTGGCCCTGCGGTGCGGCTCCTGGCCGGGGCCGTGCCCCACGGACCCGGCCACCGGGTCCGCACCGACATCCTGGACGCGGCCGACTTGCTGCTCATCCAGCGGTATTTCCCGAGCCCGGCCACGGCCCCGGTCCTGGAGGCCGTTTTCGCCTCGGGAAAGCCGGTGGTCTACGACACCGACGACGACTGGACCGCCGTCCCGCCGGACCACCCCTTCGCCCCCCGCATGGCCGGGATCCTGCCCCACATCCTGGAGACCGCCCGCCGGGCCGACTGCGTCACGGTCAGTACAACGGTCCTGGCCGCAGTGTTTCGTCCCCTCAATCCCCGGGTGCGGGTGGTGCGAAACTTCCTGCCCGACGCCTTGTGGCGGCCGGTCCCGCCGCCGGACCGGCCTGTCGTGGCCGTGGGCCTGGCCGGGACGCCCTCCCACGGGCCGGACCTGGCCCCGCTGGCGTCCGCCTTGTCGGGTCTGGCAGGCACCCTGGGCGAGCACGTCCGGTTCGTCTTTTTCGGCTGCACGCCTCCCGCCGGGACCTTTCCCGGCGCAACCACCCTTCCCTTTACCCCGGACTACGCCGCCTATGCCGCCAGGCTCCCCCGCCTCGGCTGCGGCGTGGGCCTGGCCCCCCTGGCCGACACGCCCTTCAACCGGGCCAAAAGCCCCATGAAGTGGATGGAATACGCGGCCGCCGGCATGGCCGGCGTCTTTGCCGACCTGCCGCCCTACCGGGAGGTGGTGGAGCCGGGCGTGACGGGACTGCTTGCCGGTCCGGACCCGGCCGCCTGGCACGAGGCCGTCTCGCGCCTCGTGTGCGACGCCGCCCTTCGCCGGCGCATGGCCGGCCGGGCCATGGAGGCCGTGGCCGCCGGGCACCTGCTTTCGGCCGGCGCCAGGGAGTATCTGGACGCCTGGACGCGGGTCGCCGCAGGAGAACCCCTGTGAACCGTTCCCCCTGGCCCGAGGCCATGGACATGCCCCTCCCGCTGTGCGACCTGCTTTTGGCCGGCACCGTCGGCCGGGAGCACCTCCTTCGGGCCGCCGGCATGGCCGGGAAAGCCCTGGCCGCAGCCTGTCCGGCCGACCGGGCCCTGTGGCAGCGGCGGCGGCTGTCGCTTCTGGCCGCCGCCCTGGAGGAGGATTCCCTCTTCGGCCCGACGGCCGTGGCCCTGCTCGAGGCGGCGGGGGCCCTTCCCGGCTCCCCGCCGGCCCTGGATCCGGCCTTTGCCGCCCTGGCCGCGGAAACGGTCCGCCTCTTCCGCGTCCCGGACAACACGGCCTACTACCAGCGGCTCGTGACTTCGGGCGACACGGACCGGCAGCGCCGGTACCTCGAAAACGAGTGCCACACCGGCCGCCATGGCCTGTTCTGGCTCCACGTGGCCCTGCGCCAGGCCGTCCTCGACCGGAACTTCGACCGGGGCGAGGCGCTTCTCAAAGCCGCCCTGCCCCCGTCCCTGGCCGGTCTCGGCCACAAGCTGGCCGGTGACCTGGCCCTGGTCTCGGGCCGGCCGGCCCTGGCCCTGGCCCGGTACGAGCAGGCCCACGCCCTGGCCCCCTGGCCGTCCGGGCTTTTCCGCCTCGGCCTGGCCGCCTGGCAATCGGGCGACCGGGACCTGGCCAGGCGCCGCCTGGCCGCCATCCTTGCCGCCATGCCCGAGCACGTCTCGGCCGGCCTCGCCCTCTACGACATGGCGACCGGACGCGACAGGGCGACCGCCCGCCTGCCCGGTTCCCTGGCCATAGCACTCTACACCTACAACAAGGGCCGGGACCTGGACCTGACCCTGGGCTCGCTATTCGCCTCGGACATCGGCCCCGCCCGGGTGGTGGCGCTCGATAACGCCGCCACCGACGATACGCCGGATATCCTGGCCGGCTGGCGGGATCGCGTCGGGCCCGGACGGCTGTCGGTCATCCGCCTGCCAGTCAACATCGGGGCCCCGGCGGCCCGCAACTGGCTGGCGGCCGATCCGCGCGTCAGGGAGGCCGACTTCGTGGCCTATCTCGATGACGATGTGGATCTGCCGGCGGACTGGCTCTCCCGGCTGGCCGCGGCCCGAGAGGCCTATCCCGAGGCCGGCGTCTGGGGCTGCCGTGTGGCGGACGCGCAAAACCCGGCCATCGCCCAGGGCGTGGACACCATGCCCGTGCCCGCTCGACAGGGGGACGGCGAACCAATGGCCTGGGATTTCAGCGACGCCCACGCCGAGGCTTTTGACGCGGGCGCCTTCGCCCACATGCGGCCCTGTCTCTCGGTCATGGGCTGCTGCCACCTGTTCCGGCGGGAACGGCTCGCCCAGGCCGGCGGTTTCGACATCCGCTATTCGCCGTCCCAGTACGACGACGTGGACCACGACCTGCGCCTGGTCCTGTCCGGGCACCCGCCGGTCTACCAGGGCCATCTGGCCGTGGGGCACCGCCGTCCGGCCCCGGTTTTCGTCCCGCCGCGCCCGGACCAGCTGGCCGGCGGCCAGGCCAACCGCCGGAAACTTTTGGCCAAACACCGGGACCGCTCCGAAGAACTGGCGACCGGGCTGCGCGAGGCAACGCTTGGGGATCTGACGGAAAAATGGCGATTCCTGGCCGAGGTCGGCCTCTTGGCGCAGACGTCCTAGCGGACGGGAAGAGGGCGACGGGAGGTGGCGGAGGCGGACCATGAGCCGCTGCCTGCCGTCACGAGCGCGCGAGAAACCCTGGCGGCGGCCACTGGCGAGGCGAGGCGGCCGCGTTGGCGAACCGCCGGGCTTGCGACGCGCGGGGGCGCTTTTAGTCGGTCGGATCGCCGAGGGGAAAGGCCAGGCGGAAAATGGTGCCTTCGGCCGTGGAGCCGAAGGTCAGGGCCCCGCGCAGCTGGCGGGTCAGCTGGACGATGAGCTGCATGCCAAGCGACCGGACCACGTCGGGATGAAAGCCGTCCGGCAGGCCCACGCCGTCGTCCTCGACCACGGCCTGCACCATCTCTCCCTCCCTGGCCATGGTCACCCGGATGTTCCCGGCCTCGCGGCCCGTGAACCCATGCTTGACGGCGTTGGTCACCAGTTCGTTGACGATGAGCCCGAAGGGAATGGCCTTGTCCACGGTCACGCGGCATTCGGTCAGGTTGAGGGCGAAGCCGAGGCTTTTCCTGCCCCGCAGGGACTGGACCACCTTGGGGGTCAGCCGTTCCAGATATTCCTTGAGGTCCACCCGGGCCAAATCCCCGGACCGGTACAGTTCTTCGTGGATGAGCGCCATGGAGGCGATGCGGTTGCGGCTCTCCTCGAACATGTCCTGGATGGCCGGGTCCTCGATGGCGTCTTTCTGCAGGAAAAGCAGGCTGGAGATGACTTGCAGGTTGTTTTTGACCCGGTGGTGCACTTCCTTCAGCAGCACCTCCTTTTCGGCCAGCGAATCCCGCAACCGCTTCTCCTGGGTCTTGTCCTCGGTCACGTCCCGGATGACGCCGACGATGAAGCGGGCCCCCGAGGCATCCACGAAAAGTCCCTTGCGCGTGACCAGAATATGGACCTGACCGAGCCCGTCGGTCATCTTTTCCTCAAAGAGGTCCTCGCGTCCGGTTTCCAGGACCAGGTTGTCGCGCTCGACAAAGACTTCGGCCTCCTCGCGCGGCACGATATCCTCGTCCCTCCCGCCGAGAATCCTGTTCTGGGGCTGGCCCACCATGGCGCCAAGGGCCTGGTTGACCAGGACGAAACGGTGCGACGCGTCCTTGACGAAGACCGGATCCGGGATGGCGTCGAGGATCATGCCCAGAAATTCCTTGGATCGCCGCAGCTCGTCCTCCATGCGGCGACGCTCGGTGATGTCGCGCGAGACGCCGACGGCTCCGGAAATACGGCCCGAGGCATCGATCAGCGGCCGGACCACGGATTCCACCCAGACGGTGGAGCCGTCCTTGCGGCGCATCTCAAGCTCCAACCGCTTGACGGTATTGCGGTCCACGCCCTGCCCGGCCCCGAGCAATCTGGCGGCCTCGGCCGCCCGGACGGCCGATTCGGGCGTCATCATCTGCTCGAAGGTTTCTCCCACGGCCTCGTCCACGGTGAGGCCGCGCAGGCGTCGGACCGACGGACTGACATAGGTAAGGCGCAGCTTGGCATCAAGGGTGAAGATGACGTCGTGGCAATTGTCGGCCAGCAGGCGGTACTTGGCTTCGCTTTCGCGCAGGTTGCGCTCCACGGCCTTTCGCTGGCTGACATCGCGCATGAAGACAAGGGCCCCGGACGTGAGGTCGAGGGAAAACGGCACGGCCGCCACCTCCACCTCGATGGGCGAGCCGTCCAGGCGGACGTAGCGCTGCTCCCGCAGGGTGGCCGGAGCGTTCTGGACCAGATTCTGGCGGATGCGGTCGCGCACCGACGCCTTGGAGTCGTCATGGACAAAATCCAGGACCTCCCGGCCGACGAGACGATTGGGCGAGTCCGCGCCGAAGAGTTTCGCCGCTTCGGGATTGGCAAACACGAACCGCGTTCCGTCATGGATCAGGATGGCGTCCGGCGCGTTGTGCACCACCAGCCTGTAACGCTCCTGGCTTTCCCGCAGTTCCAGTTCCTTTCGGCGGAAGGCCGCCACATGCCGGTGGAGCAGCAGGAAAAGCAGGAGCGAGGTGGCCAGGACAAACCCGAACCCCTTGAACGAGGAAACGTGCATGAGCAGCGCGGGATTGTCCCGGAAGAGACTGTCCGCCAGCCGATCGGAAAAAAAGATCCAGCCCAGCCCCACCCCGAGGTAGCACAAGGCGATTCGCACCGGCTTCAGACTGACCAGGCCACCGTGGTTTGTCTTGGTCGCGCGCACTATCGTCCGCCTGCCTTCCCGGCGCGGCAAAAAGAGCCCGTCAGGCCGCGCTGGCCCAGTTTTTCTCACTAGAAAGCGCAACACCCGGGATGTCAAGCCCGCCTACTGTTTTTGCGTGGCCCGCGTCAGGCGCGTCACGTTGCTTTTGGTGAAAAATCCGTCAAACCCGTCGTAGCGTTCGATGTATTCGTGGACCAGGAGCGTCTGGGGCCACATGGCGGAGAAAATCTGCCTGAGCCCTTCCTCGCGCGATCCGACCAGCTCCGAAAGAAACCGCACCCCGTCTTCCGCCAGGCCCGACACCACCGCCTCGATGCCGGAAACGCCAAAAGCCAGGTGGTGCGGCCGCACGCCGTAGTTGGCGATGAAGCGTTCCGTGGGACCCGCCGCCTCGGCCGAGACCTCGGACAGGGGCGCGATGCCGGAAGTGAAGACCTGGGCGTATTCGTCTGCCCCGAGCCGGGCCACATTGGTGATGGAATTGAGGGACTCCACGTAGACTGCGAAATCGAACCGGTAGTTGGTCAGGGCCAGGAATTCCGCGATGGCCGCGTCGCGGTGCCGGGCCGGCACCCGGGTGGCCACGTGGTCCAGGCCCCGGATGCGGGCCAGCCATGGCCGGTCGGGCTTGGCCCCGGGCGCGAGGGGCGAGGGCCGGCTTTGGCCGTGGGCATAGTGGCCGGCCCTCCCCTTCCATTCGATGAACCCCAGGGCATTGCCGGTATGGACCGAGGGGAGGGTCTGGATGAAGGCAAAGGCATCGGTCACGATCGGGGCCGGCGTTTCAAAGGCCACGCCCCGGCCCTGTTGGATGGCGGCGTAGCGGGCCACGTCCCCACAGGCGAAGACGAAGGTTTCGAGCCGGGCCGACGGATCCGGGCCGTTTTTTTCGCCCCGGTTGTAGGGCGCAAAGGGATTTTCGCCGTGCAGGCGGCTTTTGAGGAGGAAATCGGGGCCGAGGCCATCGCGAAGGAGCAGGCAGGGCGCGCCGTCGCCGGCAAGCGGATTCTCGAGCGCGGCTTCGAAGGCCAGGGCCGTGGTGCCGAGCATCTCCTCGGCCGCCGGCAGCAGGTCGTCCGGGGCGGTGTTGATCACCACGGCGGCCAGACCGCCGACAAGTCCCTCCAGCCCGGCCGCGCGCCGTTCGGCCAGGACCCGGTCCACTTCGCGCAAAAGGACGGTGTCGTCGTTTTGAAAATTCGCGTTCACACATGCCTCCTCGGACGAAATGGTTAGAGCATGTCGACCGGATCGAGGTCGAGGACAAGCCGGACCTGGGCCACGCCGGCGAGCGCCTGCCGGGCGGCCGCGAAAACCTGGCGTACGGCGGGCCAATCCGGGGCTTTGAGCAGGCAGTGGAACCGCCTGCGCCCGGCGACCAGGGCCAGAGGCGCCGGCGCGGGCCCAAGAACCCGGACCCCGAGCGGGGCAGCGGCCCGGCGCATGGCCTCGCCGGCGGCGGCCACCAAGCCGAACCCTTCCTCGAACTCCCGGGGAAAACTCAGCCGCGCCAGGCCCAGTCGGGTGAAGGGGGGATAGCACAGCCTCCGGCGTCGGGAAAGCTCGAGTTCGAAAAAGCCTTCAAAGTCTCCGGACAGGACATGCGTGAAAAAGGGGTCGTTTGGCGTTCGGGTCTGGATGAGCACGCGGCCGGGCCGGCTCCCCCGCCCGGCCCGGCCGGCCACCTGGGTCAGCAGCTGGAAGGTCCGCTCCGAGGCCCGGTAGTCCGGCAGACTGCGGCCGAGGTCGGCGTCGGCGGCCACGACCAGGGTCACGTCCGGAAAATGGTGGCCCTTGGAGAGCATTTGGGTGCCGACCAAAACCTGGGCCCGGCCCGAGGCAAAATCCTCCAAAATGGCCTCGGCCCGCTCCGGCCGCCGGGCCACGTCGCGGTCCAGCCGGGCCACGGCCGTGCCGGCCGGCAGCACGCCGGCGAGCTGCTCCTCCAGGAGTTCCGAACCCACGCCCATGGGCAGAAACGAGGCTCCGCCGCAGCCCGGACACGGCGACGGATGCGGCCGACTGGCGCCGCAGTAGTGGCACACCAGCCGCTCCCGGTCCTTGTGGTAGGTGAAAGACAGTTCGCAGGCGGGACACCGGACCGGGGTTTCGCAGTCCAGGCAGAAAAGGAGCGGCGCATAGCCCCGGCGGTTGATGAGGATCATGGCCTGGTCGCCGGCGGCCACGGTCCGGGCCAGCTCCTCGGCCGCCCGGTCGGTGAGGATGCCGGTCCGGTCGCCGGTCTCGCGACTGCCGGCAACCGAAGTCAGCTTGGCCGCGCCCCGCATGTCAACCAGCTCGATGGCCGGCATGCCTCCGCCGCCAACCCGCTGCCTGAGCCGAACCATGGGCACATGCCCTTCCCGGGCCGCGTGAAACGTCTTGACATCCGGCGTGGCCGATCCAAGGACCAGCAGGGCCCCGGCCTGCCTGGCCCGGAAAAAGGCCACCTCCTTGGCCTGGTACGGGAGCCGGTCCTCCTGCTTGAAGGCGCCGTCGTGCTCCTCGTCAAGGACGATGAGTCCGATGTCGCGAAGGGGCAGGAGCAGGGCCGACCGGGTGCCGGCGACCAGACGGGGGGCATCGTTCCCGGCCGCGCGCCGGAAGGCGGCCTCGCGCACGGCCGGGGGCTGGTAGCCGTGGTAGAGCAGGGAATCCTGTCCCGGAAAGGCCCGCGTGGCGGCCCGGTGGAGCTTGACGGCCAGGGCCACTTCCGGAGCCAGGAGCAGGACCCGCCGGCCAAGGGCCAGGGTCCGGGCGGCAAGCTCCATGTACAGGCGGGTCTTGCCGCTGCCGGTCACGCCGAAAACGAGCCGGGCCGCGCCGTCCGGGTTGCTGAGGACCGGAGCCAGGGCGTCGAGGGCGGCCGCCTGCTCGGCGGTCAGGGGGGGCGCACTTGCCAAGTCCTGGCTTGGCGCCGCCTCCCGGACCACGCACGCGGCTTTTGGCCCGGCCGATTCCCCGGCGTCCAGGCGCACGAGGCCAAGGGCGGTCAGCCGGCGAAGGAGCGGCAGGACACCCTGCCCCAGACGTTTTTTAACGTCCGAAAGCGGCATGGGGCCGAGGTCGCATAAGAGATCCAGGAGGGCGATCTGCCGGGCCGCGCCCGGACGTACCGGCCAGGGCGGGTCGGCGGCCAGGGCGCACAGCGGATCGTTCGCGTCCTCGGCCAGCCGGCAGCGCATGGCCCCCCGCCGCCAGGGATCGACCAGGGCCAGCCGGGCCTCGGGGCCAAGACGCGACAGGGCAAGGGCGGTCAGACGACGGGGCAGGCCGGCCTCGTCGACCTCGAAGACCATGCGCGAGGTGCGAAGACCCTTGGGCAAGAGCAGGCCGAGGATGCGGCCGGGCGTGGCCAAATGGCGGCTGGCCAGATTTTCGACCAGCTCCAGGTAGGCGGCGTCGCCAAGGGGCGCGCGCTCAAGGGGCCACAGGGCCGGCCGCAGGGTCACGCCGGCCGGCGGCGGAGCCCCCGTCTCCCAGACCACCCCGACCCGGAGCGTGCCGGCCACGGGCACAAGCAGGCGCAGGCCCCGGGGAAACGCCTCGGGCCCAAACCCCGACGGCAGGGTGTAGGTCAGCAGGGAATACGGCGGCGCGGTCAGGGCGATGGTGCAGGTGGCGCTCATGGGGCCAACGGAAATCGCCCGGGAGGCATGGCTCCCGGGCGTTCGCGACGGTGTCGGACGGAGCCGGCGGCGGCCCCGGCCCACCTATTCTCCAAAGGGCAGGAGCTCGCGCAGGCGGGGCACCAGCGATTCGCGCAGGGCCTCGTCGTGCAGGGCGAAATAGATGTTGGCCGTCAGGTAATCCACCCAGTCGCCGGCGTCGAAACGCTGGCCCTGGATCTTGACGGCCAGGAGCCGGTTGTTGCCGGCCAGGCCCTTCAAGCCATCGGTGAGCTGGATTTCCCCGCCATGGCCGGGGGTGACTTTCTCCAGGTGGTAGAAGATGTCCGGAAAAAGCACATACCGACCAACGATGGCCAGACGGGAAGGCGCTTCGTTGACCTTGGGCTTTTCCACGAGGTTGCGCACCCGGTACATGCCCGGCGCGAACTCTTCGCCATCGATGATGCCGTAGCGGGAAACCATGTGCGGCGGCACTTCCATGACGCCGATGACCGGCATGTGCTCGGTCATGGCCACGGTCAGGAGCTGCTTGATACCGGGTTCCATGCTGAACATCAGGTCGTCGCCGACCATGACGGCAAAGGGATCGTTCTTGCAGACCTCGCGGGCGCACAAAACGGCGTGGCCGAGGCCCAGCTGCTTTTTCTGGCGCACGGAAATGATGTTGACCATCTCCGCCACTTCGCGGACCATCTTCAGCATATCTGTCTTGCCCGTGCGGGAAAGGAGGTCCTCAAGCGTCAGGTTGTAGTCGAAATGGTCCTCGATGATGGTCTTGTTGCGGTTGGTGACGAACACCACATCCTGAAGTCCGGAGGCCTGGGCTTCCTCGACCACGTACTGCACCACGGGCTTGTTATAGACGGGCAGCATTTCCTTGGGGATGTTCTTCGTGGCCGGCAAGGACCGCGTACCCCATCCGGCGACGGGAATGACCACCTTTTTGATTTCCATGCTCTTCTCCTTGGATGCGCGCACTGCCCGGTATGGCTTCGGATGCGGCGAAGCGCGCCTTGGCGTCGGCCGTCCGATTCTGACCTGCCTCACGATGCCGGTCCGCCCTCTGGCGGTACCCCGCATCAACAATCGACGTTAATTCCTTTGCACGAACAAGTCCAGCCCGAAAAGGCATTTCGGCTATGCCGGCGGTCAGCGCAAGCCGTCGGCGACGGCTTGGGCGAGCCTCTCGCACAGGCTTTCCACCAGGGCCGGATCCTCGGCCTCGACCATCACCCGGGCCAGGGATTCGGTGCCGGAATACCGCAAGAGCACCCGCCCCCGGCCGGCCAGAAGCCGTTCGGCCTCGACCGTGGCCCGCGCGATCTCCGGCGCTTCGCTGAAGGGAATCTTGCGGGCCACTGGAACGTTTACCAGCTTTTGCGGAAAAGGCGAGAGCAATGTGGCGAGTTCGGAAAGCGGCTTGCCCTTCCT
Source organism: Solidesulfovibrio carbinoliphilus subsp. oakridgensis (assembly GCF_000177215.2). Taxonomy (NCBI): domain Bacteria; kingdom Pseudomonadati; phylum Thermodesulfobacteriota; class Desulfovibrionia; order Desulfovibrionales; family Desulfovibrionaceae; genus Solidesulfovibrio; species Solidesulfovibrio carbinoliphilus. The sequence continues at coordinate 560,254 of NZ_CM001368.1, read as the reverse complement.
GGCCATGATCTTCATGAGTTGCAGGGCGGCCAGGGTGCCGTCGCCGGTGGTGCTGTGGTTTAGAAAGATGAGGTGACCCGACTGTTCGCCACCAAGGACCGCGCCTTCGGCCCGCATGGCCTCGACCACGTAGCGGTCGCCGACCGGCGTGCGCAAAAGCCTGCCGCCGTGGGCGGCCATGAAGACCTCCAGGGCCATGTTGCTCATGACCGTGGCCACCAGCAGGTTGCCGGGCAGGGAGCCCCGCTCCATGCAGTCCAGGGCGCAGATGGCCATGATCTGGTCGCCGTCGAGGATGCGGCCCTTTTCGTCGGACACGATGACCCGGTCGGCGTCGCCGTCCAGGGCGATGCCGATGTCGGCCCCGGTGGCGACCACGTTGGCGGCCACCTGCTCGGGATAGAGCGACCCCACGCCCCGGTTGATGTTCACGCCGTCGGGCTCTACGCCCATTTTAAAGACCTTGGCCCCGAGTTCCTCGAAGACCATGGGTGCCACGCGAAAGGCCGCCCCGTTGGCGCAGTCGAGCACGATCTTCATGTCCTCGAAACTGACGTCCAGCGGCACCGTGTTCTTTAAAAAGACGTTGTAGCGGCCCGTGCTGTCCTGGATCTTGGAGGCCCGGCCCACGGCCTCCGGAGCCGGCAGGTTCCACTCCTGGCCGCAGCCGTCGACCAGGGCCGCGATCTCGGCTTCCACGGCATCCGGCAGCTTGAACCCCATGTGGTCGAAGAACTTGATCCCGTTGTCATGATAGGGATTGTGCGAGGCGGAGATGACCACGCCCACGTCCACGCGCATGTCCCGGGTGAGAAACGAGATGGCCGGGGTCGGCAGCGGGCCGACCAGGATCACGTCCATGCCGGCGGCGCAAAAGCCGGAGGTCAGGGCGTATTCGTAGATATAGCCGGAAAGGCGGGTGTCCTTGCCGATCAGCACCTTGTGGCGGCGGCCGCCGTCCCGCAGGACCTGGCCCGCGGCCAGCCCCAGGCGCATGACGACCTCCGGGGTCATGGGATAGGTGTTGACCTTGCCGCGCAGCCCGTCGGTTCCGAACAGTTTTTTTTCCATGCATGCTCCCAGGCCGGGACCGGACCCGACCTCATTTCACGGTCAAGGACACCTTGTCGGGTTGGGCTTCGATCAGTTCGCAGCCTTGCGGCATCTTCACCCGATACGACGCTACATACTTACCCGGTTCGATATCGGGCTTCAACTCCAACGAGGCTTCGATGAGCCCCGGAAAATCCTTGTCCGCCAGAATGGCGGCCGGCCCCTTGACCCGGAGCGTCACGGCCGGGGGCGAAACGTCCACGTCCCGGCCCTTGGGCTTTTTGACGGCAATGGGGGCCCGCAGCGTCACCTCCGATTCCTTGCCCGCGAAATTCATGGACACCTGGACGGTGGGCGGCGACACGTCCGTCTCCTCGGGCACGTCCAGGGGAACCTGATCGTCGAAGTGGGCCGGCGGCGGGTTCGGCAGGGTGATGGGCTGGGTCTTGATCTCGCTTATGGCGTCGAGCTTGCCGGCCGGACCGGTCAGGCGCACGCTGTCGGGCACGGCCCTGGCCCCGGACATGGCAAAGCCGGCGGGCGCGGCCGCACGCAGCACCACCTTGACCGGCACGGTCTTGACGGCCCGGCGCTCGACTTCGAGTTCCAGGCGCGAGGGGCGGATCTCGACCACCTCGTAGACCTTGGGCAGGGGAATGTTTTTCGCCTCGAAAACGATCAGGTTCTTGCCGGGCACGATCTTGCCGAGACCCAGGCTGTAGACGAGCTGGCTGTCCTCGATCCGGCGGGCCACGCCGCGCGGGCCGCGCACCAGCACGTCCACCGACCCCAGCATGCCGCTTTTGATGTAGAGCCCTTCGGGCGCGCCGGTCATCTCCACCCGCATGGTCATCCAGGTGTCCACCCGTTCCCGGCCGGTGACCAGATACCAGCAGAAAAGCGACATGGCGAAAGCAAGGAGCAGATATTGCCAGTTCGGTTTCATAGGCGCTTGGCGAAAAGGTTCCACAGCATGTTTTTGAGCGCGCGCTCGTCCACCGGGGAGATGAGCCGGCCGCCCTCGGCCACGGACACCACGCCCCGCTCTTCGGACACGACCACGGCCAGGGCGTCGGTCTCCTCGGTGATGCCAAGGGCGGCCCGGTGCCGGGTGCCGAGGCTCGCGTCGAGGGTCACGCCGGCAATGAGCGGCAGGATGCAGCCGGCCGCGGCTATGGTCTCGCCCTGGACGATGACCGCGCCGTCATGGAGCGGCGTGTCCGGAAAAAAGATGGTGCCAAGGAGCTCCCGGCTCATCCGGGCGGACAGCTCCACCCCCCGCTCGATGTAGTCGCCAAGGGGCACCCGGCGCTCGAAAACGAGAAGCGCGCCGGTCCTCGATCGGGCCATCTGGAAAACGGCCAGGATGCAGGCGTCAAGCGCGGCCTCGGTCATGGCCTCCCGGCGCTTGGCCCGGAAAAAGCCCCCGGCCCCGACGCTCGACAGGCCCTTTCGGATATCGGCCTGGAAAAGGATGATCAGCACCAGAAAGACCGAGCCCAGAAAGTTGGTCAAAAGCCAGTGCAGGGTGTTGAGGCCGAACTCTCCGGACAGGTAATAGAGGATGCAGATGAGGAGAAACCCGTGGAGCACGGACACGGCCCGGGTGCCGTGGATGAGGATGAGTCCCCGGTAAAAGATGAAGGTGACGAGGCTGATGTCCAGGATCTCGATCCAGGAGACGCGCAGATTGTCGAAAAAAGCGAGCGACATGGCGGGCGGCTTTCCGAAACGGCGGTGACGCAGCGGGAAAAGAGGATCAGGCGGCCAAGGCCGCGGCCAGGCCCAGGGCCACCCGGCCCTGGGCCACGTCGTGGAGCCTGTGGATGCGGGCGCCCCGGCCGGAGCACAGGGCCGAGGCCACGGCCGTGGCCAGCCCCCGCTCCCCGACCGGCAGGTTCAGGCAGGCGCCGAACACGGACTTGTTGGACAGCCCGAGAAAGACCGGCCGGCCAAGGACCAGGAACCGGTCCAGCCGGCGCAGGATCTCCAGGTTGTGTTCGGGCCGTTTGCCAAAGCCGATGCCCGGGTCCACGACCACCCGGTCCTCGGGCAGCCCGGCCCGGGAGAGCATGGCCAGCTTTTCCTCGAAAAAGGCCAGAATGTCCTCGACCACGTCGCCGTAGCGGGGATCGCGCTGCATGGTCTCGGGCCGGCCGAGGCTGTGCATGAGGACGTAGCCGGGCTTGTGGTGGCACACGACATCCAGGAGGCCGGGATCGAAGGCGCAGGCCGAGACGTCGTTTATGATGGCCGCCCCGGCCTCGATGGCGGCGGCGGCGCAGCCGGCCTTGTAGGTATCGACCGAAAGGACCACCCCGGGCAGGGCCTCGGCCAGGGCGGCGACCACGGGCACGACCCGCGCCAGTTCGGCCTCAAGCGGCACGGGCGCGGCCCCGGGCCGGGTGGATTCGCCGCCCACGTCCAGGATGTCCGCGCCGTCGGCGGCGAGCCGCCGGCCGTGGGCCACGGCGGCCGCCGTGTCGGCATGGCGGCCGCCGTCGGAGAAGGAGTCCGGCGTGACGTTGACGATGCCGGCCACGCGGTCCGTGGCGCAGTCCAGGGCAAGTCCCCGGCCAAGCCGCCAGAGATCGGCGCTTTTACCGGTCATGGCCGCCGTCGGCGGGTTTCTGCGGGTGTCCGGCATCGTCCGGCTCCAGGGTGAACTCGTCGGACGAGCCCTGGGACGCGGCGTTTGCCGGCGCGTCCGGCGCGGCCGCCCTGGTCATGGACGGGGACGAGACGTCCGAAGCGGGCGCAGCGGTTGCGGCGGCCGGATCGCCGGTAACGGGCGGTGTGGCGGCTGCGGGCGCGCTCGCCGGCGTGCCGGAGGCGTTGCCCCCGGCCGTCCCGTTGGTTCCCCCGGCCGGGGTCTCGGGAGGGGGGAGGGTTTCGCCCCGCAGCAGGCGGTCGATATCCTCGCCGGAGATGGTTTCGCGCTCGAGGAGCGCCTTGGCCACCAGTTCCAGGGCTTCGCGCTCGCCTTCGAGGATGGACCGGGCCCGGCGGTAGGCCGATTCCACGATCTTTCGCACCTCGGCGTCGATCTGGCGCGAGGTCTCCTCGCTGAAGTTCTTGTGGTGCACGAGATCCTTGCCGAGGAATATCTCGTTGTCCCGCTCGCCGTAGGAAAGGGGTCCGAGCACCTCGCTCATGCCCCAGGAGCAGACCATCTTCCGGGCCATGGCCGTGGCCCGTTCGATGTCGTTGCCGGCGCCCGTGGTCATCTGGTTGAGGACCAGTTCCTCGGCCACCCGGCCGCCCATGAGCACGGCCAGATTGTTTTGCAGGTACTCCCGCGAATAGTTGTGCCGGTCGTCGGCCGGCAGCTGCATGGTGATGCCAAGGGCCATGCCGCGCGGAATGATGGAGACCTTGTGGATGGGATCGGTGCCGGCCAGATTCTTGGCCACCAGCGCGTGTCCGGCCTCGTGGTAGGCGGTGGTCCGTTTCTCCTCGTCGGACAGGATGAGGCTGCGGCGCTCCTTGCCCATCAGCACCTTGTCCTTGGCGTGCTCGAAGTCGGCCATGTCCACCCGGTCCTTGTTGACCTTGGCGGCTTGCAGGGCGGCCTCGTTGACCAGGTTCTCGAGGTCCGCCCCGGAAAAGCCGGGCGTTCCCCGGGCCAGGATGTCGAGGTTGACGTCCGGGGAAAGCGGCGAGCGCCGGGAGTGGACCTCGAGGATGCGGCGGCGGCCGCGCACGTCGGGCGTCGGCACCACCACCTGCCGGTCGAACCGGCCCGGGCGCAAAAGGGCCGGGTCGAGGACGTCGGGGCGGTTGGTGGCGGCGATCAGGATGACGCCTTCGTTGGACTCGAAGCCGTCCATTTCGACCAGGAGCTGGTTTAGGGTCTGCTCCCGCTCGTCATGGCCGCCGCCGAGCCCGGCCCCGCGCTGGCGGCCCACGGCGTCGATCTCGTCGATGAAAATAAGGCACGGGGCGTTCTTTTTGCCCTGAAGGAAGAGGTCGCGGACCCGGGCCGCGCCGACGCCGACGAACATCTCCACGAAATCCGAGCCCGAGATGGAGAAAAAGGGCACCCCGGCCTCGCCGGCCACGGCCCGGGCGAGCAGCGTCTTGCCCGTGCCCGGCGAGCCGACCAGGAGCACGCCCTTGGGGATGCGGCCGCCCAACCGGGTGAATTTCTTGGGGTCGGACAGGAACTGCACCACTTCCGTCAGCTCTTCCTTGGCTTCGTCCACGCCGGCCACGTCCTCGAAGGTCACCCGGGTCGACTCCTGGGTGATCATCCGGGCCCGGGACCGGCCGAAATTCATGGCCCGGCCGCCGCCGTTTTGCATCTGGCGCATGAAGAAAATCCACACGCCGACCAGAAGGAGCATGGGGAACCAGGAGACAAGCAGCGTCATGTACCAGGGCGATTCCTCGTCCGGCTCGGCCATGACCTCCACTTTCTTCTGCATGAGGGTGGAGACCAGGGTCGGATCCTCGGGGGCGTAAGTGAGAAACTTGCCGCCGCCGGAGGTCACGCCGGAGATTTTGGACCCCTGGATCTTGACCGACACCACTTCACCGGCGTTCACCTTCTGCATGAAGTCAGAATAGGAGAATTTGGCGCTTTGGGTCTGGGGCTGGTTGAACAAGTTAAAAAGGACGACCATGACCAGGGAAATGGCCGCCCAAAGCATGAGATTTTTCGCGAAACTGTTCAAACTGGAGTCCTCCAGGGGACGGGCGCGGAGAGGGTAGGCCCGCTTGTTGTAAAGGCGTCAGTCATAGCATAGCCCCCCGGAGTCTGTCCACGCGGCGCGGACAGACTCCGGGGGACAGGCCGGGCCCGGTTGAAATAGCCGTCCAAGGCTTGCCAAGGCTTCCGATGCTTCATATTGTTTCAAACAATAAGCGTCCAGGGCGCAACCGGCAAGGAGCAGGAATGGCCGAAAAGCGGATTTTGACGGTGGACGACTCGGGAAGCGTGCGCTCGCTCGTCTCCCGGACGCTTCTCGACGCCGGTTTCGACATCGTCGAGGCCGTGGACGGCGCCGATGCCCTGGAGAAGGTGGGGGACGGCGTGGACCTCGTCATCACCGACATCAATATGCCGAACATGGGCGGAATCGAACTCCTGGCCCGGCTGCGCGCCCGGCCCGAAACCAAATTCATCCCCATCCTGGTCCTGACCACCGAATCCCAGCGCGGCCTGCGCGACCGGGCCGTGGCGGCCGGAGCCACGGGTTGGATCGTCAAGCCCTTTGCGCCCGCAAGCCTGGTGGCCCTCGTGCGCCGTTTCCTTACCTGATCGCGTCCGGCCCATGAATTCCGATATCCATATTCTCCCCACCGCCCTTGGCGACACGGGCGCCGAGGCCACGGACCCGGCGGCCCTGCTCTTTCACGACGCGCCGCTGGCCGTGTACCTGCGCGGGGAAAACGGTGTCCTGCTCGAAGTCAACAACGCCATGGCCGCGCTTTTCGGCTACGAGGCCCCCGCCGGTTTCCTCGAAGCCATGGCCGCCATACCGGACCAGTATTACCTGGACCCCGAAGCCCGCCAGGGCATCCTGGCCGACCTGGCCCGGGACGGCTTCGTCGCCGGCCGCCAATACCAGGCCATCTGCCGGGACGGCTTCGTGCTGTGGGTGGAGGAATCGGCCCGCCGGGTCGTGTCCCAGGCCGGCGAGGTCTTCTATTTCGGCTATCTGCGCGATGTGACGGCCGAAAAGAGCACGAGTTGGGCCTTGACCGAGGCCGAGGAAAAATACCGGGCCATTTTCGAACACGCCCTGGAAGGGCTTTTCCAGATGACTCCGACCGGCCGCTTCGTCACGGTCAACGCCGCCCTGGCCCGCATGCTCGGCTACGCCTCCCCGGCCGACCTGACCCGGCAGCCGGACATGGCCGAAACCCTCTTTGTCGCCCCCGCGGACCGGCAGTTCCTGCGGGCCACCCTGGAGGCGGTCGGCGTGGTGCGTGCCCTTGAGACCGAACTGGCCCGTGGCGACGGCGCGCGGATCTGGGTGTCCATCCACGCCCGGGCCGTTCGCGACGGCCAGGGCGCGGTGGTCCTTTACGAAGGCTCCATGGAGGACGTGACCGAACGGCGGCGCTCCCAGGAGCAGTTGCGCAAAAGCCTCAAAGCCACCCGCACCCTTTTCCACCAGACCGTCAAATCCCTGTCCAAGACCGTGCGCTTCCGCGACCCCTACACCGCCGGGCACCAGGACAACGTGGCCAAGCTCGCCTCGGCCATGGCCCGGGCCATGGGCCTCACCGAGGATGCGGTGGCCGGCATCCGCGTGGCCGGACAGCTCCACGACATCGGCAAGATCAGCGTGCCCGTGCGTTACCTCTGCAAACCCGGAAAGCTGATCGGCCTCGAATGGGAATTCATGAAGCAGCACGCGGCCACGGGCTATGAAATCCTAAAAGACATCGACTTCCCCTGGCCGGTGGCCGAAATCGTCCTGTCCCACCACGAGCGACTGGACGGCTCGGGCTACCCGCGCGGCCTGACCGCCGGGGATATCGGGATCGAGGCCCGCATCCTGGCCGTGGCCGACGTGCTGGACGCCATGGCCTCCAACCGCCCCTACCGCCCGGCCCTCGGCGTGGACGTGGCCCTGGCCGAGGTGGCGCGCCTGCGCGGCACGGCCTTTGACCCCGAGGCCGTGGACGCGGTCCAGGCCGTCATTCGCGACGGCCTCGTGCGGTACTGAGGGTTTCCCGGCCGGCGTGGCCGTGAACCCCTGTCCTTCCGGACCGAATCCGGTCCCCGTGCCGCTGTCGCCGAGGCCGGATGGGGCCGAGCCCTTGCCGGGCTCCCCCCGGTCCGCGCCGGCCCCCCCACCGACACGCCTCCCCTTTTGACATTTCCGTAATCCGACGCCGCTTCTGGCGGCAACCATCCGTCTCGTCCCAGTCGTCGGCCCGGACCGGGCCTTTCCTCCCATGCCTTCACGGAGCGCCTGGCCGGACCTCTTCCAGCCACTTCGGGCCCATCTGCCATTCCCTCGCCTGCCCTGGCCGCGCCTACGACTCAAACAATTTTGTCGTAGCATCACAGACAATTTTGTCGCAAAGCGAGGCGCAATTCCGGAGCTACAACGAAGATCGTAAAAATTATTATTTTATATCAATATAATAACACACCACTATCACGCCTTCCCCCTCCTGGCATGACTCCTGCTAAAGAGGGTTCCATCACACTCTGCACGAGGAGGCATTACAAAATGCGCAAGATCGCTATTTACGGAAAGGGCGGCATCGGCAAGTCCACCACCACCCAGAATACGGTCGCCGGTCTGGCGGAAATGGGCAAGAAGGTCATGGTGGTCGGGTGCGACCCCAAGGCCGACTCCACCCGTCTCCTCCTGCACGGGCTGGCCCAGAAGACCGTTCTCGACACCCTGCGCGAGGAAGGCGAGGACGTCGATCTCGACGACATCTTGAAGGAAGGCTACGGCGGCACCATGTGCACCGAGTCCGGCGGCCCCGAGCCCGGCGTCGGTTGCGCCGGACGCGGCATCATCACCTCCATCAACCTGCTCGAACAGCTCGGCGCCTACGAGGAAGACAAGCACCTCGACTACGTCTTCTACGACGTCCTCGGCGACGTCGTGTGCGGCGGGTTCGCCATGCCGATCCGCGACGGCAAGGCCGAAGAGATCTACATCGTCTGCTCCGGCGAAATGATGGCCATGTACGCGGCCAACAACATCTGCAAGGGCATCGTCAAGTACGCCGACACCGGCGGCGTCCGTCTCGGCGGCATCATCTGCAACAGCCGCAAGGTCGACCACGAGGCCGACATGATCGAGGAACTGTGCCGCCAGCTCGGCACCCAGATGATCCACTTCATGCCGCGCGAAAACCAGGTGCAGCGGGCCGAGATCAACCGCAAGACCGTCATCGACTATTCGCCCGAACATCCGCAGGCCGACGAATACCGGGCCCTGGCCAAAAAGATCGACGAAAACAAGATGTTCGTCATCCCCAAGCCCCTGACCATCAACGTGCTCGAAAAGCTTCTGATCGACTTCGGCATCGACAGCTAGCCAACCGCGCCGCCCAGACACACACCGCACGCACGCAAGGAGAACACGTTATGCAGACCATGGTGAGAGCCATCGTTCGTCCCGAGAAAACCGATGAAGTCCTGGCCGCCCTGATGGATGCCGGTTTCCCGGCCGTGACCAAGTTCAACGTGGCCGGTCGCGGCAAGCAGCGCGGCATAAAAATCGGCGAGATCCAGTACGACGAGATTCCCAAAGTCATGCTCATCTGCGTCGTGGACGACAAGGACAAGGAATTCGTGCTGAAGACCATCATGGAAAGCGCGCGCACCGGTTCCAAGGGCGCCTTCGGCGACGGCAAGATCTTCGTGAGCCCGGTTGAGGAAATGTACACCATCTCCTCCGGCGTGAAGGAATCCTAAGGGAGGGCATCATGAAGGAAATCATGGCGGTTATCCGCATGAACAAGATGAACCAGACCAAAAAGGCCCTGGCCGACGCCGGCATCCCGGCCTTCGTGGCCCGCGAGGGTTACGGCCGGGGGAAGGGACTGGTCAACCAGGCCGTGCTCGAGGGCGCGGCCGCCGGAAACGAGGAAGCCATCGCCCTGCTTGGCACCAAGGGCCGCCTGTATCCCAAGCGCATCGTGTCCATCGTGGTGCCAGACGCCCAGGTCAAGGATGTGGTGACCGTCCTTATGTCCGTCAACAAAACCGGCCAGGCCGGCGATGGCAAGATCTTCGTCATGCCCGTCTCCGACTCCGTCCGGGTCAGGACCGGCGAGGACGGCGACGCGGCCATCGTGTAGCGCGAGCGCGGCGGACGTCCCCGGACCATAAAGACCAATGAGGTAGCATCGAGATGAGCACCAAGCCCCTGAATACCGAAGAGATCAAGAAGGAATTGATCGCCAAGATGCCCACCAAGGTCGCGCGCAAGCGGGCCAAGGCCATGATCCCGGGCTCCGAGACAGGCGAGGCGATTCCCGAAATCCAGGCCAACGTCCGCACCATCCCGGGCATCATCACCCAGCGCGGCTGCACCTACGCCGGCTGCAAGGGCGTCGTTCTCGGCCCCTCCCGCGACATCGTCAACCTGACCCACGGCCCCATCGGCTGCGGCTTCTACTCCTGGCTGACCCGGCGCAACCAGACCGACGCCGGTCCCGACGGGGAGAACTACATCCCCTACTCCTTCTCCACGGACATGACCGAGCACGACATCGTGTTCGGCGGGGAAAAGAAGCTGCGCGCCGCCATCAAGGAAGCCTACGACAACTTCCATCCCCGGGCCATTTCCATCTTCTCCACCTGTCCGGTGGGCCTCATTGGCGACGACATCCACGCGGTCGCCCGGACGATGCAGGAAGAGCTCGGCATCACCATCTTCGCCAACTCCTGCGAAGGGTACAAGGGCGTGTCCCAGTCCGCCGGCCACCACATCGCCAACAACCAGATCATGAAGCACATCATCGGCACCGACGACACGCCGGTGGAAGGCAAATTCAAGGTCAACATCCTTGGCGAGTACAACATCGGCGGCGACGCCTTCGAGATCGAGCGGATCCTCGAGAAGTGCGGTTTCACCCTGATCTCCACCTTCTCCGGCAACTCCACCGTGGACTCCTTCCGCCTGGCCCACGCCGCGGACCTCAACACCGTCATGTGCCACCGCTCCCTCAACTACGTGGCCGAAATGATGGAAAGCAAGTTCGGCATCCCCTGGATCAAGGTCAACTTCATCGGGGCCGAAGCCAGCGCCAAGTCGCTTCGCCGCATGGCCGCCTACTTCGAGGACCAGGAGCTCATCGACCGGGTCGAGGCCGTCATCGCCGAGGAGATGCTCGACATCGAGAAATCCATTTCCGCCATCCGGCCCCGCACCCAGGGCAAGTCGGCCATGCTCTTCGTCGGCGGCTCCCGGGCCCACCACTACCAGGAGCTGTTCAAGGAACTGGGCATGAAGATCCTCGGCGCAGGGTACGAATTCGCCCACCGCGACGACTACGAAGGCCGCCACGTGCTGCCGGACATCAAGATCGACGCCGACTCGCGCAACATCGAGGTCCTGGAGATCGGCCCGGACGATACCCGCTACAATCCCCGCAAGACCCCGGAACAGATGGAAGCCTTGAAAGCCAAGGGCGTGGAATTCAACAGCTACGAGGGGTTGATCGAGGGCATGGGCAAGGATTCGATGATCATCGACGACATCAACCACTACGAGACCGAAAAGCTGATCGAACTCCTGCGCCCCGACATCTTCTGCGCCGGCATCAAGGAAAAGTACATCATCCAGAAGATGGGCATCCCGCTCAAGCAGCTCCACAACTACGACATGGGCGGCCCCTACGCCGGATTCAAGGGCGCCATCAACTGGTACAACGACATCGACCGCATGGTGAACACCAAGGTCTGGGATCTGATCAAGGCTCCCTGGCAGTCCACCGGTCCCGAGCTCGAAGCCAGCTACGTGGCGGAATAACGAACGGATTTCGCGAGAAAGGAACGCACTATGGCTCTTCTCAGACATACCACCGGCGAGATCAAGGAACGGTCCGCGCTCACCGTCAACCCGGCCAAGACCTGCCAGCCTGTCGGCGCCATGTACGCGGCCCTTGGCGTCCACGGCTGCTTCCCCCACAGCCACGGCTCCCAGGGCTGCTGCGCCTACCACCGTTCGGCGCTCACCCGCCACTACAAGGAACCCGTCGTGGCCGGCACCTCGTCTTTCACCGAAGGCTCCTCGGTCTTCGGCGGACAGTCGAACCTGATCTCGGCCATCGACAATATCTTCACCCTCTACGATCCCGAGACCATCGCCATCCACACCACCTGCCTTTCGGAGACCATCGGCGACGACCTGCGCCAGATCTCCCAGAAGGCCATCGACGACGGCAAGGTGCCCGCCGGCAAGCACATCGTCTACGCCAACACCCCGAGCTACATCGGCACCCATGTCACGGGCTACGCCAACATGGTCAAGGGGATCGTCAAGGGCTTCACCAAGAAGTCCGGCACGCCAAACGGCAAGGTGAACATCATCCCGGGCTTTTGCGAGCCCTCGGACATGGCCGAATTCCGCCGCATCGCCGGACAGATGGGCGTCGAGATCCTCATGGCCCCGGACACCAACGGTGTTCTCAACGGTCCCCTGGACGGCCACTACCAGATGTACCCCAAGGGCGGGGCCACGGTGGAAGAGATCACGTCCATGGGCGACAGCGTCGGCACGCTCGGCCTTGGCCGCTGGGCCACCACCGACGCGGTCAACTACCTGGATTCGGAATTCAAGGTGCCGGGCAAGGTCCTCGGCCTGCCCATCGGGCTCAAGGCCACGGACCGCTTCGTCAACGAACTGCGGCTCATGTCCGGCACGGACGTGCCCGAGTCCATCAACTTCGAGCGCGGCCAGGTCGTGGACATCATCTCCGACTACAGCCAGTACTTCTACGGCAAGAAAGTGACCATGGCCGGCGATCCCGACCAGCTCCTGGCCCTGGTGGAATTCGTCATCACCCTGGGCATGATCCCGGCCTACACGGTCACCGGCACCTCGGGCAAATACTTCGACGAGCGCATGAAAGAGCTTCTGAAGGACGTGCCCTACGACTGCAAGTTCAAGAGCGGTGGCGAGGCCGACATGTACCTGCTCCACCAGTGGATCAAGAATGATCCCGTGGACCTGCTCATCGGCAACACCTACCTGAAGTACATCGCCCGCGACGAAGACACGCCGCTCGTTCGCCACGGCTTCCCGATCCTCGACCGGGTGGGACACCAGTACTTCCCCACGGTCGGCTACGCCGGCGCCATGCGGCTCATGGAGAAGTTCCTCGGCGCCATCATGGACCGCGAGGACCGGGACGCGCCCGAGACCAAGTTCGAACTGCAGATGTAGCGGAACCGAAACTGCAAGGAGACGAGACGCATGCCCATTGAAAAGCCGCGATACCTGATCAACGTCTGCGCGAGTTTCCGCGTCAAGGGCGAAGCCAAGGGTATCTGCCATAAAAAAGGATCGCACAACCTGCTTGGCTACTTCGAGGAAGGCATCCTCGACCGGGACATCGACGCACGAGTGGTCAGCACCGGCTGCATGAAGCAATGCGAAGAGGGGCCGATTGTGGTCGTGATGCCCGAGAACTGGTGGTACAGAGGGATCGATAGCGAAGACAAAGTGGATGAGCTCCTCGACGCCCTGGAAAATGGGGAAGCCTGCGAGGACCACCTGCTGCCCTAAAGAGATGCCGGTTTGCCAACCGCTTGGATGGATTCCCATAAACGAGCCGCCCCGCTGTCACGGACCCAGCGGGGCGGCTTTGTTTTCGCGATGTGCCTCTCTCAGGCAATCATGGAACCTTCTCCACATCCACCCGGGCCTCGTAATACGGCGTTCCCTGGCCGACGGCGCTGACCAGGTCCGGGATGAGCTGGTTGACCCCCTGTCCGGCCTTGATCCAGCCGCCGCGTTCGCAGGCCACCACGTCCGGCCGGGCGTTGGCGTCGTGGCGCACGGTGACGGCGAGCGTCCCCAGTTCGCTGACCAGCCGGGCCGGGCCGCCGTCGGCGATGCCGAGGCGCATGGCCTCGTCGGTCGCCATGGTCACGACCACCGGGCCGCCGTGGTCGCCGGGCACCCGCTCCGAGCACAGGTGCTCCGCCCCGCCGGGGGTCAGGAAATGGTAGGGATAGCGGGTCCCGAGCCGGCAGTCCGAACAGTCGGTGATGTCGGCAACGAGCTGAAACCGGCCGGTCGGCGTGGCAAAGACCTTCCCGGCCCAGGGCACCATGGGCGCGTCCGGGATGCGCACCGGCCCGGCCAGCAGGTCGTCCCAGGCCACGCCCTTCTCCAAGAGCGGCCTTGCGAGAAGCCGCAGCCACTCCTCGTCCGTCTTGACGAAGTCCTTGGCAAAGGGAAACCGCGTGGCCAGGTCCATGAAGATGTCGAACTGGGACCGGCACTCCCCCGGCGGCGGCGCGGCCGGCACGAGCGGCCCGACGTGGTTGTGGCCAAAACTCGCCACCAGGTCCCGCTGCTCGAAAAAGGCGGCGCAGGGCAGGAAAAGGTCGGCATGGTCGGCCGTGTCGTCCAGAAAGAGGTTCATGTGGACGACGAACGGCACGCTGTCGAAGGCCCTGGCGACCAAACCGGAATCCGGGGCCATGCAGACCGGATTGGCGGCGGTGATGACCGCCATTTTGACCGGCGGGTCCTTGGCTTCGAGAATCTCCCGCCCGATCTGCGGCATGAGGAACCTGCGGCGCGGCGGGTGCAGCCCCTCGCCCCACAGGTCCTGGTCGTAGGGGCCCCACTCCTCGAATCCCTGGGATACGCCACCGCCAGGGAGGCCGATATTGCCGGACACCGCGCCGAGGGCATCCACGGCCCGGACCAGCTCGTGGCCATGGGTGAACCGGTGCAGGCCCCAGCCAAGGAGGGTCGCCGTCGGCCGGCCGGCCACATAGGCCCGGGCCAGGTCGTCGATGGTGGCGGGCTCCACGTCGCAGGCCGTTGCCAGCTCGTCCAGGGAGTGGCGGCCGAGCAGGGCCAGGTAGGCGTCCAGGCCGTCGCAGTGGCGGGAGAGAAACTCCCGGTCCTCCCAGCCCTTTTCCACGATCCGCTTGGCGGCGGCCAGGGCCAGGAAGGCGTCTCGGCCGGGTTTGGGGCGCAGGTGGACGTCGGCCAGGGCGGCGGATTCGCTGGCGCGCGGATCGATCAGGATGATTTTCGCGCCCCGCTTTTTGGCGGCATGCACGTGCGGCAGCAGGCCGTGCTGGGTGGCCACGGGGTTTCGGCCCCAAAAGACGATGGTCCGGGCGTTTTCGAGGTCCAGGGGATCGTGGGACACCCGGGGCCCGAAATCGAGGCTCTGGGCGGCGTAGCCCGTGCCGCCGCAAAGCGTGCCGGCGAGCGTCGTCACCCCGCCGAGCAGGGCGAAAAAACGGGCATTGAGAATTTTAAGGGCCGTCCGCTCGCCAAAGCCCATGTAGTGGAGGATGGATTCCGGACCGTCTTCAGCCAGGCAGGCCTGCAGCCGGTCGGCCATCTCGTCCAGGGCCGCCTTCCAGGAAACCGGGGCCCAGGCGCCGTCGCGTTTTCGCAGCGGGGTCAGCACCCGTTCCGGGCTGTACATGCGGCGCAAAAAGGCCGGCACCTTGCGGCAGGCCGTGCCCTTGTTCACGGGATGGGCGGGATTGCCGACGAGCCTGACCACCCGGTCGCCTTCCACATGGGCCAGCAACCCGCAGGCGCTCGGGCAATCCCGGGTGCAGGTGGCGACAACGGTCCTTTGTTCCTGGGCCATCGATCCTCCGGACGCCGCGCGTGATCCAGGATGCCGCGACGCCAACGTCCGAGGATACCGAGGGATGGCCCCCGGCGCAACAGGCGTGCGGTCACGCCGTGAGCTGTTCCGGCCCGGCCAGGGGCAGGGTCAGGACGAAGGTCGTCCCCTCCCCCGGGGCCGAGAGGAAATCAAGGCCCGCGTGGTGGCGGGCCATCAGCGCATGGACGATGGCCAGTCCCTGGCCCGTGCCCTTGCCCACCGCCTTGGTGGTGAAAAAGGGATCGAAAATGCGGGAGCGCAGGGCCTCGGGAATGCCCGGCCCGGTATCGCGGACGGACACCTCCACGGCGTTGCCCCGCCGTGCGGCCGCGATATGGATCCGGCCCTTTCCGCCCGTGCCGGCGTTTTTCTCTCCGATGGCCTGGGCCGCGTTGACCAGGATGTTCAGAAGCACCTGGTTCAAATCCCCTGGCACAAAGGACACGGCCGGCAGATCGGGCTCGATGTCGGTTACGACGTCGGCCACGTATTTCCAGGCGCTGCGCGACACGGCCAGCGTGTCGCAGATGGCCTCGCCCACGTCCACGGGCCGGGGCGCCTCCTGGTCCGGGTGGGCGAACCGCTTCATGGACAAGACGATGGAAGCCACCCGGTCGAGGCCCTCCCGGGACTCGCGCAGGGCGTCCGGCGTCTCTTCCAGAAGGAAACGCAACTCCTCGTCCCCGATCAGGCCGGCCAGTTCGGCGGCCAGACATTCCTTTGATTCGGGCCGCAGGGCGGCCGCGCCGAGGCTGTTGAGGAGCGCCACCAGCCGGCCGAAGGTGGTGGCCAGAAATTCCAGATTGCCGCCCACATACTGGATCGGGGTGTTGATCTCGTGGGCGATGCCCGAGGCCAGCTGGCCAAGCGACTCCATCTTCAGGGCATGGGCCAGTTGGCGTTCCATGTCTTTTTGCCGGGTGATGTCGGTCACACTCGCCACCACCTCCTCGATGGTCCCGTCCGGGCCGACAAGGGCCGCGGCGCTGACCGACAAGAACCGGCGGCCGCCGCCCGGCCGGGCAATGGAAAGGACCGTATCGTACACGGGCCGGCCCGTGGCCAGGACCAGGGACACGGGATGCTCGTCCGGGGCCAGACGCCGGCCGTCCAGAGCCGTGGCATCGAATTGCGGGCCGGCAAAGGCCGCCGCCTCCCCGGCCCGCACCTCGCGTTCCAGGATGTCCGCCGCCCTGGGATTGCAAAAGACGATGTTTCCGCTTCTGTCGAGGCGCACCACGCCGCCCGGCAGCGTCTCCATGAGCCGGGTGGAGAATTCGCGCTCACGGCCAAGCGCGGCGTCGTCGCGCAGCCGGGCCATGGTCCGCTCCAGGCGCTCGGCCACAAGACGCGTCAGCTCCCGCTCCCCGTCGGAAAAGGCCTCGGCCTCGGTACCGCCGCCCTCCCCGTCATGATGGACTTCGAGGACCGCGTCCGGCTGGCCCGATCCGGCCAGGGAAAAGACCAGCCGCCAGGGCCCAGGCCGAAACCCCGGCGAGGCGAACTCCCCGCCATCGGCCACCACGCGGGCCTGGATCCGCTGCGGCCGGGCGAAAGCCGGCGGCAGGAGGGCCGCCACGGCCCGGAAGAGGTCTTCGCGGGGCTGATTGAACCGCTGGATGGCGCCGTGGACCTCGGAGAGGCAGGTGAGAGCCTTGATCCGGGAGGACAAGTCGGCGGTGGCCGTCCGCAGGGCGGCGTCGGTACGCAGCCGGCAGGCATCGGGGTCCCGGGCGTTTTCGGACGATCGGCCAAGGGCCACAAGCAGGTCCAGCCGCCGGGCCAGCGCGGCGGGGACGAGGGGCAGCCGGGCCGTTTCGTCGGCCACGGCCAGGGCCTGGTCCACGGCCGCCTCGTCGGCGTCGGCAGGGAGGAGAGCCACCACCGGATAAAGCCTTTGCCCGAATGCGGCCTTGCGCGCGGCCACCGCCGCCGCATGGCGCAACAGCACGGCCGCGTCCACGAGCAGGCCGTCCCGGGCCGCAGGCAGGTCCGCCTCGCTCCCGATCCGCTCCAGGGCGTATCCCGCCGCCAGGGCCGGCGCGAACCGCGCCGCCGCATCCTCAAGCCACAGCCCGAAAACCTTCATGTCACCCCCCGCCAGACAGAAGACGCGCCTCCGGGTCCGGCGGGACAAACCGGAGGATTCCCGGGAAAACCGAAGGCACTCCCCGCATGACGCCTGGAAAAGCCGTTTCCCCCTTTAAGGCACGATCCGGGCTCGTTCGCAAGTCCCTTCCCCCCTGTGGCCGTTTTCCGGCCACAGGTCCGGACCCGAACGCAAAAAGGGGGACCGCGAGCGTCCCCCGGAAACCCGCCGCGCACCGATACGTCCAAGCGTACCCTGCCCCGGGCGCGGCTGTCGCAGTCCCTTGCAGTCCTGGCGCAGCCACCCGGCCGCGCCTCTCCCCGACTCCTGCACTTCGTTCTCCGACTTGTTCCCTGTACGGAACTGCGACGCTTCCTTCATTGCAGGGGGCGTGCCTGCAGGATTCTCAAAAAAAATGCGCTATTGCAGGATGTTAAAAAAGAGGCTGCCGCCCCTCGGCCCGGACGTCGCACGCAAAGCGGCCACAGTGACGACATGCCGTCAAGATGCCGAAACCGCCGAGGCCTTGGCTTTACGCTTCGAATTGCCCTTGGATTTGGCCCGGGGCCGTGGTAGGACAGGAAAAACGTCCTGGCATGTCGTCTTATGAAGGCCCGGGCCTAACGGGGAATTCCGACACCCCCGTCATCCCGTGCTGCAGCCCTGCGCCACGCAGGTTCTCTCTCCGCAAGGAGGCTGGAATGGCGTGTACAGGATTGCCGCCGGTCGGCCGGACGCTTTATCGGCCGTTGCAGCCGGGCCGTCCCGCGCCGTGAAACGCCACACTTTTTGCACACGCATTCTGCCGACCGTCCGCCCGGCCTCTTGCGACCGATGCGCGCCCGGTCCGGCACTGCGAGAGACCATGGATCGCCAAGAAATCACCGTCGCCATCCTGACCAACAACCTGCACCATGCGGCTCGGGACAAACAGTGTTGCATCAAGCTACGCGTCAAAAGCGCGCAGGTCTACGACACGCTGGAAGACGCCCTGGAACCGGTCCGGCGACAGGAGGTGCACCTGCTCCTTATCGACGCGGCGGTAAAGGACATGGAGGGGAGCGCCTGCCTCAAGGCGCTGCGCAAGGCCAGGCGCACGCCGCTTGTGCCGGCGATCATGGTGACGCCGGAGAGCAACCTGCAGACCGTGCTCGGAGCCATCGCCGCCGGCTGCAACGGCTACGTCATCCGCCCCTATTCCATGGAGACCTTCGAGCGGCACCTCGACATGGCCTTTGAAACCACGGCCGGGGACGAGATCGAGACGGCCCAGTTGGAGGTGGCCCGGGAGTTGATCGAGCAAGGCCGCTTCGACGAGGCCATCGAGGAATTTTCCGAGCTCGTGGAAGAGCAAAACGAGGCCGTGGAGTATTTCAACAAGGGCATGGACGCGCTGCACCGGCGGAAGTTCGGCAAGGCCATCGTGGCCTTCAACAAGGCCGTGGCGCTAAACGCCCTCTACGCCGAAGCCTATAAAGGCATGGCCCACGCCTACCAGGGCAAGGGCGACGACGAGGCTTTCCGGGCCTGCCTCGACAAGTCCGCCGCCATCCTGGCCCTCCAGGACCGCCTCGACGAACTGAAGGAACTCTTCGTCGAGATCCTGCAAGCCAATCCCGAAGCCATCAACCCTTACAACGCCCTGGGCATCGACTTGCGCAAAAAGGGCGACTACCCGGGGGCACTCCACGCCTACACCCAGGCCCTGCACCTGACGCCCAACGACGAAAACCTCCACTACAACATCGCCAAGGCCTGCATCTTCGCCAACGACTACGAGGCGGCCATGGCCCACCTGGAAACGGCCGCGTCCCTGCGCGAGGATTTCCAGGAAGCCCGCAGGCTCCTGGCCAAGCTGCGGGCCAAGCAATACGACGGGCTTTCCGGACCCGGCGCGGCCGGCCCCGCCGCGCCGGGTCCGGCCGGCTTGGCCCTTGACGCCTGATCCGGGCCATCGGAGCACCATGGGGCAAGAAACCCGCATTTCCGGCATCTTTTCCTGCAAAACCACCATCAAGGTCGGTTTTGGCACGACCAAGCAGGCCGCGCTGTCGGAAACCTACTGGTTCGTCAAGGAACTGGAGACGGGCCGCATGCAGGTGCAGAGCCTGGACATGGACTTCAAGCGACAGGGCCAGCCTTTCGAGATCAGTCGGGAGAAGCTTTTCGAGGACTACCACCTGGAGCCGGACCTGAGCTACCGGCTTCTCAGCCAGCCGCTGCTTGTCGGCGACCATTACCGGGCCACCAACAAGCCGGCCAACGCGGAGCAGGAATACCACAAAATAAGGCGCATCGACGAGGACAACATCCGGGCCAACTTCGGCCTGGGGCTGGTCTACCTGGCGCTCGACAAGACCGACAAGGCCACCTACATCTTCGACCGGCTGGTCCGCCTGGAAGAAGCCTTCGAGCCCCGGCACAAGCACCTCTTCAATGAGTTCGGCATCAGCCTGCGCAAAAAGAGGCTCTTTGACGAGGCCCACAAGTACTATTCACGGGCCCGCGAACTCTCGCCCGACGACGACCACCTGCTGCTCAACATCGCCCGGGTCTACTTCGAGCAAAACCGCCTGCCCGAGGCCGAAGCCGCCGCCCGCGAAGCCCTGGCCCTGAACCCGGACCTGGCCGAGGC
This sequence comes from Solidesulfovibrio carbinoliphilus subsp. oakridgensis, assembly GCF_000177215.2. Taxonomy (NCBI): domain Bacteria; kingdom Pseudomonadati; phylum Thermodesulfobacteriota; class Desulfovibrionia; order Desulfovibrionales; family Desulfovibrionaceae; genus Solidesulfovibrio; species Solidesulfovibrio carbinoliphilus. The sequence continues at coordinate 540,173 of NZ_CM001368.1, read as the reverse complement.
CCGGCGCCTGCTTACCCGCATCTGGGACGGCCCCCGCCGCGAGGAACCGCTGCCGGACATTTAAATATTGTCCCCTCCACGGTGTTTACTTGTCTTTCTTCCCCTTGTCCCTATCGTTTCCCTCCACCACTATCGACTCGTCCTCGCGGCTCGGCCCGGGCACGTCCAGCCCGAGCGCCTCCTCCGACAATAACCGGCGGCCGGCCCGCAGGCAGATCCGCTCGATGGCCGCCCGGCCCGGCAGGCGGCTTTTGCGGATGGCGGCCACATGGGCGGCCACGGCGTCGGCCTCGGCGTAGTAGGTCTGCACCACCGCCAGCAGGTCCCGCAAGCCGGACAGGCGCGACAGCCAGCCAAGGCCCTCGGCATAGACGATGGTCGAAGCGGCCTGGGCCGCCACCACGGCCTGGAGGTAGCTGGCCGGGACCGTGGCCAGGAGCCGGTCGAAATACTTTGTCACCAGCACCGGCGGGCAGTGGTCGGCCACGAGCCGGGCCAGAAGCGGATCGTCGGCCACGGGCGGGGCGTCGGCCAGGGCGGCGATGATGGCGTCCTTGACGGCCGTTATCTCCTGCGACGCCTCGCGGCTTAGGGCCACAAGCCCGACCCGGCCGCCGCTTCGCCGCCGCTCGCGCAGGAGCAGCGCCGCCTCGGCCCGGGCCTTGCGGCCAAGGATGGCCAGCACTTCCCTGATATAGCGGCGGCGCACGGCCGCGAATTCGGCCTCGGTCATGACCAGGCCGGCCAGGATTTCATACGAGGAGCAGATGACCCCGGCCTTGTTGGCCGAGGGTCCGGGGGCGATGAGGGCCCCGGCCGCTTCCAGATGGAGCCTGGCCTCGGACGTCAGGAAGAGATTCGCGCCTTCGATGATCACCCGGGCCGAGGGCCGGCCGTCGGCATCGCAGAAGTCCCGCCAGTTGCCGGCGTTTAGGGTGTCGGGCCGGCCGCCGGCCGGGATGAAGAGGTCGGCCGGGACGGTATTGTGGAGCGAGGCCCGGACCTTGGCCCCGTCCGGGGTGTCGGCCCGGACCGCGAAACTCCCCGGCCCGACGAGACGCTCCGGAGAAAAGGCCGCCATGTTGCGTTCCTCGCGCACCAGCCGCGTCAGTTCCCGGTGGTCCAGGCCCCGGGGGTCGAAGGCCGCGCCGTGGCCATCGCTGACGGCCACGATCCTGGCCCGCCCGCCATAGCGGGCGATGAGCTGGAGGATGGCGTTGCCGGCCACGTCCCCGGCCGGGCCGCCCGTGATCTTGACCGTGAAGGGCTCGGCGTCCGGGTCGATGCCGGCCTCGCGCAAAAACGCGTCCGCGAATTCGAGGACCCCGAGGCTCGTGACGCCGTAGCGTTTGTGGTTGATGCCGGACTCGGGCTTGGAGCTCATGAAGGCGGCCGGCCACTTGGCCCCGCGCCGAGCCGCCCGGGCCACGATCCAGCGGATGTGGTCCGGGGTGATACCCTCGTCCGGGCCGAGGTAGAGGAGTTCCTCCCGGCCGAGGTAGTCGACGACCTCGGCCGGCATGGCCCCGTCCGGCCCGCTAAGCGTGCAGTCGAGGAGGCCGTCCACCGCGCTTTTAAGGGCCAGGGTCGGATCGGCCCCGGGACCGAGGAGCAGCACAGCCTTGGCCCCGCCTTCGGGGATGTCCTTGTTCTTGTACTGCTGGGACAGGGCCAGGTTTTTGGCCTCGGTGAAAAGACGGTTGGATTCGAGCTCGAACTGCTCCTGGCTGCGCGTGCGCACCAGCCGCACGCCACCCCGGGCCATCTCCCGGTAGCGGACGTGAAATCCTTGGCCCCCCGGACCGTGGAGGAAAAAGAGGCCAAAGGGCCGCTCCCCGGCTGGCGCCGGAACCCCGGCCGGCACGGCGGTCAGCACGGCCGGGTCCAGGCGGAAGGCCAGCCCGAACCGGTCCGGCAGGTAGTAGTTGGTCCGAAGGGTCTGGCCGAAAAAGGCCAGCACCCCGCCGAACACGCCCCGGGCCACTTCGTCCTCGAGGCCGCTGGCCAGGGACCCGGCCTCGGCCAGGGCCCGGGCCGCGGCCTCCTTGCGCCCGGCAAAAAGGGCCGGATCGAAGCGGGCCTCGAAAAAGGCCAGGCAGGCCCTGACTTGGCGAACATGGGCCAGGACCGCGCGCACGATGTTTTCCGAGGTGAAGGCATGGAGGTTTTGGCGGACCAGGAGCTGGTGGACGCACTCGCAGGCGGCCGAAAGCAGTTCCACGGCTTCCGGGGCGAAGCCCTCCCGCGCCACCAGCACGTCCAGACCGTGGGCGGCCGTCCACTTCACCCGCTTGAGCCGGCGTTTGAGGCGCGCCCACAGCGGATCGTCCGGCGTCAGCACCCCGCCTTCCCGTGTGACGTAGAGGCTGATGACCGACAAGTCGCCGCCCGGCAGGCTGAAGCGGTCGGAATAGCCGCGCGGGATGGCGAGCAGGCCCTCGGCCAGCACGGTCTGGGCCACCCGCAAGAGCAGCCCCGTCTCCGGGGCCTCGCGCATGGCCACCACCACCCGGCTTTCGGCCTGTCCCGGCAGGAGGTGGAGTTCCACCCGCACCGCGTCCCGGCCGGCCAGGTCCCGGGCCAGGGCGAAGTGCCGGGCGGCCCGCAAGGGATCGAACTTTTCCACGTAATCGGCCGGAGCCCCCCGCAAAAAGGCGATGAACTCCTTTTCCCGGCCCGGCGGCAGATGCCCGCCCGCCAACATCAGGGCCACGGCCTCGCGCAGGGCCCGGCTGCCGGCCCCGACCGGCGGCTGCGGCTCCAGGAGAAAGGTGTCCAGGCGCAGGCGGCCGTCAAGGGTGGCGTAGAGCCGGGAGGTGCGGATGTTGGCCGTGGTCAGCTCGCGGAGGTGCTCGAGCAGGGAGGGGGCGCCGTTGGGAGCGATGCGGGTGACGCGGGTGCGGGCCGGGTTCCACAGGGTGGCCGACTGGCCGCCGGAAAGGACCCGGCCGGAGATGACGGTCCGGATATGGCGGGCCTGCTCGTCCGGGCCGTGGGTCCGGAAATAGTAGTCCGGCATGTTGTGCAGAAACCAGGGAACGAGGCTTTCGGCATCGCGACGCAGATCCCGGCTGACGGCGGCCAGAAAGGCCCCGGATTCGGGACGCTCGGGCAGGGGCATGGGCGGCTCCTTGGTTTGCGGCGGGCCGGGGCCGCGCCAGGAAACCAGTCTTGGACAAAGGCGGGAAAAATGGCAAGCCGCCCTACCCTTGCCGACAGGAATCCGGTATGGTCGGCCAGACCCCCAACCAAGGAGGCACCATGACGAAAGTCGCGTCTTACACCAAGATCGAGAACGGCCTGCTCCCCCGCTTCCGGGAAAGCATGAATCTGGCCGAATCCACGGCCGATGTGCAGAAATTCTTCGTCTATACGATGCTCGACCTGCTCAACAACGTCCTGTCCGATGGCACGACAGATTTCGAGCTGGCCTACGAAGACATTTCCCTGGCCCCGGGCGAGACGCCGGCCTACGTCTTTTCGCCGCGCCTGGCCGGACATGCCCCGCTTGCGGCCATCATGAAGGAATCGGACCTGCCGGCCATCCTGTCCCGGTTCGCCGAGGTGGCCACCCGGCAGTACCACTACCTGGCCAAGAAGCCGGAAAAGACCGAAGCCAAAATGTACCACGGCACGGGCCGGGCGGCCCGCTGACCTTCCCCACCACTCTCGCTCCGGCGCGCACGCCCCCGCCTGTTTTCCATCGAGGGGATCCGGGGGGAATCATTCCCCCCGGCCGCCGGAGGCTCTTTTCTCTCGCTTCCCCGCTCCCCCATCACCCCCTCCCGCGAAAAAGCGTCAGCCCGCGCCGCTCCCGCACCACTTCGAAGACCTGGCGCAGCACCGGCACGTAGGGGCTCTCCCCGGCGGGACCGCCATTGATCGTCAACACGGCCACCCGGGCCTCGGGCCGGACCCGCCGGGTCAGCAGATGGACCAGCGGGGCGAGGGCCTCCGGGAGCGCGGCGGCGTCCGGCGGCAGGACCGTGGACAGGCGGCCGCCCCCGGCTTCGAGGGCCAACACCGGACTGCTGCCGGCAAAGGCGACGTAGCTGCCGGCGGCCCGGCGCGGCAACGGCAAGCCCTCTCCGGCCGGACCGAGGCCCCACAGGGCGGCCGGGTCCCGGCCGGCGCACCACCAGGCGTCGGTTCCGGGAAGTCCCTCGGCCAGAAGCCGCACGGCCCGGCCGGTCGCGAACTGTGGCCCGGACAAGCCGGCGAAAAATTCCCCGGACACGACTTCGCCGGAAAGCTCCATGCGTCGCAAGGCCCGGAAGATGCCCGCCCAGGCGAAGGGCGCGGCCTCGCGACCGATGACGTCGCGGCAGACCACGCCGTAGCGGGCCAGCAGCAGCCGGGCCCGGTCCATGGCCAGCTCCTCGCGGGCAACCGGATCGTCCGGCGGCTCGGGAACCCGGGGCTGCCGCCAGGAGCCGGCCAGGGGCAAGGCGGCGGCGTACCGGGCCGGGTTGGTGCGGCGAAGGCTTCGCCTGCCCTGGCGCGAGGCTTCGTACGAGGCGGCCTCGGGCGTGAAATCCGTGGCCACGCCCCGGCGCAGCACGGCCAGGGAATTGCACGTGGCCTGGCCCTTCCAGGCCGCCTGCCACAGCCGTTCGGCCAGGGCCGTGGGCGAAAGGCCCGTAATGTCCAGGAGCGTGGAAAAGTCGTAGCCGGCCCGGGGATCGGGAAAAAGCCCCGGGTCCGGGGCGGGCGGGGAAAAGCCGGCCAGATCCAGGTCGTCCGGCCGGGCGAAGAGCACTTTTTTCGGGCCGGCCCCGAACCAAGCCAGTCCCGTCGTCTCCAGGGCCGCGTCGAGCCAGGCGGGGTCGTAGGCCCGGCAGCGGGCCGGCAGCACGTCGGCCTCCCACAGGCCGGCGGCCAGGGGCAGGCAGGCCAGGCGCTCCAGGTGTTCGGCCAACCCCTCGGCGTCCCCGGCCGGCCGGGCCAGCCCCTGCCACCGGGCCAGGAAATACGGCAGCCGGCTGGCCGGCAGGGCGGCGAGTCCGGGCCGTCGGGCGGCCCGGGCCAGGCGGAGCAGGGTCTCGAAGCTGCCGGCATCGCACCACAGGGTCCCCTCCCGGCCGGAAACCAGTTCTCCCGACACCCACCGGCCGGCAACGGCCAGATCGTCGGCCACGGCGGCCAGAAGCGTTTCCGGCATTCCCAGGAACCCGGCCATTTCGTCCATGGAGAGCGGGCCGTAAAAGGCCAGCCACTCCACGAGCAAGGCCTCGCGGGCGGCGGCTGTTTCCTCGGCCGTGGCTGCGGCAAGACGCGGCACTTTGGCCTTGGGATCGACCGGCGCGGCCAGGGCCGGATCGCCGTACAAGGCCCGGGCGATGTCCGGGGCCCGCTCCAGGGCCGCAACGAGCGGTTCGGCCAGCCCGGGCACGCGGAGGCGGGCCAGCTTCGGGGCCAGGGCGGACTCGAGAACGGCCGGCTCCTCCCCGTGGTCCCGGGCCACGGCGGCCAGGATGGCCTGCCACTGGTCCCCGGCCACCACCACCCGTTCCTTCAGCCATTCGAGCAGCTCGGCCGGACCACTTGGGGCGTAGCCCGGAAAAAGGCGCTGCCGCTTGGCCACGTAGGCCTCGACCACGGCTTGCGGCACGGCCGGCCGCGACGGCCCCCGGGCCACCTCGGCCACGAGGTCGGGCCGCACACCGCTTGGGCCGGCGACAGTACCGGCGTCGGTCAGGTACATGTATTCGTTGACGTGGCGCCAGACGAGATCCGCGGCAAAGGGACTCTGGACGCGGGTGTGGGCCACGGTCACGGCCACGGCCCCGCTCCTGGCCCCGGCCAGGAACTCCTCAAGCCCGGCCGGGTCGAAGATGTCGACCAGGCAGGCCCGCCAGGCTTCGAGCACCATGGGAAAATCGCCGTGGGAAGCCACGGCGGCCAGGAGCTTTCTGGCCCGAAGCCGGGTGATCCACAGCGGCTGGCGCTTGCCGAACCCATCCCGGGGCAGGAGCAGGGCCCGGCCGGCGGCCTCGCGAAAGGCCGCGCCAAAGGAGCCCGAGCCTTCGAGCCGCTCCCGCAGGAGGCCCGCCACAGCACGCCCCGGCACGGCCTCCAGCATGTCCAGGGGATCGATCTCCCCGGGCAGGGTCGCGGCCACGCAGTCGTTGCCCGCGAAAACCGGAATGGCGTGGCCGTATTTTCGCGACAGGGCCGCCTCCAGGACCAGGGCCAACGGGGCCGTGCGCGAAAGGCCAAGCGGCGCGTGGAGGATGACCTGGTTGCCGGGAGCCCCGCCCGGGCCCGTGGCGGTCACCTCGACCAGCAGGTGCCGGGCGTGGGGCAGGCCGGAGCCGGTCGCCTCCTTTTGCCGGCGCAGGTAGCCGAGGAGCGCTTCGGCCGCCCCGGGTTCCAGGCAATGGTCGCGGATGAGCTCTTCGCCAAAGGCCGGATCGTCCAGCCGAACGTCAGCCTCTTCCAGAAAATGGGCCAGAAGGTCCGAGAAATGACGGTCCCGGGACCGGGCGTCGCCGAGCCAGAACGGGGCCGGGACACTGCCGGCCGGGGCCGGCGACACGAACACGTCCGCGTCGGTAATCCGCTCAATGCGCCAGTTCTGGGCCCCGAAGGCGAAGACCTGGCCAAGGCGCGCCTCCCAGACGAAGACCTCGTCGAGCTCACCCAGGCGCCCGTCCGAATCCTGGCGGCGAAGGGCATAATAGCCCCGGTCGGCGATGACTCCCCCCGAGGCATAGAGGCGCAAGAGCGCCCCCTTTCTGGCCGCGACCGTGCCGTCCAGGGCGTCCACGGCCAGAAGCGGGGCCAGTTCGCGAATGCGGGTGGCGGCGTAGCGGCCGGTCAGCATGGCGAGCGTCAGGTCGAAGGCCCGCCGGGAAAGGTCGCGGTACGGCCAGGCCTGGCGCACGGCCTGGTAGAAGGCGTCCACGTCCCAGGCCTCGACCCCGCACATGGCGACCAACGTCTGAGCCAGGACGTCCAGGGGTGCGGACACCGGACGGATGGGTTCGATGTCGCGCTCATGGGCGGCCCGGGCCATGACGGCCGCTTCGAGCAGGTCCTTTTCCGTGGTCGGCAAAAAGACCGCCCGGCTGACCTCGCCCACCCGGTGGCCGGACCGGCCGATGCGCTGGACCGCCGCGCTGACCGTGGGCGGACACTCGACCAGGAGGACCTCGTCCACCGCGCCGATGTCGATGCCAAGCTCCAGGGAATTGGTGGCCACGACCGCCTTCAGCTCCCCGGCCTTGAGTCGGGACTCCACGGTCTGGCGCAGTTCCCGGGACAGGGACCCATGGTGGGCATAGGCCAGGATTTCGGGCTGGTCGTCGTTTATGAGCCGGGCCAGCTTTTCGCAGAACTTGCGGCTGTTGACGAAAACCAGGGTCGACCGGTTGGCCAGGATGCGACGGCGAACGTCGTCGGCCAGGATCTGGATGAAAGACGCCCTCGGGGGCCGGTCGTCTGGCCACGGCGCGAAATGCACGCGCACATCCATCCGTTTCTCGGCCCGGCTTTGGACAATGGCCACCGGGCGCGGCGTCAGGACCGGATCGGACAGGTCGCCCGAGGGGACAAAGCCGCCGACCATGGCCGCCACGGTTTCCAGGGGAGAGACTGTGGCCGACAGGGCCACCCGCTGGAACTCCCCGGCCAGACCGGCCAGCCGCTCCACGGCCGAAAGCAGGAACACCCCCCGCTTGGAACCGGCCACGGCGTGGATTTCGTCCAGGATGACCAGCCGAACGGCAGTGAGCATGCCCCGCCCGCCCTGGGAACTCAAAAGGAGGTTCAGGGATTCCGGCGTGGTGATGAGAATTTCCGGAGGCTGGCGCAACATGCGGCGGCGGTCCTCGGACGGGGTGTCGCCGCTTCGGATCTCGGCCCGCAAGGCGGGAAAGTCCTCCCCGGCTGCGGCAAAGGCCCGGCGCAGGCCGGCCAGGGGGGTGAGCAGGTTGGCCCGCACGTCGGTGCCGAGGGCTTTGAGCGGCGAGACGTAGACCACGGACACCCGGCCGGTCGGCCAGGCGCCGGTGGCCAGACTGTTTAGGGCGCTTAAAAAGGCGGTCAGCGTCTTGCCGGACCCGGTCGGGGCCACGGCCAGGACATGCTCGCCGGCCGCGATCCTCGGCCAGGCCAATTCCTGGATATCGGTCGGTTTTCCAACATGTTCCGAAAACCAGCGGGCAACGAGGGGATGAAACAGGGACAGCATGGAAGAAGGATACGATTGCCGGGCCGGGGATGGCAAAACTTTTCCCGCTCGCTTCTTTTGAAAATAATTACAATTATATCATCTAATTAACATAATTAAGAACATAAAGGGAACAGTTTTAGAACACTTTTGACCCGTGAAAGGAACACGGAATATTCACCGCCGAGGCAGGTAAGGAACAGACGAGGCCCTGCCTGGAGGGCGGTCAGGAACAGGTTCCGCACACAAAAGGAACAGTTTTGGCGGCGGAAGGCACAGGTTGCGAACAAGGAACGGCCTCGACCGGTACTGGGGCATTCTCCTGGCGGTGCGGCGCCGTTTCCCGTCTGGCTGCGGGCTCCGCTGCCGGTCCTGGGAGCCTGTTTCCCGGCCGTGGGGCTCCCGGCCGGGCGGCCTGGCCTTCGGGACACGGGCGCGGCTTGGCATCGGGGAGGATGCTACTTAAAAAATGTTATTATTTCAGTATCTAAACATAATTGAGAACAGGGAAGCGACAGCCGAAAAGGCCGTTACGCACAGACCAGGAACAGGCTGGTGACGACCTGCGAACAGCCTGGGAACAGGCGAGGAACAAAAAAAGCCACAGACGAGGAAGTTTTGAACAGGCCCGTACGAGTTAGGAACAGGAAAGGAACAGGGAAGGATCAAATCCCGGCAATCGGAACCGGGGAAAGAGGTGCGTCACGAGGTGGGCCGGTCCCCTACTCCCGCTGCATGCGGCAGACCCGGACCTCGACCCCGCGTCCGGTCAGGTAGGCGGCGTACGACTCGGCCGCCGCCCGGGTCGGGCAGACCCGAAGCACGAGCTGGGCCCGGTTCTCCTCGTCCCAGACCCAGACGTACTCGTCCGGAACGATGGCCTGCAGCAGGAGCTCCTGGCGCAAGCGGACCCGCACCGCCTCCCGCTGGTCGAAATCATCGGGGTCGTAGGGACCGCCAAGGGCCAGCACCCACCAGCGCGGACGCTCCGGCATGGCTACTATCCCTACCGCACGCCCAGGCGCACGGTGTAGCTCCAGTGAAACGGCACCGGGTCCGGTCCCATGGTCGCCGCCTCGCGCCGCACCGCATCGAGGCCAAAGGCGGCCTCGTCCACGCCGTGGGCCAGCAGGGCGGCCACGCCGCCAAAGGACAGGGCCAGCCCGACAAGCCGCTCGCCGCTCCCGGGCTCCACCCGGTGGGCGAGAATCTGGCGCGTGAAGCGAAACCGGCCCGAAGCCGTCATCCGTTCCAGATGCCCGGCCTTGTCCCACCGCCTGACCCCCGTCAGGCGCAGCTTCTCCTCCAGGGCCCGGGCCTTGCGGCGCATGGCGAAAAGCGCCTCCTCGGCCGGGCCGCCGAACGACGGCGTCATGTCCGCGTCAAGGGCCGCGAACACCCCGCCCGGGCGCAGGATGCGGGCCACCTCGGCAAAGGTCGGCTCCGGGTCCATCCAGTGGAGGCTCTGGCTGGCCGTCACGATATCCGCGCACCCGTCGGCAAGGCCCGTGGCCTCGCCCGTGCCCTTGCGAAAGGCCATGGCCTCCCCGCCGGGCAGCCCGGCCGCGCAGGCCATGGCCCGACGCCGCATGTCGTCCCCCGGCTCCACGCCGACCACGGCCGCGGCCCGGCCGAGCCACAGCCGGGTGGCCAGGCCCGTGCCGCAGCCGATGTCCACCACGAGCTTCGGCCAGCGCACCCCGGCATACCGGCACAGCACGTCCGCGATGGCGGACGGCGGGGCCGGCCGGCTGGCATCGTACACATCGGCCAGCCCGTCGAACCGGGCGGCATTGGCGCCCTTTGCCACGTCAGGCGTTTCCATAGGTGTGTTCTCCCGGCTCCCTGATCCGCGTTCACGGTGCCGCGCGCCAGAGTCCCCCGGCGTTGAAACAGCTTCGCAAGGACACTCGAAAAGGAAGACTCTCCCCGCGAACTTCGGCGCCAGCGGCTAGGCCCCCCCTTTCAGGGGGTCCGGGGGGGATGATCCCCCCCGGCGGAGAGGTCCAGGAGAGGCAGAGCCTCTCCTGGCCGCCGGAGGCATCTTCATCTCTTTCAATACGCCGCGATGGGGAAGTCTTCGACCGTGCCGGGCACGCCGGTGGTCGGGGTCTGTTCGCCCCGGGTGAGTTCCTTGACGCGTTCGGAGATGTAGAGATCGAGCATCTTGAAGGTGACGCGGCCGGTGCGGCGGCCATCCGCCTTGCCGAGCACGCCTTCGACGAGGGCCTTGGTGAAGGCGCCGTTTTCCCATTCCGGCTTTTCCAGCGAGTACTGGCGGCCGGTGGAGGCGGCGAAGACGACCGCGCCGTTGCCGGCGCTGGCCAGTTCGTTGATGACGCCGTTCAAGTCGCTCATGCCACGGCGCTTCACGTCGCCCATGACGGAGCCGCTGTGGCAGGTGTCAACGAAAAAAAGCGTCTTGCCGGCGATGTTGCGGATGGATTTCTGCACTTCCATGAAGGGCAGGCCCGTGGCCCGGAGCTTTTCCAGGTCCACGGCGCTCGGCAGGAAGTAGTAGTCCCCGTTTTTGTCGTTCACGCCGTGGCCGGCCAAAAAGATCATGGCCACATCGTGTTGGGTGGTCTGGCGTTCGATCCAGTCGAGCCCGTCGAGGATGGCGTCCTTGGTGGCGGCGGCGTCGGTCAGCACCCGGATGGTGACGTCGCCGTAGAGCTTGCCTTTCTGCATGCCCATGGCCTCGGCGAAGTCGCGGGCGTCCTTGGCCGGGTACTGGAGGGCCAGGGACTTGTCGGCGTACTGGCCGACGCCGATGGCCAGAACATAGAGCCTGGAGGCCGGCGGGGCGGCCGGGGCGGCCTTGCCGGCCCATTTGAGGCGCACGGTGGCCGGAGCGGAGGGACCGTTTTTATTATCCGCCGCCACGGACAGGACCACATCGCGCTCGGGCAGGGTGATCTTCGACTGGAGCACACTCGGCTCGAAACCGCGTCCGGACAGGGTCGGATGGTCCTCGGCCACACGCGCGCCGTCGACGAGCAGGCGCACGGCGGTCACGTCCTCGCCGCCGGGGCTCCTGACCGCGAATTTGACGGTCATGTCCGGCGAGGCAAAGGCTTGGCCGGCGGCCGGGGACAGGATCTCGACCACCGGCGGCCGGGCGGTCAGGACCGAGGGCGAGCGGACGTCGCCGCCCCGGGCGGCATTGGCCGCGGCGAGGGCCCGGTCCTCGTCCAGGGTGCGAAGGGACAAGTCCACCACGTCGGGCCGGTGGAAAGCGTCGCGGAAGCGCGAAGCCGGGAAGAAGTCGGCGGCCTGCTCCGGGCCGTTGTTGACGTTCCAGCCGATCATGTCCTCGCCGCCGGACGAGGCGTCATAGTAGCCGTTCGGGGTCCACAGCACCCAGCGCTTGCCGTCGGCATTGGGGAAATAGGACAGGATCTCCCGGCCGTCCTCCATGCGGTACCAGCGGATGGAGCCGTCGCCGATGGCCGCGGCCGCCACCTTGCCGTCGCCGCTGACATTGACGGCCCAGACGGCGTCCGGGGCCGGGGTCTGCCACAGGGACTCGCCGCTGGCGGAAAAGGCCCGGACGTTCCAGGAAGTGCCGAGGATGAAGCGACGGGCATCCGGGGAGATGGCCAGGGAGAAGGCGGTTTCGAATTCCTTGAGCTTGAGCGGCTGGCCGTTCACGGCCGGGGCCCGGCCGCCTTCCCAGCCGGTCACGGCCAGGCCCGGGGCCTGGATGCGCGGGGCGACGAGGTCCGAACTCGGGGCGTCGATCTGGCGCAGGTCCCGGCCGGGCAGGGCGAAGCGAAAAAACCCCTTCTTCGGGGTCGCGCCGTAAGCGACGGATTCGCCGGTCCGGTCGAGGTAGAAGGTGCGGGCCGAGGAGCGGTAGTCGCGGATGGCCGGCGACCGGGTCATGCCAAAGGAACCGTCCGGGCGCAGCACGCCCCAGCGCGGGGCCACCGTGCCGTAGGCCAGGCCGCCGTCGGGCAGGGGGCACAGGGTGACCACGGCCGACTTGCCGGTGTCGAGGTCCTGGTAGGCCACGAAATCCGACGGCTTGAACCGGCGGACCGGACAGCCCCGGTCCGTGACCCACCGGCCGGCGGCCAAAAGCGACCCGTCGGCGGCAAAGGCCACCGAGGCCAGATTGCCGTTGTCCACGCCGGTCAGGTTCGGGGCACCGAGCAGGGAAAGGGTTTCGGCGTCAAGGACGGTCACAGCCGTGGTGTCGGTGAATCCCACGGCAAGCTGGGTGTTGTCCGGGGAAAAAGCCAGGGAAAAAGGACGCGTACCGCCCTGGGTCCTGGTCTTGGCAATAAGCGAGATGCCGGTGTCCGTGACCCGGTAGAGGCGGATCATGCCGTCGTAGCAGGAGGTGGCCAGATGGCCCTTGTTGTCGAAGGCCGCGCCGTAGGATTCGCCGGCATAGTCCTTGTCCCCACCGACCAGGGCCAGGTCGGACAGCCGCCAGACCCGCACCCCGCCCTCGCCCAGGGCCGCGGCCAGGTAGTTGCCGTCGTGGGACACGGCCAAGTGGTTGACCACGCTCGGCAGCCCGTTCAGGCGGCGCACCAGCCGGCCGGACTCGCGCTCGAAGATGTAGACGCTGTGGGTCTTGTCCCAGCCGTAGCCGGTCCAGCCGCCGCAAAAAACGTAGCGCCCGTCCGGGCTCATGGCCACGCTGTACAGCCGGCCCTCGTAGTCGTGGCCGATGGGGGGCCGAAGGACCCGGAGTTGCTCGCCGGTCTTGATGTCCCAGACCCGGCAGGTCTTGTCGTCCGAGGCCGTGGCCAGGTAGCGGCCAAGGCCGTCCACGGCGATGCGCTTGATAAGTGCGGTGTGCATGCCGGTTTCGATGCGAAGGATCGGTTCGGCGGGCGGCGTACCGGCCGGGGCGGCCGTGGCGCGGCACAGGGCGGAAAGGGTCAACAGGATGGTCAGGACAACAACGCGAAAGCGCATACGCTCACTCCTCGCCCGGTCACGGGCGGCGCGCATTCTTGTCCCGGCGAACCTTTGCGTCAAGGGGCCCTCCGGCCCCGGCGGTGCGCCAAGCCACGGCCGGCGGGCGCTTGCGCGATTCTAAACAAAAGATGAAATCTGCAGCCTCGCCTCCCGGGGGAGCCGGGAGGGGGAAATTCCCCCTCCCGGCCGCCGGAGGCGTTCTCCCGGCTACGCCGCCGGCCGGCTGGCCCGGTCCACGAGGTAGACGATGGACTGGTAGGGCACGCCGCCGTGGAAGGACAGGCCGATCTCGCAGGTCCGGCTGTTCGAGTAGCCGGAGGTGGTGATGGCCGGGAGTTGGGGCTTCAAATCCGCCAGGGCGGCGGCGTTGACCTCGGGGTAGAAAAAGCCCCGGTCCCCGGCAAAGCCGCAGCAGTGGATGCCGCGCGGCACCACCACCTCGACGGCGCACAGCCTGGCCAGGGCCGCGAACTTGGCCGACAGGCCCATCTTGACCGACGAGCAGGACACGTGCACGGCCACGGTCTCGGGCACGGGCGTGATGTCGAGATGGGGCAGGCAGTATTCGGTGATAAATTCCACGGGTTCGTGGAGTTTGAGGCCCGGCTCCATTTTCGAACGCATGGTGTAGAGGCAGGGGCTGGCGTCGCACAGGATGGGAATGGCCCCGTCGTTGCTCGCCTTTCTGAGAACGGTCTCCAGCTCCCTGGACTTGCGGTCGGCGTCCTCGCGCTTGCCTTTGGATTCGAGGGTCAGGCCGCAGCACAGTTCGCGCAGGCCCTCCGGGAAGATGACATCGTAGCCGGCCTTGGCCAGGACGGACAGGGTGGCCTCGTAGAGCCCCCGCTGGTCCGGGTCCAGGGCGGAGGGCCCCATGGACCGGGTGGTGCAGCTCGGGAAGTAGACCACCGACCGTCCCTTGCCATGGCAAGTGGACCGAAATTCCATCTTCGGCGCGGCCTTGGGCGCGTAGGGTGTCCAGAAGGGAACCAACCCGCCGGAGAGTTTGCGCAGCGTCCGGGTCATGACGGCCATGGCCTTGGTGCCGAGCACCTGGTGGACGGCGTGGGACAGGCCGAGGCCCTGGCGGGAGATGGCCGTGACCAGGCCGTAGTGGTCGGCCACCCATCGGCCGATTTTCCGGCCGCGCTCGGTGGACTCCCGGCGGCGGTAGTCCTTGGTGAAGACGCCGGTGTCGACGGAGACCGGACAGACCGTGGCGCACAGGCCGTCGGCGGCGCAGGTCTGGTTGCCGAAATATTCGTAGCCGTCGTGAAACGCCTGATATTCGGACGCCCTGCCCTGGTTGCGCAAGAGGGCCATGTAGCGCTGGAGGGTGATGCGCTGACGCGGCGTGGAGGTGACGTTTCGCGAGGGACAGACGGATTCGCAGTAGCCGCATTCGATGCAGGGGTCGATGACCGGGTTGACCTGGGTCAGGGATTTGAGGTCCTTCATATGGACCTCGGGGTCATCGTTTAAAATGACGCCGGGATTCAGCAGGTTTTGCGGGTCAAAAGCGCTTTTCAAGCGTTTCATGAACAGATAGGCGGTCCTGCCCCACTCCATTTCGACAAACGGGGCCATATTGCGGCCCGTGCCGTGCTCGCCCTTGAGGGAGCCGTCGTAACGGCCGACGACCATGGCGGCCACGTCGTCCATGAGCTTCTGGTAGCGGGCCACGGCCTCGGGGTCGGCGAAGTCCGGGCAGAAGACGAAGTGGAGGTTGCCTTCCAGGGCGTGGCCGAAAATGATGCCTTCGGGAAAGCCGTGGACGGCCATGAGGCGCTGAAGCTCCAGGGCCCCCTCGGCCAGGTTTTCGATGGGGAAGACCACGTCCTCGATGATGACCGCGCTGCCGGGCTTGCGCGCTCCGCCAACGGAGGTGAAAAGGCCGCGCCGGATGTTCCAGAGTTTTTCGTAGTCGTCCTTGGCATCCATGAACAGGACCGGAAAGACCGGCTCGATGCCCTCCACCCGGGCCAGGGCGGCCTCGATCAGGGAGAGCAGGCCCGGCTTGTCCGCCGCCCGGACCTCGACCAGGATGGCGGCCGCGTCCTCGCCGAGTTCTTTGAGATAAGCCGGCATGCCGGGCTTGTCCTCGACCGAACGCAGGGAGGCCCGGTCCATGAGCTCCACGGCCGCGACCGTGCCGGCCTTGAGCGCCACCGCGGCCCGGCAGGCGGCGTCGATGGTCGGGTAGATCATGAGCGAGGAGGCCTTGAAGGGATGCTCGACCACGGTGCGGTAGGTGACTTCGCTGATAAAGGCCAGGGTCCCTTCGGAACCGACGATCAGGTGGAGCAGGATATCGATGGGGTCTTCGAAGTCGAGAAAGGAATTGAGGCCGTAGCCGGTGGTGTTCTTGATCTTGAACTTGCGCCGGATCCGGTCGGCCAGTTCGGGATCGGCCAGGATCTCGGCCCGGATGGCGGCCAGTTCGGCCACAAGCTCCGGGTGGCCTTCCACGAACCGTCGGCGCGACACCGGATCGGCCGTATCCAGGGCGTCGCCGTCCACAAAGACAAGCTTCATGGATTCCACAGTCTTGTAACTGTTTTCCGCCGTGCCGCAACACATGCCGGACGAATTGTTGGCCGCGATGCCGCCGACCATGCAGGCGCCGATGGAGGCCGGGTCCGGGCCGATCTTGCGGCCGTGGGGGGCGAGGTGGAAATTGGCCTCGGCCCCGATGACGCCGGGCTCCAGGCTGACATGGGAGGCGCCGGCGTGGACGCGCAGCCCCTTGAAGTGCCCGGCCAAGTAGACGAGGACCGAATCGGACAGGGCCTGTCCGGACAGGCTCGTGCCGGCCGTGCGGAAGGTGACGGCCACCTGCTCGGCCGAGGCGGCCCGCAAGAGATGCCCAACCTCGTCGGCGGTCTTGGCCTTGACCACGATCTTGGGCACCAGGCGGTAGAAACTGGCGTCATCGCCGAGGGCCAGATTGTGGAACGGACCGAGAAAGATGCGCTCGGCCGGAATGAAGGCGCTTATGCGCTCGAAAAAGGCCTGATGGGCCGGCGGCAGGTTGCCGGCGTGGCTGACTTGGGACATGTCGGTGCCCTCCTGGATGCGGCGCGTAGGAAAATGGACGAACCTCTTATGCCATGATTTGGGAGAATCGGGCAATGCGGAACAGGGGAACCGGGAACGGCGAGAACGGACCACAGGAAAAAACGATTACCGGCTTGAAACGGAAAGGGGGTTGCAATAGACTACGTATGCGCTAGTTTTTATGCTGAGAGCAGGTTTTGGCCCGTGGCCAGCGACGGCTTCACGCGCAACCGTCCCCTCCGGCCATCAATGGCAGGCGCCGCAATGGCCGGCCGGCGGCAGCGCGCAGGCACCAGACCGGTGCGTGGGGCGGGCAACCGCCGCCAGGGACTGTTCCGGCAAAAAAAGCTGCTGCAACCCGCTTTGCGGGCCACGTTCACCGCAGCGTTCCCGGCCGTGTCCTCTTCCGCGACTGCCATACTCTTACGTTCGAAAGCTGTTGGGAAAAAATATGTCGCTTCCGAGTGCTTACTCCTTGAAGACCAGTGCGCTTCCCCGCTACTTCCAGGCCATGGCCCAGGCTTCCATCCCGGAAAAATTCGACGCCGCCTTCCTGGCCCAACTCGGTTTCCGCTTTGCCATCGACCGGCCGTTCGTGGACATCCTCCGGGAACTGGGATTCCTTACCAGCGACGGCACGCCGACCGGACGGTATCACGCCTTCCATGCGGGGGAGAAAAAGCAGACCCTGGCCCAGTGCATCGCCGACGCCTACCAGGACCTTTTCAGCCTCTGCGCCGACGCGTACGCCTCAAGCGCGGACGAGATTTTCGAAAAGCTCAAGGCCCTGTATGCCGACAACAAAAACGACATCATGATCGCTGGCATCGCCAAGACATTTCTGGCCCTGTGCCAATACGCCGGCCTTGGCCGGGAGGCCGGGACCGAAGACGAGCCGGCCGCCGCCCTGCCGCCGGAACCAGCCTCCCCGGCCGGCCACGCCTTGCCGCCCGTGGCGGACGCACCGCAGTCCGGGCCGGCGGCGGTTTTCACCATCGAGGTTCAAGGCACGCGCCAGCCCCCGGACCAGACGGCTTTTTCCGAACCAGCACCGCCCCCTGCCGGACCGCCGGCCGCTCTCGCTCGGCCCCTCGGCCCGCCGGAAGCCCCGGAAGCTGCGGGCGGCCCCGGCCTGGCCGCGGCCGAGCCGGAGGAATCCTTTGTCCTGGATCTCGACGACGCCTTGGAGGAGCAGGCCCTGCGCGAGGAGTTGGCCTTTTTGGACGATGCGGCCCAGGCCTCGTCTCCGGGACAGGGTCTGACGCGCGTCCTGTCCGCTCCCGTGCCGGCGGCCGTCGCCACGCCGCGCCTGGACGTCGTGGCGACGGCCATGGCCGCGGCCGCATCCCCGGCGGACGCTTGGCCACAGCGGAAAAAAACGGAGAAAGCCCTTCTCCTTGCGGCTGTCGCCCCGGCCTCGGCTGCCCCGGAGGGCCTGGTCCCGGACCTGGCCGAAGCCGGTCCGGCCCCGGCCACGGAACTTCCGGCCGGACCGGCCGCCCGACTTCTGCCCCCGCTTCCGGCCGACGACACGCCGGAAAACACGCTTGCCGGCGAAACGCTGCTCGCGCTCCTCCGCGACGTACGGGCCAGGGCCACCCCGGAGCCTGATGCCGGCACGCCGGGGGACGCAGCCGCCGCAACCGGCCCCGATGCCGGAGACCCCGGGCAGGCGCGCCGGAATGCCGGCCCAGAGGCCGGCCAAGACGTCCCGGAAGATTTGTTGTTGCGGCGCATCATGCTGGTGTTGCCGGAAAGCCGGGATCCGGACGTCTACGACGCCATCTTCACGAGCCTCAAAAACAACTTCCTCTAGCCCGCCGGCCCGGCCGGGCCGCGCCCTTCCCGCGGCAAACGCGACCGGACCGGCCGGGCCGACAAAAAAAGGCGTCCCCGCAAGGACGCCTTTCGCTTTTTCACCGGCCGCCGGGACCGGCTCACATCCGTCGGATGACCTCGACCAGGACGCTCGTCACCTTCTCGGCGTTTTCCTTGAAAATCGTCACGATCTCCTCCCAGTTGACCGGCGGCTCGTCGGTCTTCCAGCAGTCGTAGTCCGTGCTCATGGCCACGGTGGCGTACGGCACCCCGGCCTCCACGGCCAGGATGCATTCCGTGGCTACGCTCATGTTGATGACGTCCGCGCCCCAGGCCCGGAACATGTTCGACTCGGCCCGGGTCGAAAAACGCGGTCCCTCGATGGTCACCACCGTCCCCTTGTCGTGGTGGCGGTAGCCGAAGGTGCGGCAGGCGGCGACCAGAAGTTCGCGCAAGGGCTCGGAAAACGGGTCGGCCATGGGCGTGTGGGCCGGGTTGTGCGGTTCGAAACGGTCGTGGAACGTCGCGGCCCGATGGCGGGTGAAGTCGATGAACTGGTCGAGGATGACCAGGTCCCCCCGGCCGATCTCCTGGCGCAGGGACCCGACCGCCGTGGTCGACAGGATGGCGGCGCAGCCGACCTTGCGCAAGGCGTGGATGTTGGCCCGGTAGTTGACGTGGCTGGGGGTGGCCGTGTGGGCCCGGCCGTGCCGGGCCAGGAGCACCACGTCCTTGCCCGCGATCCGGCCCTGGCGCAGGGTCGAGTTGGGCGGGCCGTAGGGCGTGTCCACCTCGATATCGGTCGGATTGTCGATGATTTCGGGATCGTCCAGGCCGCTGCCGCCGATGATGCCGATCTTCATGATGGTCGCGTCTCCCTCGTGGGTTCCGGGTCGGTTAGGCGATCTGCAGGATGCTTTCGCAGCCGTAGGAATGGAGCTGCTCCTTGCCGTTTAGAAAGGACAGCTCGATGACCACGCCGATGCCGGCGATTTCCGCGCCAAAGGCCTCGACCAGGTCGATGACGCCGGAGAGCGTGCCGCCCGTGGCGAGCAGGTCGTCGATGACCAGCACCTTCTCGCCCCGAAGCAGGGCGTCCTCGTGCATGCACAGGGTGTCGGAGCCGTATTCCAGGTCATACGACACGGATTTGGTCTTGTAGGGCAGCTTGCCGGGCTTTCGCACCGGCACGAACCCGAGGCCCATCTTGTAGGCCAGGGCCGCGCCGAATATGAACCCCCGGGCCTCGGCCGCCACGATCTTGGTGGCCTTGGCCTCGGCAAACCGCTCGGCGAGCAGGTCGATGGCCTTGCGGAATCCTTCGGCATCGCCCAGAAGGGGCGTGATGTCGAAAAAGAGGATGCCTTCCTTGGGGTAGTCCGGGATGTCGCGAATGAGCTTGCGCAGATCCATGGCCGTCTCCTTGAAAATGCGGTCTGGTAACCGAAGTCGGATAGGGAGTTTAGGCCAAGGGGTCAAGCCGGGCTTGGCCGGCGGGGAGACGTGCGGTAAGAGACCGGCCATGCAAACCAAGCCCCTTCCCTGCGACCTGCTCGTCACGGCCGGCATCCTCGCCACCCAAAACGAGGCCCGGGACATCCTGCGCCAGGCCGCCCTGGCCGTCACCGGCGGCCACATCGCGGCCGTGGGGTCGGCTGCCGATCTCGTCCGGGCCTTTGCCCCGGCCGAGACCCTCGACCTCTCCGGCTGCCTGGTCCTGCCCGGCCTCGTCAACACCCACACCCACGCGGCCATGACCCTTTTTCGCGGCCTTTGCGACGACGCGCCGCTTGCCGTCTGGCTTACCGAGCACATCTGGCCGGCCGAGGCGAAGCTCACGTCCGAGGCCGTACGCGCTGGCACCGAACTCGCCTGCGCCGAGATGCTGGCCTCAGGCACCACCTGCTTTCTCGACGCCTACCTGTACGTGGACGCCATTGCCGATGCCGTGGACACGGCAGGCCTGCGGGCCGTCCTGTGCCAGGGCGTGTTCGACATCGCCAACGCCAATTTCAAGACCACGGACGCGGCCCTGGCCTCGGCCAGCCGGCTCGCCGACCGGCTGGCCGGGCACGACCGGCTGCGGCCGGCCATCTTTCCCCACGCCGTCTACACCTGCTCGGCCGAGACGCTGGCCCGCTGCGCCGATTTCGCCCGGGACCGCGGCCTGCTCCTGTCCACCCACGCCGCCGAGACGGCCCGGGAAAACGACGACTGCCAAAAGACCAATGGCCGGCGCGTCATTCCCTATCTCAAGGATCTCGGGCTCCTCGGCCCCCAAACCCTCCTGGCCCACGGCGTGGCCCTGGACGCGGCCGACATCGAGACGGTCGCCGTATCCGGCGCCTGCGTGGCCCACTGTCCGAAAAGCAACATGAAGCTGGCAAGCGGCATCGCCCCGGTCCAGGCCCTGCGCGCCGCCGGAGTCACGGTCGGGCTCGGCACGGACGGCGCGGCCAGCAACAATGCGCTGAACCTCTTTTCCGAAATGAACGTGGCCGCCCTGCTCCAAAAGGTCGCCACCGGCGATCCGACCGCCCTTGGCGCGGGCGCGGCCCTGGACATGGCCACCCGGGACGGCGCGGCCGCCCTGGGCTGGCCGGAACTCGGCCGATTGACGGTCGGCGGGCCGGCCGACCTCTGCGCCCTGGACCTCTCCCGCCCGCAACTTTGCCCGGCCTTCGATCCGGTCTCGGACGCCGTGTACGCGGCCTCGGGCGGCGAGGTGGTCTGCACCATGGTGGCGGGCAAGGTGCTCTACCGCGACGGGGAATTCACGGGCTTCGACTATCCGGAGCTGCGCCGGCGCATGTGCGCCATGACCCGGTCCCTGAAGAGGCGCTCATGACCCGATGCAACGCCCGGACAGGCGGCCGGCCTTGCCAAATATACTAAAATGAGTATATTTTTGTGACGCGCTTCCAGCCCGGCCACTTCGCGGAAAAGCCCGTGCACTGGGTCGGTTCGGCCAAGAAGGACTACCTCGCCTTTCCCGAGACAGCGCAACGCCACATGGGCTATGCCCTGGGTCTGGCCCAGATCGGCGGCAAGCATCCCCGGGCGAAACCCTGGAAGGGGCTTGGCACGGGCGTGTTCGAGGTCGTGGAGGATGACGACGGCGACACATACCGGATGGTGTACACCATCCGGTTTGCCGCAGCGGTTTACGTCCTGCACGCTTTTCAGAAAAAATCCAAGACAGGGATCAAGACCCCGAAAGACGATGTGGACTTGATCGCCAGACGTCTGCGAAGCGCAACGGAACACTATGCCAAACGCCACACCGAACCCGCCCGCCGGGACTGATGCGGACATCACCGAAGGGACGGCCAACGTTTTCGCGGACCTGGGTTTTGCCGACGCCGACGCGTTGCGGACCAAGACGCGCCTAGCCGCCGTGCTAAACGAGTGCATCAAACGCCGAAAGCTCAAGCAGATCGAGGTCGCGGCCCGGCTGGGCATCCCCCAGCCCAGGGTTTCCGCGCTCGTAAACTACCGGCTCGACGGCTTTTCCGTGGAACGGCTCCTGGAATTTCTCACCGCCTTCGACCAGGATGTGGAGATCATGATCCGCCCGCGGCCCGATCAGGCCGGAGTCGGAAAGATCACGGTGCGGGAGATCGTATAGGCCGCAGGTCCGTCCGCCCGCCTGGGGCGCCCGAGGCCTTGACAATCCCGCCCTTGTCCATAATAAAGGCTGGCTTTGCGCTGAAATCAATCCCGCGCCCCATCCCGCGCGGCCCGGAGGTTATCCCAATGTCCCAGGTCATCACCGTCAACGGCGTCGAATGCCATCCCATCGTGGAAAAATGCGTGGGCTGCGAGCGCACCATGGAGCAGGATGGGGTCAAATACTGCAAGAGCTATCCCCTGCCCGAACGCAAGTGGGCGCAAAAGGTCTGCAACTTCGCCACCCACGTGAAGCTCGAAGTCGACAAGGGCGGCAAGGTCAACATCAACCCCCTCAAAGCCTCCAAGCGCGCCGCCCGCGGCCGTTAGGACAGGCCCGACTTTTCTGCCGCAACCGTGCCGGGAGGCCTCTGCCTCCCGGCTTTTTGCGTTGCCCGTCCGGCCGCCGGCCCCGGTTTGCCAAGCCTTTCCCGAACCGCTATGATCTAAGATCGAAGGCTGATTCGCCCCATTCATACAACCGTCCGGAGCCCGTATGCTTGACGCCCTGCTTCCGTATCTCGAAAACGAACGCGACGCCGTCATCGACCTCCAGCGCGAACTGACCGCCATCCCGGCCCTTGGCCCGGACAACGGCGGTCCCGGCGAACGGGAAAAAGCCGACCGCCTGACCGCCCTGCTCGCCGGCCTCGGCTTTCCCGCGCCCCGCGAAATAAACGCCCCCGATCCGCGCGTCCCCTGCGGCCACCGGCCGAACCTGGCCGTCGTCCTTCCCGGCGCCGACACCTCGCGTACCTTCTGGGTCATCTCGCATCTCGACATCGTGCCGCCGGGCGACCGGTCCCTGTGGCGCACCGACCCCTACCAGCTCGCCGTCGACGGCGACCTTGTCTACGGCCGGGGCGTGGAAGACAACCAGCAGGCCGTGGTCAGCTCCATCCTCCTCGGCAAGGCGCTTGTCGCCACTGCAACCACGCCGCCGATCAACTACGGCATGCTCTTCGTGGCCGACGAGGAAACCGGCAGCAAGTTCGGTCTGGATTATGTGGCCGCCAACCACGGTGGGCTTTTCGGCCCCGACGACCTCTTTCTCGTGCCCGACTTCGGCCTGCCGACCAGCGAGATGGTCGAGGTGGCCGAAAAAAGCATGCTGTGGCTCAAAATCATCGTCACCGGCCGCCAGTGCCACGCCTCCACCCCGGAAGACGGCATCAATTCGCTCTCGGCCGCTGCCCTTTTCATCCTCAAGATCCACAAGCTCCACGACCGTTTCCCGGCCAGAAACCCCCTGTTCCACCCGGCCAATTCCACCTTCGAGCCGACCAAGAAGGAAGCCAACGTCGACAACATCAACACCATCCCCGGCCGCGACGTCTTTTACGTCGATTGCCGGGTGCTGCCCGAATATTCCCTCGACGAGGTGGTGGCCGCCATCCGGGAGTTCGGCAAGGAAGTGGAATCCATCTGCGGCGTGACCATCGACTACGAGGTCGTCCAGAAAGAGCAGGCCGCACCGGCCACCCCGGAGGACGCTCCCATCGTCGGCCGCGTCATGGCCGGCATCAAGGCGGTCTACGGCGGCAACCCGCGTCCCATGGGCATCGGCGGCGGCACCGTCGCCGCCTATCTCCGTCGGCGTGGCTATCCGGCGGTGGTCTGGGCCACCCTCGAGCACAACGCCCACCAGCCCAACGAGCGTTCGAGCATCGCCAAGACCATCGGCGACGCCAAAGTCATGGCCCGGGTGCTCTTCGAGTAGGAAGAAGAAATTGGGGCTCTGCCCCAAACCCCGCCGGGGGAAATGATTTCCCCCGGACCCCCTCGGCGGGGAAAGGTTTTCAAAAAGCCATGGATATCGGACGCACGGTCAAAGAGTTGCTCATCCGGCAGTGCCGGAAGCCGGCCGGACTGTTGGGCGAATATGTGGCCCGGCGGATGAATCGGAGCCACCTGGGGCTGACGACCTGGGGCCTGTCCCATGTGGACGTGGGGGCAAACGATTTTCTGCTCGATATCGGCTGCGGCGGCGGGCGCACCGTGGCCCGGCTGGCGGCCATGGCCCCGGAGGGTCTGGTCTGCGGCATCGACGTGTCGGCAAAAAGCGTGGCCATCTCGCGTCGCGCGAGCCTGCGGGCCATTTGGGAAGGCCGCGTGGCCATCCGGCAGGCCTCGGTGTCCCGGCTGCCCTTTCCCGACGACACGTTCAGGCTTGCGACCGCCGTGGAGACCCACTATTTCTGGCCGGACATGGCCTCGGACCTGCGCGAGGTCTTGCGGGTGCTGCGGCCCGGCGGCCGGCTCCTGCTGATCGCGGAAGTCTACCACTGTGAAAAATTCGATGCCCGCAACCGGGAATGGCTGGCGCTGACCCCCATGACTTACCTTGGCATGGATGAATTCCGAAGCCTTTTTGCCGCCGCCGGCTTCACGGACATCGTCATGGATGAGGAGCCCGACCAGGGTTGGCTCTGCTGCGTCGGCCGCAAGCCCTTGCCTCCCGGCCCACCTGCCGCGGCCGACTGAAACCACTTCCACCCGCTCCATCATCGTAAACCTTTCAGGGGGTCCCGGGGGGCTGGAAAATCCCCCCCGGCCGCCGGAGGCATCTTCTCTCACCATGATATTCGACCTTATCATCGTCGGCGCGGGGCACGCGGGGTGCGAGGCGGCCATGGCCGCGGCGCGGCTCGGGCTTGGGACACTGCTTCTGACCCAAAACGTGGACCGCATCGGGCATTTGTCCTGCAATCCGGCCATCGGCGGCCTGGCCAAGGGGCACATGGTCCGGGAGATCGACGCCCTTGGCGGCATGATGGGCCTGTGGGCCGACGCGGCCGGCATCCAGTTCCGTACGCTGAACACCCGCAAGGGCCCGGCCGTGCGGGCCACCCGGGCCCAGATCGACCGCGACGCCTACCTGCGCGTGGTCCGGCGCGATATCTTCGCCCAGGAAGGGCTCCTCGTGCGCCAGGACACGGTGGAGGCGATTGTGGCCGAGGATGGCCGGGCCTCGGGGGTCAGGACCGGCTCGGGCGAGACGTTCGCGGCCCGGGCCGTACTGCTGACCACCGGCACCTTTCTCGGCGGGCTCATCCACATTGGCCTCACGCAACTGCGCGGCGGCCGGCTCGGCGATCCGCCGTCCGATGGCCTTTCCGCCAGCCTCCGCGAGCACGGGCTCATCCTTGGCCGGCTCAAGACCGGCACCACGCCGCGCTTGCTCGCCAAAAGCATCGACTTCGCCGCCACCACGCCCCAGCCCGGCGACCACCCGCCCCCGGCCTTCAGCTTCCATGGCCCGGGACCGGTCCTGCGGCAGGTCCCCTGCCACCTGACCTACACCAACGAGCGGACCCACGAGGCGATACGGGCCGGGTTCGACCGGTCGCCGCTTTTCACCGGCGTCATCGAGGGGACCGGGGCCCGGTACTGCCCGTCAGTGGAGGACAAGGTGGCCCGCTTTCCGGAGCGGGACCGCCACCACGTCTTTCTGGAACCCGAGGGCCTGGACAGCCCGGAGATCTACCCCAACGGCATCTCCACCAGCCTGCCTATCGAGGTGCAAAAGGCCCTCATTGCCACCATCCCGGGCCTGGAGCAGGCCCATATCGTGCGGCCGGGCTATGCCATCGAATACGACTACGCCGACCCGGTCCAGCTCCTGCCGACACTCGAAACCAAGGCCCTGCCCGGTCTTTTCCTGGCCGGCCAGATCAACGGCACCTCGGGCTACGAAGAAGCCGCGGCCCAGGGGCTGTGGGCGGCCCTCAACATTTTTTGCGCCAGGAAGGGCCGTCCGCCCTTTCTGCCCCGCCGCGACCAAGCCTACATGGCCGTCCTGGTCGACGACCTGGTGACCAAGGGCACGACCGAGCCCTACCGCATGTTCACCTCCCGGGCCGAACACCGGCTGCTCCTGCGCGAGGGCAACGCCGACGCCCGGCTGACGCCGCTTGGCCGGGAACTCGGCCTGGTCGGAGACCGGCAGTGGGAGCTTTATAGGCGCAAGGAGGAAAGCCTTGCCGCCGTGATCGAAGGCCTCTGCGGCCGCCGGGTCAGGCCCGACGACTGCGACGACGCGGCCTGGACGGCGCTTGGCGGCCGGCCGGAAGACCGGAGCCTGCGCCTGGACGAGCTCTTGCGCCGGCCCGAGGTGACGCTTCCCGACCTCGGCCGGTTCTGGCCGGAGCTGGCCGCACTTCCCCCGGAAGTGGCCGTCGAGGCCGAAACGCGGGTCAAATACGAGGGGTATCTCCGGCGCCAGGGCGAGCTGGCCGGGCGCATGGGGCGGCTCGAGGCCATGGTCCTGCCGCCGGACCTGGACTACGGGCTCGTGTCCGGGCTGTCGCGCGAGGTCGTGGAGAAACTCGGCCGGGTGGCCCCGCTGACCCTCGGCCAGGCCGGCCGCATCTCCGGGGTGACCCCGGCCGCCCTGGCATGCCTGGAAATCCACCTCAAAAAACGCGAGGGCTAGGAGCCGGGGCTTGTGCCCGCAATGATGTTCGCTTAAGAAACATTCATGGTTTTTTTCAGGGGCTTCGGCGAACTGCCGGCTTTTGTGAGCCTGTTCGATCCGGGCTGGTGGAACCGCATGCTCGATTCCACCACCTCGGGCCATGCTTCGCCCGAAGCCCTCATCCTGACCGCCGCCATCTTCGCCACCGCCGGGATCTGCATCGCGGGCGGCCTGTTCATCAAAATCCGCATCGGCCGCCAGGACGTTCCGCCGACGACCTGGATCGTCCGGCCGGGCGAAATCCGGGCCCTCCTCGACACGGCCCTGACCCAGCGAAGCAAAGTCCGGGTCAGCTTCGTGCGTGACGATCCCGGGACCCGGTCCACCGACGCCACCATCCTCTCGGCCGATCCGCGCCGGGGCATCGAACTCGAGATGACGGCCCTGGTCCGGGCCCATCCGTCCTGGGCCGGCAAGCTCGTGGCCTGCGACTTCCGCCTGCGCCTGGACCCGAAAAAGGACTACCACACCTACTATAATTTCGTGGCCCCGATCCTCACGGTGCAAAAGGCCGGCGACGAGTTCATCCGCATGGCCGTGGCCTGGCCGACGCGCCTCGAACTGGAGCAAAAACGCGGTTTCCTGCGGGTGGATCCGCCCCGGACCTTTGTCCTCGAACTCGAGCTGTGGCATGAAAGCACGATCAAAAACAGCCGCGGCCGCTTCGGGGAACCCGCCACCTGGGGACAGCCGCTCGTGCGTCTGGACCCCAGGCGGGAGGTCCCGGACGTGGAGGTGCGCAACATTTCCGGCGGCGGCCTGCGCCTGGAGATCCATGCCGATTCCATCCGGCGCGACCACGGACTCTTCGAGCCGGCCAGCCGGTTTCTCATGCGTCTGGTCCTGGCCGAACCCGAAGCCGACCAGCCCATGGAATTCCATCTGGCCCTTCGCCTGCAAAACGCCTACGGCGATCCGGGAAGCCTCGGGCAAAAGGCCTACGGCTTCCGGTTCCTGAGCTTCGGCGTACCCTCCGACGCCCCGGGCGACAGCCTGTCGTGGAAGACCGCCGCCTCCGGCGTGCCGGCCCTCGACGACTGGGCCTTCCGGCGGCATCTGGCCATCTACCGGTCCCGGGGGGAATGACGGCCGCAGCCCGGCGGTCCTTCTCCCGCCGGCCGGCCTCGGACCGGCGGCATGGCCGGTCGGCCCGGCGCGTCTCCGGGCCGCCGGGAAGAATCCGGCCCACCGTGGACGGACGGCAACGATTTTGATATCCGGGCCCCGTTTTTCGCGTTTCGTCAACGACATGAAACGCATTGTGGCCTATGGTGCGGACGACGGCGCGGCCCGGGACGGGCCCGTCAAGGAGGACGAGGTTGGACGACGATTCTGACAGTCGATTCTGGAATGTGCTGGGCAAATTTTTTGGCCAGAAAAGCGTTTCCATCGAGGACCTGATCCTGGAGGCCCGGGCGGACGGCAGCCTGATCCAGGAGGATGCCTCCATGCTGCTCAATATCCTGCGGCTGGAGAAAAAACAGGTCTTCGACATCATGATCCCCCGGCCCGATATCGTGTGCGCCGAGGCCGACGACGGCATTCCGGCCATCTGCGACCTGATAAAGGCCCACGGCCACTCCCGCATCCCCATCTACGAGGGCAACCGGGACAACATCCTCGGCGTGGTCTACGCCAAGGACCTGCTCGCCCATCTGGTCGGCGCCTGCGGCGAGTACCCGGACCCCCGGTCCATCATGCGGGCCCCGCTTTTCATTCCGGAAACCCTGAACCTCAAAAAGATGCTCCTGGAATTTCGCAGCCAGAAAAAGCACATGGCCGTGGCTCTGGACGAATACGGCGGCACCTCGGGGCTCGTCACCCTGGAGGACGTGCTCGAGGAGATCGTCGGCGAGATCGAGGACGAGCACGACCCGAGCAAGCCCGAGGAAATCCAGGAAACAAAGCCCGGCGTCTTTCTCGTCTCGGGCCGGTTTCCCCTGGAGGACCTGAACGCCTCCCTCGGCCTCGACCTGGAATCGGAACAGGTGGAAACCATCGGCGGCTTCCTGACCGAACTCGCCGGCCGGGTGCCGCGCCAGGGCGACGCCTTCACCCTGGCCGGCCGGCGCTTCACCATCCGGGAAGCCGACCGCCGCCAGATCCGCTGGATCGTCATCGAGCCGGCCGCGTAACAGGGCTTCGGCGTCCAGGGCCCCGGACGGCATGCCTTCCGCCCGGGCCGGCGCATCGCCACGCAACCTTCAGGCGTCCTCCAAAGAACCACCGTGACAACAGCATCCCTTCTGGCCGTGCTCGGGGCTTGGCTCGGCTTTGCCAACCCGGTCTACCGTCTGCCGCTCCTGGCCCTCCTTTTGCCCATGGGCCTGTTCCTGGCCGCCGCGCGCGCCCCCTCGGCCCGGGCCGCGGCCAAGGCCGGGTACTGGATCGGGGCCTTGGCCGCCGGCGGCAACCTCTATTGGACGGCCCTGCCGATCCACGACTACGGCAATCTGGCCTGGGGTCTGGCCCTGCCCGTGCCGATGCTCATGGGCCTGGTCCTCGGGCTCTACACCATGGCCCTGGCCCTGATGGCGCGGCTGGCCGCCCGCCGTTTTTCCCCGTGGCTCTTCGGCCCGTTTTGCGCCGTGGCCTGGGCCTCCATGGAGATGGCCCGGGGCGCGTTCCTGTCGGGATTTCCCTGGCTGACCCTGGCCGCCGCCTTCTCGCCCTGGCCGGCCGCCATCCAGGGCGCGGCCTTTGTCGGCGCCTACGGCCTGTCCGGGGTCCTGGCAGGACTGGCCGCCTGGCTGGTGGTGCCCGGGCCGCTCAGCCGGCCGGGCCTTGCCGCCCTGGTCCTCGGCGCGGCCCTCTTTTTCCTCGGCAACAGCCGGGCCGGCGAACCGGCCCCCAAGGACGCCGCCATCCACGCCACCATCATCCAGGGCAATGTGGACCAAAGCCGCAAGTGGGACCCGGCCGCCCAGCAGGAGACCGTGGAGAAGTACCTGGACATGGCCACCCAGGCCATCAAGGACGCGCCGACCGATCTCCTCGTGTGGCCCGAGACGAGCATGCCCTTTTATTACCAGGACGGCGGGCCCCTGGCCAAACATCTGGCCGATTTCGCGGCTGCGGCCAAGGTCCCGATCATTTTCGGGGCCCCGGCCTACGAGCGGACGCTCGGCGGCCACGCCCTTTTCAACCGGGCCTACCTGCTTTTGCCCTCGGGAACGGAATCCTCCTACGACAAGGAGCACCTGGTGCCCTTCGGCGAATACGTGCCCTTCGGGGAATACCTGCCGTTTATCCACAAGCTGGTGGAAGGGGTGGGCGACTTCAAGCCCGGGCGCTCCGAGGCGCCCCTGGCCGACGGCCGTCTTGCCCTGGGGCTCCTCATTTGTTATGAAGCCATCTTTCCGGAACTGGCGCAGCAGCGTGTGGAGGCCGGAGCCAACATCCTGGTCAACATCTCCAACGACTCCTGGTTCGGCGATTCCGCCGCCCCGCGCCAACACCTCGATCTGGCCCTGCTTCGGGCCGTGGAGCAGGGACGGGCCATCATCCGGGGCACCAACTCGGGCATTTCCGCCGTGATCGACCCCAGGGGACATATCATGGCCCAGGGCGGACTGTTCACCGCCCTGTCCCTTCCCTGTCCGGAGGTGCCCATCGTGTCGGAAACGACTTGGTTTCACCGCCACTACACCCTTGTCACCTGGGCCATGCCGGTCCTGTTTCTGGCCCTATGCCTGGCCTGCGCCCTGTTGCCCGACCGCCCGTCCGGCCCGGCCGGACGCGGCAAAATCCATTAAGCGAGCCCAACCATGTTGCAATATTCGGAACTGCGGACCCAGGGTACGGAACTTTCCAGCAAATTCGAAGAGTTCTGGAGGCGTCTTTGACCTCGACCAGAGCCGGCATCGCCTCGCCGAAATCGAGGCGGAACTGTCCAAGGAAGGCGCCTGGGACAATCCCGAACGCATGACCCCGATTCTCCGGGAAAAAAGCGTGCTGACGGCCAAAGTCACCGGCGGGGAGAAGCTGCTCGCCGCCAAGGCCGACCTTGACGAATGGATGAGCCTGGCCAAGGACGATAACAGCCCGGAAATCCTCGACGCCCTGGCCGAACAGATCGTTTCCCTTGGCAGCGAACTGGCCGACGCGGAGCTGGCCGCCTTTTTCGGCCCCGAG
The DNA here is from genome assembly GCF_000177215.2 of Solidesulfovibrio carbinoliphilus subsp. oakridgensis. Taxonomy (NCBI): domain Bacteria; kingdom Pseudomonadati; phylum Thermodesulfobacteriota; class Desulfovibrionia; order Desulfovibrionales; family Desulfovibrionaceae; genus Solidesulfovibrio; species Solidesulfovibrio carbinoliphilus. Next base: position 509,907 of record NZ_CM001368.1, on the reverse strand, counting down.
GACAACGCCGACGCCATCCTCGAAATCCACCCCGGCGCGGGCGGCACCGAGGCCCAGGACTGGGCCGAGATGCTCCTGCGGATGTACCGCCGCTGGGCCGAACGCAAGCAGTTCGGGATCAAGGTCCTGGACTTCCTGCCCGGCGACGAGGCGGGCGTCAAAAGCGTCACCTTGCAAATCTCCGGCCCCTACGCCTACGGACTGCTCGACGCGGAAAAAGGCATCCACCGCCTGATCCGCATCTCGCCGTTCGATTCCTCGGGACGCCGCCACACCTCCTTCGCCTCGGTGGATGTCTATCCCGACGCCGGCCTCGACATCGACATCGACGTCAAGGAGGAAGACCTGCGGGTGGACGTGTTCCGGGCGTCTGGCCCCGGCGGCCAGCACGTCAACAAGACCTCCTCGGCCATCCGCATCACCCACCTGCCGACGGGCATCGTGGTCCAGTGCCAGAACGAGAAGTCCCAGCACCGAAACCGCGAGTCGGCCATGAAGGTCTTGAAAGCCCGGCTCTACGACCTGGAACTCAAAAAGATCCAGGCCGAAAAGCAGGAAAACTACGATTCCAAAAACGCCATCGGCTTCGGTTCCCAGATAAGGACCTACACCATGCAGCCCTATCAACTGGTCAAGGACCATCGCACCGGCGTCGAAGTGGGAGACGTCGGAGCCGTGATGGACGGCGAACTCGACAAGTTCATCCGCGGCTACCTGCTCGCGGGCCGGCAATGAAGCCTGACGTCCCCCCCCTCATCGACGCGTCCCATGAGGAGATGCTGGCGGAGTTGGAGACGCTTCGTGGCATGCTGGCCGAGATGGAAAAGCCGGACTGCGCCACCGATGGCGACGGGGTGGTCATCATGCGCCTGTGTTCGGGCCTGAGCCTGGCCGGGTGGGAGGCGCTTTGCAACCACCAGGACCTGCGCGACTGGCTGGCCCTACCCCTGTCGGCCAATCCGCTGCCGTATCTCTCCCGCATCCAGGAGACGCTCAAGGAGCTGGTCTTTCTGTCCGAGCACGATCCTCTGACCAAGCTCTACAACCGGGGGGCCTTCGAGCGGATCCTGTCCGCCGAACTCATCCGGTCCTCCCGGGCCGGCCAATCCCTGGCCCTGGTCCTTTTCGACCTCGACGACTTCAAAGCCATAAACGACACCTACGGCCACCCCTGCGGCGACCGGGTCCTCGAAACCATCGGGGCCCTCCTTTTGGCCGAAAAGCGGACCTACGACACGGCGGCCCGGGTCGGAGGCGAGGAATTCGCGCTGATTTTGCCAAGTGTCGGCCTGGTCCGGGCCGCGATGGTCATCGAGCGGATCGTCGCCGCCGTCCGCTCGCTCAAGATCGTTTGCGACGGCGTGGACACGCCGCTTTGCATCACCATCTCCGCGGGTCTGGCCATCACCAAGGGCAAGATGGCCACCACCCTCGACAAGCTTTACGCCCTGGCCGACGGGGCCCTCTATGAGGCCAAATCCGGCGGCAAGGACCGCATCGTTGCCGCCCCCATCGCCGACCTGACCTCCCCGCCCGAGCGAACGCTCGTCCGCTCCGATGAAAAAAGATTTCTCTTCACAGGCTTAACCAAAGGATAAGGCGACGTATGTCCCACACCGTCAATCCCCGGGCCTCCCTGTCCATCGCCATCCTGAGCGGCAAGGGCGGCGTGGGGAAAACGAATCTGGCGCTGAACCTGAGCTACGCCCTCTACCGGGCCAGCCACCGCGTCCTGGTCATGGACTTCGACGTGGGCCTGGCCAATATCGACGTGCTCCTCGGCCTGTCTCCGGAAAAAAACCTGCAGGACCTCTTCCGGCCGGGCGTCATGGCCGAGGACGTCATGCTGGCCGTGGAACCCGACGGTTTCGACTTCCTGCCGGCAGCCAGCGGCGTGCCGGAACTCCTGGAAATGGACGACGACATGCGCGAAATCCTTTTCCAGAAGCTCAATACCGCTTTTGGCAACTACGACTACCTCATGCTCGACCTCGGGGCCGGCATCTCCCAGACCGTCCTGTCCGTGGCCGCCATGAGCCATCTGCGCGTGCTCGTGGTCACGCCGGAGCCCACGTCCCTGACCGACTCTTACGCCGTCATCAAGGTGCTCCACACCCAGTACGGCATCACGGACTTTCACATTCTGGTCAATCAGGTCGCAGGGCCGGACGACACCAAGGCCACCTTCGGCCGGCTGGCGGCCGCCTGCCAGCATTTCCTGGGATTTTCGCCCACGCTCCTTGGCGGGGTGCGGGCCGATCCGGCCCTGCCGGACGCCGTGCGCCGCCAGATTCCGCTCCTGCGCCACGCCCCGCGCAGTCCGGCCGCCCAGGACATCCTGGCCGGCGCCGTGAAACTCCACCGCATCCGGCAGCAACGCCAGGAAACGCTCCTGGAGATGCCGGTGCTCGGGAAAATTCCCCCGGTTCGCAAGTAACCCTTGACGGATGGGCGCTTTTTTCGGCAATGGTATGAAATAGATGGACGATTGCTTGCCCGCCGCCGCAGGCGGCTTCCGGCCAACCGTCAACACCGAGGACCCGCCATGAACAAAAGCGAACTCATCAAAACCCTGGCCGAAACCAAGGACCTGCATATCGACGAGGCGGCCGACATCGTCAACGCCTTTGTCGATTCCGTCAAACAGGCGCTTATCAACGAAGACCGGGTGGAAATCCGGGGATTCGGCAGCTTCAAGATCAAAGGCTACAAAGGCTACACCGGCCGCAACCCCAAGTCCGGGGACGTGGTCACCGTGGCTCCCAAAAAGCTGCCCTTTTTCCGCCCCGGCAAAGAACTCAAGGAATACCTTAACAAATAAGAACGCCTATGCGCACATCCTCCATCCTCTTCGGGGTCATGGCCGCGCTGGCCATGACCGTTTCCCAGGCTTTCGCCGCCGACCCGGCCCTGACCATCGTTTTCGCCGGCAACACCTACGGCTACTACGACCCCTGCCCGACCTGCGGGGCCCAGAAGCTCGGCGGGTTGGCCAAACGCTCCACCTATCTGAAGGCCCTGCGGCAGAATCCGGCCACCGCCGGCAAGATCCTGGCCGTGGCCGGCGCCTGGGAATTCCTGCCCGAAGTCTCGTCCGCGCCGCCGGAGCCCGAGAAAATGCCGGCCGTGGTCAAGGCCCACGAGGCCCTCGGCTACGACGTCATGGCCGTCACCCCGGACGAGGTGAAGCTCCTCGCCGACAAGAAGGCCGCCCCGCCCAAGGGCGCGGTGGTCCTCGACCAGGCCCCGACCGCCAAAATCGTCACCATCGGCGGCAAGGCCGTGGGACTGGTCTTTTTCCCCATGCCAAGAGACGTCAGCGCCCCGGTGCCGGACAAGCTCATGGACCAGACGGCCAGGGCCGCATCCGAACTGCGCGGCAAGGTCGCCCTGGTTGTCGGCATAAGCCCCTGGGGTGCCCTGGACGAGGAAACCTTTGTCAACACCCGCGGGGGCGCCGTGGACGTGCTGCTTGGCAGCGGCGGCGGCTCGGGCTTCTCCTCCCGGACCTCCAAAGACGGCAAGACACTGTGGACCCGGGCCTACATCAAGGGCAAGACCGTGAACCGTCTGGACCTGCTGGCCCTGCCCGGACAGCCCGGTTTCGCCTGGAAAGTGGGCGAGAACTTCGTCGCCAAGGTCGATCCCCTGGACGAGACCGTCACCCAGGACCCGGCCGTGGAGCAGCTCTTCTAGGCGCACTCCCCCACTGTCCCTGCCCCCAATGCCCAACCTTTCCTCCGAGGCTTTTCAAGGTGCAACAGACGTTTTCACGCGCCGTAACGGCCGCCCTCGCCTCCGCTTTCGTCCTGGCCCTGGCCGCCCTGCCGGCCCGGGCGGCCGAACCGCTTCTCACCGTCCTTTTTACCGGCAACACCTACGGCAACTTCGCGCCGTGCCCCTCCTGAGGCGGCAAGCTGATCGGCGGGTTGGCCCGGCGGGCCGCCTTCATCAAGACCCTTCGCGACGCCCCCTCCCTCAAGGACAAGGTGCTGCTCCTGTCCGGCCCCTTTGAAGTCCTGCCCGACGGGCCGGAACAAAAGCCCGATCCCAAACGCCTGCCCGCCCTCAGCCAGGCCATGACGCTGCTCGGCTACACCGCCGGGGCCCTGAACCCGGACGAGGCGGCCTATTTGAAAAAGGCCGACGCGCCGTTGCCGGCCGGCTTCACCGTCCTTGGCCAAAAGCCTGAGATCGCCATCGTCCAGGCCGGCGGCCTGCCCGTGGGCATCGTCTTTTTTCCGGTCTCGCCCGACCCCAAAACCGCCGTGCCGCCCGAACTGGCCACCGCCGTGGACGCGGCCGCCAAGAGCCTGCGGCCAAAGGTCAAACTGGTCCTCGGCATCAGCGGCTGGGGCATGGGCGACGAGCAGGCCTTCCTCGACAGCCACCCCGACGCCCTGGACCTGCTCCTTGGCAGCGGCCCCAACGCCGGCACCGCCGGCCGCACCTCGGCCAGCGGCAAGACGCTGTGGTCCCGGGCCTACATCAAAGGCAAGACCCTAAACCGCCTCGACATCCTGACCCTGCCCGGCACGCCCGGCTTCGTCTGGAAATCCGGAACCGACTTCATCGCCGACGTCGTCAGCCTCGACGACCAGTACCCCGCCGACCCGGCCATCCAGCAGATGTTCCAGTAGAGAGGGGAAGAGGCCTCCGGCGGCCGGGGGGGATCATCCCCCCCGGACCCCCTGGGCGGGGATTCTGGGTAATCGGGTGTGGGTGTGGTCGTGGGCGGATGTGCGTCGGTGTGGCCCGTCGCCCCGAAGACGGGGCGGGTTTAGCGGCCGACAGTCCGCCCGACTTCGCCGTCCCTTCCACTCGTCCATCACCGTTGGGGAGGGTCCGGGAGGGGATCATCCCCTCCCGGCCGCCGGAGGCATCCTCCCTGACTTTCTCCCCGTCACCCTCCTCTGGCGCGTGGCGCTTGCCGGGCGGCGAAAAACATTCTAGGAAATGGCGGGGTTTATTCTTCCAAGGAGGTCCGTATGGAGTTTCGGGGCGCAATCACCGCACTAGTGACGCCATTTCGAAACGGCGAGGTGGATGAAGAGGCGTACCGCGCCTTTATCGAATGGCAGATCGAGCAGGGCATCCATGGCCTTGTTCCCTGCGGCACGACGGGCGAATCCGCCACGCTTTCCCACGACGAGCACAAACGGGTGATCCGGATCTGCGTGGACCAGGTCAAGGGCCGCGTGCCGGTCCTGGCCGGGGCCGGGTCCAACAATACCCGCGAGGCCATAGAGCTGACCCAGGACGCCAAGGACGCCAAGGCCGACGGTGCGCTTCTGATCACGCCCTACTATAACAAACCCACCCAGGCCGGGCTGGTGGCCCATTTCAAGGCCATCGGCGAGCGGGTGGACATGCCCTTTATCGTTTACAACGTGCCGGGCCGCACGGCCGTCAACCTCCTGCCCGAGACGCTGGCCATCCTCAAGAAGGAGATCCGGCAGGTGGTCGGGGTCAAGGAGGCGACCGGCGACCTCAACCAGGTGTCCCGGGTGCTGGAATTTTGCGGCGAGGACTTCATGGTCCTTTCCGGCGACGATTTCACGGCCCTGCCGACCATGGCCATCGGCGGCCGGGGCGTCATTTCCGTGGTCTCGAACTTTATGCCGCACCAGATGTCGGCCATGTGCGAGGCCGTGGCCGCGGGCGACCTGACCAAAGCCAAGGCGCTCCACTACGCCATGAGCCCGCTTTTCCGGGCGGCCTTTCTCGAAACCAACCCGGTGCCCGCGAAAATGGCCCTGGATTTGATGGGCCGGTTCCCGTTCGAAACGCGCCTGCCCATGGTGCCCTTGCAGCCCCAGAACCTGGAGAAGCTGAAGGCCGCCCTCACCGAGGCCAAACTGGTCTGAACCGGCCGAACCTCAAGCCACGCCTGACGGGCCTTCCGGTGGGGAGGCCCGTTTTCCGTTTGTATCACCATGCTCGAAACACCCTTTCGCATCACCCTGGAACATGCCTCGGTCACGCTCGGTGGCAAGCCGGCCCTGTCCGATATTTCCGTCACCATTGCCCAGGGCGAGACCTGGCTTGTGCTCGGGAGCAACGGCTCGGGCAAATCCACGCTCCTGCGCCTGTTGCGCGGCGACATCTGGCCCGACGACGACGGCCGGGGCGCCCGGCTCTACCAGTCCGGCGACGGGCCGGGCCGGGCCTCGCCCATAGGGCTTCGGCCCCGGTTCGGCATGGTCTCGCCCGAGGTCCAGCGGGCCACCAAACGCCTGTGCGGCCACCTGCCGGCCCGGACGGTCATCCTGGCCGGCCCCCGCGACGCGGTCTACGTCCAGGGCCGGCCGTCCAAGGCCGAACTGGCCATGCTGGACACGGTCCTCGACCGGCTCGGCATCGCCCATCTGGCCGACACCAAGGTCGAAGCCCTGTCCAACGGCCAGATCCGGGCCGTGCTTCTGGCCCGGGCCCTGGCCGGCAAGCCGCTTTTCCTTTTCCTCGACGAGTTCCTGGACGGCCTGGACGACGCGGCCCGGGCCACGGCCGACCGGGCCGTGGCCGAGGCGTCCGGGTTCGGCGCGGCCGTGCTCGTCACCAGCCACCTGGGCGCACCCCTGCCCCCCGGGCCGGCCAAGGGCCTGACCCTGGCCGGCGGCCGGATCGTGGACACCGGCCCGGCCGCGTCGGTGCTGGCCCGCTACCGGGAGGCCACGGCCTCCGGGCCGGCCGTGGGGAGCGCCGTCCCGGCCCCGCGTCCGACCGAGGCCTGGCCGGACGCGCCCGATCCGCAGGGACCGCCGCTGGTGGTGCTGGAGCATGCCTCGGTCTTCCTGGAGCGGCGCGAGATCCTGCGCGACATCAACCTGACCGTACCCCCGGGCGGCCACCTGGCCATCCTCGGGGCCAACGGCGCGGGGAAGTCGACGCTGTTAAAACTTGTGGCCGGGGAGCACCATCCGGCCCTGGGCGGGCGGGCCGTGCGGCCGGGGCTGGCCGCGCCCGAGGGGCTGACGGATCTGCGCGACATCCGGCGGCGCATCGGCATGGTGTCGTTCGAGCTGGAAGCGGACTACGACAAGGAGCTGCCGGCCCTGGAGCTGGTCCTGTCCGGGATCGCGGCCACGGTGGGACTCTATGCCGAGCCGTCCGCCCGCGATGTGGCCAAGGCCCGGCGGTGGCTGGAATTTTTCGGCGTGGCCGATCTGGCCGGACGCCGGTTGGGCCAGCTTTCGGCCGGCCAGACCCGGCGCCTCTTCCTGGCCCGGGCCATGGTCGGCCAGCCCCGGCTCTTGCTGCTGGACGAACCGTTTTCCGGGCTCGATGCGGCCTCGCGGCGCCTGGCCATGGCGGCGGTCTCGGCCGCGGCCCGCTCGGGCGTCACGGTCCTGACCGTCGTCCATCGCCGAGGGGACGTCATCCCGGAAATCCAGACCGTGCTGCGGCTCGTGCGGGGCCGCCTCGAACCGGAGCCCCCGGCCTGACCGCTACTCCCCGACCGGCGTCTGGGCCGCGCCGACCACGATGATGTTCCCGGCGATCTTGGAGTTGGGGACGATGATGGTGTCGCCGGTGTCGGAACGGATGATGGTGCTGAAGACGTCGATGGAGGCCACGACACCCGTGGCCCCGGCCACGCCGGGCAGACTGACCCGGTCGCCCACGCGGAAAAACCGGAAGAGGAGCAGCATGATGCCCGAGGCGAAGTTGGCCAGCGTGTCCTTGAGGGCCAGACTGACCGCGAGGCCCGCCGCGCCGAAAAGGGCCAGAAGGGACGTGATGTTGAGCCCGAGCTGCCCCAGGCAGGCGATGAGCACCACGAGGTAAAGACTGTAGCGGGTAAGGCTGCCAGCAAAGGACACGACCTCCTGAGGCACGCCCCGGCCAAGGAGCACCCGGGCCAGAAGCCTGCCCACCCGGCTGGCCAGCCACAGGCCCACGACGAACATCACGGCGGCCGACAGGAGCCGGCTTCCCAGATCGAGGGCCCAGGGAAGGATCTGGTCCGCGAAAAATGCCTTTCCCCCGAGGGCGATCCGGGTGCGCTCTCCAACTTTTTCCACGGCCACGGACGGGACCGGCGACAGCGGCGCGGTCTCCCGCACGGCCGCCGTTTCAGCAGCCTTGGCGTCGGCCGCAGTCGCCACGGGCGGTGCTGGCGGCGTTTCGGCCGGGGGTGGGGTTGTCCCACGGGTTGGCGGGATGGTTTCGGGGGGCGAAGCGGTCCGGGCCGGCGCGTCGGGCAGGTCGTGCCCGACCGGCTCCGTGGCTTGCGGGGCCTTTTGCGGCCGCAGTTCCAGGCCGCCCGGGGCCGGGGCGGCGGAAACGGCGGGGGGCGCCGGCTCCGGGGCGGCGCGGCCGGCGGCCGGAATGACGATTTCCTTGCCGAGCTGCAACCGGGCCGGATCGAGGCCCGGGTTGGCCTTGAGGATGGCCGCCGCCGGCACGCCGTAACGTTGGGCCAGAAGGCTCAGGGTGTCGCCGGCCTTGATGGCGTGCCTGGCCGGTCCGGCCGCCAGCACCAGGACCGGCGCGGGCTGGCCGGTCCGGGAAAAGCAGGGGCCGGCGTCGGTCGCCAGGACGCACAGGGCCAGCACCACCGACAGCCCGAAAATTTTCGCCGCATCACCCATCATCGTCAACCTCCCTGATTCCATACCGGTCTCTTTTTCGGGCACCCGCCGACCGGCCACGGCCGTGGACCGCCACAGGCGGCGCGGGCGTCGGCGTCGAAGCCATGCAACAGAGGGCCTCGTTTTCCCGGCCATAGGGCCGGCACGGCGTTTCGGGGCCGTTCCCGTTTCCTACTGAAAAACGAACTCCGTGAAAAAGATGTTTTTCACCTTGCCCGCACCGGCGTACTTGGAAAAAAGCTCGGTCAGGTCACGGCGCAAGATCATTTTACCGGGATTGCCGAGCAGATCCTCGGCCATTTTCGAGGAGAGGAAAAAGACCAGATCCTCCTTGGCGTCGGGCAGGGTGAGCCGTTCGGCCTCCTCGTTGGTCTCGCACTGGACCTGCATGGACAGGCGCAGGAACCTGAATCCCCGGTTGCTCAGCACATTGACGGTCACCGGCCCGAGGTCGATGACGCCGTCCACGGCCTTGCCCGCCTCCTTTTTGTCGCCCTTTTTCTCGCTCTTCTTGGAATCCCCGCCGTGCCCGCCTTCGGAAGAGGCGTCGAGCCGGCCGGTTGCCGGCGGCACCAGCAGAAAGGCGAGCAGGAGCAGGCCGATTTTGAGAAGATGGTGCATGGCGAATATTCCTCTCGTCCCCAAATCCGAGGTCCCGGGGCCAGGATTCGGGGCTCGGGGTTCGGGCGGCGGGAAGCGGGGCAAAAGAGCCGGGCCGCCCCGCCGCCTTGGAACCGTTGCCGCCGGGGCCGGGCCTTAGCCCCGGGCCTTGGCCTGCCGGCGGCGGGCGGTCAGGATCGGTTCGGTGTAGCCGTTTGGCTGGGTGCGGCCCTCGAAAATGAGGTCGCAGGCCGCGGCAAAGGCGACGCTGGCCTCGAAATCCGTGGCCATGGGCCGGTAGGCCGCGTCCAGGGCATTTTGGCGGTCGACCACGGCGGCCATGCGGCCGAGCACTTCGCGGACCTGCCCCTCGGTGCAGAGGCCGTGGCGCAGCCAGTTGGCGATGTGCTGGCTCGAGATGCGCAGCGTGGCCCGGTCCTCCATGAGCCCGACGTCGTCCAGGTCCGGCACCTTGGAGCAGCCGATGCCCTGGTCCACCCAACGCGACACGTAGCCGAGGATGCTCTGGACATTGGTTTCGAGCTCATGGGCCACGGCTGCGGCCGTGGGGCGCGCCTCGCCGAGGAGCGGCGGAACGAGCAGGGTTTCGCGGTCGTGCCGGACCGTGACGGCAAGTTCCCGCTGGCGCTCGAAGACGTCCACGGCGTGGTAGTGCATGGCGTGGAGGGTGGCGGCCGTCGGCGACGGCACCCAGGCGCAGTTGGCCCCGGCGCGCGGGTGGCCGATCTTCTCCGCCACCATCTCGGCCATGCGGTCGGGTTTGGCCCACATGCCCTTGCCGATCTGCGCCCGGCCGGAAAAGCCGCAGGCCAGGCCCACATCCACGTTCCGATCCTCGTAGGTCGTCATCCAGGGCTCGCGCCGCATGTCGTTTTTCCCGACCACGGGCCCGGCCTCCATGACGGTGTGGATCTCGTCGCCCGTGCGGTCGAGAAAGCCGGTATTGATGAAAATGATCCGGTCCCTGGCCGCGCGCACGCACTCCTTAAGATTGAGCGACGTGCGCCGTTCCTCGTCCATGACCCCGATCTTCATCGTGTGGCGGGAAAGGCCCAGGGCGTCCTCCACCCGGTCGAAAAGCTCGCAGGCGAAGGCCACTTCCTCGGGTCCGTGCATTTTTGGCTTGACGATGTAGATGGCCCCGGCCCGGCTGTTGCGAAGGGGCCCCTTGCCCCGCAGGTCGTGGAGGCCGACCAGCCCCGTGACCATGGCGTCGAACATGCCTTCCGGGATCTCCTCGCCCGAGGCGTCGAGGACCGCGTCCGTGGTCATGAGATGCCCGACGTTTCGCACCAGAAGCAGGCTTCGGCCGGGGAGCGTCAGCGCCGAGCCGTCCGGGGTGGTGAAGGTCCGGTCCGGGGCCGGACCCCGATCGACCGTACGCCCCGCCTTCTCGAACCGGGCGGTCAGATCGCCCCGGAAAAGGCCGAGCAGGTTGCGGTAGGCGGCCGCCTTGTCCGGGCCGTCGACCACGGCCACGGAATCCTCGCAGTCGAGGATGGTGGTCAGGGCCGCTTCCAGGACCACGTCCTTCATGCCGCATGGACTGGCCGCGCCCACCGGATGGGCCCGGTCGAAAAGGAGCTCCACGTGGAGGCCATTGTTGCGAAGGAGCACGGCCTTGGGCGTTTGCCTGCCGCCGACAAAGCCGACGAACTGGTCCGGCCGGGCCAGGGCCGTGGCCTGGCCGTCGGCCAGGCTGACGGTGAGGCCCGCGTCTGTGACGGCGTAGCCGGCCGCGTCGGCGTGGCTGCCCGCGGCCAGGGGGACGGCCATGTCCAGGAAGGCGGCGCCGTAGGCCACGACGGCCGCGCCGCGCACCGGGTTGTAGCCCGGTCCCTTGGCCGCGCCGCCGGTCTCCGGGATGACATCCGTGCCGTAGAGGGCATCGTAGAGGCTGCCCCACCGGGCGTTGGCGGCATTGACGGCAAAGCGGGCGTTGGTGGCCGGCACCACGAGCTGGGGGCCGGACACGAGCGCGATTTCCGGGTCCACGCCCACGGTTTCGATGGCGAAGTCCGGGCCTTCGGGCAGCAGATAGCCGAGGCCGACCAGGAAGCACTTGTAGGCCTCGGCCTCGTGGGGCTGTCCCCTGCGCTCGTTGTGCCAGACGTCGATGGCGGCTTGATAGGCGTCGCGCTTGGCCAAGAGTTCGCGGTTCCGGGGACCGAGGTCGGCCACGATGGCGGCCAGCGAGGCGAAGAACGCCTCGGCCGCAAGGCTTGTGTCGGGCAGGATTTCGTTGACGATGACGTCGTGGAGGGTCTTTTCCACGGAAAGGCCGGCGACAACGACACGCTTGGGCATGGCGGCACTCCTTGCAGAACTGGCTCGGCGCCCGATGGGGCGGAATTGTCGGGAGTGTACGGAATTTGGGGAGAAGCGGAAAGGGGAAAGGGCAACGGGCGGACGCAGGCGGCCGTCCGTTGCCCCCAAACGCGGCGCAAGCCAACTATTTGAGGACGATCTCCTCCAAACTCTTGCGCTTTCTGGGGTAGACCGTCGGCTCGTCCGGGGTGCCGACGGCCAGGATGTTGACGATGCGCCAGCCGGCCGGAATACCGAAGCGGGCCTTGATGTTGGCCTCGTCGAACATGCCGACCCAGCAGGCGCCAAGGCCCATTTCCACGGCCCGCAGCATCAGAAACGCTTCCGCCAGGGCCACGTTCATGGCGCAGGCCCCGAATTTGGCCTGCTCGACCGCAGCCGCCTCCCGGGCCACGTAGGCGTCGATGCCGTCCATGGGCTCGCCCGTTATGATGTCGTTGTCGCGGTAGAAAAAGGCGGCCGCCTGGGAATCCTTCACGTAATGCTCGAGGTCGGCGCAGCAGAGGAAGATCGCGGCCGCGCCGGACAGCCAGCTTTGCTTGCGGGAGGCTTCGCTCGTGCCGAACCAGGCGATATCGGCCGCGTCGGTGACGACCCGAAACCGCCAGGGCTGGCTGTTGAGGCTCGACGGCGCGTTTCTCGCGGCTTCGAGCAATTCGGTGATCTGCCCCTCGGTCAACGGTTTCCTGGCAAAGGCGCGCACGCTGTGGCGCGCGGCAATGGCTTCTTTCACGCCCATGGACATGGTGTGCCTCTCCTGTGGTTTCGTGGGTGACGCGCCGGACGGGCTGTCCGTCGCCAAAAACCTTCTTCTCTCCGGCCCGGCCGGGGCACAAGGCCGATCCTCCCGGAGGCCTGCCTCTTCCCGCTCCGGGAGGAGCCGGCTTTCGCGCCGCGGGGCTACTGCCCCGTTTCGGCGGCCGGCGCGGCAAAGACCACCAGGTATTCCTGGTTGCCCTTGGGTCCCTTGACCTTGGACGGCACCACGCCGGCAAGCGTCAATCCCAGCGCCTCCCGGGCGAAGTCCGTGACCCTGTCCACGGCCTCCTGGCGCCAGGCCTCCTCGCGGACCACCCCGCCGTGCCCCACCTTTTCCGGCGGCAGCTCGAACTGGGGCTTCACCAGCGCCACCACCCGGCCGCCGGGACGCAGGAACTGCAGGCAGGCCGGCAGGACCTTGGTCAGGGAAATAAACGAAACATCGGCCACCACAAGGTCCACGGGTTCAGGGAGGAGGTCGGCCGGGGCGTGGCGCAGGTTGCAGTTTTCCATGGACACCACCCGGGGATCGGCCCGGAGCTTCTCGTGGAGCTGGGCCGTGCCCACGTCCACGGCGTAGACCTTGACCGCCCCGTGCTGGAGCAGGCAGTCCGTGAAGCCGCCGGTCGAGGCGCCGGCGTCCAGGGCCGTCACGCCCGAAACGTCGAGGCCGAAGGCGTCCAACGCCGTGGCCAGCTTGCCGCCGCCCCGGCTGACGTAGGGGTCGGTCGCGGCCAGGGAAAAGGCCGCGTCGGCCGGAAACATCCGGCCGGGCTTGTCCACGGCCGCGAGCTTCCCCTTCTGCTCCACCCGGACCAGGCCGGCCATGACCAGCCGCAGGGCCGCTTCCTGGGATTCGGCCAGCCCTTGCTCGAAGACCAGGCGGTCCGCCCGAAATTTTTCCTTGGCCATCCTCTTCCTTCCCCACTCCACCAGACGCGTTTCGCGTCCGACTACTCCCCCAAAAGACGCACTCCGCGTCCCATCGCCCGTCCCTCCCCATCGGGGGGGGCCGGGGGGAATCATTCCCCCCGGCCGCCGGAGGCATCTTCCTTTCTTTATCCTCTTTCCTCGTCGCGCCGGCCGAGGATGCGGCGCAGGGTGTCCTTGGAGATGCCGAGTTCGCGGCAGGCGGCGTTGCGGTTGCCGCCGCACCGCGCGACCGCCTCGCGGGCGGCGAGGAAGCGGATCTCGGCCATGGTGCGGCCGTTTTTGAACGGACAGGCCGGGGCCGGGCCGCGCAGGTGCTCGGGCAGGTGGCACAGCTCGATGGTACGGCCGGGACTGAGGATGGCCGCGTATTCGAGGATGTTTTCGAGTTCCCGGATGTTGCCGGGATAGTCGTGGGCCAGCAGGCGCTCCATGGCCTCGGGGCTTATGGCCTCGATGCGCTTGGTGACAGCCATGCGGCAGCGGCCAAGGACCCGGTCGACCAGGAGCGGCACGTCGCCCGGCCGCTCGCGCAGCGGCGGGATGCGGATGACCACCACGCTCAGGCGATAAAAGAGGTCCTGGCGAAAGGCCCCGTCGGCGACCATTTTGCCGAGATCCCGGTTGGTGGCGGCAATGACCCGCACGTCGGCCGGCAAGGTGGCCACGCCGCCAAGCGGCTCGTAGGCCCGTTCCTGGAGGGCGCGCAGGATCTTGGCCTGCATGGCGTAGGGCAGGTCGCCGATCTCGTCGAGCAAAAGCGTCCCGGCCTCGGCCAGGGCGAAGCGGCCGGGCTTGTCTTTCCGGGCGTCGGTGAAGGCCCCGGACTTGTAGCCGAAAAGCTCCGACTCCATGAGCTGTTCGGGCAGGGCCCCGCAGTTGACGGCCACGAACGGCCCGGAACTGCGCTCGGACAGCTTGTGGATGGCCCGGGCAAAGACCTCCTTGCCGGTGCCGGACTCGCCAAGGAGCAGGACCGTGGAGTCGCTCTGGGCGATCTGGGGCAGCATGCGGACGATTTCGGAGAGTTGCGGGTCGCGGGTGCCGAAGTCGTCCAGCGGCTGGAGCCCGGCCAGCCGGCTGACGAACCCCCCGCCCGACAGGTCGCGAAAGACCTGCACCCCGCCGATGACCGCCCCGCCCATGGCCCAGATGGGCGCGGCGCTGATGGTGACCGGCACGTCCGGGCAGCCTTGGCGCTTGAGCGTCACGATCCGGTTGGCGATGGGCCTGGCCTCTTCCATGCTCTGGCGCAGCACGCAGACCGACCGGCAGTTGGACACGCCGAAGACCTCGCGGCAGGTCCGGCCGATGGCCTCGGCCGGGTCGATGCGGGCGATCTCGCCGGCGGCCAGGTTGCAGTAGCGGACGAGGAAGTCCCGATCCACGGCAAAAACGGCGTCGGCCACGTTTTCCAGGGCAAAGGCGCTGGCGTCGTCCCCGGGAAAAGGGCCAAGGGGCCGCTTCACGGCCGGCTCCGGCCAAAAAGGGATGTCGGGCGCAGGCGGCTCATGGCGCCAGTGTGCGCCCCTGGGCCGATCCGGTCAACGCCGCCGGAAGCAAAAATCGTCCCCACCTCCCGGCCGACAAAAAGCCTGAAACGCAATATCCTGGAATAACTATCTAAGTGAAACGGCATGAAAAGTGCTTTTTTTCCCATTGACCGAACGGTGCCACCACCCCGCAACACGCTCCAAGGAGATTGCATATGGACCTGACCCTGACCCTCACCGGCTTCTGCTGCGACTTGGCCCTGCACCCGGTGGATACGGAAACCGCCGCCCGCGTCTGCGCCCTAGGCGAAGACCTCTACAAGACCAATTCCATCGAATGGTGGCGGGCCAACACCAACAACACCTGCGGCATGCGCCTGGCAGCCGATTCGCTGCTCGAAGTCACGGTGGACGGCGCCCCCGTGCGCCTGGAGACGGCCCGCATCGCCACGGCCGCGTCCATGGTCACCCAACGGGCCTTCCTGGACAGCCCGGAAAGCCAGCTGTGCCTGCTCGGCTACGACGACGAAGCCTGTTCCCGGACCTGGACCTGGAAGAACGTGGCGCGCTACGACCCGGCCCTCTTCCAGTTCTTCGTGCAGCGCTGGGACCACATCCTCGGCGTGCCGGACTACCTGGTGCTCGACGACGTCTGCTACGACGGCCGTCTGGCCGATACGGCCGCGTGGGGCCAGAGCCGGGGATTTTCCTTCCGCGAACCTCTTGTCGTCGCCATGGACGCGGCCCGGGCCGCTTTCGGGACTGCCACGAAAAAGGCGGCCTGACCGCGCCCTCGCCGGGAGACGCCCCCCTCCCGGCCCGGATCGGCCGCAAGCCCGCCACTTGCCGGCCGCAAAAACACGCCGGCCCGGAGACGCATCTCCGGGCCGGCGTTCTACTTGCGGCGTGTGGGCAGGCCGCTGCCGGCTGCCCCGCCCTTCTTACTTGCGGGCCAGCCCCAGGGCCTCCACGATGGCGGCCGAAGCCTTGGCCGTATAGTCCTCGGGCGAGAGGGCGGCCTTGTCCGCGTCGGTCATGATGGAGCGCGGCCGGTTGACGTATTTCGCATCCGGGGTGATGCCGTAGGCGGCCGGGAAGGAGTTTTCGAAATACATCTCCTGGAAGCCGATGAATTTGAGGTGGTGGGCCGTGGCGTCGAGGATCGAAACCTCCGACGGCTCGACGAGCCCCAACTCCCGGGCTTTGAGGAGCCCGGCCAGGCATTCGCCACCCTGGGTGCAGCTGATATGCCCGTGGCGGTTGGCCAAGAGCATCCCCTCGATGATGGCCTGCTCGGTCACCTGGACCACCTGGAAGCTGCCCGGGCCGCCGATCTTCTCGTACTCCCTGGCGTAGTGGGCCACGCGCGGAAAGGAGACCGGATTTCCGATCATGGCCGCCTGGGCCACGGACGGGGTGACCGGCACCGGCTCGAAGCGGCGCTTGGCCGGATCGGCCTCGTCGTAATACTGGTAGACCGGGTCGGCGTGGTGGGACTGGACGCCGAAGATGCGGGGCAGGGAGCGAATGACGCCGAGCTTTTGGAGCTTCAGAAAACCGCTCATGATGGCCGTCACGTTGCCCGCGTTGCCGATGGGCACGAACACGCACTTGCGGTAGGTGTCCCAGCCAAACCACTGGGCCACCTCGAAGGCGTAGGACTCCTGGCCGAGGATGCGCCAGGCGTTTTTGGAATTTAAAAGCGCCACCCGGAAGTTGTCGGCCAGGTGCTCGACCACCTTCATACAGTCGTCAAAGACCCCCGGCACCTCGATGACGGTGGCCCCGCTGCCGAGCGGCTGGGCCAGCTGCTGGGGCGTGACCTTGCCCTTGGGCAGGATGACCACGGACTTGATCGGCCCGCCCACATAGGCGGCGTAGAGCGCGGCCGCGGCCGAGGTGTCGCCGGTGGAGGCGCACACGGTCAGAACCGAATCCCAATCGTTCACCCGGACCAGGTGCTTCAAATAGCTGAAGGCGCAGGCCATGCCCCGGTCCTTGAAGGACGCGCTCGGGTTCTGCCCGTCGTTTTTGTAGTAAAAGGGCGCGCCGACGATGCCGGAGAGGGCCTCGTTGGCGGCGACGAGCGGCGTGTGGCCCTCGCCCAGGTAGACGATGTCCTCCTCGTCCACCACCGGGGCCATCAGCTCGTAAAACCGCAGCACCCCGCGCAACGCCGTGACCCGGGTGGCCGCGCGCTTGTCGAACAGCGACTGCCAGTAGCTGGCCGGGTATTCGAGGAGACTGTCGAAGGACGTGTCCTCGAGGATGAAGACGCCCCCGCAGTGCGGACAGGTGTAGTAGAGTTCGCGGATGTCGAACCGGGCCTGGCAGCCCAGGCAGACATATTCCATCGTGCCCCGATAGGTGGGGAAATCGCTGACCGTGATCATGCCGCTCCCTTGTTAGGCGGGCCAGAGCTGTCTTGCGGCCGCCGTCCACATGACGACGCCGCAGGCCACCTTGGCCGTGATCCCGAAGACCTTGCCGTACATGGCCCCCATGGCCGCCCGACGGGCCTCGGGGTCCGTGCGCCCATGGGCGCGCTCAAACACATAGCAGCCGACAAAGGCCCCGGCAACGGCTCCGAAAAGCGCGCCAAGGCCCAGGAAAAAAGGCGCGCCCAAAAGCGCCCCGGCGAACGCGCCGAGAAATCCGCCCAGGTTGCCCTTGCCCGTGGCTCCGTAGCGCCTGCCCCCGAAAAGCTGGGCAAAAAGCTCGGCCGCCTCGCCGGCCAGACCCACCCCGACCACCAGGGCGTAGAAGCCGAACCCGAAATGGGGCTCCGGCTGGAGAACATCCCACAGGACAAGCAGGCCGACGAGCAGCCAGTTGCCGGGCAGGCCGAAAATGTTGAGCCCCAGGCAGGCGAGCAGGAGAAGCAAAAAAAGACTGACGTAGAGCGTGAGCATGTTCGTATTCCTCTGCCCCGGGTCACGCTTTGCGGCCGGGGTCCCGGGCGGAGACGGGCCTAGGCCCCCTCCCCCCGCCTGTCGCACACCCGGGCGGCCTTGCCGTCGGACTTGGGCAGGGAATTGTGCTCCACCAGCTCCACCCGGGGCGTCACCAATATCTCATCGCGCAGCCTGGAGGCAATGCGCTTTTGCAAAACAGCCAGCGTCCGCATGTCTTCCACGAAGTATTCCTCGCGGATCTCCACCTTGATGCGGATGTTGTCGATGTAGCCGTCGCGCTCCAGGATGATCAGATAGTCCTGGCCGACCTCGGGCATGGACATGAGAATGCGCTCGATCTGCATGGGAAAGATGTTCACGCCCTTGACGATCATCATGTCGTCGCAGCGGCCCTGCAGCCGGTCGATGCGGCGGTGGACCCGGCCGCACGGGCACTGGCCGGTCAGAAACCGGGTCAGGTCCCGGGTCCGGTAGCGGATGATCGGCATGCCCTCGCGGCCGAGGCTGGTCATGACCAGTTCCCCGAGCTCGCCGTCAGGCAAAGGCTCGCCGGTCTGCGGATCCACGATCTCGGCCAGGTAGGCGTCTTCCCAGACGTGCATGCCGTGCTGTTCCTGGCACTCGAAGGCCACGCCCGGGCCGTTCATCTCGGACAGGCCGTAGGAATTGTAGACCTTCATGTCGTACATCGCTTCCAGGCGGCGACGGGCCTCCTCGGTGTAGGGCTCGGCCCCGACCAGGGCGATGCGAAGGGGCAGCGTCCTCGGGTCGATGCCGAGTCCGGCAAAGACCGTGGACAGGTGCAGGGCATAAGACGGGATGATGTGGATGCCCGTGACCTTGAAATCCATGAGGAGCTTTATCTGGCGCTGGCTGTTGCCCGCCCCGGCCGGAATGGTCAGGCAGCCGAGCTTTTCCGCGCCGCAGTGGATGCCAAGGCCGCCGGTGAAAAGACCGTACCCGGACATGTTCTGGAAGACGTCGGTCTTTCGCAGGCCCACCATGTGCATGCAACGGGCCATGAGCGAGGCCCACCAGTCCAGGTCTCTCTTGGTGTGGTAGATGACGGTCGGCGTGCCGGTGGTGCCGGAGGAGACGTGCATGCGGACCATCTCGCTTTGCGGCATGGCGAGCAGCCTGTCCGGATAGCTGTCGCGCAGGTCCTGCTTGGTGGTGAAAGGCAGCCGGCGGACGTCGGCGAGGCTCGTGACCTTTTCGGGGTCAACGCCGCGCTCGCGGAAAAGCGCCCCGTAAAAGGGCGATTTCGCCGCCTGCCTGAGCGTCCTTTGCAGCCGCATCAGTTGCAGCCGCTCGATCTCCAGCCGGGAGAGCTTCTCCGCCTCGTCGTAGTACACGCTCGCTCCTTTCGGAATGTGGGGAGGGAACCCCCTTTTTGAAAAAAGGGGGTTCCCTCCCCACACCCCTCCTTCCCCGAAAAACTTTCAGCGGGCCGCAGTGTTCGGCAACCCGAGTGTGAGAGCAATACGGGCCTGGGTGCCGGTCCAGGCCGGAACGGCTCCGGCAAAACACGTTCTTTCGTCCGCAGGCGAATGCATCGGCCCGAAGCCGATCCTGCCCGGGTACGCCGAGGACACCCGGGCGTCCGTCACCCCTGGCGGGCCCCACAGCCGGGGGGGCCGGGGGAATCATTCCCCCCGGCGGGTCCAGGGCAACGCCCTGGCGGGGTCCGGGGCAGCGTCCCGGCAAAGCCCCGGCCGATCCGGTGGGCTGGCTATACCCCTGCCTGGGGCGTTCATCAAGTCGGACGGAGGGGGCAAACGGGGGCTTTTGGCCGGAAACGGCCGGAAATCAGCCCATGCTCAGTTCGGACGGGGGCGGGATGTCGGAAAGATTCTCGAAGGAGGTCGATTCCTTGAGAAACGTCAGCCGGACCATGCCGGTCGGGCCGTTACGCTGCTTGCCGATGATGACCTCGGCCACGTTGTCTTCCGGGGTCAGTTCCTCTTTTTTCTTGTAGGCCGCGGCCCGGTAGAGGAAAATGATGACGTCGGCGTCCTGCTCAATGGCCCCGGATTCGCGCAGGTCGGACATCATGGGGCGCTTGTCGGCCCGCTCCTCGACCTTGCGGTTGAGCTGGGAGAGGGCGATGACCGGCACATGCAGTTCCTTGGCCAGGGCTTTGAGGCTTCGGGAGATCTCGGAAATTTCCTGTTCGCGCGATTCGATGCGGCGCGAGGCCCGCATGAGTTGCAAGTAGTCGACCACGATGAGGCCGAGGCCGTGCTCGGCCTTGAGGCGCCGGCACCGGGCGCGCAGGTCCATGGTGGTGATGGCCGGGGTGTCGTCGATAAAAATGGGCGCGGCGGAAAGGTGGTTGGCGGCGTCGTAAAGCCGCGACCAGTCCTCGTCGTCGAGCCGCCCACGACGGAGCTTGGACAGGTCGACCTTGCCCCAGCAGCAGAGCATGCGCTGCATGATCTGCTCCATGGACATTTCGAGCGAAAAAATAGCGGTGGGCGCGCCGTGCATGGCCGAGCCGCGCATGGCCACGTTCATGGCAAAGGCGGTCTTGCCCATGGAGGGCCGGCCGGCGATGATGATGAGGTCCGAGGGCTGGAGCCCGGCGGTGTATTCGTCGAACTGGTAGTAGCCGGTGGGGACGCCGGTGACCAGTTCCTTGTTTTCCATGCGTTTCTCGATCTGCTCGAAAACGCGGGTCACGAGGTCCTTGGACGAATGCAGGCCCTTGGTGGTGCGCGAGTCGGCGATGGCGAAGATGGCCTGCTCGGATTCGTCGAGCAGGTTTTCCGTCTCCTGGCCGCCTTCGTAGCACTTGGTGATGATGTCCACGGCCGCGCTGATGAGCTTTCGCTGCACCGCCTTTTCCCGGACGATGCCGGCGTGGTGCAGGGCGTTGGCCGCCGAGACCGTAGAGGAGGTCAGCTCGGCCAGATAGGCCGGGCCGCCGACTTCTTCCAGGCGTCCGGCCGTGCGCAGGGCCTCGGCCAGGGACACGAGGTCGATGGGGGCGTTTTTGCGCGACAGCTCGAGGATGGCCTGAAAGACGAGGCGGTGGGCCGGAGAGTAGAAATCGTCTTCCCCGACCAGATCGACGAGATTGAAAAGGACGGAATTCTTGAGTAAAATCCCCCCCAGAACCGCTTGCTCGGCTTCGAGGTTCTGGGGGGGGACTTTTCTAAGGACGTCTGAAGAGACCCGCTCCAGGTCCTGCCCGGTCAGCGTGGTACCGCTTCCGGCCGGACCAGAAGACTTGGCGTTACGCGGTTTCTTCCTCGGGCTGTCCACTGGCTTCGGCCTCGGTCACAGGGGCTCCCGCCGGGGCGAGAACGGGTTCTTCCTCGGCACCGCCCTGGCGTTTCACGGTCACCCGGACCAGGCCGCGCAGTTCGGGCAGGAGTTTCACCGGGACCTCGTACACGCCAAGGGACCGGATGGGCTCGTCGAGGACGATCTTCTTGCGGTCGATCTCGATGCCCTTCTCGGCCAGCCGGTCGGCGATGATGCCGGAGGTGACGGAGCCGTAGAGCTTGTCGCCCTCGCCCACGCGGACCTCGATGACGATCTCGGCGGCGGCCAGCCTGTCGGCCAGGGACTGGGCGGCGGAGGCCAGGGCGTCGCGCTTGGCCTGCAGTTTTTTGCGCTCGTTTTCAAAACGGCGCAGGTTGGCGTCAGAGGCCAGCATGGCCAAGCCCTGGGGAATCAGATAATTGCGGCCGTAGCCCGGCTTGACGGCGACCTTGTCGCCGAGGCGGCCCAGGTTTTCCACGTCCGCGCGCAAAATAAGTTCCATGGCGTCCCTACCTTACATTTTCTTCAGAAGATCGGCGCTGTGGGTGGCCGTATAGTACAGCATGGCCATCTGGCGGGCCCGCTTGATTTCCAAGGTCAGCTTGCGCTGGCACTTGGCGCAGGTGCCGGTGATGCGCCGGGCGATGATCTTGCCGCGATCCGTGACGAAATCCTTGAGGATGTCAGGGCGCTTGTAGTCGACGGGCAGGTTCTTGTTGGCGCAGAAGCGGCAGAATTTCTTCTTGGGGGTGAATTTCTTCTTAAAGGCCATGACTTACGCTCCCTCTGGCACGAACTTGTCGGCGAGCTTGACGGTGATGAACTTCATGATGCCGTCGGTGATGCGCACGATACGTTCGAATTCCGCGATGGCCGTGGCCGGAGCCGCGAATTCAAAGCGGGTGAAGTGGCCGCGGGACTTTTTCTGGACGGGGTAGGCAAGATCGCGCATCCCCCACTCGTCGACGAGCAGAATGGTGGCGCTTTGACGCTCGAGAACACCTTTCAGGTTCTCGATGATCTCCTGCCGATTGTCGGTTGCCAACTCCGGAGAGAGCAACAGCAAGGCTTCGTACTTCCGCATGGTTCCTCCTTCTGGTCCATGGCCCTTTCTCCCGGGCAAAACCCATCGGAAAGAGCAAGGCAAGAGCGGGCAATTACCTCCCCTCCCCGTTCTTGTCAAGAGCGGCGGCCGCTTCTTGCCAAAGGCGCCGCCGCCGGCATACACAATAGCCTACCGGAAAAAAACGGCTTTGGCGGCCCTGGCCCCGAGCCCGAGGACCCCATGCGCATTCGCACCAAACTGCTCCTCTTTCTCCTGGCCCTGGTGCTGCCGCCGCTGGTGGCCGTCAGCTACTACGCCCTGCGCCAGGGGCGGCTCCTCGGCGAGGAACTGGCGGGCACGGCCGCCGATTCCTCGCGGCACGCGGCCGCACAGGAGCTGGCCCTCATGGTGGAGCTCATTGGCGAGGACGTAAACGACAACCGGCAGATGCTCGAACTGTCCCTGGCTTTCCTGGCCCAGGAAGCCGGCCGGGTCCTGGCCGCTCCTGCGCCGGACGGCGCCACCGTCTTTTCGAGCGACGCCTTTGACGCGGCCCGCGGCCTGCCCGCCGGGCTGACCCCGCTCGCCGGCCTCGGCGTCCCGGCCACGGCCGACGCCCCGTCCTTCAGCCGGCCGGCCGGTAGCGCCGGAATCTGGCCCACGGACGACGCCCGCCGCCTGACCCGCCTCCTGCCGACCCTCGCCACCCTCCAGGCCAAGCTGGCCGGGAACATGCTCTGGGCCTACGTGGCCCTGCCGAGCGGACTCCTTTGCACCTTTCCCGGCCATGGCCGCATGCCGGCCGGCTACGATCCCCGGGAGCGGCCCTGGTACCAGGCGGCGCTCCACCGGGGCGACGCGGCCTGGACCATCCTGCGCGACGCGTCCACCGGCCGGCTGACGGCCACGGTGGCCGCGCCCATTCCGGGGCCGGACGGAAAGCTCCTCGGCGTGGCCGGCATCGACGCGCCCCTCGAGACCCTTTTGCCGGAAAGCGACCTGTCGCGGCGCTGGGGCGAGGGGGTGCGGGCCCTTGTCGTCCGCAACGCCCCTCCGTCCGGCAGGACCGAGGGCGGTGCCGGGACGGGGGTGGAGGTCCTCGGCAGCCGCGATTTTCTCGCCGCCACGAGCGGCTGGAACACGCCCCTGGCGCCGGTTCGGCTGGCCTCGCCGGATGCGGCCGCCCTGGCCCGGCTGGCCGCCGCCATCGACGGCGGCCAGCCGGAGCAGATGGAGCTGTCCCTGGAAGGGGATCGGTATTTCGCCGTGTACAAGCCCTTTCCGGACGCGCCGGCCGGCCTGCTCGTGCTGGTGCCCAGCCAGGCGGTGCTCCGCCAGGCCGCTTCGGCCGAAGCGGCCATCCGCACGCGCACCCAGGGGATGCTGACCGTGGTGGTGTCGTTCGCACTCCTCGCCGTGGCCGGCGCGGCCGGGATGGCCTATTTCGGTGCCAGGGCCGTGACCCGGCCGGTGACATCCCTGTGCCTTGCGGCCGAGCGGCTGGCCCAGGGCGACCTGGCCGCCCGGGCCCCGGTCGCGGGCCGGGACGAACTGGCCACCCTGGCCGCGACGTTCAACGACATGGCCCCCAAGCTGGCCGAACGGCTGCGCCTCAAGCAGGACATGCTCCTTGCCATGGAGGTGCAGCAAAACCTCCTGCCCAAGGCCCCGCCCGTCCTGCCCGGCCTGGACATCGCCGGTGCCACCAGCTTTTGCGACGAGACCGGGGGCGACTATTTCGACTACCTGCACCTGACGCCCCAAGGCGGCGGCATCTGCGACGTGGTCGTCGGCGACGCCACGGGCCACGGCGTGGCGGCGGCCCTTTTCATGGCCACGGGCCGGGCCCTCCTTCGGGCCGGACGCGGCGGCGAGCCCGGTCCGGCGGCCCTGCTCACCCTGGCGAATGGACTTTTGTGGCAGGATACCATGGAATCGGGCCGCTTCCTGACCCTTTACTACCTGCGCCTCACCGACGGCGGCCTGGCTCCCGACGGCGGGCTGACCTGGGCCCGGGCCGGCCACGACCCGGCCCTGCTCTACGATCCGGCCACCGACGCCTTCGAGGAACTCATGGGGCCGGGGCTGCCGCTTGGCGTGCTGCCCGACTATGCCTACGAGGAGCAGTCGCACTCCGGGCTCGCCCCGGGCCAGGTGCTGGCCATCGGCACGGACGGCATCTGGGAAGCCCGAAATCCGGCCGGCGAGATGTACGGCAAGGAGCGGTTCCGGCGGGTGCTGCGGGCCACGGCCCGGGGCACGGCCGAAGCCATCGTGGCCGCGATCCACCAGGACGTGGCCGGGTTCCAGGCCGGCGCCCCCCGGGACGACGACATCACCGTGGTTGTGGTCAAGGCCCTGGGCTGAACCGGCGGCGGGCCACCCGGCAAAACGGCAAGGCCCCCGGCGGGGGGAAAACCGGAAACCTTGCCGCCCAGCCCTAGACCCAGTGGATGACGGCCGGATTTCGCGGCGGCACGCCCATGAACCGGGTCTTGGGATAGCCGAGCATGAGCCCGCCGTGGACGGTGTGCCCGTCCGGCACGCCGAGGGCCTGCCGCACGGCCGGATCGCCGTTGGCGGCGTAGGTTAAAAGTCCGGCCCAGCAGGTGCCAAGGCCCCGGGACACGGCGGCCAGTTCCAGGAAGGTCAGCGCAATGCCGCAATCGGCCGCGCCAAAGGGTGCGGCGTCGTGGGTGTAGGTGACGGCCAGGGCCGGCGCGCCCCGCAGGAAGTAGTCGCGTCCCTGGTCCCACATGGCCGAATACTGCTTCCGCTGGCCGTTGCCCGCGAACCAGGCGGCGGTCAGTCCGGCCAGGGTGGCCACCTTGTCCTTGTCCGGCACCACGATCCAGCGGACTTCCTGGGCGTTGGAGGCCGTTGGCGCGAAACGGGCCACGTCGATCAGTTCCGCCAGCATCTCGCGGGACACGGGCTTGTCCTTGTAGGCCCGGATGGAACGACGGCCGCGCAAAAACCCGTCCACCACCTCGGGCGCCGGCCAGGCCCGGACGTTTGGCGACACGTCCCCGCCCACGGCGGCCACGCGGGAATTCACGATTGCGTCGTGGGGGCACACGGCCACGCAGTGGCCGCAGGCGTTGCACACGGCCGGATCGGCCGCCACCGGTCCGCCCTCGGCGTCGGCCGCAAGCGCCCCGCTCGGGCACTCGGCCACGCACAGGCCGTCTTTTTTGCACCGCTCCCAATCCACTTCGATCAAATCCATGCCATGCCTCCTGTCCGGGAAAATTCCGCGCCCGCCCTGTCCGGGCGTCGCGTCCGGGGCAGGATCCGACCCTACCCCGACCCGGGGCTTTTGCAAGCAGGCACGGGGAAGTGGCGTGATACCCTTCAGGAAACCGGCTTTGCAGCGTGTCGGGCGAAAAAAAGCGGCCGTTGAAGTCAGAACGTCCGGTTGGCGCGCGTGTGCCGGTGGCTGTGACCGGCATGGACGCCCGCCGGCAAAGGGAATGCCCCCGGCTCTCCATGATGGTCGGGCTTTTGGCCGTAGTGTCTTTGCGTATCACCGTCATGGAACGCTCCTTGGAGCTTTGCGCCATGCCGTAAAGCAGGCGTGGAAACGTTCCCAGGCACAACGTGGCGCTTTTCAGAAGAAGCGTGACCGGACAAGGCCCGACGGCCCGTGCGGACAGGTTTTTCTTGAGAAGCGGTACCCTTTGGCTTATAGTCATCGACAAGATTTTTGTGGAGGCTTCATGCGGGCCCTTGTGGTGGACGACGACCCGGCCAGCCGACATGTGCTGGCCGCCCAACTGGCCGGCCTGGCCGAGTGCACACTGTGCGCCTCGGGCACCGAGGCCGTGGCCGCCGCTTCCTCGGCCATCGCGGCGGACGCGCCCTTCGATGTGATCTTCCTGGACATCATCATGCCTCACATGGACGGCCACGAGACCCTGGTCCGCATCCGCGAGGCCGAAGAGGCCGCGGCCGTGCCGCCGAGAAAGCGGGTCCGGGCCGTCATGGTCACCTCCATGGACGACGAGACCAACACCATGACCGCGCTCTTCGACGGCCAGGTAGCCGCCTATCTGGTCAAACCGCCCAACCGCTCGGAACTCCTCGGCAAGTTGGAGACCCTCGGCCTTCTGTCCCGGTAACGCCACCGGCCGATCGAACCCGGCGCCCGGACTCTCCCGCCGCCGGCAGCGGCGCGCCCCCTACCCTTTGGGCTTCTCGATCGCGCCGGCCATCATCCCGCTTCGGGCCTCGAGCAGGCCGCACACCTTCTGGAACCTGGCCAACACCCGCTCGTGGCGGGCCAGACGTCCGGCAAAGGCCGGCCCCTTGGCCGCCACCCGTTCCTCGAACAGCGTTGCCGCAAAGGCATGGAGATCGGCATCCAGGCGGTTTCGCTCCGCCACAAGGGCCCGCTCCGCCTCGGTCGCCCGGTCTCCGGCCGGACGGCGCAGGGCGTTTTGCCGCTCGTAGAGCAGGTCGCCAAGGCCCAGGGCGTCGGCCAGCACAAGGAGGCTGGCGTCGAACCGCTCGGTCAGGCCGAAACAGACGAACCGATCGCGCAGGTTGGCCTTGGCCCGGGCCAGCGCCTCTTGGGGACGTTCCTCGGGGTCCAGGCCGGAAAGGACCCGGGTCATGAAATTCGAGCCCTTGTAGCGCAGGAGCCGGTTTCGGCTGGTGACGTAGTCGGAAAGGGTCACCTTCTCCCGGTGCAGGTATTCGTAGACGTGCTGGTCCGGCCAGGTGCGCAGGAAGAAGTACTCGGACACCACCCGGGACACCGGCTCGCGCAGGAAGGTGAAGGCCCGGACCGGCCGGTCGTACAGGGTGAAGCGGTCGTAGTCGCCAAGAAGGATATGCCCCTGGATCAGACGCAGCCGGTCCAGGCGCTCCGGGTCCAGGACGGCGTGGCGGCTGAAATCGTCGCGGGTATAGAGGGACAGCACGGCTTCCGGCGGGAAGTGGCGCTCGAGCAGCCTGTTGAGCGTGGTGCCGGCCGTGCGGGGGATGTGCAGGAACAGAAAAGGCGGTTCCACGGTCACGGCCGCCTCCCACCCGAACCGGGGCGTGGCACGGGGGAAAGGCGGCCGGACACCGGACGTTCAGGAGACGGCGGCAACCGCATCGACATGGGCATCGGGGTCCGCGTCCTCGGGCTGAAAGGCCGTCAAGGCGGCGTCGAGGGCGGCGCGCCGGGCGGACAGGTCGGCAAGCGAGGCCCGGCGCGCCTCGATGTCCGCGAAAAACGGCTCGAATCGCTCCTCGATCTCCCGAAAGATCCGGTCCACCCGGGCGCTCAGGCGCTCGTCGATCTCCAGGCGAAGCTTCTCTCCGCCGGCCGCCAGCTGCCGGCGCAGGGCGGCCAGGACGCGCGGCCGCTGCCAGAAAAGGGCGCTGCCGGCAAGGAGCGCTCCGCCGGCCGCGATCACGCCGCCGGTCACGTCGATGACAGCACTTTTGACCGCCAGGGCGAAAATGGTGCCAAGGACCACCAGGGCTCCGCCGAGGGCCGCCTTGGGGTCGAGGCCGGACACGCTTTTGGGGTCGATGCCGGCCATGGGCCCGCCCGAGGCGAGCAGGGCCTCCACCCGCTCGGCCACCTCGGCCAGCACCCGGTCGCGCTGGGCGGTCAGGGCATCGGCATCGGGCCCCGGGCCGGCGCTTCGCCGCTGGCGCAGCTCGTCGAGGATCATCCGGACCGAGTTGCTGACACTCTCGAAAATATGGACCGCGCCCTGCCGGGCGATGCCTTCCACCTCGCGCTCCAGATCCCGGGAGAAGACCTCGCCGAGCTCCCGCAGCCGGGCCGCCGGGCCGGCCTCCTGTTTGCGCCGCCAAAGGCCGGTGAAGGCCCGGCCGATCATGCCGCCAAACCGCAACTCCCCGGCAAAGGCCTGCTCGAACTCCCCGGCCAGACGGGCATAGGCCGCCTCCACCCGGGTCCGCAGGACCTCGGCCTCGCGTCCGGCGGCCAGCCGGGCCGCGTCCAGGCGCTTTCTGATCCGCCCGGCCTCGGCCGTGTCCGCCTCGTGCTCCCGGGCCAGGGTGTCGAGCGACTGGCCGAGGTCGTCCAACAGGCGCCGGGCCGACCGGCGGGTGGCTTCGAGCTTGGCCGCGAAATGGCCGCCCGAGGCCGTCAACTGCCGGATGTGGCCGCGCAGGGCCGCGATGCCGCCGGCCTCGGGGTCGGCCAGGCTCCTGGTCGAGGAAATGAGGAAAACCAGGGGATCGGCCAGACCGTGGGCCCCGGCCAGTTCCCGCAGCCGCCGGGTGTTGACCTCGACCTGCTCAGGGCTGGCCAGATCGGCCTGGGTCAGGGCAAAGGCCACGTTGCGCCGCCAGGTGGTGGCCATGAGGTCGAAAAAGTCCCAGGCCGAGCGGGAGTAGGGATTGAGCGCCGAAAAGACGAAGAGCACCAGATCGGCCCGGGGGATGAACTCCTCCGTGATCTCCTGGTGGCGGTCGATGATGCTGTCCACGCCCGGCGTGTCCACGATGGCCAGCCCGTCAAGCAGCGGATTGTCCAGGGCCACGTGCCGCACCAGCGGCCCCTCGGGCGGGGCCCCGGCGGCTTCGCCCCGGCTGATGATGTGGATGCGGTCCGTGCACGGGTCCGGAGCCACATCCGTGACCGGGGCCCCGAGCAGGGCGTTTATGAGGCTGCTCTTGCCGGTCTTGACCTCACCGACCACCACGAAGAGGAACGGCTCGGACACATGGGCCAACAGTTCCCGGGCCGTGGCTTCGAGGTCCGTGCGGCCGCACCGGGCCAGCAGTTCGCCGAGACGTCCCAGGAGGCCGGCCAGTTCGGACCGGTGGGCAAGATAGCGGGATTCCAGAAGCGTTGGTGTCACAAGACTCCCCCGGCCCGGCCGTCAGCGCGGCAGGAACCAGTCCGGGCCAAGGGCTTGGGCGTCCCTGGCCTCGCTTTGGGCGTTGGCGCGCCCTTGGATGGTGGCCTGCTTTTCGGCTTGGCACCGCTCCTCCTCGCGCACCAGCGAGGTGGCGGCGATGCGGATGGAGTTGCCCTCGGTAAAGGCCCCGTCCTCGCCCTCGTAGTGCATGAGGATGAGGCTGACCGGCTGGCCGTCGCCGGACCGAAGGCCCCACTTCCAGGTCCGAAGCGTGCCAAAGGCGTTGCCGCGCCACTCCTTGGGCTCGCCGTAACGCTTCGTCAGGGCGGCCATGACCCGGTTGAAAAAGGCCAGCGAATCGTCGCCGTAGTGCATCTTGATCCGCACGATCCGGCCGGGCTTGGCGCAAAGGCCGTAGTCCACGTAGCCGCTGCGGTACCCCGGCACCGGGGCCACGGGCATGATGCCGATAAAGGGCCTGTGGAGAGCCCGATTGGCGCCGGCGGGGACGAGCTTGTCCCCCATGGCCTCGACCGTCTGGCCGAGCCGGATGCCGGCCAGCTCCTG
This sequence comes from Solidesulfovibrio carbinoliphilus subsp. oakridgensis, assembly GCF_000177215.2. Classification (NCBI taxonomy): domain Bacteria; kingdom Pseudomonadati; phylum Thermodesulfobacteriota; class Desulfovibrionia; order Desulfovibrionales; family Desulfovibrionaceae; genus Solidesulfovibrio; species Solidesulfovibrio carbinoliphilus. The sequence continues at coordinate 480,552 of NZ_CM001368.1, read as the reverse complement.
GGGCGCGTCCGCGGCCCGGGCCGGGCCGGGGCCGCCCCAGAGGGCCAGGGCCAGGACGGCGGCGCACGCAGGCAATCGCAAGATGGGGCAAATCCGAAACATCATGGCCTCTCCTTTTCCGGCCCGGGCACGGCCCGGGCTCAGGAAAAATGCGCCAGGCCTTCCTCCTGGGTGGCGTAGATGGGAAATATCTCGGTGTAGCCGGAAATTTCGAACACTTCCTTCATGTAATCCTTGATGGTGGACAAAACAAGCTTGCCCTGGATCTTTTTGAGCTGCTGCAGGGCCAGGAGCAGGACGCGGAGACCGGTGGAATTGATGTAGTCCACGTCCTTGAAGTCCATGAGAACTTTCGTCTTGCCCTGCCCCAGGATCTCCATGACCTTGTCCTCCAGCACCTTGGAGGTGTTGCTGTCGAGCCTGCCGCCAAGCTCCAGCACCGTAACCTCGCCGCTCTCCTTCTCCACGAGTTGCATCTTGCCACCCCTTTTGCGTTAGTCGATGTCTTTTTCGAGTATGAGCCGGTTTCTATCGTCCACGCGCTCGTAGGCAACGCGGTCCATGATCGTGCGCACCAGATGGATGCCGAGCCCGCCGATACGGCGTTCTTCGGGGGTCCCCGTGGTGTCGGGCGTCCTTGCCGTCAGCGGGTCGAAGGGCTGGGCGTCGTCTTCGAGCACGAAGCGCAGGCGGGTCCCTTCCTGCCCCATGGCCACGGTGATCAGATGGTCGCCGTCTTCGGGGTAGCCGTAGCTTATGATGTTGGTGAGCAGTTCGTCGAGGGCGAGCCGGATCTGGAAACGCAGTCTGGCGGGAAGGCCGTGGGCCTCGCCAAAGGCCTCGACCGCGTCGGCCACGCGGTCGAGTTCCAGCAGGCGGTTGTGGAGTCGCAAGGAAAAGCCCGGCTGCATCCTGTCCCCGGGGCCCGGGAGAACTTCCGAGGCCCGTCGTGTCCAAGCGGTTTCGCCGCGCGCCCAACGCGCCAACGAGCGGTGCGCGGGCCGGTCGGCCCTGGCCGGAAATCCCGGACGGCGCATGACCAATTGGCGCAAGCTTCCTGTTTTTTCAAGGCCTGTCAAGGCGAAGGGGCAAAGGTTGCCAAGGCGCTCCGCCGGCATTAGAAGGCCCTGGCAAGGAGGCACGCCGCCATGAAAGACCTAAACGACGCACTCATCGAAAACGAGGCCGACGCCACGGACGCCTTTCTCAAATCGCTGCCGGAGCTCAAACCCGGTGAGGCCTTTCGCTTTGCCTGCCACCCGGACGTGCCGTGCTTCAATGCCTGCTGTTCGGACCTGACGCTCATGCTCACACCCTACGACGCCCTGCGCCTGCGCCGGGCTCTCGGCATTTCGGCCGTGGATTTCATCAATCACTTCACCACCCGGTTCACCGCCCCGGATACCGGCTTTCCCATACTGCGCCTGGCCATGCGCGACGAACGGCTCAAACGGTGCCCCTTCGTCTCGCCCGAAGGGTGCAAGGTCTACGCCGACCGCCCCGGGGCCTGCCGCACCTATCCCCTCGGCCGGGCCACCCGGCTCGACGCGGACGGCACCGTGGTGGAACAGTTCTTCGTGGTCAAAGAGCCCCACTGCCGGGGCTTCGAGGAGGCCGCCACCTGGGACGCGCCCGGCTGGCTGGCCGACCAGGAACTGACCACCTACAACCACTACAACGACCGGTACATGCGGCTCATGGCCCTGGCCCGGGGCAAGGGCGCCGTCCTTTCGGACAAGCAGTCCCAGATGGTCTGGCTGGCCCAGTACCAGCCCGACGCCTTCCAGGAGTTCATCGGCAAGATGGGGCTTTTCAGGCTCGTGGAAATCGACGACGACCGCCAGCGCAAGGTCCTGGCCGACGAGGAGGAGGCCCTCATTTTCGGCCTCGACTGGCTGGAGCTGGCCTTTTTCGGCCGGGAGGACTATCTGCGCCGCAAACGCCAGCCCATGCCCTAGACAGGCTCACGTGCTCAAAATTCGTGCATACGAATTTTGAGACCATATTTTTAGCGAACGCCAGACGAGGCCGCGGGTCCGCGACCGTAAAAATTGCGCCGCGACCGTGCGGCAAGGCCCGTCCGCTCCGCCTGCCGGGGCAGACGGGCCTTTTTTTGCCGTTTCCCCAGGCTAGGGCAGGCCCCAGGCCGTCTGCCGCTCCTGGTAGGCCTTGGCCGGCAGGACGGCCAAAAGGGGCCCGGCCGCCGGATCGAGCCAGGCGGCCAGGGACGCGGCCACGGTTTCGGGACAGCCGATGCTGCCGCCGGTCGGCGGCCCGCCGGCCGGACGGACGTTGACGAAAAGGCACGATCCGGCCTCGGCGTCGGGACGGTCCAGGTTGTGGCCGATGCCCACACCCCAGACGTTGGCCCGGTCGTCGCGGACCATCCGGTCCTGGCCTCGAAGGCCGGCCGGCCGCGCCTCGGGCCCGACCACCCGGCCGAAGAGGTCGGAGGCCGGATCGGTCACGCAGGCCGTGCGGTCGGTGACGGCCACGTACGGCAGGCGCACACCGACCGTCCGGGCCGCCTGGGCGTCGGCGTAGCCAAAGGCCAGGGGCAGGGGGAACAGGCCGGCCGGCGTGCGGCCGTCGCCCTGCCGCTTGGCCGGGCCGGCCAGGGGCGGCGTGAGGCCCCGCCCGGCGCCAAGGCCCTTGCGGCCGAGCACGCACGGCGACGGGGCCCCGGCCTCGACCCAGGGACTATCCGGCCCCTGCCGCTCGAACCGACGCAAGGTCCCCCGGTCCGCCTCGAAGGTCGGGGCCACCACCAGCACCAGCTGCCGGCAATTGGGCACGGGAAAGCTCCCCGAGGAAGGATTTCGGCCGGAGTCGGCTGCGGCCGAAGCCGGAACGGCCGGAAGCGGGCTTTCGGGCCGTCCCGGAGCCAGGCCGGGAGTCCGGCCGGCCGCATCGCCGGGACGGGCGCCCACGGCGGCCGCAGGGCTCGTCGTCATGGCCACGGCGGGCTGGCCGGCCACGGATTGGCCGCCGGCAAGGCTGGAAACAGGGGGAGCGGTCCGGGACGCGTCCGGTCCGGCCGCCGCCACCGCAGTCGGGCGGGACGGCTTTTTCTCCGCTTCGGCCGGGAGATCGGCGGCCAGGCCCTGGCGATAGTCCGGGGCCAGCACGGCCGCGCCGCCCGTCCCCCGGACATGGACGTCCTCGGGCCGCACCACCGGAGTCTTGCCCGTGACCGCATCCGGGCTTTCAGGGGGCGCGTCGTCGGAGCAGCCCGCCAGGAGGAGAAAAAGGAAAAGGGCCGCCAGCCCAAGGGCCACGGCCTGCCCACGCCGCGAGGCACGCGGCCGCGCGTCCGGCCCGCTCATGCCTGTTCCAGATCCCCATGGCCGGCCGGTGTTTCGCTGTCTTCCCCGTCGTTTCCGGCTTCCGAAGCCTGGGACGCGTCCGGGGCACCGGACGCCTTGTCCCGCTTCTTGGGACGTCGCGAGCCCGGCAGGAGGGCGGCCAGCTTGTCCGCCGCCTTCTGGGCGTCGTCGGTCTTGCCGAGAAAATGCATCTCGCCCCGCGGGGATATCCAGTGCCAGCCGGCCGGCTTGACCAGTTCGGTCGCGCCGTGTTTTTCCAAGAAATCCACTGACTTTGCCGCCTCGAGCTCCCCGGCGAGACCCTCCATGAGGGTCTCGGCCTCAAAGGCGGCGGCGGCGTTGCGGAAAATTTCAAAAGCGCCGTGGGCCACGTCGAAAAGGGAAAAGTCCCCCTTCCTGCGCCGTCCTGACAGCACGGCCTCCAGGGTGGCGAGATCGGCGCGCAGGGCCTTCAACTCTTTGAGAGCCGCATCGCGGGCGGCATCACGCCGGTCTTCCAACGTTTTGCCGACGGCAGCAGTGGTGGCGCGTTTGGGGGGCATGGGATCCTCGCTGTTTTGGCCATCCTAGGCCCAAACCCAAAAAAAGTGGAGCCCAAAGTGGGCGTACCAGGAGGCCTGACGCGTGCGCGGCCTGCCGTGGCCGGGGGCTGCGGGCCAGGGCTGCGCCGTCGAGGCCGACGCTGCCCTGCCGCGGCTGTCCGGTCACCCCATTGCCGCACCTTTGCCGTAAATGTGAAGCATAATGAGAACCAACCCTTTTTTCAAAAAAATATTGTCATCCCATCACTTTGGTTGTATATTGGGGCCATAGAAAATCTTATAAAGATGCAAGAAAAAAGATGCGAACTGTTGTTCACAATACAATGCAAGGGAAAAGGGACCACCATGGCCGCAGGCACCCAAACCGGAAGCCAACGTTTCCTTACCATGACGCTTGGCAACGAAATATTCGCCATTGATATTTTCTCCGTCCGCGAGATCCTCGACTACACCGACATCACCCGCATCCCCCAGACGCCGGAATTCATGCGCGGGGTAGTCAACGTGCGTGGCAATGCCGTGCCTGTCGTGGACCTGAAAATGAAGTTCGGCCTGGGCCGCGTGGAACAGACGCTCAACACCCGGATCGTCATCGTGGAAATCAAGCGGGACGACACCGTCTCCATCATGGGTGCCCTGGCCGATTCGGTCAAGGAAGTGCTGGAACTCGAGATGGACCGCATCGATCCGCCGCCGCGCATGGGGGCGGCCGTGCGCACCGATTTCATCCGGGGCATCGGCAAGCACGGCGACCGTTTCATCCTGATTCTCGAAGTGGAAAAGGTTTTTTCCAGCGAGGAGATCCAGGACATTTCCCAGGTACTCGGCGAAGCTTCCCAGGATGACACGTCTCTCCCACGCCAGGAGGGACCGGACGAAGCATTTCTCCGTTAAGCGTTTTCACCTGACGGTTTGGCGCCGGCAGAATATTCTTGACGTTTTGGACTCATCCTTGGCCCATGCCTGTGCCGACGGAAACGTCGTGTACGTCCGAAACTTGAACTCCGGAGTCCATCATGTTTAAAAATCGAGGATTGGCCTTCAAGCTCGGCCTGGGATTCGGCCTGCTCATCCTTTTCACCCTCGCCGTGGCCGTGATCGGCTACATGAGCCTTGACCAGCTGCTGTCGCGTTCGGACAAGATGGAAGCGGTCAACGACATCAGCGACAGCATCACCAACGCCCGCATGAACATGCTTTATTTCACCAATTCCAAAGACCCGGCGCGCCTCGACGCCTTCCGCAAGGACCTGGGCAAGGCCAAGGAAAAGGCCCAGGCCCTGAAACATACCCTCGCCATTCCCCGCAACCGGGAAATGATGGACACGCTTATCGCCAATGTGACCGACTACGAAGCCGGCGCGGCCAAATACCTTGATAGCGAGAAGGCCCGCGAGGAAACCTTCAAAGCCGTGGTCGAAGCGGCCGGAGCCCTGCAGAAGCTGGCCGAGGACCTGTCGCGACGCGAGGCGGAAACCCAGGAAAAGGCCGGCGGCCTGGGCGTCGAGGCCGTGCAGAAGGCCTCCGCCGCGCAGTACCGGGTCGAGCAGGTGGTGCAGCAGTTCCTGCGTTCCCGGATCGAGGTCCTTTATTACCTGTGGCGGGGCGACAAGGCCCGCATGGACACCGCCCGGGGCCTCCTGGACGGGCTCGTCGCCGCCGGCCGAGAGACCCAGCAGATCATGGCCTCGACCGAGGAACGGTCCATGATGGCCGAGATCATCACCCGGGCCGAGACTTACAAGGCCCGCATGGACGGCTTTGTCGTGGCCGCCGAGACACAGGCCGTGGTGGTCAAGGAGATGGCCGCCACCGCCGACAAGGCCTCGAAAGTGGCCGCCGAAGCCGTGACCGTCCAGCAGGAAAGCATGGCGGCCGAATCCCGCACCGCCAACTTGGTGAGCATCGCCTCGGCCGTGGCCGGAACCCTTCTTGGCATCCTGTTTGCCGTGCTGATCACCAAGGGCATCCTTCGCGGCATCAAAAAGGCGATTGCGGCGGCCGAAGCCGTGTCCCACGGCGACTTGGACGTGGACGTGTCCGTGGACAGCCGCGACGAGATCGGTACGCTCCTGCTGGCCATGGAACGCATGATCGAGGCCGAGCGGACCACGGCCGACGTGGCCGGCCGCCTGGCCGAAGGCGATCTCACGGTGACCGTCACCGCCCGGTCGGAAAAGGACGTCATGCTCAAAAGCATGGCCGAGATGATCGACCGGCTGCGCGACGTGGTCGGCGAGGTCCAGTCCGGGGCCGAGAACGTGGCCTCGGGCAGCGAGGAAATGAGCGCCTCGGCCGAATCCCTGTCCCAGGGCGCCACCGAGCAGGCCTCGGCCGTGGAGGAATCGTCCTCGGCCATGGAAGAGATGGTCTCGAGCATCAGCCAGAACGCGGACAATGCCAGCCAGACCGAAGCCATCGCCGTCAAGGCGGCGGGCGATGCCCGCGAATCGGGCCAGGCCGTGACCCAGGCCGTGGCCGCCATGAAGGAAATCGCGGGCAAGATCTCGATCATCGAGGAAATCGCCCGGCAAACGGACCTGCTGGCCCTGAACGCCGCCGTGGAGGCGGCCCGGGCCGGGGAACACGGCCGGGGATTCGCGGTCGTGGCCTCCGAAGTCCGCAAGCTCGCCGAACGCAGCCAGACCGCGGCCTCGGAAATCACCCAGCTGTCGCGCACGACCACCAGCGTAGCCGAACGGGCCGGGGAGCTCCTCGGCAAGCTCGTGCCCGACATCCAGCGCACGGCCGACCTGGTCCAGGAAATAAACGCCGCCAGCCAGGAACAGTCCACCGGCTCCGGACAGGTCAACAAGGCCCTGCAGCAGCTCGACCAGGTCATCCAGCAAAACGCCTCCGCCTCCGAGGAGCTGGCCTCCACCTCCGAAGAGCTCTCGGCCCAGGCCGAACAGCTGCAGGCCAGCATCGCCTTCTTCCAGGTGGACGCCTCTTCCCGGCCGGCCCGGGCCATCGCCCCGGCCACGGCCAAGGGCAGGCCCTCCGCCCGGCCGGCGGCCATCGGCAAATCCGCGGCCGCACTGAAGCCAGCGGAAAGGCCGCTGGCGCCCAAATCCAGGGCCACGGCGGTCTCCCTCGACATGGACGGCGACGATGAACAGTTCGAACGGTTCTAAGGCGGTGTTGGCTCCGGTTTCCGCCGGTGGCCAAACCCTGACCGCCGCCGAGGTGCGCCATGCGCGATATTGATCCGTCCATCGGGCTCTACGTGGAGGAGACGCGGGAGCTGCTCGGCGAACTGGAACGGGGACTGCTCGACCTCGAAAAGGACCCGACAGACATGGAGGGCGTGGACGCCTGCTTCAGGGCCATGCACACCATCAAGGGCGGCGGGGCCATGTTCGGGTTCGAGGAGATCTCGCGCTTCACCCACGATGTGGAGACGGTCTACGACCGGGTCCGTTCGGGCCAGCTGACCGTGACCCGGGAGCTTTTGAGCCTGACGCTCGCGGCCAAGGACCATATCCTGGCCCTGCTCGACGCCCCGGCCGAGGCCGTGGGTCCGGAACTGCGGGCCGCCTCCGACGAACTGCTCGCCTCGTTCGCCGCCTTCCTGCCCGCCGGCTCCCAGCCGGGAAAACCCGCGGCCGCCGCCCCGCAAGCCGCCGGGGAGGCGGTTGCGTCCGCCAATCCCGACCAGCCGGCCTACGCCTGCGAAGGCCGGCCCGGCCCGCCCGGCATCTACTGGATCCGTTTCCGGCCGGCCCCGCGCATCCTGCACACGGGCAACGATCCGGTGCGCATTCTGGCCGACCTCGACGCCATGGGCCTCGTGCGCGTCCTGCGCCACGGTCCCCTGCCCGATCTGGACGCCTCGGACTTCGAGCCCGAGGAGGCCTACGGCGTCTACGACATGCTGGTGCGCACGCCCTGCGGCATCAACAGCCTGCGCGACGTGTTCATCTTTGTCGAGGGCGACTCCGACGTCACCATCGAGCGCATCCACGAAGGCGCCCTGCGGGACGACGATCTGACCGCCCTGCTCGGCAACCTGGCCGGACTCGACGCCGCGCCCACGGACGTGGTCCTTGAAACCCTCGGCCGGGCCCTGGCCGCCATGCTCGCCTCCATCAGCCAGGCCAAGGCCCAAGTGCGGTCGAAAGTGGCCCGCATCGGGGCAATCGAGGCCGGGGCCCAACGCCAGGGCGCGCCCGCCGCCGCGACCCTCCGGGTGGACGCGGCCCGGCTCGACAGCGTGGTCACCATGGCCGGGGAGCTGGTCATCCTCCAATCCCGGCTGCGCCAGGCGGTGCAGGCCCGGGACCTCGACGCGGCCGCGGCCGTGGACGAGGACCTGGAGCGCCTGACCGACGCCATGCGCGACGTGGCCCTCGGCCTGCGCATGCTGCCGATCGGCACGGTGTTCAGCCAGTTCACCCGGCTCCTGCGCGACCTGTCGGCCTCGCTCGGCAAGGAAGTGGACTTCGAGGCCCTCGGCGGGGACACGGAACTCGACAAGACCGTCATCGACCGGATCAAGGACCCGCTCGTCCACCTGCTGCGCAACAGCCTGGACCACGGCGTGGAGCCGCCGGACGCCCGCCAGCGGGCCGGCAAGACCCCGCATGGCCGCGTCACCCTGTCCGCCAGCCACTCCGGCGGCAACGTGGTCATAAGCATCATCGACGACGGCCGGGGCATCGACCCGGCCGTCGTGCGCCAGAAAGCCGTGGAACGGGGGCTCCTCGCCCCGGACGCGGACCCCTCGGAAAAGGAACTCTTCGACCTGATCTTCGCCCCCGGCTTTTCCACGGCCGCCGCCATCTCCGACGTTTCCGGCCGGGGCGTCGGCATGGACGTGGTCAAACGCAACATCGAGGCCTTGCGCGGCACGGTGGAGGTGGAAAGCGTCCTTGGCCGGGGCACCACCGTGACCATCAAGCTGCCGCTGACCTTGGCCATCATCGACGGCTTCAACGTGGTGGTCGGCCGGGACTCCTTCATCGTGCCCCTCGTCACCCTGCGCGGCTTCCAGGAACGCTTCGTCACGGGCGAGGCCCGCACCGTGGAGAACATGGAGCGCATGGGCGACCTGATCCCAGTGGTGAGCCTGCGGCGCCTCTTTTCCGTGCCCGGCGAGCAGCCCGGCTACGAGCGGGTGGTGGTCACGGAAGTGGAGGGCGAGATGGTCGGATTCTGCGTGGACCGGGTGGTCGGCCGGCAGCAGGCCGTGATCAAGAGCCTCGACACCTGCTACCGCCACCTCAAGTGGATTTCCGGCACGACGATAAACGGCGACGGCAGCATTTCGCTCATCCTCGATGTCCCGCAACTCGTGCGCTTCGTGCGCGGCCAGGAGGACTCCCGCTTGCACGCGGCCAAAGCCTCCCGTACACTGGCCCAGTGAGCCGGATCACGTGAAGGAGTGGCCCCATGGAACTGACCCGCAGCGAAGACGACGCACGGCTCGTGCTCGGCATTTCCGGAAAATGCACGGTGGAGCATGCCGCATCCCTGCGCGAAGCCCTGCTTGACGCCGTTTCTACGGGCAAGGGACTGGCCCTTGACGTCTCCGACGTGGCGGAAGTCGATGTCACGTTTTTACAGCTCTTGCTGTCCACGGCCCTGACCCTGGCCCGGGACGGCAAAAGCCTGGAACGCTCGGGTCCGGTCTCCGTCGCGGCCAGCCAGGCGGCCCGGATTTCCGGCTTTGCCCAGACGCCGCAACTAGCAACCTTTTTCGCCGATGAGGAACGCGATGGCTAAACGAATCATGACCGTGGACGACTCGGCGAGCGTGCGACAGATGGTGGCGTTCACGCTCAAGAAGGAAGGCTACGACGTCATCGAGGCGTCCGACGGCAAGGACGCCCTGTCCAAGCTTTCCGGCACCGTGGACATGGTCATCACCGACCTCAACATGCCGAACCTCGACGGCATCGGCCTCATCAAGGGCATCCGCGCCCAGGCCGCCTACAAGTTCATCCCCATCGTCATGCTGACCACCGAGTCCCAGGCCGGGAAAAAGGCCGAGGGCAAGGCCGCCGGGGCCACGGGTTGGATCGTCAAGCCCTTCACCCCGGACCAGCTCGTGGCCGTGGTGAAAAAAGTCCTGCGCTAGTCCCGCCCCCTTTCCCCTGGCTGGCTCGGCCGGCACGAACGGCCCCGGTGTTTCCGGGGCCGCTTTCGTTGCCGCAGGCTCCCTTGGCCCTGTCGGCAAGCCCATACCGGTCACCCGCGCCGTGCCGGTGCCGCCCGGCCCGTCCAGTACGCCGGCCTACGGGGTCAAGAGCACCTTGATGTCGCAGACGTTGGTGTTGGTGGGGCCGGTCTTGAGCAGCCGGCCCACGGCCTCGAAATAGTGGTAGGCGTCGTTTTCGACCAGATAGAGGGCCGGGTCGAGGCCGAGTTCCAAGCCCCGGCGCAGGATGTCCAGGGAGGCGAAGGCACCGGTGGCGTCGGTCGGGCCGTCGGAGCCGTCGGTGGAAGCGGCCAGGAACACGGCCTCCTCGGCGCTTTTGGCCTGGCGCGCCAGTCCGGCCAGGAAGGCCAGGGCCATTTCCTGGTTGCGGCCGCCCTTCCCCGGCCCGCGCAGGGTGACGGTCGTCTCCCCGCCGGCGATGACGCAGGCCGGCCTGGAAAGCGGCACCCCGTATTCGGCGATGTCCCGGGCCATGCCGAGAAAGAGGTTGGCCATCTCCCGGGCCTCTCCGGTCAGGTGCGAGGTCAGGACCACGGTGTCGTAGCCGAACTCCCGGGCCTTGTCCCTGGCCGCCAGCAGGGCCTGGAAATTGGTGCCCACGAGCACGGTGCGGGTGCGGGCGAAGACCGGGTCCCCGGGCTTGGGCGTATCCGGGGCCCGGCCGGCGGCCACGTCGTCGAGAACGGCCAGGGCCTCGGGCGCGACCTTGTCCGTGACGCCGTAGCGGGCCAGGACGGCCAGGGCGTCGGCCCCGGTGGTCGGATCGGCCACTGTCGGGCCGCTGGCGATGACGTCGAGGTCGTCGCCGACCACGTCCGAGAGAAGCAGCCCCAGGCACCGGGCCGGACTTATGGCCGCAGCCAGCCGGCCGCCTTTGACGGCGGACAGCTTTTTGCGCACACAGTTTATTTCCTGGATGGTCGCGCCGCTGGCCAGGAGCACCCGGGTGGTTTCCTGCTTGTCGGCCAGGGTCAGCCGACGGCCCGGCAGGTCGACGGGCGCGGCCAGGATGGCCGAGCCGCCGCCGGAAACCAGGACGATGACCAGATCGTCCGGGCCGGCCTGCCGGGCCATGGCCAGGACTTCCCGGGCCGCGGCCACGCCGCGTGCGTCCGGCACGGGATGGGACGCTTCGAGCAGCCGCACGCGCGAGAGCCGTTCCCGGTAGCCTTCCTTGACCGCCACCACCCCGGCCGTGATCCGGTCCCCGAGCAGGCGTTCCAGGCCAAGGGCCATGCGGGCCGAGGCCTTGCCCGCGCCGAGGACGAAAATGCGTTTGACGCCGGCCAGGTCGTACTGGTGGCACTCGGTTTCGGTGGCCACCCGCAGGACGTCGCCCGTCAGCGACAGCACCCGCTCCATCATGGCCAGCGGATCGACCCGGGCCAGCCCGGCCCGGAAAATGGCTTCGGCCTCGGCAAGGCAGTCGCGCATGGTGCGCCTCCTCGGTGTGCGGCAGTCTCCTGGCACTGCCAGGGCCGGACCGGGGCGTCAAGCGGCCTTTGCCGGGCGGGCCGGAGACAAAAAAGTGCCCCGCGCGGGGCCCGGTCCCGGACACGCGGTTGCCGCGCGCCAGGGGCCGGCCCGTTGCGGGGCGGCGTTTCGGTGGGTCGCTTCCGGACAGCCGGCGGCCGGCGTGCCCGGAGGGGCGGCTAGGCTTCGTCCTTGCTCGAGATGTCCTGGGCCCCGGTGGACTCCATGATCTTTTTGGCCTTGTCCCGCCAGTCGCTGTTGTCGGCATGGACGGACAGGAGGATCTTGCCTTCCCGCACCCGTTCCTCATACCGTTTGGCCTCGTATTCCGGCACGCCGAGGCCGACCAGGGCCCCGGCCACGCCACCAAGGGCGCCGCCGGCGCCGGCGCCGGCGAGCAGGGCCATGATGGGGCCGGCCGCGATCAGCGGACCGACGCCGGGGATGGCAAGCATGCCGATGCCGGCCAGCCACCCCAGGGCCCCGCCGATGACCAGGCCCGCGCCCGCGCCGGTGGCTGCGCCTTCCGGAGACTTGGTGCCTTTTTCATGGCCGACCGATTGGCCGCCGTCGAGCTCGCCCGGGAAGACCACCGAGATGTCGGAATTGCGGTAGCCGGCGGCGCGCAGGGCATCCACGGCCTCCTCGGCCTGAAGGCGGCTGGCATACAATCCGTAAACCGCGATTTTATCGTCCTCGTGCATGGTACAACTCCTTTTCGTTGCGGCTATTTCTTGGGTGCGATCGTAAGCGAGTTGGTCACGTTCTCGGCGCCGGCCACGGCAGCGGCCTTTTCGCCGATATTGGTCCGCTCCTCGGCGGTCCGCACCGGGCCCTTGAGGAAGACCTTGCCGTTTTTGGTGATGATCTTGACATTATGCGCGTAGGTGGACAGGGATTTGTCGTCCGTCACCGCCTCGCGGATCTGACGCGTGATCTCCGTATCCGCCTTCTGGTTGCCTTGCTTGTCCGCATTCATCTGTCCGGGATGCGAACTCATCTGGTTTTGCCTGCTGTTGTCCGCGTCACTCGGCGGAACGGTTTTCATGGTCGCCGGCGGCGCGGCTTGGGCCACCCGCAGGTTTGCATCATCCGGCCCGACCACAATGGTCTTGGCGGCCATCGCGCCGGGACTCCAGAGCAACGCCGCGACAGAGAGCGCGGAAACTCCCCATGTTGCTGTCTTTTTCATGATAAACCCTCCTTTAGGGAAGTGGGAACGCCGATTGCGGGAATGACCCGATTAATGGAACAGGAGATAGAGAATGATCAGCAACCCGGCCGGAACTCCGAGCAACCAAGCGAGAAAGTACTTTCCCATAACCACATTCTCCCGTTGAGGTTGCATCTGCTGTTTTTTAAATTATTATTCGAAAGTTTATCCGATACAAGATTGCCACAGTTTTCAGGAAAAACAAAATTTCCGATCGCTTTGCAATCATCAGCCATAGAGAAGGCTTCACCTGTCCTGCGTCCTTCTAGAGAAGAATAAACCACCCCCCGCCTCAACTGAGTCGTATTGCTACCATTCCTTCTGCTTCGCCCTTGCATATGGCAGGACTTGTATCGATGGATACCATGCCATGAACTTTTTTGGCTACTCTTTTTTCCGGGACCATGAAAAAAACACCCCACGGAAGACATTTCCGCAAGGCAACCGGTTTTTGCCCCCGGCCTTTCCTCAGAGAAAAACCGACTCCCGCGTGGAGCAGGCGCTGCCAGGCCTGAAACGGGAGCCGGATCGACCAAGGCCGGACCGCGGCCCGCGGTCCCGGCACCGGGACCCAACCCGTTCGAATCGGAAGCCGGCAGGCCCGTCTAGCCAAGGCGGCCCCTGTGGCGTAGCATCGGGACCACTCCAAAGCTTTCCGCCCGCCGGCACGCCTCCAGCCACGCCGGCCCACGGCCCGGGAAAAAGGACGGCCCGAACCATGCCCCAGCCGCACGAGGTCCATATTCCTTATAACCAAGCCATCATCCGCCATGATTTTCGCCCGGGCACACCGGACCGCGACCGGGCGGAAACGCCCGGCTTCTGGCTCATCCTTCGCGAAGGAGGATTGGTGATGCGGCAAAACGGCCACGGCCCGGTCCTGCCCCGCGGCCCGGTCCCGGTGCCCGGGCCCTTTGCCGTGCCCCCGGTCTACGTGGGGGAGTGGCAGGGAAGCCCGCTTCGCGCCGCAAGGCTCATTCCCGAGGCCTCCATCCCCGCCCCCCTGGCCCTGATCCCGGCCGGCTACCGGTCCCCGATCCTGGACGACCGGATGCTGACCCTGGCCGGACTGGCCCGACAGGTCCTCCACTGGCGAGACCGCAGCCGCATCTGTCCGGCCTGCGGCGGCCTGCCCCGCGAGATCCCCGGCAACTGGGGCATGCGCTGCCCGGCCTGCAACCGGGAGTACTATCCGCGCCTGCATCCGGCCGTCATCGTGCTCATCACCCGGGGCGAGGAGTTCCTGCTCGTGCGAAAGCCCGAGTGGCCGGCCGGCCAGTTCGGCTTGGTGGCCGGATACCTCGAATTCGCCGAATCCCTGGAAGAATGCGTGGCCCGGGAGGTCAAGGAAGAGACCAACCTCGCCCTCACGGATATCCGGTATCTCGAAAGCCAGAACTGGCCCTTCCCGAGCCAGATCATGGCCGGATTCACGGCCCGCTACGCCGGGGGCGACCTCGTCCTCGACCGGACCGAACTCGAGGACGCGGCCTGGTTTTCCGCCGACCGGCTGCCGCCGTTGCTGCCCCCCCGATCGAGCATCGCCCGGCGCCTCCTCGACCGCTACGCTCCGGGTTGCGAAACCTGGCGCGGCCGGCCCTAAAAAGCCGCCCCGCAAAACAAAAATCCGTTGACAGCCCTGGCCGGCCCGAATATAGGATCAATCATGTCCGATTAATCCAAATTGAGGCCCCCATGCGTCTGACCAGAGCCGGCGAATATGCCATCCGGTGCGTCCTGCACCTTTCCATGCACCGGGACCGCCCGGTCATCACCCGCAAGGAAATCGCCGAGGCCATGGACATCCCGGCCCAGTTCCTGGGCAAGGTGGCCCAGCACCTTGCCCGGGCCGGCATCATCGCCATCCGCCAGGGAGCCCAGGGCGGCTACGAGCTGGTGCGGCGGCCCGAGGACATCACCCTTCTGTCCCTGGTCGAAGCCATCGACGGCGAAATCTTCTTGAACGACTGCATCAGCCGGCCGGAGAGTTGCGACAGGCGCAAACTCTGCTCGGTGCACCGCGTCTGGGACAAGGCCAGAAGCCAGCTGCGCGAGACCCTTGGATCCACGACCCTGGCCGCACTGGCCGAAACCGAAAGCAAGGCCTGCGCCAAACGGCCCGACGGGCCGTGACGATAGACGTTTTCGCACCTTTCAAACGTGGTTGAGGGGTGCGTTTTTCCTGGCCGGGTGGTAGAAACGCGACAACGACTTTCAAAGGACCACACCCCGGCCGGCACATCCGGCCCGGGGCCGTACGCCAGGAAACACGCACGAGGGGTTCACGGACAACACGGAGGAAAAGGAGACAGACCATGGACGTATTGATGCTTTCCCGGTTGCAGTTCGCCTTTGCGACGTTCATCCACTTCATCTTTGTCCCGCTCACGCTCGGGCTCTCCATCATCGTGGCGGTGATGGAAACGCTCTACGTGCGAAGCGGCGACGCGACCTACAAACGGATGGCCAAGTTCTGGGGCAAACTTTTTCTGATCAACTTCGCCCTGGGCGTCGTGACCGGCATCACCCTGGAGTTCCAGTTCGGCACCAACTGGTCGCGCTATTCGGCCTTTGTCGGAGACATCTTCGGCTCGCTTCTGGCCATCGAGGCCACGGCCGCCTTTTTCCTGGAATCCACCATGGTCGGCGTCTGGGTCTTCGGCTGGGAAAAGCTCTCGCCCAAGCTCCACGCCACGGCCATCTGGCTGGTGGCCTTCGCCGCCAACCTCTCGGCCCTGTGGATCATCCTGGCCAACGGCTTCATGCAGCACCCGGTCGGTTACGTGATCCAGAACGGCCGGGCGGAACTGAGCAGCTTCATCGAGGTCGTGACCAACGGCTACGGCTGGAACGCCTTCATGCACACCGTGACCGGCGCCTGGGCCCTGGCCGGCTTTTTCGTGGTCGGCATCTCGGCCTGGCACCTGCTGCGCAAGCACCACGTCGACTTTTTCACCAAGTCCTTCCGCGTCGGCGCGTCCTTCGCCCTGGTCTTCTCCCTGCTCGTGGCCGTGGTCGGGCACCGGCAAGGCAACATCGTGGCCGAGGTCCAGCCGACCAAGCTCGCGGCCATGGAGTCCCACTGGGACACCGAAAAGGGCGCGCCCATGTACCTGCTGGCCATCCCCGATCCGGCGAACGAGCGCAACAGCGTCCAGTTCGGCCGCATCCCGGCCATTTTGAGCCTCATGGCCTTCAACGACCCCTCGGCCGTGGTGCAGGGGCTCAAGGATTTCCCCAAGGAAGACCGCCCGCCCGTCACCCTGACCTTCGCCTCCTTCCGGCTCATGGTCGGCCTTGGCACGCTGATGATCCTCATGGGCGTCCTGGCCTTCATCGCCCGCCACCAGCCGGTGGAAAGCACGCCAAAGCTCCTTCGGGCCTTCGTCTGGACCATCCCGCTTCCCTACCTGGCCCTGCAGGCCGGCTGGGCCGTGGCCGAAGTCGGACGCCAGCCATGGATCGTCTACGGCATCATGCGGACCAGGGACGCGGTCTCGCCCTTGGCCACTTCCCAGGTGGCCGTCAGCCTGGCCGCCTTCTTCGTGGTCTACATCCTGCTCGCCGCCCTCGACATCTACCTGCTGGCCAAATACGCCCGCCAGGAACCGGCCTAGGCCCGACGCCACGCGGCGCAAACTTTCACACGCAAGTCCGAACCCGGCCCGGCCGGTCCGTTACGAAGGAGAATGGCCATGGATCTCGGTACCATCTGGTTTATCCTCTGGGGAGTGCTCTGGGCGATCTATTTCATGCTCGACGGCTATGACCTCGGTCTTGGCACGCTACGGCCCTTTTTCGCCAAAAACGATGTGGAGACCCGCATCATCTACAACACAATGGGCCCCTTCTGGGACGGCAACGAGGTCTGGCTCATCACGGCCGGCGGCGTGACCTTCGCCGCCTTTCCCAAGACCTATGCCGTCATGTTCTCGAGCCTCTACACGCCGCTCATGCTGCTCCTGTTCGGCCTGATCCTGCGGGGCGTGACCCTGGAATTTCGGGCCAAGAACCTGAGCCTGCGCTGGAACAAGTTCTGGGACGCCATGAACTTCGTCGGCAGCTTCCTGCCGGCCCTCCTGCTCGGCGTGGCCTTTGCCAACATCTTCAAAGGCATTCCCATCGACCAGGACGGCATCCTGCAAGGCAACCTGCTGACCCTGCTCAATCCCTACGGCCTGGCCGGGGGCGTGCTCTTCGTGCTGCTCTTTGCCCACCACGGGGCCCTGTGGCTGGCCTTCAAGTCCGAGGGCGACATCCACGCCAGGGCCATGGCCCTGGCCGGCAAGCTTTGGCCCATCGTGGCCGCGGTCATCGTGCTCTTTCTGGCCATGTCCTACGGCATGACCCACCTCTTCACGAACTACCTCGTCAGTCCGGTCCTGTTCGGCCTGCTGCTGATCCCCGTGGCCGGACTGGTCCTGACCTTCCTCTACCGTCGCCAGGGGCGGGCCCTGGCCGCCTGGATCGGCTCGGCCGTGCTCATCTTCGGCACCGCCCTTTTCGGGGTGGTCGGCATCTTCCCGGCCCTGCTCCCGTCGAGCCTGAACCCGGCCTGGTCCATGACCATCGAAAACTCCGCCTCCACGCCGCTGACGCTTTCCATCATGCTCGGCGTGGCCCTGGTCTTCGTGCCCATCGTCATCATCTACCAGGTCTGGACCATCCACCTCTTCCGCCATCCCGTGACGGAGAAGGACCTGGAGTACGACGAAGCCTATTAGCCTTCCCCCTGTCCCCCGACAAAGCCGCCGGCCGGGTCTCCCCGCCGGCGGCTTTGTTTTGGCCGCCGGGGCGGTTATTTGATATTGACAACAATTATCAACGTCGTTAAACCGAATCCAGTCCCTGCCCATATGACAAAACGGTTACAGAGTTCGATGCTGGTTTGAACCCTCTTCTCCACGCGATGACGACACAAGGAGGACACATGAACGACTACATGAAAAACGGACTGTTTCTGGCCGCCGGCGTGGCCATCGGCGCGCTTGGCGCGGTGGCCCTCGGCAAGGGCAAGTTCTCCATCCGCCCGGCCATGACCGATCTCCTCGCCCACGGCCTGGAACTCAAGGAAAAGACTGCGGCCGTTCTCGAACGGGCCAAGGAAAACATGGAAGACCTGATGGCCGAGGCCAAACACGCCAAGGAATCCCGGGAAACCCCCAAAACCCCAAAAACCGATGGCGCGCCCGAATCCGTGGCCCCCCAAGGGGAAACCGCCTAAGCCGGGCCTCGGCTGGAGCCGTATCGCATGACGCACTGCGAAATCGTCCACGACATCGCGGGCCGCATCCGCCTGCGCTTTGCTTCGGCCGCGGACTACGCGGCCAAGGCTGCGGCGCTCGCCTCGGCCGTGTCCGCCCTGCCCGGTGTGGGCGAGGTCACGACCTCGCCCCGCACCCGGGGGATGCTCATCCGCTACGACGGAGAGCCTGTCCGGCTGGCCATCCTGGCCATCACCCAAAACGGCGTGTCCCCGTTCGCCGGCCGGCCCAAACCCCGGCTCGCCGACATCGTCGCGGGGAGGACCGTCCTGGCCGAAGCCGGCCGCGCCGCCAAGGCCCTCAAAATCGCGGCCGATCCCAGGGCCCGGGCCGCAGCCAAGCTGTCGACGCACCTGCCGGCCACGGCCCCGGACGACCCGCCGGCCACCACGCCGGGAGCCGCCTTCCTGCGCGAGGCCGGCCTTTTCGTCCTGCGCCGGTTCCTGCCGGCGCCGCTTAGGCCGCTCTTTCTCCTGCGCCGGGTCCTGCCGTACCTGCGGCGCGGGGCCTCGGCCCTTCTGCGCGGCAAGGTCAACGTGGAGGTCCTCGACGCCATGGCCATCGGCGTGTCCATCGCCCGCCGCGACTTTCGGGCCGCAGCCGGCATCGCCATCCTGCTCGGCCTCGGCGAGATGCTCGAAAGCTACACCCGCAAGCGGTCGCGCGAGTCCCTGGCCGAGACCCTGTCCGCCTCCTTCGACGCGGTCTGGGTCCGGCGGGGCGGCGAGGCCGTACGCATCCCGGCCGCAGAAGTCGTGCCGGGCGATCTGGCCATCGTGGACATGGGCACCGCCATTCCGGTCGACGGCGTGGTGGCCGAGGGCGAGGCCCTCGTCAACCAGGCCTCCATGACCGGCGAGCCCCTGCCCGCCCACAAGCGGGTCGGGCACACGGTCTTCGCCGGCACGGTGGTCGAGGAAGGCGGGCTTGTGATCCGGGTGGAGCGGGCCGGCGGCGAGACCCGCATCCAGAAGATGGTGGCCGTGATCGAGGAATCGGAAAACTACAAGGCCAAGGCGCAGGACCTGGCCGAGCGGTTCGCCGACGCCCTCGTGCCCTGGACGCTGCTCGGTTCGCTCGGCGTCTTTCTCCTCACCCGCAACCCGAGGCTGGCCTCGGCCGTGCTGCTGGTCGATTTTTCCTGCGCCATCAAGCTCTCCGCGCCGCTGGCGGTCCTTGCCGCCATGCGCGAGGCCGCGGCCGGCGGCGTACTGGTCAAGGGCGGCAAGTTCCTGGAAGGCGTGGCCTCGGCCGACACCTTCGTCTTCGACAAGACCGGCACCCTGACCAGGGCCCGGCCCAAGGTCGCGGCCGTGCTGCCCCTTAACGGCCACTCCCGTTACGACGTGCTCAAGCTCGCCGCCTGCCTGGAGGAGCACTTCCCCCACCCCGTGGCCCGGGCGGTCGTCCGGCTGGCCGAGGAGGAAGGGGTCGTCCACCGGGAGTTCCACGCCGAGGTGGACTACATCCTGGCCCACGGCCTGTCCTCCATGGTCGGCGCCGAGCGGGTGCGCCTGGGGAGCCGCCACTTCATCAACGAGGACGAGGGCATCGACGTGGCCGAGGCCGACGCCGTGCTCGCGGCCAAGGGCCTCTCCGGCCTCTCCGCCCTCTATCTGGCCATCGACGACGCCGTGGCCGGGGTGCTCGCCATCGAGGACCCCCTCGTGCCCGAGGCGCCGCGCGTTCTTGGCGAACTCGCCGCCCGGGGCGTCACCCGGATGGTCATGCTGACCGGCGACGCCCCGGAGCCGGCCGCCATCGCGGCCAGACGCCTTGGCATCACCGAGTTCCACGCCCAGGTCCTGCCCGAGGACAAGACCCGGATCGTGCGCGAGCTGCGCGCCGCCGGCCACGTGGTGGCCATGGTCGGCGACGGCATAAACGACTCCCCGGCCCTGTCCGCAGCCAATGTCGGCATCGCCCCGCGCCACGGCGCGGACATCGCCAAGGCCGCCGCCGACATCCTCCTCGCCGAGGGCCGGCTCGAAAGCGTGGTTGGCCTTCGCGACATCGCCTCCGGGCTCATGGACCGGCTGCGCGCCAATTTCCGCACCATCTGCCTGGTCAATTCCGCCATCCTCGGCCTTGGCCTCATGGGCCGGTTCACCCCGGGCGTCTCGGCCCTGGCCCACAACCTGGCGACCGTGGGCGTGGCCCTTTCCAGCCTGCGGCCCTATCTGCCCAAACCCCTTCCCAGCGGAGACAATCCCCATGATAGCCAGCTGCATTGAAGGCCGCCTCCGGCTGCGCCACCCGGCCCTGACCGACGCCACCCTCCTTCGGGAGGTGGCCGAGCAAGTGGCCGCCCTGCCCGGCATCACCGGCGTCGAGGCCAATCCCCGCACCGGCAGCCTGCTTGTGACCCATGACGAGTCCATCGCCACGGCAGACCTCGTGGCCATGGCCGAGCAGTATGCCGCCAGCCACGCCGCAACCGGCGCGACTGTCCCGGCCAAGCCCGCCCGGGACGGAAAGATGGCCAACGTCGCCAAGATCAAGCGCCGCACCCAGAAGATCGGACTGGCCACCTGCATGGCCGGCGCCGTGGCCACGGGACTGGCCGACACCAAGGCCGCCCACCTGGTCTTCGGCCTGGGGCTGGCCGGCTTCGCCGCCTGGCATCTGACCATGTACCGCCGCCGGTTCCTGGCCTAGGACCCGCCGCCATTCGAGATGCCCATGCTCAAAAGCCCTCTCCTCGACGCCGCCGGACTGGTCGGGTCTCTGGCGGCCCGGCAGGCCGCGCCGGACCAGGACGCAGTCATGCTGCTCGTCCACGAACTGGCCACGTCGCTCGGCAAGGCCATCGACGCCAAGGACCCGCACACCCTGGCCCATTCCGAGGAAGTGGCCGAGGTGTCCCGGGTCCTGGCTGTCGGCATGGGCCTTGGCGACAAGCTGGCCCAGGCCGTCCACGTGGCCGGCCACCTGCACGACATCGGCAAGATCGGCGTGCCGGACGCGGTCCTCGGCAAGCCCGGCCGGCTCGCCCCGGACGAATGGGAACGCATGAAGACCCACCCCGCCATTGGCGCCGAAATCCTGGCCCCGCTCTCCTGCCTGGCCGAGATCGGCGTGGTCGGCATGGTCGGGGCCCACCACGAACGCTTCGACGGCCAGGGCTATCCCCATGGCCTTCGCGGCCAGAGCATCCCCCTCGGGGCCCGGGTCATCGCCGTGGCCGACAGCCTGTCGGCCATGCTCCAGGCCCGGCCCTACCGGCCGGCCATGACCTTCGAGGACGCGGACCGCGAAATCCGGCGCTGCGCCGGCACCCAGTTCGATCCGGCCGTGGTCGAAGCCTTTGTGGCCGTGCGCGAGGGGCTCGCCCGCCTGACCCGGGCCTTTCGCCGGGCCGACGACGCGGCCTAGCCGGTCCTTTTTCATGTCACGTCCCGCAAAGGATGGCTCCATGCAGACCGCAACCACCACCTCCCGGAGTCTCGGCCGCGACGTAGCGGCCACCGACCGCGCGGCCCGGGCCCCGGGCCGGCCGTCCCGGGCCGCCCTGCTCGGGGTCACGGCCCGCATGCGCCTGACCCTTTTCCTGCTGTTGGCCCTGCCGCCGGCCACGGCCCTGTACCTGGTCGAAAACGGCCATGTCGCCTCGCCGGGGCGGATGCTCGGCCTGTGGCTGGCCCTGTCCCTGGTGCTCCTGCTGCCGGTCTCGCGCCTGGTCGCCCGGTTCGTGGCCCTTGGCGACATCGCGGCCCTGAACGCCTTTTGCGGGGCCCTGCGCCGGGGCGACTACCACCGCCGCCTGCCCCTGCCGCCCCAGGGCGACGACGAGCACGAAATCCTGCGCTTGAAGCGCGATCTCAACTGGCTGGCCCACAGCGTGGAGACCCGCGAAACCTGGCTGCGCGCCCTCCTGGACGAAACCAAGGAGCGGGAGCGCCACTTCGAGGGCCTCTCCCGCACCGACGGCTTGACCGGCCTTGCCAACCGCCGCCACTTCGACGCCATGCTTCCGCCGCTCGCCGACGAGGCCGTGGCCCGCAACTTTCCCTTCTGGCTGCTCCTCATCGACTGCGATGCCTTCAAGGCCATAAACGACCGGTTCGGCCATCCGACCGGGGATACGGTCCTGGCCGCCATGGGCAGGACCCTTCGCGACTCCACCCGCGAGGGCCTGGACATGGCCTTTCGCCTGGGCGGGGACGAGTTCGCCGTGGTCCTCACCCGCCTGCCCCGGTCCGGGGCCCTGCGCGTGGCCGAGCGGATCCGGGAGCGGTTCGCCGCGGCAAACCCATACGGCGCCACGGCCAGCCTCGGCGTGGCCTGCCTGGACCCGCGCCGCGACCCGCCGCCCCGGCTCGAATCCCTGGCCGCCCGTTGCGACGCGGCCCTCTATCGGGCCAAGACCGCCGGCGGCGACCAGGCGGCCCTGGCCGGCCCCGAGGCTCCGGCGGAGTGAACCGCGCCCTGTTCTACAATTGATAATGACTGTCGTAATCTGCTTCAAATAGCCACGGCTCCCAAAGGATTCCCGATGTCACCGACGTTCACCTTCGCCCTGGCCGGCAACCCCAACTGCGGCAAGACCACGCTCTTTAACGCCCTGACCGGGGCCCGGCAGCACGTGGCCAACTATCCCGGCGTGACCGTGGAAAAACGCGAAGGCCGGTGTCACGCCGGCAATCGGGACCTGACCGTGGTGGACCTGCCGGGCATGTATTCCCTGACCGCCTATTCCGCCGACGAGCGGGCGGCCCGGGCCTTTCTGGTCGAGGAAAAGCCGAGCTGCGTCATCGACGTCCTGGACGCCGGCACCCTGGAACGGGGCCTCTATCTGGCCGTGCAGTTCCTGGAACTCGGCGTGCCCTTGGTCCTTGCCGTCAACATGATGGACGAGGCCCGGCGCAAGGGCATGGTCCTCCATTCGGGGCGCCTCTCGCGCCTCCTTGGCGTACCCGTGGTCGAGACCGTGGCCCGGCGGGGCGAGGGCAAGGACGAGCTTGTGCGCGAGGCCCTGGCCTTTGCCGAAAAACGCCGGGGAAGCTGGAAGCCGCTTCACCTCTCCTACGGGCCGGACGTGGACCGCACGCTCCTGGCCATGCAGGCCCGGATCGAAGCCGACCGCTTCCTGACCGACCGGTTTCCGGCCCGGTGGCTGGCCCTCAAATATATCGAGGGCGACGAGGAGGTCATGGGCCTTGGCCGGGCCTCGGGCCCGACCGCCGACGCGCTCGAGGCCCTGGCCGGACGCCTTGCCCGGCACATCCGGGAGACGACCGGAACCTACGCCGAGGCCGTCATCTCGGACTACCGCTACGGCTTTATCGCCACGCTCCTGCGCCGGGGGGTGCTGAGGAGAAACGGCAGCCCGGACCGCGTCGCTCTGTCCGACGCCGTGGACCGGGTGCTGACCCACGCCGTCCTTGGCCCGGCCATCATGCTGGCGGTGCTCTTCGGCATGTTCCAGCTGACCTTTCTGGCCAGCCGCTATCCCATGGACTGGCTGGAGGCCGGATTCGCCTTTTTCGGGGACCAGGCCGCCGCCGCCCTGCCGCCCGGGCTTTTCCGGTCGCTGCTCGTCTCCGGGGTCATCGCCGGAGTCGGCGGGGTCCTCGGCTTCGTGCCGCTCATCTGCATCATGTTCTTCCTGCTCTCGTGCCTGGAGGACCTCGGCTACATGGCCCGCATGGCCTACATGCTTGACCGACTCTTCCGGGCCTTCGGCCTGCACGGGGCCTCGGTCATGCCGTTTATCATCTCGGGCGGTATTCCGGGCGGCTGCGCCGTGCCCGGGGTCATGGCCGCCCGGACGCTGCGAAGCCCGCGCGAGCGGCTGGCCACCATCCTGTGCGCCCCGTTCATGGCCTGCGGGGCCAAGATCCCGGTCTTTTTCCTTCTCATCGCCGCCTTTTTCCCCGGGCATCCGGGCACGGTCATGTTCGCCATCACGCTGGCTTCCTGGGCCGCGGCCCTGTGTGTGGCCAGATTGTGGCGGTCGACGGTCATCCCGGGCGAGGCCACGCCCTTTCTCATGGAACTGCCGCCCTACCGCCTGCCGACCCTGCGGGGACTTGCCATCCACACCGGCGAGCGGGCTTGGCAGTACGCCAAGAAGGCCGGCACCACCATTCTCGCCATCTCCATCATCATGTGGGCGGCCATGACCTTTCCGGGCCTGCCGGCCGACCAGGCCGCCGGATTCGAAGCCGAGCGGGCCGCCCTGGCCCGGGAGGCGGCCGGGCTCGGCTCCGGTCCCGCAACCGAAGCCGCGGCCAAGGACCTGGAGGCCCGGGCTGACGCGCTTCGAAACCTTGAGGCCGAGGAGGCCCTGCGCCATTCCCTGGCCGGACGCCTGGGCGTGGCCCTGGAGGGCGTAAGCCGCCTGGCCGGCTTCGACTGGCGGATCAACATCGCCCTGATCGGGGGCCTGGCCGCCAAGGAAGTGGTGGTTTCGACCATGGCCACGGCCTACGCCCTGGGCGATGTCTCGCCCGAAGCGCCGGACGCCCTGTCCGAACAGCTCCGGGCCGACCCGGCCTTTTCCCCGGCCACCGCCCTGGCCCTCCTTGCCTTCACCATCCTCTACGCCCCCTGCTTCGTGACCGTCGCGGTCATGGCCCGGGAGGCTTCCTGGCTCTGGGCCGGCTTCGCGGTGGTCGCCAACACGGCGCTGGGCTTCGCGGTGGCCGTGGCCGTTTACCAGTTGGGGAAGAACCTCTAAATCGGAGGGAGGAGAGCCTTGAAGACATAAAAACCCACTCCCCGTGTCACCAAAGATCCATGCGCACGCGTTCACGTCTCAGGGAGTACTCACCATGCGTTTACGGATTCTCGCGCTCGCCCTGGCCCTGGTGGCCGTGACGGCGCCCCAGGCTCTGGCCGCCACCGAAGTGAAAATGGCCGGCGACGCCCGCATCTACGGGGTCTTTTTCGCCAACCGCAACTTCACCGGCTGGGACGAAACCGGCACCCGGACCGAGGACCGCACCACCATCTGGCAGCGCCTGCGGCTGCGCACCGACTTCGTGGCCAACGAAAACCTGAAGTTCCGCTTCGGCATGCGCATCGACGACGAGGCCTGGGGCCACGGCTACCTGACCGCCGCCAATCCCCAGGTGGCCATCGAGCCGTACCTGGCCTACCTCCAGTTCAAATGGCCCGGCACCGACATCGAGGTGACGGCCGGCTACCAGCCCTTCTCCGTGCCCCAGACCGAGGTCTTCTATGACAGCATCGTCCTGGCCGCCGACGACGGCGACCAGTCGAGCGCGGCCCTGCACGTGAAAATCCCGGTGGTCGAGGACGCCTTTGCCATCGAGGCGGCCTATGCCCGGCTCTTGGCCGCCAACCGGACCTACCAGCCGGACACGACCCAGATCGGGGACGCCTTCGACGTTTACCAACTGGCCCTGCCCGTGGCCGTGGAGGGGTTTTCGGCCACGCCCTGGGGCCTGGTCGGGGTCTACGGCAAGGGCGCCGATCCGGAAGGCCTCTTTGACGCCGGCCTGCGCTCGGGCGCAAGCTACCTGAACCCGAGCGGCTATGGCTGGAAGGACAACCAGAACGCCATGTGGTGGGCGGGCGTGGCCATAACCGTCTCGGCCCTCGATCCCTTCAAGTTCTACTTCGACGGCATCTACGGCGACGCGGCCTCTTCCGACCGCGAGCGAAACCGCCGCCGGGGTTACTTCCTCGACGCCGGCGTCACCTACACCGGCCTCGAATGGGCCCTGCCCGGCGTCTTCGGCTGGCTGGCCAGCGGCGAGGATGCGAGCCTCGCCAACGGCAGCGAGCGTCTGCCGGTCATCACCCCCAAATGGGCTCCGGGCACCTCGTTTCTCTTTGACGGCGACCAGGAGTTCGCCAACAACACCGTGGGGATCGATCCCACCGGCACCTGGGGTCTGGCCATCTCCCTTCGTGATATAAGCTTCATCGAGGCCCTCAAAAGCCGGCTCACCGTGGCCGCCATCGCCGGCACGAGCAGTCCGGCCGGCCTGCGCAAGGCCGTCGCCGCCAGCGGCGGGGTCGGCGAATACCTGGCCATGGGCAAGAACCTGGCCCAGGGCGAATGGGTGATCGGCGTCAACTTCGACCACAGCTACGCCATCACCCAAGAACTGTCCCTGACCATGCAGACCGGCTACGCCTCGCCTCAGGGGCTCAAGACCAGCATCTGGGGGCACCGCCTGACCAACCAGGCCAGCGACGCCTGGATGGGCTCCATCGGCTTCCTCTACACTTTCTGACCCGAATCGGCGCGCCGCGCCCGGACGACCCCAAGCCGCCGCGGCCGGGTCGTCCGGGGCGGCGCGGCCGTATCGCCAGGGCCGGTCATCAGGATTGACATCCTGGCCGGACCGACGCAAAAGTCCGGTTCCTCTTTCCTCCTTCTTGACATCACGTAAACAGATGTTAACTTGCCGGCATGGCCGAACGCATGGAATCCCCCCTTCGCCGCGAGCAGATCGCCGAGGCCGCCCTCACCATCGTGGTGGAGCGGGGCATCGGCGCCGTGACCGTGCGCCGGGTGGCCGACGCGGTCGGCATCTCCGCCGCCGCCCTGTACCGGCACTACAAGAACAAAGGCGACATCCTGGCCGCGGTGCTCGAAGAACACCACGAGATCCACCTGGCCGACGTGCGCCGGGCCAAGGCCGAATGCCACACTCCCTTGGCCACCCTCGAGCACCTCTACAGGAGCATCATGCAACTCGTGGCGCGATACCGGGCCCTGCCGGTCGTCTTTCTCTCCGATGTGTTGTGGTTCGAGGAAAAACGCCTTCTCGACCTCAAGCTGGCGCACCACAAGTTCATGCGCGAAACCCTGATGGAGCTGTTCGTCCAGGGGCAGGAGCAAGGGGAAATCCGTACCGACATCCGGGCCGAGGAACTGTTCGTCCATTTCCTGGGCCTCATCGCCATGCCCGCCCTCATGTGCGCCCGCAATCCCGAGGAAGTCGACATACCCCGTCAGATCGCCGCCAGTTGGGAGCTTTTCATCCATGCCATCAAGGTTTGATTTTTTTTCCCCCCCAGGTGAACGCCCGTTTACACCCCGGCTGGCCCGGCTGGCCAGAGGCGCCGCCGGACTGGCCGCGTTGGCCCTGCTCGTGGCCGCGGCCGGCCTGCTGGCCCGGGAGGCCGCCCGGGCCGGGGAACTCGATGCCGTCTACGCCAGGCACGGGAACAACATGCCCGTCATCACCAACGACGGAGACCTGGCCGTGTACGAAGGCGATCCCGGGGAACCGGCCGTGGACTGCGCCGGCCTGGCCGGCCCGCGCACCATGGTCGCCCTGGTTTTCGGCCAGTCCAATGCCGCCAATACCGTGGACCGGGGCTACGATGCCACGCTTGCGGTCTACGCCTGGCACGACGGGCAATGCAAACGCGTCCACGATGCCCTGCCCGGAGCGTCAAGCGCCAACGGGAGCACCTGGAGCCGCCTTGGCGACCGAATCGTGACCTCGGGCCTCTACGACACGGTGCTGTTCGTGGATATCGCCCGGGGCGGCTCTTCCATCCTCAACTGGGGAGCCAAAGGCGGCCTGCGCGCGCTCCTGGTCGAGACCCTCGGCGCGCTGCGGGAAAACGGCCTGGCACCGACCCATGTCTTTTTCCATCAGGGCGAGGCGGACTGCTATCTCGGGCTTTCGGGCAAGGAATATGCGTCCGTGCTCCAGGATGTGCTCGGCGAAGTCCGGAGCCGGGTCGGGGAAGACTGCGACATCTTCGTGTCGCGGGCCTCGCTGTTCCTCGATCCGGTCTGCGGGGACCGGCAAAGCCCGGTCTGCTACAAGTCGTGTCCGGCCATCGTCGCGGCCCAGACAGCGGCGGCCGATCCCGGAACCCGGATCTTTTCCGGTCCCAACACCGATCTCCTCGTGCCGTGGTTCGACCGCAACGACGGCTACCACTTCACGGCCCGGGCGGCCGATCGTTTCGCCGCCGCCTGGATGCCGCTTCTCGTGCGCGGCGAAACGTCTGGTCCAACACTCCAATAGGTAAGCCCCAAGCCCCTTTCCGACCCCGTGCGTTCCCGGGGCCGGTTTTTTTCCGGAGGTTTTTTCATGATCGCGTATTCCCTGCCCCGCTTTGCCGTCCGGCTCTTCGCCGCCCTCGGCCTTCCCCTGTCCCTGGCCCTTGCCGCCGCCCTTTCCGGCTGCGCCACGGACAGCGCCGGCCAGGAGGCGGCCGCCACCGCCCCGCCGCCGCTCGAAATCGTGGCCCACAAAGTCCACCGGGCCGATATCCCGCTGGGAATGGCCTTCATGGGCCAGACGGCCGGCTCCCGTGAAGTCGAGGTCCGGGCCAGGGTCGGCGGCATCCTCCTGCGCCGGGCCTATGAGGAAGGCCGGTCCGTGCACCAGGGCGATCTCATGTTCGAAATCGACCCCGCCCCGTTCCAGGCCGCCCTGGAGCAGGCCAAGGGGGCGCTCGGCCAAGCCGAGGCCACCCTGGCCCAGGCCAAGCGCGACGCCGCCCGCATGGAGACCCTGTACAAGGGCGACGTGGTGGCCAAAAAGGACTTCGACGACGCCAAGACCAGCCTGGAATCCACCACGGCCGCCGTGGAAACGGCCCGGGGCAAGGTCCGCGAGGCCTCGCTCAACCTGGAGTGGACCAAGGTCACGGCCCCGATCTCGGGCATGACCAGCAAGGAGACCCGGTCCGAGGGCAGCCTCGTCACCACCGCGGCCGACGGCAGCCTGCTCACCACCATCTCCCGGGTCGATCCGCTCTACGTCAACTTCTCCATGTCCGGCCAGGAGATGCTCCACCTGCGCAAACAGCTGTCCGAAGGGCGGGTGGTCATCGGCCAAAGCGGCGATTTCGTGGTCCGCCTGGTCCTTCCCGACGGCAGCGAATACCGGGAGCCCGGCCGCATCAACTTCACCGACACCCAGGTCGACGCCACCACCGGCGTGGTCAGGGTCCGGGCCGAATTCAAAAACCCCGACGCCTCGGTCCTGCCCGGCCAGTTCGTGCGGGTCCGCCTGGAAGGCGCGCGCTATAAAGACGTGCTGGCCGTGCCCCAGGGCGCGGTCTTGAACACCCAGCAGGGGGCCATGGTCTGGGTGCTCGATGAAAAAAACCAGATCGCCCCCCGGCCCGTGACCATCGGAGAGTCGGTCGGCAACGACTTCCTGGTGGAAAACGGCCTGTCCGACGGCGAACGCATCGTGGCCGAAGGCGTGATCAAGGTCCGCCCGGGCATGACCGTGCGCGTGCGCGACGACGCGCCGGCGGCTGCCGCGTCAACAGCTCCGGCCGGCGCCCCCGGCCCCAATAAGGCCGATGCCGCCGACGCCAAGGAGCCCCGTTCATGATCTCGCGTTTCTTCCTGGGCCGCCCGGTTTTTTCCATCGTCATCTCGCTGGTCATCATCCTGGCGGGACTGGCAGCGATCAAAAGCCTGCCCATCGCCCAGTATCCGGACATCGTTCCGCCGGAAGTCAACGTCACGACCGCCTACCCCGGGGCCAGCCCCGAGGTCATCGCCGCCACGGTCGCCGCACCCCTCGAGCAGCAGATAA
Source organism: Solidesulfovibrio carbinoliphilus subsp. oakridgensis (assembly GCF_000177215.2). Lineage (NCBI taxonomy): Bacteria > Pseudomonadati > Thermodesulfobacteriota > Desulfovibrionia > Desulfovibrionales > Desulfovibrionaceae > Solidesulfovibrio > Solidesulfovibrio carbinoliphilus. The sequence goes on along the minus strand of NZ_CM001368.1, from coordinate 451,073 downwards.
ACGGCGTCGACAACATGCTCTACATGCGCTCGACCAGCTCCGGCGACGGCTCGCTGTCCATGACCGTCACCTTCGCCGTGGGCACGAATCCCGACCAGAACACCATCAACGTCAACAACCGCGTCCAGGCCGCCCTGACCACCCTGCCCACGGAAGTGCAGCGCCAGGGCGTGACCGTGCGCAAGAAATCCTCCAACATCCTCCAGGTCGTAACCTTCGAGTCCCCGACCAAGCGCTACGACGCCGTCTACATCAGCAACTACGTGCTGGTGAACGTCCTCGACGAGCTCAAACGCCTGCCCGGCGTCGGCGATGCCTCCATTTTCGGGGCCCAGGACTATTCCATGCGGGTCTGGCTGCGGCCCGACAAGCTGGCCCAGCTCAAGCTCACGCCGGGCGACGTGGCCACCGCCATCCAGGAGCAAAACGCCCAGTTCGCGGCCGGCCGCATCGGCGCGGAACCCACCAATCCAGACCAGCCGGTGGCCCTCAACTACATGGTCACCACCAAGGGCCGGCTGCTCACGCCCGAAGAATTCGAGAACATCATCCTGAAGGCCCAGCCCGACGGCTCGGTCCTGCGCGTCAAGGACGTGGCCCGGGTGGAACTTGGGGCCAAGGACTACAATTCCGTCTCCAAGATCACCGGCAACCCGGCTGTCAACATCGGCATCTACCTGTCCCCCGGAGCCAACGCCCTGGCCACGGCCGACCTGGTCACGGCCAAGCTGGCGGAACTGTCCAAGCGTTTTCCCGAGGGCATCGCCTATAAAGTGCCGCTCGACACCACCACCTTCGTGCGCGTCTCCATCGAGGAGGTCGTCCACACCCTGGTCGAGGCCATGATCCTGGTCTTCCTGGTGGTGTTTCTCTTCCTGCAAAACTTCCGAGCCACCCTCATCCCCTGTCTGGCCGTGCCGGTCTCCATCATCGGCACCTTCGCCGGCATGTACGCGCTTGGCTTCACGATAAACACCCTGACGCTTTTCGGCATGGTGCTGGCCATCGGCATCGTGGTCGACGACGCCATCGTGGTGCTCGAAAACGTCGAGCGTATCATGACCGCCGAGCACCTTTCGCCACGGTTGGCCACGGCCAAGGCCATGGAGGAGGTGACGGGGCCTGTCATCGCCATCGTGCTGGTCCTTTGCGCCGTGTTCGTACCGGTGGCCTTTCTCGGGGGCCTGACCGGCCAGATGTACAAGCAGTTCGCCATCACCATCGCCGTGTCCGTGGTCATCTCGGGCCTGGTCGCCCTGACCCTGACCCCGGCTCTGTGCGCCTCGCTGCTGAAAGCCGGCCATCGGGAACCCAACCGATTTTTCCGCGCCTTCAACCGGCTTTTCGACAAGGTGACGGACGGCTACACAGCCAGCGTGTCCTTCCTCCTGCGCCACGTCGTCATCGCCCTGACGCTGTTCGCAGTCCTTTGCGCCGGGGCGCTGGCGCTTTTCCGCGTCGTCCCCGGCGGTCTGGTCCCGGACGAGGACCAAGGGTACATCATCGCGGTCAACATCCTGCCCGACGGCACGTCGCTTCGGGCCACCGAACACATCGACGACGCCATGGACGCCTTAAACGCCAAGGATCCCGTGGTCGAACACCAGATCACCATCACGGGCCTGGACCTTCTGACCTCCACCTACCGCTCCAACTACGGCACACTGTTCATTCCGCTCAAGCCCTGGGAAGAACGTCGAAAACCGGGTGAAAGCTCGTTCGACTTCGTCAAGCGCGTCTTCGGACGCGGCATGTCCCTGCCCAAAAGCATGACCCTGGCCTTCAATCCGCCGGCCATCACCGGCATGTCCAACACCGGCGGCTTCGAAGCCTACCTGCAAAGCCGCGGCGAAGGTTCCGTCCAGGATCTGGCCACCATGACCGAAAAGCTCGTGGCCGAGGCCAAAAAATATCCGGCCCTCGGGCGCGTGGCCACCACCTTCGGGGCCAACGTGCCGCAGTTGCGTGTGGATCTCGACCGGCAAAAGGCCAAAGCCCTCGGGGTGGCCATAAGCGACGTCTACGACGCCATGCAGGCCACCTTCGGCTCGTATTACGTCAACGACTTCAATAAATTCGGCCGTACCTTCCGGGTCCAGATCCAGTCCGATGCCGATTTCCGCGACCGGCCGGAAGACCTGCGCGACGTCTACGTGCGCTCGAGCAAGGGCGAAATGATCCCGCTGACCGCCCTGGCCACCATCGAGAAGTCCACCGGCCCCGAGGTCATGGAACGCTTCAACGTCTTCACGGCGGCCAAGATCATGGGCCAGCCCGCCGACGGCCACACCTCGAGCGAGGCCCTGGCCGCCATGGACAAGGCGGCGGCAAGCGTGCTGCCCTCCGACTACACCCTGGCCTGGACCGGCTCGGCCTATCAGGAAAAGGCGGCCCAGGGTTCGTCCATGTTGGTCTTCGGCATGGGCATCGTCATGGTCATCCTGATCCTGGCCGCCCAGTACGAACGGTGGTCCCTGCCGTTCGCCGTCATCATGGCCGTGCCCTTCGCCCTTTTCGGGGCCATTGCGGCGGTCTTCGGCCGGGGGCTCTCCAACGACATCTACTTCCAGATCGCGCTCGTGACGCTCATTGGCTTGGCCGCCAAAAACGCGATCCTGATCGTGGAATTCGCCGTGCTCGAGGTTCAGGCCGGCAAAACCTTGAGCGATGCGGCCCTTTCCGCCGCCAAACTCCGCTTCCGACCTATCGTCATGACCTCCCTGGCCTTCATCCTGGGCTGCCTGCCGCTGGCCATCTCCACCGGAGCCGGCGCCAACAGCCGCCACGCCATCGGCACGGGCGTCATCGGCGGCATGCTCGGGGCGACGCTCCTCGCGCCGCTTTTCATCCCGGTGTTCTTCAAGCTGATCATGAGCCTTGGCGCCCTGCTCGGCCGCAAGACGCCGGGCCCGGCCGCGCCTGACGCCCCGGCCGGCCCGCCCGCCTAAGGGAATCCTCCTCCCCCCCCACCCGCCCGGACAAAGCGGCCGACGCCCCCCTCGTCGGCCGCGATGCCCGGGCGGCTTTTTTTGAGGTCCTTCCGACTTTTCCGTGGGTAGGTGACCGGATATGGTCCGCCCCGGGAGGGTGACCATGAAGGACACGGACCTGTATTCTCGGATTCTGGGGCTGAGTGACCCGTGGTTTGTTGCCGACGTCGAGTTGGACACGGCGGGAGGCCGGGTGGACGTCCATGTTGATCATGTTGCCGGTGTCCGCTGGCGCTGTCCGACCTGTGGTCGCGAACTGGCTTGTCGGGATCATGCCGAGCCTCGGGTATGGCGTCACCTCGACACCTGCCAGTTCAAGACCTTCCTTCATGCCCGGATTCCGCGCGTCGAGTGCCCCGAGCACGGCGTGCTTCAGGTGAGAGTGCCTTGGGCCGAGGCTAAAGGGCGTTTTACCTTGCTCATGGAGCGCTTGATCATCGATGTGTTGCGCGAGTGCGCCACCGTGTCCGGCACCTGCCGGCTCATGCGGATCAGCTGGGATGAGGCCTGGAACGTCATGGATCGAGCCGTCCGGCGAGGGCAAACCAGGAAGAAGACCACCCCCGCACGCTATCTTGGTATCGATGAGAAGGCCTTCCGCAAAGGTCACGACTACATGACCGTGGTCTGCGACCTGCTTGGCGGAACAGTGGAGTTTGTGGCCCAGGATCGCAAGACCGAGAGCCTCGAGGACTATTACCGGCAGTTCACGGCGCAGCAACTCGAGCGCATCCGGGCCGTGGCCATGGACATGTGGGAACCGTACTTCAAGGCCACGATCAAGCACGTGCCCGATGCGGCGCACAAGATCGTCCATGACCGCTTTCACATCATGCAGCACGTGGGCCAGGCCGTGGACAAGGTCCGCCGGCAGGAACATCGCGAACTGCTCCGCCAGGAAGACGAACGCCTCAAGGGCACCAAGTACATCTGGCTTTACCGGGAAGAGAATCTGCCGGACAAGCACCGACCGACCTTGGAAGCCCTGAAGGCCACGAACCTGAAGGTGGCCAAGGCCTGGGCGATGAAAGAAAGCCTGGCCGGATTGTGGAACTACCTCAGCGTCGGCTGGGCAAAGCGGTTCATGAAACGCTGGCTGACCTGGGTGAGGAAGTCAGACTTGCCCCCGATGCGCAAGGTCGGGGAGATGCTCTCTCGGCATCTGGACAACATCCTGACCTTTTGCCGGCATCGGATCACCAACGGCGCGGCCGAGGGACTCAACAGCAAGATCATGGCCATCAAGCGCAGGGCGTGCGGGTACCGCAATCGGGAGCACTTCAAGACCGCTATCTACTTCTTCTGCGGCGGCCTGGACCTCTATCCTAGACAGGCCTGAACCCGGGTACCCACGGAAAATCCGGAAGGACCTTTTTTGAGAAGGTTTCTGTCCCAGGCACAAGGCCTCCCCTGACGCACTGGACGTCAGGGAATGGCTCGGCGAGGAAACAGCCCCGGGAAAACGGCGCAAGAAGGGAGGGGGAAACGAAGCCTCGTCCGGCCTTGGGAGGACAGGCCCGAGCCGCGGCCGGCTGGCGTGGAAATGGCGGAGCTCGTTGCGGGCTTCCCTGGTCAGGCGCGGCGGTCCGGGCTCAGGCCGGGGTCAGGACCGGGCCCGTCGGGCCTTGTCGATCCAGGCGATCTCCCGGCAGATGGAATCGGCCACCGCGGCTGTTTTGAGCTCCGGCGGCAGCACGCCCCAGGTGTAGGTCTCCACCTCCATAGGCGCATCGTCCGGGAAAAGAGGCAGGATCTCTTCCAAAAACGGCTGGGTGGTGTCGCATTCCGGCAGGCGGGACACAAAGACCGGCAGGTGGAAGTGGACGCGCCAGGAGGCCACGCCGGGAAGCCTCGCGGCCAGGGCCTCGGGCAGGTCGTCGAAGCGCGCAAGCGTGCCGTCCCGCCGCCGGGCCACGGCCTGGTGCAGGTAGACCGGCTCGGCGAACCGGGCCAGCCTGGAGAGGTCCCCGCCCTCCAGGTGCAGGGCCGAAGAGACCTGGACATGGCCCACCCGGATGCCGTGCCGGGCCAGCAGGTCCAGGGAGACGGCCGGGTCCTCGTATTGCAGGGCCTGATGGCAGCAGTCGTAGCAGACGCGCAGATGGTCCTCGACTTCCGGCCCGGTTCCCAGCCGGTCGAACAGGCCGACCATCTCGGCCGTGGTCTCGACCAGGCAGCCGGGCTCGGCCTCCACGGCCAGCCGGATGCGCCGGCCGGTGGCGTCGTACAGTTCGGCCAAGGCCGCAAGGGCCCGCCGCAGGTTGGCCAGGGCCAGCGGCAGGTCCGCTTCCGGGAAGCCCCGACGAAACCCCAGGGGCACCGTGGAAATCGAGCCCGCCTCCCCGGCCGGCAGCCAGGAGGCCAGGACCCGGGCCAAGCGCAGGGTGTAGGCCAGGCGTTCGGGATCGCGCCAGTCCGGGAGGTAAACGCTCTCCTTGACCGGCGTGTCGTGGAAGCGGCCGTAGGGAAAGCCGTTTACGGTCACGGCGTACAGGCCCCGCTCCCGCAGCCAGCCGCCGAAGGCCTCGGCCGCGCCCGGCTGGGCCAACTCCAGGCTGGCCCGGCCGGACAGCCGCAACCCGAGCGGAAAGGCCGCGTCCGGCGACAGCGCCGCCTTGACCGCGAGGCCGTGGCGGTCGAGCCCGGCCCGGATCTCGGCCAGGGTCTCGCCGGGATGGATGTTGGTGCAGTAGGTGATCGGATGCATGGGAAAACGCTCCTGCGCCTGGGATGCGTCCGTTCCCGCCTCTTTCCAGGCCGGAAGGCGCCGGGGAATCAGCCCTCCCGGCGGGACCCGGAAACGGAAGCCCTGGCCCGTATCTCGTCCCTGGCCGCGGCCATGCGGGCGAAATCGACCTCGTGGACCTCGATGCGGCTGCCAAGGCCGGTAAGCATGCTCAGATGCAGCCGGCCGCCCAGGTGTTCGCGAAAGGCGCCCACCGAGGCGGCCATGTCGAGGGCCGCCAGGGCCGGATGCCAGACGTCCAGGCCGATGTCCACAAGCAGCCTGAGCACGGCCTCGGCCTCGGCCGGGCCGATCAGGCCGATCATCCGGGAATAGACGGTGTCGAGGGCCACGCCGACGGCCACGGCCTCGCCGTGGCGCAACTCCCCGCCCGTCGCCTCTTCCAGGGCATGGGCGGCCCAATGGCCGAAATCCAGCGGCCGGGCCGAACCGAGCTCAAAGGGGTCGCCGCCGCCGGCGATATGCTGCAAATGGGCCACGGCGCAACGCCTGTTGGCCTCGTCGAGGACTTCGGGCTCGAGCGCGGCCAGACGCGGGGCGTTTTCCTTGAGCCAGGAAAAAAAGGCCGCGTCGCGCACGAGAGCCACCTTGACCGCTTCGGCCAGGCCGGCCCGGGCCTCGCGGGGCGGCAGGGTCTCGAGCAGGGCCTGGTCGTTTAAGACGGCATAGGGCGGGGCGAAGGTGCCGAGATAGTTTTTGCGGCCAAAGGCGTTGATGCTGTTTTTGACACCCACGCCGGCATCGTTCTGGGCCAGGGCGGTGGAAGGCATGCGCACGAGGCGCACGCCCCGGTGGGCCGTGGCCGCGGCGAAGCCGACCGCGTCCAGGACCGCCCCGCCGCCGATGGCCACGATGAAGGACTGGCGGCAAAGCCCGGCCTCCACCGTCAGTTTCCACACGGCCTCGAGGACCGCGAAATCCGCCTTGGCCCGCTCGCCGCCGGCAACGACCACGGGCGGGGCGGCCAGGACGGCCCTGTCGGCATGGGCGGCCACATAGGCTTCCAAGCGGCTTGGGAGGCCCGGATCGGCCGCGGCCAGGCCGCCGTCGACCACCACGCCCAGGCGGTGGGGGCCGGCCCCGGCCCGGCCCAGGATCCCGGCCAGGGCCGGATTGCCGGGATCAAAGGCCCGGCGGGTGAAGACGACCGGGAAATCGAACGCCACGGTGATGTGCTGGAACGTCGTTTGCGTCATGAAACCTCGATCCCTACCGAACAGATTCGAAAACACTACCCGCTTCCCCCGGCTTTTTCCAGGGCGGTGACGGAAAAAATCAGGCGGCAGGGCCGGCCAGTCACGCCGGCCCTGCCGGCCGGGTCAGCCCACCGGCAGGATGGCCCGGCCGTACTTTTCGTTTATGACCTCGGCCATGGCCAGATAGCAGGCGCTGGCGCCGCACAGGATGCCCTCGTACCCGGCCAGCCGGCCGATGGCCGCGGATTCCAGCCAGTCCCGGGCGGCCAGCAGGAAAAAGAGCACGGTCAGGGACCCGAAAACGAACTTGAGGACAAAGTTGGCGCCAAGAGTGCCGAGAAACATGAAAAAGGTAAAAAGGCCCCACAAAAAGAGATACCAGCCCATAAAGGCCTCGGGCGTGGGCTCGGCCAGCCCCATCTTGGGCAAGACGATGAGCCCGACCAGGGTCAGCCAGAAAAAGCCGTAGCTGGCAAAGGCGGTCAGGCCAAACGTGTTGCCCTTTTTGAATTCCAGGAACCCGGCCAGCACCTGGGCCAGGCCGCCGTAGAAGATGCCCATGGCCAGGACCATGGAGCCGATGGGGAAAAACCCGGCGTTGTGGATGTTGAGCAGGATGGTGGTCATGCCGAAGCCCATGAGCCCGAGCGGTGCCGGATTGGCCAGTTTCGCCTCCATGATGCGCCTCCTTGAAGGTGATCGGATGTGAAGCCGGGCGAACCCGCCGCTGTCCGCATCGGCCGTGTGTGATGGGCGGTAGAGGCTTTGGAGGGACCTGTAAAGACTTGACAGGAGATCGGCGGGCGCGGGCCCAACTCCGGGGTCAGGCCGTCTCCACCCGGTCGCGGCCGAGTCCCTTGGCCGCGTAGAGGGCCTGGTCGGCCCGGGCGAGCAGGCCCACGCCGTCCTCGCCGGACCGGGCCTCGACCACGCCGAAACTGCAGGTGAGCCGGCCCGGGCCGGACGTGTCCGGAGCGGAGACGGCCTGCCGCAGGGTCTCGGCCAGGAGATAGGCGTCGGCGAGGCGCATGCCCGGGCAAAGGACCAGGAACTCCTCGCCGCCCCACCGCCCGACGGCGAACTCCGGCGGCACGGCCCCGCGCAGCCGGCCGGCGACGGCGCGAAGGACCTCGTCGCCCCGCTGATGCCCGTGGCGGTCGTTTACGAGCTTGAAATGGTCGATGTCGAGCATGACGAGGCTAAGCGGCGTTCCCGCCTCGGCCATGGCGCAAAGCCCCTGGCCGAGCAGCGCGTCCACGCGCTGCCGGTTGGCCAGGCCCGTCAACATGTCCGTGGTCGAAAGCCGGACGAGTTCGCGGTTTGTGAGCGCCAGCTCGGCGTGGGCCTCGGCCAGACGGTTCTGGGTCTCCTTGAGTTCGGAGATGTCGACCGCGATGGAATACTTGACCACCCGGCCGTCGGGCCAGGTCATGGTCCGAACCTGCATCTGGTACCACCGGTCGTCCACTTCGTTGAAATGTTCGAAAACAAGTGTTTCGCCGTTGGGCAGGCCCGTTTCGGTCAGCAATTCGGCCATGCGGCAGTTGAGGCACGGGGTGTCGCGCTCGTAGAGCACCTTGTGGCAGGTGCGGCCGGCGTTGTCGCCGAACCGTCCGATAAAGGCCTTGTTGCTGTAGACAAACGTGTAGCTGGCCGCTTCGACCACGTAGATGCCAAAGGGGATGAGATCGAAGTGGCTCTCGAACAGGGCGTTTTCCATCATGGGGCGACACCGGGAGCGGACGGCAGGATGACGGCCACCGTGGTCCAACCGGGAGTGGCGGCGTCGAGCTCGATTTGGCCGCCATGGGCCCGGGCCGCCAGGGCCGCGGAATAGGCCCCGAGGCCGGTGCCGCCCCGCTTGCCCATGGTGACGTATTTCGCGAACATCCGGCACCGGATCGGTTCCGGCACCTCGCCCTGGTTGGTGACGGCCACGAGCACCCGGTCCCGGTCGCGCACCAGGTCGATCGTCACCTCGCCGCCCATGGGCGAGGCCTCGAGGCCGTTGACCACCAGGTTCTGGAGCATGGGGCCAAGGAGCAGGACATCGCCGGAATAATCGAGCCGCTCTCCCGGGGCCAGGGGCCGGCCGGCCAGGCTGACGCGGATCTTCCGGCCCCGGGCCACGGGCATGGTGGCCATCCGCGCGGCCGTGCGCCGGGCCAGGTCGGCCAGATCGACGGCTGTGGGCGAAAGGACGTAGGCGCCGGTTTCCAGGCGGAAAAGGACCAGGGATTGGTTCAGCATTTCGAGCATGGAGTGGCCGGCCTGTTCGATCAGGCGCACCGCGTCCGCAGCCGCGTCGGGCAGATCGTAATTGTCGAGCAGGACCTGGGGCAGGCCGATCAGGGCCGAGAGCGGGGCCTTCAGGTCATGGCGGGCGATGCGCTCCACGTGTTCGCGAAGCTCGATATTTTCCTGGAGGATGCGGTTTTGGGCCATCAGCTCCCGGTTGCGGATGGCCAGCTCGGCGTGGGCCTCGGCCAGGCTGTTTTGCGTCTCCTTGAGTTCGGAGATGTCGACCGCGATGGAATACTTGACCACCCGGCCGTCGGGCCAGCCCATGGTCTTTTCCTGCATCTGGGCCCAGCGCTCGTCGCGTTCGTTATAGTGGTCGTAGACCACGGTGACGCCGTTTGGCATGCCAGCCGGGGTCAGGAGCTCGGGGATGCGGCAGTTGAGGCACGGCGCGTCGCTCTCGTAGAGGACCTCGTGGCACTTGCGGCCAAGGCCGGCCCCCAGGGCGTCGCGAAAGTGCTTGTTGACGAACACCAACTCGTAGGTCGCCACATCCACGACATAGATGCCGAAGGGGATGACGTCGAAGTGCGTCTGGAGCAGGGCGCTTTCGAGCATGGAAGCATTCATGGCAGATACTTGGCCGCCACGGTTTCCAGGGTTTCGGCCAGTTTTTCCTTTTTGACGGGTTTGAGCACATAGCCCTTGGCCCCGGCCTCGATGGCGTCCATGACCATCTGCTCCTGGCCGTGGGAGGTGACGATGACGATGCGGGCGGCCGGATCGGCGGCCATGATCAGGCGCGTGGCCTCGATGCCGTTCATGTCGGGCATGGTGATGTCCATGGTGACCATATCCGGGGCGACGGCGGCGTAGGCGTCCACGGCCTCCCAGCCGGTCGTGGCCGTACCCGCCACCTCATGGCCCAGTTCTTCCAGCAGCTTGGCCATTTTCTTCACGGTGAGGCCCGAGTCGTCCACCATCATGATGCGAAGCGCTCTCATGCCCTACTCCTTCACATACTCAAGGGAGTCGTTAAACAGTTCGCCCGGTCCGATCAGGTGGATGCTCAGGTTGCCCGCGGCCGTGGCCAGCTCGGCCGAGGCGAATTTCGCCCCCCGGTGGCGCATGACCGACTTGGCCTCGGTCAGGATGATGGGCGGAGACAGGGCGATGGCCGGGCCTTTGGCGGCGATGTCGGCCAGGGCGTTGCCGACGATGATGTTGATGATGTCGCCGGCCGTTTCCTGGATGGCGTCGTCGCGTTCCCCGGGATCGATGTCGAGGTCGGCGGTATAGGCGGTGAAGGCCGCGTCGATGAGCGCGGCCTCGAAGCTGTAGGCCAGGTAGAGCTTGAGGGCGCCCGTGGCGCTCATGATGGCCGTCAGGTGCTTGAGATCGAGCTTTTGCACGTCGTCGATCTGGAAAGACCGGCTGGTGATGCCGATGCCGAGCTCTTCCCGGAAAAAGGCCTCGGTCCTGCGGTTCAGGGCGTCCAGGAACGCGTTGACGTCCAGGTGTTCGATCATACGTTCTCCAACGAAGCGTCTGGCCGGTCCAGGGGCACGTCCACCACAAGCCGCGTGCCCCGGCCCGGACGGTTTTCCAAAAAGACCCGGCCGCCCAGGCGCTCGGCCTCGGCCCGGACCGCGGACAGGCCCACGCCCCGGCCGGAAAGTTCCCCGGCCACCCGCCGCGAGGTGAAGCCGTCGCGGAAAACGAGATCCAGGATGGCGGCGTCGTCCATGGCCGCCAGTTCCTCCGCCCCGCCAAGGCCCAGCTCGAAGGCGCGGGTCCGGACCGACCCGATGTCCACGCCCCGGCCATCCTCGGCCACTTCGATCCGGACCCGGCCGTCCTCGGCCGCCACACGGCAGGCGATGCGGCCGGCCGGATCCTTGCCGGCCGCGGTCCGTTCGGCCGGTGTTTCGAGGCCATGGTCCACGGCGTTTCGAAAGACGTGGACGAGGCTTTTGGCCAGGGGCCCGAACCGGGCCGGATCGACCGGGAGGCTGTCGCCTTCCACGTCAAAGGGAACAAGCGACTTCCCCCTGGCCGCGGCCAGGCGGCCGGCCGTCCGGGGATAGGCGGACAAAAGCTTTTTGAGATCCACGAACCGCAGGGCCCGGGCCGCTTCCAGGACCGCCACGTCCGCCGGCGAAAAGCCATCCTCGCCACGCCGGGCCAGAAGCTTTTCCGCCAGCCTGGACAGGGCGTCGGCCAGTTCGCCGCCAAGGCAGACTTCGCCCCGCCGGGTGAAAAACTCCGGCCCCAGGGCCTCGCGCACCACGTCCAGGTCCTCGGACAGGGCCGCGTCCACGGCCGTGTCGGCCAAAACGGCCGCAAGTCCGGCCCGGTCCGCGCCTCCGGCCTGGCGCAGGGCGGCAAGCCGGCCTTCCATGTCGTCCAGGGCCCGGGCCACGTGGGCGCATTCGAGCTGGAGGAAGAGGCCCTTTAAGGTGTGGACCTGCCGGTAGACGACGTCCAGGGCCGCCCGCCCGTCCGGGGTGTCGGCGGCCCCGGCGGCACCGTCCCGGCGGAAGGCGGCAAAGGCGTCGAGGACCGTGAAAAAGTCCCGCTGCTCGCGCACCACCGCCACCACGCAGGCAAGCCGGTTGCGCTCCCTGGCCACGGCGTCCTTCAGACGGACCTCGCCGGTGACGTCGGTAATGACGAACATGAGCCGGCCGTCCTCCAGGGGACGGTAGGCCAGCCGCAGGCTGGCCCCGGCCCGCACGACCCGGGCCGGCATGAGGGAAAGGTAGAGGGAGCGGCGGTAGGCGTCCGGCTCGTCGAGGACGCGGCGGACGTTGCCGGCCATGGTTTCGCCGGCCGCCGGGTCGTCCGGGAAAAGGAGCCCGGCCACGTCTTTCCCCTCGATGTCCCCGCCGAAGAGGTGGCGGCACTCCTGGCTGTACTGGGGTTCCACCAGGCCGTCCGGGCCGACGGACAAAAAGCCCTGGCCGGCGTTGTCGAGGAGCGCGGCCAGGCGCCGGTTGGTGGCGTCCAGGGCCTCGTGGGCCTGGCGCAGGGCCCGATTGAGGCGGGAAAGCTTGCGGTTCCACCAGACCACCACGGCCATGACCACGGCGGCCCCGGCCAGGACCTTCCACAGCAGGGCGTAGTCGAACTTTTGTTCGAAGGTGACGGCCACCCACTTCTTGATGATGGCGTCGGATTCCTCGGTGGTCAGGGAATTGACCGCTTTTTGGAACAGCGAGGCCAGCTCCGGCTCGTCGTCGCGGCTGGCCACGGCCAGATCCAGATGGGCGTCGAGGCGGCCGGCGATCTTGAGGTCGCTGAAGTGGTCCTTGGCCATGGCCTGGCTGATGGCCGGGACGGTGTCGATATAGCCGAAGAGCTTGCCCTCGGCCACGAGCCGCAGCCCTTCGGACACGCTGGCCACTTCCATGAGGCGGATGTCCGCGTATTTGGCCCGCAGGATGTCGAGACTGGCGTAGCCATTGACCACGCCGAGGGTCTTGCCGGCCAGGTCGGCCGGATCGTTGACGAACGGGGCCTTGGCCTGGGTGGCCACGACCATGGGGAAACGCAGGTAGGGCGAGGAGAACAGCAGAAAGCGGCGGCGGTCTTTGGTCTCGCCGGCGGCGGGCAGGAAGTCGCAGCGCCTGTTCTTGACCGCGGCCAGGGACTGGCTCCAGGAACTCGTCGGCACGAGCACCACGGGCACGCCCAGCCGCTCGCCCATAAGGGACAGGAAATCCGCGGAAATGCCGATATGGCGGCCGTTCTCGTCGATGCGCTCGATCGGGGCCCAGTCCGGGTCCACGCAGTAGGCCAGGGCTTTTTTCCGGGACAGGTACTCCCGCTCCCGGTCGGTCAGGGCAATGGAGGGTCCGGGGGCCCGTCGTTCCCCCTGTTCGGCCGACCGGTCCCCGCCCTGCATGCCGTCCTTGTAGACCGGCAGCCACTTGGCGAGCAGGACCGCCTTCTCCCCTTCGGTCACGGAGTCGTGGGCCTTCTGGAGAATGGAGGCCAGAAGCGGCCAGTCGGTCCGGACCAGGGAAAAGATCTCGAACTGGTAGTCGAGGACGCCGGAAATCTTGACGTTGGCAAGCCCCGCCTTGCGTATGGCGTAGGCGGCGACGGCCATGTTCTCCACGGCCGCCTCGGCCTTGTGGGTGGCGACCAGGGTCAGTCCGGCCACGGGATCGGGCGTCTCGACCAGGGACAGGCCCGGGGCGCGCTCCCGCAGGTACTCCTCGGCGGTCGAGCCCCGGGCCACGGCCACGTTCTTGCCGGCCAGGGTTTCGAGGGAATAGGCCACCCCGTCGTCGCGCGAGGCCACGGCCAGGGGAAAACGGAAAAACGGACCGGCGAAAAGGGCGTAGGCGGCCCGGTCGGCGGTCTTGCCCGTGCCGTCGATCAGGTCGATGCGCTTGTCGCGCAGGGCGTCGAGCACGACCTGGAAGTCCAGGCCGTCGCCCAGGGGGACAAAGCGAAAAGCCAGGCCCGTGCGCTCGGCGATGAGCGCGTAATAGTCGTGGAAAAGCCCCTGCTGCCGGCCGTCGGCCACGATGGACAGCGGCTGCCAGTCCACGTCGCTTATGGTCACGACCGGATGGGCTGCGACAAAGGCCTTTTCCTCGGGTGTGAGATCGAGGGCGGCGGCCACGGTCCGGGAGGCGGAAACAACACACAGCAGCGCCGACAGGACGACGCAAAAAAAAGCGTGCCGGAAAAACGCACGGAAGAGACGCGTAAAGAGCTTCATAGGGTACCGCTTGTCGTCTGGCGGGACGATAGCCCAACGGGTTCCGATTCCCAACAAAAAAAAGACGCCCCGGCCGGCCGGTCAGGACATCTCCAGGCATATGGCGTGGGTAAGACCGACCATGTTCCCCTCCCCGCGAAACGCGCCCACAACCGGCGCCGCGTCCTCGGGGTCCGGGGCCGCGGCCACGGCCACATGGCGGTCGGCCACGGCCAGGCCGAGCGACGGATCGAAGCCGCGCCAGCCGCCGCCCGGGAGATACGCCTCGGCCCAGGCGTGCAGGTCCCTCTCCCCGCTTTCCGGCTCGCCTTCATGATAGCCGCTGACGAACCGGGCCGGCAGGCCGACGCGCCGGCAGGCGGCCAGGAAAAAGACCGCCAGATCGCGGCAGGCCCCCTGCCCGCGCGCCAGGACCGCGTCCGGGGAAAGAAGGCCGGGCTCCGGACGCGCGACCGTGGCCAGCCGGCCGGCCATCCAGCCAAGAAGCGCCTGGGCAAAGGCCTGGGGCCCTCTCGCCCCGTCCCGGACCAGCCGGTCGGCCAGGGCGGCGGCTTCGCCGTGCGGGGCCCGGACCGGGGCCAGGCAGGGCGCGGCCGAGGCGGCCGCCGCCTTGGACAACGGCACGGGCAGGACATCGGCGCCCTGGTCGGGAAGATAATCAAAAGGGTTTGGCCGCAGCGTCTCGCCGCGCGCCGTGGTCGTCACCACCAGCCGGTCGGCCAGCCCCCCAAACCAGGCCGCGACCACGGTGTTGCCGTGGAGATCGGTCAGAAGCGACCGGCCGGCCGGCTCGGGCTCGATGGCCACGTCCAGGGCGTGGAGACGCTGGGACCCGTCGCCGCGCGGCACGAGCCGGATGTGGTGGGGCTCGAGGAACACGGGACGGTCGAAGGCGTAGGCGGTGCGGTGCGTGAGACGATACTGCACGGGCTACTTCGGGGGCAGGGGATCGCAGGCAGCCCGGTGGGAGACCTTGGTCAGCTTGGAGGCCACGTTGTCGATCCACTCCGAGGGCAGGTCGTGGACGAGGCCGCGCAGGTGCTCCTGCCACCAGGAGGAAATCTCGGCCAGATCCTCCTTCTCGTAGCGGTGCTGGACGAGATCGAGGCAGCCCTTGTGGTAGAGGACCACGTCGATGGGAAAATCCACGTCCGAGGCGCTGATGCGGGTGGAATCGAAGGCCAGGCAGCCGACTTTGAGGGCCATGCGCAGGGAATCGGAGTACTTGAGCGTCCGGTCGAGGACCGGCTTGCCGTACCCGCCCTCACCGATGATGTGGTACGGCGTACCCGGGGTGATCTCCACCCAGTTGCCTTCGGGATAGACCAGAAAGAGCTTGTGGGAGCGGTCGCCCGTCAACTGGCCGCCGATCAGGGCGCACAGGTCGAAGCGCAGCCCGGAGTCGGCCAGGAAGGCCTTGTCCTCGGTTCCCACACGCCGCAGTTCGGCGGCAAAGGCGTTGACAGCCTTGTAGAGCTTGTCAAAGGGCTCGGAGCGGACCTCCAGGGTCTCGTCGAAATAGGTGAGCGTCTTGTCGCGCACCGAACGCAGGCCCGAGGTCATGAGAAAAAAGGCGCCGTTGCCGTTCTGGTAGGTGGTCACCTTCTGGGCGCTGGTCAGTTCGTTGCCGGAGGTGATGCGGGTGTCGGCGATGCCGACCAGTCCTTCCTCGACCGTGATGCCCAGGCAAAATGTCATGGCGTCAAGTTTCTCACTGTTGGCTGGCGGCGTCAATAGCCGGAAAGGTTGAGAAAAACGTGGCGAACACGGCCTCGTCCACCAGGTTCATGCGCGTCTGCAACGTGTCCGTGAATTCGTGGAGCCCCAGGGCGAAAATCTCGTCCACGCCGCTGTAGGCCAGGTCGCCGCAGAGATGCCCCAGGCGCTTTTCCGCCGGATTGGAGAAATACCCCATGGTCGTGCCGGTGATGGCGTGCAGGCACTCCTTGGCCTTGGTCAGGCAGCACAACACGGACCGGGGAAAGTCGTGGTCCAGGAGCAGGAACTCGACGATGCGGTCGGGCTGGATGCGGCCGTGGCGGCGGCGGTAGGCCTCCAGGGCGCTTATGGCCTTTAAAAGGGCCGCCCACTGCACGTAGTCGAGGTTGGTGCCCACATCCGCCGGATGGGGCAGGAGGATGAAGTATTTGACGTCCAGGATGCGCGAGGTCTTGTCCGCCCGTTCGAGCAGCCGGCCGAGACGGAAAAAATCCCAGGCCTCGTCGTGGGACATGGCGTCGCCGGCAATGCCGCTTATGGTCAGGTCGCGGCGCTTGACCTCGTCGCAGAAGCGGTAGGGGTTTCGAAGGACCTCCTCGCCGTTGCGGGCCGCCTCGCGCACCAGATGGTAAAACGTGTTGATCTGCTCCCACATCTCGGAGGGGATGATCTCGCGGATGGTGCGGGCGTTGTCCCGGGCGTGGGACAGGCAGGACACGATGGAGTTGGGCGAGGCCGCGTCAAAGGCCAGGAAGCGGATGACGCTCGTGCGGTCGTGGCCGAGCCCCCGCTCGGTGAACCGGTCGAACTCGCCCATGGCCCGCACCAGCGGCAGCCATTGCTCGGTCATCTGCCCGGGCGTGTCCAGGGTGAGGTGCCAGTTGACGTCGAGGAAACGGGCGATATTCTCGGCCCGTTCGAGATAGCGGCTCATCCAGTAGATGGCGTCGGCCACGCGACTGAGCATGGGTCCTCCTGCAAATCGGTCGCTTGCGGCCGCCGGCGCGGCCATATGCCTCAACCCCGCCGGCCCTGCTCCTGCCCCCGCTTGTCGGCGGCCGGGGCGGCCGCGGCCGCCCCCGGTCCGAGGACCCAGGTGTCCTTGCTGCCGCCGCCCTGGGAGGAGTTGACCACCAGCGACCCCTTTTTAAGGGCCACCCGGGTGAGTCCCCCGGGGATGACCCGGATGTCCTCGCCGTAAAGGACGTAGGGCCGCAGGTCCACGTGGCGGCCCTCGAACCGGTCGCCGACAATGACCGGGGTGCGCGAGAGGCCGATGGTCGGCTGGGCGATGTAGTTCCGGGGATCGGCCTCGATCTTGGCGGCAAAGGCCCGGCGTTCCTCGGGCGTGGCCGCAGGGCCGACCAGCATGCCGTAGCCGCCGGATTCGGCCGCGGCCTTGACCACCATGGTGTCGAGGTTTTGGAGCACATGGCGGCGGGCCTTGTCCTCCCAGCACAGGAACGTCTCCACATTCTCGAGAACCGGTTCTTCGCCGAGGTAGTAGCGGATCATCTTCGGCACATAGGCGTAGACCACCTTGTCGTCGGCCACGCCCGTGCCCGGGGCGTTGGCCATGGCCACCCGGCCGGCCTTGTAGACCTCCATGAGGCCCGGCACGCCGAGGAGCGAATCCGGCCTAAAGACCCGGGGATCGAGGAAATCCTCCCCGACCCGCCGATAGAGGACATCCACGCGCTTAAGGCCCCTGGTCGTGCGCATGTGGACGTAGCCGTCGGCCACGACCAGGTCCCGGCCTTCGACCAGCTCGATGCCGGCCTGCTGGGCCAGGAAGGTGTGCTCGAAATAGGCGGAATTGAAGACGCCCGGCGTCAGGAGGGCGGCCGTCGGCCGGGCGGCGCCGGCCGGGGCGATGGCATGGAGCATGTCGAGCAGAAGCGGCGCGTAGTCGTCCACCGGCCGGATGTCCATGGCCTCGAAGACCTCGGGAAAGGTGCGCTTGAGGATGCGGCGGTTGGCCAGGACATAGGAGACCCCGGACGGGCAGCGCAGGTTGTCCTCCAGGACCAGGAACCGGCCGGCCTCGTCGCGCACCAGGTCCGTGCCCGTGATGTGGCACCAGACCCCGCGCGGCGGCGAAAGGCCCCGGCACTCCGGAAAGTAGCCGGACGAGGACTCGACCACCGACCGGGGCACCACCCCGTCGGCCAGGATGCGGCCCTGGCCGTAGATGTCATTGATAAAGAGGTTGAGGGCATGGATGCGCTGGACGAGCCCCCGTTCGAGGCCTTCCCACTCGGCCGCCTCGATGACCCGGGGGATGATGTCGAAGGGAAAGATCTTTTCCGTCCCGTCCTCGTGGCCGTAGACGGTAAAGGTGATGCCCATGTCGTAGAGGGCCTGCTCGGCCGATGCCTGGCGGGCCAGAACCTCGCCCGGCGGCAGGGACAGGATTTTTTCGTAGAGCAGGCGGCAGCCGGGCCGGGGTGCGCCGTCCGCCCCGAACATCTCGTCGTGAAAGGGGCCGCGGTCGTAGCCGGCGAAGTCCATCTTCCGGGACATGGGGGAGCCTCGCTGCCGGTGGTGACAGGGGGCCTGGCCGGACGCGCGAAAAACCCACACAAGGCTTGCGGCGCCGCCGACCTTCCCGGCCTGATTGACTTTTTTGTTAAACGATGCGTCACAGCCCTGTCAACGGCAATCGCGCTTCCGGCCCGGGACCGGTGGACAGGAGGCGGTTGCGGGCATACCAGGGAGCCATGGACTCCCCTGCCCACAACACCCTGGTTCGGGCCGTGGCGGACATCCTCGCGGCCGGGCTGCCCCAGGACGAGGCCGTGGCCCACTTCATCCGCTCGACCCACGGCGACCTGCCCCCGGACGCCCTGGCCGCCTTGCTCGCCGACCCGGGCGATCCCCAGGCGGCGAGCCTCATCGAACTGCTCCTTTTCCCGGGCGAGGCCGTCGCCCTGGCCCTGGAACCGGCCCTGGCCGCTGCCCGTCCGGACGAAGCCGAAGCGGCGCTTTTGGCCGAAGAACTGGCCGGGCGCGTCACCCGGGCCGTGGCCGTCCTGCCGGACGGTTCCCGGCTTGTGGTGCCGCTTTCCCCGGACGATGTCCGGCGGTTCGTCGGCCGCCTGGCCCCGACCCGGACCCTGCCCGGGGAAACGGCGGCCCTGCTCGCCGCCCGGTTCGGCCCGGACGCGGCCTTGTCTCTGGCCGTGGCCGCCCGCCAGACCGGCCCGGACTGGACGCCCGGGGCGGCCTCGTTTTTCCGCTCCCTGGCCGAACGCCTGCCGGGCGGCGCGCCAAACGCTTCCGAGATCCTCCGCTACGTCCTGCGCTTCCTGGCCGGCCTTCCGGCCGGGGCCCTGCCGCTCCCGGCGCTCGTCGCCCGGCGCGGGCAGCTCTCCGCCCAACTCCGGCGCGCCCGGCTCCAGGAGGAGACTCTGGCCAAAAGCAATTTCGAGACCCTGCTCCTGACCGGGGCCCGCCTGCCCTACCTGCACGCCCCGGACATCCGCCGGGAACTCGATTTCGCCGATGCGGCCATCCTGGCCGTGACCGGCCGACCGGCCCCGGATACCCTGGGCAGCTGCCTGGATCTGGGCACGTTTTCGGATATGGACGGGATGCTGGCCGCCCTCGGCGACCCGGAGCGGTGAACCGGCGGCGCGGCCGGGGCGGCCTGTCCCGCCGCCCCGGCGCGGGGAAAGAAAAGGAAACCGATCAGGTCCCGGACGCCGGGACGGCGGCCTCGACGGCCGGGGCGACCAGCGGCCGTTCCGGCAGGCGGACCCGGAAATGGGTGCCCACGCCCGGTTCGGACGTCAGATCGATGGTGCCGCCATGCTTGGCCACCATGTCGTTGGCGATGAAAAGCCCAAGCCCGGTGCCCTTGAGCCCTTTGGACGAGAAAAAGAGGGTGAAGGCCTTTTCCCGGGTCTCCTGGTCCATGCCCATGCCGTTGTCCGTGATGTCGAAAATCACCTGCCCGTCCTCGCGCGAGACCGCGAATTCGATGTGCCGCTCCGTTTTGGACGTGTCGCCGAGGCAGGCATCCACGGCGTTTTCCAGGATGTTGACCAGGGCGGCCGACAGGTTGCCGGCGTCGACGTCCATGGCGCCGAGCTCCTGGCCGATGGCCGCGGTCAGGGTCACGCCCTCCCGGGCGGCCTTGGGCGCCACGGTCTGGGCGATGCCGGAGGCGAAGGCGGCCACGTCCACGGTCTCCGGGGCAAGCTCCCGGGACTTGGCGTAATAAAGGACGTTTAGGACCAGGGCCCGGACCCGGCCGACCAGCGTCTTGACCGCTTCGGCCGCAGCCTCGGCCCGGGGCGCATCTCCGCGCTTGAGCCCGGATTCCACCCGGTAGACCGCGCCCTCGAGGGCCGTCAGCATGCCCTTGACCCCGTGGGAAATCGACCCGAGCATGAGCCCAAGGGAGGTCAGGTGGCTCTGGAGCTGGCGGATGCTCGTGATGTCGGCCGACATCTCCATGACTTCGACCACTTCGCCGGCGGCGTTGCGGATGGCGGCGGTGCTGATGAGCACGTTTCGCTGCTGGCCGCCCTTGGTAGTGACCACCGATTCCTGGTAATGCGGCTGGCCGTCGGCAAAGGTCGCCTCGGCCGGGCAGTCCGGGCAGGGTTCCGAGCGGTGCTTGAAGGCGTCGTAGCAGGTCCGCCCCACGCTCTCGCCGAAGTCCTCGGCGAACCGGTGGTTGTTGGCCACGATCCGGCAGTCCGGGCCCCGGACCGCGATATAGCAGGGCGTGGCGTCGAAAAGATCCATGTACTTCTGCTGGGTGACCCGCAGTTCTTCCTGGAGGCGCTTGATTTCGCTGACGTCGACGGCCATCTCGAGGACCAGCTCGACCTTGCCGTCGGTGGTGGCGATGGGCGAGGTGTGGACCATGACCGGCAGCTCCCGGCCGTTTTTGCAGAGCATGGTCTCCCGGGACCGCTGGCCCTTGCCGGTCTCGAAGGTCTTCCAGACCGGCCCGTCGAAGCCGCGAAGGGCCTGGCCGACGTAGACCTCCCAGCTGTGGTGCCCGACCATGTCGCCGAGACGCTCCTTGTAGAGCTGGTTGGTGGCCACCACCTCGAGGGAGGCGTTGTGCACGGCCACGAAGCACGGCATCTCGTTGAAATAGCCGGCCCCGTCCCCGAAATCGGCGGACAGGCCGGAAATGGCCTGGCACATGGTCTCGACCATCTGGCCGGCGGCCACCTGCCGTTCGAGTTCGACCACGCGGCTCGATTTCTCGCGCACGAGCTTTTCGAGATTCTGGGTGTACTGGCGCAGTTCCCGGCGAAGGGACAGTTTCTCGTCGATGCGCTTTAAGGCCGCGTCCAGGATGTCGTGGTTGATGGGCTTGGTGACGAAATCGGCGGCCTCGTACTGCAGGCAGTTGATGGCCAGGTCCATATCGCCGTGCCCCGAGATCATGACCACCTCGGTGTCCGGACTCCTGGCCTTGATGCGCTTTAAGAGTTCGAGCCCGTCCATGACCGGCATCTTGATGTCGGTCAGGACGATCGAGGGATTGACCTCGTCGAACATGGCCAGGGCTTCCTCGCCATTGGCGGCGGCATGGACCACATAGCCGAGGTCGGCCAGAAAAAGGCCCAGAAACCGACGGATGTCTTCCTCGTCGTCGACAAGGAGCAAGGTCTCGCTCATGGAGGTCCTTCGCGGCAGCTCGCACTGCTGGCCAGGCATAGGGGCCGTCCCGGCCGGGACGGCCCCTTGTCAGCGGACGTCAGGACCCGATGGTCTGACGGACCACGCGCAACACTTCATCGGCATCGAAAGGCTTGGCCAGGAAGGCCGCGGCCTTGGGGATGATGTAGCCGAGTTCCGAGTGGCCGGTGATGACGACGATGGGAATGGCGGCCAGGCCGCTGTCCTTGGCGATGGCCCGGCTCACCCAGGGACCGGACTTGTCCGGCATTTCGACGTCCAGGGTGATGAGGTCCGGCCGCAGGTCCTTGAGCAGTTCCAGCGCGGCGTCACCGCTTTCCGCGGTGACCACGTTGTAGCCGTTGTCGGTGAAAAGGGCTTCGAGGTAGTCGCGGATGTTGGGATCGTCGTCCACCGTCAAAATGGTCTTCTTGGTCATGGCTCCACTTCTCCTTTGCTTGGAGGGACAGGCGCTCGCGGCACGGGCGCGAGCCTGGCCCGGGACCCGAAACCGGCGCGTCTGCCGCGCCGGCCGTGCGGGTTCCGGGCCGGGCCGGGCCCATGGCGGTCCAGTGTCGCGTCCATGAAAAAAGCAAATACTTTTTTAATGAACAATCATCGCAGATGATTATTTTTTCTTAAAAAATACTGACGTATTTTTTAAGGGTCGCAACACTAGGCCTCCGCCACCGGGGGCAGCTTGTCCGGCCGGTTGATGCTGATCACGGGGCAGGTGGCCCGCACCAGGACCTGTTCCAGCGTGGTGCCGAAAGGCCGTTCGTCGGCATCGGCATCCCGGGAATGGTGGGCCATGACGATGAGGTCAGCCTGCCGCTCGCGGGCGAACTTGACGATTTCAACATACGGCGAACCTTCCCAGACTTCCAGGGTGGTCCGTTTGGCCAGGTCGCCCAGATTGGCGGCGTACTCGACCTGCAGCTTGCGCCGGGCCTCGGCCAGCCGGCCCTCGATGCCCTCCTGGGTCAGGGCGATGGGGGACTGGAGGCGGCCGAGATCCAGGCAGTGGAACAGGTGCAGGTCGCCCTGCACCTCCCGGGCAATGGCCTGGGCCAGCTTGAAGGCGGAGTCCGACGCCTTGGAGAAGTCCGTGGCGTAGACGATATTGGAGAAGCCGCCCCAGAAGGAGGCGGCCGGGCGGCTGACGGTCAAAACCGGACAGCGGGCGGCCTTGGCCACCTTCTGGTGAGTGCCGCCGATGACGCCGCGACGGTAGAAGCCGCCGGCCTCCAGGCCCGCGCCCCGGGCGCCCATGACGATCAGGTCCGCGTCCTCCTGGCGGGCGATGCGCAGCACCTCCCGGGAAGGGTTGCCGACGGCCAGGGCGATGCGGTTTTTCGGACAGGCGGACATCTGGACGGCATAGGTGGTGCGCAGCTCCTCGGCCACCCCTTCCAGGTATTCCGCGTCCGGGTCCACTTCCTCGCCCGTGCGCACATCGAGCACCAGGTTGCTGTCCCCCTTGCCCACGATGCCCAGGCAATGGAAGACGACGATTTCCGAGCCGTAGCGGCTCGCCATGTCGAAGGCCACCCGGGCCGCGCTGTCGCATTCCGGCGCGCCCGACGTCGCAAACACTATCTTGCCAAACATTCCGACCCCCATGGAGCTTGAACGGTCCGTTGTTCGTTGCCGCGCCAATCCCGGCCCTATTCCTCGTCGTCCTCTTCCTTGGGCTTCAGGTGCTCGGGCACGATGACCATCTTGATCAAAAGCGGCTTGAGGAAAGACCAGTCGATGTGGATGTGGTACTCTTCCTCGAGGTCGCGGATGGCGTCCCAACAGTTGTGGCACGGGGCGATGACCAGACTGGCTCCGGTCGCCAGAATCTGGTCACGCTTGGTCAAAAGGGCCTTGTTGCGCTGGGGGCGGAACTTGCCGATGCCGTTGAATCCGCCGCCGCCGCCGCAGCAGTAGTTATGCTCCCTGTTGGGCGTCATTTCAACCAGATACCCGGGCTCCACGAGGTAGCTCAGGATCTCGCGGGCGGTGTCGGCCAGGCCCCAGTTGCGGATGTAGTTGCAGGAGTCCTGGTAGGTGACCTTCTGCTTGATCCGCTTGGTCGGGTCGATCTTGAGCTTGCCGGTGCGAAGGGCCTCGGCCACCCACTGCACGTAGTGGATGTAGGGCGCGGGCGGCTGGCCGTCGGCCCGGCCGGCCCAGTAGGGGCCCTCGATGACGGTGGCCCGGTGGGCGTGGCCGCACTCGGTGCCGATGACGCGCTTGGGTTTCAAGCGCTCGATGGCCGCGTAGACGTTTTCCACCTGCAGCTTGCAGGCTTCCCAGTCTCCGGCGAACATGGAGAGGCTGGTCTGCTCCCAGCCTTCCGAGGGCACGGTCCAATTCTCGCCGGCGATATGGAAGAGGATGGCCGCCTCGGCCAGGTCCTCGGGATAGTGCTTGGGCTCGCGGGCATTGCACGTGTACATGATGTCCGCGTTTTCCTTGTCGATGGGGATTTCGAGCCCGGGCCAGTCGTCCTGCTGCTCTTCCTCCATCCACACGCACGTCTCGGTCCAATCCTCGGTGGTCACGTCCATCTGGGCCCGGTAGACCCGGTGCATGCCGGCGCCGATCTTGAGCTCCCAGGGCACGAATCCCTGGGAATAGAGCAGGCCGCGCGTGTAGCCCATCATGACGCCCATGTCGATGCCGTGCGGGCAATACATGGCGCATCGGTTGCAACAGGTGCACTGGGACCAGGCCACTTCCATGGCGTGGCGCATGAACGCGTTGTCCACGTCGCCCTTGCGGCGCACCATCTCGCCAAGCGTGCTCTGGATCTTGTACGACGGGACCTGCTTGGGGTCCCGGTCGTTGACCAGATACAGGAAGCAGGAGTCGGCGCACAGGCCGCACCGGGCGCAGACGTCGAGCCAGGTCTGGGTCCGGGATTTGCAGGTTTTCTGGATGGTGGCCCACAGCTTTTCGCGGTCCACCTCCAGCTCCATCATTTCCTGGTAATATTTCGTGCCGCGCGTATCGGAAAGCAGGGCTTTGAGGTCCTCTTCCGTCGTGATCGGCTTCTTATTGCAGTAGATTCCTTCAGGCATACCCTTTCACTCCTTGGCCGTGACCAGGCCGGCCGTTTCTACCAGACGATGCCGCTGCCACGCTGGCCGCCGCGTTTGACGCCGAAGTCCACCCCGATCTGGGCCCGGGAGCAGAAAAACAGCACCACGTGGGACAGCTTGGTAAAGGGAATGGCAATGAGCCAGATTTCGCCGGTGACGATGTGGGCCAGAAGCCAGGCGTTGTTGTCCCCGCCCTGGTGGGCGGCCACGAAGCCGGTGACCAGCGGGGCCAGGCTTATGGCCATGATCCACAGGTCGTGGGCGGTGGTGATGATGCGCACTTCAGGCAGGCCCATGCGGCGCAAGACGATAAACACCCCGGCCAGGATGGCAAGGATGGTCAGCACGTCGGCCAGGCCGGCCGGCAGGGTCGGCCAGGAGAGGCCGAAGCGTTCGGACACCAGCATCACGTGGGCGAAGAGAAAGAGCGGCACAATGACCAGCCCGATGTGCATCAGAAAGAAGGCGGTGGCAAAGACCGGCTTGGCCCGCCAGCTGCACGAGGCATAGGGGGTCAGCCAGTGGAAGATGGACTTGAGCGCACCCTTTAGGGCCAGATCGCGGTAGTGGCCGTAGGGGACGCGGTCGAGCTGCCAGCTCAACCCTTTGACGTATTTGACGACGCGCCAGGCGCAGCCGACGATGCAGATGGCAAACGACAGCCACAGCATCGGACCTGTCAGGAATGCATACATGGTCTTCTCCTTTAGCTCGAGGTCCGATCGGCCTAGTAGCGCCGATTGCGCTCTTCCCGCCCCGTCAGGAAGTGCCAGAAGCCGATGAAGCAGATCAGCACGACGCCCATGAGCACGTAGGTAATGCTCTTGTTGTGCAGCATCAGGTCTTGCAGGGTATTGAACATGGCCTGTCTCCCTTTATCCTAGTGGGACGAGTCTTTGTAAGCGGGATGGGCATAGAAGATCGGCATGCGCGTGACGATGAACCGGAAGATCAGCACACCGATGGTGACGACAAAAAGCGAAATGATGATTTCGCCCAGGCTCGGAAAGTAGCGCAGCGGGCTCGGCAGCTGCCAGTTGAAGGCAATGAGACTGACGTCGAAACGGTTGAGCATGATGCCGACCACGGTCCAGGGAGCGGCGATGCGCACCAGCCCGATGTTGCGGTCGCGGTAGCCGACGGCATAGCAGTAGCACGGCAGGACCACGAAGCCGACAATCTCGAAGAGCCACCAGGCGCCGTAGCCGGTGAAAAGGAACGGCCAGCGGTTGTCCATGGCCAAGCCCAGGACCTTCATGGCCAGGTAGCCGGCCATGATCCAGGCCGCGCCCTTGGCAAAGGCGAACTGCAGGTCCAGGTAGTTGGCGTTGTAATCCTCGTCCATCTTGTGATGGAAGTACTTGTGCGAGAGCGTCCCTTCCGTGATGACCATGGACAGGCCGGCGAACATGCTCGACATGAAGAACATGATCGGCAGGTACGGCGTGTACCAGAGCGGGTGCAGCTTGGACGGGGCGATGAGGTACAGGGCGCCCAAGGAGCTCTGGTGGAGCGTCGACAGGATGACGCCGAAGATGGTCAGGCCCATGGTCAGCTTGACCAGGATGCCGCGGTACTTGTCGAAGCCGCCCTTCCATTCGAGGGCGGCCGGCAGGTACTCCAGAAAGAGCACCGTCAGGTAGATGAACACGCACAAGCCGACTTCGAAGAGGATGGAGGTCGTGCCCTGCTGGTAGAAGATGGGATACGGCAGGCGCCAGGGGCGGCCGACGTCGTAGTTGAGGGCAAAGACGACCAGGGCGTAGCCGAGAAAGGCCGTGAGAATCGCCGGCCGCACCGCGGCGTGGAACCGCTTGAAGCCGAAGATGTAGCAGGCGGCCGAGGTGGTGTAGCCGCCGGCGGCCAGGGCGACGCCGCACAGGAGGTCGAAGCCGATCCAGATGCCCCAGGGATTGTTGTCCGTGAGGTTGGTGACCGAACCAAGGCCCATGGTGAAGCGCATGATGGTCACAATGACGCCGGCGGCCAGGATGATGCCGGCTATGATGTTAAACGGCGTTACAAGGGAACCGTTTTTGGTCTGTTCCGTCGACATTACGCGTCCTCCCCGCCCTCGGCAGATTCCTTGTGGGCGGCCTCAAGGGCCTTCTTGACCTCGACCTCGATGCGCCGCTTGTTGGCGACCTCGGCCTTGGTCAGCTCCTCGGCCAGCTTGGCTTCGGCGTCGGCGCTGGCCTTGGCGATGGCCGCCTCGACCGCCGCCTTCTTCTCCTGCTCGGCGATTTTGTCCTTGCGCTTGGTGATGGCGTATATGCCGGTCAAAAGCACCGGCCAGACGCCGGCCACGGCCGGCACGGCGGCCAGGGCCCCGGCGGTCAGCTCGGGGGCCGAGGTGGTGCCGAGGTGCTCGTCCATGCCAAGGGCCGCGAAGGACGGCTTGGGCGCGATGGTGATCCAGTTGGTGCCGCCCATCTCGTGTTCGCCGTAGACATGCTCGACATACCGGTCGGGCGAGGCGCCGATGCGGTCCCAGGCGATGTTCAGGAGCTCGCGGCGCTTGCCGAACTGGAGCGCCTGCTTGGGGCAGGCCTCGACGCAGCCGGGGAGCTTGCCTTCCAGGATCCGGGGATGGCACAGGGTGCACTTCATGATCCGGGGGGTCAGCGCCTTGTCGTATTCGTAGGCCGGAATGTTGAACGGGCAGGCCACCATGCAGTAGCGGCAGCCGACGCAGACCGAGGCGTCGTACACGACCGCGCCGGTCTCCATCTTCTTGAACGCCCGGACAAAGCAGGCCGAGGCGCAGGCCGGTTCCATGCAGTGGTTGCACTGGATCTTGCGGAAGACCGGATTTTCGCCGGGCTTGGGCACGTACTTGTTGACCACGGTATAGGACTTGGCGTCGGTACGCCGGTCGGTGTCCATGACCGTGAGATCGTCAAACGGTTTGGCGGGTTTGGGCAGGTCGTTGACCTGGTTGCAGGCAGCCTCGCATTTGCGGCAGCCGATGCAGCGGGTGGCGTCGAAAAGGACGCCGTTTGCATTGGGCAGGCCCGCGACATCCGCGCCGGAGGCGGCCTTGGCCGTGGCGGCCTTGGTCAGGCTCACCCCGGCCGCTCCCATAAGGCCCAGAAAGTGTCTTCGTTTCATCGTACCGCGACCTCGATGGTTGGGGTGCTATTTTTTCTTTGCCGCGTGGCAGCCGGAGCAATCCGTGGACAGGGGGATGGGCTTGGCGCCGGGGGCCTTGTCGACCACCTTGCCACTGATGCCCATGGCCGTGTGGCAGCCCATGCACTGGAGGTGGTAGGCGCTACGCAGGTCCGGCCGGGGCGAGGCAGCCATGCCTTCGGTGGCCGGGTGGCAGTTGCCGCACCGGGGCGGCGTCTTGGTGGCCGGGCTCATGTGGTGGCAGCCCTGGCAGACGGCGGCGTCGGTTTCATGGAAGGCGCCGGCCAGCTTGCTGTCCTTCATGCCGCCGACCAGGGACAGGACGATCTTGCGGTGCGGCAGCACCGAGGGCTCGTAGTCCTTGGACAGGGAAGCCATGGTCACGGTTTCGGGGATGTCCTCGACCGCGAAGGTGGCGGTCGCCTGGCGCTTGCCGGAAAGGAGCTTCTCGGCCAGGGCCGGTGCCAGGGCCGCGGCGTCCTTGTCGGAGCTGTTCATGAAGTCGGCGGCGGCCTTCTCCAGGTTGTCGGCCGGCTTGGCGTGGCAGGAGCCGCACTGGCCGATGTCGCCCACACCCTTTTTCATCTGGGCGTGGCAGCCGGCGCACTCGGGCTTTTTCTGCACGGTGGCGTGGCAGCCGGCGCAGCTCTGGCCGGCGTCGACCTTGTGCATGGCCGCTTCCAGGGTGACGAAGCCGCCTTCCTTGGACCCGGCCACGGTGTGGCACTTGGCCGCGCAGGAGGTCAGGGAGGCGTGGTGGCAGGAGACGCAGGTCTCGTTTTTGGATTCGTGGTACTTGTGGTCAAAGGGAACCGGGGGCATGCCGTAGGGCTTGACCGGCTTGCCGTCCGCGCCGACGACCGGATCGGCCACGGCGGCCGGACGGATCATGGCGAAGTCGGGCTGGCCGCGCTTGATGCGCAGGTCCGCGCCGGCGGGAATCTTTTTGAGCGACGTCTCGGCAATGGCCTTCTGGTCCAGGGGACCGTGGCAGCCGGCGCAGGTGGCCGGGCCCGTGGCCACGTCCTTGCCGCCGGAAGCCGCGACCGAGCGGTGGCAGGTCACGCACTCGCCGTGGGCGGCCAGGCGCAGGGACCGGATCTTCTCGGGCTTGCGGCCCGCCACCACGGAACCGGTCTCCGTGTGGCAGTACACGCAGGCGCCGGCGACCTGTTCCGGCTTATTGACAGCGACGGCCTTGCCGGTGGCCTCGTCGGCCACGTGGTGGCAGGCGCCGCACTTGTTCTCGGCTTTTTCCTGGGTGACGGCGTGGCGGAAGTGCAGGCGCTTGTCCACCACGATGGGCTGCCAGTTGGAGGCGACGTCGGGCTTGCCGTTGTGGCAGCCCTTGCACTGGACATCCGTGGGGCCGGATTTGACGCCGGCGGCGGACATGTCCATGTGACACTTGATGCAGTTGTTGTGGAAGGTGTCCTTCAGCTTGTCCCCGGACAAGGGGGTGTCGTCGCGCTGGTAGCCGAGGTACATGGTCCCTTCCTTGCTGGAAAGGTGGCATGTGCCGCATTCTTTCTGATAGAATTGTTTCTGCTTGCCGAGGGCGGCGGTGTGTTTGTCGTGAAGAAAGACGACCGGAGGCTGGGTCAGGGGTCCAAACTCCTTGAGTTCGTCAATGGAGAGGATGTCCGCCCGCAGCTTGTCGTCCCCCTGCTCCTTGGCCGCGCCTTGTCCAGCCGTTAGCATCAGCAAGCCGCCGGACCCGACCAGGGTCAGGACGACAAGCAGTGTTCCCATGCGCCGTTTTGCGTTTTTCATACCTTCTTCGACCTTCTGCTTGACGTGTTCACTTCACCCATCTCCCCTTGGCCTCGGTCCTTTGGCGCGCCCTCCCGCCGCGACTGGCCAAGGCCAGTCCGCCGGCGGGCCGGTCATGGCAGCCCGAAAAAGGCTCTTGACAGCGCCGCAAAAAATTATCACGATTTGCCTGCAATACGTGAGGTACGTGCTTAGCGGCTTTTGTGAAACTTGTCACCTGATTTTTTGATTCTCGACAGCTGTCGTCATCTTTAAAACAGGCCATCGCCCTGCGTGCAGGGCCCATGGCCGGACAACATAGGAAATATTTTGCAAGAGAATCAGGATATCCAGGGGCCTGGCGCTGAGCCGGCGGCCAGCGGGGCCGATTCCGGCGCGACGCACGGCAAATTCCTGACCACGGAGCAGCTCTATAGGCTGGACCAGACCTTCACGGACTGGATGTCCAAGGCGCGCGGCAAACGCTCGTTAATATCACGAAACCGTTGCCGTTTGGTCTTTTTGCTCCTGCGGCACACCGGCGCCAAGCTCGGCGAGGCCCTGGCCGTCAACGACCAGGAGGACTTCGATCTGGTCGGCCGCAAGGTCCGCCTCGGCGGCCGGGGCGAGGACGCCAAGCCCTGGCGCGAGGTCTATCTGCCCCACGACCTCCATGCCGAGCTGTGCCAGATCCTGCGCGATCCCGACTACGATCCCTTCCGGGGCACGCTTTTGGCCCTGGACCAGGGCTATGTCCGCCGGGTGCTTTACGAGCGGGCCGGGGACTGCGGCCTGCCCAGGCACCTGGCCAATCCCAACACGCTGCGCCGGTCGCGCGGCATCGAGCTTTTGCGCGGCGGCGTGCCCCTCGGCGCCATCCAGCGCAGCCTCGGGCACCTGACGGCCAATTCCACGGCCGCCTTTCTGGAGCTTCCGGCCGAAGACTCGGCGGCCCTGGACATGGCCCTGCTTGACCGGGACAAGCATTCGCCCGAAGACAGCCGCAACGTCTTTGCCGGCACGGTGGCAACCGTAACCCCGGGCGACCTGCAATCCCTGGTCGAGGTGGAGACCCTTGGCGGCCACCGGCTGGTCACGGTGCTTTCAAACGACCATCTGCGGACCATGGGGCTTCGCCAGGGGAGCCTGGTGACCGCCCGCATCCGCCCGCCGCGCCTGAGCCGCGACGAGTCCGTCCGCACCGGGGCCGCCGGGCCCAACCGGTTCCGGGGGATGGTCGAACGCATCATGCTCGGCACGGACACGGCCGAGGTGGTGGTCATGCTGGAGGACGGGGCCAGGCTCTGTTCCGTCATCACGCCGGAGATCCTGGCCGAGATGCGGCTCGAGGTGGGAGAGGCGGTCTGGGCCATGACCGGCGCGTTTTCGATCACCGTGAGCGCGGCCTGAGCTTGGCGCCCGGCCATGGAATGCGGCATCCGTATGGAAACGGCGTCACACTTTGGGCGAAGATGTTCCGGGACCGGCTTTCCCCGTTTCCCGAAGGGCGCGCGAGGCGGGCGGCGAAAGCCGGTCCGGCCGCCCCGCGCCGGAGACGATCATGACCGATGACACGCGGCCCGGGACCGCAAGCCTGCTCCCGATCCTCTCCCGCTTTTTGCGGAAGGCGGCGTGCCTGCTGCTGCAAATCCGCTGTTCGCTCATCACCAAGCTGGCCATCATTTCGGGCGCGGCCCTCATGTTCTTCTTTTTCCTGTGGTCCTCGCTCAATATCGACGCCATGGAAGACCTGTCCATGGAGAACACGGTCTCGGACATCGACCGCCTGGGCACGACCATCATCCTCGGCCTCCACGACTCCATGCTGACCTACGCCCCGGACGCCACCCAGGAAATCATCCGCAACATCGGCACCCAGTCGGCGATAAGAACCATCCGCATCTACAACAAGCGCGGGGAGATCAAGTATTCGAACCAGGTCCACGAAATCGACGGCACGACCGACATCAAGCAGGAGGCCTGCTATGTCTGCCACCGCACGGAGCCTCCCCGCACCCACCTGAACACCAAGGAGCGCACCAGGATCTTCGTCGATTCCAACGGCCAGAAGAGCATCGGCATCATCTCCCCCATCGCCAACGACGCCTCCTGCTCGGGCGATCCCTGCCACGTCCATCCGCCGGGCAAGAAGATCCTCGGGCTCCTCGACATGGTGGTCTCCCTGGAAGGAACCGAGGCCAACCTGGCCCGGTTCACCCGGGTCAATTTCCTGATGGCCCTTGGCATCGCCACAGCCATCTTCCTCATCCTTTTTCTGTGCCTGCACATGCTGGTCCACGTGCCGGTCCGGAAGATGATGCGGGCGACGCGGGCCATCGCGGCCGGCGGGGACTTCACCGGGGTCGATGTCCGCCAGTCCGACGAGATGGGGGAACTTGGCGGGGCCATAAACAGCATGGGCCGGGAGGTCCTGTCCAAACAGGCCGAGCTGGCCCGGCAGATGCGGCGCTACCAGGACCTCTTCGAACACGTGCCCTGCATCATCACGGTCCAGGACAAAAATCTCCGACTCGTCAGCTACAACCAGTTCTTCGCCGGCGAGTTCCACGCCAAACCCGGCGAATACTGCTACAAGGTCTACAAGGGCCTGGACGCCCCCTGCCCCAACTGCCCGGTCATCCGGACCTTCGAGGACGGGCTGCCCCACGCCACCGAGGAGATCACCCTGGACAAGGATGGCTGCCGGCGCTCGTTTTTCGTCAGCACCGCCCCCATGACCGACGCGGCCGGCAACGTGTCCACGGTCATGGAGATGAGCCTGGACATCACGGACAGCAAATTTCTTGAAGAAGAACTTGAACGTTCACGCCAGAAGTACCTGGCCATCTTCAGCTGCATCCCGACGGCCCTCTTCGTGCTCGACCGCGAGAGCCTCGCCATCCTCGAGTGCAACGCCAAGGCCGTGGAGACGTACGGCTACAGCCAGGGCGAATTCATCGGCCTGGGCTTTCTGGACCTGTTCCTGAACCAGGACCGTACCGGCCACGAGCGGGTGATCCGCGAGGAGCACGCCATCGACCGGGCCCGGCACCGCCGGAAATCCGGGGAGGTCATCTACGTCTCCATCCGCGTCTCCACCGCCGCCTATCCCGGCAGTCAGGTCTATCTGGCCTCGGTCACGGACATCACCCACCGGCTCGAAACCGAACAGCAGCTCATCCAGGCGAGCAAGATGGCGACCCTTGGCGAAATGGCCACCAGCGTCGCCCACGAACTCAACCAGCCCATGACCGTCATCCAGACCATCACGGACTACCTCCTGCGCAAAACCCGGCGCGACGAGCCCGTGCCCCGGGAGCTCTTCCAGGAGATGGCCGACGGCATCGGCCGGCACATCTCCCGGGCCACCCGCATCATCAACCACATGCGCGAATTCGGCCGCAAATCCGACCTCGTGACCGGCCCGGTGGACCTCGGCGAGGTCCTCTCCCGGACCCTTGAACTCTTCTCCCAGCAGCTCAAGGTGCGAAACATCGAGGTGGCCTGCGACATCCGTCCGGACCTGCCCCCGGTCCTGGCCGAGGCCAACCGCCTGGAGCAGGTGTTCATGAACCTGCTCTTAAACGCCCGGGACGCCATCGAGGAACGGGCGGCGTCGCAGCCGGGGGCGCCCAAGCGCGTCAGTTTGCGCGTCTTTGCCGAGGAGGACTTCGTGGTGGCGGAAATCGCGGACACCGGTCCCGGCATCCCGACGGATATCCAGGACAAGGTCTTTGAACCGTTTTTCACCACCAAGGCCGTGGGCAAGGGCACGGGCCTGGGGCTGTCCATCAGCTACGGGATCATCAAGGATTATGGCGGCAGCATCGAGGCCGTGGCCGCACCGGGCCAGGGGGCCCGCTTCCTGGTCCGGCTGCCGCGCCAAAAGGGGGACAAGCCCGTCCGGACCTAGGCCTTGGACGATCAGTCCCCCACGGCCCCGTCTGGCCCGGCACGTCTTGCGACCGCGATAGAATCAGTGTATCTTCTTGAAATGATTTCACACTATTCTATTGTGCAATAGGGTATGGACGCCTTCGGGGTTCCGGCCACGGCCGGCCGCAACCGGAACCCGGCCGGTCCGGGCTCGTCCCGGGCTGGAAACCGGCTTCCCCGGGGCGGGCCGCTTGTGCTAGGAATCAACCGGTACTGCCGGCAGGCGAAGGCGCAGACAGCGACAAACCGCGTTCGGGACCAGGGCCACGGGCCCGCGGTCCTTCCAAGGAGACGGGCATGGCCAAGAAAATCATGGTGGTGGACGACGATCCGCAGATCGTCTCCTATCTCGTCACGTTGCTTGGGGATAACGGTTTTGAAACGTGCAGTGCTTCCGACGGCGACGCGGCCATGGAAGTGCTGGAACGCGAACGGCCCGATTGCCTCACCCTCGATCTGGAGATGCCCCACGAGTGGGGCCCCCGCTTTTACCGCAAATTTTCCCAGAAAGAAGAGTTCAAGAACCTGCCCGTGGTGGTCATAAGCGGCCTGTCCGGCCACGACATGGCCATCCGCAAGGCCGTGGCCGCCATCCACAAGCCCTTTGAGCCCGAGGCCGTGCTGACCGCGGTCCGAAAGGCCTGCGGCGAGTAGCCGGGGCCTGGACAGCGGGGCCGGTTCTGGCAGGGACCGGCCCCGCTGCCACCCGGACGAAATCCGCGCCATCCCGGCCCGCCGGCGCCGTTTGGTTCCCCTTACGACGCAGGCTTCTTTGCGGCGGGGTAATCCCCTTTCCCCCTCCCCTTCCGCTCGCCGGCGGCCGCAATCCTCTCCAGAATCCGGTCCAGCCCGTCGAGATCGAGCGGCTTGGCCAGGTAGTCGTCCATGCCGGCGGCGAGGAAGCGTTCGCGGTCGTTTTTGAGGGCATAGGCCGTCAGGGCGACGACCGGGATCCCGGCCGTGTCCGCTCCGGCCTCGCCGCGCCGAATGGCCCGCACCGCCTCCATCCCGTCCATATCCGGCATCCGGACATCCATGAGGACGAGGTCGAAGGGCGCCTGGCGCAGCTTGGCCAACACCTCGCCGCCGCTTTGCGCCGTCTCGACGGTATGCCCCCGTAGCAAGAGGAGTTCGACCGCCACGCGCCTGTTGATGGGCTCGTCCTCGGCCAGGAGGATGGCCAGGCCCGACCGGATCGCCGGGTCCAGGGGCCGTTGCGCCACCGGGCAACACCCCTCTTTTCCCGGGTCGAGGGCAAATTGGGCGGAGAAACTGAAAATGCTCCCTTTGCCGACCGTGCTTTCGACCCAGATCCGGCCGGCCATCATCCCGACCAGGCATTTGGAAATCGAGAGCCCAAGGCCCGTGCCGCCCCCAGCGGCCGGGCCGGACTTTATCACCTGGCTGAAGGGCTCGAAGATGTCGGTCAGCCGCTCTGCGGGGATGCCGATGCCGTCGTCCTGGACCCGAAACAGGAAGCGGACCGTCTGCGGCAGGGCGGCCTCCGGGTCCGGCTCCACGGACAGGCGGACCATGCCCTTTTCCGTGAACTTGATGGCGTTTCCGACCAGATTCGTCAGCACCTGCCCCAGCCGTCCCTTGTCTCCGAGCAGCCTGTCCGGTGCATCGGCGGCGATGACGTGGCGGAAATCGAGCCCCTTGTCCCTGGCGCCCAGGCGCAGGGGATGCAGGATGGTCTCCAGGCTGTCGCGCAGGGAGAAGGCCTGGCAATCGAGGACAAACTTGCCGGATTCGATCTTCGACAGGTCGAGGATGTCGTTTATGATCTGCAGAAGCGACGTGCCGGACTGCTTGATCAGCTGCAGATACTCCCGGGCCGGGCCGGAAAGGCCGCTCATGAGGAGCAGATCGGTCATGCCCATGACGCCGTTCATGGGCGTCCTGATCTCGTGGCTCATGTTGGCCAAAAATTCGCTCTTGGCCCGGTTGGCCTGTTCGGCCTCCTCCTTGGCCTGGCGCAGCCGTTTTTCGCTTTCGATCCGATCCGTGATGTCCTCGACAAAGGCGATGAGGGTCTTCGGCCGGCCTCCCTCGTCCCGAGCGGGGCAGACGGTGAGGCGAACCCAAATCTCCGTCCCGTCCTTACGGCAATACTGTTGTTCGCTGTCAAATGTCCGAGTAGAGCCATCAATCAGCTTTTCAGTCTGTTCTATCTGGATATTCATATAAGATGGATGAGTGAAATTCAGGAACTGTTGCTGCTCTATTTCTTCAATACTATATCCTGTAATGCTGCAATACTTCCAATTCGCCGCTATAACACTGCCTTCAAGATCAACCTGAACGATACCGACTGCCTCCTGATCGAAAAAAATGTCAAAAGACATTTGAATTTTCTGCATCTTCTGATCTCCAAACATGCGGCTTTGATTGTCCACTGTTGGCTTCTTCCTTTTCTCCCTGAAAAATATCGAGTATTGCCGGCCCATGAAAAGATACTCGTCCCCATGGGGGCCTTTTTTACTTTTCTTGTTCTAAAGGATGTAAAGCCAGGCCGCAAGCATGAAAACGGGCATACGGAAAACTGCTTGCAATATCCGCGCCCGGGAGCCCGCCTGCGGCCCGAGGGCCGGGCGGTCATCCGTCCGGGGCTGTCCGGTTGCGCAGACCGCGCCCAAGGGGGGCCGGCCGAACGATCCGGCCGCGCGCCTGATCGTTCGGCCCGCCGGCAGGGCCCCGGCCGCTCGGATTTTGATCGTCTGAAAGCTGACGCAAGCGGTCTGTCACAAACAGAGTCGCCCAAAGGACCCGTCTTGTTTCACCGGCCCGGGGCCGGCACCGTTGCGGAAAAAATGGCCCGGGCATCAACCGTTGACGCCGCACCTCAGGCTGAAAAGTCTTGACGGAACGGTTCACCGTTTCCGATGAAGGCGGTCACACACCGGCTGGGCCGCGAAAGGCCTGAAAATGCATGGCGGTAGTGGTAGCGGTCGGCCTGTCCCGCAGCCCTACGACGCCCGCACGGGCCCCGGGCACTGCAAAAGCCGTACACCCGGCCAAAGGCCGGCAACGCCGCTTCAAAGGAGAGCGCCTCTCTTGCCCGAGCAGCAAAAGGTCATGTATGCGCCGTTTATTGACGGCCTGCGCGCTTTGGCCGTCCTGGCGGTCCTTTTCTACCACGTCGATGCCGCCTGGATGCCGGGCGGATTCGTGGGGGTGGACGCCTTTTTCGTCATTTCCGGCTTCGTGGTCAGCCTGTCGGCCAGCCAGTACGTGGACGGAACGTGGCTCAATTTCGTATCCATTTTCTATGCCAGGCGTCTGGCCCGGATCACCCCGGCGCTGGTGGTTTCCCTGGCGGCGGCGTTTATCGCCACGACCCTGTTCATCCCCGCCTCCACCCTGTCCACGGCGAATCTCGACACCGGGCTGGCCTCGTTTTTCGGCCTGTCCAACTTTGCCCTGGTGCGGGCCGGCCGGGATTATTTTTCACCCAACGCCGAATTCAACATGTTCACCCATACCTGGTCCCTGGCCATCGAGGAGCAGTTCTACCTGTGCCTTCCCTTGCTCTTTTTTCCGTGGGGCCGTGGGAGAAAGAAGCTCTCCATCCTCTTGTTCGCCCTTGCCGCCGCAGCCACCCTGGCCCTGGCCTGGAAAATAGGCGCGCGCGATCCGTCCCAGGCCTTTTACATGCTGTGGACGCGTTTCTGGGAACTGGCCGCCGGCGTGCTCCTTTTTCAGGTCATGTCCCTGCGTGGCCATTCGTTTGCCGCACCAAGCCCGCCCAGCCGGCCGTTGCGTTGGCTCGCCGCCCTGTCCCTGCTGGCCTTCGGTCTGGCCGCGGCCACCGCCAGCCAGGGAAAAGCCCCCTATCCGGCCTGCCTGCTCCCCGTGACCGCGAGCCTCGGCCTCCTTGGCAGCCTGCACGGCAGGCCCGGCGGGCTGGCCGACAGGTTCCTGACCGCGCGGCCCCTGCGGTTTCTGGGGCGCATCTCCTATTCCCTGTACCTGTGGCATTGGCCGGTCATCGTCCTGTTCCGTTGGACCGGCGGCATCGACTCGCCCCAGAGCAGGCTCACGGCAGTGGGCCTCTCCCTCGTTTTCGCCTGGCTGTCCTACCGGTTCGTGGAATCCCCGGTTCTGCGGCTGCGCCGGCGCGTCCATCGCGGCTACGTCCTGGTCGGCGGCCTGGCCCTCCTCGGCCTCGGCTTTTGGGGAGCCGACACCCTGGCCGGGCATCAGATCGGCCTGTCGCTCAGCCGGGTGATGCGAAACGGCACGGACTGGTATCTCTTTGACGGCTTTCTGCGCGACCCGGCCGGCCAGGAAGTCGTGGCCGCCACCCCCCTCGATGCCGCCGGCTGCGTCTTCACCCGGTTCTCGCGGACCGGAACGCCTCCCCGGGAACCGTTTCCCCACGCGCTGTATGTCATGGGCGATTCCCATGCCATCCACTACACGCTCCTGCTCAAACACTTCGTCTTTGACCACGGCGGCGAAGCCTACCTGTATGCCCAGGGCGGCTGCCCGGTCTTCGATCTTTTCCAGAAGGACGCCGGCCCGGACGATCCCTGCCACGCCTGCCGCGCGGCCTGGCTGCGGGACGTGCTGGAGCGGGCCCGTCCCGGGGATGTCCTTTTCCTGCCTTCCCTGCGCCTCTTGCCCATGGTCACCCAGTGGAGCCGCGTCGCCACCCCCGAAGAGGTGATCGCGGGCCTGTCCTCGCCGGCGGCCACCCGGGGCCGCCAGGCAGCCGTGGCCGAAACCGCCGTCCTGCTGGAGGCTTTCACCAAGCGGGGCGTGCGCGTGGTGTTCGAAGCGCCCCCACCCGTTTTCGAGACCGTGCCCTTCCGTTGCGCCGACTGGTTCAACCGGCAAAATCCCATCTGCCGGGCCGGCGACACCATGGACCGCGGGTTGATGGAGGCGTTGCGCCGGCCGGTCCTCGAGGCCATGGCCGCCCTCGCCGCCACGGTCCCCGGCGTCAGCGTCTGGGACCCCCTGCCGGCCCTGTGTCCGACCGGGCCATGCCGGACCAACGCCGAGGGCCGGCCGCTCTATTTCGACGGCGACCATTACACCGGCTACGCCAACAAAGTGCTCCTGCCCTCATTCGAACGCCACGTCATGGACGGCCTCACCGTCGTCGCCAAGTAAAAGTGCAGCCGAGAACGGGCTGACACATCAGAAGTCCCGGGAAGAAAGCCCGTTGGCGGGCCGCCCGGCCTCGGCCAGGCCGGCACGGCGGTTCGCATCGCCGGGCAACCCCTCCACCCACTCGATCTGTCGCGGCAGACAGCGGGTCCGCAGGTCGTAATGGGCTCGGGCGAACCGGCGGGCGTTCTCTCCCAGGCGCTGCCGCGCCGCCGGGTCGCCGAGCAGGGCGCAGACTTCGCCCGCCAACCCGGCCACGTCGAAAAATCCCGCCAGCCGCCCGGTTTCGTCGTGCCGGACGGCTTCCCGCAGCGGCGGCGTGTCGCTGGCCACGATGGCGCAACCGGCGCTCATCGCTTCCAGGAGACTTGCGGAGGGCACAAGCGGGTATGCCAGGCACACGTGCACCGTGGAGAGCTGCAGCAGCGGGACGAAAAATGGGCGGGGGACCACGCCCAGGAAATGCACCCGGGCCCAGTCGGCGTCGGCGATCTGCGGACGCACCTCGCGGGCGAAGACTTCCTTCCAGGTGGGGGCGCCGTACCGTGCGGCATCGGGAGGGGGCCCGAAACCCGCCTCGTCGCCGCCGGCGATCAGCACCCGGACATGGGGCCGGCGCGCTAGGATCTCCGGCAGGGCCCGCATGAAAATGTGGTAGCCCCGGCAGGGCTCCAGGGTGCGGCTGGCGAAGGTGACCACCTCGTCCTGGCGGGTCAGGACGAGGTGGCCGTTGAGCGTCAGGCTGACCGCCGGGTCCGGGACCACGGCATCGGTGTCGATGCCGTCATGCACCACGGTGATCCGGCTGCGAAACGGCTCGGGGAACGTGGCCGCCTGCCAGCGGGTCGGACTGAGGCCGGCGTCGGCCGTTTCGCAGTGCAGCAGGTTGCCGAGGCCTTTCAGGCGCAAACGGCAGGCCTCTTCCGCCTCCGCAGGCGGAAACTCCGGATCGAATGCCGCCATCGCCCCCGGCGGGCGGTGGTGGCATTCGCAGCCGATGCCAAGCGTGGCCTGGGGCCAGACCTCTTTCAGAAAAAGGCTCTCGCCCCAACCGGGGGAGGCGACGATCACATCGGGCGTAAATCCCTGCTCGCGCAGCCGCAGCGCGGCCCGGAAGCAGGCCTCCCCGCGAATGGTCTCGGCCTCGAAGTCGCTCACCCAGGGGTGGACGCCCGGCGTCGTGCCGCGTGCGGTGCCGTAGGAAACGATGGTCACCCCCTGCCACTGCGTCGTCTCGGTCTGCCGCATGGTCAGGGCGACCACGTTGTGTCCCCGCCGGGCCAAGGCCGGAGCCAGGAACGCGAACTTGTCGGGAAAATGCCGGTGGACGAAAAGAACATGCATGGGGCGGGAACACCCAGGGGCAGCGTTTGCGGCGCAAGGGGTCTCGTTGGCCCCGGCCCGCGCCAGGCTGCGGTTGGCCTTGTCGGTCAAATGGAGCATGCGTTGCAGGATTGCCGGCTGGCGGTGCCAGCGCTTGGCCCGGTAGGCCAAGCAGTGGCCAAGGGCCTCGGCCCGCCCCGCTTCGGGACCGGTGGCCAGGGTCAGGGGCGAACCGACCAGCGCCGCCGCCAGACGCTCGAACACCTCGCCCGGCAGGGGCTCGCCCGCCAGCACCGCCCGGCTCGGGGCAAACCCCTGGGACAGGGTCAGGGCCATCATGTAGTCCCCCACATCCCGCAGCGACGCCACCCCGGCCGGCGAGACGGTGATGAGGGGACAGTACGGCGCGAGTTCCGGGACGACGTGGTTCGGCCACACCGTGGCCTGCCAGTAGCGTTCGGCAATCCGGGCGTAGTGGCGGTAGTCGGCGATCGGGTGGAGCCGCGCCTGGTCGAAGGGCAGGATCTCGACCTTCGGCTTGGTCGGCATGACGGTGTCGTTGGCGACGTCGATATAGAGGGTGCCGGCGAGAAAGGCGTTCTGGAAGTACTGGCCGCGCAGGTCGCCCCAGACGCGGCGCATCGTGCCGCCGGCCCGGAGGAAGGCCGCCAGGGCGGCGTGGCCGGCGGCGGCGGGCGGAGCCAGGGTGCGCGGATCGAGCCCTTTGAGCTGCTGCTGGACGGCAAGCGAGATTTCCAGGCACTGGCCCAGGGGATAGGGCTTGCCGAGCTTCACGGGCCGGGCCGCGCGCAGGCCAGGGTCGAGATGGGCGCGAATCCCCAGGAACAGGGCCTGCAAACCCGGGAGGGCGGGGAGCAGATGCCGCTCGGTCAGGGCGGACATGCCGGCCCGGTCGGGCACGCGCGGCTCGCTGGGCAAAAGCGCCCCCGGGGTGAGGTCAAAGGACATTGATCGCTGCAGCAGACGAATCCTCGGGCCTTCCGGCGGAAGGCGGCGATGGGACGTGGGACGGATTTTCGGGCCAGAGCCAGAGGGACCGTTCCGCTGGCCGCAGCCTGGATAGGTATCGCTATCAGACGTGTCAAGGTGGCGCCAGCCCCTGGCCGGACGCGGGGCACGCCCTCCGGGCCGTCCCGGCAGGGGCAATTGGCACTTGACTCCCCAGCCCCTGGCGTACGAGTGAACGCGCGTCTTCGGTTGGCGAAGACCCGGGACCGGAAGTCCGCCGCATCGGGAGAATTCCAGGCAGCCATGATCGCGACCCAGGACCATACGGCGTCACCGGACGCGTCCTCCCGTCCGGCCGGCCGGCAGGCGGGCCGAAGGGCCGCATTCCTCCTTCCCCTCCTCCTGGCGGCGGCCTGCATCCTGGGCGGACAGGCCTTTCTCTTCCGCCACGACGTGCCCCACGTCCTTTCCGACGGAAACGGCTACTGGTCCTACCTGCCGAGCTACCTCATTTTCAAGGACCCGACCTTCGCGGCGTTCATGGCCCTCTACGCGGACACGCCGCAGGCCCAGGGCGTGCGGCAAACCAGCGACGGGACCTACCTCCAGAAATACGGAATCGGCGTGGCCGTCCTGCAGTCCCCTTTTTTCCTGGCCGCCGACGCCGTGGCCCGCTCCGCCCGCTTCGAGCGCGACGGCTATTCGCCGCCCTACCAGGTGGCGGCGGCCCTGGCTCCGGCCGTGTACGCCCTGCTCGGGCTCGGCCTGCTGCTTCGGGCCTTTCGCCCCTACTATCCGGCCGCGTCCCTGGCCTGGGCCGCGGCATTCCTTTTCCTTGGCACCAATGCCTACCATTACGCCACGTTTGACGGCTCCTTCTCGCACATCTTTTCCTTTTTCCTGGGGTCGGCCCTGCTCTGCCTGCTCCTGGGCTGGCGGCAACGCTCTCTTGCCCTGGCCCTGGCCACGGGGCTGGTGCTCGGGCTCATGCTGCTGGTGCGGCCGACCAACGCCCAGTATTTTCTCTTCGCGGCCTGCTGGCTCGGCCTCGACCGGTACCGGGCCGGGGGCCGGGCCGGGCTGCGCCGGGCCGCCCTGGAGCTTGCCGTCTGCGGTCTGGTCGCCGGGGCGGTGTTTTCCCTTCAGCTCGCCGCCTGGCATGCGTCCACCGGAAAATGGCTGGTCTACGCCTACGACGGCGAGTACTTCG
Source organism: Solidesulfovibrio carbinoliphilus subsp. oakridgensis (assembly GCF_000177215.2). Classification (NCBI taxonomy): domain Bacteria; kingdom Pseudomonadati; phylum Thermodesulfobacteriota; class Desulfovibrionia; order Desulfovibrionales; family Desulfovibrionaceae; genus Solidesulfovibrio; species Solidesulfovibrio carbinoliphilus. The sequence goes on along the minus strand of NZ_CM001368.1, from coordinate 409,268 downwards.
AATTTTTCTCCCCCCACCTCCGCGAGACCCTTTTCAGCGTGCGCAAGGGCCTTTTTTTCTGGCATCCGATGTATCTGGTGGCGATCCTGGGCCTTTTTCTGGTGCGCCGTTCGCCGGGGTATCTGCCGGCGGCGGCGGCCTTCCTGGCCGTCTTCACCTACGTTACCGCCAGCTGGTACTGCTGGTGGTACGGGGGGACGCTTGGCCAGCGGGCTTTTGTGGACGCGCTGCCGGTGCTCTTTCCGGGCCTGGCCAACCTGACCGTCCTTCCGTCCCGTGCCGCGCGCCTCGGGGCGATCGGCCTGGGCGTGGTCCTGACCCTCTATGCGCTTTTTTGCACCTGGTTCTACTGGGTGGGCGTGATTCCGCCGGACGAGGCCACCGGGCAGCACCTCCGGCTGGCCTGGCGGATCCTGCGCGTCTGGCTGCTGGCCGGCCTGGGGCCCATGAACTGACCGTGGCCCCTCGGCCTCCCCGCCAGGGGGAGGAGGCCGGCGGCCACGGCCGGCGCACGAAAGCGACAGGGGATCGGGGCATGGCGGGAGGACAACCGGTTTGCGGTTTATCAAACGACCTGGAGCGCGCATGAGGAAATTTTTGAGACGGTACGGGCCCGCCCTCTTCGTTCTGGCCGGGATGGCATTCGCCGCCTGGGGCGTTGCGGCCCAATACGCCAGGCTCCGGCACGGCTACCGACAGGCCGTCCTCGCGGGCGCCACGGCTCCGGCCTCCGGCCAGCCGACAGCCAGGGCCCTGGAGGCGTTTCACAACGCCGTTGCCCTGGATTTTCGAAACGCCCTGGGCCTGGGTGCCGTGGATGTCGTTTTCTTCAACGATTCCGTAATGGGCGGGCATACCGATGACGAGCCGCGCACCACCATAGCGACCATGCTGGCCGACCGCCTTCCGGGGAAAATCATGCCTGTCAGCGGCGCGGGCTACACGGCCGTCCTTTTTCGGGAATACGCGGGCCTCGTGGCCCGGGCGGCAAAAAAACCCCGCCTGGCCATCGTTTCCATCAATCTGCGCGGTTTCTCGGACGGCTGGTTTTTCACGCCGGACTACATGTACGCCGCCACCGCCGCCTACCTGCGGCTCCTGGCCCGGCCCCCGGCCTGGAAGGATGTGCCGGCCTGGCTCGCCAGCCGGGAAAGCGATCCGGCCGCGTACTGGAGCAAACGCCTGGAGGATGCGGCCCAGGGGGATTACGCGGACCTCTTTTCCCGGCTCAACCGGCGGCGGGACGCCCTCCTGGCCGAGAACCCGCCGGGCCTGACCCCGGAGGACCGGGACCGGCGCCGGCATTTCATCGAAAATTACCTGACGCTCGTTTCCAGGGACCACCCCATGCTGGGCTTTCTGGCGGATACGGCCACCCGTTTCCTGCGCTCCGGGACGCCGGTCCTTTTCTATATCACCCCCATCGACATGGCCGACGGCACGCGCCTTGTCGGACCGGCCTTTGCCGAGACGGTCAGGGCCAACGTGGCAACCATCAGGGCCGCCCTGGCCGAGGCGGGGGCCCCGTGCCGCGACATGGCCGCCCTGTTGCCGACGGCCCTCTTCGTCGACCGCGAATATGCCTGCGAACACCTGAACCTGGCCGGACGGGAGCAGGTGGCCGCGGCCCTGGCCGCGGCCCTCCAGGAGCCGGCGGCTCCCAGCGCGACTGTTCCTCAGGACCGGAAATGACCGGGGCGGCGGGGACAGGCAGCGGAAAGCGGCCAGGCCCCTTTCCGCTGCTTCGTCCGTCTCTCGCGGCCGGCCGCCCAGGCCATGGACCGGGCGGGCCCTGGTCAAAAGGTGTATTGCAATCCGAAGGCCACCTTCCAGGCATTTTCGGCCTTGTTGACGAGACGGCGGCCCCAGACGCTTTTCTGGAATTCCCCCGGCACGGCCCAGCCGGTTTCCAGGATAAGGGCCAGATTCTCGTAGAGCCTGTACTTGCTGTCAAAGTTGAACCCCATGACCCATTCCTTGTCGGTCAGGTCGCGGCCCATGGCGAAGATGGGGTTGCTGCCAAGGACGGCGTTGGCGTAGCGGATGGCCTTTGGCGAATTGTTGCCGTGGACGTAGGCGAACGTCAGGCGGTGGGTCAGGTTGTCGAGGAACCCGACGTTGTTGAGCGACGCGCCGAAGCCCCAGCTGCCAACCGGGTTGACCCCCATGTTCGAACCCTTCACCAACTCCTGGCCACCGTCGAAGAGAAAGCTGTTGCCGGCGTTCCAGGCCTGGGTGCCGCCGTTGTGCTCGGCCCCGTCGCCGCTGCCGGGAAAGAAATGCGGCATGCGTTCGGAGCCGTTGCGGGTGGAGCTGTCCTCGCCCGTGGACCAGAAGCCGAAGACCTGGGGGGTGACCGCCTGGAAACCGGCGTATTCGGCGGCGGCGTCGATGAACCAGCCCCGGCGGACGTTTTTATCGTACTCGTTGGAACCGTGCTCGCCAAAGATGACATCGGCATAAAACTTGAGGGGATCGTAGGCGGTCAGTTCCAGGGTCGTGCCGACCCAGGGCGCGTAGACGAAATTGTTTTTCCAGCCGTAAGGCGGGTTTGTCAGGATGCCGGCGGCAATGAGGCCCTCGGCCCAGCCCGCTTCGGTGAAGTAGTGGCCCCCTGGCCCGCCGAAGCCGAGCAGCGCCCATGGCGTGGCCCGAAAACCGGGCAGGGTGATGGGCAGCGCCAGGAGAAAGGCTTCCTCGTTGCTGTAGATGGCCTTGGTGGTCGGCGCGTAGGTGCGGTCGCTCGAGATGGTGCGCACGTACCCGAGCACCAGGCTCAGCCGGTCCGACACCAGGGGGGCGGTGAGGACCAGGCCGCAGACGTCCTCGTCGAACACGATGCTGCCCGCGAAAAACGAACTTTGGGGTATGGACGCGGGTTGCAGGCCGGCGGTGATCCCCACCTCGCTGCCCGGCCAGGCGAACTGGAGGTAGGCCTGGTAGACGCTTATGGCCACGGCGGGATTGGCCGCGGTCAGGGTCCCGTGTCCCCAGGTGTCCTGGACCCGGACCCCCAGGCGGAACTTCACGGCCTCCTCGGCGATGAAGTCCGTGCGCAGGCGAAAGCGCTCCCATATCTCGAAACGGTCCTCGGTCCGCTTGCCGGCGCCCACGTAGGTGGGCGTTTCACTGGTCCAGTAGGCGTTGTTCCAGCCGGTGAAGTTGCGGTTGGCGAAAAAATCCCCGTAAACGAGCGCGTCCCCGGTCATGCGGACCTCGGTGGCGGCAAAGGCGCAGGTCGCCGCCGCCACGACCAGGACGACCAGTGCCCCAATTCCCCCCAAACGCTTCATATCCCCTCCTTTCCTGGTTTCCCGCCCCGCTCCCCCCGGGGCGGCGCCCGTCCGGCCCATTGCCGGGTGCGCGCCGCCGGCCGCCGCGGTTTGGGCGCACGGCTCCCGCCCGGCTGTCCCGATGGCGGGCAAGCCGAAGGAAGTGCGTCGTCAATACGCGTGCAATCTATTGGTATACCAAGAAGAATGGATCACTCGGCCATATCTGGGACATGTCGCCGCAGAGAATCAGCTTCTGGCGTCCGCCCGCGTCCGGCCGAGCCTGCGGTCCAGGCCATGAAAGAAGAGCCCGTCGGAAATCGTTCCGCAAACGCTGTCCCATCGGTTGGCGCCATGGCAGTCCATACGCTCGGCGATGCGACGGGCCCTTCTTTGATGGCGGACCGGAAAAACGGCCCCTGCCCCGTCAGGGCCGACGGATTCCGGAAGGGACGCCCTTCCGGAATCCGCCGGCAAGCGGCTGTTACAGCGCGCCGGTGTAGATGGCGGCGATGTCCTTGTCCGTGGCGCAACGCGGGTTGGTGAACTTGCAGATGTCTTTCTGGGCGTTGGCGGTCATGGTCGGAATGTCGCCGGCCTTGACGTCCTTGCCGTAGCGCTTGCCGAGCTCGACCAGGGTAGCCGGGATGCCGACGTCGGTGGAGAGCTGGCGGATGGCCTTGAGGGCCAGTTCGGCGGCGTCCCGGGGCGACATGCCGGCCGTGTTCTCGCCCATGATTTCCGCCATTTCGGCAAACTTCTCGACCTTGGCGATCAGGTTGAACTGCTCGACGTGGGGCAACAGCAGGGCGTTACATTCGCCGTGGGGCAGGTTGTAGAAGCCGCCGAGCTGGTGGGCCATGGAGTGCACGTAGCCGAGGCTGGCGTTGTTAAACGCCATGCCGCCCAGGTACTGGGCGAAGCACATGCCCTCGCGGGCCTCCAGATCCTGGCCGTTGGCCACGGCCTTGCGCAGGTACTTGAACACGAGCTTTATGGACTCGATGGCGCAGGCGTCGGTCATGGGGTTGGCAATCGTGGAGACGAAGGCTTCCACGGCATGGGTCAGGGCGTCCATGCCGGTGGCGGCGGTCAGGGCCGGGGGCATGCCGACCATGAGCACCGGATCGTCGATGGCGATGCCCGGCGTGATGCGCCAGTCGGCGATGGCCATCTTCACATGGCGGGAGGTGTCGGTGATGACCGCGAACCGGGTCATTTCCGAAGCCGTGCCGGCCGTGGTGTTGACGGCCAGATAGGGCATCAAGGACTTGGTGGCCTTGTCGATGCCTTCGTAGTCGTGGATCCTGCCGCCGTTGGAAACGATCAGCCCGATGCCCTTGCCGCAGTCGTGGGAGGAGCCGCCGCCCAGGGTGATGAGGCTGTCGCAGCCGTTTTTCTTATAGATCTCGACGCCGTCATGGATGTTTTTGTCCGTGGGATTGGGGACGGTCTCGTCGTAGACCACGTAGGGCATGGAGGCGGCGTCCAGCAGATCCGTGACCTGCTTGCAGATGCCGACGGCCACCACGCCCTTGTCGGTGACGAGCAGGGGCTTGCTGCCGCCAAGGGCCTTGATCTTCTCGGGAATCTGTTTGGATGCGCCAATGCCGATCAACGTCACGCTGGGAATGAAAAAGCCGTACACTTGTTCCTGAACTGCCATGGCGTCCTCCGAAGTGTTTACTGGTTTTATTTCCTGCAACTGATCCGGCGTCCCCGAGGTACGCCGAAAGCATACCGATGGGGCAGATGCAATCCCTTGACCGGGAATCTGTCATGTGAAGCCGCACCTTGTCGCCTCCCGGCCGATGGAACGAAACGCCTGCCCATCCGTTGTAGCCGCAACGGAAATCATCCGGCCTGATCCGACGCGCCGCTTCCGTACAACATTCCTCTGACGGTCACGCTTTCAAAGCAAAAGGCGGACCACTCTCCGACAGGGTGGTCGAAAATAATTTTATCGTTCTATTTCAGTTGGATGGTGAAATGGCGTCGCAGGAAACCATTTCGGCCATGTCCAGAAGCTGGACATGCAAGGTTGACATGTGACCAGACTGAACACAGGGCCCCGTCCATGCCATGGGGCGACCGGACCGCGAAGGCGCGGCCGGCACGGCCAGACCTTTGCGGCCGGACCGGGGAAGGAATCCGGCGTCAGGGGGCCCGGAAGGTGTCCGCCGCCAGGCCGTACTGCTTGAGCTTGGCGTAGAGCGTGGTGCGGGAAATGTTGAGGATCGAGGAGGCGCGGCGGAAATTGCCGCCGGTTGCGCGCAGGGTTTCGAGGATAAGCGACTTCTGGATGCGCTTGAACGACATGGAGGCCTCGCCGGCCTGGCCGAGGGATCCCCGGGCCATGTCGGCCATGATGTCCTGGGGCAGGTCGGCGAGGCCGATGCTGTCGCCCGGGGCCACGTTGACCAGCCGCTCGATGCAGTTTTCCAGTTCCCGGACATTGCCCGGCCAATGGTAGGCCTCCAGGGAGGCCAGGGCCTCCCGAGACAGCCGCAGGTGCTTCCTGCCCAGGGTCGTGGCGAACTTCTCGAGAAATACCCGGGTCAGCAACGCGACGTCGCCTTCGCGTTGGCGCAAGGGCGGGATGTTGATGGTCAGCACGTTCAGGCGGTAATAGAGGTCTCCGCGAAAGGCCTTGTTGCGGACGGCGGTCGGCAGATCCTTGTTGGTCGCGGCCACGATGCGCACGTCAATGCGCTTGGCCTGCTTGCCGCCAAGGCGCGTGACCTCGCTTTCCTGCAGCAGGCGCAGCAGGCTCACCTGGGCCTCCAACGGCATCTCGCCGATTTCGTCGAGAAAGAGCGTGCCGCCGTCGGCCAGTTCGAACTTGCCCGGACTGCCCTCCTTGAGGGCCCCGGAAAACGCTCCGGCCACGTAGCCGAAGAGTTCGCTTTGCACGAGGTTTCGCGGCAACGCGCCGCAGTTGACCACCACGAACGGTCCCTTGCGCCGGTTGCCGGCGTTGTGGATGGCCTGGGCGAACAGTTCCTTGCCAGTGCCGGACTCGCCTAAAAGCAGCGTGGTGACCTCGCTCTGGGAGGCCACCCGGGCCAGGCGCAGGGCCTCGTGCAGCGGCTCGGCCCCGCCAACGATGTTCTCGAAGGTGTACACGGCCTTGGCCCCGGCCACCCGGGCGGCGTACTTGCGCATGCGCCGGGCCTCGCGCAGGGTCAGGATGACGCCGTCGTCGCCGAACGGGGCGCAGGACAAGGCGCAGGAGAGTTTGCCCTCCCGCAGCTCGAACGCAACCTCCCGGTCGTAAAAGGACGTCCGGTCGGCCAGCATGGAGCGCAGGACCTCGCTGGACAGGATGTAGGCCTGGATGTTCTCGCCGGTCGGCTGCCCGTCCAGGCCGAGCATGTCGCAGGCCTGCCGGTTGATGCTGGTGATCCGGCCGTCGTGGGCCAGCACGATGACGCCGTCGTCGAGCAGTTCCAGGATGATCTTCTGGTTGCGCACGAGGCTTCGCAGCCGCAGGTGTTCCTCGATGGCGTGAGCGGCCGCCTCGACCAGGCCCAGCGTGTGCTGATGGAAATTCTCGGTGTTGATGGCCAGGTTGAGCGCGCCGATGAGCTGGCCGGCGACATTGCGGATGGGGGCGGCGGAGCAACTCAGGTAGTGCAGCGAGGCGCTGTAGTGTTCCGAGGCGATGACGTGGACCGGCTTTTTCTCGATGATGCAAAGCCCCATGCCGTTGGTGCCGATGGTGGCCTCGTCGCAGTGGCGTCCCGGCACGCCATAGGGCACATTTTCGAGGTCCTGGCTCGTGGCCGAGGCGTGCAGCACCAGCCCGGCCGTATCGACCAGGGTGACGACGCTTTTGGACAGATGGATGGAAAGCACGAGCTTGTCCATCAGATGCTTGGCGCTTTCCACCAGATCCCGGTTCTGGGCCGTGGCCCGCTCCAAGGCCGGGACATCGATGGGGCAAAGGGCGATGGCGTCGCCGGGAAGATCCGCCCGGCGACACCGTTCCCAGGAAGCGTGGATCATGGGGCGGACCGTGGCCGGATCCACGGGGAGGCGGGCCTGGAACCGCTGCCATTGCAGGGTGATCCGGGCCATGCGCTCCTTGGACAGAGGAGGATAGATGGTTGTTTCCATGGCTTCGCCCTCCCGGCCTCATCGTGTTACGGCATGGCCGACGGAGCGCGTGCTCCTGCCGAAACGCACTTCCCGACCGCAATGGGCTTCGCCTTCCTTTATAACAAAAAAAACTTCGAAAGGTAAGTTGCCGCCCGGCAGGCCCCGGCGGCTTGACACCCTCTGCCCGGGGCACTAATCATCATCTTATCGATCGTTTTTATTATTTTACGTCAACCGCACCCGACGCCCCGGACCCAGCCGTTTTGCCCGGAGCACCGGGCGGTTTTGCAGGAGAAAGCCATGGCTATCGTTCATTCGGTGTGCATCAGCGAACGCAAGGGCGAAAAAAAACATCCAGTGGACGCCGTGACCTTGCGCGAGGATTTCGGCATCGAACAGGACGCCCATGCCGGCTCCGGACGCCAAGTGAGCCTGCTCGCCCTGGAAGGCGTGGAGCGGATGCGCGAGAAGCTCGCCACCATCGTTCCCGGGGATTTCGCCGAGAACCTGACCGTGGCGGGCTTAAACGACCTGGGGCTGGTCCCGGGCAGCCGGGTGCGGGTGGGGGACGGCGTGCTGCTCGAGGTCACCCAGATCGGCAAGGAATGCCACGGCCACGGCTGCGCCATCATGCGGGCTGTCGGCACCTGCGTCATGCCCAAAGAAGGCATCTTCGCCCGGGTGGTGGCCGGCGGAATCGTCCGGCCCGGCGACGAGGTAGCCCTGGCCTGAGGGGCGGAAAATTCGAAAAATCCAAAGCGGGCCGCCGCATCTCCTCCGGAGCCATTCTCCCGGCTGGAAAAAATTTTCCGTCGAAATGAATCGTTCCAGGGGATGGGGCCTGGATGGCCACCGAGGCCATCCAGGCTTTTCCGGGGTGGACGTCAGCTCCTCCAGGGAGAGCCGCAACCTGTTGCGCGCGGGCGGCATTGTGAACCACGCAAAAGCGCTTTATGAACATCGCAAGGCCCGACACGCCGTGGCGTTTTTTTGAGTCCCAAGGACCGAGACGCCGGCTACGGGAGGCGCGACATGCAGAGGATCCCCAGCATCTCGTCGGAATGGATCGAGCGAGCAGCAAAGGCCTCCGGATTGGAGGCCGAGCTGACCCGACGTGGCTTTCTCAAGCTGTCCGCCTGCGCGCTCTCCGGCCTGGCCTTCCTGAACCTGGGCGAGGCCTTCGGCGGGGACGCCCCGCTGGTGATCCTGGACAACGCCAAGGGAATCATCCTGGCCGATCCCACCCGTTGCGTGGGCTGCCAGCGTTGCGAGCTGGCCTGCACGGAATTCAACGACGGCCGGGCCCAGCCGTCCCTGGCCCGCATCAAGATCGCCCGTGCGCTCCACTTTGGGCACAGCAGCCCCACAGGCGGCGACGGCATGCATGGGGACTGGGGCGACGGGCTGGTGCTCCAGGGCGTATGCCGCCAGTGCCCGCATCCCGTTCCCTGCGCCACGGCCTGTCCCCAAAACGCCATCAAGGTCGAACCGGAAACCGGGGCCCGGGTGGTCGATCCCGCCGTCTGCGTGGGCTGCCGCCTGTGCCAGCAGGCTTGTCCCTGGGATATGCTCTCCTTTAACGAAGAAGCCGGGGTCGCCACCAAATGCTTTCTTTGCCACGGCAACCCCAAATGCGTGGAAGCCTGTCCGGCCGCGGCCCTTCGGTACGTGCCCTGGCGGGATCTCACCCGCGACGGGAGCCCGAGCAGGCCCGCCCTGTCCGTGATCGCTCCGGAAAAGGCCGGGGCCTGCCTGGATTGCCATCTCCCCGCCGGTACGAAGACCGTCAAATAACCATTTACCGGGGCAAGGAGTCTGTCATGGCCGTGCGCAGCGGAGGGTTTGCCGGCAAGGTCTTGCGGGTCGATCTCTCCACCGGGAAGATCGGAACCGAGGATACGCTCGAACGCCACGCGGCCATGCTCGGCGGCGCCGGGATAGGCTACCGGGTGCTCTGGGACGAGGTTCCGGCCGGGACCGGCCCCTTCGATCCGGCCAACAAGCTGGTCTTCGCCGCCGGCGTGCTGGTCGGCACGAGCGTGCCGTGCAACGGACGCACCACCGTGACCACCCTCTTTCCCACTTGCTGGCCCAGGCCCCTGGTCGGATCGGGGCACATGGGCGGACATTTCGCGGCCAAGCTCAAATACGCCGGTTACGATGCCCTGATCGTGGAAGGCAAGGCCGAGAAGCCCGTGTGGCTCATGATCCGCGACGCCCATGTGGAGATCCGCGACGCCGGACACTTGTGGGGCACGGGCATCCGTCGGACCACCCTGGAGATCAGCCAGGAGATGGGGCCGGACTGCGTGGTGGCGGCCATCGGCCAGGCCGGGGAAAACCTGGCCCCCCTGGGCATGGTGGTCAATTCGGTCTCCCACTCGGCCGGTGGCGTGGGCGGGGTGATGGGCGGCAAAAACCTCAAGGCCGTGGCCGTCCAGGGCAGCGGCGCGGTGCGCATCGCCGGGGACAAGGCCGCCTGGGAGACGCTGGTCAAGTTCCACCTCTCCCTCCTCGGCGGCAACAACCAGCACGTGGTGCCGAGTTTTCCCACACCCCAGGCCGAGTACTACAACCCGGCCTCCCGTTGGGTCGGCCAGCCCGGCAAGCGTTGGGGCGCGGCCAAACCGCCCGTCGAAATCACGGGCAATATCCACGACCCGAACCGCCTAGCCTACCGCACCAACAGCGCGGCCTATTTCCTGGGCGAAGAGGCCTGGAAATACACCGTGCGCGGCAATGGCTGCACGGCCTGCCCCATCCGCTGCCACACCATGCTCAAGGTGCCGTCGGTGACGGCCAAGTACGGCATTCCGGACACGGCCCAAAACACCTGCGTCGCCCTGCAGTTCGGCCGGTCGTTTTTCAAGCAGCTCGCCGGCAGGAAAAGCGGCGAGGCCGCCATCGAGGCCTGCATGGTGGGCATGCATCTGGCCGACGACCTGGGTCTGTGGTCCAATTACGGCCAGCTGCAACGCGATCTGCGCAAGCTCTACGAGGGCGGCTATCTCAAGGCCCGGCTCGGGTCGAAGGAATACGCCTCCATCCCCTGGGACAAGTACGACAACGCCGATCCGGCCTTCCTGCTCGATTTGATTCCCCGCATCGCCAACCGCCAGGGCGAACTCGGGGAGGTCCTCAGCCGGGGCACGGGCGCGATCTTCGACCACTGGTCCGTCCCCGAAGCGGAGTGGGCCGAGGACCACGCGACAAACTACTGGAAGATGGGCCATCCCAGGCACCATGCCAATGAAGACGACGGCCAGTGCGGGGTGATCATCAACACCCAGTACAACCGCGACGCCCAGTGCCACTCCCACACGAACTTCGTGCGCAACGGCCTGCCTCTGGCGGTCCAGAAGAAGCTGGCCACGGACATATGGGGCTCTCCGGACGCCCTGGATGCCCCGGGGGACTATACCCCGGCCAACATCCACAAGGCCAAACGGGCCAAGTGGTCGCTGGTGCGCAAGGAACTGCACGACGCACTGGGGGTGTGCAACTGGATGGGGCCCTGGGCGGCCTCCCCCTTGCGGGAGCGGGGCTACGCCGGGGACGACAGCCTGGAATCGAAATTCCTGAGCCTGGCTACCGGCCAGGCCATGGATCGGGAGGCGCTGGACCGGGCAGGAGAGCGGATCTTCACCCTCCACCGGGCGTTGACCATTCGGGACATGGGGCAAGTGGACATGCGCGCCGGACACGACCTCGTGCCGCCCTGGGTCTTCAAGGACCCGAACGGTGCCGCGCCGTTTACCAAGGGGAGCATCCGCATGGACCCGGACGACATCGCCAAGGCCATGGATTACTTTTATGAGGTCATGGGCTGGGACAAAAAAACGGGGGCTCCTGGGAAATCACGGTATGCCGCACTGGGGCTCGCGGACGTGGGCGAGGCGCTTGACGCGGCCGGTTTGACGCCGAAGGCGGAAAAATGAGCGTGACCGACGAGGCCGACCTGACCCGGGCGGTACTCGAAATGGTTCAGGAAGCCAGTGCCCAAACCAGCCTGATCGCTCTCGACGAAATTCTTAAACGACTTCGGGCACATGGTTTCGCCGCGTGCCTCGATGCACAGCCTGAAGTCGACCCGTGCCTGCGGGTAGCCGCTGTCATGTCGAAACTGCCCAACATCACAACCTTTGTCAGCCGGTCCGGCCGAACCCTATGCCATGACCAGACGCTGCTCAGCCACACATACGCCCGTTTTCTGGACAACAAAGACGCGGTCGAGGTGCTGTTGGCCGAGGAAATCCGGGCAAATTCCCGGGATTATCCACGGCCCGTGCCTGTCGAACTCTTCGAGAAGCCACCCTTCGATCTGGCCCCGGAAACCATCGAGGCAGCCCTCAAAGCCATGGCCGCCAATCCGAAGTTTCCAGACATCACCTCCATCACGACCTCCATGGGAACCACATATCTGTTCTCAAGCCTGTACCTTGAACACAACCATGCGACATTTCTCGCGCAACAGGATGCATCATTCGCCATGAACCCCTAATCCGCCATCCGGCTTGGCGTGACAGCGGCCTGAGCCAGGGTGCTTATTGCCGGCGGCATGGCCTTTCCCAACGTTCAGCAATCAAGCCTGTCTTCGCTCAAGGGATAGTCCAGTTGCTTTCACGCCATCTGGCGGCGTCCGCCGCCGGAGTCGTCTTGAAAAAGCGTTTGTATTCCCGACTGAACTGCGACGGGCTTTCATAACCTACACGGGAGGCCGCCATGGCGACGCCGAAACCGTCGGCGACCATCAACATGCGGGCCTTGTGCAGCCGAATGGCCTTCACGTACTGCATCGGCGATGTGGCCGTCACGGCTTTGAAATGGCGATGCAGGGTCGCCGGGCTCATATCGATCTGATTGGCCAGAGCGTCGATTTCCATGGGCGTGGCGTAATTCGCGTGAATGCGGCGGAGAAGATCGGCGATGCGCGCGAAATCGCCCTGACGGGCGGCCAGGGCACGCAGCAGGCCGCCCTGCGCATCCAGGAGGACGCGGTAGAGCAACTCCTTGGCCAAAGCCGGGGCAAGAACCCGGCTGTCCAGGGGCGAGGCCAGAGCACGCGCCAAGCGGGTTGCGGCTTCGCGAACATCCGAAGTCAGGGGCGTCGGGGCGATGCCGCCTTTGGACAAAAGGCGTGTGCGAGGTTCGTTGTCGCCCATGGCCAGCAGCAGGTCGGCGACCATGGCGGCGTCAACATCCAAGCGCATGGACAGCATCGGTTCTTGCGGACTGGCGATGACCTCGCATTCGGCGGGCAGGGGCACGGCCAACACCAAATAATTGTTCGCATCGTATGCATGGACTTCAGGACCGAGATAGCCGCGCTTGCGCCCCTGGCCTAAAATGACCACCCCGGGCTGGTAGAGGGCCGGAGCGCGGGGCTGCGACCGGCTGTGACGCAAAAAGGTAACCCCTGGCAAAGCGCTTGGAGACTCGCCTTCCCGGATGGCCAAGCTCGCCATGATTTCTTTCAATTCTTCCGGCATATTCTGTTGTCCTTTGGCCAAGCCCTCGAGTGGAACATCTGTCCTGCGATCCTTTAGCAGGTTGCCCACCTGAGAGGAATAGGCATGACATTGCCGGAATCCGGTATCGCGAGCCCCTCCCGGCGCTGTTATCTGCTGAGGCATGAAAACACGATCCGAAAACGGCTTCCTGGCGACAACGCAGTTTCCGCCCTGGCGGGGAGTACAACACGCGCGCCATCGGGTTCGACTGATCGGATCAATCCAGGAGAGGTTATGACCATGGAGAAGCGCCAGTATGTTGTTACAGGGGCGACCAGTCGGACGGGTAACATAGTGTCGAAATCCTTGCTGGAGACAGGAGCCCGGGTTCGCGTGCTCGGCCGAAGCGCCAAACGCCTGGAGCCGTTGGCGCAATTAGGGGCTGAGGTCTGCATCGTCGAACCGTTGGACGCCGAGGCGCTCAATACGGCCTTTGTTGGGGTCGATGCGGCCTATGTCATGCTGCAACCCAATTACATCCCTGATCATCCGGATTTTCGCGGATACCAGGACAGGCTCGTGGACAACCTCGGCAGAGCCTTGGAGCAATCCGGCGTATCCCATGCGGTGGGTCTTAGCAGCTGGGGCGCGGAGCTGCCTGCCGGCAACGGTCCCGTGGCCGGGTTGCACCGGCTGGAAGAGCGCCTTGGGCGGATTGCGGGACTCAATTTTCTGGCCCTGCGGGCTGGTTATTTTATGGAGAACCTCTTTTCTCTGCATCTTGAAGGAGGCGCGCTGACGGGGCCGTTTCAACCCGAAACGAAGCTTCCGTTCGTGGCCACGCGCGATGTGGGCGAGGCGGCTGCCAACGCCTTGCAGGCCTTGGATTTCACAGGAAAAGGATGCCTGGAGGTGAAAGGGCCGCACGCAAGCGACATGCTTAAGACCGCGTCAATACTAGGAGAAGCCCTTGGGCGTCCCCTGCTGCCCTATACGATGGAACCCTTGGAAACGTTTCGGCAAAAGCTCACACGCGCGGGCTGTTCCGACAGTATTATCGAGCTCATGCTGGAGGTGGTTGAGAGTATCAATTCCGGCCGACTGCATGCGCAGTGGCCCCATTCGCCCGAAGACGCCAGGCGGATGAGCCTGGAAACGTTCATCCGGGAACAGTGGGCGCCGCGAATCAGGCTTGAGAACCAATGACGCTTACTTGATGGGCCATGGGGGTGGGATCAGCATTCTCACCCCCTGGCAGTGACAGAAAGCCAGGGTTGCTTACCCCGATCCCCCGCGTCAATCTCAGGCCTCCCCGCAAAGCCGCCGTCTGCCTGTGGGGAGTCAGGCAAAGTGAGAAATGGCGTGGGGCCTAGATCGGATAGGCTGAATGCCGGCTAAACGTAGGACTGACGTGGGCTTCCGGGCGTGCGACAAACGGACGGGATGCCCAAAAGGCAAGATAAGAAAAAGGGCAATACGAACGTAAAAATTTCAGGCAAAGTGAGAAATAAGTTGCTCTGCATTCACCCACTTGGATGATTCAATCAAAATATTACGTTATTTGGCATGAGGATCAGCTGATATCCAACAACGAACCTTGTGTATTGTTATAATTCAATAAATCGTCTTTTATTTGAGAAGAAAGTTCATTCAAGCCAATTGATCCCTCTCTCTTTTCGCCTATAGCTGTAACAAAAAATTCTTTTTTTAAACCTTCGACACTTAAAGTTACTTGCAGGGGTACTACAGGAGTCAACTCTGAAACACCTGCTTCCTTAACAGCATCAAAAAGTTTTTGCCGGCTTTGTGGATTTAATAGTTTAGTAGAAGCAGAAAACCTAGCACCTTTACGCAAGGTTACGTAAATTTTGTCTAGCGACACTTCTGTTATTTCATAGGTATCATCAAGATAAATTGTTTCTTTCTTCTGGACCTCTAGCGGCCTAAACTCTTGTTTAACTTCATTTTTTGACAATGGGCGATCTATAAGCGGAAACTTAACTGTATCGTCCCTATGAAGTTTGCTTACTAATTCTAAAATTGGTTGCAAAAATTGCTTTGAATTTTCTAATGCTTTATTTGCATCATCCGAAATTTTTTGCTTTGTCTCTTCATTTTTTGCATGTTGTTTAATCTCTGAAAAGGTCTTTAATAAATTATTACCAAGGAGAAGCCCCATAAATCCAAACAAGGCATATAGAACATGTTCACTCTGCATATTTGCTAACGCTTGACCAAATGAATTATCGAACAACAACTCAACAACGGAAGACCCTTTGCCGACTTTAGCCTTAACATTTACACTACTTACAACTTTGTTTTTCTCTTGTACACTTAAATCAGATGAAAACTTTTTAACAATCCTCTTTGCACTTTTTTCAACTTCTATTATAAAACTAGAAATAGTCGTATCTACATATCCATCATATCTATCACCTTTAATCCTAATTTGACAAACAAAATCTTTAGCTATATGAATTTCATCTATAGTCATTTCTCCATTTAATACAGCCGCAGCAGAAACAATCAAATCCTCAAAACTTGAAATGTCTTCCGTCATTGCAAATTCCTTGTATTATCAAGTTTAATTTACAACAATATCATGGAATTCTTTAAATTAACGCACGTATTCCCGGCAACTCCAGACCACGCGACCGATGATCCGCACCGACATTGCAAGGTCGCCGTTCATGTCCACTTCTATCGGCATATAGGCTGGATTTTTGCTGCGAAGGACCAACTTTCCAGGGATACGGTCCAAGTATTTGACAAAAACCTCATTCTCTATGCCTATCGCAAACAGCCCTCCCGGAATAATTTCATTCTGCCCTTCATCGATCAAAACTGTATCTGATTCCAAAAGAACTGGTTCCATGCTGTCGCCGGCGACATCCATAAGAACCATTTTTTTCGGACGTCCCTTGCGTCTGAGAAAATCTGTTTTGAAAGCATAATATCCGACAACCACACCTTCAGTTTCAAGACTGCCTGTTCCAGCTGCCAAGCGTGCTTTAACTTTGGGCACTAGTGTGTATCCCATCGTCGGTGCAGCTTCAGGACTCATATATGGTGGCTCATCCGCCGGAACAATACACGATATAGCGGTAAAGGGCTCCGCATTGCCCTGCCGCATCGGCCCGCCTCCCTTAACAAGCCAATCAATTGAAATATCTGTCTTTTCGCCCACGGCGACGAACCAAGCCGGTGGGATTTTGTTTTTGGCCATGGCGCTGTTTATGGCCTGCCTAGAAATTCCCAAAAAGACGGCGAGTTGCCCCGCATCACTGCCGCCAACGGCTTGAATCAACCTTCCCAAAGCTTCATCGAAGCGCTTCCGACTTTCAGGCGAAAAGTCGGAAGCCAAGTCGGAAGTATTGCTTTCAGAAGATTTGTCTTTCATTTCTAAGTGTTACCCAAAATATTAGGAATTTCTAGCTTGCGAAAGCCGGAAGCGCAAACTTACGGTTGACGGCAAAACTTTACAGGAATAAACCTTTACTTGCGGGCGACGGTTAGCCCGCTACGACCGTAGCTACCAGGGGCGGCAAGTTAACTCAATGTCCGCCGTCCTGGAAACTTTGGAGCAGGAATTACGATTTTGAAGTCAGCTGCCCGACGCCTCAGCTTGCTGGATCTGCCCAGCCTCAATCTGGACGCGGACATTGCCATGTCCATGGATCGGATTGTCGAGGCTGCCGGTCTGTCCCGAGCAGAGGCCGTCGACCGGTTGAATGCAGCCGCCAGACGGTACGGCGTCCGGCTTGCCTCCGGCAGTGCCAAGGAACTCGGGCTGGCCACGTTCGAAAAGTGGCTCAACCCCAAAGAGACGGAATACATGCCGACCATCCGGGCGCTCAACCTGTTTTGCCACGTTTTCGAGGCACAGGGGCCGCTTGACCTGCTGGCTCGCTCACACGGGATGGGCTGGCGGATCATCGGCGGCGAGGACGCCAAGCTCCTGGAATTGGCCAGAACCGAACGGCAGATCAAAGCCCTTCGCGAGCGCAAACGCAAGATCGAGGCGGAACTATGAAGCGAGACGGGAACAAAATTCGGGCCTGGATGGTGGAACGGCGCATTTCGGTGTCCGACGTGGCTCGCTCGGCCGGTATCAGCCGCTCCATGGTGTCCGAAACCATCCATGGCCGGCGCAACAACCGCAAGGCCCTGCGTGCGTTGATCGAAGTCGGCTGCCCGGAAAAATTGCTGTCCCTGCCGGAAGACTTGCAGGGCCAGCAAGCGGCGTAGGCCTTCCAACCGGCTGACGGGCACCTCACCATGCAAGGCAAATATCCGGCAAAGGCCATCGCCCAGGCGCTGGACATCTCGGAACGAGCGACACGAATGCGCGCCGACCGGGAATCCTGGCCCTTCGAGGAAGAACCGTGCCGTGGCGGCAAGCGCCGACTATATCAAGCCCTCGCCCTCCCCGAAGACGTGCGGACCGCCCTCATTGCCATTGAGGCGACCAACCTTCCGGCTACCGCGACGGCAGATACCAGCCTGACCGAGAACCAACGCCGCAAGGCCCTGGCCAAGGCCGATCTGGTGCG
This sequence comes from Solidesulfovibrio carbinoliphilus subsp. oakridgensis, assembly GCF_000177215.2. Lineage (NCBI taxonomy): Bacteria > Pseudomonadati > Thermodesulfobacteriota > Desulfovibrionia > Desulfovibrionales > Desulfovibrionaceae > Solidesulfovibrio > Solidesulfovibrio carbinoliphilus. Next base: position 391,892 of record NZ_CM001368.1, on the reverse strand, counting down.
CCTTTATACCGAAACACTGTCCAAGGCCGCCAACAAGGGCCGCGCCCGGGACGAATTCATCGCCGCCTATGCGGCCGGAGTCTGGCCTGCCATCAAGGCGACACTCGGCGACATCTCCTGGAAGTCCCTCGAACGCTGGAAAACGGCCATGCGGCGCACCGGCTCGGCACTGGCCCTCGCCGACACGCGCGGCGGCGTCCGCGTCGAGCCGGTCGTAACCGAACGGCATGCCCAAATTTTGCTGGCCTTAGCCCGCCATCCCAACAAGCCGTGCCTGTCCGAAGTCTGCCGCATGGCCCGCGAGGCCTTCAAGCCCGCCGGGCTCGCCGACTGCGCCGAAATCACGCTGTACCGCTACCTGCGCAAGTGGATGACGCACAACTACGGTGAATGGGTCTATGCGCGGCAAGGCAAGAAGGCATGGAACGACGAGTGCTGCCCGTACATCGAGCGTGATTACTCGAAGATCCACGTGGGCGACATCCTGGTGGCCGACGGCCATGCCCTCAATTTCGAAATCCTCGATCCCGAGACCGGCAAGGGTGCGCGCATGGAACTGGTGCTGTGGTTCGACATGGCATCCAACTTCCCGCTCGGCTGGGAAATCCTGCCCACGGAAAACACGCAAGCCATTGCCTCGGCCCTGCGCCGGGCCTGCCTGCGGCTCGGAAAATTCCCCAAGGTGGCCTATCTCGACAACGGCCGGGCCTTCCGCAGCAAGTTCTTCAACGGTGTGGACCTGACACAGGGCGGGCTTGGCGGCGTTTTCCAGGAACTCGGCATCGAACCGCTTTTTGCCTGGCCCTATCACGGCCAATCCAAGACCATCGAACGCTTTTTCAAGACCTTCGGCGAGTTGGAACGCTGGATACCGTCTTATGTCGGCACTTCCATCGAATCCAAGCCGCCGCGGCTCATGCGCGGCGAAAAACTCCACCGCAAGGTCTACGAGACTTCCGGCGGCCGGCCGCTGACCCTGGAAGAAGCCCACACGGCCATTGCCACCTGGTTTGACGCCTATGCCGAGCGGCCCCAACGAGGCCACCTGAAAGGCCGAACCCCGGGCGAAGCCTTCGCCGCCGGCGTCGGTCCGGGCCTTTCCGAGGGCGACCTCCTCAAGCTGCGGCTTTGCATGCTGTCCAAGGCCGTTCGCCAGATCGAACAAAACGGCGTCAAGATTTTCGGCCGGTATTACCGCCATCCCTTCCTGCACAGCCTGCGCCATCCGGTGCTGGTGCGCTACGACGACCAGGACCGCCGCACAGTGCTGGTCTACGACCAGTCCGGCAAGAACCTCATCTGCGAGGCCACGCCCGCCCCCAACCCGCATCCGGCCGCCCGTATCTTGGGGACAGAAGAGGATCAAACCGTCCTGGCCCAGGAAATCGCCTACAAAAAAGCCCTGGAAAATCAGGTCACGTCCAACGCCAGAAATTTCCTGAATTCCGTGGTGCTGCCCGAGACGCAGAGCCGCATGCGCCTGGTCGCGGCCGGCAAGACCGAAACGCCTGCCCTGCCGGGACCGAAAGCCCCGGACGTCAAGAGCATCGAAGCGGCCAAGGCTGCGGTTGTAGCCAAGCGCGAGGCCGCGCCGGCCTACACCCCGCCGGCGCAGATGGCCACCATCGTCACGGAACTCGACCGCTACGAATACCTTTTCACCCTGGCCGTCCGGGATGGTGTGGCCCTGCGTGAGGCCGACGCCGACTGGATGGCCCGCTACGAGCAAACCGAGGAATACGCGGCCTGTGCGCGTGGACGTTTCGAGCGGCTGCGCACGGTCTACAAGCGCCGCCGCCTGACCGCCAACGGAGGAGACGCATGAAAGCGGTTTTTGTGGAGACGGGCAACGTGACCGCCTTTCGGCGGGCCGTGCGGACCGTCGAGGACACCGAACGCGGACAGCCCGGCATCGTCGTGGCCTGGGGACAAGCCGGCAGGGGCAAGACCTTTGCCGCGCGCAACTCCCACGCCGAGCGCGGCGGGGTCTACCTGTCGGCTTGGGAAGGCATGACCCAGGCCGCCTTTTTGGGGCGCCTCTGTTTCGAGGCCACCGGTGCCCAAGCCCCGCGTTCATCCCATGCCTGCAAGGTCCGGGTGATCGAGGTTCTGGAAAAGCGCCGCGTCCAGGGCACGGCTACCAGCATCTACATGGACGAGGCCGACCGGCTGGCTTTCGGGCGCATTGAAGACCTGCGCGACATCCACGAGGCCACGGGCGCGGCCGTGGTCCTTATCGGCGAGGAAGAACTCATTGGGCTTTTGTCCCAGCGCCGTCGCGTCTGGTCCCGGGTGACCCAGGAAGTGTCCTTTGCGCCCGTAGACGAAGGCGACATTGCCGCCTTCGCCCTGGAAGCGGCCGCTCTGGATCTGACGCCCGAGGCCTGCGCCATGATCCGGGCCACGTCGGACGGCGACATGCGGCTTGTGCGCAACATGGTCCAGCTCCTGGAACAGGCCGCCAAGGCCCGGGAAACCGATCTCGTGGACGCGGCCATGGTCGCGGCCGTCCAGAAGCAAAAAAGCTGGAGGCGGGCATGAGAACGGAACACGCCGACAATCTTCGCCTCGTCATCCTGGGCTTGTCCAAACGAGGCTCGAATCCCGTATCGCTCGCCATGTTGTATGAATCCATGGCTTGCACGGATGAACCCGCAAAGGCCCGAGTCAGACGACAAGTCAATGCCATGGTCCGCCGGCAGGAGTTGATTAGGGTTGAGGATGGCGTTTTTCAGTGCAACACGCAGGCAGTCAGCAAGCAGCACAGCGAATACTACCAGCGCATCTGGCGAGCGCTTCGTTCCTCCAAGCCCGGATTTTCCTACCAAGACGTCGCCACCGTGACCCGCGTTTCCTATACGCATGTCCTGCGGTACTGCGCATGGCTCAAAGAAGAAGGCTACCTGGAGCCGTACGGCATGCGCGGCCAGGCGCGGCTTTTTCGGGCCACGGAGAAGGCCCAGTCCACGCCGAACACTCCTTATCCACCGCGAAAAATCAAAGACCCATTTGAGCAGGAAAAAGGGCTGGCCCTTGGCGTCGTGCAGGCCTTTCTGCTGCGCGATCCCTACCAACCCGCCGTGCAGGCAAAGATCATCGAGAACTGCCGGGCCATCCTGGCCCGGTTCGAGAAGGAGGTACAGGAGGTGGCCCATGGCTAGACAAAAGCCCAAAGCGGTTGTGTTCGCGGACATCAAGGAGGCCGACGCGGCCCTGGCCGAGCTGTCGGCTATCAAGCGCGAGATTGCGGCCGTGGAAGGCGTCATGAACGACGCCATCGACAACATCAAGGCCGAGGCCAAGGCCAGGACATCGCCGCTTACGACGCGTCTGAAAGACCTGGAAACGGCCCTGGCCAACTTCGCCGTGGCCCGCAAACAGGAACTCTTCCCCAAAAAGAAGTCCCTGGAAATGACCTTTGGCATCATGGGGTTCCGGCAGTCGACCAAGCTCAAGACCCTGACTCGGATCACTTGGAAACTGGTGCTGGAACGCCTCGAATCACTGGTCGGGGAACCCGAAGGCGAGGTTTTCCGCCAAGCCATTCGGGTGAAGCCCGAGGTCGACAAGGAGGCCATGCGCGACTGGCCGGACGAACGGCTGGCGACGGTCGGCGTTCACAAGGTGGCCGAAGACGAATTCTTCTACGAGCTCAAGACGGAAGCCATCGAGAACGCGGCAGCCTGACACGATGCGAAACCGCCCCATGCGGGCGGTCGTCCGGGCGTGGCGGCCCGGGCCTGACGAGCAGCCAAACGTCAGTCGACCATCTGCCTTCTAAGCAGATGGTCGGATGCGCCAAAACCAAAAGAGGAATCCCATGGCCAAGCGAACCTTCATTCCCTGCGCCGCCATCTATAACATGCAAAGCAAAATCCTTTTCGGAACCTTGCTGCCGACCACGACGCTTGCCTACGAGGCCGACAAGGAACTGCTCGTGGAGCTCTTCGGCCGCATCCTCGGCGCGCCGGCCGGCTCTTGGTCAAAGCTGACGCTCGGCCAGCGCAACCAGGTCCTGGACGCGCTGGCCGCCAAGTGGCTGCCCGACCATGCGGCCGTGGACATCCCTCTTTTGCCGAAACGCCTTCGGGACTGGAAAAAAGGCGACAAGGCCGACGGCTACGAGCGCCTGGACATTCCGGCCGGACCGCTGGCCCGGCAGAAGCGCTATATCGTCACTCTGTGGCTGCTCCTCGGCTATGAGCCCAAAGCCCTGGACGCCCGCGCGTCCAAGCAGTTCGGCGTGGACAAGTTTGTCTGGCTGACGGACCCGACCGCCCTGGCCACCCTGGCCAAGGATCTGTGGAGCCGCTGCCGCCGGGCGGGCATCGATCCCGAACCGTCCGAGACCGGCACATCCGCCGGCAAGGCCTTCGCCGGGCGCCCCGGCGCGGCATGACGCATGGGGCCAGACGACCGCGAAGCGTTGCGGGCCGCCATCCTGGCCCGCCACCGGACCCTCTACGCCTTCTGCAAGGCCACCGGCATCACCAAAAGCGTGGTGCTCCAGCTCCTCTCCGGCCGCTATCCCGGCAATGTGGAGCGGCAGACAGCGCGCATCCGGGCCGCCCTGGATGACACTCCCGTCACGGGCGTTTCGGCCGGGGCGGTTTTCGCGGTCCTGGAGCGCGTGGGTTGCGCCCGCTGCCGGGCCACGGACAAACGCCGGTGTCGCAGCTGTCGCACGCTGTGGGAGAAACAGGCCGAGGCCGTGGCCGGCTTGATCGTCGACGACGGAACGATTTCTCAGAATGGTTGAAAGAAGGATGCCCCGCCGCCATGAGTGAAAAGCGCGTCAAAGAGACCACCATCTTGCTCCGTAACCAGGGCAAAACCATCAAGCTGGAACTCTTCCCGGCTGCGGCCTGGGGTGGTCCGGCAGGAAGCTACCGCCTGCGGCTGGATGGCTGTTGGCACTCCCCAGGCTGCGACAAATACGCATATTTCACCCCGTCCGGCGTGGCCGGACTGCTTGTCGCGCATCTTGGTGGAGAACCAGCAGAGACAGATGTTCGGCCGGAACTGTGCCGCGGGGACCGGGTCCGCGTCCCCTGCGCCGATGGCGGCTACCTCAAGACGTTTGTGGCAGGTGCGCCGGTACTTGGCATCGATGGTCGGTGGTGGGTTTGGGCCGGCGGCTGCGAAGATCCAGTGGCCGTGGATACGCTGCTTTCGGGCGACAGGGGGGCGTTATGAGCATCATCGACGACGTGTTGAAGCTTCTGGGCAAGGGCTATTTACCCTACCAGGGGCATGTGGAAGGCCACGTCTACGAGTCCCTGGGCTGCGCCCCCCGGCGCAAGCCCCGGTGGTTCGTTCGGGAGCGTAAATATGTGTGCCTGGGGTGCTCTATGCGGTGCAGCCTGGTTGATCCGGTGGGGTTTGAGTTGATGCTGCCGGTGACCTATCAGACGAAAAAGCTGGCCTTTGCCAGCTTACCGGCAGTTTCGGCGCGGGAGTTGGTTGCGAAGAAGATACTTTTAACTATACCTGAGGTTGAGTTTGTGCTATCGATTGGAAGAAGCAAAGTTTGGGAAATGATACAGGAGGGGCGACTGGAAAAACATCCAGATTCTCCTCCGGCACGGGTGACTACGGAGAGTATTAAGCAGGAACTGCTAAAACAAGGGGAAGCGCTTTATATCTTACAAAAGAAGTGAATGACACTCCCTAAGCGTAACATAAATCATCATACATGATAGAGCAATTAGAAACTATAAAAAGGATCTAAATGTGTTAGCCAACCACACACCACGTCATCTCCTAAAGTTTGAAGTCTCAAAACTGTTCAATGTTTTCGACCACTCTATATTATTCAACCAAGAAAGTGGCATAACAATAATAACTGCTCCAAATGGATATGGGAAAACTGCCATATTAAGGTTGATAAATGCATTCTTTCTTAACCAGTGGAAAATTCTTTTTAATATAACTTATGAAAAAATGACACTTTACTTCGACGAAGACTTTAGAATTAGTGTTCAGCACAAGAAAGACGATAAAAAAGAAAGGCTTTTATTTATTTTAAAAGAAAAAGACAAAGAGCAAAAGTACACAATAGCGCTTGGAGGAATTGATCCACGGCAATTCCCCCTTCACCTGGTCGACCAAATCATCCCGAACCTTGATCGTATCGCTTCGTTAGCATGGAGAGATTTGACAGACAACAAGAGACTTACTTTCGCAGAAGTGATGGAAAAATATGGCCACGTATTAATCAAGGAGGCTGGACGGTATGAAATACATGCGAAAGAATTCGTAGACATGCAATCTAGGGATGAGAAAATCCCTGATTGGTTGGTGTCCGCTACAAGTTCTATTAATTGTAAATTCATAGAAACACAGCGCCTACTCGATTTTACCTCTCCTCGGATTGATCAACGGCACACAAGGAAGGCTGCACAAGCGATATCGGTTGTTGAGAATCAAGCCAATCATCTCAAATTCGCCATTCAGGAAAAGCTTGCTGAGTTCACAAATAAGTCACAGGAACTTGATCGTTCTTTTCCTCACCGTGTCATCAAGCAAGCATCTAGTAAGAGCATTTTGGACAGCAATCTACAAGGCCACATAGACAGCCTTGAAGACACACGTTCGAAGCTCGTTTCGGTTGGAATACTAGACCCCACAGAAGGATATACGCCAATATCTATGGAAAATGCCGACCAAAGCACTCGAAGCGTTCTCAAAGTCTATGTTGAAGATAATGTTGCGAAACTAAGTGTGTTCGATTCATTGTATAAAAAAGTGTCTATATTTTTAGAAATTCTCAATGAAAAGTTTGCGTCTAAGCGTCCTCCTGGTGCAAAAAAACTAATCAGATGCAACAAAGACAGTGGCTTGGTTGTAGAAACAGATGATGGAAAGGTCGTTGAACTTTCAGAATTGTCTTCGGGCGAACAGCACGAAATAGTTTTATTCTATGACATCGTCTTCAAAATGGACCAACACACCTTCCTTTTAATTGACGAACCGGAGCTCTCACTCCACGTAAATTGGCAGAAAAAATTTGTACCAGATCTTTTAAAAATTATTTCAAGCAACAAAATGCGTGTATTACTTGCAACGCATTCACCTCAAATCGTCCATGATCGCAGAGACCTTCGTGTCAGCTTGGGAGTCCATCGAAATGACTGACACAATTGACGAGGAGATCACAGCAGATGTTGTCGCCTCTCAAGTTGAATTCGAGAGAGACGCTCACGATGGCGCAATAATCATTGTTGAGGGGGATTCAGATTCGCACTTTTTCAAAAAAATAATTGATGAAGAAAATTGCAAAATTGTAATTGCCGCCGGAAAAGAGAACGCTACCGGCGCAATTTATAAACTTAATAAGGAGGATTTTTCTGGAGTACTGTGTATTGTAGATTCCGACTTCTGCTGTGTTGGACATGTCGACATAGACGACACCAACAATATAGCAATGACAGACTTCCACGACATAGAAATTCTGCTTTTCGAAAGTCCTTCCTTTGACAAACTTGTCGAAGGATTTGGAAGTAAACACAAGATTGCGTCTGCACTGAATGGTGACAGAAATAATCTACGGGACCTTATTTACGAGCCAGGGGTTTTGATTGGGGCATTTAAGTTATGGTCTAAAATAAATAGTCACAATCTAACATTTAAAAAACTTGGCGACAAAGGCTATGCTTTTATTAATATAAATGATTTATCATGCGACATTCAATCTTTAATCCGCTCTGTAAAGCATGCCTCAGCAATGCAACATCTGGTTGACTCAGATGTTGAAAAAGCAATACTTGAAATTTCTTCTAGTGACTTGGACAAGCGTCACCTGTGCTGCGGTCACGATATTTGCTGGATAATTTCCCGTGCCCTTCGCAAGCTTATCGGAAGCCACCAGAAAGAATCTGTTTCTAAAGAAAATATTGAACGAATATTGATAATAGGATATGAAAAATGCTATTTTTTAACCACTCAACTTTATCAAAAAATTCTTAAATGGGAAGCGATAAACCCTGGCTACAAAATACTAGATAATAATTTCCAAAAATAACTATAGAAAAAGGACATACGCTTTACAAGTCACCATATTTTTAAATTAAACATCTGTGGGCCACAATTTTTAGCGATAGGTCTTCATTTAGACTTTACCTCGCTGTCCATCCGCGTCCGCCCCGCTAATGTACTCTCTGTAAAACCGTCTATGCTTCCTCCATTCAATCGGGAGGCACAGCATGGAAACTTTCATTAGACCTAATATTTCAGCGTATATATCATCACACTTCTCGGCTCACGCTCTCCCCCCCGCACTAATTCACGCGATGCTCATGGTCGAATCCACGGGCAATCCTTTCGCCATGCGATTCGAACCCGCCTTTTACGACCGCTACCTTAAGGGCAAGCCGTTATCCTTCACTCCCCCCAGTTGCTCTATAGACACCGAGGCCATCGGCCGGGCCACGTCATGGGGCCTGCTCCAGATCATGGGCGAAACGGCCCGCTGTCTCGGCTTTCGGGGCTGGTTTGGCGAGCTCCTCACCCCGGAAATCGGCCTGGAATGGGGCTGCCGGTATCTGGCCCGGCTGCGGGACCGGTTTCTGAACACTGGCGGATGGGAAGTCGTCAGCCGGGCCTACAACGGCGGTCCCGGCAATGCCCACAACCCCGCGAACACGTATCCGGCCAAGGTGCTGGCGCATCTGCCGGGCGGCGTCTGGCCGCAGGAGGGATTCTAGCGATGGATGCTCAAGCAAAACAGCAACCGGCCGGACCCGCGACGGCCATTACCCCGGACGCCGTGGCCTCGGCCCTGGCCATCCTCGGCGAAGTCGCCAAAGGCTTTGCCGCACCCGCCGCTTCGGCCGCCCCGAGCGCGTCCACTCCCACGTCGTCCCCCGAACCGGAGCCGTCCCAGCCTCAGCCCCTCGAGGTTCCGGCGGTCGGCGGCCCTTCGATGACGGGATGCCTCGAAGGATTCACTACCACCTTGTCGCCGGCACTCTTTGCGGTCCCGGAATCGCGGCTCAAGTCCAGCCGGCTGTGGACGCTGATCGGCACCGTGGCCACCCTGGCCGTGCAGCATCCGGTCGGCCTGGAGCTTTCGCCCATCGCCCAGGTCTGCATCGCCGGGCTGGCCGGCATCTACATCGCCTCCCGGAGCGTGACGGGCGGCAAAGCCACCGGAGCCTGACATGGAACAGACGCTGGCGGCGAACCTCTTCAAGCTGCTCGGCAGCCTCAATGCCGACACAGTCGTGTTTCTGGCCTCCCTGCTGACGCTCACCCCCATGGGGCTCGTCGTTTTGATCGTGGTCTTCTGGCTGATCGAGGACCGCCGCCGGCGCGCCGACCTGTCGCGCTACCGCCAGGACATGGACCGCATCCTCAAGACCTACGGCGACGATCTGCGGCTCGTGACCGGCTACTACAAAGACAACGTCAAGCTGGTCGAGGCCTACCAGTCCCTGGCCCAAAGCCTCCATGACCAGGTGGTGCTCAACACCCAGGTCATGCAGCGCATGGTGGATGCCATCTGCACCAACCAATATTGCCCGCTGGGGCGCATTCCCAAGGGCGACAGCCCGATGCGGGGAGGACTCTAATGGACCTGGAACGCGCCGCCATGATCGGCCAGAAAACGGAAAAGGAGCTTGCCGCCAAGGGTCTCGGCATTCGGGCCGCCGGGCTTCGCGACTCGTTGCGCCTGCTGCTGTTGCCGACCTCGCCGGTCGACGCCCTTGACGACGAACAGATCGCCTCCCAGGGCCTCGCCCTGGCCCAGGTCCTGATCGACCTGCGGGCGGTCCGGGCCGAGATCGCGGCCATAAACCGCCACCTCGGGGGCTAAATCCATGGACGCCTTGGCCGGACGTCGGGAACATCCCATGGAGACCGTGGAGCGCGCCGAAGAGCTGTGGTGCGTGGACGGCCTCACCTTCGACGAGGTGGCGGCGCGCACCCGCGTGGCCGCCTCGACGCTCAAGCGCTGGGCCGAAAAGTACGGCTGGCGGACCAAGCGCGACGAGATCCGGCAAGCCCTGGCCTCCATCCGGGCCGACACCATCCGGCTGCGGGCCAAGCTCATCAAGAATTGTCTGACCAGCATGCAGGCCATGGACGCCTTTGCCGTGGCCAAGATGGAAGAGATGGCCCTCAAGGCTTCCGAACTGGCGGACAAGCGGGCCGAGGCCGCGCCGGCGGGCCTGCCCATGCGCGAGATCGCGACCGAAGCCGATGCCGTGGCCGCCCTGGAGGATGCCGTGGGCTTGCGCCTGAACGCCATGCTGGCCAGCCCCGACCGGGTCTCCCTGACGGCCTTGCGCGAGGTCAAGCAGGTCCTTGACCTGCTGAAGGACATGCGGGCCGCCGCCGGCGCGGCTAAGGACGGCAAACCGGACAGGGAACGCGGCCTGACCGCCGCCACGGCCGACCAGATCCGGGCCTTGCTCGGGGGGCAGGCATGAACGACGCGCCGCTTTTGCCCTATCAGGACCGCTGGAACCGGGACAAATCCCCGGTCAAGTTCTGCGAGAAATCACGCCGCATCGGCCTGTCCTACGGCGACGCGGCCGAATCCGCGACGCTCGCCGGGCTCAAGAAAAGCGACGGCGGTATGAACACCTTCTACATCTCCTACAACAAGGAGATGACCGAAACCTACATCAAGGACGTGGCCGAGTGGGCGAAGCGCCTCAACCTGGCCGCCTCGGAGTTCGAAGAGGTGGTCCTGGAGGATGAAGACAAGGACGTGCTGGCCTATCGGGTGCGTTTCGCTTCGGGCCATGCCGTCATCGCACTTTCGGGCAAGCCCAAGAACCTGCGCTCCAAGCAGGGTCGCATCGTCATCGACGAGGCCGCCTTTTGCGAGGACCTGGAAGAACTCTTGAAGGCCGCCATCGCGCTCACCATGTGGGGCGGTTCGGTGGAAGTCATCTCCACGCACAACGGCGAGACCAATTCCTTCAACAACTACATCCTGGATATCCGGGCCGGGAAGCTGCCCTACAGCCTGCACCGGGTGACCCTGGACGACGCCCTGGCCCAGGGGCTTTACCGGCGCATCTGCAAGGTCCGGGGAATGATCTGGTCGCCCGAGGCCGAAGCCGAATGGCGGGCCAGCCTGGTGGAATTCTACGGCGATGGCGCGGATGAGGAGCTTTTCTGTGTCCCGTCGCAGGGTTCGGGCACGTATCTCACCCGCCAGCTCATCGAATCGTGCATGTCCCCGGACATCCCGGTGCTGCGCTGGTCGCCGCCGGCTCCGGATTTCGTGGACTGGCCCAAGGAGCGGCGGTTCCGGGAAATGCGCGACTGGCTTTCGGCCGAGGTGCTGCCGCTTCTGGAGCGGCTCCCCCGGGGGCTGGCCTCCTTTTTCGGCGAGGACTTCGGCCGCACGGCCGACCTGTCCGTGGACGTGCCGCTGATCGAGCATCCCGACCTGACGCTGGCCGCCCCCTTTGTTCTGGAACTTCGCAACTGCCCGTTCCACCAGCAGGAACAGGCCCTTTTCTTCATCTGCGACCGGCTGCCGCGCTTCTCCGGCGCGGCCCTCGATGCCCGCGGCAACGGCCAGTACCTGGCCGAGGTGGCCCGGCAGGAATACGGCCCGGAGATCGTCCAGGAGGTCATGCTGTCCGAAGCCTGGTACCGGGAGCATATGCCCAAGCTCAAGGCGGCCTTCGAGGACAAGACGATCCTGCTGCCGCGCGATGCGCTCATTTTGGAGGACCTGCGGGCCTTCAAGGTGGTCAAGGGCGTTGCCAGGATTCCGGAGACCCGCACCGGGGCCAAGGGCGAACAGCGCCACGGCGACGCCGGCGTGGGTGTGGCTCTGGCGGTCTTTGCGGCCAAAACCATCGAGGCCACGCCATTCACGGTGACAACGGCCATGCCCTACACGGTCGGCAATCTTTTTCGGGGGTACCGATGACCAGCGGCCTGTAGCTCAATGAGCGGGATTTTGTGGAATTCGGAACCCGGCCCCTGGCCGAACTGCTCGGCGAAGTGGCCGTGCCGCCGGCGTCCTGGGGCCTGCTCGGCCTTCTGCCGGACCCGGACCCGGTCCTGCGCAGCCGCGGCGACGACGCCCGGGTCCTGGAAGAGCTGACCGCCGATGGCAAGGTCTGCTCCTCGATCCAGGGCCGCAAGATCAAGACGCTCAACAAGCGCCAGTACCGGTTCGAACCCGGCAAGGTCGAAGGACAGGAGCCGACCGCCGAGGCCAAGCGGCTGTGCGACGACCTGACCCGCGACCTGGAGCGGGTGGACCTGCTGAACCTCTTTTCCCAGGTGCTCGACGCCCCGTATTACGGCTTCACGCCAACGGAAATCCTGTGGAGGGCCGAGCCCTGCCGGATGCGTGTCCGCGACCTGGTCCCCAAGCCCCGGGAGTGGTTCGTCTTCGACGTTGACGGGGCCTTGTGCTTCCGGGGCGAGGACGCCGTTGCGGGCGACAAGGTCCATCCCTTCAAGATGGTCCTGTCTCGGCACTTCCCGACCTACAAGAACCCGTACGGCCTGCGCCTGCTCTCCAGGTGCCTCTTTCCGGTGGCCTTCAAGCGCGGCGGCATCGAGTTTTTGATGCGCTTTGCCGAGAAGTTCGGGATGCCCTGGGTGGTCGGCAAGGCCCGGCCCGGCTCCACGCCCGAGGAGCGCCGGGACATGGCGGCCAGCCTGTCGGCCATGGTCCGTGACGCTGTGGCCGTGGTCTCGGGCGGGGCCGAGGTGCAGATCGAGACCGTGGAAGGCAAGGCCACCGGCGGTATTCACCTGTCCATCGTCAACTACATGGACGGGGCCATCGCCCAGATCCTCCAGGGCCAGACGCTCACCCAGGAAATCGGAGCCAAAGGCAGCTACGCCGCCGCCAACACCCATTACAACGTCCTGTCCGACTACGCCGAGGCCGACCAGACGCTGGTGGTCACGGCCATGAACGACCTGGCCTGGATCTATGGCCAAGTGAACGCGCCGGACGTCCTCACCCCCGTCTTTTCCTATGTCGAGCCCGAGGATCTGGAGAAAAAGGCGACGCTTGGCAAGAAACTCTACGACATCGGTGCGCGCTTCAAGCGGGCGTACTTCGAGGGCTTCGGTCTTGCGCCAGATGAATTCACCGTGGTCGACCAAACGGCCAGGCCCAGTGCCGGGGCTGGGGAGGCCGCCGCCCTGGCAGCCGGGCAGGCAGGCTTTACCCCGGACCCGCAGGCCGTGGAAAGGCTGGTGACGGAAGCCCTCCAGGAAGGCGGCCGGGCCGTCCGCGACCAGGCCGGCCGGATCGTGGCCCTCATGGAACGGGCCGAGTCATGGGAAGACGCCGAGCTGCTCCTGATCGAGGCATTCCCGGACCTGGACGGCGGGGACTTCCAAAAGGCCGTTGCGGCGGCGCAGGTCGCCGCGGATCTGCTCGGCCGCTACGCCGTGCGCCTGGAGACGGGCCGTGCCGGATAACCCGTCGGCCATCGCCTTCACCCCGGTCAAACCGACCGAGGCTATCCGGTTCCTCAAAGACAAGGTGCCGGTCACCCGCGACCAGTTCGACCGGCTTTCCGAGGTGGCCAAGGCCCGGGCCTTCACCGTGTCGGGTCTGGCCCGGGTGGATATGGTCGAGGCCGTGCACCGCTCCATGACCCTTGCCATGGAAAAGGGCGTCCCGCTTCGCGAGTGGAAACAGACCGTCAGCCAGGCTCTGGACACGGCCGGGTTCACCGGGGACCGCCCGCTTCGCCTGGAGACCATCTTTCGCACCAACGTCCAGTCCGCCTACATGGCCGGCCGCTACGCCGAGATGTCGGCCATGGCCGACACCTTCCCCTATTGGCAGTATTCGGCCGTGAACGACGGCCGCACCCGACCGGCCCACCGGGCGCTTTCGGGCAAGGTCTACCCGGCCGGGCATCCTTTTTGGGACACCTGGTTTCCTCCGAATGGATTTAACTGCCGCTGCACGGTCAAGGCCCTGACCCGCCGCCAGGTCGAAGACCGGGGCTTGGCCGTCGAGACCGAGATCCCGGAGGAGCTGGACACCGCGTCTGGCCCGGTGCGCATCGCTCCGGACCTGGGTTTTTCAACCAATGTGGGAAAGGATTGGCTGGGCTCGCTCACCCCCGGCCCCTTGGCCGACGAGATAACGCCGCTCGTCTCCCGGGCCATTTGCCGCCAGGGTCTGGCCTTTGCGTCGGGTGACGACCCCTGCCGGCCGCCCCTGGCCGGTCTTGATCCCCGGCATGTCCTGACCGTGGACGCGGCCGACATCCTGCCGGCCGGGCTGGTCCCCGAGCGCTACGTCCAGGCCTTTCTGTCCGAATTCGGGATGGCCGACATCGAAGCGAGCAAGGTCGTCACCCTGCCGGGCGTGGAACTGCCCATGGTGGTCGGCAAAGGCTTTTTCATCGACAAGCGGACCGGGGAATGGAAGGTGAACAAGTCGGGCCGGGCGCCGTATGTCCGGCTGCTGGCCCAAACCATCCTGAATCCCTACGAGGTATGGCAGGTCCCGGCCGAGGTCTCGGGAAAGCCCATGGACACGCTCCGGCTGCTGCGGCTTTTCAGCCTGGACGGCAAACGCATCGGCGGCTTTTCGGTCTTCAACCTGGTGCGCGGCCGGCAGTGGCAGGCGGCCACGGCCTTTACGCCCAAGGCGACCGCCGCCTCCGAAGCCCGGATGCTCGAATACCTGGAAGCGCAACGGGTGGGGATATTGGCTTACCGCGAGGAACTCAAGGAGGGCGAGGCTCCCTGAGCGGCCGGCGTGCCTACCGATCCCCCAGCCGGGACTCGGACGCGCCGTTTGGTCCTCACACCCTCCGTTTAGGCATGCGGTGTGGTCCGGTCAAGCGCCCCCTGGACCCTATCGCCCGGGAACCTCTCCCCAGCGCCTCCCTCCGCCTTCCCCGCCTATCCCGACCGCTCCTACGCCCGGCGACCGCTCCGCCGATTCTTAGACCCATTTTAGACCTAGGATTATCCCGGGATTATCCCACCTCTGCCTCCGAACGCGGGGCATTGCCGCATTCGTGTCCGCGCGCGTCCGTGGCGCGCTCCTTTGCGACCGCCGCCTCGGGCATACCAGGGGCCATGGCAGCGCTCACCAAATGGATCGAGATCGCCCGCGCCGGCGGCCCGTACACGGCCCTGTCCGGCGAGGCGGTCACCATCACCCGCGAGGACCTGGAAACGGCCGTGACCTCCTTCGACCCGGCCGACCGCCGCGTGCCGTTGGTGCTCGGACATCCCAAGCTCGACGACCCGGCCTACGGCTGGGTGGCCGAACTCAAGCGCGACCGCGACGTGCTGCTGGCCCGTTTCCGCGACGTGCCCGACCCGGTGCGCGAGGCCGTGGACCAGGGCCGCTACCGCAACGTGTCGGCCAAGTTCGTGAAGGGGTGGCGGCTTTGGCATGTGGGGCTTTTGGGCGCGGCCCAGCCGGCCATTCCGGGCCTGGCCGAGGTGCGGCTGGCCGACGAGGCCGACGGACACATTTTCGAATTCGCCAAGGAGGCGACCATGGATGAACTGACGCGACTGCGGCAGGAGGCGGCCGACGCCAAGGCGGCCTTGCAGGAGGCCCGGGACGAAATCGCCCGGCTCAAGGCCGAGAAGGCCGGCGAAGGCAAGGCCAAGGAACTGGCGGCCCGGATCGATGAACTGACCCGGAAGCTCCAGTCGACCGAGGAAGCCCGGGACAAGGCGGTCAAGGAGTTCGCCGCCTTCCGCGACGACCAGACGGCCAAGGGCCGGGAAAGCCGCTTCGAGGCCCTGGTGGCGGCCGGCAAGGCCCTGCCCGGGGAGAAGACCAAGGTGCTGGCCTTTGCCGCCGCCCTGGGCCGCACCGGGGAAGAGATCGAGCTTTCCGCCGGCGACGGCAAAACCGAGAGACTCGGTCACGAAGAGGCCTACTGGCGCGAGCTCGAAGCCCGGCCGGAAAACGGCCTGACCCATGAATTCGCCGCGCCCGCGGGCAAAGGCGGCGCGGACAAGGGCGGCCCGGCCGCCGACCTGACCGGCAAGGTCTAAGGGGGGTTCATGACCATTTTCGGCAAGACCGCCACCATCAACTACGACGACCAGCGCGCCCGGGGCGAAGGCCACTCCCCGGTCATCGTCTCGCGAAAACTCAAGGCCGGCCAGGGCGTACTGCCCGTGGGCCTGCTCCTGGCCAGGGACGCCGCCGGCGAGGCCGTGCCCTTCGAGGTTGTGGCCGCCGAGGAACTCGGCACGGGAACCGGCGCAACCAAGGCCTATGCCGGCACCCTGGCCAAGGCTCCGGTGCAGCCGGAGACCGTAGCCGTCACCGACGGCGTGGAAACCTTCGGCGACGACGGCTGCGGCCGGCTGGCCGGCAGCGCCGGCGGCACCGGCACCGTGAACTACAAAACCGGCGCCGTGGCCGTGACCTTTGCCGCCAACGTGGGCAACGGCGTGGCCGTGGACGCCTCCTACGGCCGCCGGCTCCACGGCGTCCTGGACGAGGTCGTGGACACGGCCGCTTCCGGTTCCGGCCTGGCCGTCGTCCACGGCAGCGTGCGCAAGGACGTCCTCAAGGTCGGAATCGCCGCGCCCGCCGCCCCTTCCGCCGCCGTGCTGGCCTGGCTTTCCGACTCGGGCATCTGGCCCAATTAAAAGGAGCCTCTCATGATCAACCTGCGCGGCCTTTTCTCTCGCGAAGCCATCATCAGTTACCTGACGGCCCTGCCGGTCATCAAGACGCCGGTCATGGACGCCATCTTCATCGACCGGCCCCAGCATCCCCTGGCGCTTCTCGGCGTGGATGACATCGCCGTGGACGCCCACCCGCTGCCCATGATCCGGCGCGGCGGCCCGAGCGTGGCGGCCGTGTCCGAGGGCGGCGGCATCGCCATGTACGAACCCCTGCCCGTGCGCGTCCACAAATCGGTCACGGCGGCCGACCTCGGCAACCTCCAGGTCCTCAAAGGCACGGACCTGGACGCCTGGGCCAGGAGCAAGACCGACTACCTGCGCCGGGCCGTGCGCCGCACCACCGAGGCCCTGTGCGCCCGAGCGCTCTCCGGGACGCTCCGCTGGCCGGTTTCGCTCGAAAAAGGCGGCTATGACGTCTTCGAGGTCGTCTACGGCCAAAACCTGACCGTGGCCCCGGACACCCTCTGGAACGACGCCGACGTCAAGCTTGCCGATGTCTACACCTGTTTGTCGGACATGGAAGAAGCCATCCAGGACGGCGGCTTCGGAGGCCAGGTCGAAATCTGGGCCGGCAAGGCGGCCTACAACGCCCTCTTTGTCATCGCCGAGAACTCCCGGACCACGGCCCAGATCCGCGTGGAGATCACGAGCCAGGGCGTTAACGTCGGCGGCTATCTGGTCAAGCGCCGGTCGGAGAAGCACCGCGACCCGGAGTCCGGAGCCATGGTCCCGGCCGTGCCGGACGCCACGGTGCGCATGATCGCCCTCGATGCCGGGCACAAGCTGCCATACTGCGCGGTCGACGATCTGGACGCCAACCTCCAAGCACTGCCGCTGTTCGTCAAACCGGTTAAGACCGACGACCCGAGCGGCTACAAGCTCGTGGCCGAGTCCAAGCCGTTTCCGGTCGTCAACACCCGGGGCGTCTGCGACGCCGTGGTCCTCTAACTCTCGGGGCGCGCCATGACCTACGTCACCCTTGAGGACCTCAAGGCGCTCATCCAGGAGCGCGACATCCTGGACCTGACCAACGACGCCGGCACGGCGGCCGACCTGTCCGATCCGGACGTGGCCGCCATCCTGGCCGACGTCTTCGACCAAGCGAGCCAGGAAATCGACGCCCACCTGGCCGCCGTGGCGGACGTGCCCCTGGCCAGCCCTCCCGGCATCATCCGGCAACTGGCCGCCCGGATCGCGCGCCACCGGCTCTACCAGCGCCGCCCGAACCTGGGGGATGCCCTCAAGCCCGCGGCCAAGGATTACGAGGACGCCGTTGCCCTCCTTGGCCGGTTCGCGTCTGGCGTGCTCAAGCTGCCGGGTACCATAGGCGGCGGCCCGGTGGTCGCGGGCGACAGCGGCCTGGCCGTGTCCGCCCGCCCCGCCCATTTCGGGGACGCCTTTTGGAAGCGGGTGCCGTGATGGATTTCCGCGTCGAGGTGGTTGTCGCGCCGGCGACCGGATACCTGGCCGGACTCCTGGCCAGGGTCAACGACCTGACCCCGGCCATGGCCCGGATCGGCATGCTGCTCGTGTCCTCCATCCAGGAGAACTTCGAGCTGGGGCACTCGCCGGACGGCCAACGCTGGAAGCCGAGCCGTCGGGCGATGCTTCAGGGCGGCCAGACCCTGGTCGATACCGGCGCGCTCATGTCCGGCATCGTCTCCGAGGCCACGGCCAACCGGGTGGAAGTCGGCCCGAGCGGCCCGTCGCTCAAGTATGCGGCCATCCACCAGTTCGGCGGCGAGATCCGCCCGAAGTCGGCCAAGGCCCTTTTCTTCCGAGGCGCGGATGGCAAGGCGGTCCAGGTCAAGCGGGTCCGGATTCCGGCCAGGCCATACCTCGGCGTCGGCCGGGAAGACATAAACGAGATCGGGGAAACCCTGCTCGATTACCTGGGAGGGAGCCATGGTTGAAATCCGCGACGTGGAAGACGCCCTGGTGGCGGCCCTTTCGCCGCTCAAAGCCAGCCACGGCGTGCGCCAGATCAAGACCTACGGCGACGACCTGGAGCCCGACGCTCTGCCCCGGCTCCTGCCCAACCTGCCGGCGATCCTGGTGGTCTATGCCGGCTCGGTGACCGACAGCCATGGCCAGCGCCAGATCGATCGAGCGGCCTATTTCGTCTTCGTCTGCGACCGGTCGCTTCGAAGCGAGGAGGCGGCCCGGGCCGGCACGTCCGGGGCCTACCCGCTCCTCGGGGCCGTCCGACGGCTGCTCCAGGGCAAGGAAGTGTTCCCGAACATTTTCGCCGAGCTCCGCCGCCAGGAGACGTTCCTTTCCCGGCCGGACATGACGGCCTGCTACGCGGTGTACGAGATCGCCCAGCCCTATCTGCTCGGCGAATAAGGAGAAAAGGATATGGCTGATCAACAAGCGCAATTGACCCGAAAAGCCGTGGTCCTGGCCAAGCTGGAGGAGACCTACGGCCAGTTACCGGACATGGGGCCTCAAAACGGTATCCTGGTCAATAACGGCGTGGACGTGGAGCCCTCGGGCGAGAAGGTGAAACGCGACGTGGTGCGCAGTACCTTCTCCTCGGCCGGGGCCGTCATCGGGTCCAAGAAGATTCCCTTCAAGGCCCAGGTGGAACTGCGCGGCGGCGGCCTGGACGGCACCGGCAAGGTGCTGCCTCCGGACTGCGAACCTTTCCTGCTTGCCTGCGGCACCCAGCGCACGGACGTGGTCCGGCTGTCCGTCCCTTCGGTCGTGGGTTTCCTCCTGGGCGAAACCGTCACCGGCGGCACGTCCCATGCCACGGGTGTGGTGCATCATTTCGACGGCGACGACACCCTTGTCCTCAAGGGCGTGGTGGGAACTTACGAGCCCGAACAGATCACCGGCGGGACTTCGAATGTCACCGCCGACGTGACCGCCGTCGCCTCCGGCATCGAATACCGGCCGGCCACCAAGCGGCCGGCGGCCCAGGATTCCACGGCCGTCCTCTTCCACAAGGACGCCATCCTCTACACCGTGCGCGGCGCGCGCGGCACGTTCACCCTCAACTGCGCGGTCAACAAGTACCCGGTCTTCGAGTTCTCCATGACGGGCCTGTGGACCGACCCGGCCGATGCCCCCAACCCGCCGGTCCCCGAGTTGACCAAGATCAAACCGCCCATGTTCATGGGGGCCAATTTCGAGGTCGACGATTACCGGCCGACCATCACGGAATTCAACTTCAACCTCGGCAACACGGTTTCGGACAGGCTCGACGCCAATTCCCCGGAGGGCCTGATCGGCGTGCTCATCACCGACCGCGAGGCCACCGGGTCCATCAACCCGGAAATGGACGCCCTGGCCAACTTCAACCCCTGGACCAAGTGGAAGACGGCCGGCACCTGGCGCATTGCCACGCTTTTCGGCAGCGAGCCCGGCAACCGGATGCGCATCGAGCTTCCCGCCGCCCAGTATGACGGCCTCAAGCACGGCGACCGTTCCGGCATTGCCGCCTACACGGCCAACTACATCGCCAACGCCCACCGGGACGCCGGCGATGACGAATGGCGTCTGACCATCCTGTAACCCTCGACCTCGAAAGGAGCATCCCATGTCCGAACAGTCGCAACCCCTTGTCTTGGGCGGCCAAAACATCCTGGAGATGAAGGACAAAATCTCCGGCGTCCTGCTGGAATTCTCCTACCGGCTCCCGACCCAGGCCGAGCGGGACGCCTACACCAAGGCCACCATGCGCCATAAGGGCAACAAGGTGTTGTCCAAGGCCAATACCTTCACGGAACAGGCGGCCCTGGGGAAGCGCGTGCTGCTCGGGTTCAAGAAGGGCTGTCTGGCCAACGAGGCCGGCCAGATCATCAGTTCCGACAAGACCGATCCGGACTTTGACCCGAGCTGGAAGGACCTGCTGGACAAATACCGCAAGGACATCCTGGCCGCTGCCGGCCGTCGGGTCATCAACTCCACGTCCTCGCCGGACGAGGAAAACAACTTCGAAGTGGTCGAGGACTTCGGCGAGGACCCTTCGACCGGGTTGTTCGACGACATTTCGACGGATGCGGAGGACCCGACCAACCCCTTGCCGACTGCGTAAAGGCCAACGGGCCGTGGCTGCGGGCGGCCTGCGCCGGGTGTGAAAAGCGCCGGGCCGCCCCGAGTCCGTACGTGAACTACCTGCTCTGGCTCCGCACCAAACGCCTCGGCGGCTATCCCTACGCAGCCGAGGATCTGGACGAACAGACCTGGATCGATCTGGGCATTCTCGAAATCTACTACCAAAGCCGCCAACCGAGGTTGTTTTAAGATCATGGCCGCCGAGAACCGGGTCCGCATCATCATCGAGGCCGACAATACGTCTGGCCGCCAGGGCATCCAGGAGACCGTGCAGGACCTGGATTCCCTGGCGGCCAAGGGGCGTGGCGTCGACCTCACTGGCGCGTTGCGCCTGGATGCGGGCGCGGTGACGCAGCCGGCCGCCAAGGCCGGGGCGGCGTTGGATGACGTGGGGGCCAAGGGCAGGAAGGCCGGCGACGATGCCGGCGCGGCCATGGCCGCCGCCGGGGCCGAGATCAAGAAGGTGGGGGCCGAGGCCGACAACAGCGGCCGAACCGGCCGGACGGCCTTGCACAACCTGGGAGACGGCGCAGCCGAGGCCAAGGCCCAGGCCGAGGCACTTGGCGTCAACCTCGGCGATATCCGCGCCCTGGCCGTCCAGGTCGGGACCGCGCTTGTCGCTGCCTTCGGTGTCGACCAGGTCATCTCGTTTGCCAACCAGGTCATCGGCGCGGCCATGGCCATGGAGCAACTGGCCGCGACCTACAAGGCCGTGTTCAAGGACGCCGGCGCAGAACAGCTCCGGTACGCCGCCGCCACGGCCGACGCTTTCGGCAAAAGCCTCCTGGACGTCGCCAATTCCTACAAGAAATTCGCCGCGGCCGCCGAGGCCGTCGGCCTGTCCACCGACAACCAACGCAAGACCTTCGAGGCGGTCACGGCCGCCATTACCAAGGTCGGCGGCTCCTCCCAGGACGTGGCCGGCGCACTCCTGGCTTTGGAGCAGATGCTCTCAAAGGGAACGGTCCAGGCCGAGGAATACCGCCAGCAGTTCGCCGAGCGCATCCCGGGCGCTTTGCGTATGGGCGCGGACGCCTTGGGCGTGACCACGGCCGCGTTCCAGAAGATGATGGAAAACGGCCAGGTCATCGCCAATGACTTCATCCCGAAGCTGACAACGCAGCTCGCCAAGTTCGGCGAGGGCTGGCAGGCCACAGCCGACACGGCCCAGGCCAATGCCGAGCGGCTCAAGAACTCCTTCCTGGAACTGTCCAATTCCTCGCTTTTGACCGGTCTCGTCAACATTATCGAAAAGATCGGCATCGCCTTCAACGAGAACCTGACCCACAATTTCGAGCAGTTCAGCGTCACCTTCCGGGCGCTCATGGCCGAGTCACGCGGCGACCTGTCCCCCTTCGCGACCATCACGAATTCCCTGGATGACCTGAAAAAGAAGCTCGACGCCCTGGACCAGCGCAAGGCCACCTACCTCAAGGACCTCCAGGAGCAGGCCCGGGGGCTGGCCGAAGCCCTGGTCAACGTCCAGACCCATCAGGTCGACTTCGGCCCGTCGGGGGAAAATGTTGAGAAGCTGCGCCAGAAGCTCAAGTGGTTCGAGGATGAGATCACAAGGCTCACCGGCCAGACCTGGGTGGTCAACGTGGTGGCCCAGGTCGACAACTCCCAGCTCATCCAGGCGAAGAGCTTCATCGAGGGCCTGATCAAGGGGACGGCCGAGTACAAAAGCCGGGCCCTCGAAGCCCAACAATATTCGCTCGACAACGCGGTCAACGTGCTGGGCAAGTCCAAGGCCGCCTTGGAATCCAAGCTTACGAACCCGAACCTCGACCTGCGGGAGGCCCAAACCCTTTCCAACGAACTGGCCGGCCTCAATACCCAGCTTGACGATGCCAAACTCGGGTACCGGGAGCTCGACAAGGAGCGGAAAAAGCTCGGGGAGCAGCAGATCAAGGACAACGGGGCGGTCGCCGGTTTCCAGGCCAGCCGGGCCGGCATCTCCGAGTCCGAACTCGACAAGGCGACCCGGGCTTCGGACGCCCATGCGCTCTCCATTGCCCGCCAGATCGACGCCCATGCCGAACTGAGACAAGGGCTCATCGATGAGCCCGGGTATTACGAGAAGGTGCGGCGCGCCCAGGAGGCCGAAGACAACACGGTCAAGAACCTGACCAAGTCGCATACGGCCGCCGCCAACGCCATGGAACGTTTCGAATCCCAGGGCGCGGCCTATCTCCAGTCCATCGAAAACCAGATCGATGCCCTGACGGCCCAGCTTGGCGGCGACAACCTGACCGCCGACCTGGCCAAGGTCGACAAGCGCTACGACCAGTTGGGGGCCACGATCCGCAAGGCCATGATCGGGGCCAAGGGCGACGTGGCGGATTACCGGGCGGCCCTGGCCAGACTGGAAGAGGCCCGGGAGCTCGAAAAGCAGATCGCGGCAATCAAGGCCTGGGACAAGGCCATGGACACAGCCGCCGCAACGCTCAAGGAGCTTGGCCGCCTGACCGGCGATCCGGACCTGCTCTACGCCGGCGCGACAACCGAGTTGCAGAAATGGGCGACCGACCAGGAGCGCCTCATCAAGGCCACCTATGATGATGAGGCCGCCCGCGCCCAGGCCCTGGCCGACCTCAAGGAGGAAGTGCGGCTCAAGGACCTGGAAAACCAGAAAACGGCCTTTGCCGGTCTGGCCGGAGCGTCCAGGACCTATTGGCAGGCCGAAGGGGCGCTTCTCGACGCACACCTCGCCCGCATCAAGGACAACTGCGACAGCGAATACGCTTACGAGGTCTACGCCGGCCAGCAGCGTTCCGAGCTGCGCAAAAAGGAGCTTGAAGCCCGCATCGGCTACGAACAGGACTTCGCCTCGACCTTGCGCGACGTCCTGGCCGATGAGTTCGGCCTCTACAAGGACGAGATCACCCGCCAGCATGAATCGTGGGTTTCCGTCTCCAAGGACATCGCGTCGGGGATCAATGACCTGTCCGGCTCGGTTGCCACGGCCTCGACGGATATGGCCAAGGCCTGGATAAAAAACACCGGCTCCATGGCCGACGCCCTGAAGTCGGCCGGGGACCAGGCGCTCGATTATTTCATGAATCTGATTCAGAAAATGATCGAGTACGCCCTGAAAAATTACATCGTCATCCCGATCCTGGAAAAATTCGTGGGCTCCGACGCGGCCGGCTCGATCCTGGGCAAAAGCGGCGGCACAAGCGCCAGCGGATCGGGTGGCGGCCTCGACCTCTCCTCCCTGTCATCGCTCGGCAAGCTCATCGGCAGATCCGCCGGCGAGGGTCTGGCCCAGGATTTCGCCTCGGCAGGCTCGTCGTCGAACGGCATGGCCATGGTGGTCGGCGACAGCAATGCCCTGTCCAATATTTTCGCTGACGGTGTGGACGCCTCGGCCCTGGGCAAAGCGGCCGGACAGCTCAATTATGCGCCCACCTCGGCCATGGCCTCGACCTACAGCGCGGCCGAAACGGCGGCCATGTCCGGGACCTCGCTGCTCTCCACCCTGGGGACGACCCTTGGCGTCATCGGCGGCGTGGCGGGGTTGGTCGGTCTGGCCACCTCGCTGCTCTCGACCACCTCCACGACCGAAAAGACGGGCAGTGGCTACAAGATCGCCATCAACGCCGGCACCCTCGATATGTCGGGCGTGGATTTCTACAAGACCACGACCACGAGCGGCCTCGGCGGGACCTCCACTTCCCATTCCACGGTTAACACCGGGGCCGTCGACCCGGACGTTGCCAAGCAGCTGGCGGATTTCCTCAAAGACACGGCGGAAAGCCTTCACGACTTCGCCAAGGAATTGGGCATATCCACCGACGCCCTGGCCAACTTCACGGTCCCGGAAATGACCATCACGTCGGACCAGCTGGGGGCCTATCAGCGCAACATCTCCAACCTGATGGCCTATGCCGTCCTGGATGCCGAGGGGTTGCGCGGGGCGATCGACTACGTCCTGGACAGTTACGAGACCTACGACAACGCCATTAAGGACCTGGGCAACGCCTACGGCGTGGTCGGCGGCTACACCGACGCCTACGGTTACGACCTGGAAACGCTGGCCGGCATTACTCAGGAAAACATCGATGCCATCCGGGAGTACAACAACCAGGTGGCCGAGGGGACCTTGCCGGCCACCCTGGCCATGGCCGCCGCCATGGGCGCGTCGTCGGACATGCTCCAGATCCTGGCCTCAAGCGCCACGGACACGTCGGTGGCGCTTGGGCAGACCGACGAGCAGCTCTCCAAAATCCTGCAAGCCGATTACGCCCGCGACATCATAGACGCGGTCGGCGAGGACACGTTCAAGCAGATCATGGGCAACCTGGTCGGCAACCTCCTGACCAGTCTGGATGCCTACCAGCGTCAGGCGGACTACTACCAGAAGAAGGCGGAAGCCTCATTTACCGAGCTGGCCAGAGCCGGCGTCACCGTCGACAACTTTTGGCAATCCTTCTCGGATGCCATGCACTCGGGCCTGTCCGTCGAGCAGTTCGAGGCCTGGGGCGATGCCTCGGCCTGGGTGGCCAACCTCGACACCATGCGCAAAGCGATCGAGGCCTGGAACGTCGCCGTCCGAAAAGTCTTTCAGTCTTTGCAGGCCCGGCAGTTGTCGGCCGCCGGCTACGACACGGCTGCGTCGGCTGTCTCACAGCTCGCCAGCGCGGAGTGGGAACTCTACGACGCCCGGCAGGCTGGATATGACGAGACAGTCCTGGCCGCCATCGCCGCCACCCAGCAGGCCGAGGCCGCCAAGGCCCTGACCGACATCCTTGCCGACGTACAAGGCGCGCTCGATGACGTTTCGGGCAGCAGCGCCGTTGCCGAGATCCAAAAACTCAAAACGCAGTTTGCCGATTGGACCGCCGCCGCCCAAATCCTGGGGGCCACCGAGGAGCAGCTGGCGCAGATCCGCGAAGCCGAGGCCACAGTCATTGCCGGCAAGCTCCAAGGCGTCCTTGATGATGCCCAGGCGGCTTTGGTCGATGCCGCCGGCGGCAGCGACATGGCCTCATGGCTGGCCGATACCAAGGAAAAGTTCGCGGGTTGGATCGCCTCGGCTCAGGCCCTGGAGGCCAGCGAGGCCCAGCTCGCCCAGATCCGCGATGCAGAGACTGCGGCCATCGCGGCCAAGCTCCAGGGCGTCCTCGACTCCGTGGCCGACCAATGGAACGACGCCACGCGGACCGACACCAAATCCTGGCTGTCCAATCTGCGCAAATCCATGCAGCAGGCGACCGATGACGCCACGGCCCTGGGAGCGTCCGAAGCCCAGCTGGCGCAGATCCGCCGGCAGGAGTCGGACATCATCGCGGCCAAGCTCCGGGACACCATGGCCGGCGTGGCCGCCGAGCTTGCGACCTTCGACGGTACGGAGCTGACCTACAACGTCGGCAAGCTCAAGAGCGACATGGCTGCGGCCCTGTACGACGCCGCACTGCTCGGGGCCTCGCAGGCGGACCTGTCCCAGATCGGCACGCTCTACGCCTACAAAATCAAGGACGCCTACCAGCAACAGATCGACGACCTGGTCGACCAGCTCCAGTCCGCTGCCGATGCCATCGACAAGTTTTCGGACAGCCTCAAGGACTTTCTGACCGGCCTGTGGACCAACAAAGAGACCAGCCCGCTGGGCGCTCGTGGGCGTTACTCCGAGGCCCAAAGCCAGTTCCGCGCCGCTGTGGGCGACCTGTCTTCCACCGACGACGCCACGCGCCAGGCCGCCCAGGACAAGGTCCAGAATCTGGCCAGCACCTACCTGACGGCCAGCAAGGACGCCAACGCCACGTTCGCCGCCTACTATACCGATTTCATGGAGGTTCAGACGGTCCTTGGCGCGCAATACCAGCAGGCCAAGACGGACCACGATCTGCTTGAGGACCAGCTCAAGGCGGCCACGGGCACCCAGGAAAACACCAAGTCCACGGCGGATCTGATGGCCCAGCTCAAGGCTTTGCAACAGCAGCAGGGCGACACCTGGACGCAAATGCTGGCCGACCTGCCCCAGGCCATCGCGGACGCCATTCTGGCGGCCCAGACCTACAAGCAGACGGGCGTCGGAGGTGGCGGCGGGGCCGGCCTGTCCAGCGCTCTGGCCGGGATAAACAGCACCTTTATCGGCCGGGACATCGCTGCCCAGCAGGCCAACAGCCAGTATCTGGCTGACAAAGCGGCCCAATTGACCCAGTCCACGGGCAAAACCTGGACCAGCTATCAGGTGCTGCAAGCCATCAGAGATATCGGCCTTACACCGTACCAGCACTATCAGCAGTATGGTAAAGGTGAGGGTCTAAGCTGGACAGATTCAAATGCCTTTAGCAGTGACACAAACACGTCATATACGCGATTAGGCTCTGACAATATGACTTCGGATGGCTTTGCCGCTTACCTTGATCCTGCTGATTATGTTTATGCTAAGGCCCTGCAATTATCGACAACTACTGGCCGTGTATGGACCGCTGAAGAGGTGTCTCAAGCATTTAAAGATGCTGGACTCACTGCGGCACAACATTATCTCCAGTACGGCCAATATGAAGGAATCAAGGCCGGCAGCGGTTACGTCGGGTCCAATGACTACTCTGCCGGGTCGTCGTTCAATGCGACTGATTATCTTGCAGCAAAGACCGCATCTTTGAATGCCAACAATACGGATGGTCACACCTGGACCATAGCGCAGACGGCGGCGGCCATCGCGGCGGCCGGCATGACGCCCGAGCAGCACTATGCCCAGTACGGCAAGAACGAAAACATCCCCGGTTATGCCGTCGGGGGCCTGGTTGGGGATCTGGCCCGGTCGGGCGGCTACCTGCCGGGCTACAGCGCGGGGGATGTGCTGACAGCCCGGTTGCGGCTCGGGGAGTACGTGTTTACGCCCGAGGCAGTCGATTACTACGGGCTCGCCACCATGGAAGCCATGAACGCCATGCGCCTGCCGCCGCTGACGGCGCTCCCCGGATACGACCTGGGGGACACCGAGCCGCTCGACGCCATAAGCCTGCCGGCCACCTCCCTGCCGGGCTACGCCGACGGCGGACTCGTCGGCCGCCTCTACAACTCTACCGACAGCGGTGCAGACTCCGACCGTACCCCCAGCTCGGGCGGCCGCTCAACGGATCGCGGCTATGCGGCCCTGGCCGGCAGCGTGGCCGACTTGGCCAAGGCGGTCGATCGGATGAGCGGCCGCCTGGACAAACAACTTGGCAAGGTCGTGGACAACACCGGTCGGGTCGCGGTCATGGGCGTCAAGATCATCGAGTCGGCGGTGGCATCATGAGAGTCATGGACCCCAAACCCATCACCGCCGATGTCGTCAAAGCGAGTAACCTGACCGACCCCGCGCCGCTGTGGTCCGCGACATCCGCCTACCTGGCCGGGACCACAGTGCGCCAAGCCGACACGCACCACCGTTACAAGGCGTTGAAGGACAGCCCCGTCGGCACCAAACCGTCCGAGGCCTGCACCGGCCTCACGCCCACGTGGAGCGACCTCGGCGTCGACAACACCTGGGCTTGTTTTGACGATTCGATCGACACCAGGTCAACGGGTGCCAACGGTGTAATCGACCAGACGCTGGACAGTTCGCGGTGCGATTCTCTGGCTCTTTTCGGGTTGGCCGATGCCAGCAGTGTGGACGTGGAGATGCGCGACGGCACGGGTGCGGTCGTGTTTACCAGTACCACCTCGCTCGCCAACTTCGAAGTCTCGAACTGGTACGAGTATTTCTTCGGGGATTTTACCTACCGTCGTGACTTGGTGCTCGACATGCCCATCTACGGCCAGTCCTCGCTGCACCTCGTCATCCACGGCGTCGGCGACGATGACCCATCCTGCGGCTCGATCCGTATCTGCCAAGCCACCGAAATCGGCAACACCATTTTCGATTCCGAACTCGGCTTTGTGGATTGGTCGACCGACGATGAGGACAAATGGGGCAAGGCCGACCTGGAACAAGGGCCAAGCGCCAAAAAAGCTGACATCGATGTCCAGATCGACACGGCCGATCTCGACAACGTGATCCGTCTCTTCGAGTCCGTGCGCGGCCGGCTGGCGGTCTACGACTGCAACAACACCACCACTGCGGGGGGCCGGATCTTTGAACGCGGCATCATCCTGGGCCGTGTCCGTAGCCTCAAGGTTCCGATTCAGGGGCCTGTGGTCTCCACCATATCCGTCGAAATCCGAGGTGTCCCATGAGCGCAACTATCCCGCAACCGCCTGACATGCCCGATCCGCCCCAGCGAGGGCAGGGGGCGACTCCCTTTTGGACGAAATGCGACGCCTGGGTCCAGGCCATGTACGCCCTGGGCGCGTACCTCAAAACCTTTGTCACGTTCGTGGCCGACGTCATCACCGAGGTGACCGGCCTGCGCGACAACGCCGCCGCCTCGGCCGCCACGGCGCAGATCCAGGCCCAGGCGGCCGCCGCTTCGGTCCTGGCGGGAACCAGCCAGGCTGACCGGGCCACGGCCCAGGCCGACCGGTCCCGGGACTACGCCGACGCCGCCAAGTCGCTTGCGGGCACGGCCATCACGGGCACGTCCACCAGCAATCTGACCCTCGGGACCGGGGCCAAAGCCCTGACTGTCGAGACGGGCAAGGCGTTTGTCGTCGGAGCAAGGGTGGAGTTGTGCGCCACGTCCGACCCGGTGGGCCATCGGATGTCCGGGCCCGTGCTGTCCTACAGCGCGACCACCGGGGCGTTGACCGTGGCCGTGGACACCGTGACCGGCTCCGGGACCTATGCCTCCTGGTCGGCCAGGATCGTGCCCGAGGTCCCGGCCGCGCGCCCCACCTATCAACATTTCCTGGCTAACTCGTAAGGAGGTCCAGATGGGACTGTTCGCCAGTGTGGCCCTGCCGGCCGGGGTCGTAACCGAGATCTTCACATGCCCTGACGGGTTCGAGGTCAGCGTCAACGTCAATCTTTGCAACCGAGGCAACAGCGGATGCGCCGTGCGCTTGGCCCTGACCAAGGGGGGCACACCCTCCGATGCCGCCTGGATCGAGTACGACTACCCGCTGCCCAAAAGCGGGGTCCTGGAGCGCACAGGCATCGTTCTCGCGGTTGGCGAGGCCATCTACGCTTACGCCTCCACCGACAGCGTCAGCATCAACGTCAACGGCGTCCGCGCCGCCGCATAAGAGGATATTTCCATGGGTCGCAACAACTCCGACATCCAAAACCTCGGCGGTTCCTTGGGCGCAGCCATGTCGCTGCCCATTGGCTCCATTGTGGAATTGGCGTCCTCCAGCCCCCTGGTCGAGGACACCTACCTGCTTTGCGCCGGCGGCGTCGTCAACAAAGCTGATTGGCCGGGACTTGAGAATTATGTTCCGCCGTTTACCAGCGTATCCTCCCTTTCTCCGACTGACCCCCAAAAGATTTTTCCTTTTTTATATCCCATAGGATTGGAGTTTTTTAATAACTTCTATTGGATGCTCAATCCTTATGCCCTTTCAAAGAGTGCTGATGGGGTTAACTGGCAAGTGGTGCTAAGGCCATCTTCGGGTAAAAGCTTCACTAAATTCAAAATATCTGGCGACAACACAAAGTTGATTGTTGTTTGCACTGATTATTTTCAATATTCAGATGATGGCAATTCGTGGCAAACGTGTGCAACAACTTTGACAGATGTTGACTTTAACGGCTCTCGTTGGGTCAAAGTATCTGGGACAGGCGCTTACTATTCGGATGATCTTGCCAATTGGACAGCTTCTACGGCATTTTCATATACAAAAACAGCAATCATATACTTTTCGCCCTCTTCAAGATGGATTATTTCAACAAAAAGAGGTTCAACGCAAACAGGATGCTTTTTATACGGGACAGATGGGATAACATTTTCTGAATCTACCGCAATAAACTCCACATATGGATCATCTTTTTACAAAATGCGGCGAGTCAAAGACTATATATTTTGCTCGTCAGACAACCAAGACGGTACGTATTACTTTTCTGTTTTTTCAGCTGACGGTGTATCATGGTCTCAGCTGCCAACATATCGATATGTTGATGCTGTTTATGCTAACGGACTATACTACGTCGCCCAAAAAACGACTGATTCAGTCTCTATTCTAATCAAGAGCGGTACATCCATTCAATCCGCCTCGACTCTTGTTGCATCTTTAAGCAGGCAAGGTTCTTATGTAAATTCTGAACACTATACCACTTATGGCAGATTAGCGGCGAACCCAACGACAGGAGATCTTCTTTTTTCTGACAAGCATTGTATTATGAAAAGGATCGGCGGAACAATTTCCAATATGGAAATAAGTCCTGTCGCTGTCAGCGAAGACCTTACACCCGAGGGAAAGCATGGTTTTTCCTCGGGCAGAATTAACGGTATCCTTGGCTTACACTTCATTGATTTTTCTCAAGGACTTTTTACCTTAAATGCAGGCATATTTACATCAAATTGTTACAACATGGCTTTTGACAAAGTCTTTGCAGGCAATTCCCCTCATTTCTGGTGTGGTGGCATGGATGCAAGTAAATATTACGCGTATGCTATGAAAATAACTGTTCAAAACAACAACTGCATCCTCACTCCCGGCAATCAGTGCGGAGACACCACCGCCGGATATTTGATGGGGATCAAGACGCCGGCCCCTGGAAGGTATGTTCTTGGGAAGTGTTTTGGCGCGAACTCAATGGACTTTTATTGCGCAGATACAGTAACGAATACGCAGATAGCCGCCGGGTCCAATTATGGCAGCGATCCTAGGCTGTCCATTGCTGATGGAATTTGTTCCGCCGGCCCATATCAATTGAATGGGAGTACCCCAAGCCTTTTCTCGGGGCTTGGCACAACCAACAGATCCACAGGGGCCATAACAAATTTGTCCCAGACTATGGCTGTGCTCTCGACAATCGTTAATGGTACAGCGATTTATGCCACCACGTCTCTTCTTTATCGTCCTGGCGAGTGGGGACTCAGTGATATGACCTCAGCAGGCCCAGCTCCAGGAGCCATGGCCGAATTAAACCAGTGCACTGCTGGATATTTCATCATCGGCCAATCTGGTTCTTTATTTTCTGCCGATGGTTACAACTGGATGCCCATCGCTTTTAAAAAGCCAGCATCGGACAATAACGCGGTGGCAATCCCTATATCGTATACCGATGGCAAACTTTTCATGTTCGACGGCGTGGGCACGATGTCAGTATTTACCGTGTCTGATTACGACCCCCAGACCCAGATTCAGCTGCCCAACATTAAAAGCACCAAACCCGGCGTCAACTGCTACCTCAAGGCCGCGTAAGGATACCCCATGATCATATACGACAAGCTCACAAAAGCAGCTCAGGAGTGGCCGAACAAGGCCCCTGTGCCCACGACCCATACCACCATCGCCCCGCCCGTTACGGACCAGCCCGTGACCTGGCTGGACGGCGGCTGGCACGTCGGCGAGGTCCCGGCCGTGGAGCCGACGCCCGAGGAAGTGGCGGCGGCGTTGGCCCAGGCGAAGACGGTCAAGCTGGCCGAGATCCGCGCCGCCTGCGACACGGCCCTGGCCCCGCTGGCGGCCGCCTATCCCGAACGGGAGGTGCAGTCCTGGCCGCAGCAAATCGCCGAGGCGAACGCCTACGCGGCCGACGCGGCGGCAGCCGTGACGTTGCTCCGCACCATGGCTGCGGAGCGGCCGAGCCTGGGGGAGACCGATGAAGCCCGGGTAGCCGAGCTGGCCCGGCGCATCCTGGCCAACGCCGCCGCGTGGTCGACCATCGCCGGGCCGATCATCGGCAAGCGTCAGGCCCTGGAGGACGCCGTGGTCGCGGCCGACACGCCCGAGGCCGTGGCCGACATCACGATCGATTTGGGAGGTGCCGCATGACCCGCCGCATCCTGTGCATCGACGGCGGCGGCATCCTGGGCCTGATCCCGGCGCTCGTCCTGGCCGAAATCGAGGCCCGGGCCGGACGGCTGGCCGGATCGCTGTTTGACCTGGTCGCCGGGACCTCAACCGGCGGCATCATCGCCGCCGCCGTGGCCGCCGGCATGCCGGCAAAGACCATCGTCGACCTCTACCGGCAACGCGGCCGGGAGATATTCTCCCGATCGACAGGCCACCGTCTGGCAACCGGCTTTGGCCTGTGGGGACCGCAATACGGGGCGGCCGGTATCGAGACGGACCTGGCCGACGTCTTCGGCGACCGCAAACTTTCGGACTGCGCCCTTGATCTGCTCGTCCCGGCCTACGACATCGAGGCCCGGTGCCCGGTCCTCTTCAAGTCAGCCAAAGCCGGTAGCGATGCCCGCCGGGACTACTACCTCCGCGATGTCTGCCGGGCCACGGCCGCCGCGCCGACCTATTTCCCGCCGGCCCGCATCAACAGTTTGGCCGGCGAGGAGGCCACATTGGTGGACGGTGGTATCTACGCCAACAACCCGGCCGCCTGCGCCCTGGCCCAGGCGGCCAAGGCCGGCGGCCTCGACGACGTGTGCATGGTGTCGCTCGGCACGGGCCAGCTGGCGCGACCCTATCTGTACGAGGCGGCCCAAGGCTGGGGACTGGCGGCCTGGGCGCGGCCGCTGCTCGACTGCATGTTCGACGGCCAGTCGGACACGGCCGCCCACCAGTGCGAGACGCTCCTGGGCGACCGGGCCATCCGGCTCCAGCCGGCGCTACCCCGGGATCTGGCCATGGACGATGCCGGCGAGGAGGCCCTGGCCACCCTGGAGGCCATCGCCCGAGGCCTGCTCGCGGACCAGGATGCGCTGCTGGATAAGATTTGCGAGATGACGCTGCCGAAGGCGGCAGCGGCGTAAAGTGGAGCAGGCGGGACGCAGGGGACGCGTCCCACTGGCCCGGCGGGCAAACGCCGGTCCACCAGCTTTCGCCGGCTGCTCCCTGCCCATGATCTGGCGACCAGGGGTACGGGGGGCGTAACAGCGCAAGCACAACCTGTAAAGAGAAGGGAATGCGGGAGATACGTTGCGGATCATGTAACAGGTTGTTGGCTAAGGGAGAGGCTCTGGACCTCTCCATCAAATGCCCGCGGTGCGGGACCATAAATCTCCTGAGGGCCACGAGCCCCGGATATGAGCCCAAAGAGGCCCCATCAGGAGATCAAATTGTATGTCGGAAGTCTTTTTAGCGGGGCTGGCCTTGGCGACATCGCCGCCGAAGCGATCGGTCTTTCTCATGCCTGGTTTTGCGAGTGCGATCCATTCGCCCGTTCCATCATGGAAAGGCGCTGGCCGGGTGTCCCTGTTTTTCAAGATGTGAGGGACATCCATGCGAAAAATGCCAAACGAGTTGATATTGTCGTCGGAGGCTTCCCCTGTCAGGATATCAGTTGCGCCGGAGCAGGGGCCGGCATCACCGGTAAAAGGTCCGGCCTGTGGTCCGAATACGCAAGAATCCTTGGCGAGCTACGACCCCGGTACGCGGTCGTGGAAAACGTCAAGGCGCTCCTCGGACGGGGACTGGACCGCATTCTCGGGGACTTGGCCGAGATCGGGTATGATGCGGAATGGGACGTGTTTCCGGCGGCAGCCTTTGGCGCCCCGCACCTGCGTGAGAGGGTTATCCTTGTTGCCTACCCCGGCGGCGATCGAGGGGCAGCCCGTGCGCCAATACTTGCGCCGGGAGGAGACTTGGCAATCCACCGGCAACCTGACGGCCCGACTTATTGGAATGGCCTACTGCTTGAAGGACCGCGATCCCAGGCCGCCGTATCGGCTTATCGTGGCCCCGTCGTTTGTCGAGTGGATGATGGGGGTGCCCATTGGATGGACAGACTCCGCTGCCTCGGCAACGGCATCACGCCTCCTCTCATGCGGTGGGTGCTCGAGCGGGTAATGAAGGTTGAAATCTGTGGGTAGAAAAGTAAACTAAAGAGAAGGGCTAGGGTGTCAAAGGGCGCTTGGCCCTTCTCGCTATGACTAAAACAAATTCTCATTTTGGCTGAACACTGCCTCCGTTGGAGGCTACCGTCCGAAGTCCGAAAATCGAACAGAAGCGATGATAGATCTAATCTGCGAGGTGACGCTCCGCAAGGTGGAACAAAAGGGTGTAGACGGGACGGACTGCAGTCGCCCCACTGTCTCGGGGTGGTGTTATCAACTAGCCGGCAATCGTCTCCTACACAAACCCGGTAAAGACGGATATCTAGGTTTGTTAGTCTGAAATGTTCGAAAAGTGACCATTTGTTATACTCTACACTATTTGGCAGAAATTATTCCAGCTATTAATTGTTTGTCATAGCTGCTGAATCATAGAGGCAGTCTCTACCTAGTTTCAAAAAAAAGGGGTGGACAGTACTATGGATGAGTACGAGATTGTTGGAGCAGGCGGCCCGGTCTCAATCAATAAAGAGTATCGAATTTTATTTCCATACAATGGAAAGTTTTGCAAAGTTATAAGATTTTGTATAGCTAAAGATGGCAGTATCAATTTTTCGCCATATGTAAAGGGTGCAAACCAGATGGCATTGCAAAAAGTTAATCCAGACAAAAAAGGAAATATACATGTAGAATATGGAGTAGGCGATATAACCTACAAAGAAGATATTAAAAGTAATAATATTTTAAAAGTCAATTATCATGCGTCGGGAATCATAAACCATGGGAATGACCGCTCAAAGTCCAAGCCAATTCGAGAAATAACATCAGAACATGAACTATGTATGATTATATTAATGCATCCATTAAAAATGAGTTTGGTAGACAAAATAAATATAAAAAGAAGCGACATGGTGACTTGGTTTGAAATAAAAGAAGAATACCCAATATTTACAAGTATCACTCTAACAAAACACGGAGTGCCTCCAACTTTTATCCCCAAAGGCCGCTTAAGATGGGTCCAATTATTACAATTTACCACCGGCCAGGACATGGTTGGAGATATGGATTTGCGTTTTTATTTCTTTGAGGGCAATTCTGGTCCTTGGCCAACAGAATGCGGCTGCCTCATGCAGTTAACTTGATAATTTTATCACCCTGAATGATAAATATAACGTTCATTTTGAGCCATCCGGCAAAGGGTTTAACTTATGACTTTCTGATTAAGGTACAATGACACCTACATGTGCATCGGTCTAAAAACGAGAACAAGCTTCTGATCGAGTCCTGCTGCGTTAGTGGCATATGATGCACAGCTTCCAATATAGGACGAACATTCGAAATTTCCGGCTAAATATAGGATTGGATGGACAGACTCCGCTGCCTAGGCAACGGCATCACGCCTCCTCTCAGCGGTGGGTGCTGGGGTGGATAACGGCGGCTGAAAACCGGGTAAGGCGGCAGAGCGAAGAGAGGGGCCAGGGGATCAAGTGGGGGCTTGGTCCTTCTCATTCTGCCTGAAACGATTTCTCATTTTGGTTGAGGGCTTACACTGCCCATGCGCAGGCCAACGTCTGCCCGAATGTTATCCAAAATTCCATCGTAAAACCGTATGGTTGGCCAAGATGTTATCCACCCCGGTTCTCCACAGGATAAAAGGGGTCAGGCCAAATATGACCTAACCCCTTGATTTTATTCTGGTGCGCCCGGCAGGATTCGAACCTGCGGCCATCTGCTTAGAAGGCAGATGCTCTATCCGACTGAGCTACGGGCGCACAGCCGTGATTCCTAAACAAGCCACACTCTCCGGTCAAGGCCGGGCTTGACGAAAGACCACTCCAAGCACAGACTGCTTGACCCCGGCCGTCCCCGCAACCAGGAGGGAGACATGAACCTGCGTGTGCTCGGCTGCTCCGGCTCGGATCTCCCTGGCCACCACCTGACCTCCTTTCTGGTCAACGACACGATCCTGCTCGACGCCGGCTCGGTCACCTCCGCCATTGATCTGGCCGCCCAGGCGCGCCTGGAACATATTTTCGTCACCCATCCCCACCTGGACCACATCAAGGACATCCTGTTTCTGGCCGACAACCTGATCGAATTCTTTGCCGGCAAGAAACGGCCGCCGCTCCAGATCCACGGCCTGCCCCAGGTCCTCGACGCCATCGCCACCCATCTCTTAAACGACACCATCTGGCCGGATTTCACCGTCATCCCCGAGAACTCTCCGGTCCTGACCTACGCGCCGATGACGCCCGAAGTCCCGGTCGTCATCGGCGGCGTCACCGTGACCGCCTTTCCCGTCAACCATGCCAAGGCCGCCTCGGGCTTCGTCCTTTGGGAAGACGACGGCGCGAAAAACCTGGCCTACACCGGCGACACCGGCCCCTGTCCCGAATGGTGGGCCTTTTGCGACAGCCTGCCCTTTCCGCTGGCCCACCTCATCACCGAGGCCTCCTTTCCCTCGGACATGGAAAGGCTGGCCACCGCCTCCAAGCACCTGACGCCGAAGCTCCTGCGGGCCGAACTGGCCCGCCTTCGGGCCAAACCCGAAATCCACATCTACCACATGAAGGCCCCGTTCGCCGTCCAGATCCAGGAGGAGCTGCGAACCGAGCTTACGGGCCATACCTATCACCTGCTCAGGGAACATGAATCCATCATCATCTGATTTCACGGACTTTGCCGGCTTTGAAGCCTACCTCGACAGCCTGGGCCTTTTCCACATGGACCTCGGGCCCGGCCGGATGCGGGCCGCCCTGGCCGGCCTGTCGCTCACCACCCTGCCGCATCTCGCCGTCCAGGTGGTCGGCACCAACGGCAAGGGCTCCACGGCCGCCTTTCTGGCGGCCATGCTGGCCGCCCACGGCCTGCCGACGGGCCTGTACCTCTCGCCGCACTTCGTGAGCGTTCGCGAACGCATCCTCATGGCCGGACGCCCGCTGCCCGAAGAGGACTGGGTCGCGGCCGCCCGGACCGTTCTCGAGGCCACGGCCCGGGGCGGGGAGGCCGGCCGACTCACCTATTTCGAGCTCCTGACCGCCATGGCCGCCTGGCTTTTCACCGACCAGCAGGCCGAGGCGGCCGTCTACGAGGCCGGACTCGGCGGGGCCGGGGACGCCACCACGGCCCTTGGCCGCGACCTGGTCCTTTTCACGCCCATCGGCCCGGACCACGCTTCCATCATCGGCCCGACCCTGGCCGACATCGCCCGGGACAAGGCCGGGGCCATGGTCCCCAATGGCGTGGCCGTAACCGGCGCGCAGGTCCCGGAAGTCATGGACGTGCTGCGCCGGGAGGCCGACCGCCTGGGCACGCGCCTCTACGAGGCATCCACGCTGGCCGGCTACGACGCTTCCCGGCGCCTGGGCCGGCTTCTGCGCCCAAAGGCCCTGGACATCCCGGACGCCAGGCTGCGTCTGGCCGGGCCGCACCAGGCCCGAAACGCCGCCCTGGCCCTGGCCGGATTTTCCGTCTGCGCCGAGCGCCTGGGCCTTGCCCCCGATCCCGAGGCCCTGGCCCGGGCCCTGACCGAGACCTTCATCCCCGGCCGGCTGCACCTGCTGCGGCTCCCGGACATGGTCCCGGAGCTGCTCCTCGACGCCGCCCACAACGTGCCGGCCCTGACCGCCCTGGCCGCGGCCCTGGCCGCCCTTCGCCTCGAACCGGCCGCCATGATCTTCACCTGCCTTGGCGACAAGGACCTGGCCGGCATGGCGCCCCTGGCCGCCGGCCTGACCACGGGGCCGATCTTCGTGCCGGAACTGCCGGGTGTCTCCCGGGCCCGGCCCGCCGCCGAGGTCGTGGCCGCCCTCGGTCCCGGGGCCGTGGCCGTGGCCGATCCGGCCGCCGCCCTGGCCGCCGTGCGCGGCCTGTCCGGCACGGTGCTGGCCTGCGGCTCCATGTATCTCCTGGCCGCGCTTTTTTCCGCCCCGGAAAATTGATCTTGCCCGGGTTTGCGGCTACGCCATCTCCATCTTTGCCGACGCGGCCAGGCCGCCAACCCGAACCTCCGGATGGGCCCGTGCAACACCTCTTTCGCCTGCTTCCGTCCGTGGACGCGGTCCTGGCCGCGCTTGCCGCCGATCCGGCCCTGGCCGCCCTGCCCCGGACCCTGCTGCGCGAGGCGGTGACGGAATTCCTCGACAGCCTTCGGGCGGACATCAAGGCCGGCCGCGTCTCCGATCCGGCGGAGCTCGCCCCGGACCAGGTCTTTCCGCTGTGCGCCCGGTTCGTGGCCGCCGCCTCCCGGCCGCACTACCGCCGGGTGCTCAATGCCACGGGCGTGGTGGTCCACACCAACCTCGGCCGGTCGCTCCTGGCCAAAAAGGCGGCACAGGCCGCCATGGACGCGAGCCTTCGGTACTCGAACCTGGAGTTCGACCTGGCCACCGGCGAGCGCGGCAGCCGCTACAGCCACGTGGTCGACATCCTAAGGCGCCTGACCGGGGCCGAGGCCGCCATCGTGGTCAACAACAACGCCGCCGCCGTGCTGATCGCCCTGGAGACCCTGGCCCAGGGCCGCGAGGTGGTGGTGTCGCGCGGCCAGCTCGTGGAGATCGGCGGCTCGTT
The DNA here is from genome assembly GCF_000177215.2 of Solidesulfovibrio carbinoliphilus subsp. oakridgensis. NCBI lineage: Bacteria > Pseudomonadati > Thermodesulfobacteriota > Desulfovibrionia > Desulfovibrionales > Desulfovibrionaceae > Solidesulfovibrio > Solidesulfovibrio carbinoliphilus. The sequence goes on along the minus strand of NZ_CM001368.1, from coordinate 352,863 downwards.
TCGCATCCCCGAGGTCATGGCCAAATCCGGGGCCATCCTGCGCGAGGTCGGGGCCACCAACCGCACCCATCCGCGCGACTACGAAAACGCCATCAACGAAGAAACCGCCCTGCTGCTCAAGGTCCACACCTCCAACTACCGGATCATCGGTTTCACCCGCGAGGTGACCCTGGCCGAGCTCGTGGCCATCGGCCGGCGACGCGGCCTGCCGGTCATGGAGGACCTCGGCAGCGGCAACCTGACCGATTTCGCGGGCCTGGGTCTCCCGGGCGAACCGACGGTGCAACGGGCCGTGGCCGACGGGGCCGACCTGGTGACCTTTTCCGGCGACAAGGTCCTCGGCGGCCCCCAGGCCGGCATCCTCGTCGGCCGGGCCGACATCATCGAGGCCATCCGCCAAAATCCGCTCAACCGGGCCCTTCGCATCGACAAGATGACGCTGGCCGCCCTGGAGGCCACCCTTCGCCTCTACCTGGCCCCCGAAGCGGCCAAGCGGGAGATCCCGACCCTGGCCATGATGACGGCCGCCCCGGCCGCCCTGGCCGCCAAGGCCCGCAAACTGGCCGGTCTTGTCAAAAAGGCCCTGGCCGGCCGCTACGCCGTCACCACCGTGGCCGGGGCCTCCCGGGTCGGCGGCGGGGCCTTTCCGGAGCACGACCTGCCGACCACGCTCGTGGCCCTGACCCCCCTCTCCGGCGCGCCCTCGGCCGAGGCCCTGCGGCAAAGGCTTTTGGAAACCGAGCCGCCGCTGGTCGGCCGCATCGAGGACAACGCCTTTCTCCTCGACCCGCGCACCCTGGCCGATGACGAACTGCGCCTGGTCGCCACGGTCCTTGGGCAGGCTTTTGGCAAGGGAACCGGCTAGACCGGCCGAACACGCCCTTGCCCCGGGTCCGGCAGCGGCCGATCCCCTGGCGTTCCGAGCCGATTCACGGTCCGGCCATGGGAGGGGGTTCCCTCGGAGGGCCTGGACGCTTACTATGGATTTTTCCGCGCATCATCTTCAAGGAGCTTTTTCCACATGACCGAGAGCCAAGAAAAAAATACCCCGCCCCAGGCGGTGCCTTCCCTGACCATCGAGGCCAAATGCTGCTTCGAGGCCTATGCCTCTGCCGAGGAACGGCAAGCCATGCGGGACCTGGCCGACCGCTACTTGAAGTTTCTCTCCGCCTGCAAGACCGAACGCGAGACCGTGGCCTATGTCCGCGAGGTCCTCAGCAAGGCCGGCTTCACCGAATGCCCGGACGGCGATTTCACGGCCGACGCCGTGTTTCGCGTGCTCAAGGACAAGACCGTGTTCGTGGCCCGCAAGGGCAAGCGGCCACTCTCCGATGGTTTCCGCCTGCTCGGAGCCCACTGCGACACCCCGCGCATCGACTTGAAGCAGCATCCGCTCTACCAGACCTGCGGCGTCGCCCAATTCAAGACCCACTATTACGGCGGCATCCGCAAACACCAGTGGCTGGCCAGGCCGCTGGCCCTCCACGGCGTGGTGGCCAAGAAGGACGGCTCGGTCGTCACCGTGACCATCGGCGAGGACCCGGCCGATCCGGTCTTCACCATCCCGGACCTGTTGCCGCACCTGGCCTACAAGCAGGTGGAGCAGAAGCTGTCCGACGCCTTTGAGGCCGAAAAACTCAACATCATCGTCGGCCACTGCCCGGTCGAGACCGTGCCGCCGGCCGACGGCGGGTCCCAGAACGCCGCCCCAAAGGACAATGGCAACGACACCATCAAGGCCAAGGTGCTGGCGCTTTTGAACGAACGCTACGGCATTGACGAGATGGACCTGTACAGCGCCGAACTGCAGGCCGTGCCGGCCGGTGCGGCCCGGCTGGTCGGCCTCGACGGGTCCCTTGTCGGCGGCTACGGCCAGGACGACCGGGTCTGCGTGTTCACCGGCCTCGAGGCGCTGCTCAACGCGCCGGAGCCGGAACACGCCCAGATCGTGCTCTTCTGGGACAAGGAGGAGATCGGGTCCGAAGGGTCGACCGGGGCCAAGTCGCGGTTTTTCGAGTACAGCCTGGAAGACCTGATCGAGGCCTGGGACCCCAAGGCCCGCAAAAGCCGGGTGCTGGCCGCGGCCAAGGCCGTGTCCGCCGACGTGCACGGGGCCATGGACCCGGACTATCAGGACCTGCACGAAAAGCTCAATGCCGCCATCCTGGGCTTTGGCCCCTGCTTCTGCAAATTCACCGGCCACCGGGGCAAGGTCGGGGCCAACGACGCCCACCCCGAATACGTGGCCTGGCTTAGAAACCTCCTCGACACGGCCGGCGTCCCCTGGCAGATGGCCGAACTCGGCCGGGTGGACCTTGGCGGCGGCGGCACGGTGGCCAAGTTCCTGGCCGTCTACGGCATGGACATCATCGACTTCGGGCCGGCCGTCCTCAGCATGCACAGCCCCTTCGAGCTGACGAGCGTGGCCGACGTCTACGCCACCATGCTGGCCTACAAGGCCTTCTTGTCCAGTTAAGAGGCGTCCTCCCCTCCCTTCGAATGGGTCGGCAAGCGTTGTGAATACCCTTGCCTTCCGGTGGGGAGGGTCCGGGAGGGGATCATCCCCTCCCGGCCGCCGGAGGCATCTTCCCTTCTTCCCCCTCCCCAAGGAGCATCCATGCCAGTCATCATGGGGACCGCCGGGCACATCGACCACGGCAAGACCACGCTTATTAAGGCCCTGACCGGCATCGACTGCGACCGGCTGGCCGAGGAGAAAAAGCGCGGCATCACCATTGAGCTCGGCTTCGCCTTCATGGACCTGCCGGGCGGAACCCGGCTTGGCATCATCGACGTGCCGGGCCACGAGCGGTTCGTCAAGAACATGGTGGCCGGCGCGGCGGGCATCGATTTCGTGACGCTGGTCATCGCGGCGGACGAGGGCGTCATGCCCCAGACCCGCGAGCACCTGGACATCTGCACGCTCCTTGGCGTCACCACGGGCGTGGTGGCCCTGACCAAGGCCGACATGGTGGATGCCGACTGGCTGGCCATGGTGACCGAGGACGTGCGCGGGGAACTTGCCGGCACATTCCTGGCCGACGCCCCCATCTTTCCGGTCTCCTCCCACACCGGGGCCGGCCTGCCGGAACTGCGCGAGGCCCTGGCCGCACTGGCCGCCGGCTTCGCTCCGCGCCGCCGCTCGGACCTGGCCCGGCTTCCCATCGACCGGGTCTTTACCCTCAAAGGCTATGGCACGGTGGTCACGGGCACGCTCATCGCCGGCAGCTTCAAGGTCGGGGACGATGTGCGGCTTTTCCCGTCCGAGAAGCGGTCCAAGATCCGAAGCCTCCAATCCCACGGCGAGACCGTCGAGGCCTCGCCGGCCGGACGCCGCACCGCCGTCAATCTGGCCGGACTGGAGGTGGAGGACGTGGAGCGCGGCGAGGTCCTGGCCCTGCCGGGCACGCTTTTCCCGGACCTGTCCTGGGAGGTGGAGCTCACTTGCCTGCCGGGCGCCCCGCGCGGCATCAAACACCGCACCGAGGTCCATTTCCACCATGGCACCCGGGAGGTCCTGGCCCGGATCCATCTCCTCGACCGCGACAAGCTCGAACCCGGCCAGACCGCCGTCTGCCAGATCCGCTTTCCCGAACCCATGGCCGGCGTCCACGGCGACCGGGTGGTGGTCCGCTCGGGCGCGCCGCTTCGGACCATGGCCGGCGGCCGGGTGCTTTCGCCCATGGCCCGCAAGGTCAAGCGTTTCGACGAGGCGGCGCTGGCCTCCCTGGCCGCCCTGGCCACGGCCGCCGGCCCGGACCTGATCGCCCTGCACCTGTCCCGGGCCGGCACCGACGGCCTGGGCTTCGCCCGCCTCATGACCCTGACCGACCTGGAGTCCAAGGCCCTGGACAAGGCGCTCTCGGGCCTTTGCGACAAGGGCGCGGCGGCGCTCGTCGACCGCGAAGGCAAGGAAGGCCGGCACTTCGTCCACGGCACGGTCATAGCCGATCTGGCCGCCTCGCTCCTCGACGCGGTGGCCGCCTTCCACAAGCGCGAACCGCTCAAGCTCGGCCTGTCCCGAAGCGAGCTGGCCTCCACCTGGGGCAAGGGGCTTTCCCCCAAGCTTTTCCACTTCGTGGTCGAACGCCAGCTGCGGGCCGGCAAGCTGGCCACGGACCAGGACGTGCTGCGCCTGGCCGGCCACAAGGTGTCCCTGGCTTCGGACCAGGCCAAACTCCGGGCCACGCTCCTCGACGCCTACCAGAAGGGCGGACTGACCCCGCCAAACGTCAAGGACATCCTGGAGCCGCTGTCGCTGACCTTCAAGGAGGCCCAGCCCGTCTACAAGGTGCTCCAGGACGAAGGGCGCATCGTCAAGGCCCAGGAGAACATGTATTTCGACGCCGAGGCGATAAAGGGGCTTATCGAAAAGGTCCAGGCCTACTACCAAGCCGGGGCCGCCGACATGGGCCCGGCCGAGTTCCGCGAGCTGACCGGCCTGTCGCGCAAGTTTCTCATCGCGCTCCTCGAATACCTGGACAAGGAAAAAATCACCGTCCGCGTCGGCGACAAGCGCCAGTTGCGGAAGCGGTAGGAGCGACGAAACGCCGAAAGCGGCGGACCGCCGAAGCCGTCCGCCGCCTGCAATGCCTGACCGAAAGGGGTCGGCCCTACCAGTCCTGGTCTTTGGGCTTGGCGGTCTGCTGGGCCTTGATGACCAGCAGGGAAATGAAGATGCTGACGAAACCGAACAACACGATCAGCCCGGCGAAATCGAATTTCACGGTGAACCTCCCCCGTACGGATGTATTACGTGAAAAAAATCCTTAACCCCAAATGAGTCCCATGTCCAGATACCGCCGCCCTTGCTCCGCTTCTTCCTTTCCCTGCCGTGCGGCCGCCAAGGCCCTGATGGCCGTTCTCTTCGCCCTGGCGCTCCGGGCTACGGCCCTGGCCGGCGTCATCGACGTCGAGGGCGACGCCTACCGCCTGGACGGGGGTCGGCCGGTCACCGGAGCCTGGGAGGTGGCCGAAAAAATCGCCGTGGCCAAGGACGCGGCCATCGTGGTCATGGGCAAAAACGCCAAGCCGTCTGCGGTCCAAAACATCCTCCAGCTCCTCGAGAACCTCCACGTGCCCACGCTCCTCACCAAAAAGGCCGACTACAAGCCCCTGGTCGAGCGCGGCGTCCTCAAGCCCACCCGCACGCCTTGACAGCCCACCCACCCCCCGGTACTGCCCTGAAACGACCTGGGCGCCCTTGCGGGCTTAATAGGGAATCCCGTTAGAATCGGGAGCGGTCCCGCCGCCGTCAGTCCCCCGAAAAGTCGGCCTCCTCGCGTGCCACTGGGAAAACCTCCCGGGAAGGCCGGGGCCGATGGGACGAGCCGGAAGACCTGCCCGGTCAAGGACAACCCGTCGGCGACGAGGGCTTTTGCCGGCCGGGCCTCGGGAACGCGGCACCTCCCGGCGTCACCGCGCGGTCGGACGCGTCTCCCCTTCTCCAAGAGCCCTCCATAACCTGTGGAGGTCAACCCATGTTTCGCCTGTCGCGAACCGTTCTGGCGCTGTGCCTGTCCCTGTGCCTCGCCATCCCGGCCCTGGCCGGCCACGACGCCAAGAAAGAACCCAAGCGGGCCATTGTCGTGGCCGCCTTCGGCACCACCGTGCCCGAAGCCGCCCCGGCCCTCGAAAAAATGGTCGAGCGCGTCAAGGCCGCCTACCCCGGCGTCCCGGTCAGCCTGTGCTACACGGCAGCCATGATCCGCCACAAGCTGGCGAAAGAAGGGAAAATCGTTCCCTCCCCGGCCGAGGCCCTGGCCGTCCTGCCCGACCAGGGCGTCACCGACGTGGCCGTGCTCTCGCTCCAGACCATCCCGGGCCATGAATACGACGATCTCCTGCGCCTGGCCGCCGCGTTTACCGGCCTGCCCAAGGGCCTGCGCAAAGTGGACGTGAGCGCGCCGCTTCTTTTCGGCCAGGACGACTTCCCCCGGGTGGCCAAGGCCCTCCTGGAGGCCGCGCCCAGGGAACGGAAGCCCGGCGAGGCCGTGGTTTTCGTCGGCCACGGCACCGACCATCCGGCCAACATGGCCTATCCGGCCCTGCAATACACGCTTTGGCGGCTCGACCCGGGCGCCTTCGTGGCCACGGTCGAGGGCACGCCGAGCTTCGAAGACGCGGTGTCGGAACTCAAAAAGCGCGGCGTCAAAAAGGCCTGGCTCATGCCGCTTTTCGCCGTGGCCGGCGACCACGCCCGAAACGACATGGCCGGCCCGGAAAAGGACTCGCTCGCCTCGCAGCTCAAAGCCGCCGGCATCGAGGCCGTGCCGGTCCTGTCCGGCAACGGGGACCGCGAGGCCGTGGCCGCCGTGTGGATGGACCACCTGAAAGACACCTTCCAGGCCCTGCCCGGCAGCTGATCGATGGCAAACGCCTGCCCAAGCCACGACGGGGCCCGGCGCGGCCGTTTCCCGGACCTGGCCTTGGCCATGCTGCTGGCCGGGCTGGCGGCCGTGGCCGCCGCCTGCCTGTCCGGAGCCTATCCGGCCCGCCCGGCCCAGGTGGCGGCCGTCCTCGGCCGGGCCGTCGGCCTGCCCCTGGCCGCTCCGGCCGACCCGGCCCTGGCCGCCGTGGTGCTTGACCTGCGCCTGTGGCGGGCCGTCCTGGCCTACGGCGTGGGCGCGGCTCTGGCCGTGGCCGGCGGGGTCTTCCAGGGGGTGCTCAGAAACCCCCTGGCCGACCCCTTCACCCTCGGCGTTTCGGGCGGGGCGGCTTTTGGCGCGGCCCTGTCCCTGACGCTCGGCCTGGCCGCGACCTCGGGCCGGCTTTTCGCCACCCCGGCCTGCGCCCTTCTCGGCGGCGGCGCGGCCCTGGCCGGGGTCCTGGCCCTGTCCCGGCTCTCCGGGGGACTTCGCCGGGAGACGGTGGTCCTTTCCGGCATCATCGCGGCCACCTTCCTCTCGGCCCTGCTGTCCCTGGTCAAGGCCTTAAACGAGGAATCCGTGGCCGGCATCGTCTTTTGGATCATGGGCGGCCTGCAGGGCCGGGGCAAGGCCGAGCTGGCCCTCTTCCTCCCCTGCTTCGCCGTGGGTCTGCTCCTTATCCGGCTCTACATCCGGGAACTCGACATCCTGCTCCTTGGCGAGACGCAAGCCCGCCAGCTCGGCGTGCCGGCCGGCCGGGCCCGGGTGGCGCTCCTGGCCGGGGCGAGCCTGCTGACGGCCGGCGCGGTGGCCGTTTCCGGGGTCATCGGCTTTGTGGGGTTGATCGCGCCCCATGCCTGCCGCCGGCTGTCCGGGGCCGAGCACGGCACGCTTTTGCCCCAGAGCGCCCTCTGCGGCGGGGCCCTGCTCGTGGCCTCGGACGTCCTGTCCCGGGTCATCCTGCCGGACGGCGCGGAACTGCCGGTCGGGGTGGTCACGGCCCTGCTCGGCGGGCCGTTTTTCTGCTTCCTGCTCCTGTCGGGCGGCCGGGGAGACCGGGCGTGATCCGGCTCTCCGGACTTCGGGCCGGCTACGGCGGCCGGGATATCCTGTGCGGCCTGGACCTGCACATCGGGCGAGGCGAGATGGTGGGCCTCCTTGGCCCCAACGGCGCGGGCAAGACCACCCTCCTTTTGGCCGCAACCGGCGTCCTGGCCCCGACCGCCGGCACGGTGTCCCTCGGCGGCCGCGACGTCGGCCGCCTGGCTCCCAGGGAGCGGGCCCGGCTGGTCGCGGCCGTGCCCCAGCGGGCGGAAAGCGCCCGGGAACTGACCGTGCGGTCGTTGGTCCTCATGGGCCGCTATCCCTACCTGTCGCTTCTTGGCGGGTACGGCCCGGACGACCGGGCGGCGGCCAAAGCGGCCATGGAGGCCGTCGGCGTCGCGGACCTGGGGGACCGCCTGCTCGGGGAACTCTCGGGCGGCGAATTCCAGCGGGTGCTGACGGCCCGGGCTCTGGCCCAGGCGGCCGATGTCCTCATTCTGGACGAGGCCTCGGCCAATCTGGACATCGCCCGCAAGATGGAGCTGTATGCCCTGTTGGCCGCGCGCAACGCGGCCGGAACCACCATTGTGGCCGCCCTTCACGACGTCAATCTGGCCGCGCTTTTCTGCCGGCGGCTGGTCTTTCTGAAAAACGGCCGCATCGAGGCCGACGGCCCGGTGGCCGCAGTCTTCACCCGAAACATTCTGTCGAGGATCTATGAAACCGACATCGCTGTCATTGCCCATCCCCAGACCGGCACGCCCCAGGCCCTGGCCGTTCCTGCTGCTGGCGGCCCTGCTCCTGGCTGCGCCGGCCCGGGCCCAGATCACGGTGTCCGATGACGAGGGACGCCAAGTCACCCTGCCGGCCCCGGCCAAACGGATCGTGGCCCTCTACGGCGCGTTCAACGAAATCCTGGCCGGCATGGGGCTCACCGACCGGATCGTGGCCCGCACCGAGGCCGACGACAAGCCGGCCGCCATCGCGAGCCTGCCCGTCATCGGTACCCACATGCGGCCGAACCTGGAGCGCGTGCTGGCCGAAAAGCCGGATCTCGTCCTCCAGATGGCCGGACGCGGCGAAGCCCTGGAAGCGGCCGACCGTCTGGCCGCTCTCGGCCTGCCGGTGGCGGTCTTTGCCATAAACGACTTTGCCGGACTCTTCGCGGCCGTGGAACGCATCGGCCTCCTGACCGGCGCGCCCGAGGCGGCCAAATCCTTGGACACGTCCCTGCGCCAGCGCCTGGAGGCCGTGGCCGCGTCCGCCGCGGGCCGGCCCCAGCCGACGGTCTTTTTCGAAGTCCGCTCCGGGAGCCTCCTCGCCGCCGGCAAGGGTTCCATGGTCGATGCGGTCATCACCGCCGCCGGCGGCAAAAACGCCGTCACCGTGGACAAACGGATCGCCCGCCTGTCCGACGAGGAACTCCTGCGCCTGGCCCCGGAGGTCTGCCTGACCCAGCGCGGCCCCATGAATCCCGAGGCGAGGCCCATGGCCGAGCGGCCCGAATACGCCTCGCTGCCCTGCGTCAAAAACGGCCGGGCCTTTGTGGTCGAGGAGGCCGTCTTTTCCCGGCCCGGACCGGGCAGCGTGGACGCCGTGGAGGAACTGGCCCGGCTGCTGGCCGCCAAACCCGCCCCGGAGGCCCGGCCGTGAGCACCCTTGGCACCCTCTATGGCCTGGGCGTCGGCCCCGGCGACCCGGAGCTTTTGACCATCAAGGCCGCCCGCGTCCTTGGCTCGGTCGCGGCCGTCTTTGCCGCCTCGTCGAGCAAGAACGACTATTCCATTGCCGAGGCCATCATCGGGCCACACCTGCCGCCGGGCACCTCCGTGACCCGCCTGCCCTTTCCCATGACCCGCGACCAGGCCACCCTCGACGCCGCCTGGGCGGCCAACGCCACGGCCATGGCCGTGGTCCTGGCCGCCGGGCGGGACGCGGCCTTCGTCACGCTTGGCGATCCGCTTCTCTACAGCACCTTCGGCTACGTGCTGCCGCTTTTGCGGTCGCGCCTGCCGGAACTGCCGGTGGTCATCGTGCCGGGCGTCACCTCGTTTCAGGCGGCGGCGGCCCGGACCGGCGACGTGCTGGTGGAATCGGGCGAGAATCTGCTTATCGCCTCGGGCGTGGACGAGGACGGGCGGCTCCGCCGGGCCCTGGAAACGGCGGACAACGCCGTCATCTTGAAGGCCTACCGCAACTTCCCAAGGCTGCGGACCCTGCTCGCGGACATGGGCCTGGAAGACAAGACGACCTTCGTCACCCGGCTTGGCCACGACGGCGAGGCCGTCGAACGCGACCTCAGAAACGCCCCGGAAAAACCGCACTACCTGTCGCTGTGCCTGGTGAAACGCGGCAGCTAGCCTGCGTTGCCCGCTGACGCCGTCGCCGCTTCGCGTCCCACTCTCCCCCAAAATACTCGTCCCTCCACCGCCGCCTGCCTCCTCCCCCGCCGGGGAGGGTCCGGGAGGGGATCATCCCCTCCCGGCGGGGTCCGGGGCAGAGCCCCGGCCGCCGGAGGCAACGAAAAAAGGGGACCCCTTGCGGAGTCCCCTTTGTCGGAGCAGTTCGATTATTTTGACTATTCGCCGTCCACGAGCAGCGGGCTGTCTTCCAACTCTTCCAGGAACCGATCCGGCCGTTCGGGCTGGCGCGGCACCTCGATCTCGCTGTCCATGTAGCGGCGGTAGCCGGTGCCGGCCGGGATGAGGCGGCCGACGATGACGTTTTCCTTGAGCCCCCGCAGGGAGTCGTCCTTGCCCATGAGCGAGGCTTCGGTCAGGACCTTGGTGGTCTCCTGGAAGGAGGCCGCCGAGATGAACGAATCCGTGGACAGGGAGGCCTGGGTGATGCCGAGGACCAGCGGTTCGGCCATGGCGGGTTTGAGACCCTCCTGGACGCAGCGCAGGTTCTCTTCCATGAACCGGATCTTGTCCACCTGCTCGCCGATGAGGAAGGTCGTCTCGCCGGAGTCGAGGACCGAGACCTTCTTGAGCATCTGGCGGACAATGATCTCGATGTGCTTGTCGTTGATGCCGACCCCCTGGAACCGATACACGTCCTGGATTTCGTCCACGAGGTACTTGGCCAGGAACTTCTCGCCCTTGATCTTCAGGATGTCGTGCAGTTCGGGATAGCCTTCGGTCAGAAGCTCGCCGGCCTCCACGAAGTCGCCTTCCTGGACCGTGACGTGCTTGCCGCGCGGAATGAGGTATTCCTTGGCGTCGCCGGCTTCCGGGGTGACGATGATCTTGCGTTTGCCCTTGGTTTCCGGACCGGCGGAGATGATGCCGTCGATTTCGGAGACGACCGCCATTTCCTTGGGCTTTCTGACCTCGAAGAGCTCGGCCACGCGCGGGAGACCGCCGACGATGTCCTTGGTCTTGGACGATTCGCGGGGTTTGCGCGCGATGATGTCGCCTTCGAAGACCTCCTGGCCGTCGCGGGCCATGAGGATGGCGCCGACCGGCATGGAGAAGACGGCCAGCGTGTTGGTCCCGGGCCGGACCTTGGGCGTGCCGCGCTCGTCCACGATGGACACCGCCGGCTTGAACGAGGTGGTGCGGTATTCGATGATCGTCTGGGTGGCCCGCTTGGTGGCGTCGTCCACCTTCTCCTGGTAGGTCTTGCCTTCCACGATGTCGGTGAACTTGACGATACCGGCCACGTCCGTGACGAAGGGTTCGTTGAAGGGGTCCCATTCGGCCAGGAGCTGGTCTTTTTTGACCTCCTGCCCGGCCACGGCATAGAGCTTGGAACCGGACGGCAGGCTGTAGCGCTCGCGCTCGCGGCCCTGGTCGTCCACGACCGACACCTGGCCGGACTTGCCCATCATGATGGTGTGGCCCTGCTGGTTGACCACGGACTTGACGCGCGAGAGCGACACGCGGCCGTTGTGCTGGGCCGTCACCGACGACTGGGCGATTTCCCGGGCCGCGGTGCCGCCGATGTGGAACGTGCGCATGGTCAGCTGCGTTCCGGGCTCGCCGATGGACTGGGCCGCGATGATGCCCACGGTCTCGCCGACGTTGACCAAGTGTCCCCGGGCCAGGTCGCGGCCGTAGCACATGGCGCACACGCCGTGCTTGGACTGGCAGGTCAAGGTCGAGCGGATGGTCAGCGAGCTGAATCCCTTGTCCTCGATGATCTGGGCATAGGCCTCGTCGATGACCGAGTTGTAGGGGATCAAGACCTCGTCGGTCTCGGGATCGAGCACGTCGAACATGGTCACCCGGCCAAGGGCGCGCTCGTGCACGCGCTGCTTGATGTCGCCGGCCTTGACGTAGTGCGTGATCTCCAGGCCATCGACCGTGCCGCAGTCGATCTCGGTGATGATGACGTCCTGGACGACGTCGACCAGACGACGGGTCAGGTACCCCGAGTTGGCCGTCTTAAGCGCCGTGTCGGCCAGGCCCTTCCGGGCGCCGTGGGTCGAGATGAAGTACTGGGCCACGGACAGGCCTTCGCGGAAGTTCGACGTGATCGGCGTTTCGATGATCTCGCCGGACGGCTTGGCCATAAGGCCGCGCATGCCGGCCAGCTGGCGCATCTGGTCCGAGTTGCCGCGCGATCCGGAGTGGATCATCATGAAGATCGGGTTGACCGAGGTGTTTCGTTCCTCGCGGCCCGTGGCTTCATCGCGCAGGATATCCCAGGAGATCTCCTTCATCATTTCGGAGGCCACGTCGTTGGTGGCCTTGGTCCAGACGTCGACGACCTTGTTGTATTTCTCGGTACGGGTGATGATGCCTTCGCCGTACTGGATTTCGATGTCGTCCACCTCGTTCTGGGCGGCTTCCAGGAGCTTGGCCTTGGTGGTCGGGATGGCCAGGTCCTTGACGCCGATGGAGACGCCGGCCCGTGTCGCGTACTCGTAGCCGAGGTCTTTCAGGCGGTCGCACAGGATGACGGTCGCCTTGGTGCCGGCCATGCGGTAGGTGTCGCCGACGAGCTTGCCGATGCTGCGCTTGTTAAGCACCGTGTTGACCAGCTCGAAGGGCACGCCCTCGGGCATGAGTTCCCCGACGATGATGCGGCCCGGCGTGGTCTTTATGCGCTCGCCGTTGATGCGGCAGGTGATCTTGGCGTGCAGGCTCACGACCCCGGCGTCCACGGCGCAGATCACTTCGCCCGTGTCGGCGAAGATCTTGCCCTCGCCCTTGGAGAAGCTGCGCTCGACGGTCAGGTAGTAAAGCCCGAGCACGATGTCCTGGGACGGCACGATGATCGGGGTGCCGTTGGCCGGGGACAGGATGTTGTTGGTCGACATCATGAGCACACGGCACTCGATTTGCGCTTCCACGGACAGCGGCACGTGCACGGCCATCTGGTCGCCGTCGAAGTCGGCGTTGTAGGCCGAGCAGACGAGCGGATGGAGCTGGATGGCCTTGCCTTCGACCAGGGTCGGCTCAAAGGCCTGGATGCCCAGGCGGTGGAGCGTCGGGGCACGGTTCAGGAGGATCGGGTACTCGCGGACCACGTCCTCGAGGATGTCCCAGACCACCAGCTCTTCGCGTTCGACCATTTTCTTGGCCGTCTTGATCGTGGTGGCCAGTCCCCTCTCCTCGAGCTTCGAGTAGATAAAGGGCTTGAAGAGCTCGAGAGCCATCTTTTTGGGCAGGCCGCACTGGTGGAGCTTCAGTTTCGGGCCGACGACGATGACCGAACGGCCGGAGTAGTCGACGCGCTTGCCGAGCAGGTTCTGGCGGAAGCGGCCCTGCTTGCCCTTGATCATGTCGGACAAGGATTTGAGCGGCCGGCCGTTGGTGCCGGTGATGGCCCGGCCCCGGCGGCCGTTGTCGAACAGGGCGTCCACGGCTTCCTGGAGCATCCGCTTTTCGTTGCGGATGATGATGTCCGGAGCGCCAAGCTCGATCAGGCGCTTTAAGCGATTATTCCGGTTGATGACCCGGCGGTAGAGATCGTTCAGGTCGGAAGTGGCGAAGCGGCCGCCGTCCAGGGGGACCAGCGGACGCAGCTCGGGCGGGATGACCGGAATGACTTCCATGATCATCCACTCGGGCTTGTTGCCGGAGTCGAGGAAGGCCTCGACGATCTTGAGCCGCTTGATGATCTTTTTCTTTTTGGTCTGTGACTTGGTGGTCATGGACTCTTCGCGCAGCTCGGCGCGAATGGTGACCAGATTGAGCTCTTCGAGCAGCGAACGCACGGCCTCGGCGCCCATGCCGACCACCACCGCGTCCTCTCCGCCGTAGTGGTCGATGACCTGGATGTACTGCTCCTCGGAGATGACCTGGAACTTGGTCAGGTTGGTGTCCTTGGGGTCGAGCACCATATAGGAATCGAAATAGAGGACCTTTTCCAGGTCCACCATGGTCATGTCGAGGAGCGTGCCGATCTTGGACGGCAGGGTCTTCAAAAACCAGATATGGGCGACCGGGGCGGCCAACTCGATGTGGCCCATGCGTTCCCGGCGGACCTTGGAGGCGATGACTTCGACGCCGCACTTCTCGCAGACAATGCCCCGGTGCTTCATGCGCTTGTACTTGCCGCAGTTGCACTCGTAGTCCTTGACCGGTCCGAAGATCTTGGCGCAAAAAAGACCGTCGCGTTCCGGCTTGAACGTGCGGTAGTTGATGGTTTCGGGTTTTTTCACTTCCCCGAAGGACCATTCCCGAATTTTTTCCGGCGCGGCGATGGAAATGCGAATGGATTTAAGGGACCGGCTGGAGACGCCGGTCTGGCCGATGCCACGCATGCTGAACAGTTCGTCCAGAGACATACGGTTACCTCGTATGGCGGGAGGACCCTTCCCGCTTCTGGCCCGGCCGGCGAACCGGCCGGGCGTTGGCGTCGCAAATGGCTATGTCAAAAGGCCGCGTGCGGCTGGCGTTGCGGACCCGGGGTCGGCCGGCCGGTTCCGGGGGAATCCGGCGCTTAAAGGCGCCGCATCCGGTCGGAGGGCTGGTTCCCGGGTGCGCCGCCCTTAGCGCCGGGGCGGAGCCTTGACGATCTTTTTCTCGTCCTGAATGAGGTCCACATCAAGGCCCAGGGACATGAGCTCCTTGACCAGGACGTTAAACGATTCGGGCAGACCGGCTTCCAGGAAGTTGTCGCCCTTGACGATCTTCTCGTACATCTTGACGCGCCCGCCGACGTCGTCGGACTTGACGGTCAGGAATTCCTGCAACAGGTAGGACGCGCCGTAGGCTTCGAGGGCCCAGACTTCCATTTCACCCAGACGCTGGCCACCGAACTGGGCCTTGCCGCCGAGCGGCTGCTGGGTGACCAGGGAGTAAGGACCGGTCGAACGGGCGTGGATCTTCTCGTCGACCAGGTGGTGGAGCTTCAGGATGTACATGCAGCCCACGGTGACCGGCCGGTGGAAGGCCTCGCCGGTGCGGCCGTCGTACAGGGTGACCTTGCCGTCCTCGGGCAGGCCGGCCTGCTTGAGCCAGCCCCACATCTCGTCCTCGGTGGCGCCGTCAAAGACCGGAGTCTTGGCCACGATGCCTTTTTTCAGGCCCTTGAGGGCCTTTCGGAGTTCGTCGTCGGTCATGCCGTCGATCATGGCCACGGTGTCCGCGGCGGAGAAGACGGACTTGGCCTCGGCCCGCACGCCTTCCATGGGCTTGCCGGACTCGATAAGGGCGGCCAGCTGCTTGCCGAGCTCCATGCCGGCCCAGCCGAGGTGGGTCTCCATGATCTGGCCGATGTTCATGCGCGAAGGCACGCCCAGGGGGTTCAAGACGATGTCGACCGGCGTGCCGTCCGCGAAAAAGGGCATGTCCTCTTCCGGCAGGATGCAGGAGACGACGCCCTTGTTGCCGTGGCGGCCGGCCATTTTGTCGCCCACGTTGAGCTTTCTTTTGACGGCCACGTAGACCTTGACCATCTTGATGACGCCGGGGGGCAGATCGTCGCCCTCGGTCACCTTCTCGCGCTTCTGGTCGTAGACGCCCTTCACGAAGTGGATGTGGCGGTCGTACTCGTCGAGAAGTTCGGCCACGGCCTCGTTGGCTTCCTTGGACGAGAAGATGCCGGAAAGCTTCTTGATCGGCAGCGTTTCCAGAAGCTCCTGGGTGATGGGATGGTTGGCCTCGAGAAGGACCTCGTTTTTCTTGGACCCCTTGATGGTCTGGAAGACGGTCTTGCCGGCGACCAGCGGCCAGATGCGGCGGCGCATGTTGGCGGCGATGGCGTCGATGTGCTGGCCTTCCTTGATATCCAGGCGGGAGAGCTCGTAGTCCTCGATGGACCGGGTGCGCTCGTCCTTCTCGCCGGAGCGGCGGTTAAAGACGCGCACGTCGATGACCGTGCCCTCGATTCCGGGCGGGACCTTCAAGGACGTGTTCTTCACGTCCCGGGCCTTGTCGCCGAAGATGGCGCGCAGGAGCTTTTCTTCCGGAGTCAGCTGGGTCTCGCCCTTGGGCGTGATCTTGCCGACCAGGATGTCGTCCGGCACGACCTTGGCCCCGATGCGGATGATGCCGCACTCGTCGAGGTCGTTTAACATCTCCTCGCCCACGTTCGGGATGTCGCGGGTGATCTCCTCGGGTCCGAGCTTGGTGTCCCGGGCCACGACCTCGAATTCCTCGATGTGGACCGAGGTGAAGGTGTCGTCCTTGACGGCCTTCTCGGCGATGAGGATGGAGTCCTCGTAGTTGTAGCCGCACCAGGGCATGAACGCGACCAGCAGGTTCTTGCCCAGGGCCAGCTCGCCGTCGCGGATGCCCGGGCCGTCGGCCAGGACATCGCCCTTGACCACCCTCTGGCCGACCCGCACGCGCGGGACCTGGCCGAAGCAGGTGTTCTGGTTGGACTTGTGGTGTTTCAAAAGCTCGTAGGTCTTGGCCCCGCCGGTGTCGGGCGAGACGGTGCCGTCGTAGCAGACGATGACCCGCTCGGCATCGGCATAGTGGACCACGCCCGGAGCCTCGGCCAGCAGGCACGAGCCCGAGTCCTTGGCCACCGGACCTTCCATGCCCGTGCCGACCAGCGGCTGCTCGCACCGCAGGAGCGGCACGGCCTGGCGCTGCATGTTCGAACCCATGAGCGCCCGGTTGGCGTCGTCGTGCTCCAGGAACGGAATGAGCGCGGCCGAAACGGACACGATCTGGCTCGGCGAGATGTCCATCAAGGTGACCTGCTCGCGCGGGGTCATGATCAGGTCGCCGCGGATGCGGGAGCCGACCATGGGATGGATGAACCGGGCCTCCGCATCGAGCTCGGCGTTGGCGCCGGCGATGACCTCGTCGATCTCGCGGGTGGCGTCGAGGTAGACGACCTCGTCGGTCACCTGGCTGTCGCGCACGACCCGGTACGGCGTCTCGATGAAGCCGAAGTCGTTGACCTTGGAATGGGTGGTCAACGACACGATAAGACCGATGTTCGGGCCTTCCGGCGTCTCGATCGGGCAGATGCGGCCGTAGTGCGAGGTGTGGACGTCGCGGACCTCGAAACCGGCCCGCTCACGGGTAAGCCCGCCCGGTCCCAGGGCCGACAGGCGGCGCTTGTGGGTGACTTCGGAGAGCGGGTTGGTCTGGTCCATGAACTGCGACAGCTGGGAGGTGCCGAAGAATTCCTTCAGGACCGCGGCCACGGGCTTGGGGTTGATCAGGTCGTGGGGCATGAGCGTGGCCACTTCCTGGAGGCTCATGCGCTCCTTGATGGCGCGCTCCATGCGGACAAGACCGATGCGGTACTGGTTTTCCACCAGCTCGCCGACCGGACGGACCCGGCGGTTGCCGAGATGGTCGATGTCGTCGGCCGGGCCGTGGGAGTCCTTCAAGAACGTCAAGTGCTTGACGGCCTTCAGGATGTCGTCGTTGGCCAGGGTGCGGAAATCGAGCGGCTGGTCGATCTTGAGGCGCGCGTTGAGCTTGTAGCGGCCGACCGGCGACAGGTCGTAGTAGTCGGAATTGCGGAACAGGTTCTCGAAGAAGTTGGCCGCGATTTCCGGGGTCGGCGGCGACGACGGGCGCAGGCGGCGGTAGATCTCGACCTGGGCCGTGATGGTGTCGATGGTCTTGTCGAGGGCCATGGTGTCGCGGATGGACGAGGAGGTATCCACGCCCCGGGTATGGAGCACCGGGAAGTCGGCGACGCCCGCGTCCTTCAGCTTTTCCACCACGTCCGGGGTCAGCTCGTCGGCGGCCTCGGCCAGGACCTCGCCCGTGGCCACGTCCAGCACGTCCTCGGCCAGGAACAACCCGGTCAGGGTGGCGGGATCGACCTCGATCTTCTCGATGCCAGCCTCGAGCATCAGCCGCCAGGCCCGCTTGGTGATGGGCTTGTCCACGGCCACGATGGTCTTGCCCTCGGCGTCGCGGACTTCGCCGTAGGCCTTTTCCTTGCGGTAGAAATCGGGATGGACCTGGCGGAAGACCCGGGGGCCTTCCACGGTGAAGTGCTCGATCTCGTAGAAATAGCGCAGAATGTCGACGCGCGACATGCCCATGGCCTTGAAAAGAATCGTGGCCGGCATCTTCCGGCGACGGTCGATGCGGACATAGAGGATGTCCTTGTGGTCGTAGTCGAAATCGAGCCACGAGCCGCGCATGGGGATCACGCGGCAGGAATAAAGGACCTTGCGGCTGGTGTGGCTCTTGCCGGAGTCGTGCTCGAAGATGATGCCGGGGGAGCGCTGGAGCTGGTTGACGATGACGCGCTCGGTGCCGTTTATGATAAACGTGCCCTTCTCGGTCATCAGCGGCACCGTGCCGAAATAAATGACCTGCTCCTTGATGTCGCGGATGGTACGGTTTTCCGTTTCCTCATCCACGTCGTACACCACCAGGCGGACCTTGATGCGAAGGGGGGCCTCGTAGGTCAGGCCCTTGCCGATGCACTCGGGAACGTCGTATTTTGGCTCGCCGATCTCATAGCTGACATACTCCAGCGAGGCGGTTCTATTGAAGTCCTCGATGGGAAAGACCGAACGGAAGACGCCTTCAAGCCCCGCGTCCTCCCGGCTGGTGGGGGGGACGTCCTTTTGCAGAAAAAGCTCGTAGGAGTCGATCTGCAGGTTGAGCAAGTGGGGAATGGTCAGCGTTTTGACGATCTTGCCGAAATTTTTGGTCAGCTGGGCCATTTTTTCCTCTGTTGCAGGGCTACGACGTTGGAAAGAAGTCGGGCGTGGGGGACGCCCCTCATCGGCCTTGCGAGGCGCGGGTCGCGCCGGTTTCGCCTCTGCCGGGCAATGATATGCCGGCGGCGGGTCTGCGGGAAGCGTTTACCGAAAAAAAAGGGAAAAAGAGCGCCCCCGCCCCTATGGAGAGGGGGCGCCCTTTCGTGTCGACAGCGAAGGCGTCGGCCGCCTTACTTGATTTCGCAGGTAGCTCCGGATTCATCCAGCTGCTTTTTGGCATCCTCGGCCTCGGCCTTGGACACGGCTTCCTTGATGGTGGAGGGCAGCTCGTCGACCTTGGCCTTGGCTTCCTTGAGCCCAAGACCGGTCAGGGCGCGCACGACCTTGATGACGGCGATCTTGTTGCCGCCGGCACCGGTCAGGATGACGTCGAACTCGGTCTTCTCTTCCTCGGCCGGGGCGGCATCGGCGGCCGGGGCGGCCATCATCATGCCCATCGCCGGGGCGGCGGCAGAAACGCCGAACTTTTCCTCGAGCTCTTTGATGAACTGGGAGAGTTCGAGGACGGTCATATTGGCGATGAAATCGACAACCTGCTCTTTGGTGATCTCGGACATGGAATGATTCCTCCTAAAACGTTCGCTTTGGCGGAAGCTCGCTTACGCGGCTTCCTTTTTTTCCTTGACGGCCGAAAGGGCGTACAGCATGCCGCGAATGACGTTCGCGAACAGGCCAACGAAGTTGGTGGGCACGGCGTTCATGGTGCCGAGGGTCTTGGCCAGCAGTTCCGGCTTGCTCGGCAGCTTGGAAAGCTCGACGACGCCGGGGGCGTCGATGATCTTTCCGGACAGGCTGGCAAGCTTGACCGAGAATTTCTTGCTGGTCTTGGCGTACTCCACAAGGACCTTGGCCGCGACGACCGGGTCGTCGTATCCGAAGGCAACAGCGTTGTTTTCCTTCAGATGGTCCTTGAGGGCGTCATGTTCGCCGCCTTTCACCGCCAGACGGGCCAGGGTATTTTTTACCACCTGGTAATCGATACCCGCGGCGCGGAGCTTGACGCGCAGTTCGGTCAGCTCCTCCACCGTCATGCCACGAAAGTCGGTGACCACCGCAATGCCGGCCCGGTCCGCCTTGGCGCGCAGTTTCTCGATGATCTCGTTTTTTTGCGCACGTTGCACGGTACCTACCTCCACATGCGGGTTGGAGGGCCTTCAAGTGAGCCAAAGCGTGGTCTCGGCGGGAAATTAAGGGGAACGCCCCCGCCCGCTGTCTCTGACTCGCCTTCCATGCCCTGTTTTATATCGAAAAATCGTCCCTGGCCAAAGGACGTGCCTCTGGCCTGGGACAATCACAAACTAGGAGTGCGCGGACGCGTTAGCTTTCAAGCAGCTTTCGCACCGATTGGGTGTCCACCTTGATGCCGGGGCCCATGGTCGTGGCCAGGGCCATGGCCTGGAGATACGTGCCCTTGGCGGCCGAGGGCTTCAGGCGCATGACCGTGTCGATCACGGCGCGGAAATTGTCGAGCAGCTTCTCGGGGCCGAAGGAGCGCTTGCCGAGGGGGACGTGGAGGACGCCGGCCTTGTCGACCTTGAACTCGACCTTGCCGGCCTTGAGCTCCTGCACGGCCTTGCCGATGTCGAAGGTGACGGTGCCGGTCTTGGCGTTGGGCATGAGACCGCGGGGGCCGAGGATCTTGCCGATCTTGCCGACGGTGGCCATCATGTCCGGGGTGGCCACGGCCTTGTCGAAGTCCAGGAAGCCGCCCTTGATCTTTTCGATCAGGTCGTCGCCTCCGGCGTAGTCGGCTCCGGCCTCGCGGGCCTCGGCTTCCTTGTCGCCCTTGCAGAAGGCCAGGACGCGCACGCTCTTGCCGAGCCCGTGGGGCAGGGAAACGGCGCCACGAACCATCTGGTCGGAATATTTGGGATTGACGCCGAGGCACAGGGCCACGTCAACGGTCTCGTCGAACTTGGCGACGCCCGTCTTGACGGTCAGGGCCATGGCTTCAGTGAGCTCGAATTTTTCAGTGAGGTCGACGTCTTTGATCGCCTCGCGGTACTTCTTTCCGTGCTTGGCCATTGCGGAAATTCCTCTTGCGTTCGTGCCGGTTAGACGATCTCGATGCCCATGCTGCGGGCCGTTCCGGAAATGGAGCGGCAGGCGGATTCCAGGTCCTTGGCCGACATGTCCACAAGCTTGAGCTTGGCGATCTCTTCGATCTGGTCCTTGGTCACCTTGCCGACCTTGTTCTTGTTGGGCTCGCCCGAGCCCTTGTCGATCTTGGCGGCCTTGACCAGAAGAACGGACGCCGGAGGGGTCTTGGTGATGAACGTGAAGGAGCGGTCGGCGTAGATGGTGATGAGCGCCGGGATGATGGTGCCTTTCTGCTCCATGGTCCGGGCGTTGAACGCCTTGCAGAACTCCATGATGTTCACGCCGTGCTGGCCGAGCGCCGGACCGACCGGAGGAGACGGGTTGGCCGAGCCGGCCGGAAGCTGCAACTTGACCTTGGCGGTGATCTTCTTGGCCATTGTGATTATCCTCGAGAGGGCAACGCCCCTAGTTTTTGCTGACCTGCACGAAATCGAGCTCCACCGGCGTCTGACGGCCGAAGATGGAAACCGACACGCGAAGCTTGCCCTTGTCGTAGTTGACGTCTTCGACCACGCCGTTGAAGCCGCCGAAGGGGCCGTCGATGACCCGGACGTCGTCGCCCCGTTCGAAGTGGTATTTGGGCCTTGGCTGTTCCTGGCGGCTGACCATGAGGCTTAAGATCTTGTCCGCCTCGCTGTCGCGCATGGGCGTCGGCTGGTTTTTGCCGCCGATGAACCCGGTGACGCGGGGAATGGACTGGACCAGGTGCCAGGAATTGTCGTTCATGGCCATCTTGACCATGACGTAGCCGGGATAGAACTTGCGGGTGGAGGTCTTTTTCTCGCCCTTGACCAGTTCGATGACCTTCTCAGTGGGGACGACCACTTCCTCGATGCTTCCGCCGTCCTGGCCCGTGCGCATCATCTCGCGGATGGTCTGCTCCACCCGGTTCTCGAAACCGGAATAGGTGTGGACGATGTACCATCTGGCGGGGGCGCGTTCTTCTTCGGAGCGCTGTTCGTCGGAGCCTTCTTGTTCAACCATGATCTATCCCGTTACGAGAGGATGAACGCGACGAGCCGGGACAGGGCCATATCGACGACACCCAGGTAAATGGCCATGACAACGCTAAAGACCAGGACCGCGATGCCGGTCTTCACCGTCTCTTGGCGCGTGGGCCAGGTGACCTTTTTCAGTTCGACCTTGGACTGCTCGAAGAATTCCCTGCCCGCGTCGATACGCGCCTTGAGGGACTTGTCCGAGCCGGCCGCACCGTCGGCGGACTTGGTTCCCGCCTTGCATGCAGCGGGCTTGGCCTTGACGGGCTTGTCCGCGGCGGCAACCGCCTGTGTCTTTTCTTTGGCCATGACCTACGCCTTACTCGAAAATGGCAGGGCAGGAGGGATTCGAACCCCCAGCCCTCGGATTTGGAGTCCGATGCTCTACCGTTGGAGCTACTGCCCTGCGTTATAAACCGGCGCTACTTGGTTTCCCGATGGACCGTATGCTTACGATCGAACGGGCAGTACTTCTTGACCTCGAGGCGGCCGGTGGTGTTCTTTTTATTCTTTTCCGTGGCGTAGTTCTTGCGTTTGCACTCGGTGCACTGCAGCTGGATATTGATACGCATCATTTACTCCACGATTTCCGACACGACGCCGGCGCCGACGGTGCGGCCGCCTTCGCGGATGGCGAAGCGCAGGCCCTTTTCCATGGCAATGGGGGCGATCAGCTCCACGTTGAACGTGGCGTTGTCACCCGGCATGACCATTTCGACCCCTTCATCGAGGGTCACGACGCCCGTGATGTCGGTCGTGCGGAAATAGAACTGGGGACGGTAGCCGGTGAAAAACGGGGTATGGCGGCCGCCCTCTTCTTTGTTGAGGACGTACACCTCGGCCTTGAACTTGCGGTGCGGGGTGATCGAACCCGGCTTGGCCAGCACCTGGCCGC
Source organism: Solidesulfovibrio carbinoliphilus subsp. oakridgensis (assembly GCF_000177215.2). Classification (NCBI taxonomy): domain Bacteria; kingdom Pseudomonadati; phylum Thermodesulfobacteriota; class Desulfovibrionia; order Desulfovibrionales; family Desulfovibrionaceae; genus Solidesulfovibrio; species Solidesulfovibrio carbinoliphilus. The sequence continues at coordinate 330,351 of NZ_CM001368.1, read as the reverse complement.
GCTCCACGTCGTCACGCTTGACGCCGCGCAGAAGCACGCCCACGTTGTCGCCGGCCTGGCCCTGGTCCAGGATCTTGCGGAACATCTCGACACCGGTGCAGGTCGTCTTGACCGTGTCCTTGATGCCAATGATCGCCACTTCGTCGCCGACCGTGACGATGCCGCGCTCCACGCGTCCGGTCACCACGGTGCCGCGGCCGGAGATGGAGAAGACGTCCTCAATGGGCATGAGAAACGGCTTGTCGATGTCGCGCTTGGGCTCGGGAATGAACGAATCGCAGGCGTCGAGCAGCTCGAAGATCGGAGCGGCCTCGGGGCTGTTGACATCGGCGGCTTCGAGGGCCTTGAGGGCCGAACCCTTGATGACCGGAATGTCGTCGCCCGGGAACCCGTACTTGGAGAGCAGCTCGCGAACTTCGAGCTCGACCAGCTCGAGCAGTTCCGGATCGTCGACCAGGTCGACCTTGTTCATGAACACGACCAGCTGGGGCACGCCGACCTGACGGGCCAGCAGGATGTGCTCACGGGTCTGGGGCATGGGGCCGTCGGTGGCCGCGACCACCAGGATGCCGCCGTCCATCTGGGCCGCGCCGGTGATCATGTTCTTGATGTAGTCGGCGTGGCCGGGGCAGTCGACGTGGGCGTAGTGCCGCTTGTCGGTCTGGTACTCGACGTGGGCCGTGGCGATGGTGATGCCGCGCTCTTTCTCTTCCGGCGCCTTGTCGATCTGGTCAAAAGGAATATACTCGCCAAAACCCTTCATGCTGGCCAGACGCGTGATGGCCGCGGTCAGCGTGGTTTTGCCGTGGTCGATGTGACCAATGGTGCCGATGTTTACGTGCGGCTTGTTCCGCTCGAATTTCGCCTTGCCCATGTCGTCCCCCTGCCTAAGCGGTTTGGCTTCTCAGGTTTTGTGAGGTGATTGAGATATGGAGCCCACGACCGGATTCGAACCGGTGACCTCTTCCTTACCAAGGAAGTGCTCTACCGACTGAGCTACGTGGGCTTTATTCTGCGTAGGACACGGGAGGCTTTGGAGCGGGAAACGAGACTCGAACTCGCAACCCTCAGCTTGGAAGGCTGATGCTCTAGCCAATTGAGCTATTCCCGCGTATGTCACACGTAGTCCATGCGACAGGGCTTCCTGTCTCCTACTGCATTCGCGCACTTATGGTGGAGGGGGGAGGATTTGAACCTCCGAAGGCGTACGCCGACAGATTTACAGTCTGTTCCCTTTGGCCACTCGGGAACCCCTCCGCTCTGGAGCTGGCGATGGGACTCGAACCCGCAACCTGCTGATTACAAATCAGCTGCTCTGCCAGTTGAGCTACGCCAGCTGCTCAAGAGGCAGCAAACTAGCTCGCAGAGTCGGGTGTGTCAAGTCTTTTTTTCGCTCACTCTTTGGCCACGTCCGCTTCACACAGACGCGAAGAGGGGTCTTTACCCCCATCCCCCACCCCTGGCAAGGGCTTTTTGCCTTTTCCCGCGTTTTTTTTCACTCCCACCCCGAATCCCGTTCCCGGACAGGCCGACGCGGCCGGTCCGGCCGCGTTGTCATCCGCCCCGAACCGACGTATAGGGAGACAACCAAAGTCGTCCCCGCAACCTCCACCCGCGAGCGTCCTGTGAAGAACATGCAAAAACACCATCGATTTTCCCTCTGGTACGTCCTTATCGCCATATGGGGCGTCCTGCTCCTCAATAACTTCATCGTCACCACCTACGGCCCCAAAAACCTCCCCTACTCCGAGTTCCTCCAGAAGTTGCAAGCCGGCGACATCAACGAGGTCTCGATCACCGGCGACGTCATCAGCGGCACCATGAAGGACCAGGAGAACGGCGAGGCCAAGACCGTGGACTTCACCACCCGGCGGGTGGACCAGAACCTGTCCACCGAACTCTCCAAGTACAACGTCCACTTCCGGGCCCAGCCCGAATCCACGTTCTTGCGCGACATCCTGTCCTGGGTCATCCCGATCCTGCTCTTTTTCGGCATCTGGTACGTGCTCATGCAGCGCCTGAACCCGGGCTCGGGCGTCATGGCCTTTGGCAAGAACAAGGCCCGGGTCTATGCCGAAAAGGACCTGCCGACCCGGTTTACCGACGTGGCCGGCTGCGACGAGGCCAAGGCGGAACTGGTCGAGATCATCGATTACCTCAAGACCCCGGAGCGGTTCCAGCGCCTGGGCGGCCAGATGCCCAAGGGCGTCCTGCTCATCGGCCCGCCCGGCACCGGCAAGACGCTCCTTGCCAGGGCCGTGGCCGGCGAGGCGCAAGTCCCCTTCTTTTCCATCTCGGGCTCGGAGTTCGTGGAGATGTTCGTTGGCGTCGGCGCGGCCCGGGTCCGGGAACTTTTTGTCCAGGCCAAGGAAAAGGCCCCGTGCATCATCTTCATCGACGAGCTCGACGCCATCGGCAAGTCCCGGGCCGGGGCCATCGTCGGCGGCCATGACGAGCGGGAACAGACCCTGAACCAGCTTCTGGTCGAGATGGACGGCTTCGATCCCCGGGTCGGCGTCATCATCATGGCCGCCACCAACCGGCCCGAAACCCTGGACCCGGCGCTTTTGCGGGCCGGCCGCTTCGACCGGCAGGTGCTGGTCGACAAGCCGGATGTGGCCGGCCGCGACGCCATCCTGCGCGTGCATGCCGCCAAGATCGTCCTCGGCAACGATGTGGACCTGTCGGTCATCGCCCGCAAGACCCCCGGCTTTTCCGGGGCCGACCTGGCCAACGTCATCAACGAGGCCGCCCTGCTCGCCGCCCGAAAGGACAAGGACGCCGTCGGCATGCCCGACCTCGAGGAAGCCGTGGACCGCCTCATGGGCGGCCTGGAAAAGAAGAACAAGGTGATCAATCCCAAGGAGAAAAAGGTCGTGGCCTACCACGAGGCCGGCCACGCCCTGGTCGCCACCTTCACCGCCGGCGCGGACGCGGTGCACAAGATCTCCATCGTGCCGCGCGGCATCGGGGCCCTGGGCTGGACCCAGCAACTCCCCACCGAGGACCGCTACCTCATGACCCACCTCGAACTCCTCGGCAAAATCGACGTGCTCCTCGGCGGCCGGGGGGCCGAACGGCTCGTTTTCGGCGACGTCTCGACCGGGGCCCACAACGACCTCCAGCGGGCCACCGACATCGCCCGGGCCATGGTGGCCGAGTACGGCATGGGCCAGACGCTCGGCCCGGCCACCTACCCGCGCCAGAACCGGCCGGTCTTCCTCGGCGCGGACCAGGGCGGGCTGGCCGGCCGGGAGTATTCCGAAGCCACGGCGGCCAAGCTCGATACCGAGATCAAGGAAATCCTGGTGGCCTCCCAGGAACGCGTGGCCGAACTGCTCGGCTCCCACCGGGAAGAACTCGAACGCGTGGCCGGGACCCTGCTCGAAAAAGAAAGCCTGGACGAGGCGGAATTCAAGGCCCTGCTCGGCCAGGCCGGCGCGACGGCCTGACGGCAAATGACCTTTGGGGCGGCCCGCTTTCCCCTCTCCCGGGATTCGGGGCCGCCCATCCCTGTCCTTTTCCGCAAGCTCCGGTCCTACCGCCCCGGGGCGCGGCACATGACGCAACCATGCGAAAGCCCGGCCGCCTGACCGGGCTTTCGCGTCTCCACGGCCCGTATCCGGCCGGCTACCCGGCCAATCCCGCGAACATGACCAGTACGGCCACGGCCATCACCCCCGTGGCCAGCCAGCCGAAAACCCGCAAACGGCGTTTGACCACGAACTTGCCCATGACATCGGCCCGCCCGGAGAGGAGCATGATCATGGCCATGATCGGCACGGCAATGACGCCGTTTATGACCGCGCTCAAAAACAGCGCCTGGATCGGGTCTACGGGGGCCAGGTTGATGGCCACGCCAAGCAGCGTGCATACGGCCAGGACCATGTAGAAGCCCTTGGCCCGCAACAGCTCGCGGCCAAGGCCGATCTTCCACTTGAAGGCCTCGGCCACGGCATAGGCGGCCGAGCCGGCCAGGGTCGGCACGGCCAGCATGCCCGCTCCGATCATGCCGGCGGCAAAGAGCCAGAAGGCGAAATCCCCGGCAATGGGACGGAGCGCCTCCGCCGCCTGGGCCGAGGTCTGGATGTTCGTCACCCCGTGGCTGTTGAGGGTCACGGCCGCCGTCAGCATGATGAAAAAGGCGATCAGATTGGAAAAGACCATCCCCACGTAGGTGTCGAGCTTGATGCGGGCAAAATTGCGGGGGGCCTGCTCCGGGGCTTCCTTGAGCGGTTCCTCTCCGGGTTCGGCGCGCTGCTCCTCCACTTCCTGGGAGGCCTGCCAAAAGAACAGATAGGGGCTGATGGTGGTGCCAAGGACCGCCACCACGCCGGCCGCATAGGCAAGCGTCAGGGGAACGGAAGGAACGATGACCTGATAGGCCACCTCGCCCCACGGCACCTCGACGACAAAGGCAATGCCGACATAGGCAAACAGGGCCAGGGTCAGGGTTTTCAAAAACGGGGCATAGCGGGGGAACGGAACGAAGACCTGCAACACCAGGGAAACGACGCCGAAACCGATGGCATAATGCTGCCAGGATCCGCCGCCGAGCATTTCCACGGCCGCGCCCATGGCCCCGACATCGGCCGCGATGTTGATCGTATTGGCCATAAACAGCAGCCCCACGAGGCCCCTGAGGAGCCAGGGGGGGAAATGGCCGCGGATGTTGGCCGCGATGCCATTGCCCGTGACGCGGCCGATTTGCGCGCTCACGATCTGGATGGAAATCATGAGCGGAATCGTCAGGACGCAGGTCCACAACATGCCGTAGCCGAAGGCGGCGCCGACCTGGTTGTAGGTGGCGATTCCGCTCGGATCGTCGTCCGCCGCGCCGGTGATGAGCCCCGGCCCGAGCTTCTGCAGCAAGGTTTTATCCTTGGGTGGCGTCCGGTCGGAGTTATGCATGGGCCACCACGTCCGGATGGCGGGGAAGGCGGTCCTTGGCGAAGGACAGACACGGGCGGGGAAAACGATCGGCCGATACGTGAGCGGGTGGGAACTGCACAAAAGACTCCGTAGAGAAAAATGTGGCGACAAAAAGCCGGGCAACCGGGGGCCAATGGCGCGGACTGCCGTCCGCCTCGCGCGCGCTCCCCGGAAATGGGGGAACGAGCGCAAGGATCAGGGAAGATCCCATTTTCTTATGCGGCATTCCGTTATCCGCGTCAACGGCGGCACGGGGGAGACCGCTTGGCCGGGATATCCGCGACGGCCACGGGAAAAAGCCGGTCCCGGCCGAACGGCACGGGACCAGGATGGCGGGAATCGGGGGAACCGTTTGCGGAAAAGCGAAGGGGAAGGAAAAAACGCGGACGCGGTCGAAAAACGCTTACGGCCGACGGCCCTCGACCACCCGGTCGCAGCCGGCCAGATCGCGGCGCACGGCCACATCGGCAAAGCCGCTCGCGGCCAGGATGTCCGCCGCCTCGCCGCCCTGCTTCCAGCCGATCTCGACCAGGAGCCAGCCCCCCGGAGCCAGGGCGTCAAAGGCCGCCTGGGCCACCACCGGCACGGCCTCAAGCCCGGTCTCCCCGGGCACAAGCGCCGCCAGCGGCTCGAAGTCCCGGACTTCGCGGGAGCACTCGCCGTATTCCGCCTGGCTCACATAGGGCGGATTGGAGACCACCAGCCCATACCCGCCGTCCCGGGCCGGCAGGGCCGCGAAATCGGCCTCCACGAACGCCAGCCGGTCCGCCACCCCGTGCCGCGCGGCGTTCTCCCGGGCCACGGCCAGAGCGTTCGGGCTTCTGTCCAGGGCCAGGCCCACGGCCGCCGGGAACTTGCTTGCCAGCGTCACGGCCAGGCAGCCCGACCCCGTGCCAAGATCGGCAAACGCGGCCACATTCCCGGCCGGAAAAAGGGCCAGGGCCCGGTCCACGATCAGTTCGGTCTCGGGCCGCGGAATGAGCGTGTCCGGGGTGACGCGAAAATCCAGGCCGTAGAACTCCCGTTCCCCCAGCAGATAAGCCACCGGCTCTCCCCGGCCCCGCCGGGCCACCAGCGGCCGGAAGGCGTCCAGCTCGTCCGGCGTGAGAGGCCGGTCCATGGCCAGGATCAGCCCCAGCCGGTCCAGCCCCAGGCTGTGCGCCAGCAGCAGTTGGGCCGACAGCTTCGGCGCGTCCACGCCCTTGCCGGCGAGGTAGGTTTCCGTCTTTTGCAGGATCTCCCGGATGGTCGGGGCGCGTTTGGCGGAGGTGGCGGCAGGGGGAGTGCTGTCGGGGGTGTGGATGTCGGCGGTCATGGGAAGAAGATGCCTCCGGCGGCCGAGGGACGGCACGCCCCGTGCCGGCTACCCGATGTCGGCCTGGGCTTTCAGGGCTTCGGACTGGTAGTGGGCGATCAGCCCCTCGCACAGTTCGTCGAGGTCGCCTTCGAGCACGGCTTCCAGGCGGTAGAGCGTCAGGTTGATGCGGTGGTCGGTGACGCGGCTCTGGGGGAAATTGTAGGTCCGGATGCGTTCGGACCGGTCGCCGGTGCCGACCTGGGAGCGGCGGGTGGCTTCCTGTTCCAGACGCTGCTTTTCCTGTTCGATCTGGAGCAGGCGGGAGCGCAGGACCTTTAAGGCCTTGGCCTTGTTTTTGTGCTGGGATTTTTCGTCCTGGCAGATGACGACCAGTCCCGAGGGGACGTGGGTGACGCGCACGGCCGAGTCGGTGGTGTTGACGGACTGGCCGCCGGGACCGCTCGACCGGTAGACGTCGATGCGCAGGTCGTTGGGATCGATGGCCACGTCGACTTCCTCGGCTTCGGGCATGATGGCGACCGTGACGGCCGAGGTATGGATGCGGCCTTGCGATTCGGTGGCCGGCACGCGCTGGACGCGGTGGGCCCCGGATTCGTATTTGAGGCGGCTGTAGACCTTGTCGCCGGCAATGGAGGCGATGACTTCCTTGTAGCCGCCGGAGCCGGTTTCGGACTGGCTCATGAGTTCGACCTTCCAGCGCCGGGCTTCGGCGTACCGGCAGTACATGCGAAAGAGGTCTCCCGCGAAAAGCGCCGCTTCCTCGCCGCCGGTGCCGGCCCGGATTTCAAGAAGGATGTTCTTGTCGTCCATGGGGTCCTTGGGCAGGAGCAAAAGCTTCAAGCGGGCTTCGATTTCGGGCAGGGCCTCCTTGATGGCCTTGATTTCGGCCAGGGCCAGCTCCCGCATTTCCGGGTCCGGGTCCTGGGCCATTTCCTGGTTTTCTTCCAGGTCGCGCGACAGTTGCTTGTGCTCCCGAAAGGCGGCCATCATATCGGCCATGTCGGCGTGGGCCTTGGTCAACTTGCGGTAGCGTTCCTGGTCGTTGACCACGGAGGGATCGGAAAGCTGTTTTTCCAGCTCCACGTATTTGCGTTCGAGGCTCTCGAGTTTGGCGAACATGAAACGTCTCCGAAGCGGGGGGAGCGGGACACGCTTGCCGCATTCCCCGGCTGGGGTTGGGAACGGACCGGATGAACCGGGCGGGCCGGGGGGCCGATCGAAGAGGCTCGGGGTCAGGAAGCCGGCTGACGATCCACCGCGCCGCGAAGGGCGGCCAGGGCCACCTCGATCTGCCGGTCGTCGGGTTCCTTGGTGGTCAGGAGCTGCATCAAGAGCCCGGGGGCCGAAATCAGGCGGCAGACGAGGCTGGTGTGAAACTTGCCCGCCACTTTGATGACTTCGTAGGCCACGGCGCTGACCGGCGCCATGAGCGCGAGCTTCAGGGCCACGATGTAGGCCTGCTTGATCCAGCCGGTCGCGGGCGCGTAAAAAGTCAGGAGCCAGGGGATCAGAAAGGCGTAGAGCACGATGGAGATGGCCAGCACGAAGAGCAGGAAGGCCGTGCCGCACCGGGGGTGCAGGCGGGAGAAGCCGCGCGCTCCGGCCGGGGACAGTTCCGCGCCCTGCTCGTAGGCCCAGATGACCTTGTGTTCGGCCCCGTGGTACTCGAAAACCCGGCGCACGTCCGGCAGGTAGGAGATGGCCAGGATGTAGCCGAGAAAAAGCAGCATCTTGAAAAGGCCGTCCCAGACGTGGAAGCTTAAGGCCTCCACGCCGCCGGACAGGCCGGCCGCCTTCATGCCCAGGGAAAAAAGATGCGGCGTCACCACGAACAGCAGCAAGGCGAAGCCGATGGACGCGGCCAGCGTCAGGCCCATGGCCCACGGCCCGATCTCGCCTTCGTCCCCGTCCTCTTCCACGGCCATCTGGGCCGAGAAATTAAGCGCCTTGATGCCGTTGACCAGGGTTTCGAGCAGGATGGGAAACCCGCGCAAAAAGGGTTTGCGCAGGATTTTGGCGGCGGTCAGGGTGAACCAGGGGCGCACGTCGAGATGGATGTCGCCACCCGGCTTTCGCACGGCAATAGCCAGCCGCTCCCGGTCGCGCATCATCACCCCTTCCATGACGGCCTGACCACCCACGGTCGGTGCGGCGAAAAGGAGGGGCAGGAGGAATCCGGTGCGCTTCATGAACGGTACCCCGGGCTGGCCGCCGGGCGCGAGGGCCCGGCGGAGGATGGAAAAACCCGCACTAGGCCTTGGGCTGGTCGAACTTGGCGTACTTTTTCCGGAAGCGGTCGATGCGGCCGGCGGTGTCGAGGAAACGCTGCTTGCCGGTGTAGAACGGATGGCAGTTGGAGCAGACTTCCACGAGCATCAGCTCGCCCTTGGTGGAAATGGCCTGGGCTTCGAACCCGCAGTTGCAGCGGATGGTGGCCTTGAAGGTCTTGGGCTGAATATCCTTGTTCATCTGGCGACTCCTTGAATGGCCCTTTCGGGAAAGCGAGATCAATTAACGCCTTTTTATCGGCTTGGCAAGTCCTGGGAACGTTTTCTTCGTACCCGGCTTTTTCCCCAACCCGCCTTTGAGCTTTGCCGGCCTTCATGCTAGAAACTGCGATCCGTCAACCCTCTCAAGGATCAACTATGTCCATCTGCAGCAAAAACTCCATCTGTTCCGATATCCTGCGCACCCACATGGGAAAGCTCGGCCAGTCCGACGGGCTGGCTCCGGAAACCATCCTGGCCGCGGTTGACGCCGGCACCATGGTCGTCCTTGCCAATCCCGCCCACAAGGGCGTCACCCCGACCTTGATCGGCCAGCCGGCCCGGGTCAAGGTCAACGCCAACATCGGCACCTCCATGCTGGTGACCGACGTGGCCATGGAGCTCGAAAAGGCCAAACTCGCCAAGAAGGCCGGGGCCCACGCCCTCATGGACCTGTCCACGGCCGGCGACCTGACCGAAATCCGCAAGAGCATCCTGGCCGCCACCGACCTGCCGCTCGGCACGGTGCCCCTGTACGCCGTGGCCCAGCGCCACGTGGCCAAGGGCAAGGACCCGAGCGATTTCGGGGAAGACGAGATCATCGCCGAGATCGCCGAACAGGCGGCCAGCGGCGTGGACTTCATGACGCTGCACTGCGGGGTCACCCGCCGGGGCGTGGAACTGGCCGCCGAGTCCGGCCGGGTGACGGGCATCGTCTCGCGCGGCGGCTCGATCCTCGGCCGCTGGATGCGCCGCCACGAGGCCGAAAACCCGTTTCTGACCCGCTACGACGACATCCTCGACCTCTGCCTGGCCCACAACGTGACCATCAGCCTCGGCGACGGCCTGCGTCCCGGCTGCGGCGCCGACGCCGGAGACGGGGCCCAGTGGGAAGAGGTGATAAACCTCGGCCGGCTGGCCGACCGGGCCAAGGCCCGCGGCGTCCAGACCATGATCGAGGGACCGGGCCACGTGCCGCTCCACCTCGTCCAGGGCCAGATCCAGGGCATCAAGCGCCTGACCGGCGGGGCCCCGCTCTACGTTCTCGGGCCGCTGACCACGGACTGCGCCCCGGGCTACGACCACATCGCCGGGGCCATCGGCGGGGCCATGGCCGCCTATTTCGGCGCGGATTTCCTGTGCTACCTGACCCCGGCCGAGCACCTCACCCTGCCCGGCCCCGATGACGTCTGGGCCGGCATCAAGGCCAGCCTGGTGGCCGCCCAGAGCGCGGAAACGGCCCTCGGCCGGCCGGCGGCCGTGGCCCGCGATCTTGGCATGTCCAAGGCCCGGGCCGACCTCGACTGGGAGGCCATGGCCTCCTTCTCCCTGGACCCGGACCTGCTCCACAAGCGTCGGGCCATGCACAGCAAGGAAAAGGAATGCGCCATGTGCGGGGCTCTTTGCGCCATGCGCATGATGACCGGCGAGAACTTCGAATGCCCGTCCCCCAAGGACGGCGAGGCCAAATAACACCCCACGGCCGGCCCGCGCGGAGGACGCATGCACACCCTGGTACTGCTTCGCCACGGACAAAGCGCCTGGAACCTGGAAAACCGCTTCACCGGCTGGACCGACGTCGGCCTGACCGAAGCGGGCCAGGCCGAGGCGGCCTCGGCCGCCAGGCTCCTCGCCGACGGCGGCTACGACTTCGACGCCTGCCTGACCTCGGTCCTGTCCCGGGCCATAAAGACCCTGGACATCGTCCTTGACGGCATGGACCGGCTGTGGCTGCCCGTCACCAAGTCCTGGAGACTCAACGAACGCCACTACGGGGCCCTGCAAGGCCTCAACAAGGCCGAGACGGCCGCCCGATACGGCGACGAGCAGGTCTTCGTCTGGCGCCGGAGCTTCGACACCCGGCCTCCGGCGCTTGCTCCGGACGATGCCCGCTTCCCCGGCCGCGACCGCCGCTACGCCGGCCTCACCGACGCCGAACTGCCGCGCACCGAGTGCCTCAAGGACACCGTGGCCCGGGTCCTGCCCTTCTGGAACGACACCATGGCCCCGGCCATCCGTTCCGGGACCCGCCTGCTCGTGGCCGCCCACGGCAACTCCATCCGCGCCCTGGTCAAATACCTCGATGCCGTCAGCGACGCGGACATCACGGAACTCAACATCCCGACCGGCGTGCCGCTGGTCTACGAACTCGACGACAGCCTAAGGCCGCTTCGCCACTTCTACCTCGGCGACCCCGAGGCCATCGCCAAAAGTGTGGCCGCCGTGGCCGCCCAGGGCAAGGCGAAGTAAGGGAAAGATGCCTCCGGCGGCCGGGAGGGGGTCACCCCCTCCCGGACCCACCCGGAAAGGATGATGGACAGACGGCAAGGTGCCATCCCCGGTGCCACATCGACATACGCCCGCAAACGACCGCGAGCCCCCGCTTACCCTCTCCCGCTCACCCCGTCCGGGGGGCCGGGGGGGCGTGACGTCCCCCGGACACGGCATCTTCCCTACGCCCTGGCCGGCCGCGCTTCTTCCTCGACCAGCCCGAGCGGGGCCCGGCGGTCGCGCACGAACGAGTTGCCGGGCCGGGATTTGGCGTATTTTTTCACCGCCGCCGCCCGCAGGCCCAGCTCGTCCATGGTCACGGGCACGGCAAAAGCGCAGTCGATGACGCCGATGGAGATGGTGAGCAGGTCGAAGCGGCCCTCCCGGCCGTCGCGGCCCTGGCCCTCGATGTAGCCGCGTTCCCGGTCCTCGGCGCTGTAAAGGGCCGGGGAGGCGGCGGCGAAGGCCCGGACCACGGCCTCGCAGACGGGGTCCACGGAGTCGGCCTGGCACAGGAGCACGAAATCGTCGCCCCCGACATGGCCGACGAAGTCGTCCGGCCCGCCGTGGGCGGCCAGGGCCTCGCCGAGGATGCGGGCGGTCATGAGGATGGCCTTGTCCCCGTCCTGGAAGCCGTAAACGTCGTTGAAGACCTTGAAATTATCCAGATCGGCGTAAATGAACGAGGTCGGCCGGGCCGATTCGGCCCTTCTGGCGATCTCGCGCTCAATGGCCACATTGCCGGGCAGCCCGGTCAGGGGATTGGCCCCCTTGGCCATCTCCACCTGGACGCAGGCCAGGGTGTCGAGGATCTTTTGCACCGACACCATGCCGGAAAGCCGCCCCCGGCAGGTGACCAGAATCGGGTCGTAGAGCTTGTCCCGGTCCCGGGCCATGGCCGCCTGGGCCGCCACTTCCACGGGCGTGTCCCACTCCACGGCCAGGGGTGAACAGTCCATGATCCGGCTGACGTCGCGGCGCAGGAAAAGGGCCAGCCCGTACTGGGAGCTGAGTAGCCTGTCCAGGTGGTGGCTCATGATGAGCCCCTCGGGCCGGCCGGCCTCGACCACGGCCACGGCGTGGATGTCCTCGTTGCCGTCGAAAAACTGCTTGACCTCGCCGACCGTGGCCGCGAGCGGCACCTGGTGCGGCCGCTCGGCCAGGTCGTTTATGGGCAGGGAGCACTTGGAGCCGTCGGCGGCCTGGCTCGCCCCCCGGGTGATGGCCAGCCGGCAGGCCTCCCCGGGCTGGCTCGGCGCGTCGGCCGGCCGGCCCAGGAAATAGCCCTGGCCGAAATGGACGCCGAGCCGGATGAGGCAGGCCAGCTCCGCCTCGGTCTCGATGCCCTCGGCCACCATGCGGCAGCCCACCTTGTCGGCAAAGGTCAAGAGCGTTTCGAGGAGGGCCCGCTTGACCGGGTTGGTGTCGATGCCGCGCACGAGGGACATGTCGATCTTCATGAAATCCGGCTGGATCTCGGCGATGGACACGAGCCCGGAGTAGCCCGTGCCCACGTCATCCACGGCCACGCCGTAGCCGGCGTCGCGGTAGTGGGCCAGGGTGCGGTGGAAGAGGTTGAAATCCTTGACGCTATGGCGCTCGGTGATCTCGAGGACCACCTCGCGCGGCTCCATGCCGTACTTGTCGAGCAGCCGGCGCGTCTCGCCCGGGGTAAACGCCGGGTCGAGGAGCGTGCGCGGGTGGACGTTGCAGAAAAGCTTGGCCCCCTGCTCCCTGGGGGCGAAGCCCCGGATGGCCGCCTCGCGGCAGACCTTTTCCAGGGCGAAGATGGCCCCGGCCTCCTCGGCCACGTCAAAGAGCATGGCCGGCGAGGCCAGCGTGGTGCCGGCCGGCCCCCGGGCCAGGGCCTCCCAGGCGAAGACCGACCCGGAACGCAGGTTGACGATGGGCTGGTACACGGCCCGGACCCGGCCGAGTTCGAGGATCTCCCGGAATTCCCGCAGGGCTGGGGCCACGGTCTTGCCCCCGGCGTGGCCGGCCTGGCGCGAAGCCTCGGCCAGGGCGGCGATCAGCGCCACGTCCAAGCCGGCCACGCCCTGGGCCAGGACCTGGGCCGCGCCGCAACGGATCTCGGGATCCTGGCCGGTCAGGCGGACCGAGGCCTCGCGCAGGCGGCTGCGGGCCTCCAGGCGCAGGGCCGCAGCCGTGCGTTCGAGTTCCTCCGGGACGGCGGCCTGCCCGCCGAGTACCACCAGCACCCGCGACGGCTCCAGGGTCTCCACAAAGCAGACCGGAAAACCGGAGAGGCGCTCCCGGGCCACCTGGTCCACCTCCCCGGCCAGGGACTCGGCCAGGGCCTCGGCCACCTCAGGCCGAAAAACCCGACGCAGGAGGGAGAAATCGTGGATCTGCAGGAGGACTAGGCCGAGAAACCCGCCCCGGCCCACATGGCCGGCCACCAGTTCCCGGCGCGGCCCCCGCAGGAGTTCCGGGACATGGCGCCCCCGCGGCATGCCGGCTTCGGGAATGAAGCCCTGTTCCAAACGCGGTGAAAACTGCATAGGCGTCCTTAACATAAACCTGCCTCGGGAAGTCTCCCCGGCCCAGCGGCCAAACCGTGTCCAGCTATCCCGAACGGGGCCCGGCCGTGGCCGCGCCCCCCCGACGTTTCCATGACGATTGGGTGACACGGCCGCCGGACGCAACCGCGCGCCGCGCTCCCCGCTTGACCGGAAACGCGTTTGGGCTAGCATGTCCCCATGCGCGCCCACACCGTCATCGTCGGAGCCGGCATCCTCGGCCTGACCCTGGCCCGGGAACTGCTGGCCCGGGGCGGGGACGGCATTGTCTTGCTTGACAAGGAGGCCGGGCCCGGCCGCCACGCCTCGGGACGCAACAGCGGCGTGCTCCACGCCGGCATCTACTACGCCCCGGACACCCTGCGGGCCAAGACCTGCCTGGCCGGCAACCGCCTCATGCAGGCCTACTGCCTGGAACGCGGCCTGCCCCTTTCCCGGTGCGGCAAGGTCATTGTGGCCCGCAGCGAGGCCGAGCTGCCGGGACTTATCGCCCTTCGCGACCGGGCTCTCGCCAACGGCGCCACCGTGCGGCTGGTGGACGAACGGGAACTGGCGGAAATCGAGCCCCAGGCCCGGACCGCCGGGCAGGCCCTTTTTTCCCCGGAAACGGCCGTGGTCGATCCCAAGGCCATCCTGGCCGCCCTGGCCCGGGACGTGGAAATGTCGGGCCGGGCCCGCATCCTGTGGAACACCCGGGCCGTCGGCCCCAAACGGCCGGGGGTCCTGGCCACCCAAGCCGGGGATATCGAATACCAACGGCTGGCCAACGTGGCGGGGGCCTATGCCGACAAGCTGGCCCACGCCTTCAGCCTTGGCCGGAACTACCGGCTCGTGCCCTTCAAGGGCGTCTACCGGAAGCTGCGGCCCCAGGCGGCCCGGCTGGTCCGCGGCAACATCTACCCCGTGCCGGACCCCAGGAACCCCTTTCTCGGGATCCACTTCACCCGCAGCCTGTCCGGCGAGGTCTCCATCGGCCCGACCTCCATTCCGGCCTTTGGCCGGGAGAACTACGGCCTCCTCTCGGGCCTGGACCTGGAGGCCGCCTCCATCCTCCTTCGCGACGCCCTCCTTTTCGCCGTCAACCCGGGTTTCCGCTCGGTGGCCCTGTCCGAACCGCGCAAATACCTGTCTGCGCCTTTCTTCGCCGACGCCTCGCGGCTCTTGCGCGATCTGAAGCCGGAAGACGTAGTTCCGTCGGACAAGGTCGGCATCCGCCCCCAGCTCGTGGACGTCAAAGCGAGCCGGCTCGTTTCCGACTTCGTGCCGGAAGAGGGCCCGCGCGAACTCCACGTCCTCGGAGCCATCTCCCCGGCCTTCACCGCCTCCATGGCCTTCGCCCCCTGGCTGGCCGACCGGCTGGCCGGGCTGGCCGGCTGAGCCGGACCCTCGGAAAACGGGTTCCCCGGCCGGCCGAGTCGCCGGTTTGCCGGCCGAAACGGTTGCAAAAAAACCGGTTGCGGGTACCATGGGTTGCAATCAACCCTGTCTGGCCCGCATCCGAAGCCGAAAAACGGTCCGACACGAGGCAGCATGCAGCCGACGCCCTCCTACGCCCCTCTGGCCGCCGCCTTTTCGCCCTGGGAACCGGGCGCCTTGCCGCTGGTCGTCTTTTTCGCGGTGGTGCTGGCGCTTCTGGCCGCCATCCTCTTTCTGTCCGGCTTCCTGGTCCGGCGCCGGCCCAATCCCGACAAGCAGCGCCCCTACGAATGCGGCATCCTGCCGACGGGCCCGGCCCGGTTCCGCTACCCGGTCCCCTTTTTCCTGGTGGCCGTTTTCTTCCTCATCTTTGACGTGGAAACCGCCTACATCGTGTCCTGGGCCGTGGCCTGGCCCGAGCTCGGCCTGCCCGGCTACCTGCGCATGGCCGTTTTCATCGTGGTCCTCGGCCTCGGCCTGGCCTATGCCTGGCGCAAGGGCGGGTTGGACTGGGACGAGGAGGAGGGCCTGTGACGGAACCGCTCGATGCCCTGTTTCGGCCCACGGATCACATCATTAATTGGGCCCGCAAAAACAGCATCTGGCCCTTTTTCTTCGGCCTGTCCTGCTGCTTCGTGGAAGAGGCCACGGCCTGGGGGCCGCGCTACGACATCGCCCGCTACGGCTCGGAAGTCTTCCGGGGCTCGCCCCGGCAGGCCGACGTGCTCATCGTCTCGGGCACCCTGTTCACCAAGGTGGCGCCGGTGGCCCTTCGCCTCTACGAGCAGATGAGCGACCCCAAGTGGGTCATCTCCATGGGCTCGTGCAGCAATTCCGGCGGCATGTACGACGTCTACTCCGTGGTCCAGGGCACGGACCAGATCCTGCCCGTGGACGTCTACATCCCGGGCTGCCCGCCCCGGCCGGAAGCCCTGTTCGACGGCCTGCTGCTGCTGCAAAAAAAGATCGCGGCCGGGGAGAAGCCGACCCGGCCGGTGCTGCACCTGTCCGGCGGCAACGAAGGCGGACGTCGCGACTTCCTGGTCGAGGACGTGAGCAAATCCCGGGACACGCGCGGTCCCGGCTACGCCGGCATCCCCATCCGGGGCACGGCCGCCACCGAACCTCGCTTTTGGGGTTCCCGGGCCGAAATCATGTGGACGCCGCCGGCGCCCCGAACGACGCTGCGGCCCGACCAGCAGGTGGTGGCCGCGGATCTGGCCGCCGTGTTCGGCCCGGACATCACGCTTACGCCCGATGCCGGCGACATGCCGACCTACGTGGTGGCCCCGTCGCGGATCATCGAAGTCCTCGCCCACTTGAAGCACAAGGCCCCGACCCGGTTCGAGCGCCTGGAAGACCTGACCGCCATCGACGAGACGGCCCGCCGGGACCGGCCGGGCCACGACGCCACGGTGGTCTACACCCTGACCTCGCTGTCCACGCCCGGCATGGTCCGGCTCTCCTGTCCGCTGCCGACCCGGGACGCGGCCATCGACACGGCGACGGGCCTGTGGCCCTCGGCCGACTGGTACGAGCGCGAGGCGGCCGAGATGTTCGGCCTCTCCTTCACGGGCCATCCGGACCCCAGGCGGCTTTTGACCCACCGCGACTGGACGGGCCATCCCCTGCGCAAGGAGTACGAGGGCCGGGCCACCGGCCGGGCCCCGTTCCTCCGGGCCGACTGCGCCCGCCTGGAACCGGTGGACGCCCGGGAGATCCTCGGCAAGCGGGCCGACGCCGGGGATTATCTGCTTAATTTCGGGCCCCACCACTACGCCACCCACGGCATCTTCCGCTATGTCCTGGCCATGCGCGGCGAGCGCATAAAAGCCCTTGGCATGGACATCGGCTACCACCACCGGGGCGTGGAGAAGATCGGCGAGCGCCAGACCTGGCACCAGTTCATCCCCTACACCGACCGGGTGGACTACCTCTCCGGCGTGGCCAACAACCTGTCCTACGTGACCGCCGTGGAGACCCTGGCCGGGATCACCGTGCCGCCCCGGGCGGCCTACGCCCGGGTCATGCTGTCGGAGCTCTTTCGCATCTCCAACCACCTCATGTATTTCGGCACCTTTCTCCAGGACCTCGGCATGATGAGCCCCATCTTCTACGCTCTGCGAGAGCGCGAGATGGTCCTCGACATCATCGAGACCATAACCGGCGGCCGGCTCCATCCGGCCTGGCTGCGCATCGGCGGCATGGCGGCGGACCTGCCCGAGGGCTGGAAGGACATGGTGGACGCGTTCGTCAGGATCTTCCCGGGCCGGCTCAAGGAATACCACGCCGGGGTGACCAAAAACCCGATCCTCAAGGCCCGGTGCCAGGGGGTCGGCTGCATCGCGGCCGCCGACGCCGTGGACTGGGGCATGACGGGCCCGAACCTCCGGGCCACGGGCGTGTCCTTCGACCGGCGCAAGACGATGCCCTACGGCGCCTACGCGGACTTCGATTTCGACGTGCCGACCCGGGACGCGGGCGACTGCTATGCCCGCTATCTCGTGCGCATGGACGAGATGCGGGAAAGCCTTCGCATCGTCGAGCAGGCGGCCGCCCGGATGCCGTCCGGCCGGTGGCTCTCGGAAGACGTCCGCTACAGCCTGCCCCAGAAGTCCGAGGCCCTTAACGACATCGAAAGCCTTATCCACCATTTCGTGAACGTCACCCGGGGCCCGCGCCTGCCGGCCGGCCAGGCCTATGCCGCGACGGAAGCCCCGCGCGGGGAGCAGGGCTATTACGTCGTGTCCGACGGCGGCTGCCACGCCTACCGCATGCGCATCCGCACCCCGGGCTTCGCCAACATCCAGACCCTGCCGCTGATCGCCGAGGGTCTGCGCATTGCGGATTTCGTGGCCGTCCTGGCCTCCTTCGACTACATCCTGCCGGATATCGACCGATGACGCCGCACCCATTATCCATTCGTCCCTTTCCAGGGGGTCCGGGGGGGATGATCCCCCCCGGCGGGTCCAGGGCAGAGCCCTGGCCGCCGGAGGCATAACGATGGCACTTCCCAAAGAACTTGTGGCCGACCTCAGCGGCATGGTGGCCACGGCCGAGCGGACCCGCGAGGCCGCCATCGACGTCATGTACGCCCTGCAGCGCCACTACGGCTACCTGTGCGACGAGGCCATGGAATACGCGGCCAGGCTTCTCGGCATGACCACGCTCGAACTCGAATCCCTGGCCACCTTCTACGACTTTCTCTACCGCCGGCCGGTCGGGCGCTACGTCATCCACGTCTGCGACTCGGTGGTCTGCTGGATGTTCCACCAGGACTCCATTTTCGACTACCTCTGCCGCACCTTGGGCGTCCCCCCGGGCGGCACCACCGAGGACGGCCTTTTTACGGTGCTGCCGGCGGCCTGCATCGGCAACTGCCACAACGCCCCGACCATGCTCATAAACGGCCGCTTCTACGACCGGCTGCACCCGGAGAAGATCAACGCCATCCTGGACGAACTGCGGGCCCAAACCACCGAGGAGGACATCCGGTGCAAGTGACCCCGCCGCTGGTGCTGTTCAAAAACCGCCACTACGGCCGGCCGACCACCTTTGACGAATACAGGGCCGGCGGCGGCTACGAAGCGCTTTTTGCCACCATCGGCAAGCGCACCCCGGCCGAGGTCACCCAGATCGTCCTCGACGCGGACCTGCGCGGCCGGGGCGGGGCGGGATTCCCGGCCGGGCGCAAGTGGCAGGGCATCCCGGCCGGCTACGTCGGCCCGCGCTACGTGGTGGTCAACACCGACGAGATGGAACCCGGCACCTT
This sequence comes from Solidesulfovibrio carbinoliphilus subsp. oakridgensis, assembly GCF_000177215.2. Classification (NCBI taxonomy): domain Bacteria; kingdom Pseudomonadati; phylum Thermodesulfobacteriota; class Desulfovibrionia; order Desulfovibrionales; family Desulfovibrionaceae; genus Solidesulfovibrio; species Solidesulfovibrio carbinoliphilus. Next base: position 311,616 of record NZ_CM001368.1, on the reverse strand, counting down.
CAAGGACCGGGTGCTGGTCAATGTGGACCCGCATCTGGTCATCGAAGGGATCATCCTGTGCGCCTACGCGGTTTCGGCCACCCTTGGCATCTGCTTCATCCGGCCGTCCTACGAGGCCGACGCCCGGCTGCTCGAGCGCGAAACGCAGGTGGCCCGGAACAACGGACTTCTCGGCAAAAACATCCTGGGCTCGGATTTTTCCTTCGACATCCACATCCACCGGAGCGCCGGCCGCTACATATGCGGCGAGGCCTCGGCCCAGATCAAGGCCATTTCGGGCCTTCGCCCCAATCCCAGGAAGGGCGGCCCGCGCACCAGCGTCAAGGGGCTGTGGGACTGCCCGACCATCGTCAACAACCTGGAGACGCTGGCCAACCTGCCCGGCATCGTTGCCAACGGCCCGGCCTGGTTCAAGGGGCTCGCCCACTCGGAAACCGGCTCCGGAACCAAGCTTTTTTCCGTCTCGGGTCGGGTGGTCCGGCCGGATTGCTACGAGCTGCCGATCGGCACGCCGCTGCGGGAAATCATCTTCGACCACGCCGGCGGCATGCCGCCCGGACGGGTCATCAAAGCCGTCATCCCGGGCGGGGCCTCCTCGCCGTTCATGCCCGAGAAGTACCTTGACCTGCAGATGGATTTCGAACCCATGCGCAAGGCCGGCCAGCGGCTCGGCACGGCCTCGATCATAGTCTTCGACCAGAACACCTGCCTGGTCGGGGCCACGCTCAATCTGATGGAATTTTTCGCCCGCGAGTCCTGCGGCTGGTGCACCCCGTGCCGGGAGGGCCTGCCCTACGTACGCGACCTGCTGCGCCTGATTGAGGGCGGCGAGGGCCGGGAAGAGCACATCGACATGATCAAGGACATGGGCAAGGCCATGCTGTCCGCCTACTGCGCCTTCGCCCCGGGCGCGGCCGAACCGCTTTTGAGCCTTTTCACCCACTTCGAGGCCGAGGTCCGCGAGCACCTGCGCCAGAAGCGGTGTCCCTTCGGCAACCCCCCGCCCGCCCTTCGCGGCAAGGCCTGCGGCACCCGGCCCGCCAACTTCGGCCCGACGCTGTGTCCGGAGGACCAATGCCCGATCTGATCATCGACGGCCGTCCGGTCACCGTGGCCAAGGGGAAATCGGTCCTGGAGGCGGCCGAGGCCCTTGGCATCATGATCCCGCGATTCTGCTGGCATCCGGCCCTTTCCGTGGCCGGGGCCTGTCGGATGTGCGCGGTGATGTTCGTGGACGGCCCGGTCAAGGGACTGGAGATGAGCTGCATGACTCCGGCCACGGACGGCATGGTGGTGGAGACCTTCCATCCCGAGGCCGTGGCCTTTCGCCGCCACGTGGCCGAACTCCTGATGATCAGCCATCCCCACGACTGCCCGGTCTGCGACGAGGGCGGGCACTGCCTGCTCCAGGACGAGACCATTTCCGCCAACCACGGCCTTCGCCGCTGGCCCGGCCGCAAGCGGACCTACCTGGACCAGGACCTGGGGCCTTTCGTGCAGCACGAGATGAACCGCTGCATCCACTGCTACCGCTGCGCCCGGTTCTACCAGGACTACGCCGGGTACCTCGATTTCGGACCCATGCAAAACGCCAACCGGGTCTATTTCGGCCGCTTCGAAAACGGCCCCCTGGAGAGCCCCTTTGCCGGCAACCTGGCCGACATCTGCCCGACCGGGGCCCTGACCGACAAGCCCGCGCGCTACAAGTCCCGGCGCTGGGAATGCGAGCGGTCGGCGTCGGTCTGCCCGCACTGCTCCCTTGGCTGCAACACCGTGGCCCTGTCCCGCTACCGGCAAGTCCTGCGCATCGAGGGCCGGCCCAACGCGGCGGTCAACGGCTATTTCCTGTGCGACCGGGGCCGGTTTTCGAGCGGCTTCGAGTCCAACCCGGCCCGGCCCCGGCAGGCGGTCATCAAGGGCCGGCCAGCCAGCCTCGGCGACGCCCTGTGCCTGGCCGCCGGCCGGCTGGCCGAGACCGTGGCCCGCCACGAACCCGCCGCCGTGGGGGTGGCCGGCTCGGTCCGCTCCTCCATGGAAACGCAAGCCGCCTTGGCCGCCCTGGCCAAAGCCGCCGGCTGGACCGGACCGGCCTTTTTCCCGACCCGGGACGGTCAGGCGGCCGTCGGCGAGACGCTGGCCGTCCTGACCCCGGACCGGGCCCGGTCCATGGCCGATCTCACCCAGGCCGACGCCATCCTGTGCCTTGGCGTATCCCCGCTGTTCGACGCCCCCATGCTGGCGCTCGCCCTGCGGCAGGCCGTCCGCCAACAGAACGCCGCCGTGGTCGTGGCCGACCCGAGGCCCGTGTCCCTGCCGCTCCCCTTCGACCACCTGCCCGTGGCCCCGAGACACCTGCCGGCCGTGCTGGCCGTCCTGGCCGGCCCGGCGGCCGAGGCCGCCACCCAGGCCCAAAAGCGCCTGCCCTTTGCCCCGGAACTGTGGCCGGTGCTGGAAAAGGCGGCCCAGACTTTTGCCGCGGCCAGCCGCCCGGCCCTGGTCTTCGGCCCGGCCCTGGCCGGGCCGGTGGCCGCCCTGGCCGACGGCGGCCGGTTCGGATTCTTTCCGGTCCTCTCCGGCCCCAACGCCGCCGGCGCGGCCCTGATCGCCGGCCCGGATGCCCCGACCCACGACGACCTGGCCGACGGCATCGAGGCCGGCCGGATAAAGGCCCTTGTCGTGGCCGAGGCCGATTGCTTCGCCGTCTCTCCCCGGCTGGCCGCCCTCCTCGACCGGCTCGAAACCCTCGTCGTCTGCGACCACCTGCCGACCCCGACCGTGGCCCGGGCCCACGTCTTTCTGCCAACCGCCACGATCTTCGAGGCCGGCGGCATTTTGGTCAACAACGAAGGCCGGCTGCAGCAAGCCGACCCGGTCCAGGCCCCGGGCCTGCCCGTCCTTTTCGACGGCCAGGGCGGCCATCCGCCGCGCCCCTACGACCGCGCCCTTCCCGGCACGGACCCGCGCCCGGGACAGGTCCTGTGCGCCGCTCTGGCCGGCGAACTGCGGCTCCCCTGGCGGCAAACGCCGCTGGCCGCCCTGGCCGCCGGCAATGCGGCCCTTGCGGGCGTCGATTTCGCGGCCCTGCCCGAGGCAGGCCTGCGGCCGGACTACGGCCGTCTCCAGGCCGAAGCCGCGCCGACCGGTCCGACCGGCCCCTCCGGGCAGCCGGCCCCCTTCCCGGCCGGCGGGGGACTGGCCGTGATCCTCGATGACGCCCTCTTCGGCACCGAGGCGTTCGGCCGCTATGCCCCCCTGGCCGTGTCCCTGGCCGGGAAAGCCGACACGGATGGGGTCGTGCTCCTGCACGCCGACGACGCCGCCGCCCTGGGCCTTGCCGACGGGGTGGCCGCATTTCTCGAGGCCGGCGACCGGCTGGCCCCGGTCCGGGTCCGCACCAGCCGGCGGATGGCCCGGGGCGTGGTGGTCGTGCCCCGATTGCCGCAATTTTCGATCCTGCCCGCGACCCTCGGCCCGTGCGGCCTGAGGAGGAAATAGGCCATGGACATCCTCCTGGGCGTCGGCGTCATGCTGGTCAAAATGGCGGTCGTCCTGGCCGTGGTCTTCGGCCTGGCCGCTTACATGATCCTGATCGAGCGAAAGCTCCTCGGCCGGTTCCAGGTCCGCTACGGCCCGAACCGGGTCGGACTCTTCGGCCTGCTCCAGCCCATCGCCGACGGCCTCAAGATGCTGCTCAAGGAAGACATCATCCCGGACGGCGTGGACCGCCGCATCTTCCTCGTCGCCCCGGCCATCGTGGCGGGCGCGGCGCTCCTCGCCTTCGCCGTGGTGCCCTTTGGCGACGGCCTGACCCTCTTCGGCCACCCCGTGCCCCAGGTCCTGGTCGACACCGACGTGGGGCTCCTGGTCCTGGTCGCCCTGTCGTCCCTGGCCGTCTACGGCATCGCCCTTGGCGGCTGGACGTCGGACAACAAGTACAGCCTCCTTGGCGGCATCCGGGGCGCGGCCCAGATGGTCAGCTACGAGCTGGCCCTTGGCCTGTCGCTCATCCCGGTGGTCATGCTGACCAGATCGCTCAACCTCTCGGCCATCGTGGCCGCCCAGGCCGGCCTGCCCTTCGCGCTTATCCAGCCCGTCGCCTTCGTCATTTTCATCATCAGCGCCCTGGCCGAAACCAACCGCATCCCCTTTGACCTGCCCGAGGCCGAAAACGAACTGCAGGCCGGCTACCACACCGAATACTCCGGCATGCGCTTCGCCCTTTTCTACGTCGGCGAATACGTCAACATGATCCTCTTGGGCTCCATCACGGCCGTCTTTTTTCTGGGCGGCTGGCACGGGCCGTTTCTGCCGCCCATCCTCTGGCTGGCCATAAAAGTCCTGGCCGTACCGGTCTTTCTCATCTGGACCCGGGCCTCCCTGCCGCGCCTGCGCTACGACCAGCTCATGGGTCTCGGCTGGAAGGTCCTCGTGCCCCTGGCCCTGGTCAACATCCTCGTCACCGGCGCGATCCTCGCGGCCGGGGCGTAAAGAGAGCCGCCATGGAAGACGAACGCAACAAACCGGGCCTCGTGCGCGAGGTCCTGGACGGCGTGGCCGGACTGGCCGGCTCCTACGCCGCGACGCTTACCCACCTGTTCCGAAAGCCCGTCACCGAGCAGTACCCGGAATACAAGCGCCCCCTGCCCGCCCGGACGCGCGGCCGCATCATCCTCACCCGCTCGCCCGACGGCCGGGAGCGGTGCGTGGCCTGCTACCTCTGCTCCGGCGTCTGCCCGGTCAACTGCATCTCCATGCAGTCCGAGGAAGGGCCGGACGGCCGGAGGCAGGCCGCCTGGTTTCGCATCAATTTCGCCCGCTGCATCTACTGCGGCCTATGCGAGGAGGCCTGCCCGACCTTGGCCATCCAGCTGACGCCCGAATTCGCCTTTTCCAAGGACGCCATCGCGGACTTCGTCTACGAAAAGGAAGACCTGCTCGTCAGCCACGGCGGCAAGGACCCGGCCTACGATTTCTACGCCCACGCCGGGGTGACGGCCGGCGGCCCCAAGGGCGAACATATCGGCGAGGACGAGCCCGTGGACGTCAAAAGCATTCTTCCCTAGGACACGACCATGACAGCCCTTGGCGCCCTCTTTTATCTCCTTGCCGCCGTGCTCCTCGGCGCGGCCGTCCTGACCGCCACCCGGCGAAACCCCATGCACGCCGTGTGCTGCGCGGTCATCACCTTCCTGGCCGCGGCCGGGATGTTCGTGGTCCTTGGCGCGCCGCTGCCGGGCGTCCTCGAAGTGGTGGTCTACGCCGGCGCCATCATGGTGCTTTTTCTCTTCATCATCATGCTCCTTGGCCTGTCGGCCGGCACCGGCCCGGTCAGGGCCGGCCGGCTGGTGGTGCCGGGGGTCCTGGCCGCCGCCAGCCTGGTCGCCCTTTTCGCCCTGATCGGGGCCGATCCGGCCGGCCGGACCATGCTGCCCGCGGCCATCGCCTCCCCGGCGGCCGTCGGCACGGTCCTTTTCGACGCCTACTGGCTGGCCGTGGAGGTCGTCTCCCTGCTCCTTTTCGCCGCCCTGGCCGCGGCCCTTCTTTTCGGCCGGGCCCCCAAGGCCCGGACAACCGGAGGCCACGCCGCATGAACGTGCCCCTATCCCATGTCCTGGCCGTGGCCGCCGCCCTCTTTGTCGTCGGCGCGGTCTGCGCCGCGGCCCGGCGGCAGATCCTCATGATCCTGGTCGGGGTGGAATTCATGCTGACCGCCGCCTGCATCGCTTTCGTCGGCGCGGCCCTGGCCTGGGGCAACCTCGACGGCCAGGCTGCGGTCATCATCATCATGGGCGTGGCCGCGGCCGAGGTGGGCCTGGGCCTGGCGCTTCTCGTCCACGGCCGGCGCTCCGGCGGCACGGCGGACGTAGAAAGCTACAACCGGCTCTCGGGGGAATAATGGCCGCACTGCTTGCCACCATGCTCCTTTTCCCCCTGGCCGGGGCGGTGTTCCAGGCCGGCTGGGGACTGGCCGTCGGCCGCCGGGCCTCGGGACTGTTGGCCGCCCTGGCCGTGGCCGGCTCGTTCGCGGCCGCCGCCCTGGCCGTCTGGAATCTCGGCGTCGCGCCCGAGCACGTCTCTTTCGGGTCCTGGTTCGGCTTCGACGGCTTCTCGGCCGCCTTCTCGCTCCTCTACGACCGGGTGGCCGGCATCATGGCCGTCACCGTCACCTTCGTGGCCCTGCTCATCCACCTCTATTCCGCCCTCTACATGCGCGAGGACAAGTCCTATTCGCGCTATTTCTGTTATTTGAACCTCTTCGTCTTTTTCATGCTGGTCATTGCCCTGGCCGACGATCTGGTCTTTCTCTTCCTGGGCTGGGAGGGCGTGGGCTTTTGCTCGTTTGCGCTCATCGGCTTCTGGCACGAAGAGCTGGGAAACGTCGACGCCGGGCGCAAGGCCTTTCTCATGACCCGGGTCGGCGATCTGGGCTACGTGGCCGCCCTGGCCCTGGTCATCGCCCTGTTCGGCCACGCCTCCATCACCGACCTCGCAGCCAAAGCCGAGAGTCTGTCCCCGGGCATGGCTGCGGCCATCGGCTTCGGCTTTCTCTTCGCCGCCTGTGGCAAGTCGGCCCAGCTGCCGCTCTCGGCCTGGCTGCCGGACGCCATGGCCGGCCCCACCCCGGTCTCGGCGCTCATTCACGCCGCCACCATGGTGACGGCCGGCGTCTACCTCCTCATGCGCCTGGAGCCGCTTCTGGCCTACGCCCCGTCCGTCGGCGCCACGGCCGCCGTCCTCGGCGCGGCAACGGCCCTTTACGGCGCGGCCTGCGCCCTGGGGCAGCGCGACGTCAAACGCATCCTGGCCTATTCGACCATAAGCCAGGTCGGCTACATGTTCGTGGCCGCCGGTTGCGGCGACGTGGCCGGGGCGCTTTTCCACCTGCAGACCCACGCCTTTTTCAAGTCGCTCCTTTTCATGTGCGCCGGCATCATGATCCAGGCCTGCCACGAGGAGCACGACATCTTCCGCATGGGCGCGGCCCTTCGCCGCAAGATGCCCGGCCTCTTCGTCCTTTTCGCCTGCGGCGCGGCCGCCCTGGCCGCCCTGCCCCCGACCTCGGGCTGGTTCAGCAAGGGCCGGATCCTGGCCGACACCCTGGCCCACCCCGGTTCGCCCTTTTTCCTGGTCTTCCTGCTCGGCGCGGCCGCCGCCTTGCTGACCGCCGTCTACGTCTTCCGCCTGCTCTTCGTGGCCTTTTTCGCCAATCCGGCCGAGCCGGCCCCCCTGGCCTCGGATCCGGCCCTGGCCAAGATGGAGCGGCCGCTGTGGCCCCTGGCCGTGCTGGCCCTGGCCTACGGCTTTGTGAACCCGCCGGAATTCATGCACATGCGTCCCTGGCTCGACGCCTACCTGGCCGGCACCGCCACCCCGGTGCCCATGGAAGTCGAACAGGTGGAGCCCATGATCGGGCTCCTCGACGCCGTCATCGCCCTGGCCGGCCTGCTCGTGGCCTGGCTCGTCTACCGGCCGGCCAGGCAGGTGGCCGGCGCCCCGGCCGGCTGGCTGACGGCCGGCCTTGGCCTCGACATGCTCTACCGCCGTTTCCTGGCCCGGCCCTATTTCCGGCTCTCGGCCTTTCTCTGGCGCGGCGTCGACGAAGACGTCCTCGACGGCGCGGCCATGGGAACGGCCCTTGGCCTCTCCGGCCTGTCCGACAGCCTGCGCCGGGCCGGCGGCGGCCGGATCGCCGCCTCCCTCGTCACCCTGTTTGCCGCGGCCGCCGCTGTGCTCGTCTGGCTCGCGGTCCGCTCGACCTGAAGAAACCGGAGCGATCATGCGGCAATTGCCCTGGCTGACATTTCTCGTTTTCTGGCCCCTGGCGGCGGCCATGCTCATGCCCCTTTTCCGAGGTTCCGTTGCCGCCTGCCGCCGTTTCGCCTTGGCCGCCGCCGGCATGGAGCTTATGCTCTCCGTCCTGGTGGTCCTTCTTTTCGCCGCCGGCCGGCCCGACCTGCCCGTGGTCGAGGACGCGGCCTGGATACCGGAGCTCGGCATCCGCTACACGCTGACCTGCGACGGCCTGAGCCTCGTCTTCGTGGTCCTGACCGCCTGTATCGGCCTGTGCTGCATGGCCGCCTCGCGCCACGACGACACCCGGCGCCCGGCCCTCTACCACGCGCTCATCCTCTGCTCCCTGGCCACGGTCCAGGGCGTGTTTCTGGCCACCGACCTCTTTCTCTTCGCCCTTTTCTGGGAAGCCCAGCTCGTGCCGGTCTTTTTCCTGATCGGCGTCTTCGGCCACGGCGACCGGATGCGGGTAGCCATCAAGTTCTTCCTTTTTTCCGCCGTGGGCGGCCTGCTCATGTTCCTGGCCGTCATCGCCCTGGGGATCTACGCCGCCGACGGCCCGAACGGTCCGACCTTCGCCCTTTTCGACCTCACGCGCCTGCCCCTGCCCGTGACCACCGGCCGCTGGCTCTTCGCCGCCTTTGTCCTGTCCTTTGCCATCAAGATCCCGCTGGTGCCGGTCCACATGTGGCTGCCGGACGCCCACACCGAGGCCCCGACGGCCGGCAGCCTGATCCTGGCCGGCCTGCTCCTTAAAACCGGCGGCTATGCGCTGATCCGCTTCGCCCTGCCCCTTTTCCCGGAAGCGGCCCTGGCCTTCGCCCCGCTCCTGACCTTCCTCGGCCTGGCCGGGCTCTTCTACGCCTCGGCCGTGGCCCTGGCCCAGGAGGACGTGAAACGGCTGGTCGCCTATTCGAGCATCGGCCACATGGGGCTCGTAGTGGTCGCCATCGTGTCCGGCAGCCGGCTGGCCCTCGGCGGGGCGGTCCTTTTGATGGTCAGCCACGCCCTGACCTCGGGCGGCCTTTTCGCCCTGGCCGGCATGATCGGGGAACGTCTCGGCAGCCGCCGCTTCGAGGTCTTGGGCGGGCTCTGGAACCGGGCCCCGGCCTTTGGCGCGGCCTTTCTCTGCTGCGTCCTGGCCGCGGCCGCCCTGCCCGGGCTCTCGGGGTTTGTCGGCGAGGCCATGATCGTGTTCGGCCTTTTCAAGGCCCATCTCGCGGCCGGCCTTTTCGCCGTGGCCGGCATGGCCGTGACGCTGGCCTACCTGCTCCGTCTGGCCCGGGACGTGCTGTTCGGTCCGGCCCAGTCGTCGGCCCTTTTTCCGGACCTCGACGCCCGCGAGACCACGCTCTTGGTTTCCCTGGTCCTGGCCATGCTCTGGCTCGGGCTTTTCCCGGGCCCCGTCCTGTCGCTCGTGTCCGGCCCCCTGGACCTGATCGCCGGCCACGTCTGGCCGGCCCTTTCGGGACCCGGCTTTTGACCATGAGGAACGCCCATGACCCCGACCCTTGCTGAACTCCTGCCGCATCTGGCCCTGGCCCTTGGCGGTCTGGCCGTCCTGGTCGCGGCCATGGTCCGGCCGGTGCCGCCGCGCGGGCTCATGCCCGCCATCGCCGCCGTCTTCGCCCTGGTCCCCGGCCTGTGGGCCTTTTGGCCGGGACTGCCCGCCAGCGGCATGACCCGGTTTTTCGCCGGGCTTTTAAGCGCCATCACCCTGGCCACCCTCGGCCAGCTGGCCCGCTACGCCGACCGGCGCGGCTTCGCCGGCGACTCCCTCTACGGCCTGGTCCTGTGGTCCGCCCTTGGCATGCTGCTTCTGGCCGAAGCCACCAACTGGCTGCTGCTGCTCCTTGGCCTCGAACTGGCTTCGCTTTGCCTCTACGCCCTGGTCGCCTCCCGCACCGCCGACGGGCTCGGGGCCGAGGCCGCGCTCAAGTACTTCCTGCCCGGAGCCATGGCCCTGGCCGCCCTGGCTTTTGGCATAAGCCTCATCTACGCCGGCAGCGGCACCCTTGAGATCACCGATTCCCTGGCCGCCGCATCGCCGCTGGTGGCCGCCGGCCTCGGCCTCGCCCTGGTCGGCATCGGCTTCAAGCTGTCCCTGGCCCCGGTCCACCTCTGGACCCCGGACGCCTACCAGGGCGCGCCCGCCCCGGTGGCCGCCTTCCTGTCCACCGGGTCCAAGGCCGCCACCGCCGCCGCCCTGCTCCACCTGTGCGCCGATGCCGCGCCCGAAGCCATGGCCGTGCTGGCGCCCGTCCTGGTCATCGCCTCGGGCCTGACCATGGCCGTCGGCAACATCGGGGCCCTGCGCCAGAAAAGCCTCAAGCGCCTGCTGGCCTTCTCCTCCATCGGCCAGATGGGCTACATCGCCATGGCCGCCCTGGCCGTCAACGACGGCGGCGGCGAGGCCGCGCTTTTTTACCTCGCCGCCTACGCCCTCATGGACCTCGGCGCCTTCGGGGCCCTCGGCGCCCTCTCCGGCGAGGCCCATGACCGCGATGCCGTCAGCTCCTACCGGGGACTCGGCTACGTCCATCCCTGGCGGGCCGGGGCCCTCGCCCTCTGCCTGCTGTCCCTGGCCGGCCTGCCGCCGACGGCCGGCTTCATCGGCAAATTCCTGGTCTTTGGCGCGGCCCTGCGGGCCGGCTACACCGGGCTTGCCGTCTTCGGCATCCTCATGGCCGTCATCGGCATCTTCTACGCCCTGCGCGTCGTCGCCACCCTCTACATGCGCGAGGGCGTCGAAGCCTACCCCGTCGTCCCGGCCCCGGCCGGACCGGCCGCCAGCCTGGCCCTGTGGGCCGTCTCGGTCGGGGTCCTGGCCCTCGGCCTCTTCCCCGGCCCGTTGCTGGCCGCCATCGGGAAGCTCGTCGGCGGGCAATAGGGGAAAAGATACGATGCCTCCGGCGGCCGGGCGAGGCTTGGCCTCTCTCCCGACCTCTCCGCCAGGGGCGTTGCCCCTGGGCCCCACCGGGGGATAATCCCCCAGGACCTCAGAAAGGAGGATGGGGACGCGGGTGGGAGGCATCGTACGCTTGCCTCCCGCATCCCGGCGACGTCTTAAAATTCGGGTCCGAGTTCGGTGAGGGTGACCAAGGCGATGCGGGGATCGCGTTCCTTGGCCCAGATCTTGAGGGCTTCGTAGGTCTCGCCGTAGGGGTGTCCGATGGCGATGGCCCGACCGTGCTTGAGGGCGTGGCGCTCGGCGGTTTTGAGTTGGCCGAGGATGGTGCGGGTGTTGCGGACGTTGTCGAGAAAGACGGCCCGGCGGTAGAACGGCACGCCGGCCCGACGGGCGGCTTCGGGGGCGGCGCTGGTGGCCGAGGTCACGGAATCCATGAAAAAGAGGCCCTTGGCCTTGAGGATGGGCATGACGGCGGCCATGCCCGGGCCGTCGCTGGTAAAGGCCGAGCCCATGTGGTTGTTGATGCCGACCACGTGGGGCAGCTGGGAAAGGTTGTCGGTGAGGGTGGCCTGGATGCGCTTTTCGTCCATGTCGGGGAAAAGCGCTCCCGGACCGGGATTGACCCGGGGGTAGGAGCCGGGCTGCATGGGCTGGTGGAGGATGATTTCGAGGCCGTGCTCGGCGGCCTGGGCGGCGATGGACCGGGTGCGCGGCCGGTTGGGCAGGATGGCCAGGGTGACGGGGATCGGCAGTTCCATGAGGTTTCTGGCCATGACCGGATGGTCGCCGATGTCGTCGATGACCACGACCATGCGCGGGCCCTTGCCGGCGTCTCCGGGCACGGGATGGGCGTCCGGTTCGGTGTCGGCGGGTCCGGGAGCGGCCGTGCCGGCCGGGGGCGCGGCTTCCATGACCACGCGGACTTCCGAGGCCGGGGCGGGGTTGGGGGGCGGGGTTTCCCGTCCGGCCAGATGCTCCTCGAAGGGCAGTTCGGCCTGACGGGGGGTGCTTTCCGCGAGCCGGGCCGGGCCATGTTCGCCTGCCGGGCGGCGGGGCTTGGAGGCGGCGGCGGCCAGGTGCCGGATGTCGCCGGCTTTGGCGGCAGGGGACGGGTGGTCCGTCGGCAGCGGCGGAAACGGGCCGAAGAGCACCAGGACCAGGACGACGAGGCTCGCGGCCAGGGCCAGCCCGGCCACGACCGCGTAAAAAGGTTTGCCGGGGAGAACGATGTGTCGTTTCTCCCCGGCCTTGGCACGCGCCGGAGCTTTGCCCGGCCCCTTGGCGGGTTTCATGGGAGCGGTCTTTGCCCGGCGCGTCTTACTGGTTGTAGTTTTTGATGGGGAGATACTTCACCAATTCCAGGGCGAGCTTGAGCTGATTGTCGCGCGCGAGCTGTTCGATCAGCTTCTGCTTGGGATCGTCGGACGACTCGGCCTTCTTTTTCTTGTTCTCCAGATGGCGGGACAGGTCGCGTTCCCGGAACTGGTGGTTGGCGGCCAGCTTGTCGCCGTCGGCGCCGTTGTCCTCAAGGGGAACCATGAAGTCGGGTTCGATGCCTTCCGCCTGGATGGAGCGGCCGTTGGGCGTGTAGTAGAGGGCCGTGGTCAGCTTGATGCCCGAGCCGTCGGAAAGCGGGATGACGGTCTGGACCGACCCCTTGCCAAAGGTCTTTTCCCCGACGAGCAGGGCCCGCTTGTGGTCCTTGAGGGCACCGGCCACGATTTCCGAGGCCGAGGCCGAACCGGCATTGATGAGCACGGCCATGGGCACGGAAACGTCGCTCCCGTCGCCCTTGGCCGAGAAGACCTTCTCCTGGTCGGCGCTCTTGCCTTTAATGGAGACGATCTGGCCGGAGGGCAAAAAGACGTCGGACACGCTGACCGCCTGTTCGAGCAGGCCGCCGGGATTGTTGCGCAGGTCGAGGATGACGCCCTTGAGCGTTTTGCCGCCCTTCTGGAAGTCGCTTATGGCCTGCTTGAGCTCATTGGTGGTGTTTTCGTTGAAGCGGGTCAGCCGGACATAGAGGTAGCCGGGCTCCACTTCGTTGCTCTTGACGCTGATGATCGGGATGGTGTCGCGCACCACCTTGACCTTGAAGGGTTTTTGCTGGTCCTTGTGGATGAGGGTCAGGGCCACGGGCTTGCCCTTGGGGCCGCGGATCTTCTGCACGGCGTCGACGAGGGTCATGTCCTGGGTGGACTCGCCCTCGATCTCGAGGATCACGTCGCCGGACTTGATGCCGGCCTTGTCGGCCGGGGTGTCGTCAATGGGGGAAATGACCGTCAGCCGGCCGTTTTCCATGCTGATCTCGATGCCGATGCCGCCGAATTCGCCGGAGGTGCTGACCTGCATCTCCTTGAATTCTTCCTTGGACAGGAAGCTCGAATGGGGGTCGAGCTGCTGGAGCATGCCGACGATGGCGCCATCGATCAGTTCGTTTCGGGTGACGGATTTGACGTAGTGGTTCTCCACCAGGTCCATGACCTGGCTGAAACGCTTGAGCGGGGCGAAACGGTCCTCTTCCGGTTTGGCGGCCAGGGCAACCGAGCCCATCGCCAGGCAGACGACCAGGGAACACGACACTTTGGTCAAAAGACGCATACCATTCCTCCACGGAACATGACGGGCCGCGTGCGAAAGGCGCATGCGGCCGTATCCCTCGCTCCCGTCCGAAAGGCCTTATTGCCTTGCGGCAAGCCACTCCGCCGGATTAAGAGCTTTTTCCCGAAAACGCAATTCGAAATAGACTCCGGCGGTTCTCGCCGTTGCGCAAAACCCCGACCGGCCGAGGATGGCCCCCTGGGGCACCTCGTCGTCAACGGCCACGTCCACCTGCCCAAGGCAGGCGTAGACCGTATGCCGGCGATCGCCATGCGACACGATAAGCATGCGGCCAAGGCCGCGCAAGGCCCCGGTGAAAACCACCCGCCCTCCGGCCGCGGCCGCAACCGGGCTTCCGGGGGGCGCAGCCAGGACCACTCCCTGGCGCGGCGGCCGCGCCTGCGGGGCAAAAGCCGCAGCCACCTTTCCCCGGATCGGCCAGGACAACCCGCCGTCCGGGGGCGTGAACACGGCCGGCCCGGTGCCCTCCTCCCCGTTCTCGGCCGGCCCGGGCGCGCCAGGGGTCTGGTCCGGAGCCTGCGGGGCCCGGCCGGGCCGGACCGCCCCGGCCGGCCCCGGTGCCCCGGCCGGGACAGGCGGCTTCCGGCCGGTTTCCGCCGCCTCCGACCGATCCCGGGCCGCGGCCGGGCGGTCCGGCCCGGCCGCTTCCAGTAGGTTGCGCATCCACACGGCCCGGCGGTCGGCCTCGGTCCAGTCAGCGCCGGCCGCGCCGCCGTCCGGGGGGCCGGCCAGGACGGCCGCCTGCCCGGGCCAGAGCGCGGCCAGCCGGCGGGCGGCCTCCCGCTCGGACGCCCGGGCGGCGGCCACGTCCTCCCGGCGCGGACGCGCGGCGTCGCGGCCGAAAGCCGGTGCCGCCCCTGTCAGAAACATGACGGCCGCCAGGAAGAGGGCCCTCCGCCTCATGGCAGAAACGCCGCCAGCGGGCAGGTGGCGCACCGGGGCGCCTTGGGCTTGCACCACGCGTTGCCCACCCGGGCCAGGAGTTCGTGGTACTCGGCAAAAAGGGCCGGGTCTTCGGGCAGGGCGTCCATGAACATCTCCCGCACCTCGCCATACCCGGCATCCTCGGCAAGGAGGGCATGGCGGCCGCAGACGCGCACCGTGTAGGCATCCACCACGAAGCTCGGCAGGCCGAGGGCGAAAAGGAGGATCTTGTCCGCCGTTTCCGGCCCCACGCCCCGGACGGCCAGCAGGGTCTGGCGCGCGGTTTCCAGGTCCATCCGGGCCAGGGCGGTCAGGTCCCCGCCGAGGTCGTGCACGATGAGTGCCAGGAGATTGCGCAGCCGGGCCGCCTTGACCTGGAAATACCGGACCGGCCGGATCAGCCGGGCCAGCTCCTCCACCGGCAGGGCGAGCAAGGCCTCGGCCGTGAATTCCCCGCCGGCCTTCAGGTTGGCCATGGCCCGCTCCACGTTTTCCCAGCTCACGTTCTGGGTCAGGATCGAGCCCACCGCGATCTCGAACGGGGAGGCGTCGGGCCACCAGCGGCCGGGACCAAGGGCGTCCCGCATGGCCGCGTGCATTGCCAGAAAAAGGGGTTGCCGCTTCATGCTCCGTTTCCGTCCCCGGTCCGTCCCGGGTGTTTGTCGCGCCAGGGGTCTTGAGCCTACCCGCTTTCGCCGGTTTGATACAGCCCCGGCCGCCGGGCCGCGCGTCGGGAGGGCCCCGGCCGATGTCTCCCGGCTTTGCAAAGCCGGGCCCGTCGTGTAAGGCGGTTGCCACGGCGCACCGTCTTGCGCCCGGAGGAAGCCATGCCCGCCGCCTTCGTCTACATCACGGCCGCGTCGCCCGAAGAGGCCGAACGGATCGGCCGGGCCCTGGTGGAAGCGCGGCTAGCCGCCTGCGCCAACATCCTGCCCGGCATGCGCTCCATCTACCGCTGGAAAGGCGCCGTCGAGACCGCCGAGGAAACCGTGCTCATCGCCAAGACCCGGATGGAGAAGGCCGAGGCCTTGCTCGCCAAGGTCAGGGAACTGCACGCCTACGAGGTCCCCTGCGCCGTGGTTCTGCCCATTGCGGCCGGCCTGCCGGACTTCCTGGGCTGGATCGACGACGAAACGGCCCCTTAAGCCCCAAATATCCTAAGGAGAATCCGTCCATGCGCATCCTTGTCTCGGGCTCCCTGGCCTATGACCGCATCATGAGCTTCCCCGGAAGCTTTGCCGACCATATCCTGCCCGACAAGATCCATATTTTAAACGTCTGCTTCCTGGTCGACGGCCTGGAGGAGAAGTTCGGCGGCACAGCCGGCAACATCGCCTATTGCCTGAAGCTCCTCGGCGAGGATCCGACCATCGTGGCCACGGCCGGCAAGGACTTCGCCGCCTACGAGGCCTGGCTTCGCCACTGCGGCATCGCCATCACCGGCATCCGCCGCGTCAACAGCGAATTCACGGCCGGGGCCTACATCACCACCGACCGGTCCGACAACCAGATCACCGGCTTCAACCCCGGGGCCATGAAGCACAGCGCCGAATATCCGGTCGACGACTGCGACCCGGCCGACACCCTGGCCATCGTGGCCCCGGGAAACCTGGCCGACATGCAGGACCACCCCCGCCGCTACAAAGCCAAGGGCATTCCGGTCATCGTGGACCCGGGCCAGAACATCACCGCCTTTTCGGGCGAGCAGCTCACGGAAATGCTGACCGGCGCCACCTACCTCGTGTCCAACGACTACGAGCTCCAGTTGATCGAGAACGCGACGAAGCTGACCCTGGCCGAGATCGTGGCCCGGGCCGGCACCGTCATCACCACCCTTGGCGAAAACGGCTCGGTCATCCGCCAGGGCGCGGCCGAGACCGTCATTCCGGCCTGCCCCGCCGCGGACGTCAAGGACCCGACCGGGGCCGGGGACGCCTTCCGGGCCGGGTTCATCAAGGGCCTGTCCCTGGGCAAGACCCCGGTCGAGGCGGCCAGGATCGGTTCGGTGTCCGCCGCCTACGCCGTGGAGCACCACGGCACCCAGGAACACCGCTTCACCTGGCCGGAGTTCACGGCCCGCTACGCCGCCGCTTTCGGCGACCTGTAGGATCGCCCCGGCAGGAAAAGAGGAACCGGGGCTCCGCCCCGGACGCAGCGGGCGGACGTGTGCGCCGAAGCGATGCGCCCGCCCGCTCCACACCCCCTCTCCGAGGTGCCCGGGGGGAAGCATTCCCCCCGGCCGTCGGAGGCATGCCTTTCTCCTCCCTTGAAAAGAAAACGGCCGCCGGGAATCCCCGGCGGCCGTTTCAGCCGTATGGCGGAAAACGCTAGTACGTGGCGCGGAATTCGTCGCGGCGGTTCTTGGCATAGGCGGCTTCGCCGGTGCCCGGATCCAGGGGACGTTCCTTGCCGTAGCTGACGGTGGACAGACGGTCGGCCGGGATGCCCAGGTTGGACAGGTACTGGGCCGCGGCCTGGGCCCGGCGTTCGCCGAGGGCCAGGTTGTACTCGGCCGTGCCGCGCTGGTCGCAGTTGCCTTCCACGATCACCTTGATCTGGGGGTACTGCTTCATGATGTCGGCCTTGCGGGTCAGAATCTGCCGCGCTTCGGGCGTCAGGTTGGAGCTGTCGAAGGCAAAGTTGATCATCTGGGCCAGCTCATTGGCAGCCTGTCCCATCTTCTCGCGCAAAGCCCGCTCCTGCTCGAGACGAGCCCGTTCCTGCTCTTCCCAGCTCGTGCCGGAACCGTCACCGGGGCCGCCGGCCTTTTTGGCACAACCGAAGCCGGCCAGGGAAAGCAGCAGCACCAACATCGCCAGAATCACAATCCTCGAACGCATCATTTTTTCTTCCTCCTCACTATTGCCCGCCCGGGCTTTTGGAAACCAAGAGCTTTACCCCTGGCTGTTCTCGATGGGGCTGGCGAAGCACCAACCGGAACCGGCCCCCAATTACGCCTCCTGCAATAAAATGCAACAAGGAATTGCGGTGGGGTTCCGGTAATTGCGTACTTCTTTTAACCCCTTGTCTCCAATGTCCGCGCTTTCTCCCGGCCTCGGCCGGGTCCATTACAGGATGGTCAGAAAGCCGCCCCTCCCTACTGCGGCAATGGCCCCCACGACGGCATCTGGGCCGGACCGTCGCCGGTCGGGACCATGACCGGCGGCGCGCCGTGCCGGGTGGTCACGTAGATCTTCTTCTGCCCGCTCCTGGTGGAAGCGAAGGCGATGAAATAGCCGTCCGGCGCGAACGACGGGTTCTCGTCCGAGCCGCCGCCGGACGTGACCTGGGTCTCCTGGCCCGTGCCCAGGTCGTGGACAAAGACCTTCTGGGCCCCGCCCATCTGCTTGGTGAAGGCCACGAGCTTGCCGTCGGGGCTGATGCTCGGGTTGGTGTTGTAGCCCGAGGAGGTGATGCGCCGGCCCGAGCCGCCGCCCACGTCCTTCACGTAGATGTTGGGGCTGCCCGTCTCGTCGGACACGTAGGCCATGGTCCGGCCCGAGGCGTCAAAGGAGGGGGAGACGTCGATGCCCGGACCCGAGGCGATGGCCCGGCCGGGCTGCTGGCCGCCGGTCAGAAGGTAGATGTCGGCCTTGCCGCGCAAGGACAGGCTGACCGCGATCTGGCCGTCCGGCAAAAACCGGGGGCTGACCACGTTGGTGGTCGGCAGGGTGTAGACCTGCGGCTTGCCGCCGCCGGACCAGACGCCGAGATAGTGGGAACGGGAGCCGATGAGCGTGAAGACGATGCGCCGGCCGTCAAACGACCAGGCAGGGCTGACGGCCATGCCGAGATCGTTGTAGCTGGTGACGCGGGTCAGCCCCCGGCCCATGGGCCGCACGGTCCAGATGTCGGTGCCCTTGCCGCTGCTCGGCTTCACGAAGGCGATCTGGGAATTGAAAAATCCGCCCTGCCCGGTCAGCGCGGCCATGAGCTCCATGCAGAAGCGGTCCGCGATGTCCGGCAGCTGGGCATCGGTGACGCCGTCGTAGCCCTTCCCGACCAGGACCTTCTGGGAATAGACCTCGAAGGCGCGCAACTCGACGTTGCCGAGGTTTGTGCCGGGCGTCCAGTTGGCGGTGACCAGGACATCGACCTTGGCCAGGCTGAAGGGCTTGAAGTCGATCTGCTCGGCCTTGGCGCCGCCAAGTTGGCCGGGGATGTTCGACGGGGGGACGAGTTGCAGGAAGGGTAAAAATTGCAGGTCCTTGTTGATGAGGTCCTGGAGCTTGTCCGCCGGGCTCATCTGCCCGCCGCCGGCAAAGGGCCGGGCCATGACCAGGTTCATCTTGGCCTGTCCCGGCCCCTGGATGTCAACGGCCAGGGATGTCTGCTGGGCCCCGGCCTGTCCGGACAGGAGGCAGGCAACCAGCAGGACGACCGCCCCGAGAACGCCTGTAAATCGCTTTGTCGCGCGCATGGTCATTGTCCAATTCCCTGAAAACTGGATTGAAGTTGGATGCAAGAGGCCCCGGCGGCAAGGCCGGCGGGACGTCCGCCGCGGTCCGGGCGGCAAGGCCCGAGGCCGCATGGCCTTGGCGGCCCCCCTGGGAAGCCGCCATCCTTTTCCTAATAGCCCGTTCCCGAACAGCAGGCAATCCTTTGTCGGCTAATGCCCGAGTTCCTGGGAACTAAACCGCAGCTGGAGGACACCGAGGCCGGCCGGCGGCGGCGGCAGCTTCTCGGTCTCGGCCACGGACTTGACCGTGGAAGCGTCGAAGCTGGCCTGGCCCGACGGCTGGACGAGCCGGTAATTCTCGATGCGGCCGTCCTTGTCGATGTGGACTTCCACCACGGCCAGAAGCTGCTGCTTCGCCCCGCTCTGGGGGAAGCGCCAGTTTTTTTTCACTTCCCGGTTCACGATCCCGGCGTAAACGCCCATGGTCACGCCGCTCCCGCCGCCACCGCCGCCCGGCGCGCCGCCGCCTCCGCCGCCGCCGGCCATGCGCTTGGCATCGGCCAGGGCCTTGGCCAGCGGATCGCCGCCCGCCTCGCCCTTGCCCGCGCCCTGGCCGGAGCCCGACCCGGAGCCCTGGCCGGCCTTGGCCTTGGCGTCCTTGAGGGCCTGGGCCAGGGTGTCCTTGCCCGCCGCGGCCTCCCGGGCCGCCGACTCCTTGGCCGCGGCCGTCTTGGCGGCGTCCAGGGCCTTTTTCACGTCCTCGGCGGCCTTTTTGGCGTCTTCGGCCTTCTTGGCATCGGCCGCCTTCTTGGCATCCTCGGCTTTTTTGGCCTCGTCCGCCTTCTTTTTGGCCTCGTCGGCCTTTTTCGCGTCCTCGGCCCTTTTCGCGTCCTCGGCCTTTTTCTTGGCGTCTTCGGCTTTCTTGACCTCGTCCGCCTTTTTCTTGGCCTCTTCGACCTTTTTGGCCTCTTCGACTTTCTTCAGTTCCTCGGCTTTCTTGGTGGCCTCTTCGAGCTTTTTGAAATCCGGCTTGGGCTCGGGCTTGGCCTGTTCCGTGGGAATGGGCGTGGCCTTGGGCTCGGGCTTGGGTTCGGGTTTCGGTTCGGGCTTGGGCTCCGGCTTGGGCTCGGGCTTGGGCTCGGATTTTGGCTCGGGCTTGGGTGCCTGGGGTTCCGGGGCCACGGGCACGGCGGCCACGGGCTCGGGAGCCGCGGGCTTGGCCGGCGTGGCCGGGGCCTCGGCCGGTTCCGGCAGTTCGGGCTCGGCCGCGGCGGGACCGCCGGGTCCGCCGGCCGGCTCGGGGGGCCCGAGTTCGGGCCGGTCGCCCGGCCCCTTGGGCCCAGGCGGCAGGCCGGCCTCGCCGGGCGGCAGGCCCGGCGCGCCGAGGCTGACCAGGTCGACCTCGTAGACCGGCACGTTGAGCTCGAACTTCACCGGCTCGATATTGATGAAGACAAGGCTCGCCAGCACCACGGTCAGGTGCAGGAAAACGGAAAATATCCAGCCGAGAACGCGCATGGGGCACTCGTTTGGACGCGACCGGGCCGCGCCCGGGTCCTATTTCTTTTTGGAGGCGGCAGCGGGTTTGGCCGTCTTTTCTTCCTCGGCCACGACGCCGAGCTTGTCCACGCCGGCCATTTTGACCACGCCCATGATCTTGACCACCGTGCCGTAGGGCACGGCCTGGTCGGCCCGCAAAAAGAGCTGCTTTTTCTGGTTGGTCACGAGCTGCCGGACCTGGCCCTCGAGGTCGGCCATCTCCACCTGGTACTTGTCGAGGAAGAACGTGCCGTCGGCCTTGACGGTCAACACCAGGCTCTCGTTATCCTTGGGCAGGACGCTGACCGCCCGGGTCTGGGGCAGATCAACTTCCAGGCCCTGGGTCATCATGGGTGCCGTGACCATGAAGATAATCAGCAGCACCAGCATGACATCGACAAACGGCGTGACGTTGACGTCCGCCATGAAGCGGCCCTTGCCGCCGACCTGCATGCCCATGGCCTAGAACCTCTCTGCCGACGGCTGGCGGTGCGGCGCGGCCGGAGCGGCGGCGTCGCGCGGCGTCCAGGTCACCTCGCGCTGGATGCGGTTTAGAAACGCGCCCGCGAAATTGACCAGCTCGCCTTCGATGGCCTGCATGTAGCCGAGAAAGAAGTTGTAGGAGATGACCGCCGGGATGGCCACGGCCAGGCCGATGGCCGTGGCGACCAGGGCTTCGGAAATGCCCGGGGCCACGGCGGCCAGGGCCGCGGACTGCATGAGGCCGATGGAGTGAAACGAGTTCATGATGCCCCAGACCGTGCCGAAAAGGCCGATAAAGGGCGTGGCATTGGCGCTCGTGGCCAAAAAGGACAAGGAACTCGAAAGCTTGGCCAGCTCCTGGGACACGCCCTGGCGCAGCACCCGGCGGATGTTGTCCATGGCGATGTGGCCCTTTTCCGAGGGATCGAGGTCGGCCTGCTCCATGCGGACCAGTTCCTCGAAGGCCAGCCGGCCGACGTTGAAGGCCGGGGACTGGCGCGACTGGCCAAGAGCGTTCATGGCCGACCGCAGGGTGTCGGCTTCCTGGAACCGGGTGTAGTCTCTGGCCGTGTCGCGTTTGGCCGCGGTCAGGGTGAAAAGCTTGACGAAAATGATGCTCCAGCAGCCAAGCGACATGAAGCCGAGGATGCCAAGGACAAAGATGACCGTTGGCGTGGCACTGGCCATCATGGCCCAAAAGCCGCCATGCGGCGTTAGCGCGTCCATTGCGACCCACCTGTGGGAAATGTAAGAGGTTAGGAAAGCACGAAATCGGCCAGGGCTGGGAGGGCAATTTCCGCAGGCGCGGCAATCCGGACGTCGGACAGCCCCTTGTAGGCGCTTTCCATGAGATTTATTTCCACGACCACCCCGCCCCGGGCCTTTATCTCCCGTGGCAGGAGATTGGCCGGGGCGACCTCCCCCGATGTTCCGGCCACCACGATACAGTCGGCGGCCAAGGCCAATTGACCGCTTTTGCCAAGGGCGTCAAGTGGAATGGCCTCTCCGAAAAAAACGATGTCCGGCCGCACCACGCCGCCGCAGTCCCGGCAGCGCCACGGAATATCCCCGGCCGTCAGGGCCAGCGCCGCCGTCGGATCGTGCGCCAGGCCGCAGCCCATGCAGGAATAGCGGGCCAGGCTGCCGTGGAATTCCACCACGTTTCGCGAACCCGCCGCCTGGTGCAGGCCGTCGATGTTCTGGGTGACGATGCCGGACAGGCGGCCGGCGGCCTCCAGCCGGGCCAGGGCCGTGTGGGCCGGATTGGGCCGGGCCCGGCCGGCCACGGCCAGGGCGTCGAGCAGAAAGGCCCAGACCCGCTCGGGATGTCGGGCCAGCGCCTCGGCCGTGGCCACCCGCATGGGGTCGTGGCGCTCCCACAGGCCGCCGGGGCTGCGAAAATCCGGAATGCCGCTGGCCACGGAAACCCCGGCCCCGGTCAGGGCCAGGACGCATCCGGCCCGACGCACGAGGCCGGCCGCTTTATGAAGGGCTTCATCCACGGCCGGCACTCCGGTTGCATTCCTGGCAATTTCCACAAACAGGCTGTATTTTCTTCCACATTGCGGTATCGGTGGTAAAAGGCATCGTGTCCACCATCTGACGCAGGAGGTTTAGGTTATTATGAAACGCACTGTCCGTACGTTGGTCTTTTGCACCCTGCTGTCGCTGCCGGTGATCGGCATCGCCGCCGAACCGGCGCTTCTGGCCCAGATGCCGCCGCCCGGCATGCAGCAACAGCCTTCGCCCCCCCCCCCGCGCCGGGGGGAACGCAACCCCAACCCGCGCCCAACGCCCCGCAGCCGGGCGGCATCCCGGGCCAGCCCGCGCCCAACGCCCCGCGCCAGGGCCGCATGCCGGGCCAAACCGCGCCCAATGCCCCGCAGCCGGGCGGCATGCCGGGCCAGCCTGCACAGAATGCCCCACAGCCGGGCGGCATGCCGGGCCAGCCTGCGCCGAATGCCCCGCGCCAGGGCGGCATGCAAGGCCAGCCCGCGCCCAACGTGGCCCCGCCAGCGACGCCCCGGCCTCCCCGGACCACTCCCGCACCCGGACCGAGAGGCGTGATGACACCCGGCCCCGTTGTCGTCCCCCCGGCCCCGGGCCTGCCCCCGGGCCCGGCGATGGCCCCCGGCCAGCGTCCGGGACGCGGCCGCGCCAACGCCATAGCCGTGTGCAACCAGCAGCAGGCCAACTGCGCCAACCGCTGCAACCGCCGCACCTACGGCCAGTCCCGCAATTTCTGCAACAACCAGTGCAACGCCCAGTTCGTCAATTGCACCACCCGGGCCAACACCCGATTCTAAGCCCCAGGGGGACGCCATGAAGCGCCTTGTCGCCATCGCCTTTCTGCTTGTCGCCACCGCCATGCTGGCCGGGCCGACGCCGGGCACGGCCCAACCGATCTGCCCGCCCGGCTATGTCTGGGCCGGCGCGGCCTGCCGTCCGGCCGGCCCCCCGCCCCCGCCGCAGTACGCGCCGCCACCGGCCTACGCCCCGCCGCCGGCCTATGCCCCGCCCCCGGGCTATGATCCCAACATCAAGCAGGTGGCCCGCCGGGCCATCACCGTCCACTCCTGCCCGGGCGAAGGCTGTCCGCCGGTCACGTCCCTGACCTACGGCACGCCCGTGCGCATCGTCGGCTGGGAAGGCCCCTTCGTGCGGGTGCACGTTCCCGGCACCCCCATCGACGGCTGGGTCAAGCGGCGTCAGCTGACGCCGTAGGCCGTTTCCCCGCCCTGGCAGCGGCGGTCCGGGCCCGGTCCCGGGCCGCCGCTTTTGCGTTCGCCCGGCAAGGCCGGTCGGCAGGCCGCGAAATCCGGGTCAACGGCATCCAGGACCGCAAAAAGCGCCCGCAGCTCGCTGTCGGCATGGAGCAAGCGGACATTGGCCCGGAAATGCCGGATCAGGTCCGCGCCCATGGCCGCCAGCCCGGCCCGCCGGTCGCGCCGGTAGGTCCGCACGCCCTCGGCCACCCCGGTCGCCTGGCCGCAGAGGCCGTAGGCCACGAGGTAGCGGTCGGCCACGGCCTCGTAGACCGCGAGGGTCTCGAAGCGGTCCGGCAGCGGCACCGGCCGGGCCATGGCCGCCACCGTCTTTCGCACCGCTCCCCGGCGCACCTGGAAAACCTGCTTGCCATACCCCTGCCGCCGCAGCCATACGAGGTGGTAGACCAGCACCCGGTCGTAGAGCCGCTGGCGCAGGGCGTAGCAGACCCCAAGCCCGACGAGGAGCACCGCGCCCGGCACGGACACCCACAACGGTACGGCCGCGACCTTGGCGGCCAGAATCCCTATCCACCCGGCCACGGCCAGGGCCCAATCCAGGGCCTGGCGCCCGGCCAGGATCGCGACGTTCAGGCAGAAATCCGCCGCCTTGCCCGCCAAGGCCCACAGAATGGTATCCAGATGGGCCAGCACATCCTCCACGACGCCTCCTCCCCCGGCCACGGCCAAAACGGCCGGGCCTCTCCCACGACCTGACGGCTACACCCGGCCCGGGGCCGGCGGCAAGGGCAAGCGTCCCCTTGCCCTTGCCGCCGGCCTTGCATACCTACAGGGCCATGTTGGCAAAACACCGCTCCATCCTCTGGAACCTGGGCCTCTTGACCTTCGGCGCGTCCGTTTTCAGCGTCGGCATCCAGGAGATCGTCGTCGGCAAGGGCCTCATGGCCGGCGGCATCTCCGGCGTGGCCCTGCTCCTCTACTATCTGACCGGCCTGTTCGGCCCGGGGGTCCTCTATTTCCTCCTGAACGTGCCGCTGATGCTTCTTGGCTGGCACAGCCTGTCGCGGCGCTTTTTCCTCTACACCCTCTTCGGCATGGGCGCGATCAGCGCCACCATGCAGCTCCTGCCGGCCCGGGCCCTCATCGCGGACCCGCTCCTGGCCGCCATCTTCGGCGGCGCGGTCATGGGCGCGGGATCGGGCATCATGCTGCGGTCCCTGGGCTCGGCCGGCGGCACCGACATCCTGGCCATCTGGCTCAACCAGAAATACAACCTGCGCATCGGGCAATTCAATTTCTTCTTCAATCTGGCCGTATTCGCCGCCGGACTGGCCTTTTACGAACCGACGCTCGTACTCTACTCCATCATCCTGTCCTACACCAACTCCAAGGTCATGGACTATTTCCTGTCGCTTTTCAACCAGCGCAAGATGGTGTTCATCATCTCCGACAAGGCCGACGCCATCGCCCGGGACATCATCCACAACCTGCGGCGCGGGGCCACGTTTCTTCACGGCGCCGGGGCCTATACCGGAAAATCCAAACGGGTCATCCTGACCATCACCAACACCGTGCAGATCAAACGCCTGGAAGAACTGGTCTTCTCCCACGATCCAAACGCCTTTTTCGTGGTGGAGAACACGTTTAACGTCCTTGGCGAGGGCTTTTCCAGACGCAAGGTGTATTGAGGCGGCATGCCGCCGGCGGCCGGGGCCCTGGCCCGGACCCCACCGGGAGGGGGATGATCCCCTCCCGAACCCTCCCCCATGGGGGGACCGTGTCGGTTGTCGGACCCCTGCCCATGCAAGTGCAATGAAAGGGACGGTGCCGGCCTAGGCCGGCTTCGGGATGGTTGCGAGCAGCCGGTCCACGGCCGCGTTCTCCCGGCCCTCGGGCCGGATGGCGGCCAGTTCCACCAGGGGCAGGTCGCCGTCGATATCGCGGTAGACCACGCCCGCCCGCTTCCACACCCGGACCGAGGCGGGCAGGAACGCCGGGCCGAGGCCGGCCGCGACCAAGGATAACGTGGTGAATTTCGAAGCCGCTTCCTGGGCCGTGGCCAGCCGGACCCCGGCCGTGGCCAAGGCGGCCTCCATGGCCGCGCGTAGGGCCGGAAGCTGGGCCCGGGGCGGCATGACCAGCGGCGTGGCGTCCAGCGCGGCCAGGGGGACCCGCTTGAGCCTCGCCAGACGGTGTCCGGCCGGCAGGGCCAGGAGGTAGGGTTCCCGGGAGACGACCGCCACCGTCGCGCCGGGAATGTCCTGGCCGGCGAACCGCACGAAGCCCACATCCAGCCGCCCGCCGGCCAGGGCCTGTTCCTGGTCCCGGGTGGTCATCTCGACAAGCCGCAACTCCACCGCCGGCGCGCTCCGCCGCAACCGCGCCAGAGCGTCCGACAGGAAGGCGTCCATGGCCGGATTGACGAACCCCACCGTCAGCCGGCCGGCCAGCCCCGCCGCCACCCGCCGGGCCGTTTCCCCGGCCTTGGCCGCCTGTTCCAGAAGCGCCGCCGCCTCGCGCCAGAAGGCCTCGCCGGCCGGCGTCAGGGCCACCTTCCGGCTGGTGCGGACAAAAAGCCTGGCCCCAAGCTCCTCTTCCAGAGCCCGGATGCGCTGGCTGAGCGGCGGCTGGGCCATGTGCAGCCGCGCCGCCGCCCGGCCGAAATGCAGCTCCTCGGCCACGGCCGCAAAACAGACGCAATCCCGCAGTTCCATGGATCGATATTTTCCACGTCTCAATCGACGTGTAAATCGGTATTTCACCTCTCGATCCAACACGCCTAGGCTGGCCGCAACCGATCAGGAGGCGACCATGCTTCGGAAAACATGCACACTGTCCGCACTGGTTCTGGCCATCGCCCTGACCGCAACCGCAACCCGGGGAGGAACCGACATGAACGAACGCTACGACCGGGGCTGGGCCGCCCTCAGCGCCCTGGCGCCGGAAAAGGCCCGGACCGTCCAGGAATCCCTGGCCGACATCGCGCCGGACATGGCCCGCTTTGTCGTCGAATTCGGCTACGGCGACGTCTTCACCCGGCCGGGCTTGAGCCCGGCCCTGCGCCAGACCGCCACCATCGCCGCCCTGGCGGCCCTCGGCAACGCCGCGCCGCAACTGCGGTTTCACATCGAGGCCGGACTCGCCGCCGGCCTCTCGCCCGCCGAAATCATCGAAATCCTCTACGTCACCACCGTCTTCGCCGGCTTTCCCGCCGGCCTCAACGGCCTGGCCGCCGCCCGGCAGGTCTTCGCCGACCGCGGCGTCACCCCGCCCCCCGCCCCCGCTCCCGAAACCACGGATCGCCGCACCCGGGGACTGGCCGCCCTCGAGGCCACCAGCCGGAACGCCGGCCGGCAGGTCCTCGACTCCCTGGCCGACCTCGCACCCGACATGGCCGGCTTCATCCTCGACTTCTCCTACGGCGACGTCATCGCCCGAAACATCCTCACGCCGGCGCACAAGGAAATCGCCATGATCGCCGCCGCCACGGCCCGGGGCACCATGGAGCCGCAACTCAAGGTGCACGTCAAAGCCGCCCGCGCCGTTGGCGTCAGCCGCGAGCAGATCGTGGAGGTGCTTATCCAGATGGCCGTCTACGCCGGCTTCCCGGCGGCGCTCAACGGCCTGGGAGTGGCCCGGACAGCGTTCGCGGAAATAGGCGAGTGAGGCGGGAGGAAAAGAAAGAAAAAAAGATGCCTCCGGCGGCCGGGAGGGGGTCACCCCCTCCCGGACCCACCCGGAAGGAGGACAGGCTTTGCGACCACGCAGCAGTCGGGAAAAAAACGACGCTCGCCACATCCCCGAGGCAAGGGGCCGGGATGGCCGGAATCGGACCGGCGTCGCACACCCGCCCAAGACCGCGCTTCCACCCGCCCGCCCCAATCCCTGCCTGCCTCGTTCAGGGGGTCCGGGGGGGATGATCCCCCCCGGCCGCCGGAGGCATCTTCCTCCTACCTGCGTTCGCGCAGCCAGCGGGCCAGGCCGAAGCAGGCGGTGAGCATCATGTCGCCGCCGGGGCTGGGGAAGTCGACGTCGAAGCCGGTCAGGAGGGCCCGTTTGGGGCCGATGACCGAGGTGTAAGGAAAGATGCAGCTGGGGTCGGGCAGCGGCAGGGTCAGGCAGCCGTGGCCGCCGCGGTCGAAGACTTCGGCGTTTGGCAGGGCGCCCCGGCGGAAGCGTTCGAGGTCGGCCCAGACTTCCTCGGGCGTGAGCATGCCGGTATGGTGTTCGTAGATGCCGTGGATGCGGTCCCGGAAAACCAGGGCGGCCAGGGTGTGGCTGTTGCCGATGTTGACGAGCATGGCCCCGGTTTCGGCGGTTCGGGCTTTGATGACCGGGTCGGTGAGGAGGCCGAGCACGGCGGCGGCGGCGGAATCGGCCACCGGCCCCCCGCCGATGGACTGCTGGAGCACGGCCAGCCGGGTCAGTTCCCGGGGCGGCGTTTCGTAGACCAGGGCGTCCGGCCGGCCGTCGGCCTCGCGCAGGAATTTTTCCCAGAGCTTGAAGCGGCCTTCGCGGCTGCTCTTGCCGGGGTGCAGGCCGTGGTCCTGGGCGCAGGCCAGGACGAGCTCCGGTTCCGGCAGGGAAGCGGCGGCGAGGAAGGCCTTCCAGAAGCCAGGCTCGTAGTCGGCCAGCGGCAGGGGCACGTGACCGTCCGGCCGATGGTCGGTGACGGCAATGCCAAGGGTGGCGCGCAGCCGTTCGGGATCGTCGGTCAGGGCCCAGACGGCATCGGGGTGGGCGGCCAGCGGCAGTCCGGCCTTGAGGTGGGCCTTGACGGCCTTGAAAAAGCCCCCGCCCATGTTGCGGCCGCACAGATACACGGGCTTGCCGGCAAGGGTCAGTTCGGCGAGCCGGGCGGCCACGAGCCGGGCCGGAGCGGGCAGCACGAATTTGGGACAGTTTTCCGGCTCCAGGGCGGGATTGTAATAATAGACGTCCTGGGTGCCGGAACCGATATCAAGACACAGCGCGCGTTCGGCCATGGGTTTCTCCTTGCGGATGCAAAGCTTGATATTACGACAGAAACGCGCGCGGTTCAAGGCAGGAGGCTGGTTACGAAAATGGAACGAAAAGCGACAGTGTGGGAAAAAAACGTACACCGGGCGGAAAGGCGCGCCGCCGGCCCGGAAAAGGGGTGGCCGCCGCGGGAAATGCCGGCGCACGGGCCTTGGCCTGTGTCCTAATGAAACAGCAGGCCTTTGTAGATGAAACGTTCGTACACGGAACAGACCTGCCGGGCCCTGGCATCGGCCAGGCCGAAATCCATGAGCCGACAGTACATATGCACGGGATTGAGCCGGTGTTGCAGGTAATTACGAAAACGCTTCATGGTGGCACCTCGCTCGGAAGCGAATCCTCACGCCTCATATCTAAGCAAGAAACGTTCCTTTTCCACAGGCGCTGCTTGCGCGTCCGGAGGCGGGAACCTTCACGCCTCTTATCGGACGTTTCCGGCAAAGGCTTATGCATGTCGCCAAAAGAGCCGGCCGGCTCGGGCGTCGGAAAAGCGCCGGCCCGGGACAGGGGGGGGGTGGGAAGTCGAAGGTTTTCGACGGCCGAAAGGGGGGGAGGCGGCCAGGGGACGGCGACAAAAAAACCGCGCCGGTTTCCCGGCGCGGCCGATCCCGTGCGGGATCAATGCAGTCAGGACTTGCTGATGGCTTCGGCCGGGCAGGCGTCCACGGCTTCGTCCACGCAATCGGCTTCGGTGTCGGCGTCTTTCACGATGGCCTTGTCGCCGTCGCTGTTCATCTCGAACGCGTCGGGGCAGGTCTCCACGCAAGCTTCGCAACCCATGCAAGCATCGTCATCAATAACAATGGCCATGTCCGGTCCTCCTTAAAGGTTGGTCCGACGGCGCCCGGTCCGGTTTTCCAAGGGATAACCCGGTGGCGACGCCGGACAGAGTCTCTGAAACCCTATGTTGCCAGGATGTTCCCCCTAACCCTCTGCCGCTCCAGGGAGAAGCGTTCACCCTGGAAAATGCCTTCTTGGTTCAGTGGTCTTTAAATGCCCGCCGCATGAAAAGGGGGTCCTTGTTTGCGAATCACCCGGGCAAGGCACGATACCCGGGAAGTTCGTCTATGACGGGGCGCAAACGAAAAGTCAAGAACGAGCGGGCAGGGTTTTTCGCCGCATCCATCTTGACAACTCGATGGTTTATCAGATTTTTTTGGTGAGGGAACCGCGCCGGGCTCCGGCCCGCGACCGGGACGGGCCAAACGGCCGGCCGGGAGCGTCTAATTGTCCTTTGACGGTGGGATTTAAAAACTTTACATTCTCCCAACCGTTGCGACAGCCGTTTTGATCACCGCATACCAACGACGAAGGGCCATGCTTCCCGAATCACGCGACCTTCTGGAATCCCTCCCTTCCCATGCAGCCGTGCTCGATACGGCCGGATTGGTCGTTGCCGCCAACGCCTCCTGCCTGACCCTTCTAAACGAAATCGACGCCGGCGACGCCATCGGCCGCCGTTTCACCGGCTATTGCGACAGGATCCTCTCCCCCACCGCCGCCGCCGCCGTGCGCGAGGGCTTGGCCTCGGTGCTCGGGGCCAGGACGTCGCGCTACACCATGGACCTGCCGTGCGGCGCGGCCCAGGTGCCGGTCTGGCGGGCCTTGTGCGTCACTCCGCTCGCCGGCGATGTCCCCGGGGCCCTGGTCAGCCTGACGGACATCTCCCGGGAAAAGCAGCTCGAGGAGCACATCCTCCACGACGCCTTCCACGACACCCTGACCGGGCTGTTCAACCGGGCGCTCTTCATCAACCGCCTGGACCAGGCCATCCGGCGCCAGAAGCGCAATCCCGACGCCCTGTACGCGGTCCTCTACCTCGACATGGACCGGTTCAAGCTGGTCAACAAGACCTTCGGCCACGTCACCGGCGACCGGCTGCTCATGATCATCGCCAACCGCCTGCAAAAGCTCCTGCGCGACGTGGACACCCTGGCCCGGTTCGGGGGCGACGAATTCGCCATCCTGATCGAGGACGTGGCCGGCATGGAGGAGACAAGCTCCATGGCCGCCAATGTGCTGCGCGAGCTGGCCGCGCCCTTCCGCCTCAAAAAGCAGGAAATTTTCGTCACCTGCAGCATCGGGGTGGTCCTTGGCTCGGCGGTCTACGAACATCCTGACCAGGTGCTGCGCGACGCGGACAACGCCATGTACAGTTCCAAGGAGCACGGCGGCGACCACTTCACGGTCTTTGACGCCGGCATGCGGGTTTTGACCCAACGCCGCATGGAAATGGAGATGGCCCTGCGCCATGCCCTGGAATCGGGCGAGATCACGGTCCATTACCAGCCGATCGTGTCGCTTCGCACCGGCGAGATCACGGGCGTCGAGGCGCTTGCCCGGTGGCAGCGCCCCGGGCAGGGGCTCATCCCGCCCGTGGAATTCATTCCCATCGCCGAGGAGACGGGCCTCATCAACGAACTGGGGGCCATGATCCTGCGCCAGGCCTGCCGGCGCATGGTGGCCCTGGCCAAGGCCAGCCCCGACGCGGCCCGGCTGACCCTTTCGGTCAACATCTCCGGCCGCCAGTTCAAACGCCCGGACTTCGTGGACGAGGTGGCCGCCATCCTGGCCGAAACCGGCATCGACCCGTCCCTGGTCAAGCTCGAACTGACCGAATCCGTGCTCATGGACGACGCCGACGAGGCCATCTCCACCATCAAACGCCTGAAGTCCCTCCGGCTCAAGGTGGTCATCGACGACTTCGGCACCGGCTACTCGTCGCTCTCCTACATCCAGCGGTTTCCCTTCGACAGCCTGAAAGTCGACCGGTCCTTTGTGGGCAACATGAACGAGGCCGAGCAGAACATGGAGATCGTGCGCACGATCATCGCCATGGCCCACAAGCTGGGGCTCGAAGTCGTGGCCGAGGGGGTGGAATTGGACGAGCACCGGTCGGCGCTGTCGGATCTGCGCTGCGAAAGCGCCCAGGGATTCTTCTTTTCAAAACCCGTTCCCGGCGAGGAACTCGACGCCTTGGTGCTGCGCCACTGGCGAGTGGACGCGCCGCCTGGGCATTGAAGTCGGGGCAACGCTTTTTCCGCAAAAAAAGAGATTCGCTTTCGGCGTGGGAGCTGCAGGGGCAGCCGGTTCCAAGGCACTGGCTGGGAACTCTTCTAGTACGCCTGGCGAATCTCTGTATGCTGGGCCTCGATACGCCCGTTATGGTTGCTGGTATTTATTTCGCTCGTTCCTCCGTCACACGTTGGTGACATATCTTGAGGGGATCCGCTCCCCTTACATGCTTATCATAAGCATCCCGGGCCCGTTGTAAAGGCCTTGGGCCGCCAACGACTTCCGTTTCCGCTGTTCCAAGGGACCCCGCCTTCCTCGTGTCGCGACCCTTAAAAAACACACCGGCATTTTTTAAGAAAAAATAACGATATTATACTGTTACTCATGGAAAGAGCCTGTACTTTTTCATGGGCGCGCTACGAGGCCGCATCTCCCGTTCCCCCGTCTTGCGGCTGCCGCGCCAGCAGGCCCTCGATGGCGGCCAAGAGCCTGTCCGGGTCGAGGGGCTTTCGCAGCACCGCATCCGCGCCCTCGGGCGGCGCGCCCTCGTGGCCGGTGATGACCAAGACCGGGATGCCGGCCAGGTCGGGATCGTTTCGCAGGGCGGCCATGGCCGCCCGGCCGTCCATGCCCGGCATGGCCATGTCCATGGTGATGGCGTGGGGCTTGAGCTTCTCGGCCGCCGACAGGGCCGATTCGCCGTCGTGGGCCGCGGCCACCTGATAGCCCTCTCCTTCCAGGAACTGGATGAGGAAGGAGGACACGGCCGGATCGTCATCGACCACAAGCACCAGGGGCCGCTCGCGCTGCTCCGGCCGGCCGGAGCGCGGCGGCGGACAGACCCCCTGGCCGTCGGTGGTCGGCAGCTCGAAAAGAAAGGCCGCGCCCCGGCCGGGCGCCGGCTCCACCCAGATCCGGCCGCCGTAGTGGCCGACGATCTCCCGGCAGATGGCCAGGCCAAGCCCCGTGCCCTTGGACGGGGCCGAGCCTTCGGGATCGCGGCGGACCTGCCGGAACTTGTCGAAAATGAGTTCCCGGTCCTCGGCGGCGATGCCAGGGCCCGTGTCGGAAACCGAAACCCGCGCCGTGTGCGGGCCGGACACGGCCAGACGGACCGTCACGGCCCCGACGGCCGTGAATTTGGCCGCGTTGCCGATCAGGTTGATGAGCACCTGCTCCAGGCGGTCCGGGTCGGCCAGGACCATGACCGGGACGTCCGGCAGGCGCATCTCCAGATCCACTTCCGGCCGGGAGGCGAAAAGTCCGGCCACGGCCGCGACCGCGCTGCGCACCACCTCGTCCAGGCAGATCTCCCGGTCGCGCCACTCCATGCGGCCGGACTCGATGCGGGAGAGGTCGAGAAAGTCGTTTAGAAGCCGGGCCAGGCGTTCGCCTTCGCTGAAAAGGACGCGCAGGTTGTCCTCGATGCGGGCTCCGCGCTTGTCGAGCGCCGCCTCCCCCGCGCCAAGGGGCCGGAAATGCCGGCTGAAATCCCGGGCAATGAGCTTGGAAAACCCGAGCAGCGAGGTGAGCGGGGTACGCAGTTCATGGGAGACGGCCGAGAGAAAGGCGCTTTTGATCTCGTCCATGCCGCGCAGGCGCTCGTTGGCTTCCTTGAGTTCCCGGGCCTGGCGCGTCAGGTCGCGGGTCCGCTCGACCACCAGGTGTTCGAGGTTTCGCGTCAGCCGTTCCAGATGTTCCTCGGCCTGGCGGCGCTCGGTGTCGTCCCGGGCCATGAGCACGAACCCGGCCGGCACGCCTTCCTTGTCGTAGATGCCGGAAATGCGCACGGCATAGCGGCGGATATCCTGCCCACGCGTCAGGGTCAGGGAAAAATCGTGGCTGCGGGTCGGCGAGACGGCGTCCAGGCCCCGGCCCACGGTGCCGAGGTCCACCCCGGCCTGGACATGGACCTCACGCAGGTCCCGGCCGGCCAGATCGGCGGCCGGCGTGGAAAAAAGGTCCTCGGCCGCCGGATTGACGTAGGTGATTCGCCAGGTCTCGTCCGCGGCCACGATCCCCATCTCGGCGCTGCGCAAGAGATTGTCGAGGAACATGGTCTTTTCGACCAGGGACTTGCCGACCTCGCGCAAGGCCTCGTCCTTCTCGGCCAGGGCGGACTTCAAGGTGCGCACGTACCTGCTCTCGAGACCCCGCACGATGTCGGACTGGGTGACGACCCCAAGCACCCGGCGGTCGTCGTCCACCACCACCAGCCGGCGCATGCGCCGCTTTTTCATGACCATGGCCGCTTCGAAGACCGGCCGGTCGGCCTCCACGCAGACCACCGGACAGCTCATGATGTCATAGAGCTTGAGGCGCCCGAGGTGCGGGCTTTCAGCCAGGAGGCGCACCACGTCCCGCTCGGTGATGATGCCGGCCGGCCGGGCGTCCCGGGCCACGATCAGGCAGGAAATGGACCGGTCGGCCATGCGCCTGACGGCCTCGCGCACCGTGATGTTGCCGGGCGCGGTCACCACCTCGCGGGTCATGATGACGGAGACGCGCTTTATTTCGGACAGGGAATCGTGCCCCAGCCGCTCGATCAGGTCCGACTGGGTGAGCACGCCCCGGGCCTGGCCGGCGGCGTCCACCATGACCAGGTGGCGCAGACGCTTTTTGGCCAGCAGGTGGTAGGCCTCGACCAGCATGGTGTCCTCGGCCACCGTGACCACGGGCGCGCTCATGAGGTCGGCCACGGGCCGGTCCGCAAAGTCCTCGCCCCTGTGGGCCGCGGCCCACAGGATGTTGCGTTCGGTGATGATGCCGACAGGCAGCCCCGCCTCGGCCACGATCAGGCAGGAGATGCTCCGCCGGCGCATGACGTCGAGGCCCTCGCGGACCGAAACGGCCGGAGAAACGGCAATGACGTCGGGGGAGACGATTTCGGCCAGGCGCCTGTCACCCATGAGACCTCCTCGGACAGGTTCCCCCGCCAAAGCGGGATGGGGTGGCCGATGCCCGAATTTCCCGGCCTTGGCAAGATGGCCCGGATCCGGCCTCCCGGTCGGCGGAGGCTCGGACCGCCCCGCCGGTCAGGACACCGGGGCCACGGCGTAGTCGGCCGCCCCGATGCCGTGCTTCTGGATCTTGTTCCAGAGGTTTTTCGGACTGACGCCGAGGAGCCGGGCCGCGTCCTTCTGGACGCCGCCGGCCTTTTTGAGCGCCGAGACGATCATGTTGCGCTCCATGTCCTGGAGGGTGTCCCGGAGGTTCCCGGCCTCGTGGACGCAGGCGGCTTCGGCCGGCTCCAGGCGGGCCGGGCCGTCCAGGGCCCGGGCCACGTCCGAGGCGGTCAGCACGTCGCCCGTGCTGACGATGGCCGCCCGCTCCAGGGCGTTGGCCAACTGGCGGACGTTGCCCGGCCAGTCGCAGGCGTAGAGAAGCTGCATGCCCTCGCGGGAGACGCCGCGCAGGTTGACGCCGACGCGCGGATTGATGCGTTCGAGAAAATGACCGACCAGGAGCGGCAGGTCCTCCTTGCGGTCGCGAAGGGGCGGCAGGGGAATGGCGGCCACGCTCAGGCGGTAATAGAGGTCGGCCCGGAATTTTTTTTCGGCGACAAGCGTTTGCAGGTCCTGGTTGGTGGCGGCGACGATGCGGATGTCGATGTCGATGGGTTTTGTGCCGCCGACCCGCTCGATCTGCTTCTGTTCCACGGCCCGAAGGAGCTTTGGCTGCAGGAAAAGCGGCATGTCGCCGATTTCGTCGAGCATGATGGTGCCGTGGTCGGCCAGCTCGAACTTGCCTTTCTTGAGGGCCACCGCCCCGGTGAAGGCCCCTTTTTCGTGGCCGAAAAGCTCGGATTCGAGAAGGCTTTCCGGAATGGCCGCGCAGTTGACCTTGATGAAGGGGGCGTCGGCCCGTTTGCTCAGGGCCTGGATGGCGTCGGCCACCACTTCCTTGCCGGCCCCGGACTCGCCGGTAATAAGGACCGTGGAATCGAGCGGCGCCACCCGGCGGACCATGTCCACCACCGCACGCATGACCGGCGACTGGCCGACGATATTCGGCCCGCGCCCGCAGGCCAGGGCGGATTTCAAGCGGGTGAGCTCCGCGAGGAGCGACCGGCGTTCCAGGGCGCGCCGGATGACCACTTCCATCTCGGCCAGGGAAAAAGGCTTGGCGAAAAAGTCGTAGGCCCCGAGCCGCACGGCTTCGAGCGCCTTTTCCTTGGTGGCGTAGCCGGTCATGACGATGACGTCGCAGCCGGGGCTGGCTTCTTTCAGGCGCGAGAGGCCCTCGATGCCGTCCATGCCCGGCAGCATGACGTCGGTCAGCACCAGGTCGAAGGCCTCGGCCCGGGCCCTGGCCACCCCCTCCTCGGCCGAGCCCAGGCCAAGCGGCTCGTAGCCCTTGGAGGCCAGGGCCTCGCACAGCATGGCCCTGAAGGCCGCATCGTCCTCGATGACCAGAATTCGGGCGGACATCCGTGCTCCAGAGGTCTTGCCGGCCGCGTCACAGCGGGCCGGGCCGGTCCGGGAAAAAACTCCGCATGGTTTCGGCCAGCCGCGCCTCCATGGCCGGAACCATGCGGGCCAGGGCGTCGCCGGAAAGGCCCAGGGCCTCCCAGGCGGCCGGGGACAAAGCCCCCACGTGGCGGTTGCCGCTGCCGCCCCAGCCCAGGGCCGTGGCCACGCCGTCGGCCAGATGGATCACGGCCGGCTCCTCGATGAAAAGCGGTTCGTCCAGATCGTGGTGGTAGCGGACCATCTTTTCCAGATTGGCCGGAAACTGCCACTTTTGGAGCAGATGGCCGCCCAGGGCCGCATGGTCGAACCCCAGGCGGCCGCGTTCGGCAAAGGACAGCGGCAGCCGCTCGGCCGCGGCCTGGCGCATGGCCGCGGCCATGTGGGCCGGAGCCTGCTTGAAGGCCAGGATGCGGCCGATATCGTGCAGGAGCCCGGCCACGAAAGCGGTTTCGGGATTGCCCCGCCCGCTCGCCGCGGCAATGGCCTGGGCGGCCACGGCGCAGCCCACGCTGTGCTCCCAGAAAACGCGCATGTTGACCCAGTGCGGCGGGATGTCCTGGAACAGCGGCAACACGGACACGCCAAGGGCCAGCGTGGCCAGCTGGCGGGCCCCGACCACCATCACGGCCCGGGACAGGCTGTCGACCTTGGCCGGAAACCGGCCCTCCACGGCCCGCATGGTGCGGGCGTAATAGGAACTGTTGACCAGGCGCAGGAGCTTGGCGGCCAGGCTCGGGTCGTAGCGGATGCTCGCGGCCGCGTCCTCCACCGTGCTTTTCGGGTCGCGCAGGACCTCGTTGATGCGCAGGTAGACTTCCGGTGGCGAAACGAGCTGGGGCTCGTCCCGCAAAAGGGCTTCGGGCGAAGCCAGGGGCGGCGGCGCGGCCTCGTCGCTTCTGTTTGGCCGGTCTGTTCTCTCCGGCCGTTCCTGTCCGAGACCGTGGACTTCGCCGGCCCCGCCGGCTTCCTGGACAGTGACGCGCCTTCGGATTTCCCGCTCCAGGGCCAGCCGGAAAAGAACCTGTCCGGCCTCGTGCTCGAGGTCGAGCCACAGCAGTCGTTCGCGGACAGCGGCCTCGGCGGCCTCGGCCAGGTCCGGGCCAGGGGCGGCGGCGGGCGGTGCCCCGGGTCCGGAAGCGGACGGGAACGCCCCCTCGCCGTCGGCCTGGTTCACGGCCACGGTGGGCAGGTTCCAGGCAAGCAGGGATTTCAGGTGCCCGGGATCGAGGGTGGTGCCCTTGGGCATAAGAAAGCGGCCGCCGGGCGTCATGACGTCCTCGGCCAGCACCATGCCCGCGCGCAGCTCGGTTACGTTGCGTCTGACCATTGCCCCCCGCAGTCCGTCAACGCGAATTGATCCTTGAAGTCCGCAATCATAAGGTATTGGGGGAGGCTGTCAAGAAAGGCCGGGAAACCCGGACGGGGCCTGTCCCCGGGGCGGTTCGGCGATTTCCACCACCAGGCGGGGGGGACGGCCGGCGGCCCCGGGCTCGTGGCGGAAGGCCCCGCCGTTTTCGTTCAAAAAATTGATGAACGCGGCCACGGCCGGTTCGCCGGTCTCGGCAGCCGGCACGCCGTCCAGGGTGAGGACCGCCCGCCTGTCCGGCCCCTGGCCGAGGCGCACCCGGACCGGATCCGTGGCCGCGTCCAGGGCCTGGCGCAACAGCGCGGCCAGCCCGAGCAGGAACGGTTGTTTGCGCACCGTCACCACCACCTCCGGCAGGATGTCGCGGGAAACCGGGTCGCTGCCGGCCGCGCGGGGCATGCGGTCGAGGATGGCGGCCAGCTCCAGGTCCAGGCGCACGTCCTGCACATAGGGCCGGGGAGTGCCGCGCCGCTCGAATTCGCCCCGGTGGCGCTCAAGCTCGCCGAGCATCCGCCCCTTGAGGTCGCCCAGGGAAGCGGCGCAGCCGGACAGCCGGGGAAAGGTCCGCCCAATCACGGCGTCGCGCAGGACCTGCGCCCCGCGGCCGGCCTCGGCCCGGTCCCCGGATTCGATGGCCCGGGCCAGGGCGTCGAAGGCCGCGTCGAGCCGGCCCGCGCCTTCCAGAGCCCGGTCGAGGCGCAAGAGTTCCAGTTCGAAGGCGGACAGGGCGTTGCCCACGTGGTGGAGATAGGTGCCGGCCGCCTCCACTTGGCCGGCGGCAAAGGCCGCCTCGGCCTCGCGCTCGGCCAGCCGTTCGCGGAGCCTGGATTCGCGCAGGGCCTTGGTGCGGTTTTTGAGGGCATCCGTGCGCCGGGCCATGCGCCGGCCAAGGGCGGCATGGGCCACGAGCAGTTCGTCCTCGGCCCGGCGCCGCCGCCGGGCGTCCCTGGCGGCCAGTCCGGCAAGGCCAAGCCCGCCGACGCTCAAAAGCACCATCATGACCCGCATCTCGCCGACCCGGGCCGCCACCTCCGGGGGCACGGCCCCGGAGGTGGCGGCCCGCTCATAGTCGAGAAACACGTACCAACTGAGGGCGATGCAGATGGCGGCGGCCACGGGCAGCAGCAGATCGACTTCCCGAAGCCGCCGCTCCCGGGGGGGAGCGTCCGGCTGCCGGGAGGACGCGGCGGGAGGCGGATGGGACATGGGAACCTCGTCGCGGCAAAGACCTGTTGCCTGGTCCTCGCGGGAGGCGCCACCAAGGGCCAGGAGCCGCCGCCCGGGCCAGAGGGGCGGCGCGCCAGGATACCAGGAGCCAGGATGCCAGAATGGAAGACGGGCCGGGCGGGCGAGGCCCCTCCCTCTGCCGTGGATCGGTCCCTCCCGCCCCGGTCCTTCCCGGCCCGCCGTCCCGCCTGGGGACGGCGGGCCGGGAAGGACGCCTGCCGCTAATCAGGCAACGTGATGCCGAAATCCATGCGGCCAAAGGAGTCCAGGCCGTCGTCCATGCCGCTGTTTTCGGCATTCTCCTCGACCGCCCGGGGAGCGGCCGCCTTGGTCTTGCGACGCCGCCGGGCGATGATTTCCTTCAAGAGTTCGTCGCGACCCATGTAGCAATCCAGGCACATGTCGTCGCGGGCGCTGAATTCCGAGGCGCGCTTGCGCAGGTTGCAGACTTTGCAGATGCGGGCGTCGGACAGGGGGGCCACGACCTCCTCGTCCTCGTCCTCTTCTTCCATCATGAGCGGCTCATCGTCGGTGTCGGGCAAGGCCTCCTCGACTTCCTCGCGCTCGCGGCGCACGGCCTTTTCCTTGCGGGGCTTTGACGCGGCCGGCCTGGCCGGCGCATCGTCCTCGCCGGATTCGGCCTCGATCCGGATGCTGAAAGGCCCCTTGCGGGTCCGCACCAGGACTTCCCCGTCCAGGAGGTCGGGAAAGAGCTCGGCGAAAATCCGCACCAGTTGGAACTTCTTGTCCACGCCCTTGCGGCGCACCCGGATGTAGGCGCGGTTGCCCTGGACCGTCGGCCAGATGGCCTTGTCCAAATTGGCCCCTTCGTCTTGCAAGTACCGGCCTTCGACCACGAACCCTTCTTCGCAGATGTAGTAATCCGTGCCGGGTTCGCAGTGAAAATAATCCGCCTCGGGGGGTATCTTCTTCCAAGACAATGCCGGAACCTCGTCTGGCCGTAACAGGCCTTTTACAGTCCCAAATCCTGATTGATGCAGATCACCGTGACGCGTCCCCTGGGAAAGGACTTTTCGGTGATGGCCCATACGTTGCATATGCGATCCGGGCTGCCGCAGTCCTCGCAATGGGACGTGGCCACGCACGGTGTTTTCTTGGACAGCCGCATGGCGTTGGCCGGAGCAGCGAATTCCTTTATGCGCGAAAAGGCGGATGTCAAGTCCGGCACGATCTTGTTGCGCCCGACCAGGACCACGACCTGGCGGGGCCCGAAATTGATGGCACAGACCCGGTTGCCGATCATGTCCAGGTTGACCAGCACGCCGTCCTCGGTGACGGCATTGGTGCCGGTCAAAAAAAGATCCACGAGCAGGGCCTGACGGCGGCGTTCGTGGAGCTCCTCCGGGGGGATGGTCCGGTCGAAGGTGTCAAGGACGGAAATTTCGCTTTTTTCGGCCAGGGCTTGCGGCAGCCCCGTGGCGGCAAGGGTCTCGGAGCCGCCGAAGGACACGGTCCTTGCCCGCGATTCCGGCAGGATGCGCTCGAGAACCAGATCGCGGGCCGCGGCCGCGTCGGGCACGACATGGGCCTGGAAGTGGTTGCGGCCAAGGGCCTCGGCCACCTCTTCCAGGCGCTTGGCGTAATAGCCCTCCCGGGGATCTGGCATGGGTCGCCTCCTTGCCGACCGGCCGGCCGGTTGGCGCCTGTCCTTTTAATCGCGCTGCCCAAAAAAGCAAGACACACGCCGTCATGGATAAATGTTTCGCAATTCGCCCAGAAACTCGCCCACCGTCGCGTCCTTGCGGTTTTTGCGCACCACCACCCACACGCCCCAGGAGACCGGGATATTTTTATTTTTTCTGTCCGCGTAAAAAGCGTCCAGGGCCGTGACGATTTTTCCGGCCGGCATGCCGGCGAAAAAGGCGTCGGACTGGCGCATGATGCTTTCCATGATGTCGGAACAGATCGTGTACTCGTTTTTGAGCGTGATTCCCAGAATGTTTTCGTTGAGATTGAAGCCGTCGAAGATCCCGAGCACCAGGTCTGTCTTCTGGTCCCGGCTGAGCCCGGCCCAGTAGGCGCCGGCCCGGCTGACCGCCTGCCCCGTGGCCGGGGACAACAGCATCGCCGCAACCGTCAGCGCCACGACCAGGGCCGCCCACCTCCGTGGCCCTTCCCTTCGCCCTGTCGCCATGGTTGTT
This sequence comes from Solidesulfovibrio carbinoliphilus subsp. oakridgensis, assembly GCF_000177215.2. NCBI lineage: Bacteria > Pseudomonadati > Thermodesulfobacteriota > Desulfovibrionia > Desulfovibrionales > Desulfovibrionaceae > Solidesulfovibrio > Solidesulfovibrio carbinoliphilus. The sequence goes on along the minus strand of NZ_CM001368.1, from coordinate 270,960 downwards.
CTCCCTTTGGCCCGTGGGTCGGCCGGTTGCGATTCCCTTTCCTTGTAAAGCAAGAAAAGAGCCGTTTCAACGGATTGGGAAAAAAAACGACGCGACATCACGAGGAAAGCATCCCGGCCGGCAGGTGGCCGGTCGCCACCGGACCGAGCATGGCCCCCCGGCGCGTGAGGGCAAGGTCCACCATGGCGGCGTTGGGCAGGGCGATAGCCTGCCGGAAAGCCCGGAACCGGCCCATGGCCTCGGGCACGGCAAGCGGCCCGGACAGGATCCGCAGCATGACCCCGCGCAGGAATTGGCCGTGGGAAAAAACAGCCACCCTTCCCGCCGCCTGCCGGCACCGGGCCAGGAAGGCCTCCACCCTGTCCCAGAACACGGCGAACGACTCGGCCTCGTCCCCGTCGCGGCTTTCCGGGTCGAGGCCCTTCCAGTAGGCGGCCACGGCCGCCTGCCGGTCGAGGCGGGTGGTGCCGCAGTAGCGGCGCGGGGCCAGGTAGGTGAATTCCTCGACCGGCCAGACTGCGGTCGGCACCTCGGGAAACCGCCGGCAAAGCGGCTCGGCGGTCTCGACCGACCGCTCGAAGGTGGAAAAGACCACCAGCCGGGGCGGCCGGACAAACGAGGCGGCCACGGCCTCGGCCTGGGCTTGGCCAAGGGCGGTCAAGGGGATGGTGCCCGGAAACTGCGTCACCTCGCCGGCGTTGGAAATGCTCTGGCCGTGACGGATGAGGCGAATGACGGGCATGACGGGCCTTAGAGGACCACGAGTTGCAGGAAATAGAGACGCACCACGCGCGGGCCGCCCACGGCCTTGTTCATGACCGCCAGGAGGTCCTGCTTGAGCTTTCGCTTGCCGGGAACCGTCGCCAGTTCGGCCACGGTCTTGTCGCGCAAGAAAAGCAGGATCGCTTCGCGGGTCTGGGGCGCGGCGGCCATCTGGGCGGAAGGCGCGTCCACGCACTGGGCCTCGAAGGCGATATGGAGCCGGGCCAGCCGGCCGCCGTCCGCGATGTTGACGTCCAAGCCGGGATAGACGGCGATCCCGCCCCGGACCACGGCGTCGGACTGGGCGTTGCCCCCCCGGGGCCACAGGAGGCACACGAGGAGCGCGGCCAGAAGCCAGGGCCAGGGCCAGGGGGCGTGTCGCATGGTTTCTCCGGTCACGGTATCGGCTAACGGTTGCGGTCGCGCCGCCCGGCCGTCGCCCGGGACGGCCCGCCCTCGGCGGCGAAGGAGACGGCATCGAGCCGCACGGCCACGACGGCGGCCACGACGGCGGCCACGACCAGGAGGCCGGCCGCCGCCCCGAACCCGGACCGGGCCAGGACCAGGCCGGGCAGGCAGGTGCCAAGGGCGCCCCCGGAATAATAAAAAGATATATAGAGCCCGTTGACAAGCCCCTTGTGCTCCCGCTCCGCCCCGTTGAGCACGCCCGGGGCCACGGAATGGGCCGTGAACATGCCGGCGCAAAGGACAAAGACGCTGGCGAAAAGGGCCCCCTGGAACGGAAGCGCGAACACGAGCGCCGCCGCGATGACCACGGCCGCGCCGACCGCCATGGACCGGGCCGGGCCGTCGAAATACCGGGACAGGCGGTGGGAGGTCAGGCAGGTGACAATGCCCATGAGGTAGCCGGCGTACATGGCCCCGGCCCGAAGGGGCGTGTAGCCGCCTTCGAGTTCGGCCAGCCGGAAGGGAAGCAGGTTCAGCATGCCGGAAAAGACGAAAAAGAGCAGGGCTATGACCGTGTAGGTGGCCAAGAATCCCGGTTTTCGCAGCACCTCCGGCGCATGGGCGAACCGGATGGGGGAAAAGGCCGTGCGGGCGTCCGGCGGCAGGGTCAGGCAGGCGGCGGCGCACAGGGCCAGCGCCGCGCCGAGCCCGGCAAAGGGCAGCCGCCAGCCCAGGGCGTCGGCGGCCAGTCCCGAGAAGAACCGGCCGAAAAATCCGCCAAAGACCGTGACCGCGATGTAGACGGCCATGACCCGACGGACCTGGGACGGCTTGGCCGCCGTGGCGAGGTAGGTCATGAGCGCGGTCAAAAGGGCGGGGACCAAGAGCCCCTGCCCCACCCGCAGGACCAGGAACCAGCCGAAATCGGAACACAGGCCGAGCCCGCCGGTGCACAGGGCAAGCAGCGCCAGCGATGCGCCGATAAGAGGCCTGGCCGGCACGGCCTCGAGAAAGAAGCCGTAGGCCAGGGGCGCGAGGCCGAGCGGCAGCATGGTGGCGGTCAGGGCCAGGGAGGCCGTGGCCTGGGAGAGGCCGAAGGTGGCGGCCAGAAGCGGAAGCAGGGGCTGGGGCGCGTAAATGGAAGAGATGCCACACACGGTTGCGGCAAATAGAACGGAAAACGTCCACTTTCCCATGCCCATGCTCCCTGGCCGTCCTGATGCGACGGTTTCCCTACGCCCTAACCGGGGCGGAGGAAAGCAAAAACCCGGCCCCCGGCTCCCCCCGGGAAAAAAGGCCCTGGGCGTCGCGGGAGCGGGAACGACGCCCAGGGCGCGAGGGGCCGGCCGCCGGACGGGGGAGGCGGTCCGGCGGCCGGCCCCGGGTCAACGACGGGCGCCTCAGGACAAGCTGTCAATGTCGAGGGGTGCGCCGCAACGGGGGCAGCGCGACACCCGGGAGCGGAAAAGGAGCCGCGGCTTGAAAAAGACCGCCAGCCACGTGGGCCCGGCCGGCCGGAAATCCACCAGGATGGATGTGCCGCAGGGGCAGTAGCGTCGTTGCATGATGCGTCTCCTTGTCGGGTGTTGCGCCAGTGCGCAACGGCAGTTTATTTAAATAAACGTTCCGGACAAAAAAAAGGGGCCTACAGTTCGCGCCCCACCCACAACACCCGGCCGATGACCCGCAGCGCGTCGAGCTCGTCCCCGGAAAGGACAAGGGGCGCGTAGTCCCGGTTGTCGCTCAAAAGGACCAGGGCCCCGGGCCGCTTTTCCACCCGCTTGACCAGCACCGTGTCCTCGACGCCCACGGCATAGACGGCGTGGGCCATCACCCCGGTCTGGCCCTGGTCGATCAGCACCGTGTCACCGTGGCGGATTTCCGGCTCCATGCTGTTGCCGACCACGTCCATGAGCACCATGGAGGCCGGGTTGCCCTTGCGCCGCAGCCAGTCCCGGCGAAAGGGATAGACCGCCTCCACCTCGCCCGCCGTCTCGAACGAGCCGCCGCCGGCCGAGAGCCTGGCCCGCACCTTGGGCACACCCGCAAAGAGTCCGCCGTCCGTCTCCCCTGCCCCGGACGTTGCCCGGGCCCGCCGGTCCGGCCGCCCGAACTCCAGCCAGTCGGCGTCCACCCCGGCCCGGCGGGACACGGCCAGGATCCAGGCCTTGGGCACGGCGTCCTTTTTCTTGGCCTGGGTGACGGCCGAGCGGTGCACGCCCACAAGGAGGGCCAGTTCGGCCTGGGAGGTGAGCCCCGCCGCCTTGGCGGCCCGGGCGAAAAATCCCTCGAACCCCCCGGCGGTTGGCGCATCGGTCTCGTGTCGTTCCGTCATGTTGCTTCTTATAAACAAACCGGCTCCCGGACGCAAGCGTTTTCGCCCGTCCGGGCCGGACGGCAAAATTTTTCCGGGTTGGTAAAGTTCGGCTGTAACCAGACCGATAAGACCTGCGACAGACACCGTCGCCAAGGCCCGGGGCCCGGCGGCGCAGACAAGGAAGTCCGCCATGACCGTTCCCGACAAGTGCCACCGCCCACCGGGCGCCGACGCCACCCAGCGGGAAGACCCGGCCATGCGGGCGCGCCGCATCCAGGATTTGAAGCGTCGCGTCGCATCCGGCACCTACCTCATCCAGCGCTACGAGATCATCGAGGGCCTGCTCGACGCGCTCTCCGCCGACTCGGACTAGCTTTCCCGCCCTCGAAAGCCCCGCACGAAGAGTCGGCAAGAGAAGCATGTTCCTTGAAAAGTGCTGCCGTACTTTTCAAGGAACGCCCTCCGGGCCGTCCGTTGCCGCGCCTTCCTCTGCCGCGCCCTTTTTCCGCGCCGCGCCCCGGGCCGTCGCAGCCGCTTCGGCCAGGGTCCAGGCCGGCGGATCGCTCGCGTCAAGGACCGGACAGGCCAGGGCCGCACAGTGGAGATGGAGCCGTTCCCCCTCCCCCCGCCCGTAGACCGGGTCCCCGACAAGGGGATGGCCGGCTCCGGCCAGATGGGCCCGGATCTGGTGCCGGGCCCCCTTGGCGATGCGGCAGCGGACAAGCGTCAGGCCATCCAGGCGGTCCAGGGGCTCCACCTGGGTATGGCGCAGGGGATCGGGCTCGCTTTTGAACCGAACCCGGGTCTTGGCCCGGTCTGCCGTATCCAGCCGGAAATCGACCACAAAGGGGTCGGCGATCACGCCGTGGACCACGGCAAGGTAGTCCTTGGCCACCTGCCCGGCGTCCTCCAGGTCCCGGTACCGGGTCCCGGCCCCGGGCGTCAGGGCCACGGCCACGATGCCGGAGGTCAGGCGGTCGAGCCGGGAGAGGAGTATGGCGGCGCGGTCCGGAAAAAGGGCCGGCAGGAGGTCGTCGAGGCTCTGGCCGCCGCCGTGGGCGATGGCCGCGCTGTGAAGGCCGGCCGGCTTGGACACGGCGGCAAAATCGCCAGTCTGGACGAGCACCGGCACGTCGGCGGCCGTAAAGGCACCCTCGGGCCGGGCCGGAATCTGGCCGGCCAGGATTTCCCCGGTCCGGACCCGGTAGGCCGGGCCGCGCAATTGCCCATCGACCAGGACCGCCCCGGCCGCGATCAGCCGCCGCCGGCCCCGCAGCCCGGTTTCCGGCCACAACAGTTCCGTCGCCCGGTCCAGCCGCCAGCCGGCGGCCTCGGGCGGCACGGCCGCTTCCCGCCTGTCCTTTGCGCCCTCGTCCAGGATATCTTCCATCGCCAAAGCATAACCGAGCCCCGGCGGAAAGCAACGGTCGGCTTTTCGCCGCTACGGGCGGCGCGCGGCCGTGCGCAGGCGCTTGACCGTCAACTCGTAGTTGTCCTTGAACAGGGCGTCCTTGGGATTGCAGCGCAGGGCCTGCTCGAAAAAGGGCAGGGATTCGGCCGGCCGGCCGAGCTTGTGCAGGGAAAGGCCCATGTTGTTGTAGGCGGCGCAGAAATCCGGACACCGGGCCACCACGGTCCGGTAGCCTTCGATGGCTCCGGCCAAGTCGCCGCCGCCGCGCTTGGTCTCTGCCGCCGCGAACGAGGCGGCGCAGGTGGCGGCCGTGTCCGGCCCGGCTTTGGCCGGCGGCGGCGACAACTTTTTCCGGGTCAGGGCCACGTTGTCCTGATAGAGCCGCTCGCCCGGGGCGCATTTGACCGCCTCGGTGAACCAGGGCAGGGACTCCGCGGTGTAGCCCAGGGAAAAAAGCGACGCGCCCACGTTGTTGTAGGCCTGGCAGGTGTCCGGGCACTGATTGAGCAGCGCCTGGTAGTCGCGGATGGCCCCGGCATGGTCGCCGGCCGCCCGCTTGGCCGCGGCCTCCCGCCCCGCCGCCTCGCACCGGGCCCGGCGCTCGGCGTCCACAGGCCTCCCCGCTGCGATGTCGCGGCGGGCGTTTTCGCGTTTGGCCTCGGCCTCGCGGCCAAGGCCGGCCTGGACCCGGCGGTCGAGGTCCTTGGCCCTGCCGGCCAGGCCGGCCGGCAGCGGCCCCAGGGTCCGGGCCGCGTCCAGGCGCGTTCCGGCGGCGGCAAAATCCTTTTTCTCAAGCAGCCCCGCCGCCTCGTCGAGCCTTTTGGCGGCCTCGGCCTCGGCCAGCTTCTGCCCGGCCTGGATCTTTTCCCGCCACCCGGCCAGGGCCGGCAGTCCGGGACTGGCCTTTTGGGCCTCGGCCACGGCCCCAAGGGCCAGATCGAAACGTCGGGCGGAGAGGTAATCCCGGGCCCGGCCAAGGGCCTCTGTCGCGGCGTCGCGGTCCCGGACCAGCTTGTCGCGTTCGGCCGTCATGGCCTGGTCGCCGGGGGTCAGGGCCAGCATGTCGTTTAAGGCCAGGATGGCCCCGTCGGCGTCGCCGGCGGCTTGCCGCCTGGTGGCCTCGCCTCGAAGCGCGGCCAGCCGCTTGTCCCGGTCGACCCGGTGGGCGAGGGCCCCGGCCAGGGCGGCCAGCTTCGGATGGCGGGGGCTGATGCCGGCTGCTTCGGCCAGGGCCACCCTGGCCGCGTCGCATGTGCCGGCGGCAATGGCCGCCTCGGCCCGTTCCTCGGCGTGGGCAAGTTTTTCCCGGGCCAGGACCAGGTTTTTGCGTGTGGCCGCCGCGCCGCCGTGCTCGGGGTCAAGCGCCGTCGCCTCGGCCAGGGTGGCCAGGGCCCCGTCGGCGTCGCCGGCGTCCCACTGGTCCCTGGCCCGGGCCAGCCGCTCGTCCATGCGCCAGGCCCGGTCCTTGCGGGCGGCAATGGCCTTGTCGAGCTCCCGCACGGCCGCGAATTTGGGGTTGACCGCCCGGGCCTCGGCCAGGGCCCCGGCCGCGCTGTCGAAACGCTTGGCCAAAAGATAGGCGGCCGACTGCTTGAGGGCCGCGATCAGCCGGTCGCGGTCGGCCACCATCCGCTCCCGCTGGGCCCGGGCCGCCGGGTGGCCGGCATCGAGGGACAGGGCCTGGCCGGAGAGGCCCAGGGCCGCGTCCACGTCGCCGGCCTCCCATTTGTCGCGGCCCTCGGCCAGGAGCGCATCCACCCGGCCAAGGGTCTCCTTTCTGGCTCCGGCCTTCCGGCGCAGGGCCTCGATGGCCCCGGCCCGGGGACTCACCTTGGCCGCCTCGCCGAGCATGGCCGCGACCTCGGAAAAATCGTCTCCCGCGAGCGCCGCGCCGGCCTTGGCCAGAGAGCCGTCCAGCCGGGCCTTGTCCCGGCCGATCCGGTCGAGGGCGATCAGGGCCGGACCGTCCCGGGGGCTCAGGCGCACGGCCAGCCCGGCCAGATCGAGGGCCTTGTCCGGCTCGCCGTCGGCCCAGGCCGCCTCGGCCGCCCGGGTCCTCCGGTCGGTCTCCCGGGCGTTGGCCACGGCCGTGTCCAGCTCCTCCTGGGAGACCGACACCGTAAAGCTCCCCTTGCCCCGGCCAAGGAGCAGCCCCCGGCCGTCGCGGACCTCGAGTTCGGCCTCGCAAGGCCCCAGGGCGTCGCGCGAAACCGCGATCTCGCGCCCGTCCTCCCCGCCCCGGACCCGGGCCCCGGGACACAGGCTCCAGGCATAGGCCAGGGGCGGACTTGGCGGGGTCGGCGTCACCACCGCCCGCAGCCGCACGTTTTGCCGCACCGCCACCCCAGGGGCCGGCACCGGCCCTTCGCCGTCGCGCCAGACCGTGGCCGGCGCTTCCAGGAGCCCCCGGTCCTCCACGGCCACGGCGTAGGGCCGGGCCGTCACCGCCGCCTGGGCCCCGCCGAGGTCTCCGCCAAGGTCCTTGCCGCCCGCCCAGCCTCCCTCTGTGGCGCCCGTGGCGGCCGTCACGCGCACCGGCACGACCCCGGCCTCGGTCGGATAAAAGGTCAGGCTCCGCTCGCCGACAGCCACAAGCTTCGCCTTGCCCGCCGGCAACGGATCCCACCGGAATTCCACCCCGTCGTGGACCGGGAAATCCCGGATGGACACGGTGGCCTCTTCCCCGACCAGGGGCGAGGACGGCGTGACGGACAAGGAGAAAGACGGCGCGGCGATGTCCAACTCCACCGGCTCGGACACCGCCGTAAGTCCCGGCGACGGCCCCGAGCGCGGCACCACCTCCACCCAGACCCGCTGGCGGCCGGGGCGCAAAAAAATAGCCGTGGTCGCAAACGGGCCCTCGGCCTCCAGAAATTTCGCCCCGCCGTCCGAACGCCAACGGCACACCGACCCGTCCAGGGCCATCTCCCGGTCGCCGGCGAAAAGCCGGGCCTCGAACGAAGCCGCGCCGCCGACCCGGATCGCGCCTTCGGCAGGGGCGCTTTTCTTGAGTTCCACCCGGAAGGCCCGATCCGCCGTCGGCAACGGCGTTTCGCCCCGGCCCGGCAGGGCCTCGCCCCCCGGAGCGTCCGGAGCGCGTATGGCGGCCAGGGTCGGCCCGGCGGCCGGGCAGGAGGCCGGTACGACACCCCCCAGGCAACAGACCACCGCCACGGCCGCGAGCGCCGGGGCGGTTCGGAAAAGGCGCGTCGTGGCGCGGCGGCAAAGCGTATGGTGTCTCACGGATGGCTTCCCTGCGTTTGCCGGGAAGCAAAGCAGCATTCATGCCAGGAAAAATCGTCCGGCCTCTAAGGCATCCGGCCGGCCGGCCGAAAAGAACCCCGCAAGGAGCCTGACATGAAAGACGTCCCCGCCATCTCCCGCGACCACGACAGGCAGATCCTCGATATCCGCCAGCCCGAACACGCCGCCCGCCTCGGCGAAGCCTTTTCCAGGGAACGGGCCGATGCCCTGGCCTCCCTGGCCGAACTCGAAGCCATGCGCTACGACGGCAGGCAGGCCCGGGAACAGACCGCGCTCGCCACCATGCTCCCCATGCCCGGCCACGCCCTCATGGACCGCGCCCCGCGCGAAGTCCTGCGCCTGCGCGCCGCCCTGTTTCTGGTGTCCTGCCACGAGCACAGGAAGAATTAAGAGGCCTCCGGCGGCCGGGGGAACCCTTCCCAAAAACTTTCCACGGGCTTCGCGGGGTGCGCGGGAACCTTTGCCCCGTTCGGGTGGGTCCGGGAGGGGGTGACCCCCTCCCGGCCGCCGGAGGCATCTTCTCTTCCCTTCCCGCACGCCGCCGATGGGCTAGCGCCGCAAGCCGAGCTGGTCCATGAGGACCGGGAAGTCGAGGTTGGCGTTGATGAGCTGGGCGCCCTGGCGGATCTTGATCTCGTCGCGCAGCTTGTGGCGCATAAGCAGCGTCTCCATCTTCTTGGCCACGGTGTAGGTGTCTTCCCGGACCACGATGATGGGGATTTCGAGGACTTCGGAGCGGGTCAGGATGATGTCGTTGGGGTAGAGGTTGCCGGTGAGGACGAGGCAGGGGCTGTCGCCTTCGAGGGCGACCAGGTGGACGTCGGAGCGGTCGCCGCCGACGATGATGGCGGAATTTTTCTGCCGCCGGAAGTGGGTCATGAAGTTTTCCACCTGCATGGTGCCGATGAGAAAGCTTTCCACGATCCGGTCGGACTTGTGGTGGGCGGAGATGACCTTGCCGCCGAGCCGGTCGGCCAGGTCCGAGACCTTGATGGCCCCCATGAGCGGGTCCTTGGGGATGATGCCGAGCACCCGGATGCCCCGGTCGCGCAGGAAGGGGGCGATGAGCGTCTGGGTCTCGTCCAGGAAATTCTGGGCCACGTCGTTTAAGATGACGCCGGCCAGATGGTCGCCGAGCTGCTCCTTGAGGACCAGCAGGTAGTCGTAATTGAGTTCCTTGGAATAGCGGTCGATGACCACGGCCTTGAGGTCGAGTTCGCGCACCACACGCACGCCGTCGGCGTTGCAGTACCGGCCGGTGTGCATGCCGCCGGATCCGCCGACGATGGTCACGTCCTTGCCGGCGGCCACTTTCTCGTAGGCGGCCCGGATGGATTCCATGACGTCGCCGGTCTGGTTGCGAAAGGCCCTGACCTGGAAATCGTGGGAAGCGATGACGGGAGTCAGGGTTTCCGGCTCCTCGTTGGTGTGCAGGATACGCTGCACGTGGTAGGCGTCGTCATCCCACATCCGGCCGTCGATCTCGCGGGGCATGGCGCCGACGGGTTTCAAGTAGCCGACGGAGTAGCCTTCCTTCTGGAAACGGAGCCCAAGCCCCATGACCACCATGTTTTTGCCGGAATACCCGGCCGTCGCGCCAACATACAATCCAGCCATGGCTGCCCTCCTCCTGCGGCCGCTTCGGGGCCGCGCCGGTCGCCGCCCGCCACGGCGGTCCGTGCCGCCGCCCCATGGATCGGGGACGGCGTCCTCGGCATAAAATGCCCGCCCCGGCCGGGATAATCAAGATAATTGGGCGGCTCGGCCGTAAAAACACCACCGGCCTTCCCTGCGGCAACTTGGAATCGCCCCGGAAAAAGGCTAGCTTCGCCCGCGTCGTTTCACGTCTCGGGCCGGGCGGAATCACCGACCCGGCATCACGGAGTGCCGCGTATGCTGCCATCTTTTGCCGTCGTCCAAGAAGCCCTGGGCCACGCCTTTGCCCGGCCGGAGCTCTTGACGGCGGCCCTTACCCACAGTTCCTGGGCCAACGAACGCGGCGACGCCCTGGGCCACAACGAGCGCCTGGAATTTCTCGGCGACGCGGTGCTCGAACTGTGCGTGTCCGAGGAACTTTTCGTCCGCTTTCCCGAGGCCCCGGAAGGCGAGCTGACCCTGCTCCGCTCCCAGCTCGTCAACGAGGGCAGCCTTGCGGCCATGGCCCGCCGCCTGTCCCTGGAGGAACACGTCCTGCTCGGCAAGGGGGAGGAAAACCAGGGCGGCCGGACCCGGCCGGCTCTTTTGAGCGACGCCTTCGAGGCCGTGATCGGGGCGATCTTCCTCGACGGCGGCTACGCGGCGGCCAAGGGCTTCATCATCCGGGCGTTCGCGGGGAGCTGGCCCATGCGGCCGGCCGCGCCGAAGACCAAGGATTTCAAGAGCCGGCTCCAGGAGTACACCCAGAAGGCCCACAAATCCCGGCCGGTCTACAGCCTGCTTGGCAGCGAAGGCCCGGAGCACGACAAGCGGTTCCAGGTCCGCCTGACCCTGCCCGACGGGCAGGTGATCACGGCTGTCGAAAAAAGCGTGAAAAAGGCCGAGCAGATGGCCGCCCTGCGGGCGCTCGAGGCCCTTGGCGAAACCGCCGGGGATGGCGAGGGGATCGTCCGGTAGCCGGGCCGCGCGAGTCACGTTGGGGGATGCGCCGGCTGGCCGCCCGCGCCGTTTCGGACCGGCCGCCCGTGGGGCGGCTTTGCCGCGGGCCTGCCGGGGCGCGTTGCGCAAGCGGCTTTTGCCGCACCTTCCCGGCACGGAAAGCCGCTTCGGGCCGGGGCACACGCAGCCGGCCTTCCTTGTCAAATTTCCGTCAGCACCGGGCCAAGCCGTTTCGGACCAGGGAGGGATCGACGCCTGCGATCCGCGCCTCCCTGGTCCTTTTTCATGGCGTACCGTTCCGGCTGGCCGGGGCCTAGCCGCTGATGAGCTGCATGGCCATCTTGGGCAGGGAGTTGGCCTGGGACAGCATGGCCACCGCCGACTGGGTCAGGATCTGCTGACGCACGAATTCCGTCATTTCGCTGGCCACGTCCACGTCGGAGATCTGGGATTCGGCGGACTGCAGGTTTTCGGCCTGGATCTGCAGGTTGGAAATGGTGTTTTCCAGGCGGTTTTGCAGGGCGCCCAGGTTGGCCCGGATCTTGTCCTTGGACACGATGGCCGCCGTGATGGCGTCAAGAGCCTTCTGGGCCAGCTCCTGGGTGGAAATGCTGCGGCCGGCCCGGCCCGTGCCGGCGGCCAGGCCGACGCCCAGGGCCGAGGCCGTGGAGTTGCCGATCTGGACGTAATAGTAGTCCTCGGCGCTGGAATTGCCGGTGCCGAAGTGGACCTTGAGTTTACCGGACGGGGTGAGGCTGTTGCCGTCGTGGATCCCGGAGGACAGGTTGCCGTTCAAGAGATAGATGCCGTTGAAGTCCGTGGCCATGGCGATTCGGGTGATTTCCGAAGCCATGGCCTGGTATTCCGAGTCGATGATCAGGCGCTGGTCCGAGGTGTAGGTGCCGGTGGCAGCCTGTTCGGCCAGTTCCTTCATGCGGATGAGCTTTTCGTCCACGACCTGGAGCGCGCCGTCGGCCGTCTGGATCATGGAGATGGCGTCGTTGGCGTTTCGCACACCCTGGTTGAGGGTGGAAATGTCGGACCGCATGAGCTCGCGAATGGCCAGGCCGGCGGCGTCGTCCGAAGCCGTGGTGATGCGAAGGCCCGAAGACAGGCGGCGGGTCGAGGTGGCCAGAGCGCCGTAGGAATTGGACAGGTTCCGCGAGGCGTTCATCGCCATCATGTTGTGATTGATAACCAGGGACATGGAAAACCTCCTTGTTGCAACCAGACGTTCCTTGTTGGTTTTGCCTGGGTACAGCACGAGCCGTACCAACATGACTTTCATCATGAAAATCATGCTGTTGCCTACAGACATGAACCCTCTGGGAAAAAAAGTTCCCTCCCGGCCGCCAATATACGCACACCCCGGGGTCCCCACCCCCCGGCCGGGGCCGGCCGGCTGGTCCGGCCGGGCAAGCTTTTCCCATCCCCGGCCGCTTTCCGTCCGAAAAGACGACGCCCCCCGTTCCTCCGGCCGATGCGTGTCGGCTTCCCGGGCAAATGCCCGCCCCGTCTGGCCCGGCCCATAAAAAAAGGCCGCTCCCCGGGGGGAACGGCCGGTGGTACCGGGAAAAAGAAGGCTAGCGCTTGAGCTGGATGACTTCCGAGAGCATGGAGTCGACCGTGGTGATGGTCTTGCTGTTGGCCTCGAACCCGCGCTGGGTCAGGATCATGCTGACCATCTCCGTGGCCATGTCCACGTTGGAGGATTCGAGGGTGTTGCCCGAGATCGAGCCCACCGAGCCGGTGTTGGCCCGGTTGGTGGTGCCCTGGCCCGATTCCAGGGTGGCGGCGTAGAGGTTGCTGCCCTCGCGGCTGAGCCCCTGCAGGTTGGTGAAGTTGGCCAAGGCCAGGGCCCACAGCTTCTGGGTCTGGCCGTTGGAGAAGGAGCCGGTCAGGATGCCGTCGGCATCCACGGACACGTTGTTGAGAAGCCCGGACGTGTAGCCGTTCTGGGAGCTGAACACCGTGGACGAGGATGTGGCGTAGTTGGTGGTGACGTTGCTGTTGACCTTCATGGTCGAGGGATTGAAATGGACCAGGTTGGCCGGGTCGTGGCCGGCGGTGGCCAGGCTTGAGCCGGAAGCGCCGGCGCTAAACCCGGCGATGTTGCTGATGCCGAAATTGAGCGCGATGTTGAGCGGGTTGTTGGTCGAGTTGGTGAAACTGGCGTTGGAGACGGACTTGAAGTTGGCCGTGAAGACCGGATAGCCGTTGCTCACATCGGCCGCGGTCCATTGGGTGGCGTCGAAATCCCCGGGGGTGGCGTTGCTGGCCTTCATCGTATAGGCGCTCATGTTTTCCATGCTGCCCGAGGAATCGAAGGTCATGGTGCCGGTCATGAGCAGGCCCGCCGCTTCCGTGCCCCCGAAGGGGGTGCCGTTGCTGGCCACCCGCCCGTCTTCGTTCGGGGCGCAGGTGACGGTGTATTCCCAGTACTCCTTGCCGTTTACGTCAGCCACCTTGTCGTAGTACGTCGTCAGGGTGTGGGGCGAGCCGTTTTCGTCGTAGACCTTGACCGTGGTCTGGTAGGAGTAGGCCGTGGACGGCATGGCCGGATCCTGGGTGCCGTCCCAGCTTTCGGTCATGGCGTAGTAGTAGTTGGCGTTGGAGGCCGAACGGGTGCTGGCGGACTTGGTGTCGGAATCCAGGTTGGTGATGAGGGTGACGCTGGAGGTCGCCTTGGCCGGGCTGGTGAACTGGCTGAGGCGTATGTCCTGGATCTCGCCCGAAACCGGGGTCTGGCTCAGGACCGTGCCGGACGCGTTGGCCGCGTCGATGCGTTCCTGGTCCACCTTCCAGCCCTGGACGGCCAGCCCCTGCGGGGTGACCAGATAGCCGTCGGAATCGAAGCTGAAATTGCCGGCCCGGCTGTAGTAGTTGGTCTGGTTGCCGGTGTTGAGCATCTTGCCGTTGGACCCGACCTGGCTCTTCTGCTTGACCATGAAAAAGCCGTTGCCGTTTATCGCCATGTCCAGGCTGTTGCTCGTGGTTTCCAGGCCGCCCTGGGAATAGTCCGAGACCACCGTGCCGACGCGCACGCCCCGGCCGATCTGCTTGTCGCCGGCGGCCGTGCCGATGTTGGCGCTCATGAGATCCATGAAATCGGTGCGCGCGCCCTTGAAGCCCACGGTGTTGACGTTGGCCAGGTTGTTGCCGATAGTGCTCATCTTCGTCGAGTTCGCCAGCAGGCCGGAGACGCCCGACCACATGGATGTTCCCAATCCGACTGCCATACTGTTATCCCCCTTGCGTCTTTAAGCCGGCGCTGCCTAGGAAGCCGCATCCGTATCAGTTGCGCTCGACGCGTTGAGCACGTTGGTGATGTCGGTGAAGGCCACGTTGCGCCCATCGCCGATATTGAGGTAATAGGTGCCGTTTTCCTGGGCGATTCCCTGCACGGTCCCGGTCATGGTGGAAGAGGTCTTGATCAGTCCGCTGTCTGCGTCGGTGGCGGTCATGGCCACCTGGTACTGGCCGTCATCCATGGTGTTGCCATTGTAATCCTTGCCGTCCCAGACGAATTCCACCGCCCCGGCCGTCGTGGCCCCGAGGTCCACGGTGCGCACGACCTGTCCCGACGTGTCGAGGACGTTGACCAGGCAGGTCTCGGCGTCTGTTGGCAGGGTGAAGGTCACGGCGCTGGCCTTGCCGTCGGCCAGGCTCACGGCGTTGCCCGTGGCTTCGATGGTCTTGCCGATGAAATTGACCGCGCCGAGCAGTTGCTGCTGCGTGCCCTGGATGGCCAGATTGTCGATGCCGGTGTTGATTTCCGTCAGCTGCTCGAGACTCGAAAACTGGGCCAGTTCGGCCACGAATTCCTTGTCGTCCATGGGATTGAGCGGGTCCTGGTACTGCAGCTGGGTGACGAGGAGCTGCAGGAAGGCGTCCTGGCCCAGGCTCGAGGAGGCCTTTTGGGTCGTTGTGGAACTACTGCTGCTGGAGGAGTCGGTTCCGAGAAGGCTGCTGGCGTAACTCATGGCGTAACTCCGTTGCTAGGCGAAAAGATCGAGTCCGGCGGCCCGGCTGGCAGTGGTCGCGGGAGTGAATCCCGCGTCCTCGGCCCCGAATCCGGTTCCGCCGTCGCGAGCCAGGCGCAGGGACGACCGCATCCGCTCCACGGCCTCGCGTTGTTCGCGGGCCAGGTTGTGCTGCTCCGGGCTTTGCCAGGTGCCCTGGTTGTCCTGGGCCAGGCCCGTCTGCACATCGAGCTTGGTCACCTTGAAGCCCTGGTCTTCCAGGGTCTGCTTGATCTTGGCCGCCTGGTCCTGGAGCATGGCCGCGGTGTCGGAATTATCGGCCATGATGACCGCCCGGACTTCCTTGTCCTTGACCGTCAGGGTGACGGAGAGCTTGCCGAGTTCGTCCGGCGAAAGGTGCAGGGTCAGCTGCTTGGCGTCCCCGCCGACGTTGCGCAGGATGCCGGTTTCGAGCTGCCGGGCCGCCCGGGCCGCCAGGGCCGGATCAAAGGTCTTGGCCGTCTTGCCGGCCCCGGCTCCGGCCACCGCGTCCATGGCGGCCATGGTCTGGGTGGCCGTGGACTGCCCGGCCGAAGTTGTCTGGCCGGAAATCTTGTCCGTGCGGACCTTGCTCCAGAAGGCGCCCCAGCCGGCTTCCTGGTCGGCGTGGTCAAAGGTGCCGCCCGCGCCGCCCTGCTGGTTGCCGGTGAAATTTCCCGCATCGCGGCCCGCGGTCTGGAGGGCGGCGGCCACGGCCTTGTCCGACACCGGGGTGCGGGGCGTGGCGGGCGTGCCCGCCTGCTGGCCGGGATCCGCCTGGCCGTTCTGGCCCGAGGCCAGGGCCTGGTCGGCCGCCACTGCGCCGGCCCGGCTAGCCAGGTCGGCGGCCGTCTTGGCCGATCCGTCGCTGCCGGCCTGCCCGGCCTGACGCGCCTGATGCGTCTGGCTTTCCTGCTGCGCCTGGCCCGCGCCGGCCGCGGGCACGTCGGCCAGGACGTCCACACTCGGCTGACTGGCGGTCGGCACATCGGAAGTCTTGTCCTTGCCGCTGTTCATGGCCACGACCTGGGCCGCCTTGCGGGCCACGTCGTCCTGGTGCAGGTCGGAATTCTTCTTGCCCGTTTCCCGCTGCCAGGCCTGGGCCATGACCCCGGCGGCCTTCTGGCGGAAATCGGCCAGGGCCTGGTTTTCCTTGCCGATCTGGGCGACCAGCTCGTTTTTGACCAGGGACATGGCCGTGGCCAGGCCCTGACCGGCCAGGCCCGAAGCGGCGTTCGACTGGTCGAAAAGCGCGGCCAGGCGCTTTTGGCCGTCTTCGGAAAGATTCATGGCCCGGGCCAGCGCGGTCATTTCCGTGGAACCGAGGCTGACCGTGCCGTCGGAGGGCAGGCCCGCCACCTTCTGGTTGACCGCCGCCCACACGGCTTCGGTCTCGCCCTTGGCCAGGGAATCGATCAGGTTCTGGGATTCGGCGGGGGTGAAGCCGAGCTTGCCGAAAAGTCCGAGGAGCTCGACCTTGTCGTCGTTGGAAACTTCCTTCTTCTCGGTGGCTTCCGTCTTGGAGACCTTCTTTTTGACCTCGTCCATCACTTCGCGCCAGGTCAGCCCCGTGGGACTGTCGGCCCGGTCCTGCATGGCGGAAAGTTCTTCGTCGGAAAAACCCTCGGCCTTCAGGTCGTCGTGGAGGGCGGCAATATCTTCCCGGGTCACGGGCAGGTTCACGAGATCCTGGTCGCTTGGCCCGGCCGTCGCCGTGTCGGCCACGGTGCTCGAAGCGGCCGAGGAGGTTTCGGACTGGCCCGCGATCGAGGCCGCGTCGGACCGGGCGCTGTCAAGCAGGCTGGCGAACAGGGCCGACTGGCGCTTGGCCAGATCGGCGCTGGAAGTGACGCTGGTGTCGGCCGCGCTTTTGGCGCTTTGGGTGGCGAGGGGAAGAATCTGCATACTGGGCCTCCTGACGCCCGGTATTCTTCAAGACCCGTTCCAAATAAAAAAGAGAAGAATCGGCAGCATCTTGCCGAATTGAAAGAAATCGGGGAGGGAGTTTTTTTCCGGCCCGGTCAGGGCCGGGAACCCAGGGCGGCCAGCCGGGCCAGAAGCGACAGGCAGCGCAGGCGCGACGGCCGGTCGCCGTCGCCGTTTTGCAGCACCCGCTCGAAAAATCCGGCCAGCGGCCGCACCAGCGGCGCGAAGCGCCGGGCAAAGCCCGTATCCGGCACGCTGCCCTGGCGGGCATCGCGCCCGAGGGCCGCGCCGAGGCCGGCCAGGCTCCGGGAGAACCGGCCGGCCAGGGCCGGATGGCCGGCCGCGAGCCCGGCCAGGGCCAGGGCGGCGCGGTCCTCGCCCCAGGCTCCGAAAAACCAGCCGAAGACCGCCTGCCACAGCCCGCCCACGGCTTCCCGGGCGTCGCACGGACCGTCCGGCCGGCCGCCTGGGCGGTGGTCCGGCGACACCGGCACGAGGCCGTAGAGGCCGGCATCGTCCCGGGCGCTTCGCAGGAGTTCGTAGCCCGGCACCCGGGCCCCGGCCAGCCGGCAGTCCTCGCCCCGGGCCAGCCTGGCCGCCACATAGGCCACCCGGGCCGGATCGAGCCCGGCCCGGCAGACCGGCCGCTCCCGGACGCAGGCCCAGCAGCCCCGGCAGGACATGCGCGGCCTGAGCACAAAATGCCCGGGCTGGTAGGGGCCGGTTTCATGGGCGCTGACCGGGCCGATGGAGAGGTTCAGCACCCGCCAGCCGGTCCAGGCGGCCAGATGCATGGGCCCGGTGTCCGGCGTGACCAAAAGCGCCAGGTCCTGGCCGATGACGGCCAGTTCCTTGAGCCCGAGCCGGCCGCACAGGTTGGTGACCGGGATGCCGGCCCGTCTTGCCGCCTCGGCCCCGAGTTCGACCTCTCCCGGCCCGCCAAGCAGCACCGGCACCAGGCCCCGGCCGGCCAGCTCCCGGACGAACCGGGCCGTGAAATCCACGCTCGGCCGCTTGTCCGGCTCGCTGGCCCCGACGAAGACGCCGACCCGTCGGCGGCCCGGGCCGCCGGTGCGCGGAGCCGGCCAGACGGTTCGGGCCATGTCCGCCACCGGCACCACGTCCAGGGCGTTCAGTTCCGCCCAGTGGAAGCGGTTGTGGCGGTTGTTGTGCACCACCGAGGCCCGGTAGAGCTGCCAGTCGCCGCCGACCCGGACCACCCCGGCCGCGTCGGCCACGGGCCCAAGGCGCCTGGGGGCGGCGAGCTCCCCGGCCAGCCGGGCGGCCTCGGGCCGGATGCTCAGGTTCACGACCAAATCGTGCCCGCGTCCAGCCAACTCCCCGCCCCGGGCCAGGGGGACATACGCGGCCGGGGGGCTCAAGGGAGCCAGCGGCCCGGCAAAGGTCGGCTCGGCCACCACCGTGAGTGCGTGCCCGGGATACTCCCTGGCCAGCCACAGGAGCAGCGGATAGGTGAGGATCAGGTCCCCCATCCGCTGGGTCTGGATGACCACGATGGAACCGGCCTCAGACGCCACGCTCGCCCTCCCCCGCTTCCGGTGTTTCCGGCCCGATCAGGCCCAGGCCGGCCAGGGTTTCGATCTTGCCGGCCAGATCCGCGGCCAGGGCGTCGAAGGCCGTCCGCGCGGCCGCCTCGATCTGTCCGTCGTCGTATTTGTGGTGGAGCTTGAACTGGTTGGCGAATGCCGAGCCGTACTGTTTGCCGCCGACGTGGGCGGCCGCGCCCGTGGCCTTGGCGTGTAGGACCGTCAAATGCCCCTGGCAGGCGGCCGGCCGGCCGGCCAGGAGCTGGCGGATGTCCAGGTCCAGGTCGTCGTACTGGGTCGGGGAAAAGCGGATGTCGAAGCCGCCAAGGCCGGTGAGAACGTCGGTGCGAAAAAGGTGGCAGCAGCCCGTGACCGAGGCGCACGGCCGGCACAGGGCATACTGGCCCCAGTCGGCCGTGGTCAGCCAGGGCCGGGCCAGGGCAAAGGCCCGGCTCTCCCCGTCCTGCCCGCGCGGCGTGGGCAGGAGATGGGTGTCGGCCGACTGGACGAAACGCGGGGCGTCGGTGGCCCGGACAAGGCTTCCCCAGACGCCGGCCCCGGGCATGGCGGCCACGGCCGCGCCGAACCGGCCGAGCCAGTCCGGAGGGACCAGCGCGTCGTCGTCGAGATAGGCCGCAAAGGCGGCGGCCCGGACCGGCGGCAGGGCGGCCAGCCAGTTGCGGGCGGCCGGGGCTCCCACGTTGACCGGCAGCGAAACAACTTCGAGCCGGCCGGCGGACCGGTCCCGGGCGGCGGCGCAGACGGCGGCCGTGTCGTCGGCGCTGCCGTTGTCCAGCACGACGATGCGGGCTCCGGCCGGCGCGAAGGCCCAGTCGGTCGCCTCCAGGGCCTCGAGGGTCCGGGCCAGAAGCGGCGCACTATTAAAGGAATACAGCAGCACGGCCACGGGGCCCGGCAGCGGCTCCAGCCGGTCGGCCAGGCCGGTGGCCAGGTCGTACAGGCGCGTGGTGGCCAGGACGTCGCAAGGCCGGCCGGCGCAGGCGGCGGCCAGCTCGGCCAGGGCGGCCTCCCGTCCGCCCTGGCGCAAAAGCGCTTCGGCCAGACGCAGCCCGGCGGCCGCCGTCGGCAGGCCGGCCAGGGACCGGCGCAGATGCGCCTCGGCCGCGTCCGTCCGGCCGGCCAGGAGGGACAGTTCGCCGGCCACCAGGGCCCCGGCCGGGGCCAGAGGTCCGGCCAAATCCGCCAGAAGAGCCGCCACCTCGGCCAAGGCCCCCTCCCCGGCCGCGTCGGCCATCGGCGCCAGGCAGGACAGGCGGTGAAGGATGCCGGCGTCGGCCGGGTCCTTGCGATGGCGGTCCAGGAGATAGGCCAGCATTTTGGGAATCTCCCGCCGGGCGGCCAGACGGTCGAAATAGGGTTCCGGCCCGGCCGGCCGGGCAGAGGCGGCCACGGCGGCCACGACGCGATTGGTCTCTGGCGGCAAAAACGGCCGGCCGGCGTGCCGGGCCGCCGCCACGGCCGCGGCCTCGGGCGCAAGGGGCGCGTCCTCCCACACGGCCAGGGCCAGGGCGTCGGCCAGGGCGGCCGGGCCGGACCATCCGGCCTCGTCCCGGGCGGCGGCCAGTCCCGGACCGCGTCCGCCGGCCAGGAGCAGGCGGGAGAGCGGCCCGGGCAGGCGGCCAAAGGGAATCGTCCCGGTCACGGCCTGGCCTTGAAGGTCTGGCGCATTACCGCGAAAAGCTCCGTCATGCGCCGGGGATAAGTGTGCTCGGCCAGGACCCGCCGGTGGCCGGCCCGGGCCAGGGCCGCCCGGGCGGCCGGATCGGCCAGGTAGCGGGCCAAAAGCTCCCCGGCCTCCTCCGGGCTCGCGTAGACCGCCACCTCGCGGCCGGGCTCGAAAAGCCGCTCCATCTGGCGGCGGGCGTCGGTCAGGAGAAAAGCCCGGCAGGCCGGCACGTCAAAGACCCGCTGGTTGACGGCCCCTTTCATCTGCAGACTGGTGGCGTTGAAATTGACGTCGGAAAGCGGATAAAAATCCGGCAGCTGGTCGTAGTAGGCCAGTTCCGGCAACCGCCGCCACCGGGTCCCCTCGCCGGCAAAGGTGTCGCTCCAGCCGGCGTCGCCGACCAGGAGCGGCCTGTGGGCCATGGTCCCCTCGACGCAGGCCGCCCGGTAGCGGCGGGTGGACTCCCAGATGACGGCCGTCTCGTAGGCCAACCGCCGCTCGGTGGTGCCGAGGGCCTCGTAGGCCGGGAGCAGGTCCGGCCGGACATCGGCCAGGTGGTCGCGGACCAGCCGCCGGGGCGAGGGGCCGAAGCTCGCGGCCAGGTCGCCGAAGGCGGCAAGAAGCTCCGGCGACGGCTCGGAGGCGGCCAGGCGCAAGGCGGTTTTAAGCCGCATGGAATTGCCGACGAAAGATACCCGGGCCCGCCAGGGATGGGCTTCGGGCAAACGGGTCCGGGGATGGAAGCGGGTCTCGTCGGCGGCCAGCGGCAGGTAGTGGACGTGGGGAAAGCCGGCCGCCCGGAGCGGTTCGAGGCTGTCCGTGTCCCAGGTGAAAAGGACGGTGTCGGCCGTGGCCGCCGGCCGGTAGAGCGGCAGGGTCAACTCCGGGCTGTCCACGAACCACGAGGCCAAGGGCAGGCGCAAGCCGGCCAGAAGTTCCAGGAGCACGCCCTCGCGGTCGACGCCCAAGTGGTTGACCGTCAGCACGAAGTCCGGGCGAAAGGCCGCAACCGCCCCGCGCACCAGGGCCACGAAGGCGTCGCGGTCGAGCTCGTCGCCGGTCTCCAGGTACCGGCACGGCGCGCCCAGGCGCTCGCAGGCCCGGGTCACTTCGCCAAGGAGAAAAAGCCGGCTGGTCAGGCACAGGACCCGGGGCAAGGCCTGTTGGAAAAGGGACCGCTGCGGCAGGGGCGTCTCGGCCGGGTGCGCCGTCAGCAGCCGGGGCAGGACGCCGTAATAGGCCGGGTCGAGCCGGAGGTAGACGGGATGGGAAACGAGTGTGGGCGTGGCCGGAACGTGGCGGACGGCGAACTCCCGGACCAGGGCGGCGGCCGTGGCCGCGTCCGGGGCGTCGATCCACAGGAGCTCCGGATCGCCGGCCACGGCCCGGCGAAGGCCCGTGGCCTCGCTTATGGCCGCTTCCTTGTCCACGACCGCCACGGGCAGGCCGGCCTCCCGGCAGCGCCTGACGGCCACGCCGAGCCCGGCTCCCAAAAAGACCGGCAGGCCGCCTGCGGCGACAAGCTCCCTGGCCCGGGCCTCCTCGGCGGCGACGCCGCTTCGTCCGGCCAGGCTCCAGGCCTTGCCGGCCACCCGCAGACGGACGTCCGCCAAGCGGTCCGCGTCAAAAACCGGCGTGGCGACAAGGGCGGCAGTGGTCATGACGCCCGGTCAGCCGCGGATGGCGGCCAGGGCTTCTTCGTCGGCAAGGATCTGGAAAAACTGGAGGAGCTGGACAAGCCCCAGGGTCTTTTCCACGGGCTTGCTCAGTTTGTAGAGGAAAAAGGATCGGCCGGAACTGCGCATCCGGGTGTTGGCCGAGACCAGGAAACCGATGCCCGAGGAATCCATGAAACTGACGTCGGACAGGTCGATGATCACGGCCTTCACTTCCGCGTCTTCCAGTTCCGCGTCCAGGCGGCGCTTGAGGTCGCCTGTGATCTCCAGGGTGATTTCACCGGAGTATCGCAGCATGAGCGCGTCGCTGTCGCGCTTGATGGTCAGCTTTTCCACCGCGCTCTCCCTATGTCCTTGTGGATGAACACCACGTTTTCGCCGTTTCGCCGGTGGACCTGGCAGTCGCTTGAAAGCATGCGCATGATGTAGAGGCCCCGGCCGCCTTCGGAGTCCGGGCCGGGATTCTCGAAGCGGGCGTCGGCGGCGAACCCCTTGCCCCAGTCCACGATCTCCAGTTCCACGTACCGGCCCGTATTGACGGTGAGCCGGACCTGCAACCGGCCGGCGGCTCCGCCGTAGGCGTGGCGGCAGACGTTGGCGCAGGCTTCGGTCAGGATGATGTCCAGATCGTGCAGGGCGTCCGGGTCGGAAAGGTGTCCGCCCAGGTACTCCACCACGTCCTTGGCCAACCGACGGCTGTCGCCGGGAAGCGAAATGGTCTCAAAGACCTTTCTGATCACCGCCTGCTCCAAAGCCCTGCTCCGGGGGTTGCGGCGGCCTGTGCCGCGCCTTGCCTCGACCATGCTCTGCGCCACAACGTCACGCTCCGTCAAGTAGGCCGGTCCACGCCCCGCCTTGGTCCTACAATTCGCGGTACGTGGCCTTGCTCGTGTCCTTTTCCGAAACCGACACCGCGACCAGGGTCACGGCCTCGCCGGCCAGGGCCGCCTCGAGCCTTCTGTAAATATGCCGGGCCAGATTCTCCGACGACGGATTCTCCCCGTCAAAGGGCGCGACGTCGTTTAAATGCCGGTGGTCCAACTCGGCCAGGATCCCGCGCAACCGGCCGCGCAGCTTCTTGAAATCCATCAGGTACTCGACCTTGGCATCGAGCCGCTCGCCCTCCACCACCGCCTCGACCCCGAAATTGTGGCCGTGCAGGTTCTCGCACGGCCCCTCGTAGCCCCGCAGGCAGTGCGACGCGCTAAAAGATTCGGTCACCGTCAACTGCCAGACGCCGCGTTTGTTATTAAGCATGAAGATGCCTCCGGCGGCCGGGAGGGGGTCACCCCCTCCCGGACCCTCCCGACCTGGGGGCCGCGAGTGCCGGGATGCAAAACCACCCCGGCACTCGCGGCCCCCAAACAAGGGGATCAGGAAAGGAGGGCCACCTGCCCGCGCTCTCTTACGTAAAAATTCTTTACTCGCCCCGTCTTCGGGGCGACGGGCCTGTGTGGCCGGAATGGGCCGGACGTGCTCGCCGGCTTTGCGGCGTGCGTCGTCCGGCCCATTCCGGCCACACCGACGCATACCCGACCACGACCACGCTCCCCACCCGCTTCCCCCATCCCCGCCCACCCGTGCGGGGGGTCCGGGGGGCGTGACGCCCCCCGGCCGCCGGAGGCATCTTCCTCCCCCCTGCCTTCCTCCCCGCCCTACTGTCTGGCAACCACGACGCCTTGCTCGAAATCGTCGAGTTCGCGGCGCAGCTCGGCGCAGCGGCGCACGCCGAACTCCTGGCCCAGACGCAGGCGGCAGACGGCCCGCGGCAGGGAGAGCACGAGGTGGACGGTACACTGGCCTGGGTAGCGGCGCAGGATGTCGCCCAGGGGATCGAGGGTCACGGGCTTTTCCTCGGGGCAGGCCACGATCACTTCCACGGGCTCATCGCTGCCACCGATGATCTTGGCCAGGGGATCGATGCGCACGGCTTGCAGCTTGATGAGCCTTTTGCCTTCGCCCTGCACTTCTTCCGTGGCCCCGATCTTGGCGGTTAGAAAGAGCGGCGCGTCGGCGTCGAGGTGCTCGCGGCACAGGGCATAGCAGTCCGAGAAGACCACGGCCTCGGCCTCGCCTCCGAGATGGTCCTCCAGCTTGCAAAAGGCCATCTTCTGGCCTTTTTTGGTGATGATTTCCTTGGTGGAGACGCAGATGCAGGCGACTTTCACCTCGACGCCGGGCTCGATGCCGGCGCACTGGGCGAGGGTCGTGGTGCGCATGGCCCGGAGATCGCGCTCGTAGGCCAGGAGCGGATGGCTGGTCAGGTAGAAGCCGAGGGCCTCTTTTTCAAAGGCCATCATCTCCTCGTGGAGCCATTCCGGGAGCGTGGCTTCGGGACAGGACAGGCCAAGGCCCACGGTGGGCTTGGGCTTTTCGGGCATGAGCGTCATGAGCGAGAGCCGGCCGTCGTTCTTGTCGGCCGCCCGCTTCTGGCCGAGGGCCGCCGCCTGGTCGAGCCCGGCCACGAGTCCGGCCCGGGAGCAGCCGAAGCCGTCGCAGGCCCCGCATTTGATGAGATACTCGATGACGCGCTTGGTGACCTTGCGCATGTTCACGCGGCTGGTGAAGTCGAGAAGCGAGGTGAAGGGGCCGTTCGCCTCGCGCTCGGCCACGATCTCGGCCACGGCGTCGCGGCCGATGTTTTTAACAGCCGCCAGACCGTAGAGGATCTTGTTGTCCTTGACGGAAAAGTGCGGCAGCCCGGCGTTGACGTCCGGCGGGCACAGTTCGATGTCGTTGTCGCGGCAGGCGGCGATGTATTGCAGGAGCTTGTCCTGGTTTTCCATGTCCGAGGTCATGAGCGCGGCCATGAAGGCGACGGGATAGTGGGCCTTCAAGTAGGCCGTGTGGTAGGAAATCAGGGCGTAGGCGGCGCTGTGGGACTTGTTGAAGCCGTATTCCGCGAACTTCTCCATCAAGTCGAAGATCTCGTTGGCCTTTTTGGCCTCGATGCCGTTACCCGCGCAGCCGTCCACGAAAAACTGCCGCTGCTTGCCCATCTCCTCGGCGTTTTTCTTGCCCATGGCCCGGCGGAGCAGGTCGCCGGCGCCAAGCGAGAAGCTGGCCAGGACCTGGGCGATCTTCATGACCTGTTCCTGGTAGACAATGACGCCATAGGTGGGCTTGAGCGTCTCTTCCAGGCGCGGGTGGGGATATTCGACCGGGTCCTCGCCGTGCTTGCGGCGAATGAACTGCTCGACCATGCCCGAGCCGAGGGGACCCGGCCGGTAGAGGGCCAGCATGGCGATCAGGTCCTCGAAGCAGTTGGGCCGTAGCATGCGCAGGTATTTGCGCATGCCCTGGCTTTCCACCTGGAAGATGCCGTCCGTGTCGCCCTTGGCGAAAAGCTCGTAGGTCTTCTCGTCGGTAAAGGGCAGGGTGTCGAGGTCCGGCGGCGTGACCCCCATGCCCTCAATGATTTTCAGGGCGTCGTCGATGACCGTCATGGTCTTGAGGCCGAGGAAGTCGAACTTGACGAGTCCGGCCTTCTCCACGCGCTTCATGTCCCACTGGGTCACGGTTTCGTTGTTTTTGCCCTTATAGAGCGGCACGTACTCGGTCATGGCCGTGTCGGACACGACCACGCCGGCGGCGTGGGTGGAGGCGTGGCGGGCCAGGCCCTCCAGGCGCTTGGAAATGTCGATCAAATGCCCGACCCGGGGGTCGGTGCGCATGAGGACCTTGAGCTCGGGCTCGCGCTCAAGGGCCTTGTCGATGGTCATCTTGAGCTCGTCGGGGATGAGCTTGGCGATGCGGTCGGTCTCGCCAAAGGTCATGCCGAGTGCCCGGCCGACGTCGCGGACCACGCCCTTGGCCTTCATGGTGCCAAAGGTGGTGATCTGGGCCACGGCGTTTTCGCCGTAGCGCTCGGTGACGTAGCGGATGACCTCGTAGCGGCGGCGCTCGCAGAAATCGACGTCGATATCGGGCATGCTGACCCGTTCGATATTGAGGAAGCGCTCGAAGAGGAGGTCGTAGGGCAAGGGGTCCAGGTTGGTGATGCGCAGGGCGTAGGCGACCAGCGACCCGGCGGCCGAGCCACGCCCTGGACCGACCGGGATGCCGTGGTCCTTGGCCCAGTTGATGAAGTCCTGGACAATCAGGAAATAGCCTGGAAAGCCCATCTGCTTGATGACGTCGAGTTCGAGTTCCAGGCGGTCCCAGTATTTTTTTGGCTCCGCGTCCGGCATCTTGGCCAACCGGTCCCGAAGCCCCTGGCGGGCCATGTCGGCCATGACGTCGTCCAGGGACTTGCCGGGCGGGGTCTTGTAGACCGGAAAATGGTAGTCCCCGAACTTGAGACTCAGATCGACGCGCTCGGCGATCTCGCAGGTGTTGGCCAGGGCCTGGGGCACATGGGCGAAGGCCTCGGCCATCTCGTCCGGCGAACGGTAGTAGAGGTCCTTGGTGGTAAAGCGCATCCGCTTGGCGTCGTCCACGCAGGCGGCGGTCTGGATGCAAAGGAGCACGTCGTGGGCCTCGGCGTCCTCGGCCCGGAGATAGTGGCAGTCGTTGGTGGCCACCAAGGGCACCTTGAGGTCGTCTGACAGGTCGATCAGGAAGTCGTTGACCGTTTGCTGCTCCGGGATGCCGTTGGCCTGGATCTCGAAATAGAAACGGTCCGGGAAAAGCGCCATGTACTCCCTGGCGCAGGCCACGGCCTGATCTTTCCCTTCTTTTAAAAGCCGCTGGTTGATTTCGCCCTTGAGGCAGGCGGAGAGCGCGATGAGCCCTTCGCCGTATTTCCCGAGCAGTTCCTTGTCCACCCGGGGCTTGTAGTACATGCCCTCGGTGTGGCCGAGGGTCACGAGCTTGAGGAGATTTTTGTAGCCGGCCAGATTCTGGGCCAGGAGCACCAGGTGGTAGCGCGGGTTCCTGGGATCGCGGTCGTGGCGGCTGGCGGCGGTGACGTAGACCTCGCAGCCGATGATGGGCTTTATGCCGGCCTTTTTGGCGTAATCGTAGAAGATGAGCGCGCCGTGGAGGTTGCCGTGGTCGGTGATGGCCGCGGCCGGGGACCCGAAGGACGCGGCCGTCTTGACCAGGTCGCCGATGCGGATGGCCCCGTCGAGGAGGCTGTACTCGGTGTGGCAGTGGAGATGGACGAAATCGGACATGATGCTTTTTGCCGGCCGGCGCCGCGCCCCTGGAGCCAGGCCCCTGTGTTACGAAAAAATAAAGGATTTCCGGCGCGGCCTTCCCGGACCGCCGGGCGCGCCGGCCACGGCCGTGGCCGCCGGAGACGGCCCATGCCGCCGCCGGCACCATAGCGCACATCCCCGGGCCTGGAAACCGGGCACAGGCGGGCGAGGCCGCCGCAAAGGCGCGGCACGCCGCTTCGCCCTTGAAAACCCGGAAGGTTTTTTAGCGAAAATACTTCCGGCCTTTGCGCCCCGGACGCCTCGCCCGAACATCGCGGAGCGGCGGACCTAGGACCAGTGGAGCAGCTCGATCATGTTGCCTTCGGGATCGCGCATGTAGCGAAAGGCCAGCCGGCCGACGTCGGGCACGTCGCGGGTGCCGAGCTCGCCCACGGCCGAGCCGCCGGCGGCCAGGACCGCCTCGGCCATGGCCGGCACGTCGTCCACCAGAAAGGCCAGGTGGGCGAACCCCGGGGTGTTGGGGGCCACGTCCGGCCGCTCGGCCAAGTCGTCGTAGGAAAAGATTTCGAGCGTCGGGCCGGTGTCGCCGTGGCCCGGCAGGCGCAGATGGAGGCCGGTGATGTGGGCCCCGTCGAGGCCGGTTGCGGCGTCGAGCCACCCGCCCGACAGGTCCCGCTCCGGCGGCACGGGCCGGCAGTCGAAGAGGCGGACGTAGAAGGAGGCGAGGGCCCGCCAGTCCCGGGCAATGAGGTTGGTGTGGACGTAGCGGATGGCCATGGGAAAAACTCCTTTTGGGCTCAGTCGGCAAGGACCATGCGCGGCACGAGTTCGGGCGGCATGGCCGTGTCCGGCTCGGCGTCCCGGGCCCATTCGAGCCCGGCCTGGGCCTCGACCATGAGCGCCGCCACGTCCAGGCCCTGGCAGCGCGGGGCGTAGCGGCCAAGGTAGACGATAGCCCGTTCCAGGTGCTTGAGGCAACCGGCTTTGTTGCCGTTTTCCCAATGAAAGAAGCCGCCTGCGACCTGGATCACGCCCTTGTACAGGTCGCGCACGGGCCCGGTCTCCTCCAGCCAGTAGGCTTCGAGGACTTCATGGCACTCGAAATAGTCGCCGGCGTTGAACTTGGCCACGGCCTGGCGCAAGGCCTCGGGAGCCGGCTCGGCGCAGGCCGGCCCGGGATCGCCGAGGGTCAGGGAAAAGGGTTTCATGGCAGGTGCTCCTTGGGGGGAATTTTCCTCCCCATACCACACCGGCCCGGTTCTGGAACACCCCTTGGGCCGGAGTTGACGCCCCGGGCCGCAGCCGGCATCCTCCCGCCCATCCGGAGGTTTGCCATGCAGTTCCTGGTCCGCATCCAGGCCCGCTACAACCAGTGGGCCAACCAACGCCTCTACGCCGACATGGAAAAGCTCTCGCCCGGGCAGCTCCATGCCCCCTCGGCCGCCAACTTCGGTTCCATCCTCGCCATCGCCAACCACCTGGTCCTGGCCGACCGGCTGTGGATAAACCGCCTGACCGGCCAGGGCCCGGCAGTCCCCACGGTCGACGCCGTGCCTTACCCGGCCCTGGCCGACCTGGCCGCCGCCAGGCGGGTCGAGGAGGACCGGGGACTCGCCTTTGCCGACGCCCTGGACCCGGCCCGGCTGGCGGGAAACCTCGTTTTCACCACCACCGACGGCCGGCCCATGGACCTGCCCTTTGCCCTGTGCCTGGCCCATTTCCACAACCACCAGACCCACCACCGGGGCCAGATCCACGGCATGCTCGGGACGTTTGGCGTCAAGGCCCAGGACATCGACCTGCTCGGCTTCGAGCGCCAGACCGGCGCCTACGCGGCCCTGCGGCCGTAAGCGGCCGGCCCGCCTTGCCGCGGGCCGGCAAACCCGGTAGTCTGGCACGATGCCCACGTTTTTCCTCAAGGGTCTGGCCATGGGGGCCATCATCGCCATGCCGTTTGGCGCGGTCGGCATGCTGTGCCTCGGGCGGGCCATCACGCACGGGCTTCGGATCGGACTCCTGTCCGGCATCGGCGCGGCCGCGGCCGACGCCTTCTACGGGGCCGTGGCCGCCTTCGGCCTGACGTTCGTTTCCGATTTCCTGGCCGAGCACGCCACCGTCATGCGGATCGGCGGCGGCCTCTTCCTGGTCGGCATGGGCCTGCGCCTGGCCCTGTCCAAGACCGCGCCAAAGCCGCTGGAAGCGCCGAAACGCCGCTACGCCGGGGCCTTTGTCTCGGTCTTCCTGCTCACGCTCACCAACCCCATGACCATGGTTGGCTTCCTGGCCATCTTCGCCGGCTTCGGCCTCGGCCAGGCCGAGGCCCACGCGGCCGAGGCCGCCTCGGTGGTGGCCGGCGTCTTTTGCGGTTCCATGGTCTGGTGGGTGGCCATCGCCTTTGGCGGCAAACTGCTGCGCTTTCGCCTGCTGGCCCATATGCGGGCCATCAAGCGGGTGTCGGGCTGGCTGATCGCGGCCTTCGGCCTGTGGGCCGTCTTTTTCGCGCGCTGAGGCGGGGGAAGGTTCGGGATTTCCGGTCAGGAACCGGCCGGGGGCGGACAGGCATTCCTGTCCACACGGCACAGTTCCCGGCGAAAGGTGGCCAGCCGGTCGGAGATGACCGAGAGGCCGGTGAAGGGAAAATTGGCCATGGCCGTGCGGTAGGACCCCGCGTCGCCAAGAAGCAGGACCAGCTTGTCCCGGAGCGCGGCCGGGGTCAGGCTGTCCCAGGGCAGGTATTCGATCAGCCCCCGGCCGCTCATGACCTCGGCCCGGATGCGCTGCTCCAGGCGCGGCACTTCCCGGGGCACCACCAGGCAGGGCTTGCCCTGGGACAGGATCTCGCAGGTGGTGTTGTAGCCGCCCATGGTGACCACGGCGTCGGCCAGGCCCATGAGCGTCTCCATGCGCCGGTAGAAATGGTAGAACCGGGCCTTCAGGCGCCCCGCCCGCCGGGCCACGGCCTCGCGCTCGGGTTTGGGCATGAAGGGGCCGGACACGAAGATCACCCGGTGGTGCGGGGCCCCACCCTCTTCGAGCATGGCGAGATAGGCGTCCATCAGCGGATAGCCGTCCCCGCCGCCACCGGTCGTCACCACCACCAGCTTTTCCTCGGGCGAAAGCCGCTCCTCGCGCCGGGTCCGGGCCATGGACTGGGCGGTGGGCACATGGCGCGGAATGTAGCCGGTAAAGACCATCTTGCGGCTGATGCCGTCCGGGATGGCGTACTCGGCGATGGGATCGTAGAGGTCCTGGTTGCCGTAGACCCAGATCTCCGAATAATACTGGTCCAGGACCTCGTAGACGCCCTTCTCCCGCCATTCGCGGCTGGTGGAGACGGCGTCGTCCATGATGTCGCGAAGGCCGAGGATGGTGCGCGTGCCGGGCAGGCGGCGGCGCAGCCACTTGAGCGTGGGAATGACCTCGCGGCGAAGGCCCATGGGAGCCTTGTCCACGATGAACAGGTGCGGCTGGAAGGCCTTGGCCGTGGCGATGATGATGTTGCGCCGGATGTTCAGGGCATGGCGGGCGTTGATCTTGATCGAGAGCGGCTGATACTCTTCGTTGGTCTTTTTGATCATGCCCGGGATGCGCACGAAGTCCACGCCGTCCGGCGTCTCGTAGCGGCCGGCCAGGGGCGAGCCGGTCAGGATCAGGATGTTGACCCCGTGCTGGCGCAGGTGCTCGGCAATGGCCATGGTGCGGCGCAGATGTCCCAGACCGTAGGTGTCGTGGGAATACATCAGGATGTTGTAGGTCGTTGGCGCGGCCATAGGGGGGTCAGGGAACTTCGATGCCGAGCTTTCGGTA
The DNA here is from genome assembly GCF_000177215.2 of Solidesulfovibrio carbinoliphilus subsp. oakridgensis. Lineage (NCBI taxonomy): Bacteria > Pseudomonadati > Thermodesulfobacteriota > Desulfovibrionia > Desulfovibrionales > Desulfovibrionaceae > Solidesulfovibrio > Solidesulfovibrio carbinoliphilus. The sequence goes on along the minus strand of NZ_CM001368.1, from coordinate 240,457 downwards.
TTCGTTCAATTTATTGCGAAGGGTTCGCACGGAGATGCCGAGGAGCTGGGCGGCCTGGGTCCGGTTGCCCTCGGTGCGGTCGAGGCTTTTGATGATCATGTGCCGCTCCATGACGTCAAGGGGCAGGAGCTCCCCGGACACGTCGGCCGGGGCCCGGTCGAAAAGCCGCGCGGCCGCCGCGAGCCCGTCCCCCTCCCCGTCCTCGCCGGCCACGGCGGCCAGGCCCGCCGCGGCGCCCGGCTCCCGGCCGCCAAACCCGTCGTCCGGCCCGGCCTCCGGGCCGGCCTCCTGCCAGTTGTCGCCGTCGAGGAGAAAATGGGCCTTTCGGATGGGCCCGTCCCCGGCCAGGAGCACGGCCCGCTCCATCAGGTTTTGCAACTCGCGGACATTGCCGGGCCAGTCGTAGGCCATGAGCCACTGTTTGGCGTCGGCGGAAAAGGTGAGCGGCGACAGGCCGTAGGCCTTGCGGAACTTGTCCACGAAGAAAAGGGCCAGCCGGGGCACGTCCTCGCCCCGGTCGCGAAGGGGCGGCAGTTTGAGCGGGATGACGTTCAGGCGGTAGTAGAGGTCCTGGCGGAACTTGCCTTCGGCCACGGCCTCTTCCAGGCGGCGGTTGGTGGTGGCCAGGACCCGCACGTCCACCTGCACGGTCTCGGTGCCGCCGACCCGGTCGAACTCGCTTTCCTGGAGCACGCGCAGGAGCTTGGCCTGGAGGCCGAGGTCCATTTCGGAAATTTCGTCGAGAAGGATGGTGCCGCCGGAAGCCATCTCGAACTTGCCGAGCTTTCTGGCGATGGCGCCGGTAAACGACCCCTTCTCGTGGCCGAACAGCTCGGATTCCAGAAGGTGCTCCGGCAGGGCGGCGCAGTTGATAGCCACGAACGGACCCTCGGCCCGGTCCGAGCAGGCGTGGAGGTAGCGGGCGAACATCTCCTTGCCCGTGCCGGACTCGCCGGAAATGAGGACCGTGGCCTTGGACCGGGCCACCTGCCGGGCGAGCCCCAAAACCCGGCGGATGAGCGGGTGCTCGCCCACGATGGAAAATTTCTTGCCCTGGACGTCCGTGGCCGGCTCGGGCCGGCGCGCCGGGGCGGCCGGGGCCAGGGCCGGGGCGGCCGGCACCGGAGCCGGGGGGGCCTCGGCCGGCAGCACGGCCTGGATCTTTTCCCAGGACAGGGGTTCGAGCCAGTAGTCCCTGGCTCCGAGTTCCAGGCAGCGGGAGGCCTCGGCCGCGGTGCCCCGGTCGGCGAAGACGATGACCGGCGGGAAGGCGGCATCCTTCTGGCCTTCGGCCAGCAGGCTCTCGGCGGTGTAGATGCCGATTTTGGCCTGGGAGAAAATCAGGCAGGGAGGGGATTTGCGGATGGCTGCCAGGGCGGCGGGCAGGGAATCGGCAATGCCGGCGGCCACGCCTGCCTCCTTGAAAAAGGGGAAGAACCGGGTCACCGCCTGGGCCGGGGCGACAAAAAGTATCGTCTTTTCCGCCATCGGCGACCTATTAGCCCCAAGTCAAACGGTTTTCAATCGGTTAAAGGCCGATTCCCCCCAATCGTCGCATTTCCCGGTCAGGCGAGCCCGCAGGCGCGCAGGAGCCCGGTCAGGACCTTGTCGCTGTCGAAGTACTCCCGGGCGATCTCGAAGGCGGCCTGGCCGGCCCGGACCGGATCAGCCTCGGCGGCGAGCAGGGCCTCGCCGGCCGTTTCCGGGCCGTCGAAGGGAAAAAGGCCCTCGCCCACGGGCAGGTACCGGCCAAAGCCCGTGTCCTCGACCACGGCCGGCCGGCCGGCCGCCAGATAGGTGGCGGTGCGGTCGGAAAACCAGCCGCTTTTGAGGACCACGTTCTGGTCCTTGGCAATGGTGAACTCGCCGCGCGACCCCCGGATGTAGTCGCGGTAGGCGTCGGGATCGCGGGAAAGCTCCAGCCCGTCCCGCACGGCCCAGCCCGCGGCCGCGTAGCGCCGGGCGTCGCCGCCCATGCCGCTCATGGCCATGCCGAGCGGCACGGCGGGCAGCCTGGAGGGGAGGTCGAGGATGGCCTCGTACTTGACGTTTTTGCGCCACGAGAGTTTGCGGCCGGCCACTTCCACGTCCCGGTCCTTGGCCTCCCAGGTGCCGATGGTGGTGTAGGCCTCGCCCGGCCCCTGCCCGCGCGGCCAGTCGTCCATGACCACCGGCGGCAAAAGCGGCTTCCAGTCGATGCCCGAAAGCGGCACCTCGGTTGCGCCGCCAGGCAGGTTGCAGCCGTAGGTGAAGCAGACGTCGTGGGATCGGTAGTATTCCCGGGTCCAGGGATCGGTCGCCACCTTGACCTGGGTGAAGACCGGGTCCGTGTCGATGATGGCCTTGACCGGCGCCTGGAAGTACTCTTCCTTGGGCGGCAGGACGCCGGAGACGTTCAGAAAGAGGTCCGCCTCGGAGAGGTGCCGGTCCAGGGTCGCCCGGTCCATGCCGTAGAGCCTGCCCTCTATTTCGCTGACATAGGCCCAGCGGCCCGCAAGGCCGCAACGCCGAAACAGGCGCTCCACCGTGGCCCGGCCCCGCGAGGAGTCCGAGACCGGATAACCGAGCACCGGATCGAAGGGATAGGCCCAGTCGGAAGTGTCTTCCAGAAACACGACGTGGTGGCCCAGGCGAGCCAGCCCCGACGCGAAGTGGGCCATCATCCACAATTGGCCGCCCAGGGGGAACCCCACGGCAAAGCCGGCGACAAGTATCCGAAGCGGCCGTTTCATGCCTCTCCTTTGCTAGATTCCGGGCTTTCCCTTGCCCTCGACCCAGATCTTCACGCCCTGGTCGATGGTGACCACGGGCACGGCCTTCTTCTTCAGGTATTCGGCCAACTGGGCCAGCTTGGCCGCGTCCCACGGCTCCCAGCCGAGGTCCGAGCCGACGCCGTGCATGCAGAAGATGACCCAGCCGTTTTCGCGGATGGCGTGTTCCTTGACCAGGCCGATGATGGCCTCGGCTGAATCGTTGGCATGGACCACGAACCGCTTGAGCCAAAAACGGTCGGTCGCGCCCTTGCGGTTGAAGTCGTCGCCGCCGTTGGCCACCTGCGCATAAAACCGCTTGGACAGGTTGCTCATCTCCGGGGTCCAGTAATTGTGGGGGGTGATGTAGGTGCTCACCCTAAAGCCCCGTTCGAGAAGTTCCTTTTTGGACTCTTCCAGTTCGCGCTCGTAGGAGATGGCCCGGATCTGCTGCTTCTCCCCGTTTTCCAGGTCAAAGGGATGCACCAGGACCTCGCCGATCAGTTCGTCGAAATAGTAGCTGCCGGGCTCGCCCTTGACGCTGCTGCCGCTGGCCCGCTCCCGGAGCAGCCGGCCGTTCTCCATGAGTCCGGCCAGTTCCTCGTACTTGTACTTGGCCTCGTAGAGGGCCCGCTGGCCCTTGACGGGCTTCAAGTTCAGGCACTTTTCCTCGGCGTAGAACTTGGGAATGTCGATGGGCCGCTTGTGGGTCAGGCTGTGGGAGGCCACTTCCCAGCCGGCGTCCTGCAGTTCGCGGATCTGGCTTTCGGTCATGAAGTCCGAATCCCCGGAATCCACCCGGTTGGCGATGATGCCGACAGTGGCGACAAGGCCGAGGTGGGACAGGACGGGGAAAGCGTATTGATAAACGCTCTCAAGGCCATCGTCGAAGACCAGCGAGACCATGCCGGCCCGGCCGATGCCGCTTAATGGTTGCAGCAAGAAAACGGCCGCAAGAACGGCAACCTGGAGGAGACGATTTTTTTTCATGGCGAGTCCGAATGGCATGAGACCGCAGGGTGTCGGAGCAACAGAGAGCCTATCGTAAAAAGGTCAAAAGTCAACGTCGCCGCCGGCTCGGGCCGGTTGCCCGGCAACGGGGCCGCCGGGGCCGCCCGGATGGAAGCCGGTCCGGGGCCGCCGGCCTGGCGCCATGGCAGATAAGCATCCCTTCCCCCCTGGCAAGGCGGCCCGGCCGTGCTTTGACGGCCGGGCAAAAACTGGTATGTGGCGCTTGCCGCCCGGAGAGCATCCGCCGGGGCGGGCCTTGCAGCAACGGAGTCCCCATGCGCACCAGACTGTCATTCCCCTGCGCCCTGTGCCTGGCCATGGTCATGGCCACCGCCCCCCAGGCCTTCGGCGCTTCCAAGCATTTCCGCGTTTCCTTCGAACACTTCAACGAATACGCCGGCAAGGCCGCTGACCTGTACTTCAAGGCCTCCCAGCCCGGCGAGAAAAACGTCCTGTCCCACCTGACCGCCATCTCCGCCATCTACGCCGAAAAGGCCTACGCGGTCATGAACATGGCCGATGTCCTCGAACACATGGCCGCCAAGCGCGACCAGACCTACGTCCGGGAGCGCCTGCGCGAGGTCAAGCGGTTGACCCTGGCCAACCTGCCCCAGGATATCAAGCTGCTGGCCGATCTGGTGGAAAACCAGGAGAACGAGGATCTGCGGTCGCTCGGCAACCAGGTGGTCAACGAGATGCGGGTCTTTGAACGCAATACCGAAAACCTGTGACCGGCGCGCGATCCCTACCATCAACCGCCGCCCCCGGCTCGTGAAAAAACTGAAAGCCATTTTTCATCCGCCGCACGCCAGTCCCGCCCGGGGCGGCCTCCCGCCAGCCGCCTCGCCGCCGCTCTGACGCCGGCCTGGCCGTCCCCCTCCGCCACCGGGCGGACGGCCGGGCCGGCCGGGCCTATTCCTCGCCCGGGGCCGGTTTGGCCGCGTCCCGGCGCGGCAGGGGATGTTCCGAAAAGACCACGGTCATGGCCGTGACGCCATCGCCCCGGGCCTTGGCCGGACCGAGCCGGGCCGCCAGGACGTGGCCGCCCTGCCGGCGGTCGGCGGACAGGAAATGAAAGTGCCAGCCCGGCGGCGACAGGGCCGGGGCCCCGGCCGGGGTGTAGTAGCCGACAAGGGTCCCCTGAACGCCCGCCAGGGGAAAGACGGCCTGCCCCTTTATGGCCTCGGCCAGGGTGGGCCAGGGCTTTGGCTGGGCCGGAACGCTCCGGACGGAAAGGGTTTCGAAGCGTCCGTCCACGCGCACGGCGTAAAACCGCGACGGATCGGGCAGGCGGGAGGCCAGGGTGGCGGTCAGGGCGGCAAGGTCCAGGCCGTCCACCCGGCCGAGGTCCAGGCTGCCGGTGAAATGGACCACCTGGGCAAAGGGCGCGGTCCGGGCCGGCGGCACCTCGCGGACCGAGCCGTCGCTGCCGGCCCGGTAGAAGCGGCCGTCCAGGGCCACCATCTCGCCGTCGAGGTCGGCAAAGGTGCCCAGACCGAAATCCCCGTGCCGGGCCAGGACGGCGTAGGTCGTCCGCCCGGCGTAGTCCCCGGCGCCAAGGGCCTCGATGGTTCCGACCTGGAACAGGTCGACGGCCGGGCTGGAAGCGACGGAAAAGGCCAGGAGGGCCCAGGCCAGGGCCGGGGCGCGCCACAAAAGCGACAGGCGTCGCATGGGGAACCTCCTTGTCAGGCGGCGTTGGACGGAAAGCTGTCGGACAGCGGCTCGGGCTCGCCGGCCAGAAAGCGCCGCACCACCGGATCGGGGCTGGCGTTTATGGCCTCGGGCGATCCCTCCCAGATGATGCGGCCGCCGTCGAGCATGGCCACGTGTCCGGCCACGCCGAAGACGTCCGGGATGTCGTGGCTGACCAGCACGGCCGTAAAGCCGAACTGCTGGCGCGAATGGTCGATCAGCGACAGGACCGAGGCCTTGCGGATGGGGTCGAGGCCGGTGGTCGGCTCGTCAAAAAGGACGAGATGCGGCTCGGTGATGAGGGCCCGGGCCAGGGCGACCCGCTTTTGCATGCCGCCGGAGATCTGGGACGGGAACTTGGCCAGGATGCCGGTCAGTTCCAGCCGCTCGGCCATGCCACGCACGCGTCTCCGGACCTCGGCCTCGGGCTGGCGGGAGGTCTCGCGAAGGGGCAGGGCCAGGTTGTCGAACACGGTCATGGAATCGAACAGGGCCATGTTCTGGAACATGTAGCTGCAGCGGCGGCGAAAGGCCCGACGCTCGCTGTGGCTTGCCGCGGAGAGCGGCGCGCCCTGGAAAAGGATGTCCCCGGCGTCGGGCTTGAGAAGGCCGATGATGTGCTTTAAAAGCACGCTCTTGCCCTCGCCCGATTTGCCGATGACCGCCGTGACCACGCCCTCGGGCACGGTCATGTCCACGCCGCGAAGGACGGGCTGTCCCTGGAAGGCCTTTTTCAGGCCGCGTATTTCGATCATGGGTTGTGTCATGGCCTCGTGTCCGCCCGGTGTCGGCGAGCCGGGCCACTTTGACCGCAATCGCGGCCGATGGCAAGGTCGGGCCAGCCGGCACGGGGCTTGCAAAATTCCGGGCAACCGGCAATTTCCGCCGGCCCGCCCCGTCCGGCTTGTGCAACCGGCGCGTCGCGGCTAGGATCAAGCCACGCGGCGGCGCTTCGCCGCCTTGGAGTACCACGCCTCATGCCAACCGCCGCCCCCTCTATCCGCCTGCGCCACGGCCGGTCCATCGGACCGGGCTGCCCGGCCTTTCTGGTCGCCGAAATCGGCAACAACCACCAGGGAAGCCTGGCCACGGCCAAGGAGATGGTCCGGGCCGCCGCCCGGAGCGGCGCCTGCGCCGTCAAGTTCCAGAAGCGCGAGATGGCCGCCCTTTTCACCAAGGCCGGGCTCGAGGCCCCCTACGGCGGGCCGCACAGCTTCGGCGACACCTACGGCCGCCACCGGGCGGCGCTGGAGCTTTCCGGCGACGACCTGGCGGAGCTCAAAACCCTGGCCGAATCCCTGGATCTCACCTTTTTCGCCTCGGCCTGGGACGCCCCGAGCCTGCGCCTCCTGGTCGACCTCGGCGTCGAGATGCTGAAAATCCCGTCGGCCGATCTGGTCAACCTGCCGCTTTTGCGCCTGGCCGGGGAAACCGGCCTGCCGCTTGTCGTCTCCACCGGCATGAGCGTCCTTGCCGACGTGGACGCGGCCGTGACCGAGCTTCGCCGCCACCACGACCGGATCGTGCTGCTCCACTGCAACAGCTCCTACCCCTGCCCGGACGAGCAGGTGGGACTGCCGGTCATGGACATCCTGCGCCGCCGCTACGGCCTGCCGGTCGGGTATTCCGGCCACGAGCGGGGCCTTGGCCCGACCATCGCCTCGGTGGCCTTCGGCCCGGCCGTCATCGAGCGCCATTTCACCCTGGACCGGACGCTCCCCGGCACGGACCACCAGGCATCGCTCACACCGGAGGAATTCGCGGCCATGGCCGGCATGGTCCGCGAGGCCGAAGCCGCCATGCGGGTGGCCAGAAAGCACCTCTTTCCCGGCGAGGCGGCGGCCGCGGCCAAGCTCAGAAAATCCCTGGTCTTCGCCCGGGACCTGCCGGCCGGGCACGTCCTTGGCCCCGAGGACCTGACCGCCAAGTGCCCGGGCACGGGCCTGTCCCCGGTCCTTGGCGACGCCGTGGCCGGCTGCCGGCTTCTGGCCAAGGTCCGCCAGGACGAGCCGGTCGCCTGGGAGCGGCTGGCCGCGCCCGAGTCCTCCGACGTCGGCCCAGCCGGTCTGCCGCAGGCCCTGTCCGGGTTCTAAGCCCACCCCCGCCCAGGCAGGTTGCCGTGGCCAGCGTCACCATCGTCATTCCGACCTTCAACCAGATGCCCTACCTGCCGGCCTGCGTGGACCGGTGCCTGTTCCAGACCCACCCGGACCTGGAAATCGTCATCGTGGACGGCGGTTCCACCGACGGCACCAAGGCCTACCTCGCCGGACTGCCGGCCCGGATCGCCTCGGCCACGGCCAGCCCGGTGGCGCGCATGCAGGAGGACGGGGACATCGTGCGCGAGGAAATTTTGACCTGCCCGCAAGGCCGCCGGCTGACCATCGTCGCCTGCGACCGGGACATCGGCCCGACCCGGACCTACAACGAAGGCTTTGCCCGGGCCACCGGAGAATTTTGCACCTACGTGCCGGGCGACGACCTGCCCTACCCGCACATGGTCGAGGAACTGGCGACGGCGCTTATCGAGACGGGCGCGGATTTCGCCTACGCCGACCAGGACGTGGTCGAGGACGACGGCCGGGTCTTTCGGCGCATGACCTTCCCGGATTTCGATTTCAAGGCCTGTCTAGCCGACTGGTTCCACCTCGGGGTCTGCAAGCTCTACCGGACACGGCTCCACCGGACCGTCGGGCTCATGGACGAGGCTTACCAGAGCGCCAACGACTACGACCACTATCTGCGTTTCGCCATGGCCGGGGCCAAATTCGTCCACGTGCCGCGCGTCCTTTACGGCGTCAGGCGCCACGGCCCGAACCGGCCGACCGGCCAGCACGCGCCGGCCCGTTACGAGCGGCTTCTGGAGGAATCCCGCCAGTGCGCCCGGCGGGCCAGAGACTTTCTGCAAAGCCGGAAGCCCACCGGCAATCCCGCGCCATGACCGGTTTTCCGCCCGCCAACGCGGCCTTTGCCCGGCTCCTGCCGGACACCCCGGCCGCCCACGCGGCCATGAAGGCCGCCCGGGAAGCGGTGCGCCGGGACGATGTTCCGGCGGCCCTGGCCCTGCTTGGCGGACCCGACCTCCGGGAGACGCCCCTGGCCGGGCTGCTGCGGGCCGATCTCCTGCTGGCGCGGGGACAGGTCCGGGAGGCCGAAAATCTCGCCCTGGCCCTTGCAAGGACCCACGGCGACACGGCCCAGGCCCTGCTCTGCGCCGGCCACGCCGCCCTGGCCCGGGGCGACCGGGACGCGGCCGGAAGACGCTTCGCCCGGGCTTTTGCCGTCGACCCCGGCCGCCTGGCCGCCCAGGTCAACATGGCCGCCCTGTCCCCGGACGCGGACCGGCCTTTTCCCCCCGACCTTCCCTGCGGCGGCCCTGTCGCGGCCGCCACCAGCCTGCCGCCGACGACCGACCAGCGCCACCGGGCCGCGGTGGCGTCGTTCGTCGCGGCCGGGTTCTCGCCGGTGGTGTCGGTCAATACGGCGGCAGAAATCGAGGCGCTTTGGCGGAAGTTCCCGGAAGTGGTTTTCGTGCCCGGCCCGGACGCGGCGGCCCGGGACTTGGGCCGGCCCTACGCCGCCCTGGGCGACCTGCTTGCCGCCGGTGTTGCCGCCGGGGCCGAGGCCGTGGCGATCGTCAACGCCGATATCGTCCTGGTTCCGCCGGAAGGGCTGGCCGAACGGATCGGCCGGGCGGCCCGGGGCGGCGCGGCCTTCGCCTGCCGGGTGGACGTGGCGGGGCTGGCCGCGACAACGGGCCAGTATCATGACGTCGGGTTCGACCTGTGCGCCGTGGACGCGGCCGTGGCCGGCCGGCTCGACGTGGGAGGATTCCACCTCGGCCTGCCGTGGTGGGACTATGCCCTGCCCCTAGCCGTCCTGGCCGCCGGCGGCCGGCTCGGCTTTGCCGCCGCCCCGGTCCTGCGCCATCCGGTCCATGCCCAGGCCTGGTCCCACCGGCACTTCGTAGCGCTTGGCCGGCTCTTTGCCCGGCGTTTTTGCCCGGGCGCGGGAGACTTCCTCTTCCCGGCCGGCGAGCTGGCGACGGGAAACGCGGCCGAGGCCTGCCTGGCCGGCATCGGGGCCCGGGCGGCCGCCTTCCTGCGAGGCGCCCCGGAGGTCTTCCTCGGTCCCATCCAGGCTTACTGCCCCCACGACCCGGGCTATGCGGCCGCCGCCCTGCCGTTGACCCGGGTGGACCTCGAGCCCTTTTAGCTCCCGAGCCGGCCTCGTCCGCGACGTACCGGATACCCGACGGCCCGGGTGGTCACGCGCGCCTCCCCCGGGTTTCCGAAGGGCAGCGCCCCGCGGCCGCCGGGGCAATTTCTCCCTTGTTCCAAAACAAACGGGCGGCCCTTTCGGGTCGCCCGTTGCCATCTCTTTCGCCGCGTCGGCTAATAGCCCGGGTAGCCGGGCGGGGGCGGCGGCGGGCAGGGGCCGGTCACCGGCACGTAGACCACCCGGTCGCCCTGGTACTGCTCGACGTAGCAGACCTTGTTGTAATTGTAATAGGTCACCCCGGCCACGGTCAGGGCCACGGCGGCGGCGGGCAGGGCCCACAGCCAGGGGCCCGGGCCGACGGGCGGACGGGCCCAGGGACCGGGGCCGTAAGGACCGACCGGATACGGCCGTCCGGGCACGGGCACCGGTCTCGGACCCGGGTACGGCGGTCTCGGCCCCGGGCCATACCCGGGAACCGGTCCGCCTGGAACCGGCGGGCGCGGCGCGAAACCCGGAACGACCGGAACCGGACCGGGCACCGGCGCGAAGCCCGGGCCACGGAAGCCGGGCCCGGGCGGCCGGACCGAAGGCCGGGGTCCGACCGGCGGGCCGCCGCCGAAACGCAGGCCGCCCGGAGGCGGTCCGCCCGGCGCGGGTCCTCCGACACGCGGCCCGCCACCACCACCGAAACGGGGCCCGCCACCGCCACCGCCTCCGCCTCCACGCGGCCCACCGCCGCCACCGCCGAAATGCGGCCCGCCCGCCTCGGCCGTGGCCGCGAAAAGGCCGGAGAGCGTCAGCAGTTGCGAGGCATCGAACACCAGGCTCAGGGCCGCGACCAGGACCAGTGCCGACGACGCCCGACGACGCCAGGAAGTGTGTCTCATGTTCGCCGCCTCACTTGGTGGTTTCGCCCTGGCCGGACACCAGGGGCATGAAATCGATCTGCCGCGCATCCTGCTGCGGCTTGAAGGTGAAAAGCCCGGCCGGCAGGCGCGGGTTCAGGTCCCACTGCGAAAAGGTGGCCGAGAACTGGGGCCAGCCCATGACCTGCTTGTCGTTTATGACGAGCTTTCGCGGCAGCGGGGCCTTGCCCTTCTCGACCCACAGCTGCCAGTCCGACTCCTTCTGGGAAAAGACCAGGTGGTCGCAAGTCTTGCCCTCGGCCGTGTGCGCTCCCACGCAGTCGCCGGTGCGCACGGTCTGGAGCATGACCGCGCACGGGTCCGCGTAGAGCAGGTCGGCCAGGGGGGCATGGATGTCGTATTTGTCGGACAGCATGTCCAGGGTGGCGTCGATGGTCGGCGGCGCGTCGACCATGGCGTAGACGCCCCGGTCGAGGTCGGCCACGACCACGGTCTTGCCGTCGTAGACGAAAACCCGGTCGCGGTCGTCGCCGGAGATCCGGGCGTAGAGCTTGTCCGGACGCCGGATGGCCATTTCGACGTTCCGGGTCAACTGCACGGTCTGTCCGTTGGGATAGACCTGCTCGGAGGAAACCTCGGCCGTGAAGGTGAACGATTGTTTTGACTTGAGAAGTCCGCACATGGCTTGGACAGGGGCGGCCGCCTCGGGCGCGATGTCCGGGGCCGGGGGCTGTTGCCCCGTCGCGGCCGGGGCCGGGGCCTGCTGGTCCGTGGTGCTCGGGGACGCAGCCTCGGGAGCGGGCGGCGGGTCTTGTTCCCCGGTCGCGGCCAGGGCCGGGGCGGCGGCAAGCCAGACGAGCAGGCCGAGGATCAAACTGAAGTGGCGCATGAAGACCTCCTTGCCGGCCCGCCGGGCACCCCGGACGAACCGATTTTCGCTAGGATGACCCTAGGAGGCCGGGCCTGGGGTGTCAAGAAAACCTTAAAGCCGCCGGAGGGCTTCCGCCATTGCCTCGCCCGGCCGGCTGATTTACCTTCGCGCCGGAGGCGATATGTTGCGGGAACTCCTGACCCTGCTCCGGGACCGGGGGGCCGGCCTGGCCGGATGGTACGGCCACGACCGGGAGGCCGCCCGGATCGCGGCCCGGCACCGCCGGTGCCGCACGGCCTGGCGGCCCCACCTGGAAGCCGTCAAGACCCTCGTCCTCGAAGCGGCCGACGCCGCCCCGGCCCGGGGCACGGCCGTCATCCTCGGCTCGGGCCCCTGCCTGGACGTGCCCGTGGCCGAACTGTGCGACCGGTTCCGACAAGTCGTGCTCGTGGACGCCCACCATCCCCGGCCGGCCCGGACCCTGGCCAGGAAGCACGCCAATCTCCGCCTAGTGACGGCCGACGTGACCGGCATGGGCCACACGGCCAGAAAGGCCGCCCGGGCAAAAGCCCGCCTCCCCCACCCCGTGCCCGTGCCGGATCCCCTGCCGGGCATCGAGCCGGATTTCACGGCTTCGCTGAACCTGGCCTCCCAGCTCCCCATCCCCTTTTACAAGACCCTCGGCGGCCGGGTGGACGAGCAGGAGCTGGAGCGGTTCTGCCGGGGCCTGATCGAGGCCCATTTCGCCTGGATGGAGGGGCTTCCCGGCCGGACCTGCCTTGTGTGCGACACGGCCTGGGAACGGGTGTCCGGGGACAGGCTTCTGGAGACGTGCGACGCCCTGGAGGGGGTCATCCCGCCGCCGCCGGACCGGGAATGGACCTGGGACATAGCACCCCGGCCGGAGGAATCCTTCTCCTACGACCGGCGCAACCGGGTATGGGGCTATCTGGATTTCCGGGCCGCCCGGCGGGCTGCCTCGTGAGCCCCCGGCTGGCCTTGGCCGGAAGGTGCGTCGGGCCCTGGCGGCCCTCGAAAGGACGGGCCGCGCCAGGCGCCGGGACAAACGGGCGGTGCCGGCCGCTGCCGGAAATCCGCCGGGGCCGCGGCCCCAGTCCGCTACTGGGCCTTGTATTCCCGCTTTTTGGCCTCGTAGAGTTCTTTCAGGTAGTCGGCCTGGATTTTGAGCTTTTCGGCCTTGGTCACAAGCTGCCCGACCTTGTCGTCCAGGGCCCGCAGGTCCGCCTCGGCCGCGCCGGCCGCCTGCCTGGCCAGGCGCTCGGTCTCGGCGGCGTTGACCGCCCGGATGCCCTCGCGATACTCGCTTTCAACCTTGTGCAGCTCCCGCTGCAAGGTGTTGGGCAGCATGGCCTCATACTCCTGGGCCATGGCCACGGCCGGTTGCAAACCGACCAAGGCTCCGGAAAAAAGCAGTCCGGAGACAACACACGCGACGCCGATGCCGCGACCCGTCGACAAAAGGAAACTGCCCATGGCATGCCTCGTCTTGGTAAAAGTGCCGCCCGGCGGGCCCCTCGATGCGGGCCAGTCCCAGGCGCCATCCTTTTAGCCCCCCGCTTCCAGAAAAACAACCACTTGGGACCAATCCCCCGGCCCAGGCGCGCCATTGACCCCCCTGCCGGAAGCAGGGTACACCCCCCGTCGGAAATTTCGCGGCGCGCCAGGACAGGAGCTGCCGTGCGAAGGAGCGTTTCATGGCCAGGTACGAGACCGTCATCGGCATCGAGGTGCACGCGCAGCTGAAAACTGCCAGCAAGATCTTCTGCGGCTGTTCCACCCGCTTCGGCAACGAGCCCAACGAAAACGTCTGCCCGGTCTGCGCCGGCATGCCCGGCGTGCTGCCGGTCTTAAACGCCACGGCCGTGGAGTACGCCGCCAAGATGGGTCTGGCCACGGGATGCGTCGTCAACCCGGTTTCGGTCTTCGCCCGCAAGAACTATTTCTATCCGGACCTGCCCAAGGGCTACCAGATCTCCCAGTACGAGCAGCCCATCTGCGAGCACGGCCACATCGACATCACCGTGGGCGGCGCGGCCAAGCGCATCGGCATCACCCGCATCCACATGGAAGAGGACGCCGGGAAAAACATCCACAGCGTGGCCGAGGGGGTCAGCTACGTGGACCTGAACCGGGCCTGCGTGCCGCTGATCGAGATCGTGTCCGAGCCGGACATGCGCAACGCCGAAGAGGTCGTGGCTTATCTCAAAGCCCTGCGCGCCATCCTGGTCTACCTCGACATCTGCGACGGCAACATGGAAGAGGGCTCGTTTCGCTGCGACGCCAACGTGAGCCTGCGCCCGGTCGGACGGGAGGCCTTTGGCACGCGCACGGAACTCAAAAACTTAAACAGCTTCCGCCACGTCCAAAAGGCCATCGAATACGAGGTGAACCGGCAGGCCGACGTCCTCGACGACGGCGGAGCCGTCATCCAGGAAACCCGGCTTTACGACGCCGGCAAAAACGTCACCGTGTCCATGCGCGGCAAGGAAGAGGCCAACGACTACCGCTACTTTCCGGACCCGGATCTGGTGCCGCTCTCCCTCGACCCGGTCCTGCTCGCCCGCTGGCAGGACGAGCTGCCGGAGCTGCCCGTGGCCCGCCGGGACCGCTTCGTCACGGCCCTTGGCCTGTCCGAATACGACGCCGAGGTCCTGACCGCCGAACGCGACATGGCCGATTATTTCGAGGCGACCCTGGCCGCCGGGGCCGACCCCAAAAAGGCGGCCAACTGGGTCCAGACCGAGCTCTTGCGCGAACTGAACCAAGCCGGCATCGCCGCCCGGGACTGCAAACTCACGCCCGACAAGCTGGCCGGGCTCATGCGCCTCGTGGACGAGGGCGCCATCTCCGGCAAGATCGCCAAGCAGATCTTCCCGGACCTGTGCGCCACGGGCCTTGACCCGGCCGCCTACGTGCGCGACAAGGGGCTGGTCCAGATTTCCGACTCCGGGGCTCTGGAATCGGCCGTGGACGCGGTCATCGCCGCCAATCCGGCCGAGGCCGAGGCCTACCGGGGCGGCAAGACCAAGCTCATGGGATTTTTCGTCGGCCAGATCATGAAGGCCACCAAGGGACAGGCCAATCCGGGCCTGGTCAACGAACTGCTGCGCAAAAAGCTGGGATAAGGAAAGCCCGGGAGGCCCCACCTCTCCTCCTGCGCCCTCCCCCCGAGGGGGAATCGTTCCCCCGGCCGCCCCGCTTTGGCGGGTCGGCGTGGAACCGTGTTTCGCACCCGGATGACGGATACCGCACAATGACCGACCATATCGCCTTTTCCGCCGACAGGCATGCCCTGATCCTCCTCGACCAACGCTTCCTCCCGGACCGGGAGGAGTATTTCGTGTGCCGCAACACTGCCGACACGGTCTACGCCCTCCAGACCATGGTGGTGCGCGGGGCCCCGGCCATCGGCGTCACCGCGGCCTACGGCTGCTACCTGGCCGCCCGCGAGGCGGCCGAGGCCGCCGCTTCCGACGGCGCCTGGAAGGACCGCCTGGCCGCCCTTCTCACCGAACTGGAAGAGGCGCGGCCGACAGCCGTCAACCTGCGCTGGGCCGTCTCCCGCCTGCGCGGCCAGTGGCAGGCCATGAGCGATCCCTCCCTGGACGCCCTGGCCTCGGCCTGGCTCTGCACGGCCCAGGACATGCACGCCGAGGACATCGAAATCAACAAGGCCATGGGCAAAAACGGCGCCGATTGCATCGCCGACGGCGACACGGTCATGACCCACTGCAACGCCGGGGCCCTGGCCACGGCCGGCTACGGCACGGCCCTTGGCGTCATCCGCGCCGCCTTCGAGCAGGGCAAGCGCATCCGGGTCATCGCCAACGAGACGCGGCCCTTTCTCCAGGGTGCGCGCTTGACGGCCTACGAGCTGTCCAAGGAAGGCATCCCGGTCACGGTCGCCTGCGACAACGCCGTCGGCCACCTCATGAAGCAGGGCATGGTGCAAAAGGTCGTGGTCGGCGCGGACCGGATCGCGGCCAACGGCGACGCGGCCAACAAGATCGGCACCTACACCGTGGCCCTCATCGCCAAGGCCCACGGCGTGCCCTTCTACGTGGCCGCCCCGGCCTCGACCTTCGACCTCTCCCTGGCCTCGGGCGACCTGATCCCCATCGAGAACCGCACCCCCCGCGAAGTCACCCACGTGGGCGAGCACCGCATCATCCCGGAGAACGTGCCGGTCTACAACTATGCCTTCGACGTGACCCCGGCCGACCTCATCAGTGGCATCATCACGGAAAAAGGCGTGTTGACCGCGCCCTATGCCGCGTCCATCCGCGCCGCCATCGGCGGGAAATAACCCATAAACCCTTTCAGGCCGCACGCAGCAAAGGACCTTTTCATGCCTCTGGACGAACGCATCATCACCGAAGCCATTTTCGACGAATATGCCCTCAAGTTCAAATCGAGCCTCGACCTCGACGTCGCCATCGTCGGCGGCGGTCCTTCGGGCCTGACCGCCGCCCGGCTCCTGGCCGCGGACGGCTTCAACGTCGCCCTGTTCGAACGCAAGCTGTCCCTTGGCGGCGGCATGTGGGGCGGCGGCATGCTGTACAACATCATCGTCGTGCAGGAAGAGAGCGTGCACCTCCTGACCGATGTCGGCATTCCGGTCAAACGCTACAAGGACAACTACTTCACGGCCGACGCCGTGACCGCGACCACCGCGCTCGCCGCCGCAGCCTGCCTGGCCGGGGCCAAGGTCTTCAACTGCCTCTCGGTCGAGGACGTGGTCCTGCGCGAAGTGGACGGCGCCAAGCAGGTGACCGGTCTTGTCGTCAACTCCTCGCCCGTGGAGATGGCCGGCCTGCACGTGGATCCCATCGTCCTTGGCTGCAAATATCTGGTCGAGGCCACGGGCCACGCCGTCGAGGTCTTAAAGACCCTCGTGCGCAAAAACGACGTGAAGCTCAACACCCCGTCCGGCAAGATCGAGGGCGAGCAGTCCATGTGGGCCGAGGTGGCCGAGACCAACACCGTCACCAACACCCGCGAGATCTTCCCGGGCGTGTACGTGGCCGGCATGGCCGCCAACGCCAGCTTCGGCTCCTACCGTATGGGCCCCATCTTCGGCGGCATGCTGCTGTCGGGCGAAAAGGTCGCGGCCGACATCGCCAAGAAGCTGCGGGGATAGAGGGAAGATTAAGAGGCCTCCGGCGGGGTCCGGGGCTCTGCCCCGGACCCCGCCGGGGGGGATCATCCCCCCCGGCCCCCCCGAAAGGGGGAAGTCGGAGAACCGCGACGCCGGTTGCCTGGTGGCTTCCTGCCGTCGTTTTTTTCTGTCCGGCTGGCCGCATTTTTGGTGAACGGGCCGACTGTTGCGGTCATGCGCGGCGCGGCCCCACAGAGACCCCTTGCGTCGCGGACGCGACTGTGTTTTTCTACCGAACGGGCGTGAAGACGCCCGGGGCTTTTTATATTGGTTGACAAGCGCCGCTCCTCATGATCCTGTGGCGGGTTCGCGTCCGTTGACGTGGCCTTGGTTCGCGTCCTCCGGCGTCCCCGACGTCCGGCGGCCCGCACGCGGATACGGCCAATCCGGACCTCCCGCTCGCACTTCATCCCCGTCGAGGAGACAACATACCCATGCCCCCTATCGTGGCTATCGTCGGACGGCCGAACGTCGGCAAGTCCACCCTTTTCAACCGGCTGGCCAAGCGCCCCAAGGCCATCACCCACGACCGTCCGGGCGTCACCCGCGACCGTCTGGAAGCGACCGTGGAGCTCGACGACCGGATCGTCACCCTGATCGACACCGGCGGCATGGACTTCGACGCCCCCGAGGGCCTGGAGCGCCAGATCGTGGTCCAGGCCGAAATCGCGCTCAATATGGCCGACGTGGTCCTTTTTCTCGTGGACGGCAAGGCCGGCCGCACCGCCCTGGACGACGAAATGGCCGAGCGCCTGCGCCGCACCGACAAGCCGGTGGTGGTGGCGGTCAACAAGGTCGATGGCGCGGAAAAGATCAACGCCCTGACCAACGACTTCCACGCCTGGGGCTTCGCCATGATGCCCATTTCCGCGGCCCACGGCCACGGCGTGAACGATCTGGCCGGGGCACTGGCCGAACTTTTGCCCGAGGTTTCCGAGAACAAGGACGAGCCCCGGGCCGAGCCCGTGGAGGCCGGCATCCGGCTGGCCGTGCTCGGCCGGCCCAACGCCGGCAAGTCCTCGCTGGTCAACGCCCTTTTGGGCGAGGATCGGATGATCGTCAGCGAGGTGCCCGGCACCACCCGCGACGCCGTGGACGTGGCCGTCATCCGCAACGGCCGGCGCTACGTGTTCGTGGACACGGCCGGCGTCAGGAAGCGCACCCGCATCACCGACGGCGTGGAGCGCTACAGCGTCAACAAGGCCCTCGGCAGCGCCAAGCGGGCCGACGTGGCCGTGGTGGTGGTCGACGCCACCGGCGGCGTCGGCGTCCAGGACAAGCGGCTCATTTCCTACCTGGACAAGGAGCGCACACCCTTTCTGGTCGCGGTCAACAAGGTGGACCTCGTTGCCCAGCAGGACATGCTGACCCTCAAAAAGGACATCGAGGAAGAGCTGCGCATGTGTTCCCACGTGCCGGTGCTCTACCTTTCCGCCGCCAAGGGCAAGGGCGTCGCCAAGGTCCTGCCCCTGGCCGAGACAATCTGGAAGGAGTGTGGCATCCGCGTCGGCACGGGCGCCCTCAACCGAGCCATGCGCGAGGTCCTCGACAAGCACCAGCCGCCCCTGGTCAACGGCCGGCGGGCCAAGTTCTACTACCTGACCCAGGCGGCCACGCCGCCCCCGACCTTCGTCTTTTTCGTCAGCGATACCGAGCGGGTCCGCGATTCCTACGCCAAGTACCTGGAAAACGCCCTGCGCAAGCTCTTCAAGATCAGCATGGCCCCGGTCAAGGTCGTCTGCCGGGCCAGCCACAAGCCCAAGGAATAGAAGATGCCTCCGGCGGCCGGGAGGGGGTCACCCCCTCCCGGACCTTCCCGTCCCAAAACAGGAGCATCCAGCAAAGGCCGGCCACACGTCCCCCTCAGCCTTCCAAGCAAAAGACTCCCCATCCCTTTCGCCCGCTCCCGGGATGAAGACACGCCAGCGTGCGACCACGACCACGGGTCCTCTCGCCGCCCCTGGCCCCGCACACCCCGTTCGGGTGGGTCTGGGAGGGGGTGCCCCCTCCCAGCCGCCGGAGGCATCTTATCCTTTCTTACCGGCACTCGATGCCGGCGTCGCAGAACTTGCCGACGCCGTACTCGCGGCGGCGGAAGAACTTCTCCGGGTCCGGGCCGATGATCTGGAGCTCGGGCTGGCGGGACTGCATGGAAAGCGCGATGTGCATCTCCTTGGTGCAGCCCGTGGAAAAGGTGGCGTCCTTGCCGGACCAGGCCGGCGGCACCTTGCGCCCCAGGAGTTCGAAGCTTTTTTCGATGTCGAAGTGGGTCTGAAACCGCCACACGTCGATCAGCCCGCTGCGCTGCACCTTCTCCCACATGAACATCAGGTCGTCGGCGTCCATGCCCTCTTCGAAGTGCTCGGCCGGGTTGATGACGTAGGTCTCGGACAGCTTCTCGCGGAGATAGGCCACAAAGGCCGTGACAAGGCCGATGGCCGTCTTGGTCTGGCCCGGGATGGAGCCGATGACCGCGCTGTAGAACATGACCGACTTGCCGGCGGCCTTGGCCGCGCGCATGCCGCTTATGATCTCCTCGGCCTTGGCCATGATGTCGGCTTCGGTGAAGGACCGGGCGCCCGGGGCCCGGGGCTTGAAATCCAGGCGCAGGCCGGCGGCCGGGTCGCTGTAAAACGAGGCCACGTCCCGGGTGAAAAGGTGGCGCGTCTCGATCAGCCGCCGATGGTTGAGGATGCCTTTGGCCATGACCAGATCGGCCTCTTTCCAGGCCCTGGCGAAGGTGACCGAGACCCGGTAGAGGTTCAGGCGCTCGCGCGTGCCGTCGGAGATGACGGTGAGCGGGTTTTCGCGCATGACCTGGAGCAGGCCGTTTTTGCCGATGCGGGCGTCGGCCAGGAAATGCGACCCGGCCAGGGCGGCGTCGAGGACCGGATCGCCGTCCGCGTCCCAGATGGTCGGGGCGTCGTAGTAGAAACCGTCCTTGAGGGCCACGATCACCCGGTGCCCCAGGCGCAGGAGCGTGCGCACGGCGAGCAGGTCGAAGACGATGCCCCCGGCCGCGTCCGGCAGAAAAAGGATCTTGAGCGGCCCGCCCCGCCTGGGGTCGAGCAGCCCGGCCAGACGTTCGAACTCCTCGGGAAAATGGGTCAGGGCGGCGTCCAGGTCCTCGCGGCCCGGAACCTTCCCCTCCCCTTCCCAGATGGCGGACATGGAACCGAGGACCAGCAGGCGCTTTAATTCCAGCATGTCCAGGGCGAAGCGCAGTTCCGGAATGGCCCGGCAACCGGGCAGCTCGGCCGGGCAGGCGTAGAGCATTTCCGTGAATGCCGTGCCCTGGATGAAGGCCTGGGCCCGGCGGTTCATGAGCCGCTTGCGCTCCCGGTGGGGGTCGTCGAGCCCGGACTGGGTCAGGAAGATGGTGCACAGCCGCTTGGCCAGGCGCGACGGGATGAGCGTCGGCGCGACCAGCGCCTGACGGTACTTGAGTTCGCACAGGATGCGGATCTTCTGCCCGGTGTAGGCGTCCGGCACGTAGGCGTCGATGAGCCGGCCGATGCGGGCCAGGCGCTCGTTGTACTCGGCCACGACCATGGGATCGGCCCGTTCGCTGACCAGATGGGAGAACATGGTGTCCGAGCAGGGCACGTAGATCTCTTCCGGACCGAGGGCCACCATGAACCGCAGCTGCTCCGGGGAGGCGTTTTTCTCCGGCGCGATGGCGTGGTCCAGGTTGTTTTCGGTCATGAAATGCAGGAGCCAGGCGTCCTGGACCGGGTCCGAGCCGTAGCGCGGAGCAGGGCCGGGAGCGGGCGGAGAGGCGGCGGGAATCCGGGTCATGGCTTGTTGATGAATCCCTTGAGGCGCAGGCGGCCGAAGTAGCTGTCCTTGGCCCGCTTGGCCAGTTTGAGGCTGCGGGTGGATTTCCTGACCACCACCACGTCGTTGTCGTCCAGGGGAAAAAGCTCCTGCCCGTCGCAGGTGAGGTACATGTTGGTCTCCGGAGCCGACAGGGCGAGCCGGACCGGCGAATCGGCCGGCACCACCACCGGCTTGAAATCGCTCAGAAACGGGCAGATCGGCACCACGCACAGGACGTCCAGGCCCGGATAGATGAGCGGGCCGCCGGCCGAGACGCAGTAGGCCGTGGACCCGGTCGGGGTGGAGACGACCACACCGTCGGCCCGCAGCGTGCAGACGTCGGCGTCGCCGAGCGTCACCTTGAAGGCGGCCAGCCGGGCCATGGCCCCCCGGCTGATGACGGCGTCATTGAGCGCCGTCGTGGTGTAGACGGTCTCGCTTCCCCGGATGACCGACACCTCGATCATGATGCGCCGGGCCTCGATGAAGCCGTTCTCCAGGATTTCGGCCAGTACTTCCCGCCAATTGTCGGGCCCGGCCGAGGTCATGAAGCCGACCCGGCCGAGGTTGATGCCGAAAAAGGGGATGCCGTCGGCCGCGCGTTGGCGGGCGGCCGAGAGCATGGTGCCGTCGCCGCCGAGGATGAGCGCCAGTTGCGGCGGCCCGGTCACCACCGTGCCGACCGGGACCACGGCCGTGGGGCCCTCGGGGATATTCTCCCGCAAAAGGACGGTGATGCCCCGCGCGGCCAGCCAGTCGGCCACGGTCCAGGCCATGCCCCGGACCTGTTCGTGGTCGGCCTTGTAAATGATGAGAATGGTTTTGATGTCGCGGTGCATGCTGGGTTCCGTTGCGGGTTTATCCCCTTCCGGCGCGAGGAGGAAGGGTCTTATAAGGCAAAGCCGGAGCCGGCACAAGAAAGACCCGGGCTTGGGGGCCGCCCCTTTGGCGTGGATTTTTTTCGAGGAAGGCCCTAAAGGTATGGTCTTAGCGTCCGATAAGTGCCGTGAGAAGGAGTTATACGCCGTGACCGCCCTCCCCTACCAGGTCCGCGCCATGCTGCGCACCTACGGACGGCAGGTGACCACGGCCAGGCGCCTGGCCCGCTACCGACGCTCGCTCGTGGCCGCCGAGGCCGAGGACGACGTCCGGATCTCCCGGGAGGCCAAACGCCGGGAACTGGTCGGCCGGGTGGCGGCGGAGATCGTGGAAAACTGCCTTGTGACCGGATCGGACACGCCGGTGGTGGAGGAGATCAAGGCCGAACTGGAAGAGGAACTCGGATTCCCGCTCCTTTTCGCCTATCCTCCGGAAGACCAGGAGATGCGCATTTTCATAGTCCGCGACGAAAGCGCGCCCGAGGAACTGACCGGAGAGGTCAAGGCCGCGACATTCAAGCGGTTATGGGAATTGGCCCTGGAAAAAGTAGACGAGACAATGCTCTAAATTTCGGTCCCCCCGCTGCCGATAGGTATGATGCGACGGAGAATGCGGGAGGGGGTAGCCATGGACATCAAGACGGTACTGGGCATCAACCAATCCTACGGCCAAAGCCGGGTCGGCCGGGGCGAAGCCGGCGAGACGGCTGGCGCCGGACGCGGCAAGAGTGCCGAATCCGGCGGCGCCGTCGGCTCCGACCGGGTGACCCTGTCCGACGGCGCCAAGCTGGTCTCCCTGGCCGCCAGCCAGGCCAAGGACGCCCCGGAGGTGCGCTCGGACCGGGTGGCCGCCCTCAAGGCCCAGGTGGATGCCGGCACCTACCAGCCGGACTCCAAAAAGATCGCGGAAAAAATGCTGACCATGGAGTCGGACCTGTTCGGCTAGAACCGATCCGCCTTCCCGGCAAAAAAGCCTTCCAGGCCGGCAACCGGTCTGGAAGGCTTTTCTTTTTGCGGGGACCCGACGGCGGGGGCCGGCCGGGCGCTTATTTCCTGGTCGGGACCATGCCCGGCGTGTAGTGGGCCGGGTAGCGGGAGTCGGTCTGGGGGATTTGCAGGCCGATGCGGGCCTCGTTGTTGAGCACGATGGGGCCGCTCAGATTGAGGGTGGTCCGCTCGGGCATGCCCTGGGGAATGGTCACGGTCACGAGGAGGGTGGCCTGTTCCCGGGTTTCGATGCCGAGAAGCCGCCGGTCGGCGTCGCCGATGACGACCTCGTATTCGGTCATGAAACTGTAGGGATCGGCCACGAGCAGGCCGAGCTTGGGATCATCGAGGCTTTGCAGGACCAGAAACGGCGATTCCTCGCGTACCTGGATCAGGGTGAATTCCCGGTGGCCCATGAAACCGATCAGACCCCGTGGAAAGGTCAGCACGCGGTCCTCGGGCAGACTCATGCGCCCAAGGCGCGTTTCCACTACTCGTTCGTTTTTTTTGGCCATAACTTCGCCGCTGCCAGGACATCGGAATCCGAGGCGCAAAGCGCCTGCCGATTCTGCTCGAGCACCCGCAGATAAACCTCTTCGCGATACACCTGCATATCGTCGGGCACTTCGAGGCCGATTTTGATCTGCTTGCCCTGGACGCCAAGGACAGTGATCTTGATGTGGTCGCCGAGGTGCAGGCTCTCGCCCGGCCTTCGGGTCAAAATGAGCATGAACGCCCACGCCCCCAATTAGTGTTCCGGGCGGGAAAAATTCCGTCTTCGCGCCCTGTTAGGATGGGTCTTACGCGGCGGGGGCACCCCTTGTCAACGGGTGGGCGGCCGCCGGCCATCTAAATGTAGCTGACCAGCGACAGATTCATGACCATGCTCGAGGACTTGAGCACGGCCTGGTAGGCCAGCTCCTGCTCGGAAAGCTTGGTGATGAGCGTGGTCAGGTCCGCGTCCTCCACCTTGCTCAAGGTGGTGGTGGAATTCTCCGCCAGGGTGTCGACCATGGTCCCGGCCGAGGTGACCCGGTTTTCCTTGGCGCCGACCGAGGCCGCGGTGGTCAGGATCTGCTGCTGGGAGGCGGTCAGGTTGTCGAGGGCCTCCTGGCAGCCGGCCTGGTTGTTGGTTTCCAGGTAGCCGACCAGCTTGCCCACGGTCTCGAACAGGTTGGCGGCGTCGGAACCGTTGAAGGTGGCGGCCTGGTTGAGCTTGACGTTCGCCGGCGGCGGAGTCGGGTTGGCGACCGTTTTTTCGTAGATGCCGCCGAAGATGTCCTTGCCGACCCCGTTGACCACGACCGAATCGGTCGGGGAAATGGCCAGGCTGATATCGGTCGTGCTCGGCTGGATGAAGAACTGGTCGCCGTCAGCCGGGGTGCCGGAGAGGGTCAGGACCCCGCCGGGAACGGACAGGGACGTCGGCGGCCCGGGCAGGCCGGACTTGTTGCCGGTCATCCAGCTCGTGCCGCCGTCGGTGCTGTAGGAATAGGAATAAGTGGGCCCGCTGGTGGTGTCGTCGACACGGACCATGACGTTGCCGGAAAAAGTGCCCTCGGCCGACGCGACGACGGCATTGTTGGCGCTGGTCACCGCGATGTCTTCTTTGGTGTTGCCCTGATAGTAGGCCGCCGGACGAATCCACAGCCAGGTGCCGCTCGAATCCTCGTGGTTGGCGCTGGCTTTCGCGGCGGCCAGCGCTCCGTCCGACATGGTCAGGTTGACGCCGCCCATTTGGAGGGTTTGCGTCCCGGCCGCGGGCGTGGCCGAATAGGTGCCGGCGGTCCAGGTCTGGCCGCCATCGGCAGTGTACTCGAAGGCGGGCGGGCTGGCCGTGGTGTCGGTGAACTGCACGAGCACGGTCGAGTCGGTGTCGCCCTCGACGGTGTAGCCGGGGTTCGGCCAGGCGGCCAGGGCCGTGTCGAAGGCGGTGTCGTTGGAGGTCATGCCGAGTCCTTCGGTAAAGGCCTCGGTGTCGGTCTTCTGGCCCGCGAACAGCGAGTTGCCGCTGTAGGTGGTGTTGGCCTGGGAGATGAGCTGCTGGAAATACTGCCTGACGGCCGAGGCGATCTCGCCCCGGTTCTCGTCCGTGATCGTGCCGGTGGCCCCCTGCTCGGCGTAGCCCTTGATGGTGGTAATGAGCGTGCTGACCGAAGTGAGCGTGCTGTCGGCCTGGTTGAGCCAGCCGTTGGCCGTGGTGATGTTGCGCTTGTACTGGCCGAGCTGGTCGATGTCGGCCCGCGTATTGAGCACCGTCACCGCGCCGTTGGGGTCGTCGGAGGGGGCGTTGATGCGCTTTTGGGTGGAGGCCTGGTTGTTGGTCTCCATCAGCCGGGACAGGGCGGCGTTGTTCTGGCTGATGACGTTGCCGTAGATGAGCTGCTGGGTGACGCGCATGGCCATGGGGACCTCCGGGCTAGTTTTTCAGCCCAAGCACCGTCTCCATCAGCTGGTCGGCCGTGCTGATGAGCTTGGCCGCGGCCTGATAGGAGTGCTGAAACTTGATCATGTTCGTCAATTCCTCGTCCAGGTTGACGCCCGAGGCAGACAGCTGGGCCGCGTCGAGTTGGGCGGCCAGGGTGCTCTGGTAGGAGGCCTGGTACGAGGCGTTGGCCGTATCCGAGCCGATCTTGCCGACCAGGCCGCTGTAGTATTCGCCGAGGGTCTGGCTGACCGGAGCCTGGCCGGTCACGTAAAAGGAGATGTCCTTGTCCTCGAGGGCCGCGAGGGCCTTGGCCGTGGTGTTGTCGCCCGAGGCCAGCAGGCCGTCGGCGCCCACATGGCCGACGCAGACCTTGTTGGTGTCGCTGGCCACGACGCTGTTGACCGCCACATCCCCGGCCGTGGATCCGGTCAGGAGCGTGTTGACGCCAAGAGCGGCCAGGGCCCCGGAGGAATCGTCGCCGAACCGGAAACTGCTGCCCGTGGCCGAGGCGATCGAAAGCCGGCCGTTGACCACCGAGGCGGTCAGGTAGGTCGGCGAAAAGGCGGTGTTGATCGAGGCCACGATGTCGTCCAGGGAATCGTGGGCGAGATCGCCCGTATCGACCTGGATGGCCGCCTGGATCGGCTCGCCGGTCGCGGCGTCCGTGGCCAGCTTCCCGTCGGCGTCGTAGACGTACATCATGAAGGACCCGGCTTCCAGGCGGTCGCCGAAGGCCAGGCCGGCCCCGGCGCTCGACAGGGCGGCCGTGGAATCGTTGACGCTGTAGCTTCCCTGGACCTCGGTGAAGGGGGTCAGGCCCGCGCCCTGGGAGTGGATGCGGTTGACTTCCCAGACCAGGGACTTGGCCATGGCGTCGAGGGTCTTCTGGTAGCTGCCGAGTTCCTCGTCGCGGAAAAGAAAGGTGCCGGTCAGCGAGCCGCCGGTCAGGCGCGAGGGGTTGTCCGTGCCGTCGCCGTACTGCTGGGGGGTGACGTTCACCGGCGTGCCGGCCGTGGTGTACCAGTACAGGGCCTTTTTGGGGACCAGGGTGAAGGTGTCGCCCTCCTCCAGGGTGCCCGTGGCGTCGGTCGGATCGGTGGTCGAGCCGAACCAGACGTCGAGGTCGCCGACCTTGACCTTGCCGGTGTCGCCGTCGGCCTGGAAGGTGGCGACAGTGCCGTCGTCGTTGGTCAGCCAGGTCTTGCCGCCGTCAAGCGACGCCTCGAAAGTCGCGCCGCCGACGCCGCCGAGGCCGCCGCTCGTCTTCACCCGGAGCGTATATTCGGACGTGTCGCTGCCTTCGTAATAGGCCTGGACGTCGGAGCCGGCCGTGATCGAGTCACTGGAGAGCTGGCGCACGGTCTTGCCCTGCTCGTACTTGAATTCGTAGGACACCATGCCGTCGACGATGGTCTGGCCGGCATTGGTGTTGACCGTGAGGTTGCCCCGGCCGTTGTCGATGACGTTGACGTCGACCAGGGCCGAGAGCTCGCGGATCTTCTTGTCGCGGGCATCGTAGAGGCCGTTTGGGATATTCTGGCCGTCGACCTGGGTCGAGTTGATCTGCTTGTTGAGGTCCGCGATGTCCTTGGCCAGCTGGTTGACGGTTTCGACGTCGGCGGCGATGGCCTGGTCGGCCTGGCTCCGGAGCTGTTCGATGGAGGAGGACATGGACCGGTAGAGGCCAAGGAGCGTGTTGGTGTCGTCGAGCATGGTCTGGCGCGTGGCCGCGCTGTCCGTGTTGCCCGTCAGATCGCCCCAGTCGCCGAACAGGTTCGACAGGGAGGCGTTCACGCCTTTGCTGTTGGACTCGTTGACCAGGTTCTGCATGCTGGACAGGCCCGCGTACAGGGTCTGGAACCGGTCCCGGGCCGTGCCCCGCTGCAGGTACTGGGCCTCGATGAACTGGTCGTGGGAGCGGACCACCTCCTGGGCCACCACGCCCGAACCGAGCTGTCCGGCCGAGCCGCTGACGTAGCTCCCGTCCTTGGTGATGAGGGTCTGCTTGCTGTAGCCCTCGGTGTCGACGTTGGCGATGTTGTTGCCCGTGACCTGCAGGGCGGCCTGGGACGTGGACAGGGCCGAACGCCCGATGGACAGGAGGGAGCTCAGGCTCGACATCAGAGCCTCCCGCTAAAAAGGCTGGCCCCGGGCGCGGCCCGGCCGATGCGGCCCTTGGCTCCGTAGACGGTCTTTTTGGGAATGAGCAGATTCTGGAGGTTGTCCAGGCTGCTTTTGGTCACGTCGTAGAGACCAAGGGCCATGGCGTAGTTGCGGCCGGCCTGCTTGGCGCACCGCTGCTCGGTGGCGTCGATGCCGGCAAAGAGCTTGCCCGCCTGTTCGGCCTGCTCCGGGGAAAACCGGCCGATGACGTCGGCCAGGCGCTTCGCCGCCGGATCCAGGGCCGCGTACAGGGCGTGCAGGGAGCGGCGCTCGGTGGCCAGCTGGCGCAACAGCTCCTGGATGGAAAATTCGATGGAGGCCACGCCGCCGGGGTTGCGGGCCGTCAGGTGGGAAAATTCTTCCTTTTGCAGGACTTCCAGAAGCATCACGGCCCGCTGCTGCCGCAGGAGATTGGAAAGAATTCTCACGATCATGGCCGTTTCCCCTTCATCACAAACGATTACGGCTGTTTACATCACACCTTGAAGCAGTCCCGACCCGGCCAGCAGGGTTTCCGGGTCCACCGTCTCGCCGCCCCGGCGCAGCTCGAAGTGTAGATGCGGCCCGGTGGAACGCCCGGTGCTGCCTACCTCTGCAATTTTTCCGCCAGCCGCGACGGTCTCGCCGGCCTTGACGGAATAACCGCGCAAGTGCCCGTAAACACTCTTCCATCCTCCCGGATGCTCGATCTCGACCACGTTGCCGTAGCCCCCCTTGGTGCCGGCAAAAACGACCGTGCCGTCCCAGCAGGCCGAGACCTGGCTGCCGCTGGTGGCCGCGATGTCCATGCCCGCGTGCCAGGCCCGCTTGCCCTTGAAGGGATCGCTGCGCCAGCCGTACTCCGAGGTGATGTCCCCCGTGACCGGGGCGCTTAAGGGCACGGCGGCCTGGGCCTGGGCCGCGGCCGGGTCCACGGGCGTCGCGGTCGCCGGGGCATGGGAGGCGGCCAGGGCATCGACGCCGGGCCGGGCCAGGGCCGTGGCCAGGCTCGGATCGGCGGCCGCCGCCCCGTCGTCATCCTCGTCATCCTCGGAAAGGCCGGCGGCGCCGGCCTTACCG
Organism: Solidesulfovibrio carbinoliphilus subsp. oakridgensis; assembly: GCF_000177215.2. Taxonomy (NCBI): domain Bacteria; kingdom Pseudomonadati; phylum Thermodesulfobacteriota; class Desulfovibrionia; order Desulfovibrionales; family Desulfovibrionaceae; genus Solidesulfovibrio; species Solidesulfovibrio carbinoliphilus. Next base: position 212,530 of record NZ_CM001368.1, on the reverse strand, counting down.
GACGCGGCCAGGGCGGGATCGGCATGGCCGGCCTGGCCGGCCGGGATGTGGGCGGGCGCCAGCCGGTTGGCCGGCACGATGTCGCCCTTTCCGGCCACACCCTCGTCCTGGCCGAGGACCTTGCCCTTCAGCTGCCGGTACATCATATCGGCCAGGCCGATGCCGCCGTCGGCCGCCATCTTGTCGCTCATGGCCTTGTCGAACATGGAATAGTACTGGTCCTCGTATTGGCCGTGGAGGATGCCGTCCTTGGGCACGGTGGCCCGCATCTTGGCGAAAAGCTGGGAAATGAAGACCGATTCGAAACCCTGGCAGGCCTCGCGCAGCTTGGCTTCCTTGGTCTTGCCGCCGGCCAGGCTCTTTTGCAGGGCGTCCACGCGCAGCTTCTGCGCGACGTCGTCCTGCATGGCCGCGGTGGCGGCCAGATCGCCCATGCCGTCCGGGAGGCTCACGGCTAGTTGACCTCCAGGTCGGCGGCCAGGGCCCCGGACGATTCCAGGGTCCGCAGGATGCTGATGAGGTCCCGGGGCGTGGCGCCGAGGGCGTTTAAGCCCTCGACCAGTTCCTGCAACGTCGCGCCCTCGATCATCTTGAGCTTTCTGTTCTCCTCGTTGACCCCGATGTTGGTCTGGGGCGTGACCACGGTCTGGCCGCCCGAGAACGGCAGGGGCTGGGACACGTCGGCCGATTCCTGGACCTGGATCTGGAGGTTGCCGTGGGTGACGGCCACAGGCGAGATCTGGACGTTCTGGCCAAGGACGACGGTGCCGGTCTTCTCGTCCACCACCACCCGGGCCCGGCTGTCGGGCGTCACCTCGATGTTCTCGATGGCGGCCATGAGCGGGGTCAGGTTGCCCTGGTTTTCCGGGGCCACGGCCAGCCGGATGGTGCCGGCGTCCACGGCCGTGGCCATGGCCGCGCCCATGGTCTCGTTGACCCGCTTGGCCACCCGGGTGGCGGTGGAGAAATCGGGATTGCGCAGGGAAAGCGTCAGGTCGGTCTGGTCGTTGAACGAGAAGGCGACGGCCCGCTCCACATTGGCCCCGCCCGGCAGAATGCCGACGGTGGTGATGTTCTTGGACACCGACGCCCCGGCCCCCTGGGCCGACACGCCGCCGACCAGGACCGAGCCCTGGGCGATGGCGTAGATGTTGCCGTCAACGCCCTTTAACGGCGTGACGAGCAGGACCCCGCCAAGCAGGCTCGTGGAGTCGCCAAGGGAGGAGACCGTAACGTCGATGCGGCTGCCCGGCTTGGCCGAGACCGGCATCTGGGCCGTGACCATGACCGCAGCCACGTTTTTGGGCTTGAGCGTCGCCCGGTCCACGCGCACGCCCATCTTGTCCAGCATGTTGAAGATGGACTGGACCGTGAAGTCCGAGCCGCGCTGGTCGCCCGTGCCCGAAAGCCCGACCACCAGGCCGTAGCCGACGAGCTGGTTTTTGCGCATGCCGGAGACGCTCGCGATGTCCTTGATGCGGGCGCCGTGGGCCGGCCGGGCCAGGCAGAAAAGGATCGCCGCCAGAACCAGCAGGCTCGTCAGAAAAATGACCGCCGGGTCGGGCTTGGCCAGGACGCCCTGGCGGCCGGCATCGCATGCGTGACGTGGGTGCATGTCCATACGCTCCCTGGAAAATCCCTTAAAACGGCCAGACGTTGTCGAGGATGCGGGTCAGCCAGCCGCTCTTCTGGCGGTCGGCCAGGTCGCCCTCGCCGTAGTATTCGATCTGGCAGTCGGCCAGCTGGGTCGAGGGCACGGTGTTGTCCGGGCCGACGTCGATGGGCCGCACGAGTCCCCGGACCACGATGATCTGGTTTTCGTTGTTGACGCGCGTCTGCCTGGCCCCTTCGACCTGCATGACGCCGCCGGGCAGGATGTTGACGATGCGGCAGCCGATGGCCGCGGTCACGGCCGACTCGCGCTTGGTCTCGCCCTTGCTCTGGAACTTTTCGGCCGTGTTGGTGCTGACCATGGGATCGGAGCCGACCAGGCCCTTCATGCCGAAATTGGGGCCGCCGAGCTGGCCGGACAGGTTGCCGGCCAGGTCCTTGTTGCCGAAGTAGCTGCCGACGCCAAGGACGTTGCTCGCGGTCTTGTCGTTTTTGGTCTCGGCCTTGAGGTCGGACTTGGAGGTGTCCACGATGTTGATGGTCAGGATGTCGCCAATGCGCCGGGCCCGGGTGTCGTCGAAAAGAAAAGTGGGCTGGTTCTGGCTGAAGACCGAGCCCGGATTTTCGGCCGGCGGCGGGGCCTTGGCCACGGTCGGCGTGACCTGCGGCATGGGCGCGGCCTTTTTCGAGGCCGGGGCGCAGGCAGCCAGGGAACATCCGGCCAATACCAGGAGAAAAAGTGTGTTGCGTTTCATTTCGGTTCCATCCTTTGGGCTCGGGGCGCTCATGCCGGACACATCCCTGTGGCCGGCCCCATCCGGCTACTGCACCACCACCGTGGACCTGTCCCGGACGATCCCGGTGATTTCCCGGGTGCTTTTGGGGTTTTTGACCGTGATCCTGCCGCCCGGGGCCCCGTCGCTCAAGGCCTCGCCAAGGAGGGTCAGGCGCAGGGACCGGCCCTCGTAGACCACCTTGACCTGATCGCCCCGAAGGACCAGCGGCATGGGCTCCATCTCGTCGGCCATGATGACCTGGCCCGCGCCGACCCCCCGCCTGGCCCGCCACTGGCTGTCGCCGGGCTCGAAAATCCGGCCCTTGATTCCGGCCATGTTGCGGCGTTCGTACACGTAGGCGCTCTGTTCCACGGCAGCTCCGTCCTTGGGCATGATCGGTTTGATGGCCACGGGCACGCGGGCGAAATATTCGACCACGGCTTCCGCCGGGACCTGTTGCAATATCCTTGCCCCGGAGCCGGCGACCACGAACTTGAACGGCATTTTTCCGGCGCCGGCCTCCCCGGCCTCGACCGTCACGCCCGTGGACTGGTCATCGACAAAAAGGTGGTCCGGCACGGACACCGACACCAGCCTGGCCTCGGGTCCAAGGGCCGCGATCTTCGGCGTCAAGGTTTCGACGGCCATGGCCCGAAGCTCCTCGCCCGGGACCACCCTGCCCCCGCGCATGAGGGTCAGCTGGTTTGGCAGGACGTATTCCACGGGCGCGTCGCGCAGGTAGTAGCGCAGGCCCTCCAGGACCTTGGAAGCGGCGATGACCGTCTGCTTGCCCACGGTCTCCGGGGAATACCACAGCGGCGTGGCCCCGAGCGCGGCCCAGGCCTCGGCCGGGAACTCGCCCTGGGGCGAGGCGATTTCGGACAAGAGCACCCGTTCGCCCGCGGCCGTGGCCGCCTCCCTGACGGAGAGCCGCCACAGGGCGGCCCCGGCCGGCCAGGCGGCCAGGAACACGGACAGACACATGACGGCGGCGAGCGCCGAGCGGAGCATGCGGCGTTTCATGGCGTTCTCCTGGGTCCCGGGGTCCGGTTACCGCTTCACGTTGACGGCGGTCTGAAGCATGCCGTCGGCCGTGGTGATGGCCTTGGAGTTGGCCTCGTAGGCCCGTTGGCCGACGATGAGCCCGACCATTTCGTCCACGAGCTCCACGTTTGACATCTCGAGAAACCCCTGGGCCAGGGTGCCGGCATTCTGGTCGCCGGGGGTCACTTCCTGGGCGTCGCCCGAGGCCTGGGTGGTGGAATAGAGGTTTCTGCCCTCGGCGGTCAGGCCGGGGCTGTTGATGAAGGTATAAAGCGGGATGTCGGTCTCCCCTTGCGCGGCCCCGTTCTGGTCGAGGCAGGACAGGTGGCCGTTTTCCGTGATGGTGATGGACTTGGTGCCGGCCGGCACGGAAAAGGCCGGCTGGAGCGGATAGCCGTTGGCCGTGACGATGGTGCCGTCCTGGTTGAGCTTGAACGAGCCGGCCCGGGTGTAGAGGTCGCGGCCGTTGACGTCGACCTTGAAAAAGCCCTCGCCCTGGATGGCGATGTCGAGCTGGTTGCCGGTGTTTTGCAGGTCGCCCTGGGTGAAGAACTTGTGGACCGTCGTCGGCTTGACGCCAAGGCCGACCTGCAGGCCCGTGGGCAGGCGGTTGCCGCCCACGGTCTCGGTGCCGGCCACCTGCTGGGTCTGGTACATCAGGTCCTCGAACTCGGCCCGGCTCTTCTTGAAGCCGACCGTGTTCACGTTGGCCAGGTTGTTGGACATGGTGTCTATCTGCATCTGCATGGCCACCATGCCGGTGGTGGCCGTCCAAAGGGAACGCATCATGATGTTCTTCCTCCCTTACGCCTTGCTATTTTTCCGTGCCCATGCGGATGGCCTTGGTGTCGAGCTCGTTCGAGTTGGTCATGACCTTCTGGTAGGCCTCGAAGGTCCGCTGGGTTTCGATCATGGTGACCATCTCCTCCACCACCTCGACATTGGGTTTTTCCAGGTAGCCCTGGGCCACCTGGGTGGTGCCGCCCTCGGCCGGGCCTTCCTGGACGGTGGCACCGTCCGCGGCCGTGTAGAGGTTGGCCCCGTATTTCCGGAGGGCGTCGGGGTTTTGCACATTGACCACGTCGATTTGCGCCACCTGGCCGCCGTCGACGTAGACCGCGCCCGTGGCGTCGACCGAAAAGCTCCGCCCGTCCGGGATCTGGATGGGGCCGCCGTTGCCGAGGACCGGGTAGTCCTGGTCGGTGACGAGCATGCCCTGGGAGGAGCGGTGGAAGGCGCCGTTTCGGGTGTAGTAGGTGCCGCCGGCGTTCGAGACCTTGAAGAATCCCGGCCCCTGGATGGCCAGGTCGAGCGGATTGCCGGTCAGCTGGAGCGCGCCCTGGGAGAAGTCGATGGTCTGCATGGCCAGGCGCGGCTTGGCGATCAAATCGGCCCGGGGAAAGATCTCCTTCTCGCGGAGGTCGCCGCGCGGGTCGACATGGTAGTCGTGGGCGTAGCGCTTGAAGGTGTCCTCGAAGGCCACCCGGTCGCGCTTGTAGCCGGTGGTGTTGATGTTCGCCAAATTATTGGCGGACAAATTCAGGCGCGTTTCCGTGGACAAGGCCCCGAACAGGGCGCTGTACATGCTCATTTCCATGGGACGCAGTCCTCCTCGGCCCGGGCTTTGCAACATGCGGGCCAGGGGGAGGCGGCGGCCGGGGACAGGGCCGTGGCCGCCCCGGCCGGCGCACGGCGTGTTTGACAATCCGGCGAAACAGGGATCTACTCCCAATCCCCGCCACAGCCGGAAGCGTCGGGAGCCGCCCTGGCCCGGGCTTGGTTTTTTCCTCAGCCCGCCCAACTTGTCTTGACAAATGCGGGTGAAGTGGTATTTCCTTCCATTCGAGCGGGCGTAGCTCAGCTGGTAGAGTACAAGCTTCCCAAGCTTGGTGTCGCGAGTTCGATCCTCGTCGCCCGCTCCAAAACCTGAGTCTCCCAACCGAACGGTTGTCGTGACAAGGTGGGCCTGACGATCGGTCCACTTTTTTTTTGCTGACAAAGGACGCCATGCACCGAACACACGTCGTGCCGGATAAAATACGGGAGCTCATCTCCCCCTTCCTCGCCTCCATGGGCCTTGTGGTCTGGGGTGTGGAACTGGCTGCGTCGGGCCATCGCCAGTTGGTGCGCCTTTACCTCGACTTGGCCGCGGATACGCCGCGTACGCCCGAGCGCCGGGGCGTGACCATCGACGAGTGCGCCCGGGCCAGCCGGCACCTGGCTACGCTGCTGGAGATGGAAGACCTCTTCCACGATCCCTATGTCCTGGAAGTCTCCTCGCCGGGCCTCGGACGGCGCTTTTTCGAGCCGGCCCAGCTTCCCGCCTACGTCGGCCAGGTCATCGAGGCCAAGCTGACCGTGCCCCGCGACGGCCGCAAGCGGTTTAAGGGGGTGCTGACGGCGGTCGAGGGCGAACGCGTCACCATACTGGTCGACGCGGCCCCCGAAGCCTTCCCGCTTTCGTTTGATTTTGAAGAGGCGGAAAAAGTCCGCCTCATCCACGCCTTTGACGCCATTTCCGAAGGAGGGGCCGGGGACGACGCGTCGTCCTGAGCCTCGGAGGTAACCCCATGACGGAACTGAAAAAAGCTATCGATCAGATCAGCAAGGACCGGGGCATAGACCGTGACCTGCTGGTCGATACCCTGGAGGAAGCCGTCCGCTCGTCCGTGATCCGCAAATACGGCGAAAACCTCGACGTCGAGGTCAGCTACAACGACGAGCAGGGTGAGATCGAAGTCTACCAGTTCAAAGTCGTGGTGGAAGACGACGACGTGGCCGATCCGGCCGCCGAGATCTGCCTGGCCGACGCCCGGGCCATCGACCCCAACGTGGCCCTGGAAGACGAGATGGGCTTCAAGCTCACGGTCGAGGACCTCGGGCGCATCGCGGCCCAGTCCGCCAAGCAGGTGATCATCCAGCGCATGCGCGACGCCGAGCAGGAGATCATCTACGAGGAATACAAGGACAGGAAGGGCGAGATCATTTCCGGCATCATCCAGCGCCGCGACCGGTCGGGCTGGATCATCAACCTCGGCCGCACCGAGGCCCTTTTGCCCAAGGAAGAGCAGATCCCGCGCGAGCGCTACAAGCGCGGCGACCGGGTCCAGGCCTATATCATCGAGGTCCTGCCTTCCGGCCGCGGCCCCCAGATCATCGTGTCGCGCACCCACGCCGACTACATGAAGGCCCTTTTCGCCCGCGAGGTGCCGGAAGTCTCCGACGGCACGGTCAAGATCGTGGGCGTGGCCCGCGATCCCGGCTCCCGGGCCAAGGTGGCGGTCATCTCCAAGGACCGGGACGTGGATCCGGTCGGCGCCTGCGTCGGCATCCGGGGTTCGCGCATCCAGAACATCGTGCAGGAACTGCGCGGCGAGCGGATCGACATCGTGGTCTGGAATCCGGAAATCGCCACCTACGCCGCCAACGCCCTGTCCCCGGCCCGGGTCACCCGGATTTCCGTGGACGAGGACGACAAGGCCCTCGAGGTGGTGGTCACCGACGACCAGCTCAATCTGGCCATCGGCCGCAAGGGACAAAACGTCAAGCTGGCGGCCAAGCTTCTTGGCTGGAAGATCGACATTTTCACCGAATCCCGCTTCCGCGAGGTCAACGCGTCCAAGAAGTTCCTGGAGCAGTTGGCGAGCGTGGCCGAGATTCCGGTGGACAACATCATCTCCGCCGGCTTCGAGTCCATGGAACAGCTGGCCGACGCGCCCGACGAAGCCATCGACGCCATAAGCGGCATGACGCCGTCCAAACGCAACGACCTGCGCGCGGCCCTCAAGCTCATGGGCGTGGTGGCCACCCGGGACGCGGCGGCGGAAGGCGAGGACGCCGAGGCGTCGGAAGCACAAGACGCCGAGGCATCGGAAGCGCAAGACGTCGAGGCGACCGATGGACAAGGCGCCGAAGCGGCGGATGGACAGGACGCCGAGGCGGATGGACAAGACGCCGCGCCGGCCGTCCCCCAGGACGTCGAAACGGCAGACCCCCAGGATATTTCCAAGGAAGGCGACGACGCCGCACCGCATACCCCGGAGACGGATACCACCCGATGACGCAACACGATACGCCGGGACGTCCCGCCATTCCCACGCGCATGTGCGTGATCTGCCGCACCCGTTTTTCCAAGAGCGACCTGCTGCGCCACGTGGCCGCGCCCGGTGACAGACAATGCCTCGTGCCCGATCCCCGGGCCCACATGCCCGGACGGGGGCACTATCTCTGCGCCAACCCCGCATGCGCCGAGAAATTTTCGAAATACTCCGGGCGGTCCAGGCGCCGGAGGGGGGGTCAAGGTGAATAAGATCAGAATCAAGGACATTACCAAGGATCTGGGCGTCGGCAACAAAGAGATGCTCCAAATCCTGCGCGAGCTCGGCATCCAGGTCAAAAGCCAGATGGGCACGCTCTCCGACGAGGAAGCGAGCCAGGTTCGGGCCCGGGTGCGCCAGGGCGACTCCGGCCGCGCCCAGATCATCGACACCGAGGTCCAACCCGGCGTCATCGTCCGCCGCCGCAAGGCCGCCCCGCCCCCGCCCCCCCAGGCGACGGCCGCCCCCGTGACTCCGGAACCCGAGGCCGCGGCCGAGGCGACACCCGTGGCCAGCCACGAGGCGATGCCCGTCGACAGCCCGGAACCCGAAACGGCGCCGGAAACGGCGTCCGTGGCCGAGGAGCCCGTGGCCGCGAAACCGGCCTCGCAAGCAGAGGCTCCGGCCGCCCGGCCCGTCATCATGGAAACCGCCCGGGTCATCCGGCCGGCCCATGTCCCGGCGCCGGAAAAAGCGCCCGAGCCCGCCCCGGCCGAAGAACCGGTCGCTCCGGCCCCGGAAGCCGCCGAGGAGAAAACCGCCGCTCCCGAGCGCGCGGAAGACGCCTCCGCCCCGGCCGAAACGGCCGCTCCCGAGGCCCCGGCAGCGGCCGAAGCCCAGGCCGGCGAACCGACCGGAGCAACCGGGGACACGACCGCCCCGGTCGCCGCCGACGCAGCCGGTGAAGCCGCCGCCCCGACGGACCAGGCCCAGGCCGACGCCGCGGCCGACCGCCGCCGCAAGCCTCGGCGGCCCGAGCCGACCGCACCCAAGGTCCGCATCATTTCCATGCCCGATCCGAAAAAGGAGCCGACCCCCGCTCCCCGTCCGGCCGGACGCGAGGCCCCGCGTCCGGGCGCCCGTCCGGCTCCCGGCGGCGCGCCCCGGTTCACGCCCGGCGGCGCGCCGGGCGGCGCTCCCCGCCCGGCCGGCCGGCCCGTGCCCGGGGCACCCCCGGCACCGACCGACGACGCCAAGAAGCGCAAGAAAGACCGTCGGGTCGTCGAGTTCACGCCCCAGAGCGCCGAAGAGGAAGCCCGCCGCAAGGGCGGCCTCGGCGCCGGCAAGGGCGGCGGCAAGAAGAAGCCCGGCGACGTCCAGGACCGCACCGGCGGCCGCATGGGCGGCAAATTCAAGCGCAAGAAAAATCGCGACGACTTCCTCCAGACCAAGGTCGACGCCGGTGCCCAGCCCATGAAGCAGGCCAAGCGCAAGATCCGCATGGAAGAGACCATCCGCGTCTCGGACCTGGCCAAGCAGATGGGAGCCAAGGCCCAGGACCTGATCAAGGTCCTGCTCGGCCTCGGGGCCCTCGTCACCATCAACCAGTCCCTGGACGTGGAAACCGCGACCCTGGCCGCGTCGGAATTCGGCTTCGAGGTCGAGAAGTTCGGCTTCTCCGAGGACGCCTACCTGATCGCGGCCGAGGCGGACAAGCCGGAAGACTTGAAGCCCCGTCCCCCGGTCGTCACCATCATGGGCCACGTCGACCACGGCAAGACGTCGCTTTTGGACGCCATCCGCTTCTCCAACGTGGTGTCCGGCGAGGCCGGCGGCATCACCCAGCACATCGGCGCCTACCACGTGTCCACGGCCCGGGGCGACATCGTCTTCCTCGACACCCCCGGTCACGAGGCCTTCACCGCCATGCGCGCCCGCGGCGCCCAGGTGACCGACATCGTGGTCCTGGTCGTGGCCGCCGACGACGGCGTCATGGACCAGACCCGCGAGGCGGTCAACCACTCCCGGGCCGCCGGCGTGCCCATCGTGGTCGCGGTCAACAAGATCGACAAGCCCGACGCCAACCCGGACCGGGTCAAGCGCGAACTGGGCGAACTCGGCCTTGTGCCCGAGGAATGGGGCGGCGAGACCATTTTCGCCAACGTCTCGGCCAAGCAGAAAATCGGCCTCGACGAACTGCTCGAAATGATCCTGTTGCAGGCCGAAGTGCTGCAGCTCAAGGCCAACCCGGACAAGCTGGCCCGGGGCCATATCGTCGAGGCGCGCCTCGACAAGGGCCGCGGCCCCGTGGCCACGGTGCTCATCCAGGAAGGCACCCTGCACCAGGGCGACGCCTTTGTCTGCGGCGTCTTCTCCGGCCGCGTGCGGGCCGTGTTCGACGACCAGGGCAAGAAGATCAAGGAAGCCGGACCGGCCATCCCGGTCGAGGTCCAGGGCTTCGAGGGCGTGCCCGAGGCCGGCGACGAGTTCGTCGGACTCGAGGACGACAAGGTCGCCCGCCGCATTGCCGACGCCCGCTCCATCAAACAGCGCGAACGCGAACTCGGCAAGGCCTCCAAGGTGACCCTCGAGACCTTCCTGGCCAGCAAGCCCGACGCCGAAGCCCAGACGCTCAACCTGGTGCTGAAAACCGACGTCCAGGGTTCCCTTGAGGCGATTTCCGACGCCGTCAACAAGCTGTCCACGGAAAAGGTCAAGGTCAACATCATCCACACGGGTGCCGGGGCCATCACCGAGTCCGACATCCTGCTGGCCTCGGCCTCCCAGGCCATCATCATCGGCTTCAACGTCCGGCCGACCATCAAGGTCAAGGAAATGGCCGAGCGCGAGAGCGTTGACATCCGCTTCTACGACATCATCTACAAGCTGGTCAGCGAGATCAAGGACGCCATGTCCGGCATGCTCGCCCCGCTGATCCGCGAGCAGTATCTCGGCCAGGCCGAGGTCCGCGACACCTTCAGCGTGCCGAAGGTCGGCATGGTGGCCGGTTGCGGCGTGCTCGACGGCAAGCTGACCCGAAATGCCGGGGTGCGGCTTGTGCGCGACGGCGTGGTGGTCTACACCGGCAAGCTGGCTTCGCTTCGCCGCTTCAAGGACGATGTCAAGGAAGTCACCAAGGGTTATGAATGCGGCGTGGGACTTGAAAACTACAACGACATCAAGGTCGGCGACGTGATCGAGGCCTTCGAGTCGGTGGAAGAGAAAGCCACGCTGTAACGGACGATACGGTGCGGGGGGCGGCCCACGCCCCCCGTTTCCGAAGCCGGCCGGCCAGCCGGCCAGGCACCCCCCGGCGACGGGGGAAGGCACACCATGGTCGTAGGCGTCCTCACGCTCCAATTCGCCCTCCACGGCAACGACTCCCTCAAGGGCAAGCGCCGCGTGGCCCAGAGCCTCAAACGGAAGCTTCGCAACAAATTCAACGTGGCCGCGGCCGAGACCGCCATGCAGGAATCCCTGGACACCCTTGTCCTTGCCGCCGTCACCATTTCCGCCGACGCCACCTATGCCCGGGGCCTGCTCCAGAAGGCCCTCAACATGGTCGTGGCCACGGCCGAGGCCGAACTCGTGGACGACGACATCGAGATACTCACGCTTTGAACCACCGGAACAGTCTATGAAGCGCCCCGAATCACGCCGGTCCACGAAACTTGCCGACCAGATCGCCCGCGAAATGGCCACGGCCCTCCTTGAGGACGTCCAGGACCCCCGCCTGGAACTCGTCACCATTTCCGGCGTGGCCCTCAATGCCGATATGTCCATCGCCCGGGTCTATTACACGTTAAGCGGCGACGAGGCCCGGATGGCCGCGGCGGCCAAGGGCCTCGAACAGGCCAAGGGTTTTTTGCGCACCCTCCTTGGCCAACGGTTGCGCATGAAGTTCGTGCCCGAACTGCGCTTCGCCCGCGACACCTACCTTGAGGACATGGTCTATGCCCACCCCGAGGCATGAGATCGTCCGCCGCATCCGGGAAGGCCGGACCTTCCTGGTGGCCGCCCACGCCTCGCCGGACGGCGACGCCCTGGGCTCCACCGCGGCCATGGGCTTTGTCCTCGAGGCGCTCGGCAAGACGTTCACCCTTTTAAACGACTCGCCGGTGCCGCCCCAGTACGGCTGGATGGAGCTGCCCGGACCGCTTTTGGCCGCCCCGGCCTCCGACGACTACGACCTGGCCATCGTCCTCGACTGCGGCGACGCCCCGCGCCTGGGCAGGCTCCGGGACATCCTCGATCCGGCCCGCATGGCCGTCATCGACCACCACCTCGGCAACCCGGGATTCGGGGCCGTCAACTGGGTTTCGCCCGGCCACTGCGCCACGGGCGAGATGGTGGCCCTGCTCGCCAAGGACCTTGGCGTGCCGCTTACCGGCCCCCTGGCCGAGGCCCTCTATACGGCCATGGCCACGGACACGGGCTTTTTCAGCTTCAGCGGCACCACGGCCACCTGCATGGAACTCGGAGCCGAGCTCATCCGGGGCGGGCTCGACGTGGGCGCGACCGGGGCCCGCATCAAGAACCAGTGGACTGTCGGCCGGGTGCGGTTGTGGTCCGAGGCCCTGGGCGAGCTTTCCCTGCGTGACCATGGACAGGTCGGCCTGATCAGGGTATCGCAGGAAATGCTCAAGCGGGCCGGAGCCGGCCCCGAGGACTGCGAGGGGCTTATCAACAACGCCCTGCGCATCAAGGGCGTGGACGCGGCCATCCTGGTGCGCGAACTGCCGGCCGGCGGGCTCAAATTTTCCCTGCGTTCGGTCGGCGCGGTCGACATCCAGGCCGTGGCCGCCGCGTTCGGCGGGGGCGGCCACAAAAACGCCGCCGGCGGCACGCTGTCCCTGCCCCTGGCCGAGGCCGAGGACGTCCTGGCCGCAGCCGTGGCCCAGGCCGTGGAGGCTGTCCGTGGGGCGTAGGAAGATTTCGGCCTGCCAGCTCCACGGGGTGCTGGTCCTCAACAAACCGAGCGGGCCCACGTCCAACGCTTGCCTGACGGCCATAAAAAGGCTCGGCCAGTCGAAGATCGGCCATGCCGGGACGCTCGATCCCCTGGCCGCCGGGGTGCTGGTCGTGCTCCTTGGCGAGGCGACCAAGATCGCGCCCTATGTGATGGAAGGCGAGAAGACCTATCTCGGCGGCCTCTGCCTCGGGCAGACCACGGACACCTACGACATCCAGGGGGCCGTGACGGCCGAGGCTCCGTGGGAGCACGTCACTCCCGAGCTCCTGGCCGAGGCCGTTGCGGCCTGGACCGGGGAGACGAGCCAGGAAGTGCCGGCCTATTCGGCGGCCAAACACCAGGGACGGCCCCTCTACGAACTGGCCCGAAAGGGCCTGGACGTTCCGGTCAAGCACAAGGAAATTTCCGTTTTCGACGCGCGGATCGTGACGAACGAACCGCCGTCGGCGACTTTCCGGGTTCGGGTCTCTTCAGGCGTCTATATACGCTCCCTGGTCCACAGCTTGGGGAAGCGACTTGGATGCGGCGCCGTCATGACCGCCCTGACCCGGGAAGCAAGCCGTCCCTTCGACCTGACGCAGGCGCACGACTTGGCCGACATCCTGGACGCCCCGGGAACGCTGCCCGATCGGATCATTCCCATCGAGGCGGCGCTTCCCCACTGGCCGACGGTGTCGCTGACGGCCGCCGAGGCCGCCCTGGTGCGCCAGGGCGTGCGCGTTCCCGCCGACCCGGCCCTGCCGGCCGGCACGAACGCCCTGCTGACGGACGAGGCGAAAAGGCCCCTGGCCCTGGCCAGGGCCGAAGGAACGGACGGCGGGCGCAGCAGGTGGGCCATCGTGCGCGGTCTCTTCGGCGACCCGCAACCGGCCCGGCCCGGCGGACAGACCGTCCCCGAGCGAACATCCACCCCCAACTCTGGAGGATAGCGCTGTGGTTATGACTGCCGAAGACAAGGCACAGGTCATCACGGATCACAAAAAGCACGAAGGCGACACCGGTTCCCCCGAGGTCCAGGTCGCCCTGCTGACGTCGCGCATCACCTACCTGACCGGGCATTTCAAGTCCCACCCCAAGGACTACCATTCCCGGACCGGTCTTTTGAAGCTCGTCGGCCAGCGCCGCAAACTTTTAAACTACCTGAAGAAGAAGGACGTGCAACGCTATCGCGATCTGATCGCGAAGCTTGGCCTTCGCAAGTAGGACGTCGAATCGGGGGCCGGTCCTTGGGGCCGGCCCCCTCCTTCCCGCGCATGCATTATGCGCGCCCGCTCTCGGGACGCACGTCCCGGCAGCCGTCGCGCCTGCTGCATGTCGGGAGGGTCGGCCACCATACTCTGCCCATCCCTTTCTCCAGCGAGGTGTCCATGACAATGTCTTTTGATCCCATTCGTCTCGAAACCACCGTCGGCGGCAATGCCATCATCCTGGAAACCGGCCGCCTGGCCAACCAGGCAGACGGCGCCGTCTGGATCCAGTCCGGCGGCACGGTCGTCCTGGTCACGGCCTGCACCCAGGCCCTGGCCGAGGAAAAAGGCTTTTTCCCGCTGGTCGTCGACTACCAGGAAATGTCCTACGCCGCCGGCCGCATCCCGGGCTCGTATTTCCGCCGCGAGATCGGCCGCCCGTCCGAGCGCGAAGTGCTCGTGTGCCGGCTGATCGACCGTCCCTGCCGGCCGCTGTTCCCCAAGGGCTTCCGCGACGAGGTCCAGATCATCGCCACGGTCCTGTCGGCCGACGGCCAGGTCGAGCCGGACGTCCTGGCCCTGACCGCCGCCTCCACGGCCCTGCACATTTCGAAGATCCCCTTCCACGGCCCCATCGCCGGCGGCCGGGTGGGGTATATCGACGGCCAGTTCGTGCTGAACCCGACCGTGCCCATGATCAACGCCGGGGCCGTGCTCAACCTGACCTTCGCCGCCTCGCGCGACGCCGTGGTCATGGTCGAGGGCGGCGGCCGCTTCGTTTCCGAAGACCTGCTGGCCGACGCCCTGGAATGGGGGCACAAGGCCGTGCAGCCGCTCCTCGACCTTCAGGAGGAGATGCGGGAAAAGGCCGGCAAGCCCAAGATCGCCTTCACCCCGCCGGCTCCCAACGAGGAGCTTGAGGCCGTGGTGCGTCAGGCGGCCGAAGCAGGCCTCAAGGAAGCTTTCACCATCAAGGACAAGATGCCCCGCCGCGATGCCCGGCGCGCTGTCAAGCAGGCCGTCATGGCCGCCGTGGTCGAAGCCTTCCCGGACCAGCCCACCTACAAGATGAAGGCCGGCGAAGTCCTTGAGGCCATGGAGAAAAAGCTCCTGCGCGCCCTTATCAAGGAAACCGGCATCCGCCTCGACGGCCGCGACACCAAGTCGGTTCGCCCGATCGGCATCCAGGTCGGCGTCCTGCCCCGGACCCACGGATCCACGTTGTTCGCCCGGGGCGAGACCAAGGCCCTTTGCGTGGCCACGCTCGGTTCCACCGGGGACGAGCAGAAGATCGAGACGCTTAACGGCGAAACGTACAAGCGTTTCATGCTCCACTACAACTTCCCGCCCTACTGCGTCGGTGAAGTGAAAATGCTTCGCGGCCCGTCGCGCCGGGATATCGGCCACGGCGCCCTGGCCGAGCGTTCCGTCCTGCCGGTCCTGCCCGGTCCGGAGGAATTCCCGTTCACCATGCGCGTGGTCTCCCAGGTCATGGAGTCCAACGGCTCCTCGTCCATGGCTTCGGTCTGCGGCGCGTCGCTCGCCCTTATGGACGCGGGCGTGCCCATCAAGCAGCCGGTCGCGGGCATCGCCATGGGTCTGATCAAGGAAGGCGACGACTTCCTGATCCTGACCGACATCCTCGGCGACGAGGACGCCATGGGCGACATGGACTTCAAGGTGGCCGGCACCGCCGACGGCATCACCGGCATCCAGATGGACATCAAAATCACGGGCATCCCCCAGGCCGTCATGCGCCAGGCCCTCAACCAGGCCAAGGAAGCCCGCCTGCACATCCTCGGCCGCATGGCCGAAGTGCTGGCCGCCCCCCGGCCCGAACTGTCGCCCCTGGCCCCGCAGCTGGCCGTGGTGCACATCAATCCGGAAAAGATCCGTGAAGTGATCGGACCCGGCGGCAAGAACATCAAGGCCATCACGGCCGAAACCGGCGCCTCCATCGACATCGAGGACACGGGCAAGATCTCGATTTTCGCCCCGACCCTCGAATCCATGGAAAAGGCCCGGGCCCGGGTCGAGTACTACGACCAGCACGCCGACGTCGGCGCCAACTACAAGGGCAAGGTCAAAAAGATCATCGACTGCGGCGTCATCGTCGAGATCCTGCCCGGCCTCGAAGGTCTCGTGCACGTCTCCCAGCTCGACATCGAGCGGGTCGAGAGCCCCTTTGACGTGGTCAAGATGGGCCAGGAGCTGGAGGTCAAGGTTCTGGAACAGGAACCCTCCGGCCGTATCCGCCTGTCGCGCAAGGCCGTCATGAATGAAGAAAAGGGCATCGCCTTCGACCCGGCCGACTACGCCAAGACCGGCGGCCCCGGACGCGGCGGCGATCGCGGCGGACGTGGCTTCGACCGCGGCGGCGACCGCCGGGGCGGCTACGACCGCGACCGCGGCGGCGACCGTGGCGGACGCGGCGGCGACCGCGGGGGTGATCGCGGCGGACGCAGCTAGGGAATCGGGGCTCCGCCCCGAACCCCGCCAGGGCCCTGCCCTGGACCCGCCGGGGGGATGATCCCCCCGGACCCCCTCGACGGGGGTGGGCCATCCGCGCCGCGCGCCTTGGTATCGCTTTATGGGGGGCCTTCCTTGGGGGAGGTCCCCTTTTTTATGGCCAAGTCCTGGAGGGGAGGGGAAGGGCTTGACGCGTCGGCCGGTGGCCTCATAGGATACGTGCATATGCACGAATCGTCG
Organism: Solidesulfovibrio carbinoliphilus subsp. oakridgensis; assembly: GCF_000177215.2. Taxonomy (NCBI): domain Bacteria; kingdom Pseudomonadati; phylum Thermodesulfobacteriota; class Desulfovibrionia; order Desulfovibrionales; family Desulfovibrionaceae; genus Solidesulfovibrio; species Solidesulfovibrio carbinoliphilus. The sequence goes on along the minus strand of NZ_CM001368.1, from coordinate 196,194 downwards.
CCGACAGCCAACGGGAAGCCCATGAACGCAACCACTCCCCTGCTCTCCCCCTGCCACTGTGCCAAACTGCGCCGGGCCACCCGGGCCGTCACCCGCCTCTACGACGAGCGGCTGGCCCCAAGCGGCCTGGCCGTCACCCAGTATTCGCTCCTGCGCGCCCTCTCCCGGCTGGAACCGGCCACGGCCGGGGACCTCGGCGCGGCCATGGGCCTGGACCGCACGACCCTGGTCCGAAACCTGAAGGTCCTGTCCGACCGGGACTTGGTGGCCGCGAGCCCGGATCCGGCCGACGGCCGCGTCCGGCACCTGCGCCTGACCGAGGCCGGACGTCTGGCCCTCGCAAAGGCCGAGCCCCTATGGCGGACGGCCCAGGCCGAACTGGAAGACCGCCTCGGCCGCCCCGGCCTGGACGGGCTGGCCGCCGTCCTGGCCGGGCTCCAGACTTTCGGCGGCTGATTTTTTTTGCCGAAAAGTGTGTACCTACACTCAAAGGAGCCTTCATGTCCCTGACCGAGAACATCAAGGAATACGCCCTGGACATCGGCTACGCCGCCGTCGGCTTCACAGCGGCCGACGCCTTTGCGGACTACCGGGCCGAGCTTTCGGCCCGAAACGACCAGTATGATTTCCTCATGAAGCGTCCGGCCGGTCCCTTTGCCGGGGCCGAGCCCCGGACGCTTATGCCCGGGGCCCGCTCCATCGTGGTCGTGGCCTACGACTTCGGCTGCACGGCCTTTCCCGAAAGCTTGGTCGGCGTCATCGGCCGCATCTACCAGGCCCGGTGCTACACCCCGCCGCCAAACCGCCTCCACGGCGCGCGCCGGGAGCTTCTGGCCTCGTTTCTGCGGCAAAACGGCTGCGCCGTGGGCCAGGGCTTCATGGTCCCGCTGCGGCCGGCAGCCACAAGGGCCGGGGTGGCGACCGTCGGCCGCAACACCTTCGCCTATGCGGCCAGGGCCGGCTCGTTCATCTGTCTCGAAGCCTTTGTGGTGGACGCGGAACTGGCCTGCGACGCGCCGACGGAAAGGGTCAATTGTCCGCCCAACTGTCGGGCCTGTATCGACGCCTGCCCGACCGGTGCCCTGTACGAGCCGCTCCACATGAACCCCAGGCGCTGCATCACCTTCAATACCTGCTTTGCCAGGGACGGCCTCGGCCCGGGCGTGTCCGACTCCATCCCCCACGACATCCGCGAGGCGATGAGCACCCGCGTCCACGGCTGCGACGCCTGCCAGGAGGCCTGCCCCCGAAACCGGGCGCGCCTGGAGGCCAAGCTGCCCGAAGACCCGTTTCTCGAACGCCACGCCCGGGAGTTCTCCTTGAATCGGATGGTCAACATGGACGAGGCGTATTTCGAAACCACGGCCCAGCTCCTCCTGTACAACTACATCCGCGAGAAAAAATACCACCAGCGAAACGCGGCCATCGCCCTCGGCAATCTTGGCGACAGGGCCGCCGTGCCGGACTTGCGCCAGGCCCTTGGCGACCCCGAGGCCGTGGTCCGGGAACACGCGGCCTGGGCTCTCGGCAAGATTGGCGGAACGGAAGCCAAGCGGGCCCTGGAAGGAGCCCGGGGAACCGAGCCCGTGGCCCTGGTCGCGGCCGCCATCGAAGAGGCGCTGGCCCGGTCGGCCTAGCACCGGCCGCCAAAGGAAAACCGGCCCACGGGACTTGCCCGGGGCCGGTTTGAAGGCGCGTTCGCCCGGGAGGCCGCTACCAGGCCGGGTTGCTGACCGGCACGATGAAGGTCTGGGCCTGGTTGTCCACGCGAAGGACCACCCGGACCGAGTGGATGCCGGCGTTGATCGGGAAGTAGAGGTAGCCCGGGACCAGCGCGCCCGGGGCGATGGGGGCCGGCCGCCAGGCGTAGGTCGCCATCTCCTGGTAGAGCGAGGCCCGGTACTGCTCCATGGACGGCCGCTGGGACAGGGCCGCGCCGCCGAGGGCCCCGGCGCCGGCGCCGATGAGGGCCCCAGGCCCGGCGCCCCAGCCGTGGTTGAAGCCCGAGCCGATCAACGCCCCAAGGCCCGCGCCGACGGCCGCGCCGGTCAGGCCTCCGACAATGGCCGCCTCGGCGCTCTTCTTGTAGGCCGTGGAGGCGAACACCACCTCGGCCGCCTGCTCCATGGCGTACGGCGGGTATTCCGCGCCGCCCGCGCCGATGCCCCGGCACTCCTCGGCGTAGATGACGGGGTAGCGGCCCGAATGGTTGTTGACCAGGAGCAGGACCGGCAGGAGGCCGGCCTCGTTGTAGTTGATGCCTTGCCCCTGCCAGACGTAGCGCATGGCGCCGATGTCCCACTCGGCCGTACGCACGGCGCCGGGCAGGGAGGCCGGGTTGACGACGTTGGTCATCTGCGGCCGGGGCGGCGTGTAGACCGCGCAGGAGGCCAGCAGGCAGACCAGCAGGACCAGGGACAGGGCCATCCGGCCGACGGAAGGGACGATTGCGGTGTGTTTCATACGACCTCTTCGTGGTATGCGCGCCCCCCTTGCGGAGCGGGCGCGGTGCATTCCTACCGGCACAGCCGGATCGAGTCCATGGCCTGGCGCAAGGTTGCCCCGGCCGCTTGCGGTTGGTGGTCGCGGGGTCAGCGCACCAGGATTCCGGCGTATCCCACGACCTGGTTGTAGTCGCCGCTGGCCTCGCCCGAGGTGGCATAGGCGGCCAGGACCGCCTCCCGCGCCCCAAGGGCTTTGGCCAGATACAGGCCAAGCACCATGGGCAGCACCCCGCACATGGTGATGCCGGCCTCCCGCACCACCCGGTAGAGCCCGTCCGGGTCCAGGGCCAGGACGCGGTCCAGGGCCAGGGCGTCCCGCCGCTTGGCCGTCTCGTGGGGCACGTAGTGGCTCATGTCCGAACTGACCACGAGGGAGACCGGTTCGGACCGCTGCCCGAGCACCCCGGCCATGGTCCCGGCCACCTGCCGCAGGACGTCGGGATCGGGCTCGGCCACGGCAATGGGCACAATGCGCACGGCCGGGTTTTTGACGCACAGAAACGGCAGCAGCACCTCCAGGGAATGCTCTTCCAGGTGGGCGGCCGCATCCGGCGACAGCCGCGCCTCGGCGCGCAGGAGGTCCCGGGCCAGGTCGGCCGCCACCGGCACGTCGCAGCCCGGCACGGCCCAGGCCCCGGACGGCCACACGGCCAGCCGTTTGCCGCGCCCGGTGTGGTTGGGGCCCAAAAGCAGCACCGTGCCGGCGAGCCGGGCCGCGCCAAGGGTCCGGCCGGCCACGGAACCGCTGTAGACGTAGCCGGCGTGGGGAACCATGGCCAGAAGCGTCGGTCCGTCGGCCTCGGCCGGGACCTCGGCCTCGGCCAGAAAGGCTCCGGCCTCCCGGCGCAGCGCGGGCGCGGCGCCAGGGTAGAACCGGCCCGCGACCACGGGCTGGCGGCTTTGGAATTCAAGGGACTCCAGGGATTCCTCGGAACCGGTCGTCTGGCGGGACATGGCGTCACCTTCCTTCGGCTCCCTGGGGCGTCCCCGGACCGCCCGGGCCACGTGACAAGGGGCCAGCCTGGACAATCTAGCCTGTTTCCGGCCGCGTTGACAAGAGCGGGGCAGCCTGCCCGGCCTGCCGGCCTCCGGCTTTCCGGGGTGGATTCGGAGGGAAGGCGGGGCTACTGGGCCTGGGTCAGGGCGTTGAGGCGATTTTGCAGGCCGTTCGTGGCCAGATCCGAGGCGGCCATCCGGCCGTAGAAGGAGTCGGGCGCGCTGTCGCGCATGGCGGAGAGGGTCTTGCGCCAGCCGTCCATGTCGCCCATGGCCCGCTGGATGGCGGCGGTTCGCAGGCGATTGCTGGCCCAGTCGTCGTCGCCCTCCTTGCACAGGGCCGCATAGTCCTCGGCCCAGCGCAGGGCTTTGGAAAACTGGCCAAGCCCGCGCGTGGATTCGACCAGGATGTTGAGCGAGGCCTTCAGCTTGTCCGGGTCCTTGCCCGATTCCCGGAAGAGAAACGCGGCCTCCCCGGCGTACAGCTCGGCCTTTTCCAGCTCCTTTCTGGCCATGGCCTCCTTGGCCATGAAATACAGGGCATAGCACCGCTTGCCGGCCTCCAGGGCCTGGTCGCCGGCCAGCTTGCGCCAGATCTGCCGGGCCCGGTCCGCATCGCCGAGGTTCTCCAGGGCATCGGCCACGGCGAACTCCAGGTTGCGGCGCTGGCTCGGGCCGAACTTCCAGCCCTGGACCTTGCGCGCCAGCTCCACGATCTCGCGCCAGTTCCGCTCGTCCTGGTAGATGGACATGGCCATGGCCAGGGCCATGCTGCCGTTGTCGTTCTCCCGGGGGCCAAGAAACGGCAAGGCCTCGGCCAGGGCCTGCCGGGTCTGGCCGGTCCGCAGGTAGGCCAGCGCCAGTCCGAGCCGCGTCTGCTCCGACAGCATGCCCCGGTTGGCGGCCAGGATCGGATTGTCCTTATAGGCCGCGACCAGCCGCTCGTAGTCCTTGTGGGCAATGAGGTCCCCGGCCATCTTCTCGAAGGCCGTGACCGCCACTTCCTCGGCCTTGGGGGCCAGTTCGTTTTTCGGGTAGCGTTCCAGGAACCGGGCCGCGGATTTGAGGCTCTCGGGATAGTTCTGGCGGTAGAGCTGCCACATGGCCAGCTTGATCTGGGCCAGGGGGGCCAGCGGGCTGTTGGGGTGGTCGCGGATGATGCCCTCGTAGATGTCGTCCGGGCTGCCGTACTGGGGCTTGTCGAACAGCGAGAACATCTCGGAGATGGTCGGCTGGTCGTGGACGCCCTGCTCGGCCAGCCGCATCTTGGAAATGAGCCCGCCTTCCTCGTTGGGATAGTCCTTGACGGCCATGTTGTAGAAATCGACCGCCGCCGGCCGGTTGCCGAGCTTGGCGTAGATGTCGCCCAGCCGGGCCAGGACCAGGTCGGCGTCCTTGACCTTGGGGGTCATGTTGTAAAAGGTCAGGTAGTCGTCGCGGGCTTTTTTAACGTCCCCGTTCCTGTAGGCGATGTCGCCGTCGATGCGCAAAATTCCCGGGAATTCGACGTAGTAGCGCGGCCACCGCTTGCCGATGTAGTCCGCGATCTGGGCCGCCTCCTTGTAGCGGCCGAGCTTGACCAGGGTCTTGGCTAGGCCCATGGCCCCCTCGCGCACGTACTTGCTCTCCGGGAACTTCTCGATCAGCCCCTGGTATTCCTCGGCCGCCTTCTTGTAGTCGCCCCGGTCGAAATAGTATTCGCCCCAGTAGAAGTTGATGAGCGGCACATTGGCGTCGGCCGGGTACTTCTTGGTCAGCACGTTGAAATAGCCCTTGGCCTCGGGCAGGTTGCCGACGCGCAGGTTCAGCATGCCGAGGTGGAGCAGGGCTTCGGGCACGCGGTAGGAATTGGTGTCCGTGTTGATGGCTTCCTGGAGCGCGCCCTGGATCTCGTCGTAGTGGGCGGCCGGCTCGTCCTTGTACATGTCGACCAGGACCCCGGCCAGGGAATGGAGCACTTCCTCGCGCAGGTCCTTGGCCAGATCCTTTTTGTTCTTGAGATCGGTCATCATGGTGCGGGCGGCCCCGAAGTTGCCGGCCAGCTTCTCGGCCTGGGCGGCGACGAGGGTGTTGGCGTCGTGGTCCTCCTCCTTGGCCGGCGGGGTGGCGGCCTCGGCCCCGGTTGCCGATGCGGCGGGCGGCAAAGCGTCGGCGGCGCTCCCGATTGGAGCCACAGGGGGAGCGGCCGCCGCCTTGCCCTCGGCCTTGGCCACGGCCCGCGGCGCGGGCGGGGGCGGGCTGACGGCTCCCCGGGCCCCGCCGGCGTCGGCCACGGCCGGCGGGATCGGCGGCAATTTGACGCGGTATTCCCCCGCCCCGCCGCCGGCTCCGGCTGCGGCCCCGGAAGGAGACGCAACGGGCGCGTCCCCCGTGGCTGCCGCCGCCCGGACATCGCCCGGGGCGGCGGCATCCAGGCCGGCCGGCCGCAGGATCGGCGCCTTGTCCGCCGCCACGTTCATGGCCGAGGCCCGCAGCGAATACGGCACCGCGTAAAACGGTTCCTTGGCCCCGTCGGCCTTGGCCGGCGGCGCGGCCGGGCCCGTGGCCGGATTTCCGGCAAGGGCCGGCGGCAGGGGCGGCAGTTCCAGGGGGCCGGGCTTGTTGTTTTGCGGGGTGACGGGCAGGGTCACGGCCGAGGCCGGTTTGGCGGCCGCCTCGGCCGGCGGCCAGGTGGTGTTCTGGCCGGGCGCGCCGGCCGGGGGCGTCCAGTTGGCCCCGGCCGGATCGCGGTACACCTGGAGCTTCAGTTCCTTCTCGCCCTGGGGCCAGCCCACGAAGCCGAAGGCGTCGGTCTTAAGGCGCACCACCACGTTGTCCCCGGCCACGGCCATGGCGTCGATCAGCCGCGAGGAGCGGAAATCCACGTCTTCGGGCGGTTGCTCCCCGTCGAGGGCCCCGGGCGGAAACGTCAGGGTGATCTCGGCCGGGCCGGTGCGGGCCATGGTCGGCGAGGCGCCGGGCTTGGAGAAATCGAGGATCAGCGAGTCCATGTCCGGCCGGGTGACCGAGGACACGGTCAGGGCCTCGGCCGGGCCGGCCGTGAGGACGGCGAGCAGGGCCGCCGCGAGGAGACGCCGGATGCCGGCGCAAAAGAGGGAGCTCACGCCGCTTCGCATTGCAAGGAACATGCTAGTGTCGCGCTCTCGAAATTCGTGCATACGAATTTCGAGAGTAACATATTTAAATAATTATTTTTTTCTAAAAAATATCAACCTATTTTTTAGCGAACGCCACACTAGGGCGGCAAGCGGCCGGGCCGACGCCGTCCGGCCGGTCATTCCCCGGCCATGTTGCGCTTTTTGAGCTTCTCGATCAGCGTGGTCCGCTTGATGCCGAGGAGCTCGGCAGCCTGGTTTTTGACACCGCCGGCCCGCTCCAGGGCCTCTACCAGCAGCTTCTCCTCCATGGCGTCGAGAAATTCCTTGAGTCCCATGGCCCGTTCCGTCAGGTCGGACAGGCGCGGCCAGCGGAATCCGGCCGTGGCGCAGGCGGACGGGGCCACGGGCAGGGACACGCCGGCGGTGTCGAGGATCTTGCGGGGCAGGTCGACCGGCCCGATGACCTCGTGTTCGCACAGGATCGAGAGCCGCTCCATGAAGTTTTCGAGTTCGCGCACGTTGCCCGGCCACGGGTAGGAGAGGACGAGCCTCTGGGCCTCGGAGGAGAAGGTCAGCGGGGTGCGGCCTTTCTGGCGGCAGAACCGGCGCAGGAAATGCTCGGCCAGAAGCAGCACGTCGTCGCCCCGCTCCCGAAGCGGCGGCAGGTGGAGCGGGATGACATTCAGGCGGTAGTAGAGGTCCTCGCGGAACCGGCCGGCCTGGACCTCGGTCTCGAGATCCCGGTTGGTGGCAGCCACGATGCGGACGTCGGCCTTGAGGGTCTTGCCGCCGCCGACCCGCTCGAACTCCTTTTCCTGGAGGGCGCGCAGGATCTTGACCTGCAGGCTGAGATCCATTTCGCCGATCTCGTCCAGAAAGATGGTGCCGCCTTCGGCCAGCTCGAACCGCCCCTGCCGGGTGCGGATGGCCGAGGTGAAGGCCCCTTTTTCGTGGCCGAAGAGTTCGCTTTCGAGGAGTTCGCGGGGGATGGCCCCGCAGTTGACCGGTACGAAAGGCTTGCCGGCCCGGCGGCTGTTGGCATGCAGGGCCCGCACGAGCAGTTCCTTGCCCGTGCCGGATTCACCCGTCACGAGCACCGTGCTGTCGGTCGGGGCCACCTTGCCGAGCACCCGAAAGACCTCGTCCAGACACGGGCTCTGGCCTACCATGCCGGAAAGGTTCAGTTCCATCTGGCCTCCGGAAAAAAGCCGCATTCCTGGCGGGTTCCCGAACTTTATAGCTTCACCCGGAGGCTGTCAATTTCCTGACGGAAAAGACACATAAATAACGCGGGCCCCCGCATCCCGGGCCGGGGCCTCAGGAACGCCCCGGAGCCGGCCCCTGCGGCACGGAGACCGACACCCCGGAAAGGGGCGCGACCAGGAAAAAACGGGCTAGATCCGCAGGTCGAGCAGCGTGCCGGCCATGTCGTCGGCCGTGCGGATGACGGCCGCATTGGCCTCGAAGGTCCGGGACGCGAGGGTCATGGACACGACCTGGCCGGCCAGGTCCACGTCGCTCACGGCGGCCAGGTCCACGCCGGGCCGGGCCGGCCCGCCCTCGGCAGGCAATCCGGCCGGCGGGGCGTCCGGGGCGATGTCCGCCACCCGCACGCCCTGCCCGTCCGGGCCGGTCTCGAGGCGGGCCTCCCTGGACCGGTAGCCGTCGGTAGCGGCGTTGGCCACGTTGTTGGCGGCAACGGCCATGGTCGTGCCCATGGCGCTTAAGGCCGACTGGGCTATGGAAAGGGCGTCGGTCATGGCCCACCTTCCTTGGCGGCGATGGCTGGAGAGGTTTTGACGGTAGCGCAGCCCGGTCCGGCCGGCAAGGGCCGGGAAAGGGACGGCCCCGCGGTTGAAGGGGCCGGGGCGGCATGCTAGAGGCGGGCATGCGCCTTTTCGCCCTCCTCCTGGCGGCCGCCCTTTTGTGCGGCTGCAACGAACCGACGCTCACGCGCTATGTGGACAAGCGGTATCTGTTCAGCTTCGTGCCGCCCCGGGGCTGGCGGGTGACGGCCGAGCAGACCCCCTCGTGCCTGACCTCGGTTTCCGCCGGAAACGGCGCATGCGGCTTTTACGTCTGCGTGAGCGAACGGCCGGAGGACTTCCTGCCGACAACCTCGGATTTCGCCAACTGCGAGCTGGTCAAGGACTATGTGGCGGAAAAGCTCAAGGGGTACGGCGTCCAGTGCAAGCCGTCCCTGCTCCAGGGCCGGCGCACCTACGACGCCATCTACCTGCGCAACGTGGCCGACGCGGCCGGCGCGGTCAGATTCCAGCTCGTGCGCCAGACGTTTCTTGCCCGGGGCCGGCTCCTTTACACCATCACGTCCTACGTCTTCGGCCATTCGGAAGCGGAACTCAAAGCCGCCACCTCGCCCTGCGACGACGACATCCTGCGCTCGGAAGGCACCTTCTTCCTGCACCAGCCCCCGACCCGGAACGACTGAGCCGTCCCGCCTCCCTGTCCTTCAGGCGGACTTCGAAACAAGGCCCTTCAATACTTCTCTTCCTTGAAATATTCCCCTCTCGAGGCCTTCCCAAAAATCGGGCGGTGCGGAAAAACCGCCGGCGTTGCGACGGCCATCCGCGGCGGACTTCCACGGGCCAAGCCCTTTGGCCGCCGGAGGCTTTCCCCCCGCTCGTTTCCATGCCCCTCTTTTCTAGTCGGCCACGCCGGTCGGCCCTTGCGGCCGGGCGGCGGCCTCCCTCTCGCGCTTGAGGCTGACCTCGAGGACCTCGCCGAGCTGCTCGATGGTGTGCGGCTTGGCCAGGTAGTCGTTCATACCCAGGCGCAAAAACCGCTCCCGGTCCTTTTCGCTGGCATAGGCGGTGAGCGCCACGATGGGGATGCGCTTGCTGACCCCGGGCACCTCGCCGTTTCGAATGTGGTGCGTGCATTCGATGCCGTCCATGACCGGCATCTGGATGTCCATGAGGATGAGATCCACCGGTTCCCGGGCCAGGACGGAGAGGGCCTCCTGGCCGTTTGTCGCCTCGAGGGCCTTGTAGCCGAGCTTGGTCAGGGTCCGGCCGGTGGTCAGGCGGTTGATGCGCTCGTCCTCGACCAGAAGCACGGTGTACCCGGCCGGGAAGAACACCGGGTCCTCGCTGGCGTAGACGACCGTCTCACCGAGGCATTCGTAGTCCGGCAGGGCGAAGGGAACGGTAAAATAAAAGGTGCTGCCGCACTTGGGCGCGCTTTTGACCCAGATCTGGCCGCCGAGCATCTCGACCAGATGCCGGGCGATGCTAAGGCCCAGGCCCGCCCCGCTGACCCGCTTGGTCAGATAGTGCTCGGCCAGTTCGAAATCCTCGAAAATCTTGCTTTGCAGGTCCTTCGAGATGCCGATGCCGGTGTCGCGGACCATGAAAAGGAGCGTGCAGTAGTGGGGGGCAAAGGCTACCCGGCTGGTGGAGATTTTCTTGACCCGGATCTCGATGGAGCCCGCTCCGGTGCATTTGAGGGCATTGTCCACCAGGTTCGACAGGATCTGGCGCAACCGGAACACGTCCCCCACCAGCCGGTGGGGGATGCGGGGATCGACGGTCGTCACGAACCGGATGTCTTTCACCTTGGCCCGGACCGAATAGCTCCTGACCAGGGCGGCGAGCAGGTCGCGGGCATCGCACACCGAGAGCACGGGCTCGATGGCCGCGGCGTCGATGTCGGCCAATTCCAGAACGTTGTTGACGATCGACAGCAGGCGTTTGCCCGAGTCCTCCACGATGCCCCACAGTTCTTCCTGGTCCTCGCCGCTGCCGCCCTGCAAGGCGAGCTGGGTGGCCCCGATGATGCCGTTTAGGGGCGTGCGCAGCTCGTGGGTGATGTTGCCGAGAAACTGCGACTTGGCCTGGCTGGCGGAAAAAACCAGCTCCTTTTCCTTTCGCAGCTGGCTTTCGGTTTCCTTGAGCGCGGTGATGTCCCGGGAGTAGCTGGCCATGTAGATGACGCGGCCCGAGTCGTCGGCAATGGGGCACAGGCTGATCAGGTAATAGCGGTTCTCCTGCCGCTCCTCGTAACACAGGAGCTCGTTGCGGCGGGCCGCCTCCAGGAGGTGGGCCCGCCGCTCCTCGGCCAGTTCGGCCGCCATGTAGCGGTAAAGGCTGGCCCCGATCAGGGCGTCCACGGTCTGGCCGCGCCGCCGGGCCGCCTCCTCGTTCAGGATCAGGATGTAGCCGTCGAGGTCGGACAGGATGATGGAATCGTGGGTGGCGTCGAGCAGGGCCTTGAAGATGGCCTGGTTTTCCGAAAGCAGGTGTTGGGACAGAACGAGCTTGGTCACGTCCTCGCGGATGACGATGCCGCCGGTCACGACCCCGTCCTCCAGGATGGGAATGCCCCGGATGTTCTGGTAGGCCGACTGGCCGCCGCTGCACTCGTCGGTGTAGACGGCTTCCAGATGGATGGTGCGGCCCGACAGGATGGACTGTATGTCTTCCGCGATGCCGGCCGACACGATGCCAGGCAGGCACTGGAGCTTTTTGCCGAGAAAAAATTCCAGGTCGCGCTTGCCCCTGGCGAAATTGGCCAGATGCCACTCATTGACGAAGGTGATGACGCCCGAGGCGTCTATCGTCATGATGGACACCGGCGCAAACTGGAGTATCTGCTCGCAATTGGCGGCAATCAGGCCTTGGCCGAACATGGGATATCCTTAACCGGGCCGCCAACGCCCCGCAAGGGGATTGGCCGTCACCATCGCCTTATTCGCAGCCCGATCTCCGGCCGCCCGTTGCCCCGGCCGGAAATTCCTCCACCAGCCTGTCGATATCGTCCGACCCAACAGGAGGCGGATATATGCGAAAAACCGATCGACTCCAAGCGAAAACAGGTCAGGCGGCCGGCGGCGGCCCATTGCGGCCCTCGATGCCGGCAAAGGCGCTGTGGTTGTGGATGGACTCGAAACTTTCCACCTCCACCCGGTACCAGGTCACCTTGGGGTGGGCGGCCAGGGCGCTGGCCACCCGCCGGGCCACGTCCTCCACAAAGGTCGGATTGGCAAAGGCCTGCTCGGTGACGTGCTTCTCGTCCTCGCGCTTTAAAAGCGCGTAGACCGGCGACGATCCGGCGGCCTCGGCCATCTCGATCAGCTCCTCCAGCCAGACGAACCCGGAAAACCGGCAGCGGATGGACACCACCGCCCGCTGGCTGTGGGCCCCCTGGTCGGAGATGGCCAGCGAACACGGGCAGACCGTCATGACCGGCACCTCGACCCCAAGGGTCTGCCGGAACTTCTCGCCCTCGAATTCGCCGGACACCTGGCAGACGTAGTCCATGAGCGAGGCCGCGCCGGAGGATGGCGAGGACTTGGCCAGAAAATAGGGAAAGGTCAGGGTCATGTGGGCGTTTTCCGCCTCCAGGCGGGCGCGCACGTCCGAAAGGAGGGCCCGGAACGAAACCAGATCCAGTTCGCCGGTAAACCCCGACAGGGCCTCCACGAACCGGCTCATGTGCGTGCCCTTGAACCGGGCCGGCAGGTCCACGGACAGCTCGACCTCGGCCACGGTGTGCTGCCGTCCCTTGCTCGCCCGGTCGCGCACGGAAAGCGGCAGCCGGAAATTCTTGATGCCGACCCGGTCCACGGCAATGGCCACGTCGGGCGGCCCGCTTTGGATGTCTCGCATGGTGGGATGTGCCTCCGGCGGCCGGGGCTCTGCCCCGGACCCCGCCGGGGGGAATGATTCCCCCCGGCCCCCCCCGATGGATTGAGGGGTTTGGGGAGGTCGTCAGTACGTTTTGACGCCCCGCCCTGTAAAGGGAAAGAAAAAGGGCAACAAAATCAATCTGCCAACCCGAAAATGTCCGTTGCCATCCGTTTCCGGGGCCTCATCGGCACGTGGGCGGAAGTCCCATCCCCCCCTCCAGGGGGTTCGGGGGGGATGATCCCCCCCCGATGGGGAGGGTTTGGGAGGGGCGACGCCCCTCCCAACTCTTAAACGATCTCCTGGCCGGTGGTGGCCAGGGTCAGCTTGCCGTATTTGACGCCGCGCGTGGAGATGAGCTTCTGGGAGAGCTTTTGCACGGCTTCGCCCGGCCCTTTGAGGGTCAGTGCCTCCAGGCAGTTGTTGTGGTCGAGGTGCACGTGCATGGAGCACAGGATCACGTCGTGGTCGTCGTGCTGGATCTCGATCAGCCGCTGGGCCAGGTCGGAGGTGTGGTGGTCGTAGACCAGCGTCAGGACGCCGGCCACCTCCTTGTCGGACTGCTCCCACTCCTTTTGCACCAGCACCCCCCGGATGAGGTCCCGGATGGCTTCGGAACGGGTCTGATAGCTTTTTTCGTCGCAAAGCGCGTCAAATTTCTCCAAAAGCTCGGAATTGAGCGAAACGCCGAAGCGGATGGTCTGGCCCATGCGCCCTCCTGGTTAGAGACGGATCTCGTAAAGGCTCACCGTACTGCGGTACGTGGAAAAAGACACGGATTCCTCGTGCAGCTTGGCCACCCGGAAGCCGTCGGCGGCCAGCCGGCCCCAGACGGGCTGGGAGACCTGCCGCCACGGCTCGGACAGCCAGATGCGTCCGCCGGGCGCGAGGAGGGTGCGGAAAAGCGGCACAAGGGGCTCGTAAAAACGGTTCTCGTAGAGGATGTCGCTGCCCCAGATGACGTCGAAGGCGGCCGGGACGAAGCACGGCCGCCGCCAGTCCATGACGGCCAGGTCCACGGCCAGGCCGTTCGTCCGGGCATTGCGGGCCGCGTGGGCCAGGGCCGCCTCCTCGTAATCCACGGCCGCGACCCGGGCCCCGGCCGCCGCCCCGGCCAGGGCCGAGAGCCCCATGCCGCAGCCGAGGTCCAGGCACCGCCGGCCGATGATATCGCCCGCGCGGGCCGTCAGCCAGGCGGAAAGAAGGAGGCTTGCCGGCCAGATTTCGGCCCAGTACGGCATGTGCTCGTCCGCGCCGAAATGCTCCTGGCCAAGGCTCTCCCACAACGCCTCCATGTCCTGGTCCCGGCAAAGCGTGAACTCGCGGTCCGCGATCCGCAGCCGCAACCGTCCCGCAATCCAGTCCGGCGGCGTGGATGTGGCGGCCAGAAGCGGTGTGGAGGCATGTTTGACAGGCACGTAAAACTCCCTGACGGATCAAAAGCGCGATTTGGCGCATCAAGCGTGTTACCGCGAAAGGGCAAACCGCGCAACCCGGAGATACGGCCGACGATTGTTCGGTATGGTGAGCGGGCGGACGCCGGCCCCGGCTTGCCCGACGCCACGCAAAGGGGTATTTGAGGCCAGCCCGCCGTCCGCCGGACGGCCAAGGCAAAGAGCAGCCTATCATCGAGGGAGACGCGCCATGCAAAAGGACCTTCTCTACACCAAAACCCACGAATGGGTCCGGGTCGAGGATGCCATCGCCGTGATCGGCATCACCGATTTCGCCCAGGAACAGCTCGGCGACATCACGTATGTGGAACTGCCGGCCGTCGGCACGGTGCTCGAAGCCGGCCAGGAAATGGGTTCGGTCGAATCCGTCAAGGCCGCCAGCGAACTCTACTGCCCGGTCTCCGGCGAAGTCGTGGCCATAAACGAGGAGCTCGAAGCCACCCCGGAGAAGGTCAACACCGACCCCTTCGGCGAGGGCTGGATGCTTCGGGTGCGCCTGTCGGCCGAGCCGGCGGGGCTCCTCTCGCCCGAGGAATACGAGGAAATCGCCAAGGCCGAGCATTAATCCGGAGACGCCATGCCCTATATTCCCCACACCCCGGACGAAGTCCGGGCCATGCTCGACGTCATCGGCGTCAGGAATGTGGCCGACCTTTTCGCCGACATCCCCGAGGATCTGCGCCCGAAGAGCTTCGACCTGCCCCGGGGCGCCACGGAAATGGCCGTTCGCGAGACCATGGAGCGCCTGGCCGAAAAGAACCGCACCGACATGGTCAGCTTCCTCGGCGGCGGCTTCTACGACCACTACGTGCCGGCCGCCTCGGACCTGCTCCTTTCGCGCGGGGAATTCTACACCGCCTACACGCCGTACCAGCCCGAGGCGTCCCAGGGCACCCTCCAGGCCATCTTCGAATTCCAGACCGCCGCCTGCCGCCTGCTCGACATGGAGTGCGCCAACGCCGGGGTCTACGACGGCGGCACGGCCCTGTACGAGGCCCTCATGATGGCCGTGCGCCACACCCGGCGCCGCAAGGTGGTGGTCAGCGAGACGGTCAGCCCCATCTACCGCATCGTGCTGGCCACCTACACCAAAAACCTCCACCTGGAGCTCGTCACCGTGCCCCACGCCGAAGGCCTGGACGACATGGCGGCCCTCGGCGCGGCCCTGGACGACAAGACGGCGGCGGTCGTGGTGCAAAACCCGAACTTTCTCGGCCAGATCCAGGATTTCACCGAGCTTTTCGCCAAGGCCGCCACGGCCGGAGCCGTGTCCGTGCTGTCGTGCTACCCGGTGCTCCAGACCGTGCTCAAGACCCCCGGCGCCATGGGCGCGGACATCGCCACGGCCGAGGGCCAGAGCCTCGGGCTGCCGCTCTCCTTCGGCGGGCCGTATCTTGGCATCATGACCTGCAAAAAATCGCTTGTCCGCCAGATGCCCGGCCGCATCGCCGGCCGCACCAGGGACGCCGCCGGCCGCACGGGCTACGTCCTGACCTTGCAGGCCCGGGAGCAGCACATCCGCCGCCAGAAGGCCACGTCCAACATCTGCTCCAACCAGGCCCTTTGCGCCCTGCGGGCGCTCATAAACGTCTGCCTGACCGGCGACGAGGGCCTGGCGCGCCAGGCCGCCCTGTCCATCGAGAACGCCCACTACGCGGCCATGAAGCTGGCCGCCATCCCGGGCGTGCGGCTCTTAAACGACGCGCCGTTTGGCAACGAGTTCACCGCCGTCTTCCCGGTCAACGCCAAGCTCGCGGCCCGAAAGCTCATGGACGAGGGCATCATTCCGGGCTTTCCGCTCGGCCGCTACTACCAGGGCATGCAAAACGCCCTACTCATCTGCTGCACCGAAAAGCACGGCCGCGCCGACATCGACCGTCTGGCCCGGCGGCTGGGGAAAATCCTATGAGCACCGTTTTTTCCAAATCCAGGCCCGGCCGCGAAGGCGTGTGGCCGGACGCGCCCAAGACCGAGCCCCTGGACTTCATCCCGGGCAACCTCCTGCGCGGTGGCAAAAGCCGGCTGCCCTCCCTGTCCGAGCTCGACGTGGTGCGCCATTTCACCGGCCTTTCCCGCAAGAACTTCGGGGTGGACTCCAACTTCTATCCGCTGGGGTCGTGCACCATGAAGTACAACCCCAAGTTCACCGAGGAAGTGGCCGCCCTGCCGGGGTTCGCGAGGCTCCATCCGCTCACGCCCCAGCTGCCGGGCGGCGGCGACATGACGGCCGGGGCCCTCGAGGTCATGTACGAGACCGAGCGGATGCTCGGCGAGATCACGGGCATGGCCGCCTTCACCCTCCATCCCATGGCCGGGGCCCACGGCGAACTGACCGGCGCCCTCATGATCGCCGCCTACCACGCGGACCGGGGCAACAAGAAGACCAAGATCATCTGTCCGGACTCGGCCCACGGCACCAATCCGGCCTCGGCCCACATCGCCGGGTTCGAGGTGGTCACCATCGAGTCCAAGGACGGCATCATCGACCCGGCCGCCCTGGCCGCGGCCATTGACGACGAGACGGCCGGCGTCATGATGACCGTGCCGAACACGCTTGGCCTGTTCGAGGCCCACCTGCCCGAGATCGTGGCCCTTTGCCGCAAGGTCGACGCGCTGCTCTACTACGACGGCGCGAACCTGAACGCCATCCTCGGCAAGCTTCGGGTCGGGGACGCCGGCTTCGACGTGGTGCACCTCAATCTCCACAAGACCTTTGCCACGCCCCACGGCGGCGGCGGCCCGGGCGCCGGGCCGGTCGGGGTGTCGGAAAAGCTCATCCCCTACCTCCCCATTTCCCGGGTGGAAAAGGACGAGGCCGGCCGGTATTCGCTCAGCTACGACCACCCCAAGTCCATCGGCTACGTGGCCCCTTTCTACGGCAACTTCGGCATCGTGCTGCGGGCCTACGCCTACATGCTGCGCCTGGGGCGCGAGGGGCTGGTCCGGGTGTCGGAAGCGGCGGTCCTGGCCGCCAACTACCTGCGAAAGCGGCTCGACGCGGCCATCGAGGTCCCCTACGACCGGATCTGCATGCACGAGTTCGTGGCCTCGGCCGCCACGCTCGCGGCCACGAAAAACGTCCGGGCCCTGGACATCGCCAAGGCGCTCCTCGATCGCGGCTACCACGCCCCGACCATCTACTTCCCGCTCATCGTCAAGGAAGCGCTCATGATCGAGCCGACCGAGACCGAGAGCAAGGACACGCTCGACGCCTTCGTGGACGATCTGCTCGCCATCCTGGCCCTGGCCGAGACCGATCCCGAGGCCGTGCGCGCCTGCCCGACCACCCTGCCCGTCGGCCGGCTGGACGAGACCTACGCCGCCCGGGCCATGGAGATCACCGATGACCTCTAGCCCGGCCAAACGCCTCGTGGTGGTCGGCTCCGGGCCCGGCGGCTACGAAGCGGCCCTTACCGGCGCGGCAGCGGGCTTGCTTGTGACCCTGGTCGAGCGCGGCAAGCTCGGCGGGGTGTGCCTCAACTGGGGCTGCGTCCCGACCAAGCATCTCCTGGCCACCACGCTGGCCGTGGACGCCCTGGAAGCCCAGGCCAGGCAGAAGCTCGCGTCCGGCACGGTCGTGCCGGACTTGGCCGCCATTCAGGCCAAGAAGAAAAAGCTCTTGGCCGCCACCCAGTCGGCCATGGCCAAGACCCTGGAAAAGGCCGGGGTCCGGCTCGTGACCGGCAACCTGACCGGCGTGTCGGGCGACGGGGCCGGCCGGGTGGCCCACGTGTCCGTGGGCACGGGCGCCGAGGCCCTGCCCTTTGACGCCCTGATCCTGGCGTTGGGGTCCCGGGCCGCCTCGTTTCCCGGGGTCAAGCCGGACGGCCAGGCCGTGCTCGGCGTCTCGCCGGTCCTCGACCTGACCGAGGCCCCGGAGAGCCTCATCATCGTCGGCGCCGGGGCCATCGGCCTCGAATTCTCCGAAGTCTTCCACCGGCTCGGCACCAAGGTGACCATGGTCGACGCCGCCCCGCGCCTGGCACCGCTCGAAGATCCGGACGTGTCCAAGGTGGTGGCCCAAGTCATGCGCCGGCGCGGCATCGACGCCCGGGCCGGGGTGTCGGTCACCTCGCTTGTGACCGAGGACGGCAAGGCCAGGATGACCCTGGCCGGCGGCGAGGTCTTCGTGGCGGACAAGGCGCTGGTGGCCATCGGCCGCTTCGCGCCCACGGCCGTGCCGGGCCTGGCCGAACTCGGCGCGGCCTTTGCCAGCCCCTCGCCCAACAAGGCCTGGATCAGCACCGACGACACCTTGCAGGCCGCGCCCGGCATCTATGCCGTGGGCGACTGCAACGGCCGCCTGCTCCTGGCCCACGCCGCCTCCAGCCAGGGGGCCTACGCCGCCCGCCACGCCGCCGGCCTCGTGACCAGTCCTTACGCGCCGGGACCGATCCCGGGCTGCTACTACGGCGTGCCCGAGATCATGCGCGTGGGCGACATCGCCGCCCCGGGCGAGGCCATGTCCGAAGCTGCCTTCGTGGCCAACCCCATCGCCCAGGCCCATGCCGACACGGCCGGTTTCGCCCGGGTCACCTGGAAGGACGGCAAGGTGGCCGGCATCACGGCTGTCGGCCACGGCGCCTCGGCCATGGGCACGCTGGCCACGGTCATCGTGGCCCAGGCCTGGACGCGCGAGCAGGCCGAAGCCCTCGTCTTCCCCCACCCGGGCCTGGACGAGACCCTGCGCGCGGCGCTGCTCGCGGACGTGAAAACAAGAGAAGCATAAAGGCGAAGATGCGGGGGAAAACTTCTTGAAAGAAGTTTTCCCCCGCGCCCCCTTTCAAGAACTTTCCATGGGGACGGCCAGGTGCGTAAACAAGGGCAGGCGGTGGCAATGCGCGGCGAGGACGATTCGATGCGGCAGGGTGTGACCAGACGGATGGTGTTGCGGGCGGGTCTGGTCGGAGCCTGCGCCTGTTTCCTGCCCTGGCCGGCCCTGGCCAAAAATACCGGGCCGCAAGCCGCGCCGGCCGCTCCCGTCGCGCCCCCGGCCGGCTTTTACGTGACCAACCGCGACCGGCTGCTGGCCGATTTCAAGGGCGTGTGCGCCGGGGCCGAAACCTGGCTGGCCGCCCGGACTTCCGGGCCCACGGCCAAGACCGTGGCCGCCGACGCCCTGCGCCGCTACGAAACGCTTCTCCCCGGCATCCCGGACATCGGCGGCCAGTCCAACCGCAACCAGCCGTTTCTGACCATGGCCGGCTGGCTGACCGCCCTGACCCAGGCCATGCGCGAAAAAAGCCTGCCCGCCAAGGACGCCGGCCGGCTTCTCTACGACCTCTACGCCGCGGACTGGGCCGCCGTGCCGCCGCAGAAAGCCAAGGCCATGGGCGCGTCCCTTTTCTCCCCGGCCTACTTCGCCTCCCTGGAGGACTGGGCCGCGACCAGCCAGAAGCGCCAGCATCCCGGCGACTGGGTGGGCAAGGCCGTGCCCGGCGACGGCAAGACCTTCGACCTCGGCTACGACTACACCGAGTGCGGCGCGGTCAAATACTTCAAGGCCCAGGGCGTGGCCGAGGTGGCCCCGTACTACTGCCTGAACGACTTCCTGGCCTCCCGGGCCCAGGGCACGGGACTCGTGCGCACAGGCACCATCGCCCAGGGCGCGCCGGTCTGCGACTTCCGCTACAAACGCGACCGCCCCGTCACCCAGAACTGGGACACCGAAGTCCCCAAGTTCGCCGCCCCAAAGCCGGCCTGACGTGTAACAAAGCAGGAAGATGCCTCCGGCGGCCGGGAGGGGGTCACCCCCTCCCGGACCCTCCCGAATGGGGTGGCGCCCACCATATGGCCTCGCGTTCCTTTGTCCTTCACCATTGAGGGGTCCGGGGGGAATCATTCCCCCCGGCGGCGTTCGGGGCAGAGCCCCGATTCTTCATTACGACAAGGTGCTTATGTACGTTACGAACAAAACTCTCGTCCTGGCCTCGGCTTCGCCGCGTCGCCGGGAATTGCTCTCCTTGACCGGCATCGCCTTCACGGTCCTGCCGAGCCCGGCCGAGGAGCCGGCTCCGGACATGGGCGAGACGCCGGCCGCCTATGCCGCCCGCATGGCGAGGCTCAAGGCCGCCGCCATGGCCACGGACCATCCCGAGGCTGTGGTCCTTGGCGCGGACTCCATCGTGGCCGTCGGCGACATCATCCTCGGCAAACCGGAAGATGCCGCCCATGCCCGGCGCATGCTGACGCTCTTGTCGGGCCGCACCCACCAGGTGGTCACGGGCTGTGCCCTCTTCGGCCTCGGTCCCGACCCGGAAGTCTTCACCGTGTCCACGGACGTGACCATGGCGGAGATTCCCGAAGCGGCCATCGCCGCCTACGTGGCCACCGGCGAACCCATGGACAAGGCCGGCGCCTACGCCATCCAGGGCGGGGCGGCCGCGTTCGTGACCAGCATTTGCGGGTCGTATACCAACGTGGTGGGATTGCCGTTGGCCGAGGTGCTGGCCAGACTGCGCCAGGCCGGCGCGGTCGCGACCGGCGTCTAACGCGTGAGGCCCCGGCTACCGAGGACACCCCGTAGCGTCACCGCGCCAACCACCACCAGGCCGCCGGCCATGGCCCAGGGTCCCGGCACCTCGCCGTAGCCGAGGGCGACGAGCACCGGATTCAGGATCGGCTCCAGCGTCATGAGGAGGATGGCTTCCAGGGCGCGCAGCCGCTGGATGCACCAGACATAGGCGCAAAGCGACAGGCCCTGCTGCACCAGCCCCAGGTAGCCGAGGCCGAGCCAGTCGCCGGGCGAAAGCGGCAGTTCGGCCACGAGAAACGGCAGGCCGACCGCAGCCGTCAGCACGTGCCCGGCGATGACGGCCGCCACCGGCGACCCGTCCCGGCCGGCCCGCATGGCCAGCGTGAAGACGGCGTAGGAAAGCCCGGTGCCGACGGCGAGGAGATTTCCCCCCAGCCCGGCCGGCGACAGCCGGTCCAAGAAGAAAAGGACCATGCCGCCAAGGACCGCGCCGATGAACAGCCAGTCCGACCGCCGGGTCTTCTCCCCGAGCACGGCCGGGGCGAGCAGGGCCACGTAGACCGGCGCGGTGTAGGCAAGCAGGATGGCGTTGGCCGCCGTCGTCATCCGGGTGGCGGCCACGTTGGTGACGAGGAGCCCGGCATAGCCGAGGGCCCCGGCGACAAAGGCCCGGGTCAGGCGAAACCGGGCCCGGCCCCGGAAAAGGGCCAGCAGGACCAGGGCCGCAAGCAGGCTCCGGCCGCCCGTGACCGCCAGGGGAGACAGGGTCACGAGCTTGATGGCCAGGCCGCCGGTGCTCCAGAGGAGGGCCGTGACGGCCATGAGGACCGCCGCGCGGCCGTGGTCGGACATGGGGACGCTTCCTGTGTTCAGGCTGAGGCCAAGAGGAAAACGGGCACGGAACGGCCCGGAACCATGAACCCAAACGCGCCGGGTTTCAAGCCGCCCGCCACGCCACCATGTTCGAAGCCGAAATCAAATACCTCGCCCCGCCGTCCTTCGATCCGCCGGGAGAACGGCTCCCGGACGCGGTCTATCGCGACGTCTATTTCGATTCCCCGGACGGCAGCTTCTACGCCTCCGGCCGGGAGCTGCGCCTGCGCCAAGCCGGCGGCCGGACCACCCTCACCTACAAGAATCCGTCCTTCGACCCGGCCACGGTCTCCAAGGAAGAACTGGAGACGGACGTGACCGACGGCCCGGCCATGGGCGCCGTCCTCGCAAACCTCGGCTATGTGCCGCGTCTGGCCTTTGCCAAAACCTGCCGCCGCTCCCGGTGCGCCCACGCCGGGTTGGTTCTGGCCGTCACCGTGGTCACGGTCGATTTCGCTCCCGAAACCTTCGTCGAGATCGAGCACCTGGCCGCCACGCGCCAGGCCGCCCTGGCCGCCCTGGCCGTCCTGCGCGCCTTTGCCGCCGACCTTGGACTCAGGCGCGAATATCCGACCGCCTACACCGACCTCTTCCTGGCCGCCCGGCCCGGCGCGGTACCTCTCCGGAACGGCTGACCGCCGGGCAGGCCTGCCCGGCCGCCTTCGACGCTCCGGCTGCCTCGCGTGGGACAAATTTGTCGCTCTTCCTTCTTTTTTGCAGGTTCCGTGATCCCTGGCAAAAACGTCCCCTTTTCGGACAAGGGCGCATCAAGAAAATTAACTCAATAAATACATATTATTAAAAAATGCCGCAATCGTTTGTCCACTCCACAGGTGTACATTGCACGGGAATTGCTTATAACTAGACACAGCCCGAGCCCGATGATCCGATCCGGCGAGGGCCACTTTCACCAGGAGGTCGCCATGGAATCAGCTTTGACGCTGCGAAAAACCGCCCCTCCCGAACTGTCCGACGAGTCGTTGGCCATCCACCATGTCTCGATCCTGGAAGTGGAGTTCGGCCATGGGGCCCTGTCCACCATGCAGCGGGCCATGAAGGAAGTGGCCGCCCAGACGGGCGTCAGCTACGACGACGTCATGCACCGCTTAAACGGCCATATGTACTGGGTCGAATCCACAGGCACGCTCCTGTGCGTCATCCCGCTGCCCGACAACGACCTCTATCTGGAAATCCCCGAGGATTTCTGGCGCATCCGCGAACGCTCCTATTCCACGCATTAGTCCTTCCCCGGCAGGCGGCCCGCGAAGCCACGCGGCCGCCGCCTGCCGCTTCCAAGCCTTGCCCCGCATCCGCTTTTCCGGCATGGTCGCCGGCGGCAAGCCTTTTGCCGCGTGATCCCGCACGCTTCGCACGCAACCACGACCCGGCCGGTACGCACCATGGCGCCCCAAATACCCGACTTTCCAAAGGCCCTGTTCGAGGAACTGGAGACCGAAAAGCTCCAGCGCCGCTTTCTCGAATCCCTGCTCGAATTCCAGAAGGTGGAACGCGGCTCGCTTTGGATCAAGCGCCCGGACGGCTACCAGTGCATCGAAGCCAAGGGCGGCCAGAGCGAACAGCTCATCGGCTTTCTCGTGCCCAAGGACAAGCCGAGCATCGTCGGCTGGGTGATCGAGAACGGCAGGATGACCATTGCCGAGCCCGGCAAGGACAAGCGCCATTTCAAGGAAGCCGAGACCGACTTCGACGTCAAGTCCACGCTGATTCTCTGCTATCCGCTGGTCCTCAAAAACGGCGATGTCTACGGCGCGGTCGAGATCATCGACACGGCCCACGGCGGCAGCCGCCTGAACCTCGGCCGCGAATACCTGGAACTGCTCGAAGAGTTCGTGGCCATCGGTTCCATCGCCCTGGGTAACGCCCTGGCCTTTGCCGACCAGAAAAAGGAAACGCAAAAGCTTCGAAAGCTCCTCGGGGGGCTTACCGGCGAAACGCCGCTGGTCGGCAAGAGCCCGGCCTTCCGCACGGCCCTGGAGGCCGCGCGCAATTACGCCCGCACCGATTTCCCGGTCTGCATCACCGGCGAGTCCGGCACCGGCAAGGAACTCTTCGCCCGGGAGATCCACCGTTTAAGCGCCCGCAAGGACAAGCCGTTCCTGGTCCAGAACGTCTCGGCCATCCCGGAGACGCTCCTTGAATCCGAACTGTTCGGCTACCGGAAAGGGGCGTTCACCGGCGCGGACAAGGACAAGGTGGGCCTCTTTGAAGCGGCCGGCGGCGGCACGGTCTTTCTCGACGAGATCGGCGACATGGCCCTGGCCCTGCAATCCCGCATCCTGCGCGTGCTCCAGGAAAACGAGGTCAAGCCGCTCGGCGGCACCGAAACCCGGGCCGTGGACGTGCGCATCATCTCGGCCACCAACCGCGACCTGACCCGGGCCATCGCCGCCGGCACCTTTCGCGAAGACCTCTTCTATCGCCTGAATGTCCTGCCGCTCGCCCTGCCCGCCCTGCGCGACCGGCCCGAGGACATCCCGGAACTCTTGGACTATTTCCTCACCCGCGACGCAGCCCGCCTGCGCATCCCGGCCAAGGCCCTCTCGGCCCAGGCCCTTCGCGAACTGCGCCAGCGGCCCTTTCAGGGCAATGTCCGGGAAATGGAAAACCTCGTGCGCTATCTCCTGGCCACCGTGCCCGGCGAGGTCATCGAGGTCGGCGACATCCCGCCGCCCCAGGGCATCGCCGCCCGCCACGCCGCCCCGGCCGCCTGCCCCGACCCGGCCGCCAACACGGCCCCGGACCTGGCAGCCTACTCCTGGGACGAACTGGAACGGGCCTACGCCCTGGCCCTGCTCGAAAGGCACAAGTGGAACGTCACCAAGGCCGCCCGCGCCGCCGGCGTCAACCGCTCGACCTTCGATTCGCGGCTGCGGAAGCTGGGGATCAGTAAAGAGTAGGATGCCTCCGGCGGCCAGGATAGGCTCTGCCTCTCCTGGACCTCTCCGCCGGGGGGGATCATCCCCCCCCGGACCCCCCAAAAGGGAAATCAGGCTTTGGCGGCGGGCACGGAGAAGCGCCAGGCGCAGGAACAGTCGTCGCGTGTGATTTCCGGCGGGCAGCTCACGCAGGCGACCTTGATGGCCGGATCGATGCCGGCGGCAAAAGCCGTATATTCCACCGTGCCGCCGGACTGGCAGGGATAGGGCGGCAGGCCCTGGCGCGTCCGCGACGACTGGACCCGGCATTTGACCATGCGAAAGACGAAGGAATCCGCCGTCTCCTCCACGATGTCCCACTGGTTGATCCGGGAGATGAGCCGGGCCCCGAAAGCCGCCTGCAAGGCCGGCAGGCCGCCCGCCTCGGGCAGCCCCAGCGCCGCCTTGGCCCGGATGGCCTCGTAGTACCCGAGCCGCGACCAGCACGAATCGTTGACCCGCTTGGCGTCGTGCATGCCGCGCGCCTCCTCGACCTCCCGGAACCAGACCCCGTCCGCCGCCAGCCACGACACGGACAGGGCGTCCAGAAGCTTCCCCAGCCGCTCCTCGCCAAGGCCGGCCAAGAGCCCCGGCACGTCGCCCGGCAGGTCGAGCGCCCGCTCGATGCGGCGCGAGAGCAGCGGCAAATAGGCGTCCCCGACCCGCGACTCCATGGCCACGGCCGCCTCCGGCCCGAACTGGTGCGCCGCCTCGGCCAGCCACAAGCCGTAATGCACCGCGATCTGCCGCACCGCCTCCATCACCTGCGAAGGCAGGGATAACAATGCCTCCGGCGGCCAGGGCGCTGCCCTGGACCCGTCGGGGGGGATCATCCCCCCCGAACCCCCTGGAAGGGGGGACTGGTCATCTTTCATAATTTTTTTCCCCTCATCCGCCATAGCGTTTCCCCTTATCGAGAACCATCTTCGAGACGAAGCTCAAGGAACGATCAAAGTTCCATTCCTCCAAAAATGCTACGCAAGCTCTCCTCGAACCCTGCGGCGCTTCGCCGCTGGCGCTTAATTCCCGCAGCACCGCCACCCGACCGTCCCGACCCAGACTCCCGCACGCCCCGTTCAGGGGGTCCGGGGGGATGATCCCCCCGGCGGGGTCCGGGGCAGAGCCCCGGCCGCCGGAGGCATCTTCCCTCCCCCCTTACCCGTCCAAACTCCCAAGCTGCTTGATCAGCCCCGAGAGCGCGCCGGTCTGGTCGGAGAGGTTCTGGAAGTGCTGGGAGGCGTCCTTGGCCCGGCCGGCGTTGTCCCGGGCGATGTCGCTGACCTGGGCGACGCTTTCCATGATGGCCTGGGCCGAGGCGGCCTGCTGGTCGGCGGCCGAGGCGATGGCCCGGACCTGGGAGGCCGAGTGCTCGGCGGCTTCGAGAATCTGGCGCAGCATTTCGCCGGACTGTTCGGCGAGCCTGGCCGTGGCGTCCACGGACTGCATGGTATTGTCCACGCCATCCATGTTTTCGCGGGTCATGGCCTGGATGGCCTTGATGTTCTGGCCGACTTCGCCGGTGGCGGCCATGGTTTTCTCGGCGAGCTTTCTGACCTCGTCGGCGACCACGGCGAAGCCGCGTCCGGCCTCGCCGGCCCGGGCCGCCTCGATGGCGGCATTGAGGGCCAGAAGGTTGGTCTGGTCCGCGATGTCGGAGATGACCTGGATGACCGCGCCGATGCCTTCGGACTTGGTGCCGAGCTGGCCCATGTTGGTTTTGAGCGAATCGGCCATGGATTTGAGTTCGGTCATGGCCTGGGCGGTCTTTTTGGCGATACCCGCGCCTTCGAGGGCGATTTCGCGGGTCTGGCCCGTGGCCTTGGAGGCTTCGGCCGCGTTTCGGGCCACTTCGCCCACGGCGTCGCGCATCTCGCCCATGGCCTGGGCGGTGTTTTCCAGGCGTTCCTGCTGCTGCCTGGCCCCCTGGTGGATGTCCTGGCCGAGGCTGGTCAAATCGTGGGTGGCCGCGCCGACCTCGGATACGACGCCGGTCAGGCCGTGGACGGCCCCGAGCATGGCGGCGTTGGCGGCTTCGACCCTGCCGGCCGCCTCACGCGCCTCTTCGGCGGCCTGGGCCGACCGCCCGGCCTCGCGTTTGGCCTCGGCCTCTTTTTCGGTCAGGGCGTCGAGATTGCGTTTGAGGGAGCCGGCCATGCTGTCGAGGGCCTGCTGGAGCTGGCCGGCCTCGTCGTCGCCGGTGGCGGCGAGACGCACGTCGAGGTCGCCGGCGGCGATGCGGCGGGCCGCCTCGGTGGTCTCGCGGATGGGACGGACGATGCCGCGCGAGATCATGATACTCAGCGGCAGGAGCACGAGCAGGAACATGACGGCGAAGACCGCGCCGTCGATATACATCATGCGGTCGCCTTCGGCCTGCATGTGGGCGACGATGTTCGCCGCCGCCTCGTTGACGTTGTCCACGTACACGCCCGTGCCGATCCAGTAGTCGGAGCCCGGGATCCTGGTGGCGTAGCCGATTTTCGGCATGTCGCCCTTGCCGGGCTTGGCCCAGCTGAAGGTGACGAAGCCGCCGCCGGCCGCGGCCGCCCGGGCGAGATCCCGCACCGAATAGACGCCGTCGGGGCCTTTGAGCTCGGCCAGGTCCTTGCCTTGCAGGGTCGGGTTGACCGGGTGGGCCACGTTGGTCGTGCCGGTGTAGACGAAATAGTAGCCGGACCGGTCCTCTTCGAAGAAGGCGTCCTTGACGGCCTGGCGCAGGAAGGCGGTCCGGGCCGCCTCGCCTTCGAGGGACGACAGGGACTTGGACAGGACCGAGGCCAGGGAGTCCGTGGCCACTTTGATCTTGGCCCGTTCGCCGGCCATCATGGCCTCGGCGGCCTCACGTGCCCCGGTCTCGGCCAGCCGCCGGGAGGAATAGGCGCCCACGCCGAAGAGGACGGCCGCCGACAGGGTGGAAATGAGAAAAAGAAGCAACAGTTTGGTTCTGATGTGGAGGTTTTTCAAGGCCGACACTCCTTGTTGGGAACGGGGAAAAGGGACGCCGGCCCGAAAATCGGGCCGGCCGTCCTCAAGCTGGCGGAATGGGATTACAGGGAGGAGCCGAAAACGAGCAGGATCACGTAAATGGCGGTCACCGTGAAGACGAATTGGCGCATGTTGCGGACGAATCGCTTGCGCTTGGCCAGCATGAACTCGATCATGCCGAGCCGTTCGTCGGGCCTGTCCCGCATATGCGGCAACCGGTCGATATAATGGTCCATGTAGGCGTGTTCCGACAACAGCAGCAGGTAGATACGTGATCGGAAATAGAGACGGTAGTACAGATAGAAGAGCAGAAAGTAGGCTACGAAGAGCACCAGGGCGTAACGCAGGCTGAGCATCGAGACCATCCTTTGGGGTTCCGGCGCGCCAATTCGCTGCCAAGGGCTCTTTCCCATACTTCGGCCCCGAACTCAAGGCCACGCCGGCCTTGCCCCGCCCCCGGGGCCGGTGTAACGTCCCCAAGCTCTTCAAATTCCCTGACGGAGGCCTCGACCATGACCACGGGCGACCGGCTGTCCCTTCTCGTCTCCGGGCTTGGCCCCATCGGCAAGATCCCCCACGCGGCCGGCACCTGGGGCTCGGCCGTGGCCGTGCTGGCCGCGCCGGCCCTGTTCGTGCCCCTGCCCGGCTTCTGGCGCGTGGTTGTCC
The DNA here is from genome assembly GCF_000177215.2 of Solidesulfovibrio carbinoliphilus subsp. oakridgensis. Taxonomy (NCBI): domain Bacteria; kingdom Pseudomonadati; phylum Thermodesulfobacteriota; class Desulfovibrionia; order Desulfovibrionales; family Desulfovibrionaceae; genus Solidesulfovibrio; species Solidesulfovibrio carbinoliphilus. The sequence goes on along the minus strand of NZ_CM001368.1, from coordinate 168,562 downwards.
TGGCCGCGCTTTTCTACGTCGGCGGCGTCACGGCCACCCGCACCGAAAAGCTGCTCGACAAAAAAGACCCGGGCCACGTGGTCATCGACGAGCTGATCGGCCAGTGGCTCACCTTCCTGCCCTTTGCCGCGCCGACCACCTTCGAGCTGGCGGCCGGATTCGTCTTTTTCCGGGCTTTCGACATCCTGAAGCCGCCGCCGGTGCGGGCCTCGGAGCACTGGCTGCCCGGCGGCTACGGCGTCATGATCGACGACGTCTTGGCCGGCATCTACGCCTGCCTGTGCCTGGCCGTGCTCCACTGGCTGCGCTGACCGGACCCGCCCTCGAAAATCCGTGTCTCCGAATTGCAAAAACAAACGAGGGTCTTGCATACTATGACGCGACTGCGCTCCGAAGACGACTTCCTGGCCCTGATCGACCGGCACTTCCCCCGCGAGGGCGACGGCATCGTGCTGCCGCGCGGCGACGACGCGGCGGTGGTGGCCTGTCCGGGCCCGGTCTGCCTGACCACGGACCTGTTCCTGGAGGACGTGCACTTCCGGCGCGGCTATTTTGCGCCCGAAGACACCGGCTACAAGGCCCTGGCCGTCAACATCAGCGACGTGGCCGCCATGGGCTGCCGGCCCACGGGATTTGTCCTCGGGCTCGTGAGCCCCGAGGATGCCGACCGGGAATACTGGGACGGGGTCCTGGCCGGCATGGCCACCCTTGCCGCCCGGTTCGACCTGCCCCTGGCCGGCGGGGATCTCAGCCGGGGGGACAAGGTCGGCCTCTCGGTCACCCTCTGGGGAACGCCCGGCCCCTCGGGCCGGTTCCTGACCCGGGGCGCGGCCACGCCCGGGGACGTGCTTTTTGTCGTCGGCGACATCGGCCTGGCCCGGGTCGGGCTTACTGTGCTGGAAAAGGACGGCCCGGACGCGGCCGCCCGTTTCCCGGACGCCGTGGCCGCCCACCTGCGGCCCGAGCCGCAGGTGGCGGCCGGGCTGGCGCTGGCCGGCCTGTCCCGGGTCACGGCCTGCATGGACGTCTCCGACGGCCTGGCCCGGGACCTGCCGCGCCTTCTCCCGCCCGGGCTCGGGGCGGACCTTTTCCTGACGCCGGCCCTGCTCCATCCCGAGGTCACGGCCCATGCCGCCGGCCACGGCCGCAAGCCGGAAAAGGAAGCCGTCTTCGGCGGCGAGGACTATGCGCTCCTCGCGGCCGTGTCCCCGGCCGGCTGGCCCGAGGTCAGGGCCGCCCTGCCCCAGGCCAAGGCCATCGGCCTGGTGGCCGGGAACGCCGCCTCTACGTTAAACGGCGCGCCCTTTGACCCGCGCGGCTTCGACCACTTCGGCTAGGCATGGGGCGGCTCTTTTTCGGGGCCGTCTGCATCGGCTTCTCCGCCGTTTTCGTCAAGCTGGCCGGGGTCGCGCCTTCGGTATCGGCCTTTTGCCGGCTTGGCATCGGCGGCGTGGCCCTGGCCCTTGGCGGCATCTCCCTCGGTTCGGTCCACTCCGGCCCGGACCGGCCAACCTGAAGGAGGATTTCCATGGACCTGACCCTTCGCGTCCTTGGCCTGGTGCGCTCGCCCCTTGACGATCCGGCCACGGCCCCGCGTGTCGAGACCGACAACGCGCCCCAGGCCGATCTGGTCATGGCCCCGGCCTATCGCACGGCGGCCGGCTCCCTCGAAGTCGGCCAGACCATCCTGGTCTTCACCTGGTTCCACCTGGCCGACCGGTCCTGCCAGGAGGTCCATCCCCGCCACGACCTGAGCCGGCCGCTGACCGGGGTCTTCAATACCCGCTCCCCGGACCGCCCCAACCCCATCGGCCTGCACCAGGTCCGCATCACGGCCATAAACGGCGACGTCATCACCGTGGACGGGATCGAGGCGGTAAACGGCACCCCGGTCATCGACATAAAGCCCCTGCCCGACCGCGCGCCGCGGACCTGACCGCCGGCCCGGGCGGCCGCCCGCCGGGGACCTTGGTTTTTTTCCGGCCCAAGGCTTGCCTTGGGGCAGACAAATGCTTTAGTTGTTTCAGGATCGTCCACCCATTCCACCAAAGGAGCCCCGCATGTCCAACAAGGAACACGTCAAAAAGGTCAATGCCGTCGTTTGCGCCTACTTTGCCCATACCGGCTATCTGACCCGTGAGGAAGCCAAGGAATTGTGCGGCTTAGACGAGTCCCTCTTCGAGGAGGCCTATGGCAAGGCCGGCAAGATATTCAGCCGGATCGGCTCGGAACCGGACAAGGGCGTCAGCAAGCTCTTCCAGAACATGTCCCAGGAAGTGGACGAATACATGAAGCATATCAGCGGGTACGGCATCGCCTAGCCCGGAGAAGCCGCGTCGCCGGCCCGGAGGCCCTCCGGGTCGGGACGCTCCAAAGCCGCCCATGCCCGATCCCCACGCCAGCCCCGCCCGGGCCCGGCCCGGCCTCTTGGCCGCCCTGGCCACGGCCTTTGAAACCGGCCACCTGCCGGCGGAAAGCCCCCTGCCCGCCTGGCTTGGCCCCGTTTTCGCCATCAGCCGCTCGTTTCTCGACACCCGAGGCATCTTGCAGGCCTCGGCCCTGTCCTATACCACGGTGCTTTCCATCGTCCCGTTCCTGGCCGTGGCCTTTTCCCTGGCCAAGGGCCTCGGGCTCTACAACTCGCCCCAGGTGCGCGGGCTTTTGCTGCGCCTTTTCGCCGGCCGCGAGGACGTGGCCGACCAGATCCTGCTCTACATCCAGAACACCAACCTCCAGACGCTCGGGGCCGTGGGCACGATCCTGCTCCTTTTTACGGCCGTCTCGCTCCTTTTCAACATCGAGGTGGCGGTCAACGCGGCCTGGGGCATGGCGCCAAAGGCCACGGTCTGGAGCCGGTTCACCAACTATTTCGTCTTCATCGTCCTGTGCCCGCCGCTCCTTTTCGCCGCCTTAAGCGTCACGGCCACCCTGCAGGCCCTGGACGTGACCCACCGCCTGCTGGCGATTTCTTTCATTTCCGGCCTGGAAAAGGCCCTGCTGACCATTGCCCCGGTGGTGGTCATCTGGGGCGTCTTTTACCTCCTCTACCAGTTTTTGCCCAACACCCGGGTCAAACCCGCCTCGGCCCTCCTCGGGGCCGTGACGGCCGGCACGGTCTGGCAGGTCGTGCAGTGGGCCTATCTCAAATTCCAGTTCGGCTCGGCCAGCTACAACGCCATCTACGGCAGCTTCGCCCAGATTCCCCTGCTTCTGGTCTGGCTCTACGTGAGCTGGGTCATCGTGCTTCTTGGCGCCCAGATCAGCCACACCAGCCAGTGCTACCGCCAGTTTTTGCTCGAGGACCGGGCCCGCCGCCTGACCCAGGCCCAGCGGCACGGGCTGGCCCTTTTCCTGGCCCTGCTCGCCGCCCGGGCCGCCGCGGCCCGTCGCCTGCCCCCGCCCGTCTCCCGGCTGGCCGGGCTCTTCGGCCTGCCGGAGCCGGTCCTGGCCGGCCTGTGGGAGGACCTGGCCACGGCCGGCCTCGTGGTCGAGGCCGCCTCGCCGGACGGACGGGCCTTCACCTCCCTGGCCCGGCCCGAGGACGTGACCGTGGCCGAGGTGGCCCGGGCCCTGGACAGCCGCCGGGACGGCCATGCCCCGCCGGCCCTGGCCGAGTCCTTCCCCAAGTTCGCCCCCCTTTTCGAGGCGGCGGACGCGAGCGACCGGCAGGCAACCCTGGCCGGCCTGCTCGCCCGGTTCGGGCCGGACCTCGACGCCGTGCTCGCCGATCCCGCCTGAACCTGCGCCTTCCTTTTCCTTCACTTTTCCGATACAGCCAACCGGATCGCAACGTACGATCCGGGAGCAGTCCATGCCCTCTCTGACCTATTGGCTGGCCTATCTGGCCTTTGGCGGCGTGGCCGGCATCATCGCCGGCCTGCTCGGCGTCGGCGGCGGCATCGTGGTGGTGCCGGCCCTGGTCTGGTTTTTCACGGCCCAAGGCTTTCCCGCGGAAACGATCATGCAGATGGCCCTTGGCACGTCGCTTGCCGCCATCGCCTTCACCTCGATTTCGAGCTGCCGGGCCCACCACTGCCGGGGCGCGGTCCTTTGGCCCGTGGTCAAGCGCATCACCCCGGGCATCCTCATCGGCACCTTTGCCGGCACCTGCCTGGCCGCCAGGCTTTCCACCGGGTTTCTCAAGGGCTTTTTCGTCTGCTTCCTCTATTATGTTTCCGTCCAGATGCTCCTGAACATCAGGCCCAAGCCCACGCGTCAGATTCCCGGGGGGCCCGGGATGTCCGCCATGGGCTTTGCCATCGGCGCGGTGTCGAGCCTGGTCGGCATCGGCGGCGGCACCATGTCCGTGCCGTTTCTGGTCTGGTGCAACGTGCCCATCCACATGGCGGTCGGCACCTCGGCGGCCATCGGCTTTCCCATCGCCGTGGCCGGATCGGTCGGCTACATCGTAAACGGCCTGGGCGCGGCCAACCTCCCGCCCCTGTCCTTTGGCTACGTCTCCCTGCCCGCCCTTGTGGGCGTGGCCGCGGTCAGCATCCTGACCGCGCCCTACGGCGCGCGCCTGGCCCACAAGCTGCCCGTCGCCGCCCTCAAGCGCTTTTTCGCCGTCTTCCTGCTGGCCATGGCCACGCGCATGCTGTGGAGCCTGTTCTAGATCCGGGACAAGGAGACCGTCGTGGCCCAAAGCCTTTTCGGACTGGCCGTGTTCCTGGCCCTGGCCGCCGCGGTCAGCGAACGCCGGGGGGTGATCCCCTGGCGCATGGTGGTCGGGGGCCTGGGGCTCCAGGTGGCCATTGCCGCCTTCATGCTCAAGGCCCCCTTCCTGCGCGGGGTGTTTCTCGGCCTCAACGCCCTGGTCGCGGCCATGGATACGGCCACCCGGGCCGGCACGGCCTTCGTCTTCGGCTACGTGGGCGGCGGCCCGGCCCCGTTTACGGTCACCGATCCCGGATCGAGCTTCATCCTCGGCTTCCAGGCCCTGCCCCTGGTCATCGTCATCGCCGCCCTGACCGCGCTCCTTTATTACTGGAACATCCTGCCGCGCGTGGTGCGGGGCTTTTCCTGCGTGCTGGAAAAAACCATGGGCATCGGCGGCGTGCTCGGGGTGGGGGCCGGGGGCTGCATTTTTCTCGGCATGATCGAATCGCCGCTTTTGATCCGCCCCTACATGGAGCGCATGACCCGAAGCGAGCTCTTCGCCATGATGGCGACGGGCATGTCGTGCATCGCCGGCACCATGCTCATGCTCTACGCCACGGTCCTTGCGGCCGTCATCCCGGACGCGGTGGGGCATATCCTCACGGCCTCGGTCATCCACGCCCCGGCGGCGCTCCTGGTGGCCGCGCTCATGGTGCCGGAGACCGGGGCCCCGACCCTTGGCCGGGTGCTGCCCGCCTCGCCGGCCACCGGGGCCATGGACGCCGTGGTCTCGGGCACGGCCGACGGGTTGAAACTTTTCTGGAGCATCGTGGCCACGCTCCTGGTGTTCGTGGCCCTGGTCAAGCTCGCCAACATCGTGCTCGGCGTCCTGCCGGCCGTCGGCGGCGGGCCTGTGACCCTGGAGCGGATGCTGGGCCTGGCCATGGCGCCGGTGGCCTGGCTCCTTGGCGTGCCCTGGGCCGAGGCGGCCACGGCCGGAAGCCTCCTTGGCACCAAGATCGTGCTCAACGAATTCATCGCCTTCATCGACATGGCCAAACTTCCGGCCGACGCCCTCTCGCCCCACGCCCGGCTCATCCTCACCTACGCCATGTGCAGCTTCGCCAATTGCGGCAGTGTCGGCATCCTGCTCGCCGGCATGGGCTCGCTGTGCCCGGAGCGCAAGGCCGAGATCACGGCCCTGGGTGGCCGGGCCCTGCTCGCCGGGGTGATCGCCTCGCTCATGACCGGCACGGTGGTTGGCATCCTTACCTCGTTCTAGACCCACTTCCTTCCCGGGGCCGAACCGCCCAGGCAGCAGCGGCCGGCGCGCAAGGCGGCCACGAAAGCGGCCCGGCCGCAAACCGGCGTCTCGATCCGGACCGTCACCCGGCCGAGTTCGGACAGGTCGTGGGCGTCGGAACCGCCGAGGCAGCACTTCCCGTGCCGCCCGGCAAAAGCCTTGGCGGCCGCGTTTTCCACCGGGCTGTTGCGCCCGTTTTCCACTTCCACGGCCCGAAGGAGCGGATGGTCGAGGAGGTCCGGCCAGGCCGGCTGCCGGGCCCGGAAAGGATGGGCGGCCACGGCCAGGCCGCCAAGGGCCTCGGCCGCTTCGAGGACCTCCGGGGCCGAAAGGCCGGGGCCGAGGTCCTCGAACGGTCCGTAGAGCAGGATATCCCCCTCGGGCGTGGTGTATTCCATGCCGATAAGGACGCATAGCCCGTCGTCCTGGACGCCTTCCCGGACCTTCTGGGCCATGTCCATGGTGTCGTGGTCGGTCAGGCACACGCCGTCGAGGCCAAGGCTCCGGGCGTTTTCGAGGATCGCCGACAGGGCCAGCCGGCTGCAGGCGGAAAAACGGGTATGGACGTGCAGGTCGAATCGCATAGCTTTCCCCTTGCCGCGCGGGAGGCGGCACCGTGGTCCTACCATGCCCCGGGGGAATGTCCATGCCCGGGCTCCCGCCGCCGGCCGGACAGGGCCGCGGACCGGCCGCTTCCAGGAGCGGCCCGGGAGCCCGGCTCCGCCAAGAACGATCAGCGGCACCGGCACCCGGGGGACGATGCCGGCTCACTCCCTGGACGCGACATGGAGTCCCACCAGACGGGCCATGAAAAAGACCAGGTAGAACTGGCCGGCGATGCCTTCGAGCATGGCCAGGGTCTGGGCCACCGGAGCGAGCGGCACGATGTCGCCGTAGCCGGTGGTCAGAAGCGTCACGTAGCTGAAAAAAAAGAGCAACCCGTTGATGTCGCGGGGCGCGAGGTCCCGCCCGTGGAGGGTGAAGGCAAAGGCGTCCGGCACCAGGCTGTAGACCAGGCCGTAGAGCGAATACCACAGGGTACCCAGGAAGAGGTAGACGCAAAGGCCGCCAAGGACCGTATCGAGGTCCACCCGCCGCTGGGCCGCCAGGTACTTCGAGACCTGGACCACGGTCAAAAGGATCACCGCCATGCCGAGGACCTCGCTGGCAAGCCCGGTCCCGGGCCAGCCGGCCAGGTACTTGGCCACCAGGGCCAGGCCGCACAGCACGGTCAGGACGAGGATCAACGAGAAGACCCGGCTTTGGCGCACTCCTTTGAGGGCGGCGAAGAGGATGGCCAGGAAGATGAGGTCCTGGAGGATGTTGGCGGTCGGGCCCCGCAGAAACGGCGACACCACCAGCTGGCCGACCAGGGCGGCCAAGAGGAAATGGAAGCGCCGGCGGACGGGCGGGACGGCCGCAACGGCCGGTGACGCGGATGGGGCCATGGGATTCTCCTTGGCCCCGGGCGAAGCCAGCCGGGGCGGTCGCAGGGCAAAGGCCTAGAGCAGGGCCGCGCCGCTTAGAAGCATGACGAAGCGCTTGTAAAGCTCCAGGTCGAAGGAGCCGGCCATTTCGTGGCGCATGATGCGAAGGGCCTCGAAGGGCCGGACCGCGTCGGCGTAGACGCGCCTGGAGGTCAGGGCGTCGTAGACGTCGGCCAGGGACACCACCCGGGCGTGGAGCGGGATGTCCGCGCCGGCGAGCCCCCGCGGATAGCCCGTGCCGTCGAGCTTCTCGTGGTGCATGAGGATGCACTCCTCGGCCAGCCGGGACAGGGACAGGGCCCGGCAAAGCCGCACCCCGCGCGCCGGATGCTCCCGGATGGCCAGGAATTCCTCCGGAGCCAGCCGGCCGGGCTTTTTGAGGATCGAGGCGTCGACCGCCTCCTTGCCGCTGTCGTGCAGGAGGGCCCCTACCCCGGCCTGGACAATGGCCGGAGACGGCAGGCCAAGGGACTTGAGGAGAAAGACGGTGTAGACAAAGACGTGGACGCCGTGGCTGTAGACCTCGTAGTCGTGGGCCATGAGCGAACCCATGCGCGAAAGCCCGGCCTCGGTGCACAAAAAGGCCACCGAGTCCCGGGCATAGGCCACAAAGAGCCGGCCGTGCATGTCGGAGACGCCCTGGGGCAGCTTGTCGCGGATGAGATCGCGCACGATGTCGCAGCAGTTGTGGTAGAAAACGGCCGCCTTTTCCGCAGCCGGCATCTCCGGGCCGAGCAGTGCCCCGGCCAGATGCCGGCGCATGTAGCGCCGGTAGCGGTCCCGCTCCTCCCGGTGGATGTAGACCACGCGCACGCCGTGGTCTTCGAGCAGGCCGCGCCGGTCCGGAGTGAGGGCCTCGCCGCTGGGGGCAAAAAGCGTGTGCTTGTCGCCGTGGCGCAAATAGATTTCAAAATCCCCGGGCGCGTGCGAAAAGAGATGCCCGACCGGTATGGGCTGGTAGTCGCTCGCGGGATCGCGGGCCGGGGGAGGCGGCAGCGGCGTCATGCGGCGTTTGAGTTTGTTACAAATTCACTCCCGCCGGCTGAGCCCCCGCTGGTTGCAGGCCACAAAGAGACTGGGTTTTCTGCGGCTTGGCTCATTTCCCTGCCCGGCGGTCGGTTTTGCTTTTCCGGGTTTAGCAAAAGCCGGGCCTGACCGGGCGGCCGCCCCGCCCCAAACAAGGAGGAACCGCCATGTGCGGCAGATTCGCCCTGGCCGTCCCGCGCCGGCTGGTGGCCGAGGCCATGGGCCTGCCCGGGATGCCCGACGTTCCGGCCCGGCCGGAAATCTTTCCGTCGGAGCTGATCGAAGCCGTCTTCGTCGACCGGCAGGCGGGCCGGCGGATGGCCGGCCTTTTCCGCTGGGGTTTCGTGCCCGCCTTCATCTTCATGAAAAACCCGCAGGCCGCCCGGCCCATGATCAACGCCCGGGCCGAGACGGTCCTCGACAAGCCGTCCTTCCGGGCCGCGGCCCGCTACCGCCGCTGCCTGATCCCGGCCCAGGGTTTTTTTGAATGGCGCAAGGAGCCGGACGGGTCCAAGACCCGTTTTTTCCTGACCCTGCCGGACGCGCCGGTCATGGCCCTGGCCGGCATCTACGAACGGGCCGCCACGCCGGCGGGCGAGGTCCTGGACTCGGCCGCCATCCTGACCCGCGAGGCGTCTCCGGCCATGGCCGGCATCCACGACCGGATGCCGCTCATCCTGCCGCCCCACACCTTTGCCGCCTGGCTCGACCCGCTCCTGACCGAACGGCGGGACATCGCCTCGCTCCTCACCGTGCCGCCGCCGGAGCGATTCAACATGGAAGCGGGTGGAGCGCCCCAGGCCCCGCCCCCGGACGCCGTCGGCCGGGAGTGATCCCGGCCGGCGACCGCCTTGAAGGCCATGGCGAGGAATGGTAGCCTCGGCCATGTGCAACCTGCCCCCGGACCACCGGCCCTACACGGACAAGTATTTCCTGCGCTCGCGCCTGATCCTCGAACGCGAAGGCCTAAATCCCCTGGTCACCATGCAGGTGTTTTTCCGGGACGGGCCGGGTGTCTTCGCTGGCGGCGCGGAAGCGGCCGCCATCCTCAACGCCTATTCGCCCCTGGCCGGCCACGGCGGCACGGTCCGCATCCTGCCCGAAGGCGCGCCGTTTGCGCCGCTCGAGCCGGTCCTGCACATCGAGGGACCGCTTAAGGACTTCATCGAACTGGAGACCCTGTACCTCGGGGTCATGAGCGCGGCCACTTCGCTGGCAAACGGCCAGCCCGAGCCCACCCCCGAGGGTGTGGCGGCCAAGGCCCGGGCCATCCGGGCGGCCGTGCCGGACCGGCATCTCATGTATTTCGGAGCCCGGCACTGGCACTTCGCGGCCGAGGAGGCCTTTTGCCGGGCGGCCGTCTCGGCCGGGTTCGACTCCTGCGCCACGGACGCCGGGGCCCGGGCGGCGGGCCGCCCGTCCGGGGTCGGCACCATCCCCCACGCCCTGGTCCTGGCCTTTGCGGGAAAACTCGGCAAGGAGCAGGCCACCCGGGAGGCCACCCTGGCCTTTGACCGCCACATCGAGCCGGACTGCCCGCGCGTGGCCCTGGTCGACACCTTCAACCACGAGGTGGACGACGCCCTGGACACGGCCCGGGCCCTGGGAAGCCGGCTTTCGGCCGTGCGCCTGGACACGGCCGGCGAACTCGTCGGCCAGGGCGGAGTGCCGGACGACGGCCGGCCCTACCTGACCGGCCGGGGCGTCACCGTGGCCGGAACCCTGGCCGTGCGCCAGGCCCTGGACGCGGCCGGGTTTTCGGAGGTGGGCATCGTGCTGTCGAGCGGGTTCGGCAACCTGGAGAAGATAAAAGCCTTTGTCGCGGCCGAGAAGCAATACGGCCGCCGGCTTTTCTCGTCGCTTGGCATCGGCGGGCTGTATAAAAGCTGGAGCGCCACGGCCGACATCGTGCGCGTGGACGGGCGCGACCTGGCCAAAAACGGCCGGCACTACCGCCCCAATCCCCGGCTCAAGGACATTTGGTAGGCGGGCGGCCGCCCGGCTAGGCCCTGTCCCCGTTCCCGGGCCGCCGGGCCGCCAAGAGGCCGGCCTCCAGGCACCGCAGGACGTCGTAGTCGATGCCGCCGGCCAGGGCCTCGTGGACCGGCCCGAGCCCGACCTGGCCGGCCTGGCGCAGGGCCGTGATGGTCTCCTCCACGCAGGCGGCCACCGCGTCCGGCAGCCCGGCCACGGCCCGGGCCGAAAGTTTTCCCCAACGGACGTAGGCCAGCAGATGGGATTGGACGGTCCCCGGCCGAAGCCCCCGCCTGGCGGCCACGGCCGCAACCGATCCGAGCTCCCGGAAAAGGGCCAGGCTCTCGGCCGCCGTCTCGCCGGGCTCCCGGACAGGAGGGGCGGACTCGGCCTCGGCCGCCAGCGGCTCCCGGGCCGGACCTCGGCCATGGGCGGCATAGTGCCCGGCCAGGATCTCGAGCAGGGCCGGGCCGTATTTTTCGAGCTTGGCCCGGCCCATGCCCCCGGCCCGGGCCAGATCGGCTTCCTTCCCGGGCTTGAGAAGCACGACATCGAGAAGCGTCCGGTCGTGAAAGACCACGTAGGGGGGCACCTCGGCCGCCTTGGCCGTTTCCGAGCGCCAGGCCCGCAGCCGGTCCCACAGGGCCGCGTCCCCGGCATCGGCGAGATGTTCGTGGACCCAGCTCTTGCGGCCCTCCGACGTCCGGGACTTGCGGGAGGCGCGGCGCTCGGGCTCGGCGGGCAGGCGCATGGCGAAGCGCCGCCGGCCCTTCAGGATGTCCCAGGCCGTGTCGGTCAAAACCAGGCTGCCGTGGCCCGCGGCGTCCGGGGCAAGGGCCCCCATGGCCGCAAGCCTGCGGTAGACGGCCTGCCACTGCCACTCGGAAGCCTCGCCGCCGATGCCGAACGTGCTGACCGCGTCGTGGCCGAAGCGCACGACCCGGGTGGTGTTTTTCCCAAGAAGCACGTCGACCAGATGCCGGGCCCCGAACCGCTGGCCGGTGCGAAAGACGCAGGACAGGGCTTTCTGGGCCAGGACGGTGGCGTCCACGGGTTCGGTCGGATCGTCGCACACGTCGCAGTTGCCGCAGGGCTCGGGAAGATCCTGGCCGAAGTAGCCGAGCAGGATCTGGCGGCGGCAGGCGTCGGTCTCGCAGTAGCCGGCCAGGGCGGTCAGCTTGGCCAGCTCGATCCGCTTTCGCGGCGACTCCCCCCCGCCCGGGCCGTCCGGCCCGTCCCCCCCGTCCTGCGGCGCGATCAGCCGGCGAAGGGCCGCGAAATCGGCCGGCGCGTAGAGCATGAGCGCCTCGGCCGGGGCCCCGTCCCGGCCGGCCCGGCCGGTCTCCTGGTGGTAGGCCTCCATGCTCTTGGGCGGGTCGAGGTGGGCCACGAACCGGACATCGGGCTTGTCCACGCCCATGCCGAAGGCCACGGTCGCCACCATGACCAGCCCTTCCTCGCGCATGAACCGGTCCTGCCGGCGGTCCCGCTCGGCCGGGGGGAGGCCGGCGTGGTAGGCCAGGGCCGCAACGCCCTGGGCAGTGAGCCACTCGGCCAGATCCTCGACCTTCTTGCGCGACAGGCGGTAGACGATGCCGGACTGGCCGGGGTGCTCGTCGGTGATCCAGCGCAGGAGCCGGCGGCGGGGGTGGTCCTTGGGCTCGACGCGGTAGCGGATGTTGGGGCGGTCGAAGCCGGTGGCAAAGACCCGGGCCTCTTCCAGATGGAGCCGGGCCTGGATGTCCTTTCGGGTCGGGCCGTCGGCCGTGGCGGTCAGCGCCATGCGCGGCACGCCCGGAAACCGTTCGGCGATGACCGCGAGCTGCAAGTATTCGGGCCGAAAATCATGGCCCCACTGGGACACGCAGTGGGCCTCGTCGATGGCGAACAGGGCGAGCCGGATTTCCCCGAGCACCTGCTGGAAGCCCGGGGTCATGAACCGTTCCGGCGCGGCGTAGAGGATGTCGAGGGTTCCTGCCCGCAGCCGGGAAAGGACGTCGCGGGCCTCGGCCGGGGCGAGGCCCGAATGGAGGCAGGCGGCCCGGGCCCCCAGGGCGTCCAGGGCCCGGACCTGGTCGCGCATGAGCGCGATGAGCGGCGAGAGGACCACGGCCGTGCCCGGCCGGGCCATGGCCGGAATCTGGTAGCAAAGGGACTTGCCGCCGCCGGTCGGCATGAGGACCAGCGCGTCCCCGCCGGCCACGACGTGGCTGATGATTTCCTCCTGCGGCCCGAGGAAACGGTCGTGTCCGAAGACTTCTTTGAGAATCTGGCGGGGATTTGGCATGACGGCAACGGTCGCCTCCCGGGCGGACCGGCTTTCGGGATAATCGCTTGGCCCCGGAAAGGCAATGCGCCCCCCTGCCCCTTGCCGGAGCCGGGCGTCAGCCGACGCCGCCGGTCCCGAAACGCCGCCCCCGGGCCGCGCCGGGCGCAAGCTCCTCCCAGACCCCGGCCACCGTGTCCACGTGGGCGGCCAGGGTGTAGCGCTCCCGGACCTTTCGCCGGCCGGCGAGGCCGAGCCTTTCCCGCAGCCCGGCGTCGGCGAGGAGCCGGCCCATGGCCCCGGCCATGGCCGGGGCGTCGCCCGGCGGCACCAGCAGGCCGTCGGTATCCGGCTCGATGACTTCCCTGGGACCGCCGGCCCCGGTGGCGATGACCGGCCGGCCAAGGGCCATGGCTTCGAGCAGCACCCGGCCAAAGGGCTCCGGGCTCGTGGAGGCGTGGACCACCACCTGGCAGGCGTCCATGGCCGAGGCCACGTCCGTCTCGTGGCCCGTGAACCAGACCCGCTCCCCAAGGCCGAGGGTCCGGGCCTTTTCCCGCAGCCGGGCCAGTTCCCGGCCCGAGCCGTCCGGCTCGGCCCCGACCACCACGGCTCCGGCTCCGCTCCCGGGCAGGGCCTCGGCGCAGGCCTCCAGGAACACGTCCTGCCCCTTCCAATCGACCAGGCAGGCCACCAGCCCGACGAGCGGCAGGTCGGCCGGCAGGCCGTGGCGGGCCCGGAAGGCCCGGCCGTCGGCCCCGCGCGCGAAGGCCGCCGCGTCGAGCCCCTCGGGAACGGCCACGATGCGGTCGGCCGGCAGGCCGAGGGCGGCCACGGTTTCGGCCACATAGCCCGACACGGCCAGGACCCGGGCCACGCTTTCCGCCAGCCAGCTCCCGAGCCGGCTCGGGTATTCGCCGCCCCGGGCGTGGACCACGCAGGGCAGGCCGGCCCGGCGGGCGGCCAGGATCACGGCGTCGTTGATGAGGATGCCGTTATTGCCCTGGATGATGTCGATGCCGTGGAGCCGGGCGTAGGCGGCCACGGACGCGGCGAACCGGCGGCCCGTGGTGGTGAGGTCGACCAGAAAGGCGGCGTTGCCGGCCCGGCGGCCGAGGACCGGACGCAGGGCCGCCTCCACCACGGTTCCGGGGCCGTAGCGGCGTTCCCGGGGCAGGACTTCCACCCGCCCCACCGCTCCCCCGGGCCGGATGCAGTCCTGGGGATAGGCCGTCAGCAGGTGGACCTCGAAGCGGGACGCGTCCAGAAGCGACAGCAGGCTGGCCAGGCTCGTCAGGGCCCCGCCGAATCCCGCGCCGGTCTCGACCACCAAAATACGTTTCATGCGTGCGCGCACTCCGTAAAAAGGTCCCGGTGGGCCGTGGCCGCTTCGGTCCAGCGGAACCGTCCGATATTATCCCGGCCGGCCGCGACGAGCCGGCGGCCGAGGTCCGGGGAGCCGAGCACCCGCAGGATGGCCCGGGCCAGGGCCTCGGGATCGGCGGCATCGGCCAGAAGCGCCGCCTCCCCCACCACTTCGGGGATGGCCGCCGCCCGCGAGGCCACGACCGGCGTCCCGAGGGCCATGGCCTCGAGCGGGGGCAGGCCGAAGCCCTCGAAGAGGGAAGGATACACGAAAACCTCGGCCCCCTGATAGAGGGCGTCCCGGTCGGCCGGGGCCACGAATCCGGGCAGGCGCAACCGGCCGGCAAGCCCCAGTTCCCGGGCCAGGGAGGCAAACCGCTCCCGGGCCCGCTCCTGCACCCCGGCCACCACGAAGTCCATCCCTTCGGCCTCGCGGCCGACCAGGGCAAAGGCGCGCAGGGCCCCTTCGGTATTTTTCCAGGAGCTTTCCGCGCCAAGGGCCAGGACATAGGGCCGGTCGACCAGCCCCTTGGCCCGCACGTGGGCGCGGGCCTCGTCCCGGCCGGCAAAGGGACGGCCGGGCAGGCTCGCGCCGTTTCGGATCACCCGGATGCCGGCCGGATCGCAGCCGAGGACCGTCTCGATGCGCCGGGCCGAAAAGGCGCTCACCGTGACGATGCGGGTGGCAAAGCGCCGCAGCCACCACGGCGTGACCAAATGGTGGAAGACCCGCTCGGCCAGGCCGTCGTGGCGGACCAGTTCCTGCAAGAGCGTGTCGTGGACGGTCACGGCCTGGGGCAGGCCGGCAAGCGGCGCGGCGACATTGGCCGGACTCCAGAAGAGGTCCGGGGCGAACCGGCGCGCGGCCCGGGGCAGGGACCACCACTGCCAGACGTGAAACCGGCTGCCGCGCGGCTCCGGCACCACCCGGACCTCCAGGCCGGCCGGCCCGGCCAGCCGGTCGGCCGCAATGGGCCCGGGCGCAAGGAGGAGAAACGTGTCGTCCGGCTCGGGCCAGGCGGCCAGAACCTCGCACAGATACGAGCCGATGCCCCGCAGCTCCGGCAAGGCGAGCACGGTCGCGTCCACGGCGATGCGCATGGCCTACCCGTCCTCCGGGAAAAACCGTTCCAGGAGGTCCGCCGCTTCCGTGGCCCGGGCCGCCCAGGTATGGGCCATGGCCGCCGCGCGGCGTCGGTCCGCCTCGCCGGCCGGCTCGGCCAGGGCCGCTTCCACAGCCCGGATGAAGGCCTTTGGCCCGCTGGCCACCCGGACGAAGCCGGCCAGGGCCGGATGCATGGCCACCTCCGTGGACACGATGGGCCGGCCCGTGGCCAGGTAGTCGTAGAGCTTTATCGGATCAAGCGAGCGCGTCAGGGCGTCCTCCTTGTGGGGCAGCAGGCAGACGTCGGCCTGGGCCGCCAGCCCGGCCGCCTCCTCGTAGGCCAGGGGGCCGGCCAGGATGACGTTATCACACTTTTCAAGCGGCGCGACCACCTCCGGCGGACAGGCCAGCGGCCCGGCCAGGACCACGGTCCAGTCGGGCCGCTCCCGGGCCATGTCCCGGACGAGATCCACGTCCAGGCGCTCGGTGATCTGGGACAGATAGACCAGGACCGGCCGGCGGGCGGCCAGGGCATGGCCGGGCCGGGACGGATCGAAGGGCCTGAAGACCTCGGGATCGGTGGCGTTCGGCAGGTGGCGGACTTCGGGACAGCATTTCGCCGCCCGCTTTGCCAGGGCCGTCGAGACCGCGAAGACCACATCGGCCCGGCAAAGGAGCTCGTGCTGCCGCGCTTCGAGCCGCCGCCGCTCCTCCTCACCGTGGCTCTCCGGCAGGGCGGCCGGCCAGTCGTCGGTCCAGTCGTAGACCACCAGCTCCGCGTCGTCCCCGAGCACGTCCAGAGCGTCGATCTGGGAAGGATGGTAGAGCCACAGGACGTAGCCGTCCGGGAAGCCCACGTCCCTGACGGAGCGGCGCAGTTGGTTGCGCCAGGCCTGGCGGTTGGCCCGGGCCAGCCGGTCGAAGGTCCGCTGCCCGGGCCAGGGCCACAGCGGCGAGGCCAGGTGGAAACCGTGGCCGAGGTGGGCCGGCCGGGACCGCAGGCAGCGGCGCAGCCGGTCGCCAGCCGGCCTGAAAAACCGCCCTGCCCCTTCGATGACGTCGGTGATGGATGTCGGCGGTTCCACGTACAGGGTTCGCGGCGACCGGCCCGAGCGGGACAGTTCGAAAAGAAGCCGCTGCTTGCGTTTCCACAGGGACGACCAGGGGTCCCAGCTCAGGCAGACGATGCCCGGCAGTTTCCCGCCGGTCCGGGCCGGGCCCTGGCGCAGGCGCCAGCCGGAATCCACGCGGGTCCCGGAGCCGGAAGCGGCCAGGATGTCGGTCTCATCCCAGGCCGTGGCCACGGTTCCGGCCGGGGCCAGGGCACCGTCGCCAAAGGTCCGAAGGACCGCCCCGCTGGCCAGGTCCCGGACGAAGGCCGGCCCGGCCTCCCGGGCCCGGCCGGCCGCCCAGGCGAAATTGCGGCTCCGAACCGTCCGGGTTTCGGCCCCGGCCGGGGCTTCGGGCAGCGTCAGCCTGTCCCGGGCCGCAAGGAACCGGCGGCCGAGCACCAGCTCCCGCTGCCAGACCGCGCCGTCCCGCTCCAGGCGCAGTTGCCACCGGTTGTGCCCCGGTCCGGGAACAAGCGTCCCCTCAGCCCCGGCCGGGGCCTGCCAGGGCCCGTCCCCGTCCCGCCACAAGGGCGACCAGCAGTTGGCCTCCTGGCCCTGGTTTCTCGCTCCCTCACCGTACTTCCCGGCCCCCGGGCCCAAGGGATAGCGGAAAAGGTCATGGCCCTCCCAGACAAGCTGGTGCGGCGTGATCCCGGCCTCGGTGGCGTAGCCCGCACCTTGGCTGCCGGCGGCAAAGAGCGCGAACCAGCGCTTTCGCCGCACGGCCAGGAGCCCGGAATCCTTGAGCCACACAACGCCCGGCTCCGGGGCCTCCTCCGGACCCGGCGACAGGGGGATCCCGGAGGCCAGCGTCAGCCAGAGGGCGGCAAAGGCGTTGTAGACGCTTTGGTGGTGGTAGTCGTACCAGCCGGCCCGGCGGGCGACCGGCAGGCGATTAGTGACCAGGGGCCACCAGCCCTCCGGGTCCTGGAACCGGGCCAGGCGTTCGAGCACCTTGGCCGAGGCCCACCGGCACCGGGGGGCCAGCTCCGGGTCCAGGGCGGCCGCGGCCCGAAAGAGGTAGACCGCACAGGCGTAGCCGAAGATCTGGCCCTGGCCCCGGCCGAAGGCGTTGCACTCCCCGTCCGGGCCGATAAGGGCCAAAAGCCACAGGGCGGCGCTCCTGACCGTCTGGGGCACGGCCGGGTGGCGGGCGAGCATCCGGTGGAGCAGGCAGGCGGTGTAGGCGTGGTACTGGCTCGGCAGGCTTTTGCCCTTCACGTCCTCGATGCCGCCGTCCGGAAGCTGGGCGTCAAGGACGTATTCCAGCCACTTCCTGGCGGTCAGCAGATCGCGCCGGCGGCCAAACAGGTCGTGGCGGCGGAAATGGGCCAGGGCCCGCATGGCCACCCAGTTGACGGCCCAGTGGGCATTGGTCTTCCAGATGTGGAGGCTGCCGCGCCAGTCTTCGTCCAGGGACCCGGGCTCCGCCTTCGCGGCCCCCTCCAGCAGGACGTAGGTTTCGATGGAGGCCAGGTTGTTGAAATCCCAGTGGTAGGACCAGGTTCCGGGCGCGTACTCGTCCTTGGACGTCCGCACGTGAAAGGTCATGGCGGCCAGGGCGGCGGCGCGGCGGCCGGCATCGGGCCGGACGGCCTGGCGCAGGGCACAGGCCCAGGCGAAGTGGGTGGCGGCGTAGTGGTCCCCGACCACCCGGCCGTCCAGGGGATCGCGGATGCCGCCCTGGTCGTAGCCCGGCTCCGTGACCTGGCAGCGGGCCAGCCAGGCCAGGGCCGGATCGGCCAGGGCCAGGGGATCGGCAACGGCCGGGCTGGCGAATGGCGGCATCATAGGCCGCCCCGCCCCGCCAGCACCCGGCGGTAGACCGTCTGGTAATCGCGCACCATGACCCGCTGGTCGTAGCGCCGCTCCACGAAATCCCGGGCCGTGCCGCCAAGGCGCAGGCGAAGGGCCGCATCGGCCAGCAGCGAGGCCAGGGCCCCGGCCAGGGCCGCCGCGTCGCCGGGGGGCACGAGGAGCCCGTTTGGCGGCCCCTCTGCCGGTTTGACAAGCCCGGGCACCCGGCCGACGGCCGTGGCGGCCACGGCCCGTCCGGCGGCCATGCCTTCGAGCAGGGCGAAGGGCAGCCCTTCGGACCGGGACGGCAGGGCCAGGACGTCGAGCCCGGCCATGACGTCCGGGATGTCGGCCCGGGAGCCCAGGAAATGGACCCGGTCCGAAAGGCCCAGGGCCAGGGCCTGCCGCCGCAGGCCGGGCTCGAGGGTGCCCTCGCCAGCAAAGGCGAGCCGGGCCTCGGGGAACCGGGAGGCCAGCCCGGCAAAAGCGGCCAAGAGCACGTCCGGGCCCTTGATCGTCTCCAGCCGGCCGACCATGCCGACCAGGAGGGCGTCGTCGGCAAGCGCGAGTTCCTGCCGCAGGACCTGCCGGCAGGCGCAGGCGAAGCGCTCGGCGTCCACCCCGTTTTCGATGACCGTCACCTTGTCCGGCCGGACGCCGTCGCGGCTGGCGCTGGCCGCGGCCAGTTCCGGCGACACGGTGACGAGCCGGCCGACGCCGAGGCACAAAAGCCGTTTTTCCAGCCGGCGCAACCGCCGCTCCTCGATGTAGTGGCGGCTGTGCTCGGTCATGACCACCGGGATGCCGAGCACCCGTCCGGCGGCCACGGCGTAGGCCAGGCTGGCCAGGTCGTGGGCGTGGAGGAGGCCGATGCCGAGGGCTCTTAACCGCCGCACGAGGCGCAGGCACACGACCGGATCAAAGGGGACGGGCCTGCGCTTGACCAGTTCGACCGGGATGCCGTGTCGGGCGAGGGGCTCGGTATTGCCGGAAACGGCGTCCAGGCACAGGACATGGCACCTGGCCCCGCATTTCCCCATGGCAATGGCCAGGTTCTGGGCCAGTCGCTCGGCCCCGCCAAATCCCATGTCCAGAATGAGATGGGCCAGGCCCAGGCCGTCGAACGAAGGCGCCGGACCGGCTGGCCGGCCGGCCTCCCGGTGAAGGGGCGCTTGGTAGCCGGAGGAAAAGGCGTTCATGCGGTTGCCCCGCCCTTGCAGAGGGCCGCCACCTGCCACCGCGTCTTCTGATAGCCAAGGGCCAGCCACCCCTTCCAGGTGAGCGGCACCATGACCCGCCACAGCGGATGGGAACGGCACTGCCAGGCATACTTGTGCGGGGTCTCGCCCACGCCGAAATCAAGCGTGGTCAGGCCCTCGTCTATGGCCCCGGCCATGATGTGGTAGTTGAGGATATGGCCGGGCTGGTATTTGGCGTATCCGGCGTGGTATTCATGGGCATAGATGAGGATGTGGCCGTGGTCTTCCATGGTGACGGCCACGGCCGCGACCTCCTCGCCCAAGGCGTAGAAATGCAGCTTCACCGCCATGCCGTTTCGCTGCAACCGAGAGAGAAACCTCCTTTTCTCCGGATTGGCCAGGACCGAGACCCCCGCCTGCCCCTGCCAGCTGTTTCGGGCAAAGGCCTCGGCCCTGGCCCAGGCCGCGTCCCTATTATCCCCGTCCAGGCGGACGGTTTGCCGGGTGATTCCTTCCTTTCCGAACGTCTTTTCCACCCGGCGAAGGACGTACCGGAGGTCTTTTTGCGTGCCCTTGGACAGGGAGGCCAGAAAGGCCTCCCCGCTCGCCTCCAGGGGCCGGTCGAAGTGCAGGATGTCGGGCCGGGCCAGCCGGGCTGGGCTCGACGGGAGCACGGCTTCCACGAAGGCCCGGGGAAAGCGCCGGAGATCGACCAGATCGACCTCTCCGGGCAGGTCGCCGGGCTCAAGCGCCGGCATGGCCGCGCCGCCCTCCAGGATCGGGCCGGCCACGGACCGGTGGGCCTGGCCGAGCCCCCGGGCCACGGTCAGGCCCTGGCGCCTGGTCAGGCTAAGCGGCAGGAATCCCTCGCCGCAGCAAAGGACGAGGGGGGTGCCGTATTCGACGTCGGCGCAGGCCTTGAGCCAGGCCGGCCTGTCCGTCAGGGCCGTGCCCGCCCGGACCGTTTCGAGGGGAACCGTCGACCAGGCCATCTCACGCCTCCTTCGTCCCGTGGAGCCAGTCCAGGCACCCGGAACAGACCGCCAGAAAATACGACGGATCAAACGTTTCCCCGGCCAGGCACAGCCGGGCATCCACCCGCCGCAGGAGCAGCGGGTCGGTGGCGGCGCCATTGCCGCCGAACCGGGTGGTGACGGCCAGGCCGATGCCGGCCCGGGCGAGCATCTGCCGGTGGTAGGGCGGCACGCAGCCCGAGGGATAGGCAAACGAGGTGACGGTCCGGCCCGTCTCCTCCTCGATGCGCCGCTTGGACGTGGCCACTTCCTGGAGGGCCGGCTCGAGGTCCACCTCGTCGAGGAGCGGGTGGGTGACGCCGTGGGCCCCGAATTCGACCAGCCCCGTGGCGGCCAGCTCCCGGACCGCGTCCCAGTCGAGCATGGCCGGCCGCCGGACCGGCGGGGGGGCGAGTCTATCCACGAACCGGGCCCGATCCCGGGGGGCCAGTCGGCGAAGGGGCCCCCGGATAAACGCCTCCACCTTGTCCGGACCCGGATCGACGGCCAGGGCGAAGACCGCGTCCGCGAACGCCGCCGGCAGGCCGGCCGCGTCGAACCGGCCTTTTTCCGGGCGCGAGGAGAAAAAGGCCTCCACCGCGTCCCACCAGAAAAACCGGTCTTCCTCGTCCAGAAAGCCCGTCGGCAGGTACATGGTGGCCGGCAGGCCGAACCGCCGCAGGATGGGAAAGGCCTTGTCCCGAAAATCGCCGTACCCGTCGTCAAAGGTGAGGGCCACCACGGGCCGCACGGAAGCCCCGTCCGTCCCGGCCCAGGCCATGGCCTCGGTGAGCGGCAGGCAGCGGCACTCGCTGGCCAGGGTCTCGGCCATGTCGCGGAAAAGCCCCTCCTCCAGCATCAAGGGCGCGTTGGCGCTGGCGCGCAGGGTCGGGCCGTCCACGATCCGGTGGAACATGAGGACCGTGAACCGGCCGGGCCCCAGCCGGTCCGCCAGCCGGGCGAAGCCGAGGCTGGCGCAGCCCTTGCCCAATATCCGCTTCAACATCGCCTTCATGATCCGCTCCGTCCCGTCGCCAGGCTGGCGAGCTGCGTTTTAAAGGCCCGAAGCGCGTCGGCTCCGGCCAGGCCGGCCAGCCGCGCCCGAAGGCCTGCCGCCAGGTCGGGCCGGCGGGCGCAGGCCAGGGAGAGGTAATCGAGGAGGTTTAGGCCCTCGCGCAGGGCGAAAAGCCGCAGCGACGGGAGTGGCCCCGGCAAACCGAAAAACGTTCCCGGCCAGATGAAATCCCGGGCTCCCGAGGCGCTCGAATAAAAAAACGGCACCGCTTCCCGCGGCAGGTCCGGCATGTCCCGTTCCTGCCACCGGTCGACCTGCCACTGGGCGTAGCCGTCAAGGCCCCGGGCCTCGAAACGGGCCAGGAGCAGGGGAAACCGCCACCACGGCGTGGATTGGCCCCCGGCGGCGAAGCCGGGGAGCTCGCCGTAGGCCACCAGCCACTGGGCGCCGAGTCCCCGGAAAAAGGCCACCGCCTCCCGGTCCAGATAGGCCGGCTCGGCCGAGACCGACCAGTCCGTGACTTGCCGGCCGGCCAGGCGGCGCAGGCGGGCGCGCAGCGGCTGCCAGGCCGAGATGTCGATGCGGTAGGAAATCGGGCTCGGCCCGGCCAGGACCCGGCCGGCCGTCCGGTTGAAGCCGGCAAAAAGGTCGTGGCCGGCCATGTCCAGGGCGGTGACCGGCTCGTCGAGCCGCCAGGGAACCCTGGCCCCGTGTTCCGGATTCTCGTTGTGAAACTCCTGGAACCGGGTGGAACACCAGCCCCTCTCCCGGATATGCCGGGCCAGGGCCAGGCGCAGGCCGATGTTGCGCCGGGCGTAGGCGGCCCGGTCCGTGCCCCAGGCGGCCGGCCAGCCGGTCGCAAAGGGCAGGACGAAATGGTCGACCGGCTCCCCGTCGTCAAAGGCCGTGCCGTCGAAAAGCCCGGACAGGACGGCGTCGAAGGCGGCGAAGTCCGGACTGCCGTCGGAGGCCAGGGGCGGGACCAGGAAGTCCTCGACCGGGCTGCCGTCGTGGCGGTAGGGAACCAGGGTGAAGGTGGCGCGAAACCTTCTGAAAAGCCGGTGGATGCGCAAAAACGTCTCCGGTCCGGCCGGCAGGCGCTTCTGGTAGTCGCCGTAGGAATTCATCTCCAGGGAGAAGGACGGACGACGGGGCAGATCGAGCGGCAGCACGGTCAGGGCCAGGGGCAGAGCCACCCCGCCGCCGTTCCAGGCCACCCGGACTTCGCCGGTTGCGGCTCCGGCCGCCGCCGTCCGGGGCACGGCCAGTTCCACCACCGTGGCAAAGGCCGCATAGCCGGAAGTCGTTGCCCGCTCGGCCGGGGACGCGGCCGGGATGGCGAAGGGGGCCCCATCCGGCCCGAGCGGCACGGCCACTTCCGGCACGTCCCAGATATGCCAGGCCCGGTAGGCCCGGGAGGACACGCCGCCTGGCAGGTCCACAATGATGCGGATATCCTCCAGACGCTCGCCCGGGTCCGGCACGAGGACCAGCTGGAAGGCCGTGGCCTCGCCCCGGGCCGCCGCCACCCGGACCGTCCGGCCGTCCCACACGGCGCTCGCCTCCCGCCACTGGCCGTCCTCCCCGGCCACGGCCTGCCCGGTGCGGGGATCGACCATGGCCAGGATGTCGGCCGGAAAAACCCGGGCCGCCTCGGCCGGCCGGCCAAGCCAGGCCAGGCCGAGCAGACAGGCCAGGAAAACGGCCAGGGCCAGCCGGTAGGCCTGCTCGATGCGGCCGGCCACCAGCGGCCAGGCGAAACGCCGGCCGGCCTTTTCCCGGCCGGCCCGGCCCATGGCCCCGGCTTCCCGGGGATGCTCGGCCAGCCACCGGACGGCGTCGGCCAGGGCCCGGGCGTCGTTCGGGGGAATCAACAGTCCCGTGCCGCCGTGGTCGATGATCTCCGGCGTGCCGCCGACCCGCGAGCCGACGCAGGGCAGGCCCGTGGCCATGGCTTCGAGGAGGGCCGTGGAAAAGGCCTCGGCCCGGGACGGGGCCACCACCAGCCCGGCCCGGCGGTAGAGGGCCGGCATGTCGGACCGGTCCACCCGGCCGAGGAAATGGGCCACTTCCCCCACCCCGGCCGCCACGGCCGCCCGCCTGGCCCGGGGGAGGTCCGGTCCGTCGCCGCACAGGAGCCACCGGGCCCGGGGCAGGCTTTTTCGCAGCAGGCCAGCGGCCGCCACCACTTCCAGGATGCCCTTGTTTGCTTCCATGGCTCCGACGAAAAGCACCGGGAAGGTGTCCTCCCCGCCGCCACCCGCCTCGCCGGGGAAAAACACGTCCGTGTCCACGGCGTTGGGGATGCGGACCAGCCGGCCGGCCGGAACGCCGGCGGCCAGGGCGTCCGCTTCCTCCCCGGCATTGAGCGCGATGACCGTCCCGGCCCCGCGCAAGAGCCGGGGCCACAGGACCCGCCGTTGCCACAGGCCCCAGCGCAGCCGCTCCCACCACGGGCCTGCGGCCAGGGTCCCGGCCAGGAGGTGCCAGGTGCCGTGGGCGGTGACCACGTAGGGCCGGCCCAGGCGGCGGGCGGTCCGGGCGGCGGCGTGGGAGACGTCCCAGACGGAATGGGCGTGCAAGACGTCCGGTTCGAAGTCCGCCATGAGCCGCCTGAGGCCTTCCCGGTCGCCGGGCCGGGCACGAAGGACGGAGAGGCCCTGCCGCGTTTCCTCGCCGGCCGCCTCGCCCCAGGTGGCCACGGCCACGGCATGGCCGGCCCGGACCTGTTCCCGGGCAAGGTGCTCCACGTGGGCCGTGACGCCGGTCACCCGGGGGTAGAAATGCTTGCAGGCGTGGAGGATCTTCACGGCCGCTCCCCCACGGCCAGCCGGGCCAGAAGCTCCAGGGCCCCGGCATAGGCGCAGACCACGGGCCGGTCCCGGAAATAGACGATGCAGCCCTCGCCCGAGGTGTCGACCGGCATTCCGGCCAGTTCCGGCGGCACCACGTCCGGCCGGCGGCAGGTTTCCAGGTAGCCGAGGGCCCGGGACACGGCGGGGAGCGGCCCGGCGTCGCCGGAAGCCTTGGACCATTCGGCCAGGGCCAGGGCCAGGGCGGCGGTGGTCTTGGCGCAGGCGCCGAGTTCCGGCTGGTTCTGGCTGTAGCGCCAGGAGCCGTCGGCCTGCTGGGCGGCCAGGACGAAATCGGCCAGTTGCCTGGCCCCGTCCGCGAGCGCCCTGTTCGCGCCAAGCCGCACCGCACCGGCAAGGCCCATGAGCACCCAGGCCTGGCCGCGCAGGAAGACCTTGGCCACCATCCGGCCGGGGTGCTTGGCCCATTCCGGGAAAAGCGGCGCGCCGGCCGGCCGTGCCCCGTCCGGATCCCACCAGGCCCGGCCGATGTGGCCGTCGGGCCGGGCCGCCTTGCCAAGGATGTAGGCCCCGGCCCGGGCGGCGGCAGTGGATGCCCAGGCCTCGTCCGGGAAAAGGGCCAGGCCCCGGCCGAGGACGCCGGAATCGTTTATCTGGCCGAGGTAGCGCCACTGCCGGGCGTCCTCGAAATAGTAGCCGGCCACCCCGCCGGCCGGGGTCAGGCCGGAAGCGGCCGCCAGGAGCAGGCTCTCCCGGGCGGCCTCCCGGTAGGCGGCCAGGCCGGTCAGGTCGGCCAGCCGCATGAGGCCGGCGGCGACAAAGGCGGCGTTAAACGGCACGACCCACTGGCAGACCTGCCGGGGGGACGGAAAATACCGCAGGTCCGTCCACTCCGGGAATCCGCCCGGACAGGCCGGGTCAGCCAGGCGCACGGCCAGCAACCGGTCGCCCACGGTCCGGGCGGCCGTGGCCGAGCCGGCGCCGATCCCGGCCGCAGCCGCGGCCGCCAGGCCTTCCAGCACGATGCCCGTATCCCACCGCCAGCCGGACAGGCGAAACGTGGCCGCCTCCAGGTCGTAAAACGACCAGACCTCGCCGTCCGGGGCCACCATGGCCCCAAGCCCCCGGGCCAGGCCGTCGAGAAGGCCCGGGGCACAAACGGGAGCGTGGCTCCGGGCCGGAGCCGGCCCCAGGTCCGCGCCGGAAAGGGTCTGCATGCGCCAGGCCGTCTCGGGCCAGAGATCCAGGTCGCGGACACGGCCGGCGTCGGCCACCACCGGAGCGAGCCTCGGCTCCCCGGCGCCACGGCCAAGGGCCACGACGTTCTCGTGGCGGCGAAAGAGTTCCGGCGAAAAGAGCAGGCGGCCGCCGCGTCGCCACAGGGGCGTGGCCGGCCGGCCGTTGACCGTGACCGTTCCCGGCCGGCCCGGGGTCAGAAGCAGCACGCCGGCCAATCCGGCCGGGTCCGCCCCGAGCGGAGGGAAAGCCAGACGCTCCCGGCCGGCCAGGCCGGCCAGCCGGTCGGCCAGCCCCGGGCCGACCGCACCCGCCTCGTCCTCCGGCACCAGGGCCACATAGTCCGTCATGCCCACTTGCCACCTCCGGCCACCCGGGCCTCGAAACAGGCTTCGATTTCCCGCTCCACCAGCCGGGCGTTGCCAAGCCAGGTCGGCCCGGCCATGGCCTGCTCCCTGGCCCCGGCCCCCAGGCGCGCCCGCAGATCGGGGTCGCGGCAAAGGCCGACGAGGGCCCTGGCAAAGGCGCCGGGGGCGTCCGGGTCCACAAGCAGGCCGCTCACCCCGTCCGTTACCGCCTGGTCCGCCCGGCCCGTCCGGCCGACGGCCACGGCCAGGCCGCAGGCCAGGTATTCGGCCACCTTCATGGGCGAAAAGTAGAAATCGGCCTGGGGCGGGTAGCAGGCCACGGCCATGTCCAGGTCCACGAGCAAGTCCGGCACCCGGTCGTGGGCGACCGGACCGGTGAAATGAACCCGGTCCGCCAGGCCAAGCTCCCGGGCGAGCGTGCGGCAGGTCCCGTCGAGGGGCCCGCCGCCGATGACCACGCCCCGGGCTTGCGGGACCTGGGGGAGCGTCTGTCCGAGCAGGCGCACAAACTCCTCTGCCCCCCGGCCCGGGGACAGGGCTCCGAGCCAGCCGATGAGGACCGCGCCGTCGCCAAGGCCGAGGAGCCGGCGCAGGGCTCCCTTGGGCCGGTCCGGGCTGAAGGCCTCGGCGTCGACACCGTTTGGCACCACGCGAACCCGGTCCGGGTCGGCCCCGGCCTCGGCTATCCGGCGGCCAAGGGCCTCGGAGACGCACACCACCCGGTCCGCCCCGCGCCACAGCCGGGCCTCCTGCCGGCCGGCGAACAAGCGCCAGGGGCCGGCCAGCCAGTCGTCGGCCTTCTCGGTCCGTTCCCGGGCCAGGGAGGCGTTGACCTCCAGGATGTGGGGCACGCGGCCCTCGCCGGCCCGGGCCAGGGCCCCGGCCGCGCCGGTCTGGCACAGGGCGTAGCGCTCGTACACGGCCTCGGGCGCGAAATCGGCCAGCATCCGGGACACGGCCCGGCCAAAAGCGATCGGATGGACAAGGCATTCCTCCACCCGGTCGGCCAGGGCGGGCAGGGTCTCGTAATAGAGCCGGGTCTTTAAGGAGACGGCTCCCGGGGCCGGGGCATCGGTCACGGCCCCGGGAGCCGGGACGGTCGAAACGCCCCCGGTTTCAAGGGCGGCCGGGGCCGGACAACCCCGGGCCCGCTCGACCAGGCCGAAAATCGCCGGCCAAAGCCGCCGGTGGGGCACGGTCGCCACCGACAGGCCGGGCGGACAGGGGCCGGCGCCGTTACTGACCAGCAGCCGGACCTCGTGGCCGAGGCGGGAAAGGGCCGCAGCCATGGCCCGCAGGTGGACCGAGGAGCCGGCGCTGCCGCCGACCGGCACGCCCCAGTCGGCGCAGCAGACAAGGATTCTCATGCCTGGCCCTCCGGGCCGCGACCGGCCGCCAGTTCGAGGATGCGCCGGGCCTGGCCGTCCAACGTGAAGGCCTCCTCCACCCGTTGCCGTCCGGCGGCGGCCAGCCGTCCGGCCAGATCCTTTTCCGAAAGAACCCGCCGCAACGCTTCGGCCAGGGACCGGGGATCGCCCGGGGCGGCGAGGAGGCCGCAGCCGTCCGCGACCAGCTCCGGGATGCCGCTGAGAAGGGTGGAGACCACGGGCCGGCCCAGGGCCATGGCTTCCATGAGGGCCACCGGGATGCCGTCCATGTCCCCGTCCGGCCCCTTTTGGCAGGCCAGGACAAAGACGCTTCCCCGGCCCAGCCGACAGGCGGCCTCGGACGGCTCCAGGGTCCCGGTGAAGGTGACCGCGTCCGCAAGGCCCAGTTGGCCGGCCAGACGGGCAAGGTCGGAGCGCAACGGCCCGTCCCCGACCAGTTCGGCCGCAAAGGCCACCCCGTCGTCCCGCAAGAGGGCCAGGGCGCGCAGCAAAACGTCGAAGCCCTTTTTGGGCACCATCCGGCCGATGGACACCAGGCGCGGCGGCGAGGCTTCGGGCGCCGGGCCAAAGGGAAAGGTGGGCAGGTCCACGCCGCAGCGGACCACGTGGACCCGCTCCCCGGGCAGGCCCAGGCGGTCCAGAAGCAGGGCCTTGTTGTAGTCGCTTATGGTGGCTACGAAGGCCGCGTCGGCCAGCCGTTGGCGCAGGCAGTCCGGGGAGACGAAGATGTCGGCGGCGTGAAGCGTGAGGCTAAAAGGCAGGCCGGTCAGCCGGTGCAGGTGGGCCAGCATGTCGGCCTGCTCCCAGCCGAAATGGCTGTGCAGATGGGTGACGCCATGGTCGAGGAAAAACCGGGCCAGGGCCGGGGCCTTGATCCGGTCCTTCAGGGCCAGGCGCCCCGGTCCCGGCCAGAGCAGACAGTCGAGGCACCGGGCCGGGGCCTTGGCCAGAAGCCCGGCGTGGGCCAGGGCCAACCCGCCCAAGTGGCGCTTGTCGATGTCGTTCCAGTACCGGAGCGCGTCCCCGGGGGCCGGGCTCCAGCCCCCTGCCTGGCCAGGACCCGGCCGGTAGAGGGCCGCGACCACGGGTGCCTGTCCGGTCAGGGCGGCCACGCTCCGTATCTCGCCGGCCACGAAGGTCTCGGACAGGACCGGAAAGGTCCGCAGCAGATAGCCCAGGCGCGGGGCATCGGGCGTGGGGCGCGGTTTCATGCCTCCTCCCCTGCCGTCGGTCCGGCGATGCGGGTTGCCGGCGCCTTGCGCCTGGAGCCGGCGGCAGCCGCCACGGCCGCGTAGAAATCCAGAAAGGCGCCGGACCGGCTGGCCACGGAAAACGTCCGGGCGGCGTGCCGGGCGGCGGCTTCACCCATGCGCCGGCCGAGCTCCCGGTCTCCGGCCAGGCGTAAGAGGCCGGCGGCAACGGCCTCGTGGTCGTTGGGATCGACCAGAAAGCCGGTTTCTCCGTCCACCGCCACCTCGGCCAGGCCGCCGGTTCGGGACACGATGACCGGCAGGCCGCAGGCCTGCGCCTCCAGGGCCGTGTAGCCGAAGGTCTCGTAGGCCGAGAGGAAAAGGCCGACGGTCGCGGCCCGAAGCTCCGCCACCAGCGCCCCTTCGCCCAGGTGGCCGAGAAACGTGACCCGCTCCCGCACGGCCGGCTCCAGGGCGGCCAGGAGCCAGGCCTTCATGGACGTTTGGCCCGGGGCCGTGGCCGTGTCGCCGCCGGCCAGCCGGACCCGGAAGTCCACGCCCCGGGCGGCCAGACGGGACAGGATGCCCGGAAAATGGGGCAGGCCTTTGAGCCGCTCCAGACGGCCGGAATAGAAGATGGTGAAGGCCCCGGCCCGGCCTTCCTCTGTGGCGGGTGAAAAAATGTTCCCGTCGTAGAGATTCGGCAGGACGGCCGGCTCCGTGGCGGCCAGCCGCCACGCGCCCGCGGCCAGGTCGGCGGCCGAGGAGCCCGGCGCCGTGACGGCGTCGGCCCGCCGGGCGGCCAGGCGTTCGAGGCGGACCAAGAGCCGCTTGCCGGGGGCCACCCGGTCGAAGTTTTTTTCGATGAGGAGCTGGGTCGGGCAGTGGATGCGGACCGCGCAAGGCGGCCGGTTGCGGCGGCGCAGGTAGAAAAGGCCCTCGGCGCCGCACTCCGCGAATTCCACCACGTCGAAGGCCTCGCCCCAGGCCTCCTCCAGGCGCGGCAGCCAGCGGTTGACGAGCAGGGCCCGCCGGACCTTGCCGGCCAGATCGGCCCACAGGGCCCGGCCGGGCCGGGTACGCAAGAACGCCTCCTCCATCCGCCGCAGCCGCCAGGACAGGCCGGACGCGTCTTCCCATTTCGGCAGCCAGGCCAGGCGCAGGCCGCCCGCGTCCTGCACGCGAAACGTGGCGTCCGGGCTTTGGCCGACAAGCGCGACGCGGGCTCCCCGGGCGGCCAGGCCGGCGGCCAGGGTGGCGGCGTACCGGCCGATGCCCCCGGCCTGGCCCGGGCCGCCCGGACCGGCGGCTTCCCTGGCCACAAACGCGATGTGCATCGCCATCTGCCTCGCTCCTCACTGCCTGGGGTGGATAAAGGTGTAGGGCTCGCGAAAGCTTTCGAGAAACCCCGCGTAGGGGTGTCCCCGGAAGGTCCGCCGGATGTCGTAGGGATCGATGCCGCCGGCCGGGTCGTTGACCCCGGAATAGAAAGAAAAGGCCAGGGAGAACCCGTGGTCCCGGACGAGCTTTTTGGTCCCGTCGTCAAAGGAATGAGCCGTGCCGACCGGATAGGCGAAGGAGCGGACCGCGACGCCGAGCCCTTCTTCCAGCAGCTGCTTGGAGGTGCCGATCTCCCGGTCCTGGGCCTGCCTGTCCAGGGTGGAGAGCACCTTGTGGGAATGGGTGTGGGCCCCAACGGCCATGCCGTGGTCCAGCATCTCCCGGATCTCCGCCGTGGTCATGAGCTCCCGGCTCTGGACGTCCGTGTCCGGCAGGGCCACGTCCAGGTCGCGGGAAAGAGTTTCAAGAAGAT
This sequence comes from Solidesulfovibrio carbinoliphilus subsp. oakridgensis, assembly GCF_000177215.2. Taxonomy (NCBI): domain Bacteria; kingdom Pseudomonadati; phylum Thermodesulfobacteriota; class Desulfovibrionia; order Desulfovibrionales; family Desulfovibrionaceae; genus Solidesulfovibrio; species Solidesulfovibrio carbinoliphilus. The sequence continues at coordinate 138,493 of NZ_CM001368.1, read as the reverse complement.
CCCGGGTCTCGGCGTCCGGCAGCCGGTAGAACTTTTGGAGCAGCCGGGTGATGGCGGCCGCCTTTTCGGCCGTGGTCCCGAGGGGCCGGGCCTCGCCGTCGATCGTAACGGTCGGCCTGTCGGTTTTCTTGACACACCAGGCGATCAGGTCCCACCAGCCAAGTTGCCGCGTCGACCAAGGCAGGGTGGGAATGAAAAAAAGGGCCGGCAGGCGCAGGCCCTGCAGCACCGGATAGGCCAGGGTGTAGTTGTCCTTGTACCCGTCATCGAAGGTGAGGAGCAGCGCTTTTCGCGGGAAACGGCCCTTCCCGCCCAGGCAGTCGATCACCTCGCCCTCGCTCAGGACGTCGTAGTCCCGGGCCAGGTGGGCAAGCTGCCTGCGGAAATACTCCTCCGAGATGCCGCCGAAGACGCCCTCGTCAAAGTCCGTGGTAAGCGTGTCCCGAAAGAGCCGGTGGTAGTTCTGGACGATAAAGACCGGCCGGTAGCGGCTGACGTACCGGGTGACCGGCCGCATCCGCCAGGCCAGGCCGTCCCGTATCCGTTTACGTATCGATGGTTCCATGGCTGCACCCCTACAGAGAGGTTTCCTACAGGGCCGGACGCAGCCGGCGGTGCACGCGCCGCAGCAGGGAGGCCACGGGTCCGGGAGGGGGAGCCTGCCTTTCAAACCGCGACAGGACCGTGGCCCCGGTGGCCACCGAATCCTTGTAGGCCTCCTCGCCGCGCAGGAGGTCGAATTCGCGGCATCCGTTCTCGTGGGCCCACCGGATGAGATCGAGCATCAACAGCCGCCCCGGGGCGAACCGCTTCCAGGCGTAGTTCCAGGAGCCCAGGTAATAGTGGTAGCGGCCGTTGCCGACGAACGACAGGTACCGGGCGATGCCCTGGCCGCCGCAGGTCAGGGCGGCCGGATGGGCCATGCCGGCCGGCATGCCGCGGACGGCGTCGGCCAAAAACCGTTCGCCGGCCTTGGAGCACAAGAGGTTCCCCGCGCCCCGGCGGTCGAGCCACTCCCGCTTGTCCGCGACAAGCGCCCCCACGAACGGGGCCACGGCCGAGGCCTCGGCCACTTCCGTCAGCCCCACGTCCCCGATCTCTCCGAGCCGCCGCCGCAGCCGGTTGGCGTCGGCCATGTCCTTGCGGTTGGCGGTCCCCGCCCATCCGGCGTAGCCGGCCGCGTGGAGGACGAGATGGGGGCAGGCGACATCCCCGGCCCGGGAGAACCGCTTGTTCCCGGCCAGGATGGCCAGGGCCCGGCTTTCCGGCCGCAGTTGCCGCAGGCGCACGGCGTCGCCCCGGAACCGGGAAAATGCCTTGTCCATGGCCGTTGCCGCCACGTCCCCGGCCCCTTCCGCCTGGACCAGGTCGCAGTAGTCCGAGACTTCGGCCGCCGACCACTGGAGCACGCTTCCCTCTTTGGCGGCCGCCAGGGGCACCACCGCCCGCAGCCGCCCGCCCTCCCAGGCCGTCATGAAAAAGGGCGTCTGGCCGAGCCCCGGCCCGAGGTGCTCCCACCAGGCCCGATGCCAGCTCCACTCCTGGAACGGGGTATGGCCCCCCTGGCGCGAAAGTTCCGGCCAGGCGTCCGACAGGGCGGACAGATCCGCCGGCGTCTCGATCAGTTCGTAGGTGACCATGTCCCGGGGCTCCCTTTGCGGCCGTTTGGCCGGCCTAGGCCAGTTGCTGCCACTTGGCGTCGAGGAGGATCAGCCCTTCCGAGCCGGCCACGTTGCGAAACCGCTCCTCCCCGACCACCTGGAAATTGAGCAGGTTCTCGCCGTAGAAAATGGTCTTCTCCACTCCGCCGCTGCTGACCCCGAGCCGCAGGGAGTAGACGCCCGGGGTGAAGGGCAGGCGCGTGATGTGGCACACGGCCTCGTGCTCGCCCGGCTCCACGGTTTCCATCTGGATCTCGTGGCGGCTGTCGTAGGTGGTCAGGTAGAGAAAGTCGGAGGTGTGCACGCCGATGCCGAACTTCGGCTGGTCCAGGGCGTCGGTGTTGCGGTAGTGGATGCGGATATTGACGGGCTCGTTGACACGTACCCGGGTCAGCCGCCGGCCGTCGGGACTGTGCATGGAAAGGGAGAGCAGCTCGAAGCCGTTGACGATCTGGAACCCGCCGCCGTGGGCCGCCTCCCGGTCGTAGATCTCCTGGTCGCTTTTCTCGAAAAACGTCTGGCAGACCTCCTGGGTCGGGCCGTCGGCAAGGAGCCGGCCGTCTTCGAAAAGAAGGACCCGGGTGCAGATGCGCTGGACCTGGCGGATGTTGTGGCTGACCAGCAGCACGGTCTTTTTCTGCTTGAGGATCAGGTCCTCCATCTTGTCGAAGCACTTGCGCTGGAAGGCGATGTCGCCGACGGCCAACACCTCGTCCACGATCAGGATGTCGGCCTCGATGTTGGTGGCGATGGCGAACCCCAGGCGCACCTTCATGCCGGAACTGTATTTTTTCACCGGCGTGTCCGCGAAGGGCTTTATTTCCGCGAACTCCAGAATGGGATCGACCAGTTTCTCGATCCGACGGTGGGAGACGCCGAGGATGGAGGCGTTTAAAAAAATGTTTTCCCGGCCGGTCAATTCATGGTGGAGCCCGGCCCCCACCTCGATCAGGGGGGCCACCCGGCCGTTGACCCGGGCCGTGCCCCGGGTCGGGGTGGTGATGCCGGACAGGATTTTAAGGAGCGTGGATTTTCCCGCCCCGTTGGAGCCGATGACCCCGACCACCTCGCCGGCCTCCACGGAAAAGCCGATATCCCGGAGGGCCTGGAAAAGCCGCGGCCCCTCCACGGCCCGCCCCGAGACCCGGCGCATCAGGTTCTGCACGCCGGTTTTGAGGGTGTGGAACTGGCCCAGTTGAAACTCTTTCGTCATATCCGAGACTTCGATCACGGCCATAACCGCTTCCCCCCTCTGCAGCTTGTTAGATGACGTCCGCAAAAGACGCTTCCGCGTGTTTGAAATATCCGTAACTGAGGGGCAAAAGCACGGCCACGAGCAGGGCCCCGGGCCAGATGACCTGCATGTCCGGCGGCCGGTTGTGGAGCAGGACGTTCTGAAAGGCGTCGATGATGCCGACCAGGGGATTGACGGTGTAGAGCATGTAGAGCTGCTTGGAATAGGGGCCGGCGGCCTGGGATTCGAGCAGCACCCGTTTGACCAGGGACAGGGGATAGATGATGGGCGAGGCGTACATGACAAGCGAGATGGCCACGGGCAGAAACTGGGCCACGTCGCGGTAAAAGACATTGAGGGCCGCGCCGACGAGGTTCACGGCCAGGGCGGCCAGGACCAGATAGAGGAGCAGCACCGGCAGCCACAGGATCTGGAACGACGGGTACATGCCGTACCAGGCCATAAGGCCGAACAGGACGGCGATATCCACGAAAAATTCCACGCCCTTGGTCAGCACGGCCACCACCGGAAAGACTTCCCTGGGAAAATAGATCTTTTTGACCAGGGCCGAGTTGAGCACGATGCTCACCACCCCAAGGGCCACGCCCTCCTGGAAAAAGACCCAGGGAATGAGCGCCGCGAACGTCAGGACCGGATAGGGGATGTCCCCGCTGTCGATGCCGATGAAGCCGCGCATGAGCGTGAAGACCAGGGTGAGCATGACTGGTTTGAGTACGGTCCAGATGACGCCGAGATAGGCCTGCTTGTAGCGGACCACGATCTCCTTCCAGACCAGCGTCCACATGAGTTCCCTGTAGTCCCAGAGGCGAAGGGCCGATTTCAGCTGCAGCATGCCAACCACCTTTTCACAGTGAGATGTACCGGCGCAAAAGCGTCCCCATGTCATTGGCCAGGCCCACCGGCAAACGCCGCCAGCAGGCCGCGAGCAATTGGCGCGGCCGCCCGGGCCCGCTGTTCGTCAGAGCCGGCCGGCGCTGCCGCGTGCTCGCATCGAACCGTTGCCAGGAAAGCCCCACTTCCCGGGCGCCCCACTGCTCCTTGAACCGGTAGGTGCCCTCGCCCCGGGTCGAACGGCCCATGTCGAACATCTGCCGGCCCTCCTCGGCCGCCTGGGAGAAAAGCGTCCAGTAAAGGAGCATGTTCGGGCTGTGGCGGTTGTGGCGCCTGAGCGACGAGGCCCAGGGCACCGCGATGTTGCGGCCCTGGGCCAGGGTCACGGCGCCGGCGGCAGGCGTTCCGTCCGGCAGGAAGACCACCGTGATCCGGGCCCGCCCGCCGAAGCCGGCCAGCACGGCCCGGAACCAGGCAAGGGAATGGGTCGGGGAGCCGAGGTCGCGCATGTTGCGGGAAAAGACCTTGTAGAAAGCCTCCAGGAGTTCCAGGCCGCCGGTCCTGGCCGTCAGCCCGTCCCGGGACGGCTTTCGGATCTGGCTGCGCAGCTTGGCCGGAAAGGAGGCCATCAGCCGCTCGGCTCCGTCCGGCAGGGCCAGGCGCATGAGGACCTTGGCCGAGGCCCCGGCATCGGCCGCCTGCTCCCTTATTTCGAGGCCCGTCGCGCCGAGGCTGGCGGCCAGATCCAGGGCCTGGTCCAAAAGGCCCTGGCGCACGTCGGCCTCGGCGGCCAGCGGACCGGCCCAGTCGCAATACGGCAGGGAAACAAGCCTGCCGCGAAGGCCGGGCAGGCGCAGCCGGACCAGGGGCAAAAGGCCGGCCACCGCGCCGTCCCGAAGGGCCAGAAGCGGGAAGACCTGGAAGCCGTAAGCCCGGCGCACGGCCTCGAGCCAGGCCCAGGCGTGGTACGGCCCGGCCCCGGCCTGTCCGGCCACGAAGGCGTCCCAGGCCTGGCTGCGGGTGGAATCGGCGACAACGATCCGCATGGCGGCTACCCCAAAAGCTCCTCAAGGGTTTGAAGGCGGGCGGCCCAGGCGTAGCGGCGCTCCATGCACCGCCTGGCCCGACGCCCCATGGCCGCGGCCCCGGCCGGATCGGCGAGCAAGCCGGCCACGGCCGCGGCAAAGGCCTCCGGCTCGTCCGGGACCACGCACAAATCCTCGCCGGCCACGGCCTCGATGCCCTCGAAGGCCTGCTCCGTGGCCACCACCGCCTTGCCCATGGCCATGGCCTCGAGGACCTTGTTCTGCACCCCCCGGGCGATCCGCATGGGCGCGACCGACACGGCGGCCTCGGCCACAAACGGCCGGACGTCCGGCACCGGGCCCGTCACCCGCACCCCGGCCAGCCCGGCCAGGGCCCGGACCCGGGGGGCCGGGTTGGACCCCACGATGGAAAAAGAGGCTGGCCCGGGCAGCCGCTCGCCGAGGCGCGGCAGGACGGCTTCGGCAAACCAGGCCACGGCGTCGATATTGGGCGGATAGTCCATGGCCCCGCAAAAGACCGTGGACGGACTGGCGGAAGGCCCCTGCCGGTCCGGGGCCGGGGAGAAATAGTCGAGGTCCACGCCGTTGGACACGGTTCTGACCTGGCCGCCCCGGCCGCCAAGCGAGCGGAAGAGCGAGGCTTCGGCTTCCGAGACCAGGAGCACGGCCTCGAAGAGGTCGGCGGCGCGCTGTTCGTAGCGGCCAAGGAGCTTTGCCTCCAGGCCGTAAATCCGGCTGGCCGGCCAGGCGGCCCGGCCGGCATAGGCCCGCCATTTTTCGGAATCCACATCCACCAGATCGAGGATCCGCCGCCCGGGGAGCGGCGAGGCGGCGCAGCGGAGGTATTCGGCCATGGGGGCGCTGACGGCCAGGGCGGCGGATACCGTTCCCGAGGCCAGGACCTTGTCCACATAGGCCTGCAACCGCCGGTTGCGGAAACACTCCACGGACAGGGACGTGCCCCGGATCGCGCCGAGGGGGGAGCAGAACTTGCGCCAGGCCGGCAGAGGTTCGACGGCGAGGCTCGCACACAGCGGACGCAGGCTGTCCCGATAGGCCATGTCGTCCGGCGTGTCGGCCAGGGCCCCGAGGTGGACGCGCCAGCCCCGCTCGGCCAGATGGCGCACGAGATGGTAGGACCGGACCTTGTCCCCCTTGTTGGGCGGATAGGGGATGCGGTGGCAAAGGACGAGGATTTCCCGGCCAAGGGCTCCCTCCGCCACGGCCACGGCCGTCCGTGGCCCGGCCATGGCGCCGCTCATCGCCGCCCTCCCCCCGGATGGGGTGCGGCCCTGCCGTGCGTGCCCCCAGGGGCCGGACGGTTTGCCGCCTGGACCCGCCGCGGCAGGCCGGCAAACGCCCCCGGCGACGGCTTGGGCCCGGCTCTCCCCGCCCCTGGCCGACGACGCCGATCTTCTCGGAATCCCTGTATCCACAAGCAAGGCGATAAATTGACCGGGGTTTTCATATACTATTTCCATACCATGGTTTTTTTGAAATGCAACGCCATTTCTCCATGCAAACGGGAAGTCCTCCTATGGGGGCTTGCCCCCATTCCACTACCGGAGCAGCCCCCATCATCGGGTATGAGCCACGCCTGATCCTCGTCACGATGTAAGGAACTTCGACAAGATCTGTCGGAGAATGCTACGAACCAATCGAAACAGTCTTCACAACGTCAAATTTATCAATGGAATTTGGCGATGTTATGGAATTCATTGCAAGGCACGGCCCTTGCTTAACCTGCGTGGCGCATTACGGCGCTGCATTGAAAAAAGGAAGGGACCGTCTTCCGGCCAGACCGCATAGAGGGAAAAAGAGCGGTCCAAAAGGAGTGAAGCGCGCGAGGCGCTTTCCGGCGCGCCGGGAAGGAAGGCGGTGCAACGAGTTTACAACAGGGAGGAGCTATGGCCCGAAAGACGATGCCGACATGCCTGGTGACCGGTTGTGCGGGAAATGTGGGCTCCCAGTTGACCCAACGGCTGCTCGAAGCGGGCTATGCCGTGGTCGGCGTGGACAACTTCTTCTCGGGTGCGCCTGAGAACATGCGGGACTTCAACGACCACCCGGCCTTCGAGTTCCATGAGCGGTCCATCACGGACAAGGCCTCCATGGCCGGACTCCTGGCCGAAAACGCCCCGCTCGTGGCCACCTTCCACCTGGCGGCCATCATCAGCGTCCCCTATTCCATGGACCATGCCGCAGAGACCATGGAGATCAATTACGACGCCTCGCTGTCCCTGCACACCCTGGCCCGGGCCTTTCGGTGCGGGGCCTTCGTGTTCGCCGGTTCGGCCGCCGAATACGGCAAGCCGCTGTCCCGGCCGGCCACGGAAGAGGACGCCGGCGACCCCCTGAGCCCCTACGGGCTGTCCAAACACCTGATGTCGACGGCCATCCAGAAATCCGGCTACGGCTGCTCGTTGCGTTTTTTCAACATCTACGGGCCGACCCGGGCCAAGCCCGGCCCCTACGACGGCGTGGTCCGGCAGTTTCTGGCCAGGGCCGAGCAGGGGCTCTCCCCGGTCATCCACGGGGACGGGTCGCAGATGCGGGACTTCCTGTTTCTCGGCGACGCGGTGCGGGCCCTCCTGACGGCGGCCGGGATCCTGCCCGGCGGACCGCTGACCGGCGTCTTCAACGTGGGCACCGGCCGGGGCTCCTCCATCCGGGACCTGGCCGACCTCAGCCTGCGTCTGGCCCACGTGCCCAAGAAACCGGAATTCAGCCCCGTGCGCCAGGGCGACATCCACTTTTCCGTGGCCGAGAATTCCAAGCTCCTGCGCCATGCCGGCTGGATCCCGAGCACGCCCCTGGAACAGGGGCTGGCCCTGACCCTGGAGGGGATGCGCCGGCTGGCCGGCAAGACGGACCACTGATTTTCCGGAGAGGCGGGCGAAACGGGGCGGCGGGACCGGTATCCGGTTCCGCCGCCCCGTTTTTTGCGGAGGATACAAAAGGCGCGGAGACGAGAAGACGGGAACGGCGGGCGATGGCTCAGGCGGCGGGGGCGGCCACCAGCGCCGCGACCCGGGCGGCGTTTTCCTCCCAGGTCCGCCTGCCCGCGGCCATGGACCGGCGGCCGGCCTCGCCGAGCCGTTGCCGCAGGCCAGGGTCCTTGGCGAGTTCCTCCACCCGCCGGGCGAAACCGGCAAAATCACCCGGGGGAAAGAGCACGGCCTCCACTCCGTCCCGGACCACCTCGCGGATGTTGTCCTGGTCCGGGGCCACCACGGCCTTGCCGGCAGCCAGGTATTCGAAAAGCTTCATGGGCGAGGCATAGGCCGTGGCCGCCGGCTGGACCGCGATGTCCATGGCGGCCAGATGCCCGACCAGCGTCTCCCGGTCGACCGGGCCGGTGATGGCCACCCGCCCTTCCAGGGACCGCTCCCGTACCAGCCGCTCAAGCTCCGGCCGCACCGGCCCATCGCCGACCAGGACCACCTCCAGGCCGGAGGCGAAAAGCCCCTGGTCGTCCAGGGCCGCGACCATCTCCGCCAGCCCGTGCCACGGCCGAAACCAGCCCGTGAACCCGACCCGGACCGTGGCCCGGCCGGCCGGTTCCCGTATCTCCAGGCCGGCGAAATCCTCGGGATTGACCCCGTTGTGCATGACCGTGATCCTTGCGGCGTCGGCGCCCTTTTCCACGAGCATCCGCCGTAGCACCTCCGAGACCGCCACCGTCCGGTCGGCGTGGTTGACGATCCAGGTCTCGAGGGCCTGGGCCAGGCGCGGAAACGCCAGCCCGCCGTGGGCGGCCTTCTCCCGGGCCAGGGGCGAATTGACCTCCAGGACCAGGGGCACGCCCGTCAGGCGGGAGACCACCACCCCGCTCAGGTTGGACAGGCAATAGCGTTCGTAGAGAAAGGCCGGCCGCTCCCGGCGCACGGTCCGGTAGAGCCTCGGAATGCCGACCAGGTTGTAGCCCAGTTCCAGCAGCTCGTAGGCCAGGGGCGGCAGCCGGGAGACCAGGCGGCTTAAAAGGCCCGGCCGGCTGTCCCGGCCGACCTGTTCGTCGGCATGGAGGGCCACCTTGGCCACCCGGTAGCCGATCCTCGCAAAGGCCCGGCACATCTCGCGGACGTGGATGCCCTGGGCGTCCACGCCCTGGGTGCGGTGGTGGTAGACGACAACGGGCCTTCCCGTGTCAGCGGACATCCTTGCCCATCCCCTGCCAGTCCTTGAGGCCAAGCTTCCGCTGTCCGTCGCCGACCTCGCACACGGGCTGGTTGGCGGCGTACCGGTTGCCGGAGGCGGTGATCGAGCCGAGGATGCCGGGGGGGAACTGGAGGGGGATGACGCCCGTGTCCTTGAAGACGTTGTCCGTCATACGCAGGTTGGTGCCGTGGGGCAGGCCCAGGATGGCGCTCCAGGAGCAGGCCTCGAAGGTGTTGCCCGTGATCGTCGCGTTCGGGGCGTCGAGGGTGATGCCCTGGCCGTGGATATGGCTGAACCGGTTGCCTTCGACCACGGGTGCGGTGGTCCCGCCGATCAGCGTCAGGCCGGCGCCGCCTTCCTTGGTCGGAAAGGAACCCGTCCGCTCGAGCCGGTTGCCGGAGATGACCGGCCCGGCCACGGCGCCGTTGATGTGGATGCCGTTTATGTGGGTGTCGCGGATGGTGTTTTTCGTAATGACGATCCTGGCGGCCACGTCGCTTATGTAGATCCCGTGTTCGCTGGAGGCCCGCTCGATGGTGTTGCCCTCAATCGTCGTGCCGTTGCTGCGGTAGGACATGATGCCGTAGCTGACCACGTCGGTGATGGTGCTGTCCTTTATGGTCACGTCCTGGCAGCTGCCGAGCGTCACGCCCCGTTCGAACCCGGCGATGGTCACGCCCTCGATGACCACGTGGCTCGATTTCTCAAGCAGGATGCCCGCGCCATGGCCGAATGCCTTGGCCTTCTTGTCCCGCCATCCCTCCATGCCGGCGCCGCCCGGGTCGGCGGTGATGCGGATGGGCGCGGCCGGGGTGCCGCGCAGTGCCGAGAGCTGGATGCCTTGCGGATAGAGGCCGGGGGCGATCCGAAGCACCGTGCCCGGCGGCACGGACCGAAGCCGGGCTTCCAGGCCGGCCGGCGCGTCCGTGGGCCGGATCTGGATGTCCGCGGCCAGGGCGGCCTCAACGAGCAGAAGCGGTCCGAGGACCGCAAGCAGGATCCGGCGCAACAGCGACATGGGGGGAAACCTCCTTTTCGGGGGACGGGGACAGGCCGAGGACCTCGGCGTAAAGCGCCAGGTGCCGCCCGGCCACGGCCGACCAGCCATGGGCCTCGGCCGCCCGGCGAAGCGCGGCGGCGTCCCAGGGCCGCGCCAAGGCCTGCCGGATGCCCTCGGCCAGGGGAGCGGGTTCGGCCGAGGCGACCAGGACCCCGAGGCCGGGTTCGGCCAGGGCCTCGGGAATGCCGCCAACGGCCGGGGCCACCACCGGCGTGCCGCAGGCGAGTCCCTCGTGGATCACGGTCGGCCAGCCCTCGCTGTGGCTGGCGAGGACCAGGGCGTCGGCGGCCTGGTAATACGGGGCGAGGGCCTCGTGGGGCACGGCCCCGGCGAAACGCACGCGCCCGGAAATGCCGCATTCCCGGGCCAGACGCGCAAGCGCCTGGCCCAGGCTGCCGTCGCCGGCCAGGACCAGCCGGACGCCGGGAAGGAGGGCCAGGGCCCGCAGCAGCCGGTCGTAGCCCTTGACCGGCTCCAGGCGGCCGACGGCCACAAGAAGGGGCCCGTCCTCGGCAAGACCGAGGGCTCGCCGGGCCGCGGCCTTCCCGGCCAGGGGAAAACGGGACAGGTCCACGCCATTGGGAATGTGATGGATGCGCCCGGGATCGACGCCAAGTTCGGCGATCCGGCCGGCCAGATCCCGCGAGACCGCGACCACGGCCGCGGCCTGGCCAAGGGCTGCGGCAATGGGCCCGCGCCGGGCCGGATCCCTGGCCAGGACATGGATGTCCGAACCATGGCAGGTGACGACCAGGGGCAGGCCGGCCCCGGCGGCGAGCCGGGCCGCCGCCGCGCCGTCCGGATAGGCGTAGTGGGCGTGGACCAGATCCGGTTCGAAGCCTGCCGCCCGCTCGAAGGCCCCCCGGCTCCAGGCGGCCAGGAGGCGGCCGTCCAGGTGCTTGAACAGTTTCGGCACGGTCCAGAACCGGCAGCGGTCCACGTGGGCTTCCGGCCTCGGGGGGCCGGCGGTCCCGGCCGGACGGGCCAGCAGGCTTCGAAGGCCGTTTTCCGGGGCCACCACCCGGACCTCGGCCAGCCGGGCCACCTCCCGGGCCAGTTCGCGCACGAAAATGCCGTGCACGGGATTTTTGGCCGTGGGATAGAGGGAGGAGTAAAAAAGAATCCGCATGGGAGGGGTCACGGGCGTCCGGACGGTTTGACAGGGCCGCGCATGTCCATGAAGACCACCCAGGAATAGCGGCCAAGCCAGGGGAACGCACCCAGAAGCCAGCCGTCGAGCCGGCCGCACAGGGAAAAGACCGTATCGAACGTTTCCCCGTCGCCAAACGGCAGGGCGCAGAGGGTGGTCAGGTTGAAATAGGTGAACTTGACGTCCTGGAAATAGGTCCGGACCCGATCCAGGTCCGTGGCCCGAAGCGGCCGTTCGTCCGGGGTGCGGGCCTCGGGCGTGCGGCGCCGGTACCAGTTGATGAAGGGATTGTGCCCGAGCGGCTCGATAAAGACGGCCCGGCCGGCCGGCGTCAGGACCCGGCCGATTTCGGACAACGCCCGATCGAGGTTCAGGTGGTGCAGGATGCCCTTGCCGGACACGGCCGCAAACGTGTTGTCCGGAAAATCCAGGTCCTCGGCGTCCATGACCTGAAACTCCGTATCGAGCCCCACCCGCGCCGCCTCGGCCCGGGCGTGCTCCACCCCGCTTCGGGAGATGTCGATGCCGGTGATGTCCAGGCCCCGCCGGGCAAAGACCAGGGCGTTGTCGCCGTTGCCGCAGCCGTAGTCGAGGACCCGGCCAAGGGGACGCACAGCCTCCATGGCCTGGTGGTAGCGCCGGTTGGCGGGGAGCATCAGGCGGTAGGCGGTCTCGAGCACCGGACGCGACCCGTCCGCGACGCCAAACCGCCGGTCGTGAAACGCCCGCTCGCGCATCTTGCGTTCTTCCGCGATCATGCCAGGCTCTCCTTTTTGGCCGCCCGTGGCCGGGGGAGCAGGCCCCCGGCCACGGACCGGCCGGCCTTGACCACGGCCACGGCCTGCTCCTGGGGCGCCAGCCGGGCCAGGATGGCCGACATGGCCAGGTAGATGAACAGGAATTCGGAGTTTTCCCGGCTCAGAAACGTCGCGCCGATGCAAAAGGCGACCACCCCGCAAAAGACGGCCCGGGCCTGCCACTCCCGCCAGCGGTCCCCGCCCCTGCGGGCGCGCCACCAGGTCCGAAAGGCCGAAGCCAGGGCGCAAAGGATCATGAGGACATAGGTGGAGAGGCTTATGACCCCCGCTTCCGAGCCGACCTGAAACCAGGTGCTGTGGGCCACCACGCCTTCGGCCAGGTTTTCCCGGCGTTCGAATTCCTTGATGAAATTTCCCCATCCCACGCCGGTCAGGGGATGCTCCAACATGATCTCGTAGGCGATCCTCCAGTAGAACACCCGCTCCGCGCCGGTGTACTCCTGGTCCTCGTCCATCTGCTTCTCCCAGGCCGATTCCGCCGTTCCGCCGAGGCCGAAAATGGTCTGCACCTTGTCGACGTAGGATGTGGGCATGTAAAAGGAGACCACCACCGCGATCAGGCCCCCGACCAGCACGGACCGCCAGGGCTTGCGGTCCATGAGCAGGAATACCCCGCCGGAGACGACCGCGGCCAGAAAACCGCCCCGGGACGAGGTCAGGGTCAGGGTCAACAGCGCGCCGATGGCGGCCAGGCCGAACACGGTCCGGGCCTTCCATCCCCGGTCCCAGTTGAGGGCCAGGGCGGTGTAGAAAAGCGGCATGCCCATGGCCAGGGCCAGGGCCCAGTCATTGGAATCGCTGATCCAGCCGGCCACGCCGCTGACGGAAACCCAGGCCTCCTTGGTCTGGGTCTCCACCAGGTTTTTGAGGACATCGTAGGACACGCTGCCGAGGATGCCCCAGAAAAAGAAGGTGTAGTCCCGGCGGGTGGTGACGGCCCAGACCGTCAGGAACGTCATCAGCCCCACCTTGAGGAATTCCTCGAAACGCTGGTCCGCCAGTTCCGGCCGCAGGGCCGAGGAGGCGCTGACCACAACCGTGACCAGGAAGGCGACCATGGGGAAAAGCGCCAGCGGCACCCGCACGGAGATCTTGTTGAAATTGATCAGACAGGCCAGAAGCCCCACCCCGGCCGCGATCTTGGCCAGGGGGATATTCATGAGAAAGGGGTAGCTCGCCTGGGGGTTCATGATGGAGGTGCCGAAATAAAGGACCATGGCGGCCACGGGCCGTGTCAGGGCGAGCAGGCCGAGCACCAGGTAGAAGGCCACGAACAGCAGGGTCATGATCCAGGGCTGGCTGAAGGTGGCGTAGCCGAAAATTCCAAGCAGCGTATTGATGCCCATGAGCTCCGTCCTGGCCGCCTCCACGCAGGGATGCGGTTCACCGCTCCATGCGGGCGGGTGTTGGGGATTGGTCCAGGGAAATGGCCGGCAGCGGACCGAGGCCGGCCAGCAGGAGGCCCATGGGCCCGAAAGAAAGTCCCTCGAACAGGGTGCGCAGCCGGTCTTCCGTCTTGTCCAGGTTGAGGTAGTGGCGAAACCGGGATTTCAGGCAGGCGGGTATCCGGGGCTGGCCGGGATCGATCTCCCAGGGGTGGAAGTAAAGGACGCACGGCTGGCCTTCGCGGCGGTTGACGCGGGCCAGGCCCCACCGCAAAAAACAGGCCGGGAAAAGGCGCAGATAGCCGCCGCCGGAAATGGGCAGGGCCAGCGACCGGCCAAGGAGGCGCAGGCGCAGGGTGGTGGGAGGAAATTCCAGGATCTCCCCGGCCGGACGCCGGATGCGGTGGGGATGCGGCGAGGCCCCGGGAAAGCCGTACAGATCGTGGACGATGGGAAAGATGCTCGAATCGTAGGCGAATCCTTCCTCGATCAGGACGTCCAGGGCCCAGGCGGTCTCGGGCGTGATGGAATAGCTCGGTGCCCGGTAGCCGAGGACCGGCCGGCCGGCGATGTCTTCCAGCAGGGCCTTGGACGCGGCCACGTCGCGGCGAAAGGCCTTGGGCGTCTGGAAGCGGATGCGCTTGTGGCCGAACCCATGACAGGCGATCTCGTGGCCGGCGGCCGCGATGTCCCGTACCAGGTCCGGATGGCGCCTGGCCACCCAGCCGAGGACGAAAAACGTGGCCGTAAGATCGTATTCGTCAAAGAGAGCGAGGATGCGGCGGGTATTGGCCGCCACCCGGCAATCGAACCCGCCCCACTGCCCCGGCCGGATGACGCCTTCGAAGGCGCTGACGTGGAAGTAGTCTTCCACGTCCACGGTCAGGGCATTGCGGCTCTCTTGCGGCATGGCGGCCTCAAAACGACTTGCTGAGGGCCAGGCCGATGATGTTCACGTTGTAGGAGGATTCCCCGCTGCTTGCGGCCTCGTTGCGTTTGTACTGGTAGTAGAGCTTGACCGAGGCGTCCTTCGGCAGCTGGTAGCGCATTTCCGCGGTCAGGTAATACCGGTCGGCGCTGTCGCCGCTGGCCACGGAACCGATGCGGCTGAGGGAAAGGGTCGATCCCAGGCGGGGCGTCAGTTCGTAGGTGCCCTGGAGGGTGGTGGTCAGGTCGTTGGTCTGGTTCGTGTCCTGGCCGGAATAATTGGAGTAGCCGGCATAGGCCGACACGGTGCCCCGTTCGAAGGTCCGGGTGACGGTGGCGGAATAGAGGGTCTTGTAGGAGTTGTAGACCGAGGACGGGTTGTCCACATAGTCCGCCTGGGCCTGGAGCAGGAAGGTGGTCCGGCCGAGGGTGTGGGTGAGGCCGGCCGAGGCCACGGGCAAAAGCGTGCTGCTGCCGACGTTGTAGACCGATTGCACCGCCCCGACCCGGCCGAAGACGTAGCAGCCATCCCCGTAGGTGTAGCGCGCCACGCCCGAAGCCATGTACCGCGAGACATCGCCCTCGGAGGTGTTCTGGTACTGGTACTGGAGGGTGCCGCCGATATCCATGCGCGGCGTCAGGGCATGGAGGACCTCGGCATAGGCGGTCTGCGTCATCTTGTTGACCGCGTCGTTGCTGTCGTAGAGGGAGCTGCTGACCCGATAGCCGAGGCTGGTCGTGGTCCGGTCGTTGATGCGGGGCGTGAGGATCAGTCCGCCGGACAGGATGTTCTGGTTGACCTGGTCCTCGGTCGAATCGGCCGAATGGGTGTCCCCCTTGGCGGCATTGTAGTAGACCATGTGGTTGCTGTCCGCCACCTCAAGGAGCAGCAGTTCCTTTATGACCTGGAAGGAGGCCTTGGCCTCCAGGCTGTTTAAGAGCTCATCCTGCCGCTGGCCGGTATCGTACAGGCGCAGGTCGCCCTGGTAGTCCACGGAGGTGTTGAGCCGGGGACCGGCATAGAGCGCCTGGACCGAAGTGCTCATGATGGTGATGAAATCGGCTTTCGGATTGGAACTTTCATTGACGTTGCTGTTGTATTCCTGGCCGGCCGAGACCGAGGCCCGGTACTCGAATTCCGCCCGGCAGGGCACGGACGACAAAAGGGAAAAGGCGAGGACGGGGATGAGGAGGAAGCGCTGTCGCATGGGAGCCTTTCCGTAAGGTTTGTTCTGGTTGCCTGATGTCCATGACCGTCGGTTGCCAACGCGTGGCCCCAGGATATACTCAACAGTGTCCGAAAAAAAGGCGTTTGAGCCATGACTCGTGCTTGCCGTCCGGCTGCGGCACTGGAAGCGCTTCCTTGTCCGGGTCCGATTCGGATTCTTCCAGCTCGATCACGGGCACGTTTCTCATATCGGCATAGGCCACTTCCGGCTGGGGGGCGGCCCGGACAATCTCGCTGAGGGCGTCGAGCGTCTGGCCCATGTCGTCCATCCGCTGGCTTATGGCGCCAAGGAGGGCGCGCAGCTCGCCGCTGTGGTCCGGGGGACGGCTGGCCGTGGCTATTTCCAGGTTCTGCAGCCGGGTGTTGAAATTGAGCAACACGCCGTGGAGCTTGCCGGGGCTTTGCCGGCCGCGGTCCCGTCGCGACGCCTTCTCCTCGATCCCGGGCAAATCCGGGGGCAGGCTTTCCCAGTACTGGCTGTTGAAACTCAGGTCCTGGGCGATTTCCTGGATGGCGGCCGCGGTGACCGTCCGAGTCTCGTTGGCGAAGGCATCGAGGAGAATGTAGTCGCACAGGATATTGATGAGCCTCGGGATGCCCCGGCTGTAGCCGTGGATGATGGAAAAGCACTCCGGCGCGAGTTCGATGGCGTTCCTGTTGCCGGCAGCCTCCAGGCGGTACTGGATGTAGTGCTCGACCTCGTCCTCGGACAGGGGCTCGATGTTGCAGACGATCTGGATGCGCTGGCGAAATTGCAAGAGCTCCGGCGAGGCCAGGACCCGGCGCAGTTCGGGCTGGCCGACCAGGATGATATGGAGCAGCTTGTTGTTTTCGGTTTCGAGGTTCGAGAGCATCCGGACCTCTTCCAGCACGTCCGGGGAAAGGTTCTGGGCCTCGTCGATGATGAGCACCACCGGCCGGCCCTTGGCGTACTGGGCGATGAGGAAATCCTGGAGGTCGCGCAGGAGCGTGGGCTTGTCCTTGTCCTCGGTTTCAAGGCCCAGGTCGGCGTTGATCATGGCCAGCAGGTGGAGGGAATCCACCTTGGTGTGGAAGACCCGGGCCAAAAGGACGTCGCGCAGGTGCTTCTGGATCAATTGGCGGATGAGGGTGGTCTTGCCGGTGCCGACTTCGCCGGTCAAGAGGATGAAGCCCGAGTGCTCCCGGATGCCGTAGTCGAGGTAGGCCAGAACTTTTTTGTGCGACCGGCTCGGGTACAGGAACTCGGGATTCGGCAACAGCTCGAAGGGCTTTCGCCGCAGATTGAAAAAGGCTTCGTACACGTCCTGTCCTCTGTTTCTCAGTCGTTACAGGCGGCGTAATAACTGCTGTAATAGCTGCTGCAGGGCTTGACGTAATCCGTGGCATTGTACACGAGGCCAAGGACTTTGTTGTTGAGAAGGGTCAGGCTTTCCTGGACGTCCTCAAGGGAGGTCTTGCCCTCCCGGACCACCAGGACCGCGCCGTCGGCCACGTCGGCCAGGGACCGGGTTTCCGCGAAAAGCAGCACCGGCGGCGTGTCGACCAGGATGATCCGGTCGCGGTAGCGCTGTTTGATCTCCGTCATGAGCCGCCGCATGGAATTGGAGGACAACAACTCCATGGGGTTTTTGACCGCCTTTCCCGCCGGCAGGAGCACGAGTTTGCCGATGCCGGTATTGATGAGCGCCTGGCCCACGTCGAGGCCATCGAGGAGGCAGTCGGACAGTCCCCGCTCCGGCGCCACCTCCAGGTAGCGGTGGCAGGTCGGGGCCCGCAGGTCCGCGTCCACGACCAGCACGGTGTGGTCGAATTCCTGGGCCAGGCTGATGGCCAGGTTGACGACGAGCAGGGACTTGCCCTCGCCGTGGTGGGCGCTGGTGACCAGGATGATATTATTAAAGTTGTCGGGGTCGCGGATCGCCTTGACCAGCGCCTCCTTGAGCTTGCGGAACTCCTCCGCCTCGGGCGAGGCGGGCGATTTGAGCACGACCAGCTTTTCCTCGGACAGCCGCGCCGGATCGATGGCCTGCGACGGCGGCGGCAACGTGGCTTCCTGGCGGAAAAAGAGGCGGGCCTCGGGCCGGGGCATGCCGGCCTGCCGTTCGGCGGCCTTGCCCAGGGCTTCTTCGATTCTGCTCATGATGCGATCAACCTCTCTGGCCCCTCTGGCGCGTTACACAGGTTCGGGATCGTCTGCGGCCGGACGGCCGGCACCCTCGGGCGGTCCGCCAAGCCCACGCTACAAAATGGAGTGCGCGATTTTTTGCAGCCAGGCTGTGCCCACGCCCTGGGCCCGCAACGTCTCGAGCACCAACACCCCGACGACCAGGGCGAAATACCCGCCGGCCACGGCCATGACGAGGTGGTCCCGCCGGGCCTGCCGCCGGATCTCCTTTTCGCTCGAGATGCGGGGAATGACCGCGAAGACCGGAAGGCCGAGCGTGCGCAGTTCATGGAGGGACCGGATCGAGTGGTTGAAACGGTCGGCCAGGTAGGTGGCGCCGGCGCCGGCGCCAAGGCCGAGCACGATGCCGATCAGGATGATGACCGGGCGGTTGGGACTGACCGGCACTTCGGGGATCACGGCCGGATCCACGATGCGAAACATGACGGACTTGTCCTTGAGCTCCATCTCCTTGGAGATCTCGGACTGGCCGTAACGGTTGACGAGCTGGTTGTAGATGGCCGCCTCCTGATCCTTCTTGTTGACCAGCTCGGCCAGGGTGGCCTTCACCCGGGGCAGGTCCCGCAGCGCCCCCTTGTTTTCCCCGATGATCTTGTTCTGATAGTCTTCCATGGCCTTGATGGAATCGAGCTGGTACTGGAGGATCTGGGCATTGCGGGTGCCCTCGGCCACGCCTTCGCCGGCCGACTCCCCGCCGCCGCCACCGCTCGGACGCCATGCCTTGGCGGCGGCCCGGGCCTTTATGACCTTGGGATTTTTTTCGGTGTACACGGCCAGAAGCCGCCGCAGCTCGGCTTCCCGCGGATTGCCGCCCGACGAGGCGCGGCTGGCCTTGGCCGGCCCCTTGCCCGAAGCCAGCATCTTGCGCTGGGCTTCCAGTTGGGCCCGGCGCAGGGACAGTTCTTCGAGCTTTTGCTCCGCCGCCTTTATTTCGCTGCGGATAAACGCGCCGTCGCTGCTAAGGAGCATGCCCCTTTCGCTCCTGAAGGCATTGATGGCCTCGTCAGCCGCGTCCACCCGCTTCTTGAACGTCTCGATCTGCTCGGCCAGAAACTTGGTCGCTTCCGTGGATTCCTCGCGCTTGGTCGAGGTATTGCGCTCGATATAGACGCGAGCCATGGTGTTGATGAAATCCCGGGCGAAACGCGGATCCTTGTCCGAAAAGTTGAGGACGATCAGGCCCTGCCGTTCATTCAGATTGACCATGATGCGGCGCTGCAGGTCCTTGATATAGACTTCCTGGTCATAGGCGGTCTTCAGCGTGATGTCCTTGTCCAGCTGCTTGATGACCGGGAGCAGGAGGTTGCGGCTGGTCAGACTGACGGCCAGGTTCTGGATCTTCTGCTGCATGGAGGGCGAGATGGCGATGCCCTTGACCAGGTCGGTGATGACGTTCTGCTCGATGAATATGGTGGACTTGGCCTCGTATTTCTTGGGCGACAGGTAGCCCACGGCGATGGCCCCGGTCATGATCAGGAGCGATACGGCCAGAAACAGCTCCTTATAAAGATAGATGAGCTGCTTGTAATGGTGGAATTCTTTCAAGAAGGCAGACATGGACACCCTCCTTGGGCCTAGAAGAAGCTTTCTTCCACGATAATGAGGTCGCCGCCCTGCAGGACCACGTTCTGCTTCAGATCGCCGTCGCGGATCAGCTTTTTGGCCTTGACCTTGATGACCTGCTCCTGGCCGTCGAGCTGGCGGACGATCCGGGTGTCGTTGGGGCTTGCGAACTTGGAGAAGCCGCCGGCCTCGAGCACGGCCTCAAGGAGCGTCATGCCCTCGCGGTAGACGACCAGGCGCGGGCTGTTGACCGCGCCGACCACGTAGATGCCGCGGTTGGAGGCGGTTGGCGGCAGGAGGATGGTGTCGCCGCCGAGAAGGGGGATGTCCTGGGACGTGTCGCTGCCGACGATCAGGTCGTGGAAGTCCTTCTTGATTTCCTTGCCGTCGCGCACGACGGTGGCGTTCCTGAGGTCGGCACCGCTGATGTCGCCAAGGCTCGTCAGCACGTTGAGCAGGGTCGCGTGCTGCGTCGCGTCGATCACGGTCGGCTTGACGCCCCCGCCCATGACGAACACCTTGCTGTTGCCGCCGAGCACCGTGACCGTGACCGTGGGATTGCGGATGTACTCCTTGAGCCGGGCGGTGATCGCCTCCTTGAGCTGGTCCGTGGTCAGCCCCACGGCCTGCACCTCCCCGCTGTTGGGGACGGTGACCTTGCCGTCGGGGCGGACCATGACATCGGCCGAGTAGTCGGGTTCGTCGGCCACGCCGATATGGATCTTGTCGCCCGGCGCCACGGTGTATTCCTTGGCCTGGGCCGCAAAAGGCAAAAAGACAGCCAACACGAGCAGCAGCATGGTTTTGAGCATCGCTTTCTCCATCCGGGGCTGAAGGTCTGTGCCAAACGACTGGTGAACACGGGGGACACTTCCGATTGAACCAGACCCTGCGGCATCCGTCTGTGCGAGCCGACCGTTGATCGGTCGATAAAAAGCACAAACCATGCCAGGATTTCCCTGGCCCGGCTCCGCCCACCGCCCGGCGGGCGCACCGGCGCCGGGATGCGCCGGTGCGCCGGCAAGCGGCCCTTTGCCGCAGGACGGGAAAGAGCCGGAACATGCCGCCTGTTTATGACTTTCAATCGGAGTCTTCCAGGATTTCAACCAACGCAGGAAAGTGGTCGGGCAGACCGAATCCCCGTTGCCGTGGCCGGAAAAAAAGTTCATCGCGCGCCCTTTCGCAGAAGCACCACGGCGACGGTCCGCAAAATGATGCTAAGATCAAGGAACATGGAGATGTTCTTGATGTAATAGAGGTCGTAGCGAAGCTTTTCGAGAGCGTCCTCCACCGACGCGCCGTAGGGGTAGCGGACCTGGGCCCAGCCGGTGACCCCGGGCTTCACGAAGTGGCGCTCCGAATAATACGGGATGATCTCCTTGAGCTTTTGCACGAACTCGGGACGTTCCGGCCGGGGCCCGACCAGGCTCATCTCGCCCCGAAGCACGTTTATGAGCTGGGGGATCTCGTCGATCCGGCTCTTTCGCAAAAACTGCCCCAGCCGCGTCACCCGGGGGTCGGACTGGGAGGCCCAGACCGCGCCGGTTCCCTGCTCCGCGTCCTGGCGCATGGTGCGCAGCTTGTAGAGCACAAAGGGCTTGTCCCCCTGGCCCACCCGCTCCTGCCGGAAAAAGACCGGACCCGGGGAATCCAGCCGGATGGCCAGGAGCACGAAGGGCGCAAAGGGCAGGCTGAGAAGCAGCCCGAGGACGGAACAGACGATGTCCACCAGCCGTTTGACGGCCCGCAGGACGAAGGTGATCTTAAAGCCGCTGCAGAAGATGAACCAGCTCGGGTTGATGTTTTCAAGCAGCAGCTTGCCCGTGATCCGCTCGTAGATGCCCGGCGCGTCCAGGACCTCGATGCCGGAAAGCTTGCAGTTGAGCATGTCCTGGAGGGGAAACACCCCCCGCCGCTCGGCCAGGGAAATGACGACCTTGTCGGCCCGCAACGCCTTGGCCGTGGCGAAGATGTCCTCGACCTGGCTGGCCGCCGGTTCCGGCCGGGGACCGGGGAACGGATACGTCCCGGCCACCTGGAAATGCCGGTTGGACCCGCCGATCAGGTTTTCCATCTCCTTCATGAACCCGTCGTTGCCGACCACCAGCACCCGGTTGACCAGGCCCGGCAGGGCCAGCGGGATGTTCCTGACGATATCCCGGGCCAGCATGATGCAGGTGAAGGCGCCGAGGGAATACAGGACCACGTCCAGGTCCTCCCGGAAGAGCGGCTTGACGTCGCTTGTCAGGGCCACAAGCGTCAGGGACAGGCCGCAGGAGACCGACACCTTGAGCAGGATGTTGGTCAGATTCATTCTGAACTGGGTCAGCGAGTAGAGAAGATTGACCAGGATATAGGGCAGGGCGATGGTGGTGACATAGCTCCCCATCCTGTCATAATGCAGGGCCCCCTCGAATCCTTTCTGGATGAAGGACTCCGCCATCACGCCGCCGGAGGTCGCCAGGGCGGCGAACAGCAGATAGGACCCGAACCATCTGGAAAAGGATTCGTACTCCGGCGTTTTCATGCAACTTGAAGTCATCTCGCACCCCCTTGACTCCCTGCCAACGGTTGGTACCTACTTCGAGTCGGAACTGGCCATCTCAAGGTGCTTGGCGATGTCCTTGCTTTGCGGCGCCAGAGCGGCGGCCCGTTTGAGCACGGCGGCGGCGTCGTTGCGGCGCCCGTTTTTCAGCAAGGCGTACCCGAGCGTATCAAGGATGAAGGGATTGTTTTCCACCAGGGCATTGGCGGCCATGGCGTACTCCAGGCCCTTGCCGGCCAGGGCCGGCTTTTCGGCATAGATCATGGAGAGGTTGTTGAGCACCACGGGCAGATTTCTCTGCAGGCCAATCGCCGCCTCGTAGTCCCTGACCGCGGCGTCGGTCTGGCCGGCGGCCTGCCAGGCCATTCCCCGGGCGGCGTAGGCCTCGGCCGGCTTCGGGGATTTGGCGATGGCCTCGGCGAAATAGCGGTTCGCTTCCTCGACCTGGCCGGCGCGCATGAGGAGGGCCCCCAGGTCCAGCCGGGCCCCGATGCTTGCCGGCTCCACTTCCAGGGCCTGGCGCAGCAGGCGTTCCGCCCCGGGCACATCCTCCCGCTGCAGCTTGACCGAGGCCAGGGTGATGTAGCCGCCGGCCGCTGCGGGAGCGAGCTCGATGAATTTGGTGGCCTCCGCCTCGGCCTGGTCCCAGCGTTTGGCGGCCGTTTCCCGGCGCAGCCTCTCGGCGATGGCCGCCTTCTGGTCGATGGCCGCGACATCCCGGAGGGTGGCCAGGCTTTTCGTCTCGTCCCCGGCGGCCAGCTGCAGCCTGGACAGGGTGACCAGGGCAGGGATGGATTTGCTGTTCTCCTTCAGGCACTGGCCAAGGGTCTGCTCGGCCAGGTCGATCTTGTTGCGGCGGGCCAGGAATCCGGCCAGGCGAAGGTAGGCGTCGGCCTGCTTGGAGGCGGCGGCCTGCTCCAGGTGCTGCTGCGCTTCGTCGAAATTTCCCCTGGCTTCGAGCGCCGCGGCCAGGGCCGTGTGGGCGGACGGGGACTGGGGCTGCTGGATAAGCAGCTGCCGGTACTGGTCCATGGCCTTTTCCGGCTCCATCCGCTGGGAATAGAACTTGGCCAGGGTGTAATAGGGCGTGGCCAGCTTGGGATTGAGCGTCTTGGCCTTCTCGAGCAGGGCCACGGCCTCGTCGGTCCGGCCCTGCTGCAGGAAGATGGCGGCCCGGATGGTATGGGCCTGGGCGACGTCCGGCTGGCTGAGCCCCGGCGCCTCCAGGACCGACGCCGCCTCGTCCAGGCGCTGCTGCTGCTTGTACAGGGCGACCAGCGCTATCCGCGCCTCCAGAAATTCCGGCGACTGGCCGATCGTTTGGCGCAGTTCCGCCTCGGCCTGCTCCGGTTTGCCCGTGTCGCCGAAGATGAGCCCCTTTTTGAGGTGCGCGGTCGCGGACTGCTCCACCCCGTCGGGGATGGCTTCGTAAAAGGCGAGGCTCTTGGCGAAATCCTTGCGGGACAGGTACAGGTCGCCGAGCAGGAGTTTGTCCTCGTAACTGTCCGGATGGTAGGTGAGGACCCGCTGGAGCTCGTCGATGGCCTCGTCGGTCCGATCCATCTTCAGGTTCATGTTGGCCAGCATCTGCCGGGCCTTGAGGTGGCGGGGACTGGCGTCGAGCACTTGGCGCAGTTCGCTTATGGCCAATTCCAGGTTGCCGTTGCGCTCATAGGCCTGGGCCAGGAAGAAGTGGGTTTCCGATTCCGGCCGCAGGCGCAGGGCCCGCTCGAAGTTGGTGACGGCCTGGGCCGTCGTTCCCCGGGTCAGGTCCATGAGGCCGAGCAGTTTGTAGCCTTCGGGCAGGTTGGGATAGTCGGCGGCCAGGCTTTTGGCGGTCTGGGCGACTTGCTCGGACGCTCCCTGGGTGACCAGGAGGATGAAGGCCTCGTTGTAGCGGGACTTGATGTCCGTGGGGTATTTGGCGTTCAGGGTCCTGTAGGTGGCCAGGGCCGCATCCATGTCATTGTTCATGGTCTGGATCTGGGCCAGGAGATGCAGTCCGCCCTGGTTGTCGGGATTGGCGGCCAGGAGGGCCTCGACCTGGGCCTGGGCCTCGGGAATCTGGTTCTGCAGGACCCGCGTGGCCACAAGCTCGATCCAGACGCCGACCCGCTTCCGGTCGAGGGCCAGGGAGTGGGCGTAGGCCTCGGCCGCCTCGTCCAGATCCTTGGTCCGGGCATGGGCGTGGCCCACATATTCCCAGGCCTCGGCCGAATCCGGATCGATCGCCAGGTGGGCCGAAAGCTCCTGCAAGGCCTCCTCGGTCTTGGCCTGGGCCACCAGCGCCTTGCCGAGCAGGAGGTGGATCCCGGCCGGCGGATCGGCCAGCGCGGCCAGCTGCTCGGCTTCCCGGGCGGACTGGTCGGGTTTGCCGAGCACGAAATAGGCCTTGGCCAACTCGACGCGGGCTTCCTTGTCCTCGGAGTCGCGTTCCAGAAGGCTTTTATAGATGACCACCGCGCCCTTGGCGTTGCCTTCGGCGACAAGCTTGGCCGCTTCGGCCATGGAGTCGGTCCGCGACTGCTCCCGGCAGGAGGCCAGGGCCAGGAGAAGCGCCATCGTCACGACCATCATTCCCGTGGAAAGCCGAGGCATTGTCTTGCCCTTTTCCCTGGTCACAGGCTGCATCTTCCCCTCCCCTTGCGGACCGTGGGCGTGTCCGATCGATTGTTGCGGTTGCGGCGTCTGTCGTCCGAGAAATACGCCATGGTCCTCGTTTAAGGGGCTCGCAGACGGGAAGGAATGGGGGGAACGCCCCATTTCCCTTGGGGGGTTCCCTACCTGTCGGGACGCCGGTCCGGCCCTGAAGGCGTCCGTGATCTTTTGGCGGAAAAATGCGCTTCCCGGTTGCCGCAGGCCCGTTTTTTGGCGTAGGATCGTCCGGGATCAGAACCGCGGCCGTCCACCGGCGCCCGGCATGTCCCGTCCCGGGAGGCCCCATGAGCAACTACGATCCGGCCAACGCCAAGGCGTACAACGATGCCATCGTCATCCGGTACTACACCAGGCTGTCCGGCCTGACGCCGCAGGAGCGGGCGGTCCTTGAACCCCTTGTGCCCGAGATCCGCGACAAGCCCCTCCTCGACCTCGGCATCGGCGCGGGCAGGACGGTGCCGGAGCTCACCGCGATAAGCCGCGACTACGTGGGGGTCGATTACTCCCAGGGCATGGTGGACTTTTGCCGGGCCAAGTATCCGGACATCGACATCCGGCTGGGCGACGCCAGGGACATGGCCTGTTTCGAAACCGGCCGGTTTCGGTTCGTGCTCTTTTCCTTCAACGGCATCGACACGGTCAATCACGCCGACAGGCTGCGCATCCTCAAGGAAATCCACCGGGTGCTCGAACCGGGCGGCTCCTTCGTCTTCTCGAGCCACAGCCGGACCCCCTACGAGGCCCGGGCGCGAGCGGAAAAAGCCAGGCCCATCGGAGAAAAACTGCGGTCCGCCCGGGACAGCCTGATACGGATCCTGGCTTCGCCGCGACCCTCCAATCCCGAAGTCCGCAAGCTCGCCAACCGCCTGCGAAACAACCCCCGGGAAGAACGGACCGGGGAGTACGCCATTGTCAACGATCCCGGCCACGACTACTCGCTGCTGACCTACTACATCCACCCCGACCGGCAGCGGCGGCAACTGCTCGAAGCGGGATTCCGCGACCTCGGGCCGGCCATCGACGGACAGGGCCGTCCCGTCACGGACTGCGCCGAAACGCCCTGGCTCTACTACCGGGCACGAAAATAGCGACAGAAAGGAAGGGGGAGTCCCGCTCCACGAAGGCCCCCACACAGGGCGGCCGCCCTACCCGGCACTCAGGGCCTTGGGGTCGATCTCGTGCTTGCGGAGCAAGTCGTAGAAGGTCGGGCGGCTGACGCCCAGGGCTTCGGAGGCCTTGACGATGTTGCCTTCAAAGCGCCGCAGGGCCTGCAGCATCATCTGGCGTTCGAGCTGGGTGCGGGCCTCGCGCAGGGTCGTCTCCGCCCTGGCCGGCCCGGGAGACGACGCCTCCCCGGCCAGTCCCAGGGACTGCGGGGTGATGCGCGAACCCTCCACCAGGATGATGGCGCGGCGGACCTTGTTTTCGAGCTCCCGGACATTGCCCGGCCAGGGGTAGTTGCGGATGGCCTCCATGGCCTCCGGGGAAAAGCCCTGGATCTTTTTCGGCAGCTGTTTGCCGTGGATCTCCAGGAAGTGGTTGGCCAGAAGCACCACGTCCTCGCCCCGGTCCCGAAGCGGCGGCAGGTGGATGCCGACCACGCCGATGCGGTAGTAGAGGTCCTCGCGGAACTGCCCCAGGCGCATGGCCTCCTGGATGTTCACGTTGGTCGCGGCCAGCACCCGGACATTGACTTCCAGGGTCTTTCTCCCGCCGACCCGCTGGAACCGCATGTCCTGCAGGAAGCGCAGGAGCTTCACCTGGAGGTTGACCGGCAGCTCGCCGATTTCGTCGAGGAAAAGCGTGCCGTTTTCCGCGTATTCCACCTTGCCCTTGACCGTGTTGGTGGCCCCGGTGAAGGCCCCGCGCTCGTGGCCGAAAAATTCCGATTCCAGGAGATTTTCCGGAATGGCCCCGCAGTTGATGGACACGAGCGGCTGCTGCCGCCGGGGGCTCGCCTGGTGGATGGCCATGGCCACAAGCTCCTTGCCGGTGCCGGATTCGCCGTGCACGAGCACGGGCGCGTCCGACGCGGCCACCTTGTCGATCATGGCGTACACGTCGCGCATGGCCGGACAGTCGCCGACAATGCCGTGCCGCAGCCTGGGGGCGGCCGGCTTCTTCGGGGTTTCGGCCGGGGCCACGCGTTCGATTTCAAGCAGATGGAAGGCCCTGTTGATCATGACCTTGAGCTCGCCGAGATCAAGCGGTTTTCGAAAAAAATCATAGGCTCCCAGTTCCACGGCCCGCCGGGCGTTCTCCTGGCCGTCAAAGCCGGTGATGACGATGACCTTGGTGGAAGGCCTGGCCGCGATCATCTGTTCCAGGCAGGCCAGGCCCTGGGACGCGTCCTCGGGATGGGGCGGGAGGCCGAGGTCGAGGGTGACCACCCCGGGCGTGACCGCCTGGAAGACCTGCAAGGCCTCCTCCACGTGGGTGGCGAAATGCAGGGCATAGGGAGCCTTGGACAGGCCCCATTTGAGTTGCCGGCGGATGTCCCCGTTGTCGTCGACGATAAGGAGGTCTGTCATGGAACTTGCCCTGGTGGTTATGAGGGTTGGGCGTCGGGCAAAAGGACGGTGAAGGTCGAGCCCCGGCCGGGCTGGCTTTCCACCATGAGCCGGCCGCCATGGGCCTCGACGATCTGCTTGCTCTGGTAGAGGCCGATCCCCATGCCGTGCCCCTTGTCCTTGGTGGTGGCAAAGGGGACGAAAAGCCGCTTGCGGATGAACTCCTCGTCCATGCCGCACCCGGAATCGCTGACCTTGACGTAGGGCTGGCCCTCGCGTCCGACCTCCACCTCCACGGGACGATTCCCCTGGCTCGCCTCCATGGCGTTGCGAAACAGGTTGACCAGCACCTTGGACATTTCGGCCCGGTCCACGGTGGCGGGCACGGAATCGCCGTGGACCGAAAGGACGCCGTCCGGCACGGACTTGGAGGATTCCCGGGCCAGCTCCAGCAGGTCCGTGTCCTCGCAGCGCAGGGCCTCGCTGCTCGGCACCCCCCGCAGCCGATGGATAAGGGCCATCATCTTGGACATGGAGTTGTCGAGGGCC
The DNA here is from genome assembly GCF_000177215.2 of Solidesulfovibrio carbinoliphilus subsp. oakridgensis. NCBI lineage: Bacteria > Pseudomonadati > Thermodesulfobacteriota > Desulfovibrionia > Desulfovibrionales > Desulfovibrionaceae > Solidesulfovibrio > Solidesulfovibrio carbinoliphilus. The sequence goes on along the minus strand of NZ_CM001368.1, from coordinate 110,982 downwards.
TCGAGCATGTCCTGCTGAAATTCCGGCATCTGGATGTAGTTCTTGGCGTTTTCCACAATGAGCGACAGGGTGTGGACCAGGTTTTTGAGGTCGTGGAGCACAAAGGCCGAGACCTTGCCCATGGCCTCCATTTCCCGGGCCGCGGACAGTTCGTCGGCCAGGCGCATGAGCAGGATGGCCGAGGTCGCCTGGTGGGCCAGGGCCTCCATGAGCTCGAAGTCCTCCTCGTCGTAGGCTTCCCGGGAATTGAACGGATGGTCGAGGAGGATGAATCCCTCGAAAAGGGGCCCGTGCATGAGGGGCACCAGAAAACTGGCCGCCGGGGCCGGCGGGGGCGGGGGCACATGGCGCAGGTCGCTGACCTCGCCGGCGAACGACGGCGGCTGGCACCAGGGATGGTCGGGCGGCAGGGGGGTGTTGGCCGCGCCCATCTCCCATTGGTGGATCGGTTCGAAACTCCCGGTCCGGGCGTCGCGCAGGTAGAGGGCCGCCTGGCCCATGCCCAGGTTTTCGCAAAACCCGAGGAGCACGGCCTGGTAGAGGTCCTTCAGATCGCCGACGTCGACCAGGCGGCGGATGAAATCCAGCCACTGGAGCCGGTAGTCGTACTTGTCCTTGTAGAAATACTTGCACATGTCCGTCTTGACCTTGCGGCGGACGGTCTCGGACAAAAAGAGCGTGAGCACGCCGACCCCGCCGAGAAGGGACAGGGACATGATGACCGTGGACTTGTTCAAGTCGTCGAACTGGCGCATGGCCTGGCCGAGGAGCCCGATGCTGACGAGGTAGACGCCGACGGCGAAGAGCACCAGGGACTTGTAGGCCAGCCGCCGCGAGAAGACGATCTTCTCCTCCCCGCCCCGGGTGGCCAGGGAATAGCCCATCAAGAGGACGCCGAGCAGAAAGCCGATCTGCCGGGTGGGACTGAGGGTCAGGTCGAGCTCGCGGTAAAGGAGCACTTCGCTGATGACCAGGAGCTGGGAGGCCAGCATGGCCATGAGGCCGAGCACGAAGAACTTGATGCGCCACCGTTTGACATGGGTGGCGCTCGTCAGGGTCCCCTCCAGGTTGTAGAGGGAAAAGAGCACGGCCAGAAGGAGGCCCAGCTGATGGTAGAACCCGAGCCGGGTCAGCGGAATGACCCAGGGGGCGTGGAGGGCCGGGGCGAAAAACAGGCTCGGCGCCGGCAGGACGAGGGGCAGGGTGGGCAGGGCCGCGCAGGCCGTGAGGAGAAGGAGCTGGAACCTCGAGAGGGAGTGCGGCTGCAGGATTCTGGCATAGACCAGGCTGAAACCGGCCAGGGCCCAGAAAGCCAGGCCGTGGGCCGCCAGGCTCCACCGTTCGAAGGCCAGGACGTCGGCCGAGGAGGCCAGCGCCTGGGCGTTGAGCAGTTCGGCGGCCGACAGCCCGAGCAGGCCGATCAGGAGCAGGCCGTCGCTCGGCACGAACTGGCTGCGAAACAGGATCATGATGCAAAGCGCCAGCCCAAGGGTGAGGGACGCGGCGACGAGAATGGTGTGCATGGCAATGCCTTCCCCGCTTAGGGCGCCAGAAAGAAGTGGATGACCGGATAGGCTTGCTTGATGAAGGCTTCGGCGACGGACGCGGCCTCGGCCGGATCGTTTTGCGTGCCAAGGTTCAGGCGCACGAAGCTTGCGCCCCGCTGGCCGTGTTGCACCGAGTTGGCGATCTCCGCCAGCTTGAGACCGATTTCGGTGGACAGGACCTCCCCCCGGACCATGAACCAGTACACGAACAATTCCTGGCGCTCGCCCTGGCGGTAGATGGCCTGGGTCAGGCGAACGCGTTCCCCGCCGACGTCGAATTCGACCGGCCGCGACACGACCTCGAACCAGCCGCTGCCCGGCAGGCAGTTCTTGGGGGAATGGATGGGCCCGGACCCTTGGGCCCCGTCGTGGTAGCCGATGTAGAGGTTGACGGTTTTCCCGTCAGGTCCCAGATAGCGCCGCGACAGGTAGTCGCTTGGCCGCAGCACCTCCAGGAGCTCCCGGCTGAACTGCTCCTGGTGGACCGTGCGCCAGGCTCCGACCCGGGCGGGAAAGTCCGCCAGGGGCCGGGCCAGGGGCTCGGCCGTCTCCCGGTGCAGGGCGATGTAGCCGGCCGTGGCCAGGAAGAGGCAATAGATTGCCAGATACCGATACCAGGGTGTCTTCACCGGAACCTCCGCAGGACCTGGTGCAGGCCGGCCAGGGCGACAAGCGCCAAGGCGAATGTCGCCAATCCGGCGAATTCGTGGAAAAAGCCCTCCGCCGCCGCGGCCCCGATGTGGCGGGCCAGCACGCCCGTGACCACCACCCGCAGGACATTGGCGAAAACGGCGATGGGGACGGCGGCGGCGATCAGGATCAGGCGCTGCCAGGGCGACCGCACGAGGACCAGGGCGTAGGCCGTGGCCAAGGCCAGGAGCGAGGTCAGGGAACGCAGGCCGCTGCAGGCCTCCACCACCTCCAGGGTGACGTTGGGGAACAGGATGACGTTGCCCTCGCGAACCACCATGAGGCCCATGAGCTTGAGCACGCCGACCGAAAACCAGCTCACGAAGAGCTTGAGCGGAAAGGCGGCGGCATCGTAGACCACGGCCGGAATGGGAATCATGAACACCAGGAAGAGCAAGGGCGTCAGCAGCTTCGAGAAGACTTCCCGGCCCAGCCAGTAGAGCACGCACCCGGCCAGGGCCACGAGGAGCGACAGGCGCATGGTGAAAAATTCCGTGGCCAGCCAGCCGGCCACGAGCATGAGGGCCGCGGCCACGGCCACGCCGAGCCCGGCCGGACTCGAACCGGTCGGCACGGCGGCCAGCTCCTCCCGGCGCGTCCAGACGAGGTAGCCGGCAATGAGCGGAATGAGAAAGCCGTGGGAGGCATTGTCGTCCACATACCAGTCATGGACCATGGCCGCGACGACCTGATGGTAGGCCACGGCCAGGGCCACGAGCCCCAGGAGGAGGGGAAGCCGGAAGGCCGTCAAGGCCTCCCCCAGCGGCAGTACGGCGGCCTGCCCGGCTCCCGGAGCGGTCGGCGGGAAGAAAGGTTCCCGTGATGGCGGCATCGGCCCCGTGTCCTTCATGTGTATCCCCTTTGTTGCCTGCGTTGCTGTTCCGGAGGGAAGCTCCAACGCTTGGCTGGCACTTTCCTGCCTCGCGTGCGCCCGCACCGGGCGCTTTCGCCCAGGGCGCCCGCTTGAAGCTTCCACCGCGGCCCAGGCTTCCTTCCCTTTCCGCCCTCTTCTGTCGTTGCCCCGTCCCCCGCTTGCGGCACACGGCCTCTTATTTTTTGATATTTTACTCTTTGCTGCGGTTTGCGACCGAGCGGAATGGGGGCGATCCCCCATTTGCCATAGGTGGATCGCCCATGTCGCCGACCCTTTGCCCCAACCGTGCCAAATGGCGGCGCAAAGGCGCTTTGGCCGGCGTTTCGCCCCAGGCGGGCAGCCAAGGCCCCGGCCACGGGCCGTCACCGGCGGTCCGGCCGGCCGTCCCCGGAACGGAAAAAGCCGCCTGGCCCGACACGGAACCGGGGGCGGTGGATGGCGGCGGGAAAAGCGAACGGAAGCAAGGGGAACCGAGGCTCCCGGGGGAGGCGAGGGACCCTGTCCCGGCGACCGGGCTCGGCGGGAACGGACGGGCTCGGCGGGAAAGGACGGGCTCGGCGGGAACGGACGGGCTCGGCGGGAACGGACGGGAACGGACGGGCAGGCCCGGGAGAAGCCCTGCCCGTTTCAATGCGAGAGCGGCTTACAGAATATCGTTTTTCATGCAGTAGATGGCCAGTTCCACATCCGTATCGCACAGAAGTTTCTTTTTCAGGCTGGCCTTGTGCTTTTCCACGGTCCGATGACTGATGAAAAGCAGCTCCCCGATTTCCTTGTTGCCTCTGCTTTCCATGACAAACCGCAGCACTTCCCGTTCCCGGCGCGACAAATTGACTTTGCTGCCATGCGATCCGCCGTCAGGGTTGACAAACCCGTCCACCACATTGGCCGACACGTCCGGACTCAGGTACTTCTTGCCTGTGGCCACGGCCATGATGGCGGTGGCCAGTTCGTCGGTGGATGCGGTTTTGAGGAGATAGCCATCCGCCCCGGCGGCCAGGGAACTGTGGATGGCCAAGGCATCCTCGTGCGCGGTGAAAGCCAGTATCTTGACCCGGGGATGGTGGGCTTTGATGTCCTCGATCAGGCCCCGGCCGATCTCCAGAGACGGCAGGCCGAGGTCCACCAGGGCCACGTCCGGATAATACCTGGCCACGAGTTGCAGGGCTTCGCCGGGGGTGGCGGCCATGCCAACGACCCGGACCGTGGGAATGCCGCTCAGGAAATACCGCGTGCCTTCCCGAACGATTTCATGATCATCGACGATGATGAGACTGATCATATTCATGGCGACAGATAGATTGGCCACTACAAAAAATCCTCTTTCATGTCTTTTGGCACTACACGCGACTCTGGTTCACCTTACACCATTTCTTTCGCCCTACAAGACGAACATGGCCTGACTGTGAAAAATATTCCGGCACCGGGACACGGCCGGCGCAAGGCCATGGACGCATTGCCGGGCACATTGCCGGACGGCTCTTGACGGGCCGGCCGGGCCTTTGGTAGCGTATCGCCATGACACGCCGCATGACCGCCAAGCGCCCCCTTTTTTCCAGCTCGTATTATTACGGGTATCGCGCTCGCGGCCAGGCGGAGGGCGCGGCCGGATAGGCCGCATCCCACAACACCGCCGCCAAGGGCCGCGGGCGCAATGCCCGGCGGCCCTTTTTCATGAGTCGCCGCCGGGGTCCCGGCTCCTTCGCGCAAAAAGCCAAGGAGAAGCACCATGACCATCGGCAAATCCATCCGCCTCGAACGCATCCTCAACCGCGACACCGGCCGCACCATCATCGTGCCCCTCGACCACGGCGTTTCCGTCGGCCCCATCGAGGGCATTGCGGACATGCGCGAGGCGGTCACCAACATCGTGGCCGGCGGCGCCAACGCCGTGCTCATGCACAAGGGGGTGGTGCGGTGCGGCCACCGGGCCCGGGGCCGGGACGTGGGGCTCATCATCCACCTGTCCGCCTCGACCAACCTGTCGCCCTACCCCAACGCCAAGACGCTTGTCTGCACCGTGGAAGAGGCCATCCGGCTCGGGGCCGACGCCGTGTCCGTGCACGTGAACCTCGGCGACGAGACCGAGGCCCGGATGCTCGACGACTTGGGGATGGTGACCGAGGCGGCGGCCTCGTGGAGCGTGCCGGTCCTGGCCATGGTCTACGCCCGGGGACCGAAGGTCCGAAACGAGTTCGACGCGGACGTGGTGGCCCACTGCGCCCGGGTGGGCAACGAGCTCGGCGCGGACATGGTGAAGGTGCCCTACACCGGCGATCCGGACAGCTTCGCCCGGGTCGTGGCCGGCTGCTGCGTGCCGGTCGTCATCGCCGGCGGCCCCAAGACCGACTCCACGCGCGGCTTTCTGACCATGATCGCGGACAGCGTCATGGCCGGCGGCACCGGCCTCTCGGTCGGCCGCAACATCTTCCAGGACCCGGACCCGGCCAGGCTCTTGCAGGCCGTGACGGCCATCGTGCACGAAAACGCGAGTGTGGACGCGGCCATGAAAATGCTGGGACGGGAATAAGCGGGGGACGGGGAAAAAGAGGCCTCCGGCGGCCGGGGGGATCATCCCCCCCGGACCCCCCGAAAGGGGATATGGTATGACGCGCTCAGGCGCTGCGACGCGGATGTTGGGAAGGGGGTCTGGGGGGAACCGCTTTCAAAGCGGTTCCCCCCAGGCTCTCAATGTCTCGGCGTCATACCGCCAGGCCACCTTGCCCGGGAACTCCCCTTCGAGCACGCCTGCGTTGCGGTCGGCGTGGCGCGGCGATTCGGCAAAGTGGTCGTTTAGGGCGATGGCGGCCAGCGGCAGCTTGTGGCGCAGGGCAAAGTGGCCGTAGACGAGGGCGTCGGACAGGCAGCCGAGCCTGTTGGGCACGACCAGGATGGTTTGGAGGCCAAGGGCCAGGGCGAAGTGGTAGTTGTAGCGCCGCCCGCCGAGCGGCACGGCCAGGCCGCCGGCGCTTTCGACGAGAAGGACGTCGCGGTCGGTCCCGAGGGCCTCGATGCGCGAGACGCACTCCGCAAACGGAAAGGGGTCGAACACGAAGCACGGGGAAGCCGGCTCGGCCGCCGTGTAGAGCGTGACCGCGTCCTCGGGAGCCAGCCCGGCCCGGCCGGCCACGAAGGCCGCGTCGTCGTCCTCGGGATAGCCCGTGGCCACGGGCTTGACGTACCGGACGGTCTTGCCCTCGGCCTTGAGCCTGGCCGCGAAAAAAGCCGAAAACCAGGATTTGCCGATGCCCGTGCCCGTGCCGGTGATGAAATAGCCTGTCATCCGAGCACCGCCTTGGTCGCCTCCAGGGCGATGTCCGTCAGTTTGTCGATCTCATCCGTGGTGATCACATAGGGCGGCATGAAGTAGAGGGTGTCGCCGAGGTTTCGCAGCCACGCGCCCCGTTTGACCGCCTCCTGGAAGATGCGAAACCCGGTCCGGTCCCGCCAGTCGAAAGGCGTCCCCCGCTCCGGGTCGGCGTAAAGCTCCACGGCCGTGATCCAGCCCGTGGAGCGGATGTCCGCCACGTGCTTGTAGCCGGCGAACCGTTCCCGCACGGCGGCTTGCAGGTGGGCGATCTTCGGCCGGTTGGCGTTTATGACGTCGTCGTCCTCGAAAATGCGCAACGTCTCCACGGCCGCGGCACAGGCCAGCGGATTTCCGGTGTAGCTGTGGGAGTGGAGAAAAGCCTTGTCGTCGGCGTAGTCGTGGTAAAAGGCGTCGAAGACCGCGTCCGTGGTCAGCACGCAGGAAAGCGGCAAGGTGCCGCTGGTGATTCCCTTGGACAGGCACATGAAATCCGGGGACACGCCGGCCTGTTCGCAGGCGAACATGGTGCCCGTGCGGCCGAACCCGACCGCGATCTCGTCGGCGATGCAGTGGATGCCGGCCTCAAGGGTGGCCCGGCGCAGCTTGGCCAGATACACTGGCGGGTACATGCGGAAGTTGCCGGCGCACTGGACCAGCGGCTCGACAATGACCCCGGCGAGGACATCCTTGTGGGTGTCGATGGCCGCCTGCATGGACGCGAAGCAGGCCGCGTCGCAAGTCTCCCGGGCCTGGCCGTGGGGGCAGCGCTGGCAGTCCGGCCCCGCAACCTCGATCTGGGGCACGAAAAGGGGCACAAAGGGCGCGGCGTAGAGCCTGTCGCCGCACACGCCCAGGGCCCCGGCCGTCTCGCCGTGGTAGCCGTTGGCCAGGTAGAGGAAGCGGCATTTTTCCGGCCGGCCGTGGTTGCGCCAGAAGGCGTGGCTCATTTTGAGGGCTGCTTCCACGGCGCAGGAGCCGTTGTCCGCGAAAAATATTTTCGTCAGCCCCGGCAGGGCCACGGCCAGCAGCCGCTCGGCCAGTTCCTCGGCCGGGGCGTGGGTGCAGCCGGCGAAAATAACGTGTTCCAGGCGCGAAAGCTGGTCGGTCACGGCCCGGGCGATGCGGGGATTGGCGTGGCCGAAAAGGTTCACCCACCACGAGGAAATGGCGTCGATGTAGGCCTTGCCCTGGCGGTCGAAGAGGTAAATCCCTTGACCGCGCTCCATAAAGACGGGAGGATACGTTTCGTGGTCCTTCATCTGGGTGCAGGGATGCCAGATACGCATGGCCTCCCTTCCGGAACGCTGCGACATGAGCACATCCTTTTTCGGCAAATACATCGTGCCCGAAGCGGCAGCGCTTCGAAACACGGACAGCTATCGGACCATCCCGCCCATCGACGACGGCGCGGCCCGGGAAATCCTCTATGGCGGCACACGGCTTTTGAACCTGGCCTCCAACAACTACCTCGGCCTCTCCGCCCACCCGGACCTGATCGAGGCCTCGGCCAAGGCGCTTTCCCGCCACGGCTGCTCGTCCGGGGCCTCCCGGCTCGTCACCGGCAACTTCGCCCTGGCCGAGACCCTGGAAGCGGAACTGGCCACCTTCAAATACCAGGAGGCGGCGCTCGTCACCGGCAGCGGCTACGCCGCCAACCTGGCCGTGTTTTCCGCCCTGGCCGACCGCCACACCGTCGTTTTCTCCGACCGCCTGAACCATGCCAGCATCCTGGACGGCATTGCCCTGTCCGGGGCCAGGCTCGTGCGCTACCGCCACCTGGACATGGAGCATCTGGAACAGCTGCTTGGGCGGGAGCGGCAGGTCGCGAAAAAGATCATCGTCACGGACACGGTTTTCAGCATGGACGGCGACGTGGCTCCCTTAGCGCGATTGGTCGAGCTTGGCAAAGCCCACGGCGCGCTCACCGTGGTCGACGAGGCCCACGCCACGGGCATCCTCGGCCGGGGACGCGGCCTTGCCGCCGCGCTCGGGCTGTCCGAGGACGTGGACGTCCACGTGGGGACCCTGAGCAAGGCCCTCGGGTCCCAGGGCGGCTACGTGGCCGGCCGGCTCGAAACCATCGAGCTCTTGCGCAACCGGGGCCGGTCGTTCGTCTTTTCCACCGCCCTGCCGCCGGCCGTGCTGGGCGCGTCGCTGGCTGCCCTGCGCCACCTGAAGGCCAATCCCGGCGAGGGGGCCCGGCTCATGCGCATGGCCAAGGCCATCCGCGACCATTTAAGCGGCCTCGGCTTCGACACCATGGGCTCGACCACCCAGATCATCCCCGTGGCCTGCGGCCGCAACCGAGTGGCGCTCCACGCCCAGGCCCTCCTTCGGGCCGAGGGCCTCCTTGTCGCCGCCGTCCGGCCCCCCACCGTGCCCCAGGGCACGGCCCGGCTGCGCCTGTCCCTGCGGGCCGATCTGACCGAAGACGACCTGCGCCGGGTGCGGCTCGGGTTCTCGAGGCTGCGGGTCTCCTTTTTCCCATGACCGACGTTTTCTTCCTGTCCGGCTGGGCCGGTCCCGAAACGCTCTTCCCCGGGTTTTCGGGCCGGTGGACGTTTGCCGCGCCCTTTCTGGACGGGGACGAGGCCGCCCTGCTCGCCCGTATCGAGGCCAGCCCGGCCCGGATTCTTGGCGGCTGGTCCACGGGCGCGCACATGCTCGTCAGGCACGCGGCCGGGCTTTTCCCCCGGTTCGAGCGGGTGGTCCTTTTCGCGCCGTTCCTGCGCTTTGCCGACAGCCTGCCCGCCCGGATCACCCGGGCCATGGCGGCCGGCCTGGCCACGGACGCCGAGGCCGTCACACGGGGCTTCTGGAAAAACTGCGGCCTGTCCGAGGCGGCCGTCCAGGCCCTGGACTTTGACCCGGCCTGGGCCGGCCGGCTCTCCGAGGGCCTGGCCTATCTCCTGGCCTCGGCCGCCCCGGACAGGCCCGTGCCGGCCGGAAACGTCACCGTCGTCCACGGCGCGGCCGACCGCATCGTGCGGCCCGCGGCCGTGGAGGCGGTCCTCTCCGTCCTTGACGGCGCGGCGGTCGTGGGGCACCACGGCGGCCACTGGCCCGATCCCACCCTTCTCGGAGAACACCTTTTCCCATGAAACGTCCCCTCCAACGCCGCTTCGAACAGGCCGCCGCCACCTACGAGGCCGCGGCCCAGGTCCAGCGGCTGGTGGCCGCCCGGTTGGCCGCCCTGTGTCCGGCCACCCTCGGCGCTCCCGTCCTCGAAATCGGCGCGGGCAGCGGCCTGCTCACGCGCGCGCTTTTGCCCCGGACCCGGGGCCCGTACCTGGCCCTCGACCTGGCGCCGGGCATGTTGGCCCGGGCCGCCATGCCCGGCGCCCGCAAGGTCGCGGCCGACGGCGAACGGCCGCCCTTCCGGGACGGCGCCTTCGCCTTCCTGGCCTCGGCCTCGGCCATGCACTGGTACGCCGATCCGGCCGCGTCCATCCCGGCCGACCTGCGGCTCGTGCGGCCGGGCGGCGGCTTCGCCATCGCCCTCTATGTGGAAGGGACGCTTGCGGAGCTGGCCGAGGCCGCGGCGGCCACGGGCTTCGGCTCGGTCTATCCCATGCGGCCGGCGGCCTTTTACCGGGAGCTTTTCGCCGCAATACCGGGCATCGAGTGGAGCATGGAGGAGGCGCGCCAGGTGGTGACGCACGAGAGCGTGCCCACCCTTCTTCGCAGCCTCAAGGGTGCGGGCGTGACCCACACGGAAGGCCGGCGGGCGGGCAGCCCGGCCAGGTATCGGGAATTTCGGAAGTATTACGCCGAACGGTTCGGCACGGTGGAAGGCATGCCGGCCAGCTACGCCGTGCTCTACTGCTGCGGCCGCCGCACCGGCGGCGCGGGCTGATCACCGGTAGAGCACGCCCCGCTTCAAAAGCCGCCAGGAGTAGTAAACCACCGCGCCGAAGAGCGCGATGCCGACCGCCTGGGCCAGGAGCCCGGTCGGCGCGATGACGGAGGCAGGATCGGTCTTCACCCAGACCACGGCCGTGGAAAAGAGGTTCAGGGCAAAGGCCAGGGCCAATACGTTCACCGCCTGCCGGCGCTGAGCGAAAAGGAGCGTCACCCCGACCAGGGTCACGGCGGCATTCACGTAGCCGATCACCCGGTCCATGACGGTGAATTTGGCCAGATAGGCCTGGCCCTCGGGCGTCATCTCCACCCCGCCGGCGGTCACGAAGAAAAGCCCCACGATCACCTGGACCGAGCTGACCAGGTAAAAAAGAAAGATGACCCAGACCAGGATCGGGCGTTTGGGCTTGGCTGCGTTTTCCTCGGTCATGACCGCCTCCTTGGCTGCGGCCACTTTACGGGGCCGGGCATCGGGCGTCAAACGCTCCCGCCCGCCCCGTCTCGACAAAATGGCCTGTTCGCCTTACACAAATGTCCGTCAGGGGACACCAGGGAGGTGGCATGGCGAAAATTCTGGTCATCGACGACGACACCCATATCCGCGAGGTCTGCCGGCTGGTCATCGAGGGCATGGACCACGAGGTCGAAACCCGGCCGAATCTGACCAAGGGCCTCGAAGCCCTGGATAAAGACGCCTTTGACGTGGTCTACCTGGACGTGGACCTGCCGGACGGCAACGGGCTTCTCTCCATCCCGAGGATCACCGAGCGGGAGCGGGCCCCGGAAGTCATCATCTTCACCGGCGCGAGCTACCCCAACGGCGCGGAACTGGCCATCAAAAACGGCGCCTGGGACTACATCGAAAAACCGGCCACCGCCGAATCCATGACCCTGCCGCTCATTCGCGCCCTGCAGTACCGCAAGGAGAAATTCGCCCACCGACCGCCCACCGTGGCCCTGAAGCGCGAAGGCATCATCGGCAACAGCCCGCGCGTGGCAAGCTGCCTCGATCTCGTGGCCCAGGCCGCCAACTCCGACGCCAACACGCTCATTACCGGCGAGACCGGCACGGGCAAGGAACTCTTCGCCCGGGCCATCCACGACAACAGCGACCGGGCCGAGGGGCCGTTCGTGGTGGTCGACTGTTCGAGCCTGACCGAGACGCTGATCGAATCCGTGCTCTTCGGCCACGCCAAGGGGGCTTTCACGGGCGCGGAGAAAAAGCAGGAAGGGCTGATCAAGCAGGCCGACAAGGGAACGCTCTTCCTCGACGAGGTGGGCGAGCTGCCCTTTTCCCAGCAAAAGGCCTTTTTGCGCGTGCTCCAGGAGCGCCGCTTCCGGCCGGTCGGGGCCAAGGAGGAGGAGACCAGCGATTTCAGGCTCGTCGCCGCCACCAACAGGGACCTCGAAGCCCTGGTCGCCTCGGGCACGTTTCGAAACGACCTGCTCTTTCGCCTGCGCACCATGCACATCCACATCCCGGCCCTGCGCCAGCGCGACGCGGACATCCGGGAGCTGACCATCCACTACATGAACGCCTTTTGCCTCAAGTACAAGGTGCCGCTCAAGGGCTTTTCCCCGGAATTCCTCGACACCCTCCAGGCCTACGACTGGCCGGGCAACGTGCGCGAGCTGGTCAACCTCATGGAAAACATCATCGTGCGGGCCCAGTTCGAGCCGACCCTCTACCCCAAGCACCTGCCGCCGGAAGTCCGCATCCGCATCATGAGCGGCAAACGGCAGGAGGCCGCCAACGGCCAGGAAATGGAGCTCCTGCCGCCCATCGAACCGGCCCCGGCCCAGCCGGAACTCGTGCTCACGCCCTTTGACGACTACAAGAAGGAAACCGAGCACCGGTATTTCAAGACGCTCATGCAGGCGACCGGCGGCGACATCCACAAGGCCTGCGACCTGTCCCAGCTCGGCAAGCAAAGCCTCTACCGCTACCTGCGTATCCACGGCATCCCGACCAGGGCCTAATGTTGCACCCTTAAAAATACGTCCGTATTTTTAAGATAGAAATGGATTTTTTGCGTTCAAGGACAGGACGCGGGCCGGACGGAGAAGATGCCTCCGGCGGCCGGGAGGGGATGATCCCCTCCCGGACCCTCCTCGATGGGGGCGCGCCCCCTGGGATGGTGGGTGTTAGACGTATTCCCGGGGGTTCAGGCCAAAGAGGCATAGGACTTCGTAGGGAATGGTCCCCCACCAGCCGGCCACGTCGTTGGCCGTGACCGCTTCCGGCCCCTGGCCGCCGAGCAGATGGATGACGTCGCCGGGCGCGCAGGCGATGCCCGTCACGTCCACGGCTGTCAACTGCATGCAGACCCGTCCGACGATCGGCACCCGCTTGCCGGCCAGGCACATGGCCCCGGCGTTGGACAGCCCCCGGCTGTAGGCGTCGGCATAGCCGGCGGCCACCACCGCCACCCGCATGTCGCGCTCGGCCGTGAACGTCCGGCCGTAGCTGACCGACCGGCCGGCGGCCACGTCGTGGACCGAGACGATGCGCGTCACCGTCTCCATGGCCGCGACCAGCCCCTGGCCGAGCGTCTCCCGGTCGGTTCCGAGAAACGGATTGACGCCGTACAGCGCGATGCCGGCCCGGCGGGTCTCGAAGCCGAACCGGTCGGCGTGGGCCATGATGCCGGCGGAATTGCACAGCGACCCCTCGAAGGCGAGGCCCGCCCGGCGCAGGGCCGCGCAGATCCGGCCGAACCCCTCGCCCTGCTCGGCCACGAACGCAAACGCCGCCGGATCGTCGGCCGTGGCCAGGTGTGAGCCGACCATGGCCACCTCGATGGCCGGCATGTCCTCCAGGCGTTTTAGAAGCTCCGGCACGTCGGCCTCGACAAAGCCGAGCCGGGCCATGCCGGTGTCGAACTTGAGGGCCACCCGGGCCTTGACCCGTTTCCTGGCCGCGCGCCCGGCCAGCCGTTCGAGCTGCCCGAAGTCGTGGATGAAGGGGATGATGCTGTGGCCGAGGATCATGGCGTCGTCCTCGGGCAGGACCGGCCCCAGAAGCGACACGATGGCGGCCCGGGGAATGGCGGCCCGCAGGGCCGCGCCCTCGGCCACCGAACCCACGGCAAAGCCGTCGCACCCGGCCCCGGTCAGCACCCGGGCCGTTTCGAGCAGTCCGTGGCCGTAGGCGTCGGCCTTGATGACGGCCAGGACCCGGCCGCCAAGCCCGGCCAGGCGTTTGTAGTTGGCGGCGATATGGTCCAGGCGCACCCGGGTGCGCAGGTAGTTGTGGGCAATGGGCATGGGAAATCTCCTTGGGCGAGCGGCCCGGCCCGGGTCTACCCCCATTGCCCCGGGTTTTCCAGCCCGGCCGGCCGGCTTTGCCTGGCGGCCGAGTTGGCGTAGGGTCGGGCCATGCCAAACGCCGTCAAACACCGCACCATCCGCGTCCTGCCGCCGGAACTGCAAAACCAGATCGCCGCCGGCGAGGTGGTGGAGCGGCCGGCCAGCGTGCTCAAGGAACTGGTGGAAAACAGCCTCGACGCCGGAGCCGCGCGCATCGACGTGGCCATCGAGGGCGGCGGCCGCACGCTCCTCTCCGTGGCCGACGACGGCTGGGGCATGACGCCCGAGGAACTGCCGCTGGCCGTCACGCGCCACGCCACGAGCAAGATCGCCTCCATGGCCGAACTGGCCAGCATCGCGAGCTTCGGCTTTCGCGGCGAGGCCCTGCCGAGCATCGCCTCGGTCTCGACCTTTACCCTCACCTCCCGCCACGAGGCCTTTGACGAGGGGGCGATCATCAAGGTCGAAAGCGGCCGCATCGTCGAGCGCGGCCCGGCCGCCCTGGCCAAGGGCACGCGCATCGAGGTCCGGGACCTCTTCGCCGCCGTGCCGGCCCGGCTCAAATTCCTGAAATCCGAGCCCACCGAGACCAAGCGGGCCACGGACGTCTTTTGCCGCACCGCCCTGGCCCGGCTGGACGTGGCCATGAAACTTTCGGTCGGCGGCAAAACCAGCCTGCGCTTTCCGGCCGGCCAGACGCTTCTCGCCCGCCTGTCCGGCATCTGGCCGCCGGCCGTCACCGACGACCTCTTCGAGGTGGACTACGCCCTGGGCCCGATCCGGGTCCATGGCATCCTCGGCAAGCCGCTCAAGGCCCAGGCCAAGGCCGACCGGATGCTTTTCTACGTCAACGGCCGGGCCGTCCTCGACCGGGTGCTCCTGGCCGCCGTGCGCGAGGCCTACAAGGGCCGGCTGCTCTCCCGCGAATACCCGCAAGCCGTCCTTTTCCTGGAGATCCCGCCCGAGGACCTGGACGTGAACGTCCATCCGGCCAAGACCGAGGTCCGGTTTCGCGACGAGCAGGCCGTGTTTGTAAACCTCCGCCGGGCGGTCGGCCAGGCCCTGGACAAAAACCTCGTCCTTCGCACCGTGCCCGCGCCCGAGCCGTGGGTCCGGCAGGACGCCGAAGGGCCGAAGTTTGCCTCGCGCCTGGATTTCCTCGGCGAACTGGCCCGGGCCGACGCTCCGAGCCCGAAGGAAACCACGCCCATGGCCGGCTCCGGCCGGGAGGACTCCCTCCGGCCCTGGTCCGACGCGCCGGCCCCTCCGGCCCGCCCGGGCGGTCCAGGCAGTTCGGGCGGTCCGTCATCAGGGCCGGCCGAGGCCTCCGGGCCGCACGTCGCCGAAGGCGCGCCCCCGGTCCGGCAGGCCCCCCTGCGCCATCCCGATCCGCCGGCCGTGGTCCGCCACGAGCGCGGCGAAGAGGCTGCCGGACCGGCGCCGGAAATCCTCCGTGCCCGGACCGTGGAGGAGCTGGAGCCGGCCCTGCCGCCCGGGGTCCGCTACCTGGGCCAGTTCGCGGACACCTACCTCATCGTGGACCTCGGCCGGGAACTGGTCCTCGTTGACCAGCACGCGGCCCACGAGCGCATCCTGTTCGCGGCCATGGAGGCGTCCGGCCACCGGGGCCACAGCCGGCCGGTCGGCATCCCGGTCGAGGTGCCGCTCCATGCCTCGGAAGCGGCCCGGCTGCGGGAGCTTTTCCCCGAGCTTCGGGCCATGGGCTTTGTGCTCGAAACGCCCCGGCCCGGCCTGGTGGCCATGACCGGCGCGCCGCCGGCGCTGTCCGTGGGCCAGGCCCGGGAGTACCTGTCCGCCGCCCTGGCCGGGCAGTCCAAGACCCTGCGCGACCTGTGGATTCTCATGAGCTGCAAGACGGCCGTCAAGGCCGGCACCCCGCTTGCCGACGACGAGGCCGTGGCGCTCTTGGCCCAGTGGGCCAAGGCGCCGGACCGGGACTACTGCCCCCACGGCCGGCCGGTAACGGTCCGCTTCGGGCCGCGCGAAATGGAGAAGATGTTCAAGCGCCGGAAATAGGGCCTCCCCGCCTAGACCGCCCTGGCGACGTCCCTTGCCAAAATTCCCCAAAATGTTCACAACCGGCTTTCGCCAAATGCGACGCCTTCTCGACCGTCGCATCCATGAACCATTTATGACGCCATTCCCCCCTCACCTTTCAGGGGGTCCGGGGGGGATGATCCCCCCCGGCGGAGAGGTCCAGGAGAGGCAGCGCCTCTCCTGGCCGCCGGAGGCAAGGGGCCAAGGAGAAAGACGCCATGCTTGCCATTTTGGACTACAAGGCCGGGAACCAGACGAGCGTTTTACGGGCCCTGACCCACCTCGGCATCCCGTGCCGCATCACGGCCGATCCGTCGATCCTCGCCGACGCCTCGGGCATCATCTTTCCGGGCGTGGGCGCGGCCGGCCAGGCCATGCTGGAGCTGACCTCCACCGGGCTCGACGCCGTCTTGACCGGGCAGGTCGCGGCCGGAAAGCCCCTGCTCGGCATCTGCGTCGGCTGCCAGATCCTCCTCGACTACAGCGCCGAGAACGACACCACGGCCCTTGGCATCGTGCCCGGCCAGTGCGCCATGTTCACCCCGGCCCTGACCGACGAGGACGGCATCCCCATCCGCATCCCGCACATGGGCTGGAACCAGGTGGCCCTCAAGGCGCCGTGCGAACTCTTCGACGGCATCGCGCCCGAAGCGGAATTCTATTTCGTCCACAGCTACTACCCGGTGCCGGCCGACGAATACGTCCTTGGCACCACGGTCTACGGCCTGCCGTTCTGTTCGGTGCACGGCCGCAAGGGGCTTTGGGCGGTCCAGTTTCACCCGGAAAAAAGCGGCCGGCCGGGCCTGTCCCTGCTGCGCAATTTCGCCGCCTACTGCCAGGAGGCCTGATCCATGCTCTCCAAACGCGTCATTCCCTGCCTGGACGTCCGCGACGGCAAGCTCACCAAGGGCATCAAGTTCAAGGGCAACGTGGACATCGGCGACCCGGTCGAGACCGCCCGCCTCTACTACGAGGCCGGGGCCGACGAGCTGGTCTTTTACGACATCACGGCTTCGAGCGAAGGCCGGGGCATCATGCTCGATGTGGTCGACAAGGTGGCGAGGGAGATATTTATCCCCTTCTCGGTCGGCGGCGGCATCTCCACGGTCGAGGACATGCGGGCGGTGCTCTTGGCCGGCGCGGAAAAGATCTCGGTCAATTCCGCGGCCGTCAAAAACCCGGACATCATCAGCCAGGGCGCGGCCGCCTTCGGCTCCCAGTGCGTGGTGGTCGGCATGGACGTCAAAAAGGTGCCCGTGTCCAAAGAGATCCCGTCCGGCTACGAAATCGTCATCCACGGCGGCCGCAAGGCCATGGGCCTCGACGCCATCGACTGGGCCAAGACCGTGGAGGCGCTCGGGGCCGGGGAAATCTGCTGCAACTCCATCGACGCCGACGGGGCCAAGACGGGCTACGAACTGACGCTGACGCGCCTTATCTGCGAAGCCGTGACCATCCCGGTCATCGCCTCCGGCGGTGCCGGCAACCCCGACCACATGGCCGACGCCGTGACCACCGGCAAAGCCTCGGCCGCACTCATCGCCTCCATCGTCCACTACGGCGAGTACACCATCAAGCAGTGCAAAGACCACATGGCCGCCCGCGGCGTCAAAGTACGCAGCGTGTGGTAGGAAGAAGATAAGATAAGATAAGAAAAGATGCCTCCGGCGGCCGGGGGGAATGATTCCCCCCGGACCCCCCCGATGGTTCAAAGGGGGTAAAGCTGCGGGACGTCGTCCGTCTCAGTAAATATGAAAGCCCGGAAGCAATTGCTTCCGGGCTTTTCTATTCCCGCTGCTCTTCCCAGCCCATGCGCCACCGGAAAAATCACCTTGCCCATTCAGGGGGTCCGGGGGGGTGTGCCCCCCGGCCGCCGGAGGCATCTTAATCTTCATCACGCCGGCAACGGGCGGTCCGTGGGCCATTCGGGGGCGACGTAGGTGCCGGACTTGCCGCCGGACTTGAAGAGGAGCCGGATCTCGCCGAGGACGATGTCCTTCTGCACGGCCTTGCACATGTCGTAAATGGTGAGCGCGGCCACCGAGGCGGCGGTCAGGGCCTCCATCTCCACGCCGGTCTCGGCCGTGGTCGAGGCTTCGGCCTCGATGCGGACGATGGCCGCGGCCTCGTCCACGAAGAACCGGACGTCGGCAAAGGCCAGGGGCAGCGGATGGCACAGGGGAATCAGGTCGGCCGTGCGCTTGGCGGCGAGGATTCCGGCAATCTTGGCCGTGGCCAGAGCGTCACCCTTGGGCAGGGCGGCGGTGGCCAAAAGCTGCATGGTTTTGGGCGCAAGCCGGACTTCGCCGCCGGCAATGGCCAGGCGGCGCGTCTTGGACTTGGCCCCGACATCGACCATGCGGGTGCGGCCGTCGGCGTCGATATGGGTGAAGGTTTCGCTCATGGCGGCCTACTCGAAGGTCGGGACTTTGACCTTGCGGTCGATGCGCTTGGCCGACGTGGCGTCCGCCTTGGCCTTGTCCACCTGCCCGAGCTTCATGTAGGCCATGGCCCGGTTGCCGAAGGCCTCGGCCAGCTTGGAATCGGTCTCCACGGCCTTGGTGTAGTCGGCGATGGCCGCTTCGGTCTCATTCTTGGCGTCGTGGCACATGCCGCGCAGGTTGTAGGCGCTGGCCAGGTTTTTCGGGTCGATGCCCGCGCCGGCGTCGATGATGCGCGTGAAGGCCGCGATGGCCGTGTCCATGTCGCCCTTGGTGGCGGCGGCCACGCCGTCCCGGTAGTCGAGCGTCGGATCGGCCAGGGCCAGGGCCGGCAGGGCCAGGGTCAGGGCCAGCGCCAGAGGCGCGAAGCGCAAAAGTGTTCCCATCTCAGTTCCCCATGACTTCCTTGGCTTTACGGAAGAAATCCTTGACCTTCTTCATGGGCTTTTGCTCGTCGAGCTTCTCGAATTCCTGCAAAAGCTCTTCCTGCTTCTTGGTCAGGTTTTTGGGGGTGAGCACCGTCACCTCGACCAAGAGGTCGCCGCTGCGGCTCGATCCCGGCACGGGCAGCCCCAGGCCGCGAAGCGAGAAGACCTCGCCGCTTTGCGTGCCCTTGGGGATGTCCATCATCTCGTGCCCGTCCAGGGTCGGCACCTCGATCTTGTGACCAAGGGCCGCCTGCACGAAGCTGATGTCGGCCCGAAGGACCAGGTTCTGGCCCTGGCGCTCGAAGACCTTGTCCGGCTCGACCCGCAGGATGACGTACAGGTCGCCCGGCGGCCCGCCGTGGAGCCCGGGCTCGCCCTCGCCGCGAAGCCGCAGCCGGCTGCCGTCGTCCACGCCGGCCGGCACCCGGACCTTGAGCTCCCGGACTTGGCGGGTGACGCCCCGTCCCCGGCATTCCTTGCACGGCGACGTGACCACCCGGCCCTCGCCCCGGCAGACGGGACAGGTCACGGCGATGCGGAAAAAGCCCTGGCTCTGGACCACCTGGCCCGAGCCGCCGCACTGCTTGCAGGTCTCGGGCGCGGTGCCGGGCTCGGCTCCGGAGCCGTCGCAGACGTGGCACTGCACGTTTTTCGGGATCTTGAGCGTGACCTCGGTCCCCTTGGCGGCGTCGCGGAAGGAGACGGTCAGGTCATAGCGCAGGTCGTTTCCGGACTGGGGGCGCGGACCGCGCGAGGTCCGGCCGGCGAAGCCGAAAAACTCCCCGAAGATGTCGGAAAAGGCGCTGAAAACGTCGTCGGTGGAGTTGAATCCGCCAAAGCCGTTGCCGCCAAGCCCCTCCTGGCCGAACCGGTCGTACCGGGCCCGGGTCTCGGGGTTTCGCAGCACCTCGTAGGCCTCGGCCGCTTCCTTGAACTTGGATTCGGACTCGGGATCGTCGGGGTTGCGGTCGGGGTGGAACTTGAAGGCCAGCTGGCGGTAGGCCTTCTTGATGGCCTCATCGTCGGCGTCCCGCTCAACGCCGAGAACTTCGTAGTAATCCCGGGGCATTGTGTCCAGCTATTCGTTTTCGGGCAGCAGCACGCCCGCTTCGACGATGGGCTCGCTCGGCAACACTTCACCGGCGGCGATCTCGCGAAGGGCGGTGACCACTTCCTTGTTTTTGCACTCGACCAGGGGCTCGTAGCCTTCGCGGTACTGGTGCACACGCTTGATGGCCATCTGCACGATGAGGAAACGGTTGTTGATTTTTTCCAGGCAGTCTTCGACGGTAATGCGCGCCATGCGTTTCTCCTTGCGCGTTGGAAGGGTGCGGCGCCGACCAGATTGGAGTTCGCCACCCTGGTAAGACGTTTTTTTCCGGAGTCAAGGGCAGACCCCATGGCGCCGGACACGACCGGGCCGCTACGACCCAACGCGAAACCGAAGTTTATATTCCAAGACCCGCGACTGCGTCAAGGGGCAAGGTGGGGGCGCCTCCTCCCTGGTAGCGGACGGCCAGCAGGGTGATGTCGTCGGACTGGGGAGCGGTCCCGGCAAAGGCCCGCACCGCCGCGATCACGGCCTCGACCACGATTTTCGGGGCCCGACGGCGCTCGGGCAGGCAGGCCGCAAGCAGCCGGGCTTCGCCGAAAAGCGTGTCCGACGCGTCCATGGCTTCGGTCACGCCGTCGGTATAAAGGACCAGGGTGTCGCCCGGGTCCAGGGTCAGGCTGCCGGTGCGGTAGGCGTACTCGGGCATGGCTCCGAGGACCAGCCCGCCCTGGCGCGGCAAGAATCCCGACTCGCCCGAGGCCCGCAGCACCACCGGCGGATTGTGGCCGGCGTTGGCGTAGCGCAGGGAGCCGGTGCGCACGTCGAGCACGGCGCAAAAGGCGGTGACGAAAAGGCCGGTGTCGTTGCCCTCGGCCAGCTTGGCGTTGACCCGGGCCGCCACTTCGGCCGGGCTCCGGTTGGCCCGGGCATAGGCCTTGAAAAGCGTCATCGTGACGGCCATGACCAGCGACGCCGGCACGCCCTTGCCCGAGACGTCGCCGATGACCAGGAAGATCCGGTCCGCGTCCAGGGCGTAGTAGTCGTAGAAATCGCCGCCCACTTCCTTGGCCGAGTCGAGGACGGCGAAGAGTTCGACTTCCGGCCGGTCCGGGAAGGCCGGGAAGATCCGGGGCACGATGCCCATCTGAATGTCCCGGGCGACACGGAGTTCCCCTTCGATGGCCTCCTTGGCCCGCCGCGTGTCCCGGGCCTCGATGACGTTTCGCATGATGCAGACGAAGACCGCCATGCCGGCGGCGTTGGACACGAGCATGGGCACCACGGCGGCCCGGACCACGGCCAGGGCCGTGTCAAAGGGCTGGCCCAGGGCCAGGCCGGCCAGCATGTGGAAGGCCTCGATGGCGAGGGCCAGGGCCGCGGCCTGGCCCGTGGACGGCAGCCGGCCGTGAAGCCGGGTGTTGACCAGCCCGCCGGCCAGGCCCGCCACCACGGTCGAGAGCACGCAGCCGTGGCAGGTCGGGCCGCCCAGGGTGTAGCGGTGGGCTCCACCGATCAGGCCGGCCCCGAGCCCGGCCAGGGGACCGGCCAGCAGGCCGGCCAGGGCCGGGCCGAGGTCGCGGATGTTGATCACCGACCCGAGGAGCGGGATGCCGGAAAGGGTGCCGTAGATGGAAAAAAGCCCGAAGAGGACGATCACCGCGGCCAGATTCCCGGGCGTGCGCCGGCCGTCGAGGAGTTGGGCGAAAAGCCGCGTCCGGGCCAGCACGTAGGCCAGGACCATGACCACGCACACGCTCTGGAGCAGGCTTATGAGGATCGACAGGTCGTCTTCCACGGCAGCCCCCGGCTAATAGGCCAACTTGCCAAGCGATTTGAGGATCAAGGTCGCGCCCATGGCGAACATGCCCATAAGGCCCATGCCGCAGGAAAACCCGGCCAGGAGAACCGGCGCGTACTGCCGCCACCGCTTCCCGTAGCGCTTGAGGAAATAGTAGCGGCCAAGGAGCGCGCCCACGACTTCGAGAATGAGCCCATGGGGCACGCTCTGCCCGAGCCCGCGCACGATGCCGTAGACCAGGAGCACGGGCAGGCCGAAGATCATAAGGAAGATGTAGGTGACCAGGCCAAGGCCGATGCCTGCGGTCACGTACCAGCCGTTTAGGGCCTGAAAAAAGAGCGAATTGCCCTCCAGGGTCGAGGTCTGCATGAGCAGCGTATTGAGGGCCTGCAGGTGCCACAGCTCCTGGGCGTAGGGGTAGCTGGCCGAGGGGATGGGGGCCAGCTGCCAGATGAACTGGGAGAAAAGCAGGCTTGCCACCATGACCACCGGGAAGACCACGATCTCGGCCTTGATGATGCCGCGAAGGCTGGTGCCGGTCAGCTCGATCTCGCGGAAATCGACCGTCGCCTTGCCGTAGTTGTGGATGGGGATGGGGGCGTACCAGATCTCGATGCCCTGGTAGCCGAAAAACCGGGCCCCGGCGATGAAGCTGGCCTCGCGCACCAGGGGGAGGCTCACGAACTGGCCGGCGATGCCCTCCATCCGGGCCGTGATGTAGGAGATGACCGGGGTGTAGAGGAAGCCGTAGAGCACGAAAAAGAGCCAGGGGAACTGGGGCACGAGAAAGAGGCACATGCCGACGTAGGACAGGGTGGAAAAGACGTAGATGGCGATGGAAACCCAGAAGTTGATGTCCCCGCGCACCTTGTTGGTGGTGAAAAGGGCCTTGTAGGCCGAGCCCCCCACCCCGCCCTTTCGAAGCGACTTGGCCACCTGCCACACGCCGATGACGCCGATGGCCAGGCCAAGGCCGATGCCAAAGGACATGTAGAAGTCGAAGTTGTTGGCAAAGACCGTCTCCACCGTGCCCATGCCCTGGCGCCAGCGGTGGAGGATGCCGTGCTGGTAGAGCATGGGGTTGGCGACGAACGTGATGGCAAGGCCGGCCAGGCCGCCGATGACGGCCCAGAAGGGCAGGACCATGCCGGTGAAGACCAGGCCCAGGTCGAGCTGGATGCCCGTGGCCACGGCCGGCAGCCACTGTTCGGTGTTGCGGGTGAAATCGGCCCAGGGAATGGGCAGGAGCCTGACCGGCTCGGTGAAGACCAGACCCGAGACCACGGGGAAAAGCACGTAGACGGCCCCGAAGGCCAGGCCTATCATGCCGCCGATGGAAAAGACCCGCCACTTCCAGCCGGTCTTTCTGTCCTCGGTGGATTCGGCCAGGGCCATGGTGCCGAGGGCCCCGACCGGGGCCATGGGAAAGGGCAGCTTCTCCACGTCGGAGGTGATGCGGTAGAGGGCGTAGCCAAGCCCGAAGTGGTCGATGCGCTGCACGATCTGGGAGCCGACCAGGAGCAGGATCGGCACCAGCCAGTCCCGGTGGAAAAAGGTGCGCGCCACCAGGGATTCGGATTCGGGCCCAGGCGCGATCCAGGTCGGGATGAGGTCGGTCAGGCCCAGCATCTTGGCCGCGTCGGACTGGACCAGGTACTGGCTCCAGAGCAGGCCGTGAAACGGCGAGGCCATGGCCGCGCCGGCCATGTAATAGAGGAGGAAGATCTCCTGCTGCTTGAGCTCGGTGTAGGCCCGCTTGGCGATCTCGGCGAAGAGGATGATGGTGACCCACCGGGCGGCCGGGCCGATGCCCGTGCCGATGACCAGTTGCAGGTACATGCTGCCCGGCATCATGAGAAAGCCGATGAAGACCGCGCCGACGATGGTCTTCCAGTCGAAGCCCTCTTCGAAGTGGGTGGGGGCCGGGAGCAGGTCCCGGTATTCGGCCAACTCTTTGTCGTCGTACATCGGCCCGTCCTGGTGTCGTGTTCGTGTGCAGGAAACCGGGGCTCCGCCCCGGACCCCGCCGGGGGGAATCATTCCCCCCGGTCCCCCCGTCCTGTCGGCGCCTCGTGCTCAGTTGGGCAGCACGAGATAGCTCTGCCCGGTCCACAGGCCAATGAGCGCGAACACCCCGCCCATCAGGAAATCCCCAAGAATAAGGCCCACGAAAAGGAGCCGCACCCGCTTCATGAGCACGATGCCGCCGTAGCGCAGGGTCAGGTGGTTGCAGAGCCACCCCAGGAAAAAGGAGAACCACATGATGCGCATGGCCGAGGAATACATGGTCAGGTAGCCGATGGGGTGGATCGGCCACCAGTAGAACCGCTGGTAGGCCACGACCAGGGCGAACATGACGGCCGCGCCGAGGATGGTGTAGCCGATGATGACCTTGTTGGCCCCGGCCGGCGCCTCGATCAGGCGCTGGACGTTCTCGTAGGTGGAGCTCACCGTCTGGGTCTCCCAGTCCACTTGCAGGTCGCGAAGCCCGTACTTGTGGCACACGGCCAGCATGGCCGCAAACGACACGACCACGGCCAGCCCCAGGGCGACGAGGATGGCGGCCAGATAGAGGGGCTTGGGGCGCCTGCCCTCCCCCACCTTGGCCGCGTGGAAAAGCGACGGCAAAAGCGATTCGCGAAGGTCGACGAAAAGCATCTTCTGCATGACCGCGGCCATAAGGAGCGCCATGCGGCTCAAAAACCCGGACCCGAGAAAGGCCAGCAACCCGTCGGTCGGGGCGGCGGTCAGGGTGAAATAGGCGATGCCGCCCTGGCAGATGATGCGGCTGGCCACCAGCATGACCATGAAAAAAGTGCCCAAAAGGAGCACGGCCTGGAAGAGCGGCATGCCAAAGGAGACGCTCCAGGCGGTCAGCGCCGCGCCGCCGAGGAAAAGCCCCCACAGGGAGGTGGGGGCCCCCACCCACTCGGCCTCGTCGGCCGGCCGCAGCCGGAACCGGGCCGCATCCCGGGCCGTTTCCCATAGATGGTGGCGGGCCAGCCACAGGAGGAACAGGAAAAAGACGCCGTAGGCCCCGAGCATCTGGGTTTCCTCGGGTGTGGTCAGGGTCGGGCCGAAGGTGACGCCCAGGGCCGAAGACGGCACCTGCTGGCCGATCAGTTCCAAGAACCCGTAAAAAAGGCCGCCCCCCAGGAAAAACACCCAGAAGCTCAAGGAAATCTGCCGGGCCGTCAGATAGGCGAAGCCGACAAAGGCCGGATAGAAGTAGATCTTGAGCTTGGTGAACCCGGAAAAAAGCCCGGTTTTCGGAAAATACGGCCCGGCCAGGATCAGCGTCGGAATCTGGGGCACCGACGGGTCGTAGAAACCAATGCCGTTTATGGTGTGGAGGAGCACGCTTACAAGCAGGCCCGACAGCAGGAACCGGTCGGTCAGGAAAGCGGCCAGCCCGCCCTGGTCCACGGCGTCGGTCAGCATCTCCGGCAGGCGCAGGAGCGGAAAATTCATGCGCTCGTTGGAGATCCACTGCCGAGCGAAAAGATTGGTCAGGCACAGGAGCACGAAATAGCAAAGCCCGATGAAAACGCCCCACACGGCCAGGGGACCGGCCCAGGCCGCCCAGGGAATGGCGGCCAGCACCTGGCCCCAGCCCATGGTGTAGCCGCCGGCAAGGCCGCTATAAAGCGTCTCCACGGCCTCGGGATCGGTCGGATACCAGCCCTTGGGCAGAAGCGGCGCCAGCACGGCGTTCCACTGGTTGCCTTCGCTGGCGAAATGCAGCGGCGCGGTCAGGTTGATGAAAAAGGTCCGGGCCAGCCCCGTGTGGGCCACGCCCGAGACCACGACCATGAGCATCCAGCACACGAGCAGGTCCGTGCCGGACAGGACGGCCCGGCCGCGCGCCAGACGGCCGAGGCCGGCGGCCAGCAGGGTCAGCCAGGCCAGCAGGAAAAACGGGGCCAGGGGAAAATGGCCGCCGCCAAGGGGGGTCGCGCCGTAGTAGAGGTTGTTGAGCGGCGTGACGGCGCAGACAGCCAGGCCAAGGACGAGGCCAAGGCCCACGGCCCGCTTGCGGATCCGCCGGGGAACCGGCCGGGAGGCCGGGCGGGAAGGCGCCCCGGGAGCCGTTTGGGAAGCCGCCTGGGATGCCGTCTCGGATGGCATGTGGGGAGCCGTCATGCCCGCTCCTCCCCCGCCGGCCGGCCGTCGTGGAGCCTGGCGTTGTAGTCGTTGACCACCTTGTCCTCGTAGGCCGTGCGCACGGATTCCTCAAGGGACCGCCAGATCAAAAGCTGCTTGCGCAGGTCGTTTAAAAAGCCCTTGTTGAGCCGCTTCCACATGCCGGCCTCGCCGGCCTGGCGCGTCAGTTCCACATCGATTTCCATGTAGCCGGGCGTCTCCTCGGCCGGAATAAAATAGATGGTCACGGCCTGCTTGATGCCGAAATCAAAGGGCGCCAGCCAGACCGTGGCCGAAAGCCGCATGCAGGCTTTGAGGTCGCAGAACTCCGGATGGCGTTCCTTGGGATGCGGGTTCGCGCCCGGCCCGTCCCAGGGGCACTCGAACACGTAGTCCACGTCGGCCGTGGCAAAGAGGCCGTGGGACACGTCCTGGTGGGTCCGGTAGTAGTCGAAAAGAAACCCGCCGGCGCACTCCTGTTCCCGGACCCGGACCAGAAACGGCAGCCGGGTCTTGATGGTCCCGTCCACGGGATCGGGCAGGGACCAGGACCGGTTGACGTCCGGGATGGCGATCTGGCTGGCCACCCGGGACGGGTAGAGGACCGAGAGGAGCACCACGCCGATGACCAAGAGCATGGCCGCCACCCCGGCCATGGAGGAATAGTTGGCCGTCATGCCGGCCCAGAGGCTGGTGCCGGAAAGAAGTCCGGCCGAGATCTGGGCCAACAGATAGCCAAGGACGACGCTGATGACGGCAAAGGCCAGCGCCTCGGCGATGAAGAGAAACGAGACGTGGGACGGGGCCAGCCCCACGGCGGTATAGACGCCGATCTCGCGCTTTCGTTCGTAGACCGCGCCGATCATGGTGTTAAGGACGATGAGGACCGAGATGACCAGGGGCACCAGGATGTTGGGCACCCCGGCATAGCCCAGGGCGTCGCCGGAATGGTAGACGAAGACCCCGCCCGGCTGTCCGGAAAAGACGGCCAGGCCGAACCGGTCGGCCAGGGCCCCGGCCATGGCCGAGCCGTCGTCGGCCTGCACCTTGCCCATGGCCAGCCGGTCGGCCGGCGGGGCAACGACCACGGACTTGAGTTGGCCGCCGAGGCCGACCAGGGTCTCGTAGGGCACGACCACGGTCAGGTCGTCGTCGATGTGCTGGTAGCGGCTCTGGGTGGTCTTGATGTCCTCGCCCGTGTCCGCGGCCTCCTTTTCGGCTTCCGAGACCTCGACCGAGGCTTCCGACGGATAGACCACCGGGGTCACGGATTCGCCGTCCAGGTCCACCCGCTCATCCAGGGCGTTTTTGCGGAAAAGCCCGGCCACGGTGAAGGGCCGGCCGAAAAAGATGACCGTGTCGCCGGGCCCGACCCCCAGGCGCTCGGCCATGGGACCCGGAAGCAGGACCGCGTCGCGCTCGCCCGGGGCGAACCAGCGGCCGGCGGTCAAAAGCCCGCGCAGCCGGCCGATCTGCTGTTCCTCGGACGAAAGGCCCAGAAAGCTCTGCACGGTTTCGGCCTTCCCGCCGGCCCGGATGCTGGTGGCCGGGGAAAGCGTCTTTTCCGGCAACTCCAGCCAGGCCAGGGGGGCCACCACGTCGCCGCTGCCGGCGTAGGCGTCGCGGACCACGGACAGGGCCTCGGGCGGCAGGGTACGCCAGCCCACGTTTTTAAGGAGCACGCCCCGGTAGGGCGCCACGTCGGCGAACTTGGCCGCGCCCTCCTCGCGGCTCGATTTGACGCTCGTGAAACTCATGATGGTAAAGGTCAGGATGATGAGCGTCAGGCAGGTGAGCGCGGTGCGGACCTTTCTGCGGCGCAGGTTGCTGACCCCGATGACGAAGGCGGCGGCAAAGGCGCGCATGCCGCCGATTTCGGACGATTTGACGTGGGAGGCCCGCCGCTGGAGCGCCGTCATCTCCCGCTCGAAGCGCATGAAGATGATGAGCGCCACCATGACCGACAGGCCGAGGATGAAAAAGGCCAGGATGACCACCAGCGGGCTGTAGGTCAGTTTGAAGGCCGGGTGGACCTCGTAGACCACGGCGATGACCGCGGCCAGGATGCCGAGAAAGGCCGCGATGCGCTTGTGGATGTCCGCGAAGTTGAAGACCACCCGCTCCACGCAGTAGGCGAAGGGAATGAAAAGGGCGATGTAGAAAAGGACGCCCAGGAGCACGTCGCGCTGGGTCTTTTCCACGTCGTTGTAGACCCGCACGGCCAGCCCCCAGCTCGACCGGGCGGAAGCGACCATGGCGTCGTAGCGCCGGGCCTCGCCGTCGGCCACGGCCTTGGCGTAGAGGGCCCGGCCGCGCTCCTCGATGTCGCGGATGCGGTGGCTGACGATGCCGTGGTCCTCCAGGTTCTTGACGCGCGGCCGCAACAGCTCCCACATGTCCCTGGCGCCGAGGAGTTCGGTCACCGGCAGCACGGGCCAGGCGTCGATGAGATAGCCGGTGCCGGCCGGGTCCCTGGGCGTGGCATTGAGCAGGATAAGCTTTCGGGCCAGGACGGTATCGGACAGGATGGCCTTGAACGGCGTGCCGGGTTCGAGGAAAAGCGACACGATGGTGGAATCGAGCGTGTCCAGGCGGCTGAACCAGGACCGCATGGGCGGAGCCTCGCGCCGGGCGTCGAGCAGGTCGATGCGGGTGAAGTAGCGGAAGGTCCGGGGGTCGAAGGCGGAGAAAAGCGAGGTCTGCTCGCAGCCGAACATGATCAGGTCGGTTTCCATGGCGTTGCGGTTCATCTTGACCCGATACGCGTCCTTGCCGGTCTGCTTCTTGTCGATGGCCCACACGGCCGCACCGGTGTCCGGGTCGAAACGGAAGCCCTCGATCACGGCCTTGTCGAGCACATACTTCTTGTTGGCCAGCCCCTGGACCCGAAAGCCCCCCTTGGCGTCGGTCACGGCGTAGAACCGGGTCTTGCCCTGGTAGACGCAAAGGACGGTGCCCGGGGCCGGGCGCTCGGGGAAAAGCTCACCCTGGCGAATGAAGTTGACCCGGCCGGTGAGCGTCGAAAAGACGTTTCGCGGCCGCTTCTCCCCGACTTCGAACCCGGGCGAGGCCATGGCGGCCGCGACGTCCGAGACGAACCGGGCCTGGCGGCCGAGAGCGGCGAAATCCACCCGGTCCGGGGTGTCGGCCGGCGTGCCCCAGAGAAGCCGGGCATCGCCCGTGGTCGCGAGCGTCAGACCAAGGACGCCGGCGATGTTGCCGATCTCGCCGCCAAGGGGCGGCCGGTCGGGCAAAAGCCCCTGCCACGGGTGCTGGCGGTCCTCGCGCATGCCGTCGCGGTAGTAGCCGGCCGGCAGGCCGCCGGCGCTTGCCGCCTCTTCGGCCGCGCGGGCCAGGGACCGGTTGATGCGGCCGTAGGCCTGGCCCGGCTTGACGTCGGGTTTGACATCAAAGGCGAAGCCCTCCGAAAAGCTTCCCACCCCGTCGCCGTGGCTGGAAAGGAACAGCGAGGCCTGGGCCACGATGTCCCGGTCGCCGACGAGCTTGCGCAGGTCCCGGGCGCTGCCTACGCACCGCTCCTCGGCCTCGGCCGAGGCCCTGGCCGCCCGGAGCCGGGCCGTGGCCGAGGGGATGAGGGCCAGCAGTTCGGCGGCCTCGCCCGGGGCGATGGCGGCAAGGTCCTCGCGCCACATGAGCCGCCGCAGCCCGGCCTGGCGCGCGGCCAGGGCCTCGATGGCGGCCGCGTCCTTTTCGCCCGGGGCCAGGCGCAGGCGCATGAGCCGGGTGGTGACGCCGTCCACTTCGTCCTTGAGGCTCTCGACCAGGGCGGCCCGGACGCCGGGTGCGTCGAGGGGCGCCGGCCCTGCCCCCTGGTCCGACGACGGAGCCTGGCCGCGGAGCCCGGAGACGCCGGCCGCACCCAGGCGGCCGAGGCCGGCCAGGGTGTCGTCGATCTTTTGGATGTCGTCTTTGAGTTCCCGGGCCTGGCCGCGCAGGTCCTTGCCCTTGGCCCGAAGGGCGGCGTAGAATTCGCGCAGCCCGGCCAGGGACTGGGCATGGCCGGAGGTGGCGACCAGGAGCGTCGGCCGGGCCGGCGGCGTGGCGGCCAGCCGGCGGGCCAGGTGCAAAAGCGTCGCCACCGAGGCGGCCTCGTCGGCGCCGGGGGCGTGGCCCGGGGCATAAGCCGTGGCGTCGTAGGGAGCCTCGATGACGAGCAGCTCGCCGGCCAGGGCCGGGTCGGTGCCGGGGAAAAGGAGGTGCACGTTGCTGGCCACGGCCGGCTCCCAGGCGGCCCGGGCCGTGAGCGTTGCCACGGGTCCGCCGGGATCGCCGGAGAGGGAGGCGTAGTCGCCGAGCAGCGACCGGGCCGCCGCGGCCGTCATCAGAAACCTCGGGAACCGGACCGGGGTCAGTTCGAACTTGTCCCGGAACCGGCCGGCGTCGGCCGGCTGGTCCGGGCCGCCCGCATCGATGTAGACGAGGGCCTTGGCCCCGAGTTCGGCCGCGGCCTGCCAGTTGCGTCCCGAAGCCAGGTCCATGAGCACGATGGATCCGTCCGGGAGTTTGCCGTTGAAATCGCGGTACTCGCCGCCGCCGGCCCAGACGAGCGGTCCGGTCAGGCCGGCCGGGGGCACGGCCCCGGGGGTCAGGGCGTTTAAGGCCAGCGGGGCGAGGGCCGACTGACCACCGGCGGCCACGGCCGACTGTCCATCAACGGCCACGGCCGACTGCCCATCAGCGGCCACGGCCGGTTGTCCATCAGCGGCCACGGCCGCTTGGCCACCACCGGCCACGGCCGCTGGGGCGCCACCGGACACGGCCAGGGCGGCCGGACCGTGGGCCATGACCGGCACCTGGTAGTACAGCCGCCCCACTTCGCCCGCCCCGAGCCCCCGGAAAAAGCCCTCCACCGCGTCCGCCGCCGTGCGGCAGCCGGCCGTGCCCGTCAGCCGGCCGCCCAGGCCGGCCAGTCCGGTCGCGACCGTGCGCTCGAAGGCCCCCTCGCCGTCCGGGGCAGCCAGCCAGGCCGCAGCCAGGGCCGCCCCGGCCGGGTCCGCCGTCCCAGCCGCCTCGGCGGCGCCGGCCCTGGTCCGCTTGGCCACGGCCGGCCCGGCCCACAGGACCAGGACGGCACAGGCGGCCAAGGCCAGAAAAAAGGCCCCCAGGCGCGCGAGGCGGGCGTTTCGGACGAAGGGAGTGCTGGCGTCCTGCATGCCGGCCTATTCCTCTTTGGTCCCGATGGTTCCGACGGAAATGTTGAGCTGGTCGCGTTCCTCGATCTTGTCGATGCGGCCGTCCCGGATCCAGACCACGCGGTCGGAGACGTTGAGCATTTTGTAATCGTGGGTGGCCGAGATGACCGTGACCCCGCGCTCGCTGCTCAGGCGCTTAAGGAGCGTGATGATCTCCTCGCCGGTCGTGAGGTCGAGGTTGCCGGTCGGCTCGTCGGCCAGGATGATGGCCGGCGTGTTGGCGAGCGACCGGGCGATGGCCACCCGCTGCTGCTGGCCGCCGGAAAGCTCCTGGGGCTTGTGGGCGTGCCGCTCGCGCAACCCGACCAGGGCCAGGAGCCCGAGCCCCTTTTCGGCGGCCTCGTCCTGGGACACGCCGGCGAAGGTCATGGGCAGGGTGACGTTTTCGAGCGCCGTCATGACCTGGATCAGGTTGAACGTCTGGAAGATGTAGCCGATCTTGCGGTTTCGCAGCCAGGCCAGCTCGTAGGCGTCGAGCTGGGCGATGTCCACCTCGTCGATGAAGACCTTGCCCGAAGAGGGCTTGTCGAGGCCGCCGATCATGTTAAAAAGCGTGGACTTGCCAGACCCCGACGGCCCCATGATGGACAGGTATTCCCCGGCCCTGATGGTCAGGTCCACGCCGCGAAGGGCCGTCACCACCTGGCTGCCCATGGTGAAGGTCTTGGCCACGCCGGATACCCGGACAATGTTGTGCGCCTCGGCCATGTCCCGCCATCCCCCTCGTTTGGTCGCTTATGCCGCCCAAATGGCCGGTTCCGTCACTCCTGGGCCCGCATGGCCTCCACGGGCCGCATCCTGGCGGCCACCACCGCCGGGTAGACCACGCCCAAAAGGCTCAACCCCGCGCCCACGGCCATGGAAACCAGCATGACCCGGCCGAGGCCGGCCACGGACACCTGGGCCACGGCCGCGGTGCCGTACCGGACAAGGCCCGCAAGCAGGCCGACGCCAATGCCGGCCACGGCCCCGACCAGGGACCCGGCCAGCCCCTGCACCCCGGCTTCAAGCAGAAAAAGGCGCAGGATGAACCGGTCCAGGGCGCCCAGGCACTTCATGGTGCCGATCTCCCGGAACCGCTCGGTCACGGCCATGAGCTGGGCGTTCACGATGCCGACCGTGCAGACCAGAAGCGACAGGATGACGATCCAGCGCTCCTTGGGCCCGGCCCCGAGCCGGGCGGCCTCGGCAGCGGCCTGCCCGGCCGGCGGCGCCATGGCCGGCAGGTCGAACCCGGCTTCGATGAGCGCCGCGCGAAGGGCCGGGTCGCCGGAACGCAAAAGCCCGGCCGCCACCTCGGACCCGGACAGGATGAAGCTCAGAAAGGCCACGGCCAAAACGAGGCTGGCCACCGTGACCATGGAGCGGAAAAACCGGACCCGGATGCTTTTGAGGCTTATCTCCAAGGACATGCGAAAGGGCAGGACCACCTGCCGGGCGATCCTGGCCTTTTTCGCGGAAGCCGGGGGGCCGGGCAACGGAGGCCCGGAAGACGATGGGCCCGGGGTGGGAAGACCCGAAGCGGCTTTCTTGGCCCCGTTTGCGTGCGGCATGTGACAAAACCCGTTTCCGGCTCCCGCGCCGGTGCCTCCCCTCTCCCCGGCAGGGGAAGAGGGCTTCCTTGCGTGTCTGACAGAAAGCACGCCCCTTGCCAAGGCGCAAGACCTCGGCCGGGGCGGGCCGGAAAGCCGGGGCCTATTTCTTGGGGCGGCGCTTGGGAATCTCGATGCCGTACTTCTGGATCTTGTAGTTGAGGGCCCGCCGGCTGACGCCTAAAAGCGGCGCGGCCGCCTTCTGGACCCAGTTCGCCTGCTCCAGGGCCCGGACGATGGCCGTTTTCTCGCTTTCGTCCAGGGACAGGGATTCGCCCGCCCGGTCCGGCCCCTTGCCGGCCAGCGGCAGCTGCAGGTCCTTGGGGGCCAGGACGCCGCCGGTGCAAAGGACCACCCCGGCCTCCAGGGCGTTTCGCAGTTGCCGCACGTTGCCGGGCCAGGGGTAGGCCATGAGATAGGCCATGGTCTCGGCCGGCACGGTGACGGGCGGCATGCCCTGGGCGGCGCAGAACTGGCGGGTGAAATGCTCGGCCAGGATGGGAATGTCCTCGCGCCGCTCGCGAAGGGGCGGCACGTTGATGGTCACGACCTTCAGGCGGTAGAGCAGATCCTCGCGAAAGACCCCTTCGGCCACCTGCTCGAAGATGTCGGCGTTGGTGGCCGCGATGACCCGGCAGTCGACCTGGATCTCGCGCACGTCGCCGATGCGCCGGATGCGGTGGTTTTCGAGAAACCGCAGCAGCCGGATCTGCATCTCGGTGGAGATGTTGCCGATCTCGTCCAGAAAAAGCGTGCCCTGGTTGGCCTGCTCGATGAGCCCCTTCTTGTCCTTGACCGCGTGGGTAAAGGAGCCCTTGACGTGGCCGAAGAGTTCGGACTCCAGGAGGCCGGCCGGGGTCGAGCCGCAGTCGACCGTGACCAGGGGGCCGTTTTTGCGCGGGCTTCGGCGGTGGATCAGGTTGGCCACCAGCTCCTTGCCGGTGCCGGATTCGCCAAGGACCAGGACGTTGACGTCGCGGGGGGCCACCCGCTCGATCATGGCGGCCAGGTCGCGCATGGCTTCGCTCTGGCCGACCAGGCCGGACTCGCCGAGGTCCCGCTCCCGGGTGGCGTCGTTGCCGGCCGCCCGGGCGAAGACCTCGGTCACCCGGGTCAGGAGTTCCTGGCCGTCAAAGGGCTTGGTGAGGTAATCCACGGCCCCGTGCTTGATGGCCTCGACCGCGCCGGGGATGCTGCCGTGGGCCGTCAGAAAGATGATGGGGAGCCTTATGCCCCGGCGCTCCATCTCTTCGAGCAGGCGCATGCCGTCCATGCCGGGCATGCGGATGTCGGAGATGACGAGCTTGACCGGGCGCTTGGCCAGGACCTCCAGGGCCTCGGCTCCGTCGCCGGCCGTGACCACGTCGTAGCCGGCCGAGACCAGCCGCACCTCCAGCACCTCCAGGATGTGGGGATCGTCGTCCACGGCGAGGATGGTCTTTCGGGTCTGTGCGGCGCTTTTCATGGGCGTCCCGGGATCGCTTGGGGCTGGTTGCTAGTAATTGGTCAGGCCCTTTTTCTTTTCCTGGATCTGCTGGTGGATGGTTTCCAGGGCCTTGACCTGCTGCTGCAGGCTTTTTTTCACCTGCTCCTCGCGTTCGGCGAGCTTCTTGCCGCAGTCGCGCTCCAGGGTGGTCCGCATCTCCTTGACGGCAAAGGCCGGCTTGAAGGTCCGAAAGGCGGGCAAAAGAAAGCGCGGGTCCTCGCCGCTGCCGCCCGGCGGCGAGGATTTGGCCCAGGCGTCGAGCAGGTCCTGGGCAGTCGACAGTTCGGACTCGCTGCCGGCCTGGGTCAACTTGACCGCGGCCAGGGCGAACATGGCCCGGCGGCGCACGGCCGGATCCGGATTATTGGTCGCGGCTTCCCGCCAAAGGGTTGCGGCGCGCTTGAGCTCGCCGGCGTCATAGGCCCGCACGCCGAGATCGTAGGACGTCAGCCGCCGGTCCGCCCGGGCCGGGGCCTCGGGCGCGACCGCGGGAGCCGCCGCCGGGACCGCCGGCTCGGGCAGCGGGGCCACCGGAGCCGGTTCGTGCCGGGCGCAGCCGAGGCAGGCGGCCAGGGCCAGGCCGCAAACGCCCTGGATCACTTTCTTGCCGTAGAGATGCGACACTTCGTGGGCCATGTCAGATTCTTGCCCCATCCACTGGAATGGTAAAGTAAAACGTACATCCCTTGCCGGGAAGGCTCGACAGCCAGATGTTGCCGCCGTGGGCCTCGACGATGGTCCTGGCGATGGAAAGGCCAAGGCCGATGCCGTCGGTCGTCCGCTTGGTGCGCGCCCCCCGGTAGTACTTGCTGAAGACGTGGGACTGCTCTTCCTCCGGAATGCCGGGACCTTCGTCGGTGATGCTGAAAAGGAGTTTCTGGCCGCCGTCGGCCATTTCCAGGCCGACCAGCACCGACCGTTCGACCGGGGAGAACTTCACGGCATTGCCGATCAGATTGTAGAGCGCCTGGCCGAGAAGCTCCCGGTCCCCCATGACGGACACGATGTCGCGACCGACGCGCGGCGTCAAGCGCAGGTCCTTGGCCTCGGCCGCCGGGCCGGCCTTTTCCAGGGTCTCGCGCAGGAGCTCCTCGGGGTTGAACGTGGTCGGCGACAGGTCCACGATCTGGGAGGCCATGCTCGAGACCTTGAGCAGGCTCGTCAGCATGGTGGAAATCCGCTGCAACTCGTCGCTGGCGATGTCCAGGAACCGCTTCTGGCGCTCGTTGACCTCGCCGAGCACCCGCTCGCGCATGAGGTTGACCGACTCGCGGATGGAGGTCAGCGGCGTGCGGATCTCGTGGCTGACCATGTCGATGAAGTCCGTGCGCATCCGCTCCTCTTCCTTGAGCCGCACCGTCATGTCGTTGAAGGCCGCGCCAAGCTCGCCGAGCTCGTCCTGGGACAGGACCCGGATCGGCTCCAGCCGGCCGTCGCGGGTGTAGGCCCGGATGCCCTTTCGAAGCTCCCGAAGCGGACGGCTGAGCGAATAGGTGAGAAAAAGGATGCCCAAAAGCCCCACGCCGATGGAAATGGCCAGGCCCGACACGCCCCGGCTGACCGCCACCTCGCTGATGCGGAAAAGCTCCCGCATGCCCGATTCCAGGACCCGTTCGTTGTCCTGCCGGGCGCTGACCACGATGCGCATCCACTGGTTCAACTTTTCCTGGTCGATCCACGGTTCCCGGGCCAGGTCCCGGCCCTGGGCCAGGTCGGGAAAGACCTGGCGGAACTCGGCATGCAGCTCTTCCCAGGCGGAAAACCCCTCGTAGCGGAACCACAGGATGCTCCAGATGGCATTTTTGTATTCGTTCAGGGCCGCCAGGAAGTTTTTGCGGTACTCGTCGGAATGGAGGATCTCGAACTTCTTCTGGTTCTCCTCCATGGCCAGCAAGCTGTCCACCAGCCGCTGGGAGATGGACAGGACCTCGAAGCGGACCTTGACGATGTCCCGGGAGATGTTGACCGATTCCTTGATGTAGATCAAAAGCGTCGAGGTGGTGAAGTAGGCCACCACCATGATGCCGATATAGACCACGAGCATCTTGAAAAGGATGCCGTAGTGCTTGATGGGTTTTCGGTACAGATACATGGTCGGCGGTTCTCGGCGGGAAGGGAGGGCCTGGCCGGAAGGGCCGGACGCCCCGCCGCTCCAAAGCTATTTGGCCGCGAAGAGTTCCTGTTCCAGGGCGTGGGGGCGGCGGATGTTGGTCAGCACCAGCCGCTGGCTGCTCGACGCCGTCAAGACCATCTTGCCGTAGCCGAGAAGACCGCCGAAAACCCCGGGCTCGCACTTGACGGACTCGATCTTGCCGATGTCCAGGGAGAAGGTGCCGAAAAGCGCGTCGTCGCACAAAAGGCGCTTGTCCGTGACCCCGATCCGCAGGGTGAAAAAGGAAAAGAGCCGGACCAGGGCCAGAAGCGTCAGCAAGAGGAAAAAGACGTAGCGGAAGACCCAGATGGCGGCGGCGATGATCTTCGGCAGGAATTTTTCAAGTTCTTCCGGGGCCTTGAACTGGGCGAGCTTGAGCA
The DNA here is from genome assembly GCF_000177215.2 of Solidesulfovibrio carbinoliphilus subsp. oakridgensis. Classification (NCBI taxonomy): domain Bacteria; kingdom Pseudomonadati; phylum Thermodesulfobacteriota; class Desulfovibrionia; order Desulfovibrionales; family Desulfovibrionaceae; genus Solidesulfovibrio; species Solidesulfovibrio carbinoliphilus. The sequence continues at coordinate 74,646 of NZ_CM001368.1, read as the reverse complement.
GGGCCGGTTCGCTCGACCACACGGCCACGGCCAGGGCGAAGAGGATCACCGCCTTGGCCAGCACCACCCAGTGCTTGCCGGTCCTGTACCGGATGTCCTCTCCCTCGAAAACGAGGCCCGTAAGGCTCATGGCGCTCCCACCCCCAAACGACGTTGAAACCCCCGCCCGGCCCGTGGGCGCAAGGCGGCGGCAATCCGGGGGCTTATCCGAAATCGCCGTCCAAGGCAAAGGCTTCCTCGGTCCCGGCCTCCGGGCCGGCGCCGGGGCTCAGCCCTGCCCGAAGGCCAGGGCCAGCCCCAGGGCTCCCAGCGCGACAGCGGCGGCCAGGGCCCCGAAAAGGGCCTGGGCCGCGCCGCCCGGCCGGCCCCGCCGATCCACCAGCCAGCCGGCCCCAAGCCCGAGCAAGGCCCCGGACAGGAAGCCGAACAGGTGGCCGGCCAGGTCCACGGCCCCGCCGGCTCCCGGGCCCCCGTCCTCTCCCGGCCCGGCCCCGAGCATGGCCAGGAGCATCAGCGCCGCCCCGGCCGTGGCCGCCCGTTTGGCCGAAAGGGGATTTAGGCGGCTGACGAGCCGCACCCCGCCAAGGACGCCCAAGGCCCCGAAGACCGCGGTGGACGCGCCGAGGAAATGGAGGCCCGGGCCCTGGATGAGCACCTTGGCCACATTGCCCGCCACCCCGGCGCCAAGGGCCAGGGCAAAGCCGAGGCCGACCCCGGTTTCCCGGCACAGAAGCACCAGAAAGAGCGTGCCGCAGGCCGCGTTGCCGAAAAGATGCGCCGGATCGGCGTGCAGGCACAGGGAAGTGACCGCCCGCCACCACTGGCCGGCCAGCATGGCCGCCGAATCGCCGGCCCCGATGTCCCGCCACCGGACGTGACGGCCGAAAAAAGGCGCCCCGCCGAGGAGAAATCCCCAGAATCCGGTCACCACGCCCATCCAGGCCAGGACCGCCAGCCCCACCGGGGGCCGGTCTGGCCCGGCTTCGGGATCGTAGAGGACCACATCGGACCGCTCGGCGGCATAGGCCCGGATTTCGGCCAGCCCCTCCTCGGCCCGGCGGCGCGGCACGTAAAGCCGCCAGCCGCTCCCCTCCCGGCGCAGCACGTGGGGAATGCCGCGCGCGGCCAGCACATAGGCCCATTCCCGGGCCCGTATTTCCGTGGCCGAGACGCGGCCGTCGCCGAGGAGCGCCGGGGTCAGGTCGCGCTGGCCGGGGCGCGGCCACAGGGAGGGACGGCGCCCGGGCACGGACGGCGGGCCGGGCCTCGACGGCCGGGCCGGCGTTTCGGGCGCGTCGGGAGCATCGGGAGCGTCGGGAGGGCCCGACCGGGAATCGCCGGTCATGGCGCCCTCCCCGGCCCGGAGACGACAGTGCGTGCAAACGTCATACGGGCCACGGTATACGACAGAGGGGCGAGAAGGCGCAACGTCGCGCCGGCTCCATTTCCCTTGCGGCCGGGCCCGCCATTTTGATAGAGCCGGGGGCATGAACCGAGAACGCAAGCATTTCTATTCCATCTTCCTGCTTCTGATCCTGGCCGTGGCCCTGGTCATGGCCTATATCGTGCTGCGCCCCTTCGTGGACATCCTTATCATCGGGGTGGTCCTGGCCGCCCTTTTCAAGCCCGTCCAGCGCCGGCTCGACCCCCTGTGCGGCCACCGCCCCACCCTGTCCGCCCTCCTGACCACGGGGCTTATCTTCACGTGCCTCATCATCCCCATCTTCTTTTTCCTGGGCTCGCTCCTGGCCCAGGGCGTCCAGTCGGTCAACGCCCTGCAGCACCAACTGTCCGTCACGGACTTCAACACGCTCTTAAGCCGCGACGCCCTGGCCCCCTACGTGGGCTGGGTCCAGGAGCACCTGCCGTTTCTGGACGTGAAGAAACTGGCCTTCCAGGCCGACCTGCTGGACATCTCCAAAAACGCCGGCCAGCTCCTGCTCGACAGCGGCACCAAGATCGTCGGCAACGTCTTTGTCCTGACCATGAACTTCGTGATCCTCATCTTCGTGCTCTTTTTCCTCATCCGCGACGGCGACGCCATGCTGGCCCAGGCCCGCTACCTCCTGCCGCTGTCCACGGACCAGGAGAACAGGATCTTCCGCCAGCTCGACGACGTGGCCAAGTCCGTGATCCTCGGCGCCTTCGTCATCGCCCTGGCCCAGGGCCTGGCCGGGGGGATCGGGCTTTTCATCGTGGGCATCAACCCCTTTTTCTGGGGCTTCATGATGGGGTTCGCCTCGCTCATCCCGGTGGTCGGCACGGCCATCATCTGGCTGCCGGTCTCGATCTACCTCATGCTGACCGGCGACTGGCAGTGGGGACTTTTCCTGGCCGTCTGGGGGGCGGTGGTCATCTCCAGCATCGATTCCGTCATCCGGCCGCTTTTGATGCAAAACAGGTCCAAGATGTCGACCTTCTGGGTCTTTCTGGCCATCATCGGCGGCATCAAGTTCTTCGGGGCCCTCGGCATCCTCTACGGGCCGCTGATCCTCGGCTTCGCCATGGTCATGCTGACGCTCTACGCCGAGGACTACCGCCACGTGCTGGAGGAACGAAACCTGGTGACCACGCCCGGTCCCGGCCTGGAGACGCCGCTGGCCACGCCGACCCTGATCAAATCCTCCACGGAGCCGCCGGTCCAGTCGCCCGCCTCGCCGCTCATCCAATCGCCCGCGGCACCAGACGGCAAGGACCGTTGACGCGCGCCCCAACGGGCGGTCCTTGCGACTCCCCCCTCGCCCCGCCAAACGCCGGGCCGGCCGTCGCCAGGAAGCGGCGTCCGCCTTTCCGCCCGGCCGGGTGGAAGAGGTGGCCCGGACGCAGGAAAAAACACGGCCCCGCTCCGGAGTTGCCGGAGCGGGGCCGTGCCAGGAAGAGCCTGGGCCAGTGTCGCGTCCTCGAAATTCGCGCATACGAATATCGAGAACAACACGTTGAAACAGCTATTTTTTTCTAAAAAATATCAGCATATTTTCTAGCGAAGGCCGCACTGGCCGGGCGGCCCTTGCGGGCCGCCCGGCCGTCAGACGGGACACTTGACCTCTTTGGTCGAGCCCGGGCCGGCCAGCGGGCGAAAGCACTTCTTGCCGCCGCCGCAGATCGGGCACTTCCAATCCTCGGGCAGGTCCTCGAAGGACGTGCCGGCCGGGATCTTGCCTTTGCGGTCGCCCCGGTCCGGGTCGTAGATGTAGCCACAGTTGGTGGTCTGGCATTGCCACATGTTCTCAGGGGCGGCCATGGGCGCTCCTTGTCGTCCCGGGGCCTTGCGGCCCGGACGCCGTTTAGTCGACCTTGAAAAAGGACTTGGCCAGGGCCTGGCAGACCGGGCACTTGTCCGGGGCCCCGCCGGCCACGGTGTAGCCGCACACCGAGCAGACGTACCAGTCCTTGGCCGGGTAGCCGGCCACGTCCTTGGCCGCTTCGGCGTACAGGTTGGCGTGGAGCTCTTCCACGGCGTTGGCAAAGGTGAAGCCGCGCTCGGCCGCCTTGTCGCCCTCGGCCTTGGCGTCCTCGATCATGCCGGGATACATGCTCTTGAATTCATGGGTCTCCCCGGCGATGGCATCCTGCAAATTGGCGGCCGTGTCGCCGATGCCCTTCATGTTGCGCAGGTGGCCGTGGGCGTGGACGGTCTCGGCGGCGGCCGCGGCCTTGAAGAGCTTGGCCACGCCGACGTGGCCCTCTTTTTCGGCCTGGGCGGCATAGGCGAGGTACTTGCGGTTGGCCTGGGATTCGCCGGCAAAAGCTTCCTTGAGGTTATCCATGGTCTTGCTCATCGACATTCGCTCCTTTGATTCGCATCCGGTTGTTGGTTTTCCACTTGGCAAAGGCAGCGGCGACATACGCCTCGCACCAACACCTGGGCATCCCTGACCCGCCCCCAGGCCGAAACCTCGGGCGGCAGATCGGCCAGCCCGGCGCCGGGCATGGAAAAATCCTCGATGGCCCCGCACGACAGGCACACCAGGTGGTGGTGCGGCGTGGCGTCGCCGTCAAAGCGCCCCTCGTCCCCGCCGCCCGGCACCCGGGCCACCAGCCCCCGGGTCTCGAAAGCGGCCAGGGTCCGGTAGACCGTGTCCAGGGAAATGGCCGGCGCCTCGCCGCGCACCCGCCGCCAGACCGTCTCGGCCGAGGGGTGGTCCCTGGCTGCGGCCATGGTCCGGTAGACCAGGTAGCGCTGGTTGGTGAACTTCAGGCCGTGTTCGGCGAAGAGTTCCTTGAGGGTGGCGATCAACATACGTTTTATTCCTAGTTGCTGTTGATTCCTATCTAGAGAAGGCGGGCCGGCCCGTCAACCCTTTTTTTCGCTTTTGCCGAAAACTCACCGCCACCACAGGCGGCCGGCCCGCCACAGGCCGGACAGGGTGAGGGGGCGGGCGCGGCCGCAATGGCGGGCGAGGTAGAGGAAAAGGTAGGCCGTGGCCAGGGCGTCGGCCCGGGCGTCGTGGGCCGCGAACCCGGGCAGGCCGTAACGGCGGCACAGGGCCGGCAACCGGTAGTCCACCCGCTCGAAGCCGTCCGGCCCCCCCGCCCCGCCCGCCACGGCCAGCCGCTTCTCCTCCAGGGCCATGGCCAGGCGCAGGGTGTCGATGCAGGGCGCGGCCAGCTCGCCGCCCATGTGGCGTCTGGCCGCGGCGTTTAAAAAGCCCATGTCCAGGTCCACGTGGTGGCCGACCACCACGGCCGGGCCGAGAAAGTCCAGGAACGCGGCCAGGGCCTCGGCCACGGGCGGCGCGTCAGCCAGGGCGGCCCCGGTCAGGCGGTGGATGAGGGTGGCGTCGCGCGGCACCGCGGCCGGCGGGCGGACCAGGGTGTAAAAGGCCTCCCCGGGCAGGATCGAAAGCCCGCGCAGGCGGACCGCGCCGATGGAGACCAGGGCGTGGCGGCGGGGATCGAAGCCGGTCAGCTCGGTGTCCACGGCCACGAAGTCGAGGTCGGCGAGCCCGGCGGCCGGATCGCGGCCGGCCTGGGCGCGCCGGTGGGCGGCCAGGGCCGGGGCCGGGTCGTTGGCCGCGAAAAGCCCGGCCCACCGTCCGGGCAGCCGACGGGCCAGCCGGGCGGGCCAGGTCACGGGATGCCCTCCCCGGTCCAGGCCCGATCGGCCAGGATCCGGCGCAGGGCCTCCAGCCCGGCAAAGGCGGCCCGGAACCCCTGGCGGCGGCGCGGCGACAGGCCGGCCGGCCGCAGCGGCGCCTCGTCCTCCCCGGTCCGGCCGGCCGCGTCCAGGCGCAAAAGCAGCCGCTCGCCCTCGAAAAAGGCGAAGGCGTCCACGGCGGCCCGGGCCACGTCCCCGGGCAGATGCCCGTCCCGGGCCAGCCGGCCCAGGCGCGCGGCCGTGCCGGTCTCCCCCACCCCGGCAAGGAGCGCGGCCAGCCGGACCAGGGCCAGCAAGGGCCGCGAGCCCCGGCCGGCGATGTGAAGGACCGGCGACGCCGTGCCGTCGCGCTCCATGAGCCGGCCCTGGTAGAGGCCGAGGGGAACCGGCCGGGCGGCCAGGGACCGCAGCAGCCCGGCCAGGATTGGAGTTGGAGGGACGGGAATGGAAGACGTCTCTCGAGGAATGGAGGATGTCTCTATAAGAAGGGAAGAGGCCTCCGGCGGCCGGGGGGCGCCATCAAACCCTGGCCCCCCGGCCCCCCCGGAGGGGGGGCTGTGGTGGTGTTCCGCTCCCGCACGGTCGCAGCCGGCCACAAGGCGGGCGTCGAAGGCTTCGAGGGAGGCTTCCAGGGCCAGAGGATCGTCGTCGGCGGCGCAACCGGCCGGATCGAACAGGACGCGCGGGTCGCCAAGGGAGAGGGCAGCGCCGCCAAGGCCCAGCCGGCCGAGCTCCTCGGCCAGCCGGGGCAGGAACGCGGCCAGGTAGGTGCGCGCGGCCCGGCCGACGACGGGATCGTTGCCGTCCTGGGGCGCGACGGCCAGGGACAGGCCCATGCCCGGCAGCATCTCCCGCCGGCCGGCCGCGCCGAGCACCCACCACGCGCACGGAGCCGGACATGGGCCGAAAGCCTTTTCGAGAAGCTCCAGCAGCCGGCCCAGCACCCGCTCGGCCAGCATGGTCACGATGCCGCCGACCGTGCCGCTGCCCGCCCCGCGCGCGGCCAGGGCCGCGGCCAGGGGATGGATCCTCTGGCACAGGGCGCGCAGATCGGAAAAATCCCCGGCCCGGCGGATGGCGCGCAAAAGCGCCATGGGCGAACGGCCGTGGGCCAGGAGCAGGTCGCTTACGGTGACCATGCCGGAAGGCTCGCCGTCCCGGGTCACGAGCAGGTGGCGGATGCCGGCCCCGGTCATGCGGATAAGCCCTTCGAAACAGGGCGTGTCGGCGTCGATGTCGGCCACGGGCGCGGACATGAGGGTCTCGACCGGGGCGGACAGGGCCAGCCCCCGGGCCACGGCCCGGCGCAGGTCCCGGTCCGTCACGATGCCGATGACCAGCCCCGAGGCCTCGCGGACCACCACCGAGCCCACCTGCCCGTCCTCCATGACCCGGGCCGTCTGGCGCAGGTCCATGCCGCGCGTCACCCCGGCCAGGGTCCGGGAGGCCACCTCCCCGGCCAGCCGGGTGAAGAGGTAGTCTCCGTCGTCGGCCTCCCGGGCCGGGCATTCTCCGGTCGCTGCCGCCGGCTCCGGGCCGGTGTCGCCGGGCAGGGCCAAGGCCTGCCCGAACCAGGCGGCCATGGGGGGATGGCGCCGGGCCAAGGCGGCGCACAGGGTCCCTGGCAGGCGGACCAGGAAGGTGTCCTCCAGGGCCCGGACCTCGTCCCCGGACGCGGCAGGCAGACCGAAGCACTCGCCCTCGCCGCGCACGTCGAAGGTCTCGGGCGTCCCGGAACCGTCCAGCGCACCGGCCGGCCGGCCGAGGCGTACGCCGCCGCGCTGAACGCAGCAGATCCAGGCACTGCCGGTTCCGCCGCAACCGTCCGGTTCCACGACTTCGCCGGAAAGGGAAAAGGCCACCCGGCTGGCGGCGGCCAGGGTGGCCAGATCGGCGGCGGGAAGCCGGTCAAAGGGCGGCACCGTGGCCAGGAAGGCTTCCACGGCCTCGGGCTGGCAGGCAGGATCGCAGGCTCGCATGGGCGTCTCCGTCAGGTCAGGTAGCGCAGGCCGAAGTGGTGTTCGAGGATGGCCCGCAGTTCGTCGATGGCGTGCAGGGCTTCGCGGAAGCCGTGCATGGTGTCCGTGTCCAGGCGGCCGAGGTCCACGCGGTTGTCGGGCGGCCGGCCGTGGGCAAAGGCCTCGGCCTGGGCCAGCAAGCGCACGGACTGGATGCGGGAGAGGGCCGCGCCCAGGCGGGCGGCCAGCCCTTCGCCAAGCACCCCCCGCTCGGCCAGGCCGGCCAGACGCTCGTCGGTGCCGGTCACGCCGGTGGCGGCCAGACCGGCGTCCAGGGCCAGGGCCTTGACCCCGATGGTCAGGGGAAAGACGGCCGCCCGCTTGAGGTCCACAATGGGGGCCCCGAACCGGAACCATTCCACGGGCAGATGGCCGAAAAGAAACGCGGGCGGCCCGAAGTTCAAGGCTTCCCGGGCCAGGCCCCGGACGAGGAGCGGCGCCTCGGCCAGGCGCAGGGACAAGTGCCTGGCCACGGCCGCGACTCGGGCCGGATCACCGGCCACGGGGCGCAGGTCAGCCAGGAGCGAGACGAAAAGGACCGCCGCCGCATCGGGCCGGGCCGCGGCCATGTCGATGGCCGCGCGCCAGGCGGCGACCGATTTGCGCCAGGCAGGCGTTGCGGCCATGATGCCCTTGGGACAGAGGGGGACGCCGGCCGCCTGGAGGATGGCGGAGAGCTTGGCGGCGAACAGGGCGTACCGACCCGCCTCCCCCGCTCCGTCGTCCTCCTTTTCCAGAATAAGCGCATTGTCCTGGTCCGTGGCCAGAAACTGCTCCCGCCGGCCCTGGCTGCCGAGCACGGCCAGGGTGCAGCCCGGCGGCAGCCCGTCCTCCCCTTCCGGCCCATCCCGGGCCAGCCAGGCCGCCCGGGCCAGGAGCCCGTCGTAGAGCCGGCTCGCCAGCCGGCCGACCCGCACCCCGTCTGCATCGGCTCCGGCCAAGCCGGCCACCAGCCGGCGGATGGCCCCCACGAGCCCGGCCAAGTCTTCCGGGTCCCGGGCCCCATCCAAGGCCTCAGCCAGCTCCCTCACATCCCGATCCTTCTCCACCACATCCACTGCCATATCGACCTCCCGACCTTCCCCCTTTCGGGGGGTCCGGGGGGGATGATCCCCCCCGGTGGGGTGGGTTTGGGAGGGGCGACGCCCCTCCCAACTCTTACTCGGCGCCGACGCCGAGGTAGTTGCGGATCTGCTGGGCGGCGTAGAGGGACCGGGCCTTGGCGTCCGGCACCAGGACCGAGCCGAGCCAGCCGGCGACAAAGGCGGCGGGCATGGAGAGGAGGGCCGGGTTTTTCCAGGGGAAGATCGGGGCGGCGTTGCCGAAAACGTCCACCCAGACGGTGGGGGACAGGAGAATCAGGCCCACGGCGGCGACGGTGCCGGTGACGATGCTCGCGGCCGCGCCGAAGGTGCTGGTACCCTTCCAGAGGATGGAGAGGATGAGCGCCGGGAAATTGGCGCTGGCCGCGATGGCGAAGGCCAGGCCGACCATGAAGGCCACGTTCTGGCCCTTGAAGGCCAGGCCGAGCAGCACGGCCACCACGCCGAGGGCGACGGTCGCCCGCTTGGCCACCTTCACCTCGTCCTCCTCGGAGGACCGGCCGGAACGGAAGACGTTGACGTAGAGGTCATGGGACAGGGTGGTGGCTCCGGCCAGGGTCAGGCCGGCCACCACGGCCAGGATGGTGGCAAAGGCGACGGCTGCGATGAAGCCGAGAAAGACCGTGCCGCCCGTCACTTCGGCCAGAAGCAGGGCCGCCATGTTGCCGCCGGCATCCACCCGGGCCACCACGTCGCGGCCGACCAGGACCATGGCGGCAAAACCGATGATGAAGGTGAGGACGTAGAAGTAGCCGATGAGTCCCGTGGCGTAGAAGACGGATTTGCGGGCGGTCTTGGCGTCGGGCACGGTGTAGAAGCGCATGAGGATGTGCGGCAGGCCGGCCGTGCCGAACATGAGGGCTATGCCAAGGGACAGGGCGTCCAACGGATTGGCGACCAGGCCGCCTGGGTTCAGCACCTTGTCGCCGTAGGTGGCGGCGGCGGCGTTAAAAAGCGAGGCCACGCTGAAATCGAAGCGGGAAAGGGCCATGACGACCATGGCCGTGGCCCCGGCCAGGAGCAGCATGGCTTTTATGATCTGCACCCAGGTGGTGGCCAGCATGCCGCCGAAAAGCACGTAGGCGATCATGACCGCGCCGACGGCAATGATGGCCGTCTCGTAAGGCAGGCCGAACATCATCTTGATGAGTGCCCCTGAGCCGACCATCTGGGCGATGAGGTAGAAGCAGACGGTCAGAAGCGAGCCGATGGACGCGGCGATGCGGATGGGCTTTTGCGACAGGCGGTAGGCCACCACGTCGGCGAAGGTGTACTTGCCGAGGTTTCGCAGCGGCTCGGCGATCAGGAACATGATGATGGGCCAGCCGACCAGAAAGCCGATGGAATAGATGAGGCCGTCGTAGCCCTTGAGCGAGACCAGGCCGGCGATGCCGAGAAACGAGGCGGCGGACATGTAGTCCCCGGCCAGGGCCAGGCCGTTTTGCCAGCCCGTGACCGAACGGCCGGCGGCGTAGAACTGGGAGGCGCTGCGGCTTTTTTTGGCCGCGAACCAGGTGATGGCCAGGGTGCCGAGGATGAAAAAGAAGAAAAAGAGGATGGAGGTGGCGTTTGGCTGGCCGATGGTGGTGGTGAACGTGTTCATGCCTGCCCCTCCCGCATGGCGTGTTTGAGGTTGGTGACGGCCGTGTCGTAGCCGGCGTTGGCCCAGCGGACATAGATGCCGGTCAGGAGCCAGGACACGAGGATGACGCCCAGGCCGACCGGAATGCCGAGCGTCATGTGCTCGCCGACGCGGGTGGCGAAGAGGTCGGCCCGGAAGGCCAGGATACTGATAAAACCGTAGTAGATGGTGAGCATGAGCGCGGTGAGCGTCAGGGAGACGGTCCAACGCTTGCGCACCAGGGCCGAAAACTGCCTGGCCTGTAAATCGGCGGCCGCTTGGGTTTCCATGGGACACTCCTTGTTGCCGGCGGGCAGCCGGGGTTTTTCCGGGGCGGCCGGTGGCCGCCCGTCCCGGCGGAGGAACGCTCCGGCCCGGGATGGGCCTTTTCTGGCGGCCCGCGACGGAAAACGCCCGCGGATTTCGGCGGACGGCGGAAACGGTCCCATGGAGGGCGGAAGGGATGAGAAAAGGAGATGCCGCCGTTTGCCGGCGGCCTTTGACCGTTTACCGGGACAAGCGGCCGGGAAACGGCCTTCGAAGCGTCAGGAACGATGCCCCAAAAGGCCTCTGTCTCGGCGACAGAGGAGCGGCATTGCAAGGACGGATGGAAGCGGCCCGCCGGCTAGAGGGGCAGGCCGAGCTGTTTGGGGCGGCGCTTTTCCGCGATGAGCCGTTTGAGCTTTTTGGGGGAGACGCCCACACGGTAGGCCCAGACCGGGCAGGTCTCGTTTTCCGTGCACAGGCGGATGGCGATCCGGTCGCCCACGGTGCAGCGCAGGCAAAACCGTCGGACCACCCGCACCACCCGCAGGCCGAAGCCTTCGGGGATCTCCTTCATGCGCAGGGGATGAAACGGGCAGTCGCCATCGACACAACCGGCGACCAGGCTCCGCTGGCCGCCCATGCAGGCGAACAGGCAATAGCGGCGCACGGCTTCCAGGGGGGGGAAAAGTTTGGGGGATTCGGCCTGGCGCATGGAACCTCGCGGGAACAGGCGGCGGGGACTCCCCCGCGCCGGTCGGGCTTTTCATAGACCGGGCCGGGGCCGGTGGCAACCGCCCGGGACAGCGTTTTTTCCGGGAAATTTCCCGCCGGCAGCGCGGTCGGCCGGCCTTTCGCCCGCCGTCCCCTTTGGGGCAAGGCCCCCCTACTCCCGCACGGTGGCGTCCTCCCCGGCCAGAAACGGCGTCACCCGGCACTGGAAGGAAAAAAAGTAGGGAAAGTTTTCCTTGATGTGGTCCAGGTAATGGAGCCACTGGATGAGGATCTGGGAATAGATGCGCCGCACGTCCACGCGCAGGTGTTCGAGGTCGGCCCGGGGCAGGTGTTCCAGGTCGCGCCGGTGGGCCAGCTCCTCTTTCAGGTGAAAGACCGCCTGCAAAAGCGACGTGAAGGCCTCGTGCTCCAGGATGTTGGGGTTTTCCAGGAGCCGGACCAGAAATTCCGAGTTGTCGGACAGGAGCTTGCCCAGGGCCGGCAGGTCCAGGGCGGCCATGTCCACGTCATAGGCGTAGTCGCGCAGGATAGCCTGGGCCTTGCGGAAATTTTCCTTGTCCCAGCGCAGCGAGACGTCGAGGTTCTCCTTTAAAAACGCCACCCCGGCGTCGGCCCGGATCAGCCGGCGCACAAGGGTCGAGCCGACCTGGCTGAAAAAAAGCCCGATGATCATGTCGAGCTTTTGCCCGCGCACCCGCTTCTCCCGGCGGCCGAGAAACATCTCCACGGCCGCGGCCAGGATGCCGAAAAACGTGCCGCCGCCGGACAAAATAAGGGCCATGGCCAAAAGCTTTCCCGTGGCCGTGACCGGATGGATGTCGCCGTAGCCGACGGTGGTGATGGTGACGACGGAAAAGTACAGGGCGTCCAGGGCCCCGAGCCCCTCCACGTGCATGAAGCCCAGGGTGCCGGCCAGGGCCACGCCGAAAAAGACGGCGGCAAAGATGTAGAGGCGGGTGCGTTCCATTCTTTTTTCTAAGATGCCTCCGGCGGCCGGGAGGGGGTAACCCCCTCCCGGACCCTCCCTGTCCGGGTGCTCGTCCGGTCGGGCCGCAAAGCCGGCCCGACCGGACGAGCACCCGAACAAGGGGATACGACAGCCGCGCCCGCTTCCCCCGCTCCCCCGTCCAGGGGGTCCGGGGGGGATGATCCCCCCCGGCCGCCGGAGGCATCCCCCTCTTATATCTCCCTGTTCGCATCCTTGGCGCGGATCTCGGCGCGTTTGATCTTGCCGCTGATGGTCTTCGGCAGTTCGGGGACGAAGTCGATGATGCGCGGGTACTTGTAGGGGGCGGTTTCCTTCTTGACGTGGTTCTGCAGTTCCTTGGCCAGCTCTTCCGAGGCTTCGTAGCCCGGGGCCAGGACGACCGTGGCCTTGACGGCCTGGCCGCGCACCGGATCGGGCACGCCGGTCACGGCCGCCTCGACCACGGCCTTGTGGGTGATGAGCGCGCTTTCCACTTCAAAGGGTCCGATGCGGTAGCCGCTCGACTTGATGAGATCGTCGGTGCGGCCGAGGAACCAGTAGTAGCCGTCCTCGTCCATCCAGGCCTTGTCCCCGGTGTGGTAGTAGCCGTCCACCATGACGCTGGCGGTCTTTTCCGGCTCGAGCAGGTAGCCGGTAAAAAGCCCGAGGTTCTTGCCGTCCTCGAGCCTGAGGCAGATTTCGCCTTCCACGCCCGGGGCGCAGACCTTGCCCTCCTCGTCGAGGATGGCCACGTTCCAGCCCGGCGTCGGCCGGCCGATGGAGCCGGGCTTGGGCGTCATGCAGGGGAAGGTGGCGATCTGCAGGCAGGTTTCGGTCTGGCCGTAGCCTTCGTAGATGGGAAGGCCCGTGATTTCCTTCCAGGCCCGGAACACGCCGTCGTTTAGGAGTTCGCCGGCGGTGGTGCAGTACCTGAGGGCCGAGAGGTCGTATTTTTTGAGGTCCTCGCGCACCAGGAAACGGTAGACCGTGGGCGGGGCGCAGAAGGTGGTCACCTTGTGGGCGCACATGACGTCGAGGAGTTCGGCCGGCGCGAACTTGCCCCGGAAGTCCCAGGTAAAGACCGTGGCCCCGGCCATCCACTGGCCGTAGAACTTGCCCCAGACCGCCTTGCCCCAGCCGGTGTCGGCCACGGTGAGGTGGATGTCGCCGGGCTCCAGGTTGTGCCAGTAGACGCCGGTGGCCAGGTGGCCCAGGGCGTAGCCGTGGTTGTGCTCGACCATCTTCGGCATGCCGGTGGTGCCGGAGGAGAAAAAGATGAGCAGGGTGTCGTTGCCGCCCGGGCACTGGCAGGTGCGGGGGAAGGATTCCGACGCCGCGGCGCGGATGGTTTCGTAGTCGAGCCAGCCGGCCGGCAGGGGGGACTCCCCGACCTGGACGCACAGGGCGAGCGTCGGGCAGGTGGGCCGGGCGGCCTCGACCCGGGCGGCCACCGAGTCCTCGGCGATGACGGCCTTGATGCCGGCATAGTTGACACGGAAATCGATGTCGTGGGGGGTGAGCAGGTTCGGGGACGGGACCGGCACGGCGCCAAGCTTGTGCAGGGCCAGCATGGTCACCCACCACTCCACCCGGCGGTAGAGGATGACCATGACCCGGTCGCCCTTGGCCAGGCCGGCCGCCTGGAAGGCATTGGCCATCCTGGCCGATTCGCGGCTGAACCAGGCCAGGTCGAAGTCCCGGCGGGTGCCGTCCGGGCCGATATGGATCATGGCCGGCCGGGTCGGGTCCGCGGCGGCCTCGGCGTCGAGGAAATCGAAGGCGAAATTGTAGTTCTCGGGCACGGAGACGTGGATGGTCTCGAGCATTTCACGATAGCTTTTGGGCCGCAGTTTGGCGACAGGCATGAATGGCTCCGGCTGCAAGGGGTTAGATGATCACGTCCAGGAACTCGGCCTCTTCCCCGTCCAGGCCGCGCATGGCGTGGGGCGTGCGGGAGGAGAAATAGAGGGAGTCGTGGGGGTTTAGCGTCACCACGTCGTCGCCCAGGCGCACTTCCAGGCGGCCGCGCAGCATGTAGATGAATTCCTCGCCCAGGTGCCGGTTGAATTCCAGCTCGGATTCCTGCTTGGCCGGCACCGTGACGATGAAAGGCTCCATGGACGGCTTGTGGAAACGATAGGCCAACGCCTGGTACTTGTAGGCCTTGCGCCGGTCCACGGACAGGCCCTGGCCGGCCGGCACCAGGGAATAGGCGAGCAGATGGGCCTCGTCGCCGGTCAGAAGCGCGGTCAGGTCCACGCCGCAGGCCTTGGCCACTTCGTACAGGTAGCTGACCGGAATCTCCGTTTCCCCGGTCTCGTACTGGAGGACCTGCGCCGGCGACACGCCGGTGGCCTCGGCCAGGGCCTCGGCGGAAAAGCCCGTCACCTCGCGGATGCCCCGCAGGCGCATGGCGATTTCCCGCACCGGTCCGATTTCCTTGCTCATGGGAACCCCTGCTCTGTTTTTGGGTTGGAAGGTCGTTTCCCCGTCATTTCGCACGAAAGCCGGGCTTGTCAATTTCTTTCGCCGGCCCGACGGCCACGAAAACGCTGGAATTCCACCGCGTCCTGGGATATGGGAAAACTTTCACGGGGCCGTGCCGTCATTCCGCCCCAGCCCACCATATTTTTCCCAACGAGGTAGCCATGAGCGACAAAAAGCTTGGTGATCGCATTCGCACTTACCGGGAAGCCCAGGAACTTTCCCGCGAGGAACTCTCCGCCCGTACCGGCCTGTCCGTGGACTTCCTGGCTGCCCTGGAAGAGGAGGACGTCACCCCGTCGCTCGGGCCCCTCCTCAAGATCGCCCTGGCCCTTGGCCAGCGCCTCGGCACCTTCATGGACGACCAGATTGGCGGCGACCTGTGCATGACCTGCCGGGCCGAGCTGACCGAGGACGACACCGTGCTCCGGAAGGCCCGGGGCAAGCGGGCCGCCTTCCGCTACCATTCGCTCGGCAAGGGCAAGACCGACCGGCACATGGAGCCCTTTTTCATCGAGGTCTACCCCGACGAGGAGGCCGGCGGCGAGAAGCCCCTCTCCTCCCACGAGGGCGAGGAGTTCATCGTGGTCATGTCCGGCGAGCTCGAAGTGATCGTCGGGTCCGACCGCCACATCCTCGGACCCGGCGACTCCATCTATTACAACTCGGTGGTGCCCCACTACGTCGGCTGCGGCAACGCGCCCAAAGCCGACATCTACGCCGTGCTCTACATCCCGCAGTAAGCAAGGAGCCGCCCATGACCTTCGTGCCTCCTCCGTTGCACCAGCCCCCGCTGTTCGACCTGACGCTCGGCGAATTGCTCCACCAGACGGCCACCCGGTTTCCGGACCAGGACGCCGTGGTCTACGTGGACCGGGATTACCGGCTCACCTGGCGGCAGTTCGACGAACTGACCGACGAGCTGGCCAAGGGGCTCATGGCCCTTGGCATCCAGAAAGGCGAAAAGGTCGCAGTCTGGGCCACCAACGTTCCCTTCTGGGTGGCGCTCATGTTCGCCACGGCCAAGATGGGGGCCTGGCTCTTGACGGTCAACACCGCCTACAAGCGCAACGAGCTCAAATACCTGATGACCAATTCCGACGCGGAAAACATCTTCATCATAAACGGCTTCCGCGACTCGGACTACATCGAGATCCTCTACGACCTGGCCCCGGAGCTGCGCACCATGCAGCGCGGGGCCGTCAAAAGCGAGACCTTCCCGCACCTCAAGCGCGTCTGCTTTCTCGGCGTGGAAAAACACCGGGGCATGTACTCCATCCCCGAGATCCTGGGCCTGGCCCGGACCGTCTCGGACGAGGACCTGCGCGCTCGCCAAGCCACCTTCACCTGCCACGACGTGGTGAACATGCAGTACACCTCGGGAACCACCGGCTTTCCCAAGGGCGTCATGCTGAGCCACCACAACATCGTCAACAACGGCTACTCCATCGGCCAACGCCAGCGGTTCACGGAAAAGGACAAGCTGTGCATCCAGGTGCCGTTGTTCCACTGCTTCGGCTGCGTGCTCGCGGTCATGGCCTGCGTCAACCACGGCACCACCATGGTCTTCACCGAGGTCTTCAACCCGGTCCATTCCATGATGAGCATCGAGCAGGAGCAGTGCACGGCCATCTACGGCGTGCCCACCATGTTCATCGCCATGCTGGAACACAAGCTCTTCCCGAAGTTCGACTTCTCGTCCTTGCGCACCGGCATCATGGCCGGCGCGGTCTGCCCCATCCAGACCATGCGGCAAGTGACCGAGAAGATGTACATGAAGGAAATCACGAGCGTGTACGGGCTGACCGAAAGCTCGCCCGGCATGACCCAGACCGACGTGACCGACCCCTTCCACTACCGGGTCGAGGGCGTGGGCCGGGCCTTCCCCCACGTCGAGGTCAAGGTGGCCGATCCGGAAACGGGCGCGGAAGTGGAACGCGGCAAGCAGGGGGAACTGTGCTGCCGGGGCTACAATTCCATGAAAGGCTACTACAACAACCCCGAGGCCACGGCCAAATGCATCGACGCGGACGGCTGGCTGCACTCCGGCGACCTCGGCGTCATGGACGAGTACGGCTACGTGGCCATCACCGGCCGCATCAAGGACATGATCATCCGCGGCGGCGAGAACATCTACCCGCGCGAGATCGAGGAGTACCTCTACACCATGCCCGGCATCGCCGACGTCCAGGTGGCCGGCGTGCCGAGCCGCAAGTACGGCGAGGAAGTGGGGGCCTTCATCATCCTCAGAAAGGACGTGGAGATGGCTCCCGAGGAGGTGCGCGATTACTGCCGGGGGCAGATCGCCTGGCACAAGATCCCGAAGTACATCGCCTTCGTCAAGGAATTCCCGCTGACCACCAGCGGCAAGGTCCAGAAGTACAAGCTGCGCGAGCTTGGGGCCAAGCTCTTCCCGGAAGCCATGCGGTAATAATGCAGGGGGATGCCTCCGGCGGCCGGGAGGGGGTCACCCCCTCCCGGACCCACCCGAACGGGGCAGGCCGGCAGACGGACGCGGCGCGGCAATGGAAACGCAAAAGCCGGCAGGGCGGACCCTGCCGGCTTTTTTATTAGGCGTCATGCCTTATGGAATCGACTCGACGAGCCCCCTTTGAGGGGGTCCGGGGGGATGTGCAACCGGGAACATCGTTGACAGTTTGGACCGGGTACATCCCTGACACTTTTTAGCTGATCAGGGATCGAACCGGAACCACCCGTTTGGGGTCTTTGGGGCAAAACCCGCCGAGCAGGTGCTCTCCAAGATAAACCAGCCAACGATCATCATAATTTCTGGTCAGGCCGATGCGACATTTCGCAAATGCCTCGCCGAGAAAAATCTGCCTGCCTTCCCAGTTGAACATCCCATCCCGGCGAACCGTCCGACTTTCGAAAGAGGAGGGATACTCAAAGCATGGTTCGTTTCGAGGCAGCCGCCGGGACGAAGGCCGGTAGATTGAAGCCGGCGTGGCCTGATCAAGTGCTTCATGGGGACGATGGCTATTAAATCGCTCCCGCCAGGACTCCAATCGTTCTTGTTGCTCCCGCAGATTCGCCGAAGGCGGGATAGTGGCTTCCAGTTTCAAGGTCCGATGCATTCTTTCGTGGCAGCCATTTTGCTCGGGCTTTCCAGGCGCGATGAAGTCCACGACAATACCCAGCTGGAGCCACCAGACGCTTAAGCCGGTCAAACCTGCGATCCCGGTCGAACCAAACGGAGTCCCATTGTCCACGCGGATGGCGCGTGGCAGGCCGTATCGCATAAACACCCGCCGCATCGCCTCTTTTGTTCGTTCAAGCGTCTGCGTAGGAAAGACGTAACACCCTAAGACATAGCGGCTAAAGATGTCACTGATTGTCAAAGGATGGCAAATGCTCCTGTCCTCCAGGCGAAACCAGCCCTTGTAATCCGCACTCCAAACATCATTTGCCTGTTTGGGCTGCCGGAGATCCTCTCGCCGCAACCGGCCTCCTGACTGACGGCGCTTTGCTTTTGTGGCGGTGATCAATCCGTGCCGTTTCAAAATGTCGCCGGCTGTACTTTTGGCCGGTGGGTACTCTATGCCGTGCACATCTTGCAGAAGCCTGACGAGCTTTTTGGGACCCCAGTAGGGATTCTCCTGTCGCAATGCGAGTAATAACGTGACGACTGCATCAGGTGTTTTGTGCGGGCAATGCCGGGCAACGCGGCTTCGTTCCCCAAGCCCTTCCCCTGCCTGATAGCGGCGCAGCCACTTGTAACCCGTTTCGCGACTGATCCCATACTTGCGGCACAAGGCTGCAAATGATTCCCGTCGCTGCGACAACTCCACAATGAACCGGGCGCGTTCTTCCATCGGATTGACCTTTTTCCAGGGCATTGGAGCTTCCTCCTCTGCCCAAAAGTGTCAACCATGTACCCGGTCCGTTCTGTCAATCATGTACCCGGTTCATACCGGAATCATTCCCCCCGGCCGCCGGAGGCATCTTCGCCTTCTCCCCTCCTGTTTACAAACACGTCGTTATCTTCCCCAGCATGGCTGCGAGTTGTCCGGCTTCCTCGGGGGTCAGCGCGCAGACGATCTCCTGGGTCAGGTGCTCGTGGAGCTGGTGGTGCTCCCTGGACAGGCGCTCGCCCTCGGGAGTGAGGCCGACGCGGATGGAGCGGCGGTCGGTCTCGTGGGGCCGGCGCGACACGAAGCCGCCCCGCTCCAGGCGATCGACCAGCACGGTCAGGGAGCCGGTAGTGACGCCCATCTTGGCGGCAAGCTCGGTCATGCGGAGATCCCCGGCCGTGCCGAGGATCTCGAGCGTGTGCATCTGGGGCAGGGTCAGCCCGCTTTCCTTGACCACGCCGTGCTCCCACGAGGAGAACTTCTCGTAGAACTCGATCAGAAGCCGGGTGAGGTGTTCGGTATCCATGGCCGGCTCAGGATGCCCGGGCCGGCGCGGCGGGCTCGGCCGTGAAGGCGAGGCTGGCCGAGGAGAGCACCACCACGATGGAGCCGACGTTGTGGAAGACGGCCGCCGCGATGGGGGACAAAATCCCGTAGGCCCCGCCGAAAATGGCCACGGCGTTGAAAAAAAGCCCGAGGCCGATGTTTATGCCGATCATTTTCACCATCCTGCGGCCCAGATACACCAGAAACGGCAACCGGCCAATATCGTCGTTGGTGAGGGCCACGTCGGCCGTTTCCAGGGCCACGTCCGAGCCGGCCGCGCCCATGGCCACGCCGACGTTGGCCCGGGCCAACGCCGGGGCGTCGTTGACGCCGTCGCCGACGAAAAGGACCCGCCGGCCCTTCTCCTGGAACCGGGACAGGATGTCGAGCTTGCCCTGCGGCTTGAGCCCGGACCAGTATTCGGTGATGCCGACCCGGCCGGCCAGGGTGGCCACGGCCTTTTCGTGGTCTCCGGACAGGATGCCGACCGTGGCGATGCCGAGTTCCCGCAGGGCGGCGACGGCTCGGGCAGCCGTGTCCTTGGTGGTGTCCGAGACGCCGATGACGCCAATGACCGTCCCTTCCCGGCGCACGACCAGCCCGGTCGCCCCGCGCTCGCGGATCTCCGCCAGACACCGGCGCAGTTCCGGCGACAGGGCCTCCTCGCCGCCCACGAGCTCCGGGCTGCCGACTTCCACCGCCTGGCCGGCCACGGTGCCCCGCACCCCGAGCCCGACCACGGTGGCCATGGCGTCCGGCGCGGCCACGGCCACGCCCGCCGCCTCGGCCGCGGCCACCACGGCCGAGGCCAGCGGATGGGAGCAGTCCCTTTCCAGGCAGGCGGCGCAGCCGATGACGTCGGCCTCGGTCTGCCCGGGCGCCACGGTGACGCCGGTCACGGACGGCCGGCCCAGGGTCAGGGTGCCGGTCTTGTCGAAAAGGACCACGTCGGCCCGGGCCGCCTCTTCCAGGAACTGGCCGCCCTTGACCAGGATGCCACGGCGGGCCGCCCGACCGATGGCCGCCACGGTGGCTGTCGGCGCGGCCATGATGAGGGCGCACGGACAGCCGGCCACGAGCACGGCCACGGCCCGGTCCAGGTCGCCGGAAAAAAGCCAGGTCAGGCCGGCCAGGGACAGGACCGTCGGCGTGAACCAGGCGGCGTAGCGGTCGACGATCCGGGCCGCCCGGGGCTTGCCGGCCTCGGCCGCGACCACGAGGCTGACCACTTTGCCGAAGGTGGAGTCCTCCCCAACCTTGACGGCCCGGGCCTCGACCCGGCCGTCGAAATTGAGCGTGCCGGCCAGGATCGTGTCCCCGGGCCGGCGCTCCCGGGGGAGCGACTCGCCGGTGATGGCCGACTCGTCCACGGCCGTGACCCCGGAAAGGATGACCGCGTCCACGGCGATCCGCTCGCCCGGCCGCACCAGCACCCGGTCCCCGACCCGGACCCCGGCCACGGGCACGGTCCGCTCGGTCCCGTCCTCGCCAAGGACCACCGCCTCCTGGGGAGCCAGGCCGGCCAGCGCCGCGATGGACCGTCTGGCCCCGTCGCTGACCGCCTCCTCGACCAGGGCCCCGAGCGTCATGATAAAGCTGACCGTGGCCGCCGTCAGGACCTCGCCCTGAAAAAGCGACGCCACGATGGCCAGGCTCACCAGCTCGTCCACGTTCACCCGGCGCTCGAGGAGCCCCTTGCCCGCCTCGATGACGATGGGCAGGCCGTTTATGGCCACGGACCCGAGCCCCAGGGCCAGGGCCAGCCAGTGGGCGGCCCCGGGCCGGTCGACCAGGAAGGCGGCCAGGGCCAGCCCCCCGCCGGCCAGACACAGGTAAAACTCCCGCAACGCAAACAGCCCCCGGTAGGCGCCAAGGCTCGAAAAACGACCGATCATGGACACACCTCGTCTCACAGTTTGATGTCGAAGATGCTCTAGTGCATGATATTTTGAATGTCAAACATCTTGATCAACAAAATGCTTCCCGGGCGCAACCGGCGACGCGGCCGAAGGACGAGAGACGAGGGGAGGAACAAGCCCGGCCGATCGAACGGACCAGGAAGACGAGGCAGGCCCGGCGCAATCGACCGGGATCCGTCGCGGCAAGGCGGCAAAGAGGTAGTGGGAAAAGGGGGAATCGCGGTGGCAATGAGCGCGGGAGGGTCGATCGACCCTCCCGCGCGGGAACAGATTCGAGGCTAGAGGCCCTTTTCGGCCATGAAGGCGGCCAGATCGGCCACCCGGCACGAATAGCCCCATTCGTTGTCGTACCAGGCCAGGACCTTGGCCATGTCGCCGTCCTGAACGGTGGTGTATTCCGCGTCCACGATGCTCGAATGGGCATCGGCCTTGAAGTCCATGGACACGAGTGGCTTTTCGCTAAAGGCCAGGATGCCTTCGAGCGGCCCTTCGGCGGCGCTTTTGAGCGTGGCCCGCAGCTCGTCGGTGGTGGTCGGCTTTTGGAGCTGGACCACGAAATCGACCAGGGACACGGTCGGGGTCGGCACGCGCACGGACAGGCCCGAGAACTTGCCCTTGAGGTCCGGAATGACCAGGGACACGGCCTGGGCCGCGCCGGTGGAGGTCGGGATCATGTTGCAGGCCGCGGCCCGGGCCCGGCGCAGGTCCTTGTGGGGCAGGTCGAGAATGCGCTGGTCGTTGGTGTAGGAGTGGATGGTGGTCATCATCCCTTTGACGATGCCGAACCGGTCGTGGATGACCTTGGCCACCGGAGCCAGGCAGTTGGTGGTGCAGGAGGCGTTGGACAGGATGTGGTGCTTTTCCGGATCGTAGGCGTCCTGGTTGACGCCAAGGACGATGGTCAGGTCCTCTTCCTTGGCCGGCGAGGTGATGATGACCTTTTTGGCCCCGGCCTCGATGTGGGCCTGGCATTTGGGGCCGGTGCGGAAGATGCCCGTGGACTCGACCACCACGTCGACGCCGAGGTCGTCCCAGGGCAGTCCCCGGGGGTCGCGCTCGGCAAAGTTTTTGATCCGCCAGTCGCCGACCACCATGATGTCGCCTTCGGCGTGGGAGGGCACGGAGAGCTGGCCGTAGTTGGTGTCGTACTGGAGCAGGTGGAGGTTGGTGGCCACGTCGAAGAGGTCGTTTATGGCCACGACTTCCATGGCGTCGCCGTGGCGTTCGATCATGGCCTTGAGAACCTGGCGGCCGATGCGGCCGAACCCGTTGATGGCTATGCGAAGTTTATCCATATCGGTGTGCTCCCGCTATTCGTGGAAGGTGTAGTCGTAGGCGGTCAGAAGTTCGTAGTCGGTCTTGAGCGCCTGGTGCAGGCGGGCGTTTTCGATGGCAATGGCGCTTAAGTTGGCGATGGCCGTGGCAAAGTCCTTTTCCGACTGGTCGAACTCCCGGAAGCTGTCGCTATAGAGGCGAAGGACGCCGATGGCCCGGCCCTCGACGGTCAGCGGCAGGGCCATGACCGAGGCGATGCCCTCTTCCTTGGCGGCGTCGGGGTATTGGAACCGGGGATCGTTGCCCGCGTCCTTGATCTGCACGATGTCGCCGGCCAGCGTTTCCTGGTCGAGGCGGCTCTTGGCCACCTCGACGGGCCCCTTTCGCAGGTAGCCACGGCTCAGGCCATAGGATGTGCTGGCGAGCAGCGTCTTGCCCTGGCGGTCGAGCAGGCGGATGGAGCAGGCCTTGGCGCCAAGGGCCCTGGCCACCTGCTCCACGATGGCCCGGAGCACGGTGACGGGTTCGAGGCTGGAATTGATGCCTTTGGCCACTTCATACAAGGTGCGGTAATACGCGCATTCCTTTTCGCTCATGGTTCCCTCCTTACGGGGGTGGTTACGGTTCCCGGCCCTCCAGCGGACCCTGACCGGGAAAGGCGATGGTGTCGGTCCATTGCGTACACTTTATGGCAAATACATGGCAACCGGCCCTTTTTCCGAAAAAGGAGGCGTCCGGAAACCGGAAAAAGCGTGTCCGTGGCTCAGGCCGGGGCGGCTGCGGCGAAGCGGGCCACATTGTTGCGGCCCGTTCCCTTGACCCGGTACATGGCCCTGTCGGCCGCGGCCACCAGATCCTCGGCCGTCATGCCGGACTCATAGGCGGCGACGCCGATGGACACGGTGAAACGGATGGGCGTGCCGGCGAACGTGCCGCCGACGCGTGGGCGGAATTCGTACTGCTGCACGGCCAGCCGGATGGCGTCGGCATGGAATTCGGCCGTCTCCCCGTCCAGGCCGCAGGCCAGCACCAGCTCGTCGCCGCCGTAGCGGGCCGCGAACCAGCCGTTTTTGGCCGCGTGGCCGTCGATGATCTTGGCCAGGGCGCGCAGGACGTCGTCGCCCACGGTGTGGCCGTGGACGTCATTGATGCTGGTCTTGAAATTGTCCACGTCGATCATGAGCACGGAAAGCGGCTTTTGGCCGTCCGCGGCCCCGGCGATGGCCTGCCGGAGATGGCTGTCCAGGGCCCGGCGGTTATGGAGCGGCGCCAGGAGCGGATCCACCCGCACGGTCTTTTCGAGCTGGTTGGCCTTTTGCTCCCAGGCCAGGGCCTCCTCCCGGTAGTGGGTGAGCATGTCCGTCACGAGCCCCCGCAACTGGGCCACCATGGCGGCCGGTTCGGACTCGCCCGAAAGGGTGCCCATGGCCTCGCAGCCGAAGCGGCCCAAAAGCTTCCCCCGCTCCCGCTCCGAGGCCAGGGATTCCCGCAAAAAGGCGCTGACCGACTCGGCCAGGGCATGGGTGGCCTTCTTCTCGGCCGCAAGCGCCTGCCTGAGGGCCGCGGTCCGGGAATTTTCCGCCAGAAACCCTTCCAGGCCGGTGACGATCCGGCGCAACTGCCTTTCGGACGGATCGCGCCGGGCCAGTTCGCGAAAGACGAACCGCTGCACCGCCTTTTTCTGGACGTCGCTGAAAAGGGAGAAATGGCGGACCAGATCGCGGACGAAGAGCAGGACCGCGAGCCAGGCCGGGTCTTCCCCGCAGCCGATTTTGTGGAGATCGCCGCACAGGTTTTGCAGGGCGCAGGCGTGATCCTCGGAAGTCTCGACCATGGGCTTGTCCTTTGGAACGGGCCGTTTGGAACCTTTCTCGGAACTGACCCACTATAACCGGTTATGGCTGGCGTGCAAGCGGTTGCCGCCATTTTTCGCGGGGCCTTCCGATCCCGCCGGCCCGGCCGGGCCCCGGCGGCGAGTCCGCCCTCTTTACCTTGGGGCGAGTTTGCATTAGAGGAGTCAATTCCCAAGACGGAGCTGGCAGGGCTCAAGGCAGAGGAGGGCTGCATGGATTCCAAGGATGTCGAATTTTTCCGCGAACTCCTAAACGGCATGCTCCACGATATCCTCAAGAAGGGCGAGGAAACCATCGAGGACATGACCGACACCGTCGAGGTCTACGCCGATCCGGCCGACCGGGCCACGGCCGAGTCCGACCGCGCCTTCACCCTGCGCCTGCGCGACCGGGAGCGCCGGCTGATCAAGAAGATCAAGGAGGCCCTGGACCGCATCGACGAGGGCACCTACGGCGAATGCGTGGAGTGCGGCGAGGACATCAGCGTCGCCCGCATGAAGGCCCGGCCCGTCACCACCCTTTGCATCAAGTGCAAAAGCCGCCAGGAAGCCGACGAGGACCTTCGCGGGGACTAGCCGTCCCCGCGCCACCGCCATGCCCCCCTTCCGTCCCCCCCTGCGCCGGCCCGGCCGGACCGGTTTCTGACCGCTTCGTGAACGACGACCCGCATGGAGGCCGTTTTTTTTCGCTTCCTGGCCGAGGAGCTGGCCGCCGTCCTCCCCGGCTGCCGGGTGGAGAAGGTCTTCCTGCCCGCGCCAAACGTCCTGTCCCTGGCCCTGTACGTCCCCCCGGGGCGCGAACCGGCCGGACTGGCCGGAAAAAGGACCGTCTACCTCCACGCCCGCTACGGCACGGGCCGCTTTTTCCTCTTTCTTTCGGCCATGAAGACGATCCAGCCGGACCGGGCCCCGGAACCGGCCATGCGCCTGCGCAAGCACCTGCGCGGCCGCCGGGTGGCGGGAGTCCTGGCCGACTGGCCGCGCCGCCGGCTGACCCTGGTCCTTGGCGGCGAGGGTCCGTCCCTGGTCCTTGATCCCCGCGCCTTTCCGTCCCTGGCGACCACGCCGCCCGTGCCGCCGGGGGCGGGCGACATCGGCTGGCCGCCGCTCGACGCCGTGCTCGGCGACCCGGACATCTGGCAGGCCCATCCCCACCTGTCGCCGGCCCTGCGCCGCCGGCTGGCCGCCCTGCCCCGGCCCGCGGCCGAGGCCGCCTATGCGGCCCTCCAAAACGGGGAGGCCCGGGAATTTTTCGTGCACTACCGGCAGGGCGAACCGGACGCGGTCTGGCCCCTGGCCTGGCCCGGAACAACGGGCGGGGAGCGGCCGGGAGTCCGCGCCCGGGCCTTTGCCACGGCCCTTGAGGCCGCGGCCGCCTTTGGCGAACCGCTGGCCTTTGGAGAGGTGTCCGGCCGGGAGGCCGCGCCCCGGCGGGCGGCCCAGGCGGCGGGCCAGCGACGGCTGGCCCGGGCCCTGGCCAAACTTGCCGCGGACGAGGAGCGGATGCTGGCATTTATTGCCCGCCGGGCCGAGGCCGACGCCCTGGCCGCCAACCTCCACCGCCTGGACAAAGACGCCAAGATGACTGCACTTTCCCTGCCGGCCGAGGATGGCGGCAACCTGGAGCTGCGCCTCGACCCGGCCCTCTCCGTGGTCCGGAACATGCAAAAGCTTTATCATTTGGCGGCCAAAGGGGAACGGGGCCTTCGCGCCATCGCCAAGCGTCGGGGGGACTTGCAAGATGGGAAAAAATACTTACAAGGTCGGGAACAAACCGCCGGCACCTCTGCGCCCTCCCGGACCCCGCCCGCGCCCCTTGCCGGGGTGGCGGCCCACGTCTACCGCACTTCCGACGGCTTTCTGGTCCTTCGGGGCAAAAACGCCCGGGCCAACGACCAGCTCCTGCGCCTGGCCAGCCCTTTTGATTTCTGGTTTCACGCCGCAGGCGGGCCCGGGGCCCACGTGATCCTGCGCCGGGACCATCCCGGCCGGGAGGTCCCCCGGCAAAGCCTCCTGGAGGCGGCCGGACTGGCCGCCCTGTCGAGCTTCGCGGCCGCGTCCGGGGCCGCGGACGTCATGATGGCCCGGGTGGCCGACGTGCGGCGCGTGAAGGGCGCGGCCGCCGGCCAGGTGTCGGTGGCCACGGTCCTCGAGACGCTGCGGGTGGCCCCGGACCCGCGGCTCGAAGGGTTGCGGGAACCCGCGTGAATCCGCTGATTCGCTTGTAGTTGGCGCGGGGTTGTATTAATTGCGTAACCGGACCATGCTCACGGCATTCGTACCGGGATAGCGTCATGAAATTATGATCGAAACGCTTGGCCACGAACGGCGGCTCGAATTCGACGACTCCGAGCTGGCCAGGGACCTGTTTGGTCCCCACAACGAAAATATCGCCCTGATTGCCGACAAATCCGGGGCGCGTCTCGACACCAGGGGCAGCGCGGTGATTGTGCGCGCCGAGTCCGAGGAGACGCTTTCCCATGTGGCCAATGTGCTGGTGCAGCTCTACGGCCTTTTGCGCCAGGGCAAGCCCGTCTATCCGGCCGACGTGGAACAGGCGCTCAGCGTCCTGGCCCGGGAGCCCGAGGCCAGCCTGCAGCGGGTCTACCGCGAGGAAAGCCTGGCCGTTTCCCCGAAAAAGACCGTCACCCCCAAGACCGCCACCCAGCGGCAGTACCTGGCCTCGATCCGCAAGCACGACCTGGTCTTCGGCATCGGGCCGGCCGGCACGGGCAAGACCTACCTGGCCGTGGCCATGGGCGTCGGGTTCCTGCTGGAGCGCCGGGTCAAGCGGCTGATCCTCACCCGGCCGGCGGTGGAAGCGGGCGAGAAGCTCGGCTTCCTGCCCGGCGACATGGTGGAAAAGGTCAATCCGTACCTGCGTCCGCTCTACGACGCCTTAAACGACATGCTCGACTTCCGGAAAGTCCGGGAGATGCTCGACACCGGGGTCATCGAGGTGGCCCCCCTGGCCTTCATGCGCGGCCGGACCTTAAACGACGCGCTCATCATCCTGGACGAGGCCCAGAACACCACGCCCGAACAGATGAAGATGTTCCTGACCCGGCTTGGGCTCGCGTCCAAGGCCGTGGTCACGGGCGACGTGACCCAGATCGACCTGCCCCCCCGCTCGGTATCCGGCCTGGTTGAGGCCAAACGGGTGCTGGACGGGGTGCACGGCATTGATTTCGTCTCTTTTACCGACGCGGACGTCATCCGCCATCCCCTCGTGGGAAGGATCGTACAGGCCTATGAGCGAGATAGTAGACAAGGTAAAACGGAAAATTAAGGGCCAGCAGCCGTCCCAGGCCTCCCAGGGGAGCCGTTGCTGTCCGGCGCCCCATGGGTTGCCGGGATTCGTTTTTTTCCTGGCCGCCGTTTTCACCTTGAGTTTCGTGGCCCGGCTCGGGCTCGACAATTCGGTCCGGCTGTTTACGGCCGGCGAGATCGCGACCCAGGACGTGGCCGCGGACCAGAGCCTCCAGATCGAGGATGTGGAAGCCACCAGCCGCAAGCGCGACCAGGTGGCCGATTCCCAGCCCCCGGTCTTCGACGTCAGCCCCCTGCCCTACGAGGCCCTGGCCAAAAGCGCCGAGGACATCCTGGCCTCGGTCCGCGCCGCCGGCGGCGAGGACCTGGAAAAGCTGCGGTGGCAGATCGCGGAGAACCTCAACACCGAAATCGGCAGTGACATCATCGAGGTCTGGCGGCAGGACGACTTCAAGGCCCTGCTCCAGGGGGAGGTCCTGCCCTGGCTCAAGCAGAACTACGAGCCCGGGGTCGTGGCCTCGACCGCGCTTTTCGCGCCGTTTAAAAACGGCGTGCTCATGCGCGATCTGCCCTCCATGATGGAGACGCTGCGCGTGGACACGCGCGACGTCAGGGACTTGAAGCAGATAAAAGACGACCTGGAGCACAAGCTCAAGGTGTCCATGAACAAGCCCTTTCGCCTGCGAAAGGCGGTCTATACCCTCATCTATCCCCTGCTCGCGCCGAACATGACCTTCAACCAGGACATCACCCAGGCCAGGAAGCGCGAGATCACCCGGGCCGTGGAACCGCTCTACTACATCATCAAGAAAGGCGAGGTCATCGTACGCCAGGGCGAGCGCGTGGGGCCGATCCAGCAGTTAAAGCTCCAGGCCCTCTATTCGCACCGCAAAGGGCCCTACAACCTGCTGCGCGCGTTCGGCGTGTTCGGCATGTGCCTCATGTTCCTGGCCGTGCTCTACATCTCGCTTGAACGCTCGGGCATAAAGCGCATCCGCAGCACGGACTGGGTCTTTCTCGGCGTCATCCTGCTCATTTTCGGCATGCTGGCCAAGGTGGCCGACGTGGTCACCCTGCCGGGCGGAGGGGGGCTGCCCGAGGCCACGCGCTCGATCTACTTCGCCTTCAGCCTGCCCATGGCCGGCGCGGCCGGCATCCTGGCCCTTTTTTTCTCCAAGCGGCTATGCATCCTGGTCAGCCTCATCCTGTCGTTTCTGGCCGCCAACATGGTCTACGGCGGCATCGGCATCTTCTGTTATTATTTCGTCGGCTCCATGATCTACATCTACCTCATGAAGCGTTCCGAAACCCGGTCCCAGGTCCTTAAAAGCGTGCTGCCGCTCCTGGCCTCGCTGTGCGCCATCTGGCTGTCGGTCAACCTCATGGAGCTGGGCGACCCGGCCATGGCCGGCACGGGCCTGGTCTTCGTGGCCCTGTCCTCGTTCCTGTCGCTTTTGGCCGTGGTCGGCATCGCCCCGATCATGGAACTCATCTTCGGCTACACCTCGCGGTTTCGCCTGATGGAACTCCTGAACCTGGAGCAACCCCTGCTCCAGGAGCTGATGGTCAAGGCGCCCGGCACCTACCACCATGCGCTCATCGTCTCCAACATGGTCGAGGCCGGGGCAAGGGCCATCGGGGCCAATCCGCTCCTCGGCAAGGTGGCGGCCCTGTACCACGACATCGGCAAGCTCAAAAATCCCCATTATTTCATCGAAAACATCTCCTGCAAGGAGAACCGCCACAACAAGCTCGCCCCGTCCATGAGCGCGCTCATTTTGATCGCCCACGTCAAAAAGGGCGTGGAGCTGGCCCGGGAGCACCGGCTCGGCCAGCAGATCACGGATCTGATCGGCCAGCACCACGGCACCACGCTCATCGCCTACTTCCACCACAAGGCCAAGGAACTGGCCGAATCCAAGGGCGACGACCCGGTGCGCGAAGAGGACTACCGTTATCCCGGCCCCAAGCCCCAGAGCAAGGAAGCGGGCCTCATTCTCCTGGCCGACGCCATCGAGGCCTCGAGCCGGACCCTGGTCGATCCGACGCCGAGCCGCATCAAGGGACACATCCAGAACATCGTGCGCAAGATCTACACCGAGGGCGAACTCGACGAATCCCAGTTGACGCTCAAGGACCTGACGCTTTTGACCGACACCTTCCACCGCATCCTGACCGGCATCTTCCACCAGCGGATCGAATACCCGAGCGCCAAGGCCGTGGAGGCCAAAAACGGCAAGCCCCGCGAGGAGCCGGTCTGCGCCGTGGATCCCAAGACCGCGGAACACGCCGCATGATCGGGGTGGCGCGCGGGCTTTTCGCGCCCGGCCTTCCGGGGACGCGCTTCGAGATCGGGGCGCTTTGCGGCCGGGTGCTGCGTGCCCTCGACCTTGACGGCCGGGAGTACGACCTGCGGCTGGTCGGGGATGGGGAGATGGCGGCGCTCAACCGGGACTATCTCGGCCTTGTCGGCCCGACCAACGTCCTGAGCTTTCCGGCCGACGATCCGGGCCGGCCGGAGTATCTCGGGGAAATGGCCGTCAGTCTCGACACGGTGGCCCGGGAGGCCTTTCTCTACGGCCAGGAGCCGGCCACCCATCTGGCCCGGCTCCTGGCCCACGGATTTTTGCACCTGGCCGGCCTCGACCACGGCCCGGTCATGGAAGCCCTGACCGAGCAGGCGGTGGAGGCGGTTGCGGCCGACGGCCAAAGCTTGCCGGCCTGATCCGCCGGCCGTCCCGGACGCTTCCCCCTGCTCAGGCCGTGGCGGGCAGGAGGTCGAAGGGGGCGGTGAAGCAAAACACGCTCCCCTTGCCCGGTTCGCTGCGGACCTCGAGGGTGCCGCCCATGGCGGCGGCCAGCTTGCGGGCGATGGCGAGCCCCAGGCCCGCGCCGCCGAAACGGCGGGTCATGCTGCCGTCGGCCTGCCGAAACGGCTCGAAAATGGTTTCGAGCTGGTCCGGGGCCAGGCCGATGCCCGTGTCCCCCACGGCAACCGTCAGCAGCACCGGCGAATCCCCCTCCCCGGTCCGGCCGGCGGACACCTCGCCCAACGGGCCAAGGCCCACCACCACTTCCACCATTCCCTCGTTCGTGAACTTGATGGCGTTGCTTATAAGCGCGGCCAGCACCTGGCGCAGGCCGCCGCCGTCCCCGACCACCGTGTCCGGGGCCTGCGGGCTGATCTGCCAGCGCAGGGACAGGCCCTTTTTGAGGGCCGCGGAGCCGAAGGAATTGACGGCCCCCTGGATGATGTTGTTGAGACTGAACGGCGTGCGCCGGGTCTCCGTGTCGCCGGAATCCAGGCGCGAGAAATCGAGGATGCTCTCAAGGAGGTCCATCAGGATGTGGGCGGCCTCCTGCAAGGTTTCCACCTGCCCGCGCTGCTCGGGAGGCAGGGCGGCGGCCTGGAGCAGTTCGGCCATGCCGAGGATGCCGTTTAGGGGCGTGCGGATCTCGTGGGACATGTTGTCCATGAACTCGCGCTTGAGGCGTTCGGCGGCCAGCGTCGCCTCCTCGGCCAGCCGCCTGTCGGTCACGTCCTCCATGAGCCAGATGGAGCCGGCCTGGGGCCGGTCCGGAAAAAGGACCTGGCCGATGATGCGGCACCAGAAATCCGTGCCGTCGGCCCGGCGCATGACCCGCACCGTGTCCACCCGCTCGCCCCGGCCGAGAATCGGATAGAACTCCCGGCCGAACGCCTCGAAGGCCTCCCGGTCGGGATAGAAGGCCGCGGTGGAAAGGCCGAGGATGGAGCCGCCGGGCCGGGCGAACAGCTCGTGGAAACGGGGGTTGGCCCGTTGCACCACGCGTTCGGAAACGAAGGCGATGCCGATGGGGCTGTTTTCCAGAATCAGGTTGACGGTCCGCAGGGATTGTTCCAGGGCCTGTTCGGCCTTGTGCCGCTCCTCGATCTGGCGGCGCAACTCCTGGTTGGCCTGGCGCAGGTCCTCGGCCTGTTCGCTGACGTCCTTTTCCAGTTCGTTGCGGGTGAGCCGGGCCTGGGCTTCCCGCTGCTTGTGCCCGGTGATGTTGCGGGCGGTGCAAAAAAGGCCGGCCGCCTGCCCGGACGCATCCGCAACCGGGGTTTTGAGCACCTGCAGCCAGACCGTCCGGCCGTTTCGGGCCACCTCGTATTCAAAGGAGTCGGACCGGCCGCCGGCCAGCACCGACCGGTCGGCCCGGGTATGGCGTTCGGCGTTTTCGGGGGGAAAGAGGTCCGCGTCGGTGTGGCCGACAACGGCTTCCCGGGAGAGCCCGAACAGGCGGCAAAAGGCCGTGTTGGCGTACCGGTAGACGCCGGAGGCGTCCTTGAAGAAAAAAAGGTCCGGGGAAGCGTCCATCATGGCCCCGGCAAAAGCCGGGTCGTCCCAGAGGGGTGGCGTGTCCGTCATAGGCCCGGCATACGGCAGCGCCGGCTTTTTGACCAGGGGGTCGCTCCCATGCTCCCGGCCACAGGGACCGCACAGGAAGGAATCGGGGGGTGCCCGCCATTGCCGGGGCAGGCAAAATATGGTTAGTTCCAGCCCGACGTTTTCGCGGCCCGTCCGGCCGCCAGGGAGTCCTCATGGAAAAGGTCCTGCTTTCGATCGTGGTTGCGGCGCTTCTGCTCGCTTCCCCGCTGGCGGCCACGGCGGCCGGACCGGCCCCCCAGCCGGCAGCCGCCGGGGATGGCGCTCCCGAAGCCGCCCCCGCCCCGGCCAAGGCCCGGCCCTCCACCGTCAAGACCGATGCGGCCGAAGCCCGCTACCGGGCCTGGGTGGACCGGGAGCACGCCAAGGACGCGACCGAGTTCGCCAAGGACAAGTCCAAGATCGAGGACAAGTACAAGGGTTACGTCAAGCCCCAGCGGGAGAAAAAGGACGCCAAGACCGGGCAGGCTCCGGCCCCGGGAAACTAGCCAGCCCCGCTTCCCCTTTCCGACGTTCCCCCACCGGGCCGGCCAGGAAAGCCGGCCGGCCCGCCAGACGATGCCGCCGAGTCCAAAGTTCCCCTACGCGCCGCAGAGCGCCCCGGCCATGACGCCGGCCACGTCGCCGAGTTCCGGACACACGGCAATGCCGGCCCGGGCCAGGCAGGCCAGCTTTTCCGTGATGCCGCCCGGCCGGTCGAGAAGGGCCCCGGCATGGCCGAGGGTGCGCCCCGGCGGGGCCGTCAGCCCGGCCACGAAGGCGGCCACCGGCTTGGGATAGCCGGTCGCGGCCACGTGGGCGGCCAAATCCTCCTCGGCGTAGCCGCCGACCTCGCCGACGACCATGACGGCCCGCACCCGCTCGTCATGGCGCACCATTTCGCACAGTTCCACGAATCCCGCCCCGCCGAACGGATCGCCGCCGATGCCGGCCACCACGGCCTGGCCGATGCCGGCGGCGGTAAGCCGTGAGCAGACCTCGTAGGCCAGGGTGCCGCTGCGGGAAAAGACCGCCACCGGGCCGGGCGAAAACGGCTCCCCGGGCATGATGCCGGCCTGCATCCGGCCCGGCAGGCAAAGGCCCGGCGTGTTGGGGCCAAGGAGCAGCGTGCCCTGGCCGGCCAGGGCCGTGCGCACGGCCAGCATGTCCTTCTGGGGCACGCCGTCGGTGATGCACACGATCCGCCGGATGCCGGCCTCGGCCGCCTCCAGGACGGCGTCGGCCGCCCCGGGCGCGGGCACGAAGAGGACGGACAGGGCGATGTCGTGGTGGCGAACCGCCTGGGCCACGGTGCCGTAGACCGGAATCCCGTCCACGGCCGTACCGCCCCGAAACGGCGTCACCCCGCAGGCCACGTTGGTGCCCCCGGCCACCATCCGCCGGGCGTGGAGCCGGCCGGCCCGGCCGGTCAGGCCCTGGACCAGCACGCCGGACGTTTGGTCGAGGTCGAGAAGCGAAGGCAGGGAAGGCGTGGTCCGGCGGGCCATCCCCGCGTCTGTCGGCGCAACGGCCGGCCGGTCCCGGCAGGCCTCGGCCAGGGGGATGGAAAGCGGCCGCCTGGGGCCGACCGGAACGATTTCCGAGAGCAGGGCCATGGCCTCGTCCATGTCCCCGGCGACCAGCAACGACGGCAGCCCGAGCCGGCGCAGGCGGGCCGCCCCGGCAGTCGCCCCGTTGCCGGCAAAGCGCACCACCACCGGCCGTGGCGGCGGCGCGTCGGCCAGGGTCACGGCCAGGGCCTCGGCCACGTCGAGACACGACAGGATGCCGCCGTACATATTGACGCAGCAGGCCGTGACGTTCGGGTCGGCAAAGATCAGGTCAAAGGCGGCCGTGAGGCGCGGGGCGTCGGCCGCGCCGCCGAAATCCAGGAAATTGGCGGCCGAAAGCCCGGCCGTGTCCAGGGCGTCCATGGTGGCCATGGCCAGGCCGGCGCCGTTGGCCACCAGCCCCACCCGGCCGGCCAGGCTCACGAAAGACAGCTTGTGGGCCACGGCCCGCCGCTCCGACGGGGTGGCGAAGCGGTCGTCCCCGAACCGGGCCAGGGCCGGGGTGACGCAGACGGCGTGGTCGTCGACCACCACCTTGGCGTCCAGGGCCACGAACCGGCCGTCCGGAGTCACGGCCAGGGGGTTGATCTCGGCCAGGAGCAGACCGTAGGCGTCGACGGCCGCGAAAAGCCGGGAGAGCAGGGTAAAAAAGGCCTCGAACCGCTCCGGCTCCAGGCCCAGGTGGAAAAAGGCGGCCCGGCCGAGCCTCGGGGTCAGGGCAAAGGGCGGCGGCACGTCGAGGACGAGCAGCTCCTCGGAGCCGGCCAGCCCTTCCACGTCCACCCCGCCCTGCCGGGCCACGGTCAGGCACAGGGCCTTGCGCTCCCGGGAGACGCCCAGGGACAGGTAGACGGCCCGGTCAAAGGGCACCACCGGCTCCAGGCGCAAAAAAGGCGGCGTCTGGCCGCCAAGCGAGAGGCCGAACAACCCTTCGGCCGCGGCTTCGAGCCCGGCCGGATCGTCCAGCCGGACCACCCCGCCGGCCTTGCCCCGGCCGCCGGAAAGGGTCTGGGCCTTCAAGTACCAGGGCGCGGCAAAGGGCGGCACGAACCCGGCCGCCTCGCCCGGACCGAGGGCCAGTCCCGGGGGCGTCTCGATGCCGGCCTCGGCGAAAAGGGCCTTGCCGGCGTGTTCTGTCAAGAGCATGGCCGGTCACTCCTTGGAATTGGGCGGCCGGCCGGTTCGCCCCGGCCGCCGCCCCGGCTTCTCCCGGCCTTCCTATCCTGTTTCCGTGGGAAAAATCCAGGGGTTGCCAGGCGGCTTCAGTCTTCGGCCATGATGTCGGTCAGGTCCATGCGCTCCTCGTCCTGGCCGTTTTCGCCGCCCGTTCCGGGCACGGCGATGGGCTGGCCGAGCTTTTTGCGCGCCTCCTGGTAGCCGAGGTTGAAGGCTCGCAAATTGGCGGCCCGGATCTTTTCCGGCAGCGTCGCCTTGAGGCTTTTGCGCATGGCGTCGGGCCGGGCAAACGGGAGCAAATAGGCCACCGCGCCAAGGGCCACCACATTGGTGGCCTGGGGCACGCCCACCGTGTCCCGGGCCAGGTCCGTGAAGGGGAGGCCCAGAAAGACGTTGGACGGGGTCTGTTTGACCAGCCCGGTGTCGATCAGCAGCGTGCCCCGGGGTTTCAAGTAATGGTAGTAGATGCCGACCGCCTCCTGGGACAGGGCGACGAGCAGGTCCAGGTATTCGGTCTTGGGGTAGCTGATGGGCTCGGAGCTGACCACCAGGTCCGACCGGCTGGCCCCGCCCCGGGCTTCGGGACCGTAGCTCTGGGTCTGGGTGACGTAGTAGCCGTGGTAAAGGGCCAGGGCCTGGCCAAGCAGCTTGCCCATGGTCAGGATCCCCTGGCCGCCCAGGCCCGAGAGCCGGATCTCGTAGCGGGAAAGCGTCAGATCCTCGCCGTTCACGCGGCACCTCCCTTTTTCTCCCGCAGCCGGCCGCACATGGCGGCGTAGCGGGTCTCAAGGCCGGGGGCGTCGCGTTTGACGAACACGCCAAGGGGAATCCTGCCGTCCTTGTTTTCGAGCTTCTCGTAGGCTTCGCGCGGCACGGCCCGGTCTTTGAGCCACTTGAACATCTCCACCGGGCTTTTGAACCCGTTGCCCCGGCCGTACTGGGTGAAGCACGGGGAAAGGGCCTCGACCAGATTGAAGCCCGGCTGGCTTATGGCCGCGGCGATGAGCGCATCGAGGGCCTTGACGTGGTAGACCGTACCCCTGGCCACGCCACTGGCCCCGGCCGCTTTGGTCAGTTCCACGATGTCAAAGGCGCTCTCCAGCTGGCCTTGCGGACTGGTGTGGGACCAGGCCCCCTCGGGCGTGGTCGAGGAGCACTGGCCGCCGGTCATGCCGTAGATGAAATTGTTGAGCACAAGCGCCGTCACGCCGATGTTGCGCCGGGCGGCGTGGATCAGATGGTTGCCGCCGATGGAAAAGGCGTCCCCGTCGCCCATGACCGCGATGACGGTCAGATGGGGGCTTGCCATCTTGATGCCCGTGGCGATGGTGAGTGCCCGGCCGTGGGTGGCGTGGACGGTGTTGAAGTCCACGTAGGCGGCGATGCGGCCGGAGCAGCCGATGCCGGCCACAATGACCACGTCGTCCTTGGAAAGCCCCAGGGCGTGGACGCTTCGAACCAGCGACCCGAGCACAATGCCGTGGCCGCAGCCCGGGCAGAAGACCAGGGGGAATTTCTTGTTGTGGCGCAGGTACTGGTGGATGAGCTGGGTGACTTCGGCCATGTCACGCGATCTCCTTGAGAATTTGCGACGGAGTGATGATCTGGCCGTCGATGCGGTTTATGGTGCGCACGGTGGTCAGGCCCTCGTTGACCCGTTTGACCTCGCGGGAGATCTGGCCGACGTTCAGTTCCGGCACCACCACCAGCCGGCAGGTCCGCATGAGCTTTTCCACGTGGGTCCGGGGAAAGGGATAGAGGGTCTTGAGCACCAAGAGTCCGGCCCGGACCCCGGCCTCCCGGGCCTGCTTCACGGCGAGCCGGGCCGAGCGGGCCACGCAGCCGTAGGCGATGACCAGGACCTCGGCGTCGTCGGTGTCCACGGCGTCCACGAGCTGGATGTCGTGGAAAAACCGGTCGATCTTGCGAAACTGCCGCTCGACCAGGGCCCGGACCTCCTCGGGCCGGGCGGTCGGAAACCCGAGGGGATCGTGGGTCAGGCCCGTGACGTGGAACCGGTAGCCCGTGCCGAGGGGCGGCATGGGCGGCACGCCGCGAAGCGTCTCCTCGTAGGGCTTGTACCACTCGGGCGGCATGGTCGGGACCAGGCGGGAAAAGATCTCGAAATCGCCCGGTTCCGGCAGCTCGATCTTCTCCCGGGTGTGGGCCGTGATCTCGTCCAGAAGCAGGATGACCGGAGTGCGGTATTTCTCCGCAAAGTTGAAGGCCGCCACCGTCATCTCCAGGCACTCCGGCACGTCGGCGGCCGACAGGACGATGATCGGGTGGTCGCCGTGGGCCCCCCACCGGGCCTGCTGCACGTCGCCCTGGCCGGGGCTGGTCGGGAGCCCCGTGCTGGCCCCGCCGCGCATGACGTCAACCACCACAAGCGGCGTCTCGGTCATGGCGGCGTAGCCGATCTGCTCCTGCATGAGCGAAAAGCCCGGGCCCGAGGTGGCGGTCATGGCCTTGCGGCCGGCCAGGGACCCGCCGATGACCGCGCCCATGGAGGCGATCTCGTCTTCCATCTGCAAAAAGACGCCATCCGGCACCGCCGGCAGGCGGCGGGCCATGGTTTCCATGATTTCCGTGGACGGGGTGATGGGATAGCCGGCGTAGAAGGTGCAGCCGGCGGCCAGCGCCCCCTCGACCACGGCCTCGTTGCCGAGCAGAAAGGCCTCGCGCCGTTTCTTGCGGACCTGCTGGGTCACGGCCTGCCCTCCTTGTCGCCGTTAGGGGTCCCGCCCGGCCGGGGGGACGGTTCGGGTGCGGTTTCGGACGCGGGAGGGGGCGCGGCTTCGGGCGCGGCCTCCGAGGGGAACTCGGGCGGCGGCTTGGAGGGCGGTTCGGCCGCCTCGACGGACTTGGGACCGCACCGGCCGTTGCCGTTTGGCGGCACGACCATGACGGCGAAGTCCGGGCAGTGGGGTTCGCAAAAGCCGCAGTTGATGCAAGCCTCTTCGGCAACGACCCGGGCCTTGCCATCGGACCCGAGCGCGAGTACCTGTTTCGGGCAGAATGCCACGCAGATGCCGCAGCCTTTGCACCAGTCGGGGTAGACGATGACGCGGTTTCGACCTGTTTTCGACTCGGTCATGGCACCATCCCGGAAAGAGGATCAACGATTGGACCGGACTGTGCCGTGTTCGTCGAAAAGTGGCAATGCGCGCGGCTGTCTTAATTTTCCGCTCGACGAAATTGAAAAATTCCCATAGGGCGATAAAACTTTTTTTCGGAGGTTGACGTTATGGTGGCAAAAGGCCGGATGTTCTGTCTGCGGGCGCTTGTCGCGCTGTGCTGCGTTCTGGCCGCAACCCTGGGAGGCGTGACCGCCGCCCGGGCCGAGGGAGGAAAACCCATGGTCAAACTGACGACCAGCAAAGGCGACATCGTAATCGAACTGGACAAGGAAAAGGCTCCGGTGACGGTTGAGAACTTCCTCAAGTACGTCAAGGCCGGCCACTACGACGGCACGGTCTTCCACCGGGTGATAAACGGCTTCATGATCCAGGGCGGCGGCATGGACAAGGCCATGAAGGAGCGGTCCACCGAGGCCCCGATCCAGAACGAAGCCGACAACGGCCTGAAAAACAAGGCCTACACCCTGGCCATGGCCCGCACCGGGGATCCGCATTCGGCCACGGCCCAGTTTTTCATCAACGTGGCCGACAACGGCTTCCTGGACCACACCGGCAAGAACCCGCAGGGCTGGGGCTATGCCGTGTTCGGCAAGGTGACCTCCGGCCAGGACGTCGTGGACGCCATCAAGGCCGTGCCGACCATGACCAAGGGCTTTCACGAGAACGTCCCGGTCGTGCCGGTGGTGATCGAAAAGGCCGAAGTGGTCAGCGAGTAGTTTTTCCGCTGCCCGGCTTGAAAAGGCCGTCCCGGGACAACCGGGGCGGCCTTTTCCGTTGGTCCTTCCGGATTTTCCGTGGGTACCCGGGTTCAGGCCTGTCTAGGATAGAGGTCCAGGCCGCCGCAGAAGAAGTAGATAGCGGTCTTGAAGTGCTCCCGATTGCGGTACCCGCACGCCCTGCGCTTGATGGCCATGATCTTGCTGTTGAGTCCCTCGGCCGCGCCGTTGGTGATCCGATGCCGGCAAAAGGTCAGGATGTTGTCCAGATGCCGAGAGAGCATCTCCCCGACCTTGCGCATCGGGGGCAAGTCTGACTTCCTCACCCAGGTCAGCCAGCGTTTCATGAACCGCTTTGCCCAGCCGACGCTGAGGTAGTTCCACAATCCGGCCAGGCTTTCTTTCATCGCCCAGGCCTTGGCCACCTTCAGGTTCGTGGCCTTCAGGGCTTCCAAGGTCGGTCGGTGCTTGTCCGGCAGATTCTCTTCCCGGTAAAGCCAGATGTACTTGGTGCCCTTGAGGCGTTCGTCTTCCTGGCGGAGCAGTTCGCGATGTTCCTGCCGGCGGACCTTGTCCACGGCCTGGCCCACGTGCTGCATGATGTGAAAGCGGTCATGGACGATCTTGTGCGCCGCATCGGGCACGTGCTTGATCGTGGCCTTGAAGTACGGTTCCCACATGTCCATGGCCACGGCCCGGATGCGCTCGAGTTGCTGCGCCGTGAACTGCCGGTAATAGTCCTCGAGGCTCTCGGTCTTGCGATCCTGGGCCACAAACTCCACTGTTCCGCCAAGCAGGTCGCAGACCACGGTCATGTAGTCGTGACCTTTGCGGAAGGCCTTCTCATCGATACCAAGATAGCGTGCGGGGGTGGTCTTCTTCCTGGTTTGCCCTCGCCGGACGGCTCGATCCATGACGTTCCAGGCCTCATCCCAGCTGATCCGCATGAGCCGGCAGGTGCCGGACACGGTGGCGCACTCGCGCAACACATCGATGATCAAGCGCTCCATGAGCAAGGTAAAACGCCCTTTAGCCTCGGCCCAAGGCACTCTCACCTGAAGCACGCCGTGCTCGGGGCACTCGACGCGCGGAATCCGGGCATGAAGGAAGGTCTTGAACTGGCAGGTGTCGAGGTGACGCCATACCCGAGGCTCGGCATGATCCCGACAAGCCAGTTCGCGACCACAGGTCGGACAGCGCCAGCGGACACCGGCAACATGATCAACATGGACGTCCACCCGGCCTCCCGCCGTGTCCAACTCGACGTCGGCAACAAACCACGGGTCACTCAGCCCCAGAATCCGAGAATACAGGTCCGTGTCCTTCATGGTCACCCTCCCGGGGCGGACCATATCCGGTCACCTACCCACGGAAAAGTCGGAAGGACCTTTCCGTTGGCGCCGGGGCCGATTTCCCGGTGCCGGCGGCTGTCCGGTCAGAAAATTCGAAGTTTCCGCAGAAAGTTGTTGACGCTCCCGGGCAAGGTGCGTAGATGTCCTCTTCTCGCGTGCGCCCGTAGCTCAGCTGGATAGAGTGCCGGACTACGAATCCGTAGGTCGCAGGTTCGAATCCTGCCGGGCGCACCAATACTTCCAAGGGGTTAGGTCCAAAAGGCCTGACCCCTTTTTGCGTTTGCCATCCCTGATCTTGGCCATCCGTTCCACCGTTCGAGGAAGGAACGGCTGGTTCTTGATTGCGGGGCCGTTTGCGCCGAAACTGCTTGCCAGCACCCGTCAAAAAGTTCGAGAAGGAAACATGCCCTCATGAGAAGACAAGAACGGCGGACACAAGCGGCACCACGTCCACACAAGGAATTTACATTCCATTTTTATCTTATAGCATTTCTAAGCATCTGCATAGTTTATACTTTCTATTATTACCTTAGTCATTACTTCGGGCGATGGGGAAGCATCAACGTCGATTTCGGCAGAGAACTATATATTCCTTGGCAGATTCTCAAAGGGAAAATATTATACAGGGATGTTGCACACATCAACGGCCCACTTTCTCCGCATCTCAATGCACTTCTCCTGAATATTTTTCGACAATCTATTGCAACACTTCAGGTCATCAATATCTGCATTGCGCTTCTCTTTTCATATTTTGCCTGGCGCCTTGTTTCCCGTCTTTCCGACGGGCTTGTGGCCACGTTTTCCATTCTCTTGTTTTTCTTGTTGTCGGTTTTCAGCGCTGATTACCAAACCGCCATATTCTCTTTCATCGCGCCCTATTCCCATGAAATCACGCATGGCTTGCTCATCGGGTTTGTTTCCCTCTTCTTGGTCGCACGGCACCTAGACAATCCTTCCAACCGTGTTTCGTTCCTCCTTGGGTTGTGTGCCGGAGCAGCGCTCCTGACAAAGCCGGAAATCGCCCTCGCGGTGACTGCCTGCTCCGCCGTCGGTCTAGGATTGTCCCTCTGCCGTACACAGCCCGGCGCCAGGACATACGTCATGCAATTTTCCTTGTTTTCAGCCGGCGCCCTTCTGATATTCGGAGCAGCCCTTGCCTTGCTCTCCATCCGCCAAACGCCATGGGACGCGTTATCGGACATGACGCGGATGTGGAGAATGGTCCTCGATCGGCGGATCACCGGCAATATCTTTTACCGGCATGTCATGGGCACTGCGGATCTGCCGCAAAACCTCAAGGCCATCCTCTTTTCCGGAGTAGTCAATGCCGGCATAGCCATCGTCATTCTGTTTTGTGGTCAGATCGGAAAGATATTTTCCAAGAACAACCAGTGGCTTTGTTACACTTTTATTCTTTCCATGGCACTCTTTCTGGCAACATTTTTGAATTATTCACGGCAGTGCCTATACGCCATCTGGTGGACCAATGCTTGGCCGTTTCTTGTTACTGGAACATGTATTTTTCTATTTGTAATCATCATAAATCATGACAACCGTTCTCAGAAAAACAAAAATTTCATACTCCTTTTTATCCTTAGCCTCTTTTCACTTATCCTGCTTTTAAAAATCCTTTTTTTTGCGCGTTTTTTCCATTACGGAAATTTCCTGCTCGCCCCGGCCCTTTTTCTCTATTGCATCTTTTGCATCCACTACCTGCCGCTTCTTTTTAGAAACGACCTTGTGGCCCGACGGGCTGCGATCATCGGTGGGATGGCGATGATCGCCATTATCGTTTATCCCAGGGTCCAAATGACCAATTTGCGTCTGGCCAGTTACAGCCGGAGCATCCATGCCGACCAGGAAACCGTCTTTTGGGACGGGCAGGCCATAGCCGCGCAACAGCTTGTGGACACCTTGCAGCAACACAAAAAGCCAAACCAGACCCTGGCGGTGCTGCCAGAAGGAGCCATGTTCAATTTTCTGACGAAACTGCCCAACCCCACACCCTATATCAACCTGATGCCCCCGGAATGGACGACGTTTGGCGGCGATACCATTGTGGCGGCCTACGAGAAGACGCCGCCGGACTGGATCGCCTGCATCAGTACCCAGGTGATCGTCTACGGCGTGAATTCCTTTTTCGACGACTACGGGATACCGCTGGCGGATTTCATCCGAGCCAAATACGATTTGGTCCAATCGGTTGAAGCCAGTGGCTTCAGCGTGATGCTGTATAAAAGAAAAAACGCGTCCGGCGCGGATCGAATCACCGGGCAAGCGGGAAAATATCGGTAATATCCGGCTCGCCCCTGTCACCACCGGCCCGGTGGCCGGGCCGGCGCTCCGGCGGGTGCGGCTAAACGGCTTTTACGGTGGCCGCCGACCCGGCCAGAATTCCCTTTTTCCCCCAAAAGCGTCGGCCCGTCTTTGCACGCGGCCGGCGCTCTGGTAGGGTCGCGGCAAAATTCCGACCAAGGAGTTCGCCGATGCCGTACCGCCAAACGAGAACCGCCGCACGTCCGGGGCCGTGGTCCCTGGCCGCCCTGGCCCTTTGCTGCGCCATGCTGGCCGGGTTCGGGCCGGCCTATTGCGCCAGGCCCGATCTCGCCTCCATCAGGTTGCCGCCCGGGTTCGCCATCGAGGTCTACGCCCCGGTGCCCGGGGCCCGTTCCATGGCCCGTGGGGCCAAGGGCACGGTCTTTGTCGGCACCCGGGACGAGGGTAAGGTCTACGCCGTGTCCGGACCGGACCCGGCCCACCGCACCGTGCGCGTCATCGCCTCGGGCCTGACCGAACCCAACGGCGTAGCTTTCAAGGACGGCGACCTGTACGTGGCCGCCCTGGACAAGATCTACCGCTTGCGCGACATCGAATCGCGGCTCGACAATCCGCCCAAGCCGGAATCCGTGCCCGTGCGGCTGCCGAGCGACCGGCACCACGGCTGGAAATACATCGCCTTCGGTCCGGACGGCCGGCTCTATGTGCCGGTCGGCGCGCCCTGCAACATCTGTCCGCGAAAGGACCCCTACGCCGCCATCCTGCGCCTCGACGCGGCCACGGGCGGACAAGAGGTCTTCGCCCGGGGCATCCGCAACACCGTGGGTTTCGACTGGCACCCCGAGACCCGGGAGCTGTGGTTCACGGAAAACGGCCGGGACCGGCTCGGCGACGACGTGCCGCCGGACAGCCTGAACCGCGCCCCCGCGCCCGGCCTCGACTTCGGCTTCCCTTTCTGCAACGCCGGCACGCCCGATCCGGAGTACGGCCAGGGAGCCGACTGCTCGCGCTACGCCAAAAACGCCGCCCACATCCAGGCCCACAGCGCGGCCCTCGGCATGAAGTTCTACACCGGCGCCATGTTTCCCAGGGAATACCGCAACCGCATCTTCCTCGCCGAGCACGGCTCCTGGAACCGCTCCTCCCCGGTCGGCTACCAGGTGTCCACGGCCACCCTCGCCCCGGACGGCACGGCCCGCGTCGAGCCCTTTGCCACGGGCTGGCTCAAGGGCCGGTCCGCCTGGGGCCGGCCCGTCGACGTGCTGGTCATGCCGGACGGGGCGCTCCTCGTCAGCGACGACCGGGCCGGCCTGCTCTACCGGATCACCTACGAGTAGGCGGGCCCGGGAGGTTCTGCCCCGCCCGGCCGGGGAAAGGGCGCCGGGGAAAGGACGCCACGGTTCCGGCCGCGCTCTGCGGCGGGCGCGCCTGCCGCCGGGCTTTTTCCCCTTTTCACCCCCTTGCGCCGGGACACTTCGAAATTGTCATTTGACCCGCTCCCCCTCCTGGCGCACCGTGCCCCCCCAGCCACTTCCAACCCGGCGAGAGAACCGTGTCCCTTCCCCCAAAACGTCCGGTCTTTTTCGATCCCCAGAACAAACGCTGGCCCAGGGTCAAGGCCGGGGCCCTGGTCGCCGCGGCCCTCGTCTCCGCCGTGCTGGTCGTGCTCGTGGCCAGCGTCCTGGTCAATCCGGCCCTGGAATCCCTGTCCCTGCCCTCGGCCCGGTTCCTGCCCCACCCCAACCACACCAGCCCGCCCCTGCCCAAGGAAACGCCGGCCGCCACCGACGCCTGGCTGGCCAAGCTCAAGCGCGTCCTGGCCAAGGAGATCAAGGCCGCCAAGCACGCCTCCCGGGCCACGCCCAAGGC
This sequence comes from Solidesulfovibrio carbinoliphilus subsp. oakridgensis, assembly GCF_000177215.2. Classification (NCBI taxonomy): domain Bacteria; kingdom Pseudomonadati; phylum Thermodesulfobacteriota; class Desulfovibrionia; order Desulfovibrionales; family Desulfovibrionaceae; genus Solidesulfovibrio; species Solidesulfovibrio carbinoliphilus. Next base: position 31,130 of record NZ_CM001368.1, on the reverse strand, counting down.
CCAGCCCCAGCAGCCCTACGCCACCAAGGCCATCGGCTTTTTCGTCAACTGGGACGACGCCAGCCTCAGTTCGCTCAAAAAAAACATCGACAACCTCGATATCCTGGTGCCCGAATGGCTGCACCTGACCGACGGCGACGGCACCATCCGCGAGGACAGCCCGGACAAGACCCGGGAAGCCCTGGCCTTCATCCGCGACCGACGGCCCGGCCTGCCGGTCATGCCGCTGGTCAACAACTTTACGGACATGGCCTGGCACGGCGACCAGGTGGCCCGCATGGCGGCCAAAAACGACGCCCGGGCCCGGGTCGTGGCCGCCCTGCTCGACTATGTGGAGAAAAACGGCTTTGCGGGCCTGAGCCTCGATTTCGAGGACATTCCGCCGGCCGGCCAGAAAAACTTCCTGCGGTTCGTCACCGAGCTTGCGGCCGCCTTCCATGCCAAGGGCCTGGCCGTGTCGATCAACGTCCCGGCCGAGGACCCGGCCTTTCCCTACAAGGCCATTGCCGCGCAGGTCGACCAGGTGATCGTCATGGCCTACGACGAGCACTGGGCCGCGGGCAAAGCCGGCCCCATCGCCAGCCTGCCCTGGTACCTCAAGGCCCTGCGCGCCCGGGCGGCCGAAATCCCGGCCCAAAAGCTGGTGGTGGCCCTTGGCAGCTACGCCTACGACTGGCCCAAAGGGAAACCGGCCGAAGAGGCGACGTTCGAGGAGGCGATCCTCACGGCCAAGGAATCCGAGGCCGCAATCACCCTCGATCCCGTGTCGCTCAATCCCCATTTCGACTACCAGGACGAAAAGGACGTCACCCACGACGTCTGGCTCATGGACGCGACCACGGTCTTAAACGGCATGGTCTCGGCCATGCCGCTCATGCCGGCCGGCTTCGCCCTGTGGCGGCTCGGCGGCGAGGACCCGTCCATCTGGACCTTTTTCGGCGTGGACTGGCGGCTTGGGGCCGAAACCGCCAAGCGGCTCGCGGAGATCCGGTTCGACTACGACCTGGACTACGAGGGCCAGGGCGAGATCCTGCGCATCGCCCAGACGCCGCGCGTCGGCCGCCGGACCGTGGCCTTCAACGACAAGACCGGACTGGTGTCCGGCGAGAACTTCGAGGTCTATCCCTCGCCCTACGTCATCGAGCGCCACGGGTTTACGCCCAAAACCGTGGCCCTGACTTTCGACGACGGCCCGGACCCGAAGTTCACCCCCCGGGTCCTCGACATCCTCAAAGAGCAGGACGTCAAGGCCACCTTCTTCATCATCGGCGGCAACGGGGAAAAAAATCCGGAGTTGCTGCGGCGCACCTATGCCGAGGGCCACGACATCGGCAACCACACCTACACCCACCCCAACATCGCCGACGTCTCGGCCACCCAGCTGAACCTCGAAGTCTCGGCCACCCAGCGCCTCCTCGAAAGCGTGCTCGGCCGCCAGACCCACCTTTTCCGCTCGCCCTACGGCGAGGACAGCGAACCGGAAACCCAGGACCAGGTCCGGCCCCTGGAGATCCTCGGCAAGCAGGGCTACGTCTTTGTCGGCATGCGCATCGATCCCTCGGACTGGAAGCAGCCGGGCGTGGACGCCATCGTGGAGGAGGCCGTGCGCCAGGCCGAGACCGGCGAGGGCAACGTGGTCCTGCTCCACGACTCGGGCGGCGACCGGTCCCAGACCTTGGCCGCCCTGCCCAGGATCATCGAAACCTTGCGGGAAAAGGGCTACCGGTTCGCCACGGTGTCCGAGCTTCTCGGCCAGACCCGGGATACCATCATGCCCGAGGTCCGGGGCGAGAACCCGCTGGTGGCCCTTGGCAACCGGGTCGGGTTCTTTCTCCTTTTCGCCTGGTCGGCCGGGCTCCAGTACCTGTTTGTCACCGGTACCATCCTTGGCCTCGGCCGGCTTTTGATCCTGGCGGTCCTGGCGGTCTTCGAAAAGGTCCGGGGCCGGCGGCGGCCGGTTTCCGGCCCGGCCCCGGACCTGTCGGTGGCGGTGGTGGTCCCGGCCTACAACGAGGAAAAGGTCGTGCTCCAGACCGTGCAGTCGCTGCTCGCCTGCCAGCACCCGGCCACCTTCGAGATCATCGTGGTGGACGACGGCTCGACCGACGCCACCTACCGGGTGCTTTGCGAGGCCCTTGCCGGGGAAAAGCTCGTCACCATCGTGACCAAGCCCAATGGCGGCAAGCCGGCGGCGCTCAACCACGGCATCGCCCTGACCAGGGCCGACATCGTGGTGACCCTCGACGCCGACACGGTCTTCGCCCGGGACACCATCCTGCGCCTGGCCGACTGGTTTCGTGATCCCAAGGTCGGGGCCGTGGCCGGCAACGCCAAGGTCGGCAACCGCATCAACTTCCTGACCCGGTGCCAGGCCCTCGAATACGTCACCAGCCAGAACCTGGACCGCCGGGCCCTGACCGTCCTTGACAGCGTGACCGTGGTGCCCGGGGCCGTCGGGGCCTGGCGCCGGGAGGTGGTCGAGGCGGCGGGCGGGTTTTCCGGCGAGACCCTGGCCGAGGACGCGGACCTGACCATCCGCATCCAGCGCATGGGCCACACCGTCGCCTACGAGGACCGGGCCGTGGCCCTGACCGAGGCCCCGGACACCATGCGCGGGTTCCTGCGCCAGCGATTCCGCTGGATGTTCGGCACCCTGCAAGTGGCCTGGAAGCACAAGGACGCGCTTTTTCGCCCCCGCTACGGCCTGCTCGGCTTTTTCGGACTGCCCAACATCTGGCTCTACCAGATCTTTTTTCAGATCATCTCGCCCGTCATGGACCTGTGGCTGGCCTACACCTGCCTCAAGTCCTGGGTCCTGTGGCTGTGGCACCCGGCCACCTGGGACCCGGACGCCTTATTCCGGGTCCTTTTCTACTATGCCCTCTTCATGGCCGCGGACATCCTGGCCGGGCTGGTCGCCTTTCTCCTGGAGCGCGGAGAGGACAAACGGCTTCTGGCCTGGCTGGTGCCCCAACGGTTTTTCTACCGCCAGCTCATGTACGTGGTGGCCCTGCGCACGCTTTTGGCCTCGCTGCGCGGCCGGGAGATGGGCTGGTCCAAGCTCGAGCGCAAGGCCACGGTCGATTCCCGCCGGCTGGCGGAATAAAAAGCCAGGATCAGGCAAAAAGTTTGGAGGATCGGGCTACCCGTTCGTCTCGATTGCACGTAAAAAGCGAGAATCGTGACCGCGCCCCCGGTTCGTGGTATGAGGGGCGCGGCCCCTCCCGCTTTCCGCCGCTTTCGCGGACCATCGGCCAGGGCGGGGGGAAAACGCCTTGCGCCAAGGGCAACGCCCGCTTCGCCAAGGCTTGCGAGGTGCCCGCGATGACGGATGCCACGGACAACGCCACGCCGCGCCAGGGCCTGACCCGGCGGCAATTCATCAAAAGCGTGATCGCGGCCGGGGCCGTCTCGGCCGCCGGCCACCTGATCCCGGGCCTGGCCCTGGCCGGCGGGAAGGCCGGACCGGCCGGGGTCGAACGCCTGCTCACCCTCTCCGTCAACGGCCAGAAGCGGCCGGTGGACGTCCTGCCCCAGGAGACCCTGGCCCAGACCCTGCGCAACAAGCTCGGCCTGACCGGGCTCAAGATCGGCTGCGACCGGGCCGAATGCGGGGCCTGCACCGTGCTCGTCGACGGCGTGCCCCAGTATTCCTGCTCGGTTCTCACCCACTCGGTCAGGGACAAAAAAATCGTCACCATCGAGGGTCTGGCCGCCCCGGACGGCAGGCTCCACCCCCTCCAGCAGGGGGTCCTCGACGAACAGGGCTTCCAGTGCGGCTACTGCGCCCCCGGGTTTCTGATGGCCACCCTCGGCTACCTGCAAACCCATCCCGATCCCAGCCGGGAGGAACTGGCCCGCGGCGTTTCCGGCAACCTCTGCCGCTGCCAGGACTATGACAAGATCCTGACCGGCCTCCTGCGCGGGGCCGAGTATATGAGGAGGGGGTAGCCGCCATGGCCAATGAACAGGTTTCCTTCACGCCCGTCCTCGTCGGCCAGAACTACACCACCCCGGACCAGCGGGCCAAACTGACCGGGCAGGCCCGATACGCCGAGGACTTCCGCGTGGACGGCATGCTGGTGGCCAAGCTCCTTTTGAGCCCCATGCCCCATGCCAGGGTCACGCGCCTGAACCTCGACGCGGCCCGGGCCATCCCCGGGGTCCGGGCCATCCTCACGGCCGACGACCTGCCGCCGCCGGCCGACCTCGTGACCGACACCGGGGCCGTCATCCACGCCAGCCCGTGGGGGGAAAAGGCCCTCACCATGGAGCCGGTCTTCCAGGGCGACCCGGTCCTGGCCGTGGCCGCGGTGGACGAGCAGGCGGCCGCCGCCGCCATCGAGGCCCTGGACATCGAGTTTTCGCCCCTGCCCTTTGTCATCGATCCCCTGGACAGCCTGCGCCCCGGCGGCCCCAATGCCCGGACCGACGGCAACGTCTGGATGCGCCCGCCGGCAAAGCCCGGCGACACGAACGGACCACCGCCGCTCGAAGTGCGCGAGCTCAAATGGAGCGCGGCCGCTTTCGAGGAACTGCAGGAAGGCCGGCTGCCCCTGGGCCAGGCGGCCGACGAGTGGTCCTACGGCGACCTCGCGGCCGGGTTCAAGGACGCGGCCCTCGTCCTCGACGAATCCTTTGCCACCCCAAACGTCAGCCACCAGACCCTGGAGCCCCGCTCGGCCCTGGCCTATTGGCAAAACGGCAAGGTCTTCATCCACACCGGCACCCAGAGCACCATCCAGACCGTGCCGGCCATCTCGCGCTGGCTCGGGGTCGACGTCGAGAAGATCGTTTTCATCAGCGAATACACGGGTGGCGGCTTTGGCGGCAAGATCACGGCCTCGATCCCGGTCATCATTCCGGCGCTTTTGGCCCGAAAGGCCGGGGCCCCGGTCATGATGCGCCTCAGTCGCGAGGACGAGCACTTCGTCGGCCGGGCCCGGCCGGGGCTCCTTGGCCGCATGAAGGTCGGCTTTGGAAAAGACGGCCGCATCCTGGCCTGCGACATGTTCGTCCTCCAGGACAACGGCCCCTACGAGCAAAATAACGACGCCTCGGCCTCCGGGCGCATCGTCTCGCTTCTTTACCAGCCGGCGGCCATGCGTTGGCGGGGGCTGGCCATCCTGACCAACACCCCGACCAGGGCCGCCCAGACCGCGCCCGGCGGCTTGCAAGGCATCACCCTCATGGAGCCGGTCCTGGCCAAGGCGGCGCGGAAGCTCGGCCTCGACCAGGTGGCCGTGCGGCGCATAAACGCCCCCGAAGGCAAGGCCCCGGTCGGCGTATCCCCCACCGGTGGCGACCGGCCCCACGCCACCAGCGCCTTTGTCCGGCAGGCCCTGGACCGGGGCGCGGCCCTTTTCGACTGGCAGGGCCGCCTGGCCCGAAGCGACGGCCAGGCCGGCCCCAAACGGCGCGGCATCGGCGTGTCGCTCGGCTGTTTCGTGGCCGGCACGGTCGGCTTTGACGGCCTTTTCGTCATCACGCCCGAAGGCAGGGCCCGCTTCCACACCGGGGTCGGCAACCTCGGCACGGCGTCTTTTTCCGACGTGCAGCGGGTGGCGGCCGACGCGCTTGGCCTCCCGTGGGACCGGTGCGAGATCGTCTGGGGCGACACCGGGAAAAACCTCGGCTGGAGCTGCGTCTCCGGCGGCAGCCAGACCGTCCACGCCATGAGCCGGGCCGCCCTGGCCGCCGCCCTCGACGCCAAACGCAAGCTCCGGGAGATCGCGGCCAGGACCCACGGCGGCGAGCCCGAGGACTACGACGTGGCCGGCGGCAACGTGGTCCGCACGTCCGGCGGGGTGGCCATGACCTTTGCCGAGGCCGCCCGGCAGGCCATCGCCCTCGGCGGGGCCTACGACGGCCACGAGGCCCCGGAAAACGTCCACAAGCTGACCAAGGCCTCCCTGGCGACCCTGGCCGGGCAAGGGCTCGTGGCCGTGGCCAAGGACACCTTCCCCCGCGACGGCCAGAGCTTTTCCTATGTGGCCAGCTTCGCCGAGGTCGAGGTGGACGTCGAAACCGGCATGTACGCCATCCTCGACTACCTGGTGGTGGCCGACGTCGGCACGGTGGTCCACCCCCGGGCCCTGGGCGGCCAGATCCTCGGCCGGTCCATGCTCGGCATCGGCCACGCCATCGGCCAGAAATGGGCCTACGACCGGCACTACGGCCTGCCCCTGGCCAAGCGGTTCTACCACACCAAGCCCCCGACCATTCTCGATGTGCCCAAACGCATGGCCTGGGAGGCCCTTGGCATTCCCGACCCCGAGACCCCGATCGGGGCCCGGGGGGTCGGCGAACCGCCGACCAGCGCCGGCTGCGCCGCCATCTTAAACGCCCTGTCCGACGCCCTGGGCGACGACCGGTTTCGCCGGGCCCCGGTCACGGCCGACATGGTGCTGGCTTCGCTCGATTCCCTGGCCAGCCCGGACAACCGGCTCGCGACCACGTTTTAACCCCGCGCCGGGGCAGGACTCCGGCAAAGGAGCACGGATATGGCCACCCTTCGCGACGTCATGCCGCCTTTCGAGCTCTACCAGCCCCGGTCCGTGGAGGACGCCCTGGCCCTTGGCGAACGCCTGGGCCAGGGCGGCTGGCTGCTGGCCGGCGGCCTCGACAGCCTGGAGTGGTTCAAGGACCGGACCAAGCGGCCCAAAGCCGTGGTGGACCTCGGCCGCATCGAAGCCCTTCGCGGTGTGCGCGAGGACGGTCCGGATCTCGTGATCGGGGCCATGACCACCCTGACCGAGGTGGAAAACCATCCGCTGGTCAGGGAGCGGTTCGGCCTGCTGGCCCGGGCGGCGGGCCTGGTCGCCTCGCCCCAGATCCGAAACCAGGGCACCCTCGGCGGCAACGTGTCCCAGGACACCCGCTGCTGGTATTACCGCAACGGCTGGACCTGCTACCGGGCCGGCGGCAACACCTGCTACGCCGACACCCCGACCGGCCAGAACCGCGAACACGCCATTTTCGGCGCCGACCGGTGCGTGGCCGTCTCGCCCTCGGACACGGCCCCGGCGCTCCTCGCCCTGGACGCCCGCATGGTCGTGGCCGGCCCCCGGGGCGCCCGCGAGGTTCCGGCCCGGGACTACTGGATCGGGCCGGCCCACGACATCACCCGCATGACCGTCCTCACCCCGGGCGAGATTTTGACCGCCATCCGGATTCCGCCGGACTGGGCCGGGGCCCGGTTTTATTTCGAGAAAGTCCGGGACCGGCAGGTCTGGGATTTTCCCCTGGTCAACATCGCCGCCGCCCTGGTCGTCACGGGCGGCCGGATCGAGCGGGCCCGGCTGGCCGTCGGGGCCGTGGCCGCCCATCCCCTGCGCCTTCCCCGGGTGGAGTCGGCCCTGGCCGGCCGGCCCGTTGACGCGGTCACGGGCGAGACGGCCGGCAATCTGGCCGTCCGGGGGGCGGTGCCGCTGGCGCACAACGCCTACAAGGTGGCCCTGGTCAAAAACCTGGTCAAGCGGGCCGTTGCCGGCCGGGAGGACGCATGAACAGCATCACGTGGGGCACGACCCCGTGGGGACAGCCCGTCCCCCTGCACGCCGCCTGGCACCTCTTGTGGTGGGCCCTGGCCCTCGGGTTCGGCATCCTGGTGGTCCACGCCGTCTGGAAAGCCCTTCAAAAGCCCGGGCCGGCGGCCCCTCCCGCGCCGCCGGCCCTTGCGGCCTGCGTTCCGGCCCGGGTGCCCCGCCACTCCCTGCCGGCCCGGCTCTTCCACTGGTTCATGGCCGCCTGCATGCTGACACTCCTGCTCTCGGCCTTCCTGCCCAAGGCCGGGGTCCTCTTTCCCTGGGTCGGCGTCCACTACGCCGCGGGCCTGCTCCTTATTTTCGCCATCGCCTTTCACATCGTCCACGCCGTCTTTTTCATGGACTTCCGGTCCATCTGGCCGACCGGCGCGGATCTGGCCGGCTTCGGCCAGGGGGAAGACGCCCCGGTCGCGGCCCGGCCCGGCAAATACCCGCTGGCCAACAAGCTCTACCATCTGGCCATCGTCGTGGTCGGCCTGACCATGGTCGTAACCGGCGGCCTCATGCTCTCCCGGATCCGCACGCCCTTTTTCACCCGAAACCCCTACCTCTTCGGCGACGCCGCCTGGGGCGGCATCTACCTGCTCCACGGGCTGGCCGGCATCAGTCTGGTCGCCCTGGTCATCGTCCACATCTACTTCGCGGCCCGGCCCGACGAGCAGCCCATTGCCCGGGCCATGGTCACGGGCTCCATGGACCGGGAGTTCGTCCTCACCCACCACGACCCGGCCAAATGGGGCTGCGAGCCGGCGGAGACCAAATGATGCCAGGACACGACCTGATGACCACGCTGCTTGCCGATATCACGGCCCGGTGCGACGCCATCGAGGAAGGCTACGAATTCATGCTGGCCTACGCGGCCCAGGGCGTTCTCGACGACCAGGGGAGCCCGTCTGGCACCCGGGTGCGCGAACTGCTGACCCGGGCCGCCGCGGCCGCCGCCGGACTGGCCGGGGCCTACGCCGCCATGGCGGCCGGCCTTGGCCTCGAACCGGCCGACCGGTACCGGGCCTTTCTGGACGTCCTGGCTCGCGACGCGGCAAGCGCCCTCGCCGCCATGGAACTGGTCCTGGCCCAGCCGCGACTCTCGTCCCAACTCATCGACAACCTGAACGCCTCGATCCATGTGCGCACCCTTTTGACCGACATTTTCCTCATCGACGAAATCGTCAAGACGCGGCAACATCCGGCCCCGGACGCGGCCGGGCAACGGTCCGGCGCCCCCGACGCCGCCGGCGTCACAGGCAACGGGGCATCCTGAGGCCGAGTGCGCCCGCCCGGAGACCGACCGCCATGGAACACCCGGACCTGCTTCGACCCAAAAGCCGCATGGCCGCCCTCCTGGCCGGACTGGCCGCCCGGGACGGCTTCACCCCGACCCGGCTGCCGGACGTGCAGGTGGTGCGCAATTCCCACCCCTTCCCCCGCCGGCCCGTGGTCTACAGCCCGGGCATCGTCATCGTCGGCCAGGGCAAAAGCACGGCTACGTCGGGGACGCGGTCCACACCTACGACCCGGACCACTACTTCGTCACCTCGGTCCTCCTGCCCTTCGAGTGCGAGGTGAAGGCCGCGAGCCCCGAAGCGCCGCTGCTCGCCCTGTCCGTCAACGTGGACCGGGCCCTCCTCGGCGAACTGCTCCTGGAGATCGGGGACACCGGGCCGGCCGAAGCCATGGCCTCCTGCGGGGCCTATTCCACGCCGCTCACCCGGCACCTGCGGGGCGCGGCCCTGCGGTTGGAGGAGGCGGCCCGCATGCGCTCCCGGGGCCTGCCCGGCGACCGGCAGGACGAGGGAAAATCCCTCCCCAAGGACGCTGTCCCGCCCATGGCCGGTACCGGCTAGCCGGCCTGCCGCGCCCGCCTTCAAACCGCGCCCTCGGCGGGGCGGGGCCGCCGCCGGCCCGCCTCGTGCCGGCGACGCTCCACTTTCCGGTGTCGCAGTAATCCTCTTTGGCCGCCGCGTGGCGGGCAACCCTGTGCTCCTTCTGGCGCAACCCGCGATTTTGCCGTATCGTCTATGGGGTGATATCCGTACCAACCCCAACCGCGAGGACAGCATGCGCCCCATTTTTTTCCTTTTCTGCACCATCGTGGCTCTTTGCGCCGCCGCCCTGCCGGCCGCGGCCGAGGAAATCGACTGCATCACCACCGAGTGGAAGCTCCTTGGCGCCAACCACAAGGTCTGCGTCAATGGCTTCGAGGACCCGGACGTGCCCTGCGTCACCTGCTACATGAGCCAGGCCCGCACCGGCGGCATCTCGGGCTCGGTGGGCCTGGCCGAGGACCCGTCGGAATTCTCCCTCGACTGCAAGCAGACCTGCCCCGTCACGCTGCCCGAAAAGTTTCCCAAGAAAAAGAAAGTCTTCTCCGAAGGAACCTCCGTCCTTTTCAAGGACACCCAGGTCACCCGGTTTTACGATGACAAACGCAAAACTTTGATTTACCTCGCGGTCAGCCGCAAGATCGTGTCCGGGTCCCCCAAGAACTCCATCTCCACCGTGGTCATCCACTAGCGGCCTGGCCGCCGGGAGAAAACGGGTTGCCGCAGAAGCCATGACGCCACGACACGCCCTGACGCCGTCCGCCCCGAAACGGCCGGGAAGAACTCCCGGCCGACGAACTCCGGCCGTTTCCCATGTCGCCTGACGCCCCGCTGGCCGTCGGCGTGGTCCTGGTCGGAGACGACGGCGTGGTGGCCGAGGCCGACGCCGAAGCCCGCCGCATGCTCGACCTGGACCTCTCGGGCGTGGTCTTTCCCCGCTGGCGCGACCTGGGCCTGACCGATTCGGTCCAGCATCCCCCGGCCGGCCGGGGGATGCTCGTGCGCCGCGACGATCCGGACGGCAGCGTCCGCTGGTACCTGCTCTCCAAAAGGCCCCTGCGCCTGGCCGGCGAGCCGCTCTACGTCTTCTCCCTGGCCGATGTCTCCTCGATCAAGAACGACCTCGACCGGTTCAAGGGCTTTTTCACCAATGCCGTGGAAGGCATTTTCCAGTCGAGCCCGGAGGGGCGGTTCCTGGCCGTCAACCCGGCCCTGGCCGCCATCCTCGGCTACGACAGCCCCGAGGACATGATCGGGGCCCTGACCGACCTGCGCTCCGAACTCTACGTGGACCCGGCCGACCGGGACAAGCTCCTGGACCGGCTGTCCCGGGACGGCGTGGTCACGGGCCTCGAGACCCGGTTCTACCGCAAGGACCGGACCATCAAGTGGATTTCCCAGGCGGCCCGGGTGGTCCGGGACGAACGAAACGAGGTCCGCTACATCGAGGGCCTCAACATCGACATCACGGCCCGCAAGCAGGCCGAGGAAGCCTACAACGACATCCTGGAGCGCTACCGCTCCATCGTCACCGGCAGCATCGACGGCGTGATCCTGTGCGGCGCCGGCGGCGAGGTCCTGACCGCCAACCCCGAGACCGAACGGATCTTCGGCCTCTCCGAATCCGATCTGGCCCTGGCCGGGCTGGCCGGCGTCATCAGCGACGCCGACGGCGGCCTGGGCCGGGCCCTGGCCACCTTGTCCGCCACCGGCCGGTTCCGGGGGGAACTGACGGGGATCAAGGCCGGCGGCGAGACCATCCCCCTCGAAGTTTCGGCCAGCGGCTTCCCCCACAAGGGCGGGCCGGACCACAGCGTCTGGATCGTGCGCGACGTGGCCGACCGCAAGAAGGCCGAATCCGTCTTGCGCGAGTCCGAGGAGAAGTTTCGCCGCACCTTTGACCAGTCGCCCATCGGGGCCAGCATCCTGTCGCTGGACTACCGGTTTTTGCGCGTCAACGACGCCCTGTGCCGCATCACCGGCTACGCCGCCGACGAACTCGTCGGCATGTCCATGCTGCACGTCACCCACCCCGACGACGTGGCCGAGACCGTGGCCTGGGCCGAACGGCTCCTGGCCGGGGAATTCGACCGCTACGAGATCGACAAGCGCTACGTCCGCCAGGACGGCGGCACGGTCTGGGTCCACCTGTCCGTGCGGCTGATTCGCGACGTGGCCGGCCGGGGCCTCTATCTCATGCCCATGGTCCAGGACGTGACCGAGCGGGTGCGGGCCGAGCAGGAGATGCGCGAGCTCTTGGCCGAGAAGGAAGGCCTTCGCCTGAACCTGGAAGCCATCTTCCGGGCCATCCCCGACGCCATCGTGGTGGTCGACACCAAGATGCGCGTGGTCAAGACCAACCGGGCCCTCACCGACGTCTGCTTCGTCGGCGACATCCTGACCGGCCCCGGCGGCCAGCAGGTGGTGTCCGGAGCCTGCCGGAGGGGCTGCTTTTCCGCCCTTCGCGAGACGCTCGCCACCCAGCGGCCGGTCATCGAGTACCGGGTGGAGTGCAAGGGCCAGAACCCGGGCCGGGTGGTGGTCATCAACTCCATGCCCCTTTCCGGCGAATCCGGCCAGTTCGTCGGCGCGGTGCTCATCATCCGCGACATCACCCGCCTGGCCGACCTCGAAAAGCGCCTGACCGACCTCCACGGCCACCGGGGGATCATCGGCAAGTCCAAGCTCATGCGCGACGTCTACACCGTCCTCGACCAGCTCGGCGAGGTGGACACCACCGTGCTCATCACCGGCGAGTCGGGCACCGGCAAGGAGCTGGTGGCCGAGGCCATCCACTATGGCGGGGTGCGGGCCAAAAAACCGCTGGTCAAGGTCAACTGCTCGGCCCTGTCCGACGAGCTTCTCGGCAGCGAGCTCTTCGGCCACGTCCGGGGGGCGTTTACCGGCGCCATCCGGGACAAGGTCGGCCGGTTCGAGGCGGCCCAGGGTGGCACCATCTTCCTGGACGAGATCGGCGACGTGTCCCCGCGCCTCCAGCTTGGGCTGTTGCGCGTGCTCGAGTCCAAGGAGTTCGAGCGGGTGGGCGAGGCCAAGACCAGAAAGGCCGACGTCCGGGTCATCGCCGCCACCAACGTGGACCTGCCGGCCCGCATCCGCGCGGGCCTTTTTCGGGCCGACCTCTACTACCGGCTGAAGGTGGTGGAGGTCCGCCTGCCCCCCCTTCGCGACCGGGCCGAGGACATTCCGCTCCTCTCCGAGCACTTCATGCGCCAGTTCGCGGCCAACTTCGGCAAGGCCATCACCAGGTTGTCCGAGGAGGTCATGGGCATCCTCATGGACTACCCGTGGCCGGGCAACGTGCGCGAGCTCAAGTACGCCATGGAACACGGCTGCGTGCTGTGCCCGGGCGGCGAGATCCGGGCCGGGCACCTGCCGCGCGAGCTGTCCGTGCCGTCGTGCCTGCCGCCGCCGGCCGAAGCCTTGCGTCCCTCTCGGGGCGGGCTGTCGCGGGAGACGATCCTCTCTGCGCTACGCGAGGCCCGGGACAACCGGTCGCTGGCCGCCAGGCGCCTTGGCATCGACCGCAAGACGCTCTACCGCAACATGGCCCGCCTCGGCATCGCCTGAGGCCGGTGGGCCTTCCCGGACTGGGGCACATGCCCCACATATGCCACAGGTGTGGCACATGCGCCACACAAAGAGCCACACTTCCGCTCTTTCCTTGCATGTTCTTATTGAACAACTGACTGTTATTCCTTTCTTTTCCTCAATACCGAGTCTGCGCTCATATTGGCATGTTCCTTGCCAACATGTCCGGAAAGCATCCGCGGCGGTCGCCTGCCCCGTCGATGCCGGCGCCCTCGGGCCGCAACCGCGGCGGTTGCGGCCGGGCGCTCCCGTAAAGGCCTTTCCGGCGTAAAGGTGTCGCGCGGCAAAAGCCCGCCGCACGGCCAAGGACCAAGGAGCAGCAGCATGAGCGGCCACAAAGCGATCTACAAGACACTGTATTTCTGGGTCATCACCGGCATCGTCCTCGGCATCGTCATCGGCCTCATACCGGCCACCAAGGGCTTTGCCGAAAGCATGCAGCCCTTTGGAACGGCCTTTATCCGCATGGTCAAGATGATCATCGCGCCGATCATCTTCTGCACCGTGGTCACCGGCATCGCCAAGATGGGCGACATGGGCAAGGTCGGCCGGGTCGGGCTCAAGTGCATGCTCTACTTCTGGACCATGACGCTTTTCGCCCTGGCCATCGGCCTGGTCATCGTCAACCTCTACAAGCCCGGCGCCGGCATGGACGAGTATGCGGCCAAGCTCCAGAACAACCAGGCTGAAATCGCCAAGGTCGAGGCCTACGCCGGCAAAGCCAAGAAGATGTCGACCGTCGACTTCATGATGAACATCATCCCGACTTCGGTCGTGGACGCCTTTGCCAAGGGCGAAATCCTGCAGGTCCTTTTCTTCTCCATCCTCTTCGGCGTGGCCCTGGCCAATCTCGGCGACAAGGCCAAGAACTTCGTGCGGATCATCGACGAATTCGCCAAAGGATTGTTCAGGGTTGTCCACTACATCATGTATTTCGCGCCACTTGGCGCGTTCGGGGCCATGGCCTACGTGGTCGCCTCCCAGGGCGTCGAAGCCCTCTACAAGCTCTTGTTCCTCATGGTCGGCGTCTATTCGACCTGCCTGATCTTCATCTTCGTGGTCCTGGCCATGGTCTGCCGGCTGGCCAAGTTCTCCCTGTGGCGCTACCTCGTCTACATCAAGGAAGAAATCCTGCTCGTCCTTGGCACCTCTTCCTCGGAAGCGGCCCTGCCGCGCATGATGGCCAAGCTCGAAAACGCCGGCGCCGACAAGTCGGTGGTCGGCCTGTGCCTGCCCATGGGCTATTCCTTCAACCTGGACGGCACCTGCATTTATCTCACCATGGCCGCCGTGTTCCTGGCCCAGGCCACCAACACGCCGCTCGATCTCAGCCACCAGCTCTACCTGCTCTTCATCCTGCTTCTGACCTCCAAGGGCGCGGCCGCGGTCACGGGCGGCGGCTTCATTACGCTCGCCGCCACCCTCCAGACGCTCGGCACCATTCCGGTCGCCTCGCTGACCCTCCTGCTCGGCGTCGATCGCTTCATGTCCGAGGCCCGGGCCATCACCAACCTGATCGGCAACGGCATCGCCACGCTTGTGGTCGCCAAGTGGGAGAACGCCCTGGACGAGGCCAAGCTGGCCCGGGTCCTTTCCGGCGCGGACGACGAGTACGCCGATGATCCGGAAGATATGCTGATCCTTGAAGAATCAGCCGAAACTGCCACTGTCGCCGTCACCAGCAAATCCTAAAGGACGGAGGAACAACATGTCCGTACCAACCACGGCAACCCATCAGGGGCTGCCCGTCGGCAAGCTTTCGGCCTACCTCGACTGGGTGCAGATGCTGACCGGCGCCGCGCTCATCCTTTTCATGTGGAGCCACCTGATTCTGGTCTCCAGCATCCTCCTTGGCCCCCGGGTGATGAACGGCCTGGCCTGGTTCTTCGAGGCCACCTACATGGCGCAGGTCGGCGGGCCGCTCGTCTTCCTGGCCTTCCTGGTCCACTTCGCCCTGGCCGCCCGCAAGATCCCCTTTGCCACCCGGGAGCAGCGCGTCATGCTCGCCAACGCCAAGCGCATGCGCCATCCCGACACCTGGCTGTGGATCGTCCAGGCCACCACGGCCATGGGCATCCTCATCATGGGCGGCATCCACATGTGGGTCATCCTGACCAATCTGCCGATCACGGCCGAGAAGTCGGCCGCCCGCATCCAGACCGGCTTCTGGTTCGTCTTCTATCTGTTCCTCTTGCCCATGGTGGAACTGCACGTCGGCATCGGGTTCTACCGCATCCTGGTCAAGTGGGGCTTCCTCGACCGGTCCGGCCGGTGGGCCATCAAGAAGAAGGAGAACCTGCTCACCGCCCTCTTCATTGCCGTCGGCCTGCTGTCGCTGTTGCGTTACTACTTCCTGCCCCTCCAATAAGGATGCCGTCATGAGGATCATACAAACCGATCTGCTGTGTCTGGGCGCGGGCCTGGCCGGCGAACGCGTGGCCATCGAGGCCGCGGACAACGGGTTTTCCGCCATCTGCCTGTCCATCGTCCCGGCCCGCCGCTCCCACTCCTCGGCCGCCCAGGGCGGCATGCAGGCGGCCCTTGGCAACTCGGCCATGGGCGAGGGGGATTCCCCGGACGTCCACTTCGCCGACACGGTCAAAGGCTCGGACTGGGGCTGCGACCAGGAAGTGGCCCGGCTGTTCGTCGACGCCGCCCCCGTCGCCATGCGCCAGATGGCCTTCTGGGGCGTGCCCTGGAACCGCGTCGTGCCGGGCGAACAGACCTATTACAAGGGCGGCAAGCCCTTTACCGCCGTGGAAAAGGCCGAAAACGAGGGCCTGATCCACTCGCGCAACTTCGGCGGCACGGCCAAGTGGCGCACCTGCTACACGTCCGACGGCACCGGGCACTGCGTCCTTTATACGCTGGATAACCGGGCCGCCCAGATGGGCGTCAATGTCGTGGACAAGGTCGAGGCCATAGCCCTCATTCACGACGGCGACACCTGCATGGGCGCCATCGCCCGCTGCCTCAAGACCGGCGAGCTGACCGCGTATCTGGCCCGGGCGACCCTCGTCGCCACCGGCGGTTTCGGCCGCATCTACCGCGAGTCCACCAACGCGGTCATCTGCGACGGCGGCGGCCTCATCACGGCCCTCGATACCGGGGTGGTCTCCCTTGGCAACATGGAGGCCGTGCAGTTCCACCCGACCGGCATCGTGCCGACCGACATCCTGGTCACCGAAGGCTGCCGGGGCGACGGCGGCACCCTTCTCGACAAGAACGAATACCGGTTCATGCCCGACTACGAGCCGGAAAAGGCGGAGCTCGCCTCCCGCGACGTGGTTTCCCGCCGCATGACCGAACACATGCGAAAGGGCCTCGGCGTGCCCTCGCCCTACGGCGACCACCTGTGGCTCGACATCCGCCACCTCGGCGAGCAGCACATCCGCACCAAACTGCGGGAAGTCGACGAGATCTGCCAATCCTTCCTCGGCGTGGACCCGGTCCACCAGCTGATCCCGGTCCGGCCCACCCAGCACTATTCCATGGGCGGCGTGCGGACCAACAAGGACGGCGCGGCCTATGGCCTGAAGGGTCTTTTCGCGGCCGGCGAGGCCTCGTGCTGGGACATGCACGGCTTCAACCGCCTGGGCGGCAACTCCCTGGCCGAGACCGTCGTTGCCGGCATGATCGTCGGCGGCAAGATCGTGGAGTTCCTGAAGGGTTCCGAAACGACCTTCTCCACCGCCGCCGTGCGCGACGCCATGGCCCGGCAGACCGCCCGCATCGCCGATCTCGTGGCCTGCAAAAACGGCAGCGAGAATCCCTACACCGTGCGAAACGCCATGTTCGACTCCATCATGCAGGGCGCCGGCATCTTCCGAAACGGCGCGGACCTGGAGAAGTGCGTGGGCGAACTCCAGGAGATCCTCGGCCGGGCCCGCAAGGTCGGCCTTCGCAGCAACGGCAAGGGCGCCAACCCCGAGCTGACCATGGCGCTCAAGATCGAAGGCATGGTGAAACTCGCCCTGTGTGTGGCCTACGGGGCGCTTCAGCGCACCGAATCGCGCGGGGCCCACACCCGCGAGGACTTCCCGGCCCGAAACGACCGCGATTGGCTCAAACGCACGCTCGCCACCTGGGACGAGGGCGCGGACCTGCCGACGCTCAACTACGAGCCCGCGACCGGCATCTTCGAGATGCCCCCCGGCGACCGCGGCTACGGCGGCGGCCAGATCATCCCCATGGAAGGGAAATAAGGCTGGAGAGGAGTGAAGATGCCTCCGGCGGCCGGGGGGGATCATCCCCCCCGGACCCCCTGAAAGGGAAATCGGCAACCGGAAGGCATTGCCGCAATCGCAAGGACACCAAGGAGACAACGGTCATGGGCAGAACGCTCACCTTCAATATATTCCGCTATAATCCCACGGATGCGGACAGCACGCCGCATATGGATACCATAAAGCTCGACGAAACCGAGCGCATGACGCTTTTCATCGCGCTCAACCGCATTCGGGAGGAGATCGACCCGACCCTCATGTTCGACTTCTGCTGCCGGGCCGGCATCTGCGGCGCCTGCGCCATGGTCATAAACGGCCGCCCGGGCCTGGCCTGCCACACCAAGACCAAGGACCTGCCCGACGAAATCACCCTCATGCCGCTCCCCGTCTTCAAGCTGGTCGGCGACCTCTCGGTCGATACCGGCACCTGGTTTCGGGGCATGTACCAGAAGGTCGAGTCCTGGGTGCACACAAAAAAGGTCTTCGACCCCACGGCCCAGGAAGAGCGCATGGACAACGCGCTTGCCGAGCAGATCTACGAGCTCGACCGCTGCATCGAGTGCGGCTGCTGCGTGGCCGCCTGCGGCACGGCGCTTATGCGTCCGGACTTCCTCGGCGCCGTGGCCTTAAACCGCGTGGCCCGGTTCATCCTCGACCCCCGCGACGAGCGGACCGAAAAGGACTACTTCGACATCGTCGGCACGGACGAGGGCATCTTCGGCTGCATGGGCCTGCTCGCCTGCGAGGACGTCTGCCCCAAGGAGATTCCCCTCCAGGAGCAGCTCGGCAAACTGCGCCGCAAAATGGCGCTGGCCGCCGTCAAAAACATCCTGCCCCGGTTCCTCAGAAAGGACTTCTAAGATGAAGACGATACCGGCAAACGACATCCTCGAAGCCGTGGCCGCCCTGTGCGTCACGGCCAACCACGAGCTGCCCGCCGACGTCCAGGCCGCCTTCGAGGCCTGCCACGCGGCCGAGGAGGCTCCGGCGGCCAAGGAAATCTTCCGGCAGCTGCTGGAAAATTCAAAGCTCTCCCGCGACACCAACCTGCCCCTGTGCCAGGACACCGGCCTTGGCGTCTTTTTCGTCGAGGTCGGCGAGGACGTGAAGGTCGAAGGCGGGAGCCTCCGGCAGGCCATAAACGACGGCATGGTCAAGGGCTATCAGGAAGGGTATCTCCGGAAATCCTCCTGCGACCCGTTTACCCGCAAGAATACCGGCGACAACTCCCCGGCCATCATCCACTTCGACGTGGTGCCGGGCGATGCGCTCAAGATCACCATGATGGCCAAGGGCGGCGGCTCGGAAAACATGTCGCGGGTCACCATGCTGGCTCCGGCCCAGGGCTGGAAGGGCATCAAGGAATTCGTCGTCAACCGCGTGGCCGAGGCCGGCCCCAACCCCTGCCCGCCGACCATCGTCGGCGTCGGCATCGGCGGCAACTTCGAGCTGGCGGCTCTCAATTCCAAAAAGGCCCTCATGCGGCCGCTCGACGACCGCCACCCGGACCCGGCCATCGCCAAGCTCGAGGACGAGCTGATGGAAGCGATAAACGACCTCGGCATCGGACCCATGGGCCTTGGCGGCAAGACCACCAGCCTTGGCGTCAAGATCCTGGTCGCCCCCTGCCATCTGGCCAGCCTGCCCTTGGCCGTCAATATCCAGTGCCACAGCGCCCGCCACAAGGAGGTCACCTTCTAATGGCCGAGTACCATCTCACCACGCCGCTCTCCGATGCCGACGTGGAACAGCTCAAGTCCGGGGACGTGGTTTTCGTCTCCGGCCACATCTACACGGCCCGCGACGCCGCCCACAAGCGGCTGGTCGAATCACTGGACGCCGGGGAAACCCTTCCCTTTGACCTGAAAGGTGCCCTCATCTACTATGTCGGCCCCTCCCCCGCGCCTCCGGGACGTCCCATCGGCGCGGCCGGACCCACCACCAGCTACCGCATGGACACCTACGCCCCCAGGCTCCATTCCCTGGGTCTCAAGGGCTCCATCGGCAAGGGCAAGCGCAACGACGCCGTGAAGGCGGCGCTGGCCGAGCACAAGGCGGTGTATCTGGGGGCCACCGGCGGCGCCGGCGCGCTCTTGTCGCAGCGCATAACGGGCGCCAAGGTCATCGCCTACGAGGACCTGGGGCCGGAGGCCATTCGGGAGCTGGCGGTCAAGGACTTCCCGCTTCTGGTCATAAACGACTGTCACGGCGGGGAGCTGTACGTGAAGCCAAACCTTGGCTAAAGCCGCGCCCCAGGGGGGCGCGCAGCGGAGCACCGATGCCAAGCCGAATCCTGCGCAAGCGAAGACTCATCGAGGGCCAGACCACCGAACTGGTGATCGAGGCCCCGCACATCGCCGCCAAGGCCAAACCCGGGAACTTCGTGATCCTCAGGGTCTGGGAGGAAGGGGAACGCATTCCCCTGACCATTGCCGACGCCGACACCGGGGCCGGGACCATCACCCTGGTCTTTCTCCTCATGGGCAAGACCACGGCCCACCTGGACACCCTGGAGGCCGGCGACGACATCCTGGACCTGTGCGGCCCGCTCGGACGGCCAACCGAGATCCACAAGCTCGACGGACCGGTCATCTGCGTCGGCGGCGGCACCGGCATCGCGGCCATGCACCACATCGCCAAGGGCCATCACGCGGCCGGCAACCATGTGGTCACCATCATCGGCGCCCGTTGCGAGGATCTGCTCCTCTTTCGCGACGAACTCTGCTCGTTTTGCCCCGAAGTCCTCATCAGCACCAACGACGGCAGCTGCGGCCGGCAGGGGTTCGTCACGGACCTCCTGGTCGAGCGCCTGACCGAAGACAAAACCGTGGCCGAGGTGGTGGCCATCGGCCCGGTGCCCATGATGCGGGCCGTGGCCGAGGCCACCCGGCCCTTTGGCGTCAAAACCACGGTCAGCCTCAATTCGATCATGGTCGACGGCATCGGCATGTGCGGGGCCTGCCGGGTCAGCGTCGGCGGCGAAACGAAATTCGCCTGCGTCGACGGCCCGGAATTCGACGGCCACCAGGTGGACTTCGCCGGGCTCGCCGCCCGGCTGACGTCTTTCAAGGAACAAGAACGCCTTTCCTACGAGGAGTTTAAAAAAAGCCATGTCTGCCAATGCTCCAAGTAAGAAGGCCAAGGCCCCCCGCACCCCCATGCCCGAACAGCCGCCCCGCGAGCGGGCCCGCAATTTCCGGGAAGTGGCCCTCGGCTACACCCCGGAAATGGCCCGGACCGAAGCGGCCCGCTGCCTGCAATGCAAGAAACCGGCCTGCCGCAAAGGCTGCCCGGTGGAAGTCGACATCCCCGGCTTTATTAAAAAGGTCCTGGACGAGGACCTCGACGCCTCCTACGGCGTCCTTCGCGACACCAACTCCCTGCCCGCCGTCTGCGGCCGGGTCTGCCCCCAGGAAAACCAGTGCGAAGGGGCCTGCATCCTCGGCAAGAAGGGCCAGCCCGTGGCCATCGGCCGCTTGGAGCGGTTCGTGGCCGACACGTATCTGGCCAAGTCGGCCTGCGAGACCGTGACCGGCGGCCCGGCCTGTGCCATGGCCCGGGACGACCTCAAGGTCGCCTGCATCGGCTCGGGGCCAAGTAGCCTCACCTGCGCCGGCTATCTGGCCGCCCGGGGCATCCCGGTCACGGTCTTCGAGGCCCTGCACGAGGTCGGCGGCGTCCTTGTCTACGGCATCCCGGAATTCCGCCTGCCAAAGGGCGTGGTCCGCCAGGAGGTCGAGGCCTTGAAAGCCCTCGGCGTGGAGCTTCGCACCAACTGGGTGGGAGGGAAGACCATTACCGTGCCGGAACTGCTGGAGTCGGGCTACGACGCCGTCTTTATCGGCGTCGGGGCCGGGCTGCCGCGTTTTATCGGCATCCCCGGCGAAAACCTGATCGGCGTCTTCTCGGCCAACGAATACCTGACCCGGGTCAACCTCGGCCGGGCCTACAAGTTCCCGGCCGCCGACACCCCGACCTTCCCGGCCAGGCATGTCGTGGTCTTCGGCGGCGGCAACGTGGCCATGGACGCGGCCCGCACGGCCATGCGCCTGGGGGCCGAGAAGGTGTCGCTGGCCTACCGGCGGACGGAACACGAGATGCCCTGCCGGCTGGAGGAACTCCACCACGCCAAGGAAGAGGGCCTCGACATCCTGTGCCTGAACGCCCCGCTGGAATTCATTGGCGACGAGAACGGGCGCCTTAAAAGCATTGTCCTGCAGCGGATGGTCCTTGGCGAGCCCGACGCCTCGGGCCGGTGCGCGCCGGTCGCCTGCCAGGGCGACACCTGCGTGGTCGAGGCCGACATGGCCGTGGTGGCCGTCGGCACCGGGGCCAATCCGCTCATCAGCCAGACCACGCCCGGGCTCGAAACCTACCGCCGGGGCTACATCGTGGCCGACGCGGCCACGGGCGAGACCTCGATACGAAACGTCTTCGCCGGGGGCGACATCGTCACCGGCGCGGCCACGGTCATCTCGGCCATGGGCGCCGGCCGCCGGGCGGCCAAGGCCATTGCCGAACGGCTCCTCGGGCCGGCCGCGGCCGGACAAGGACCGGATCTGACGGCGGACGATGCCGCCGACGCATAACGCAAACCAAACCAGTCAAGGAGACGTACATGGCGCTTTTCACCAAGGAAGAGGCCCTTCGCTACCACTCCGTGTGGCGCACCGGCAAGATCGAGACTGTGCCGATTAAGCCCTGCCGCAACCAGAAGGACCTGTCCCTGGCCTACTCGCCGGGCGTGGCCCAGGCCTGCCTGGAAATCGCGGCCGACCCGGAGAACGTCTGGAAATACACCAACCGGGGCAACCTGGTGGCGGTCGTTTCCAACGGCACGGCCGTCCTTGGCCTGGGCAACATCGGCCCCAAGGCCGGCAAGCCGGTCATGGAAGGCAAGGGTGTGCTCTTTAAGATCTTCGCCGACATCGACGTCTACGACATCAACCTCGATACCACCGACCCCGAGAAGATCATCGAGACGGTGAAGCTCCTCGCGCCCACCTTCGGCGCCATCAACCTCGAAGACATCCGGGCCCCGGAGTGCTTCGAGATCGAGCAGCGCCTGATCGAGATCATGGACATCCCGGTGTTCCACGACGACCAGCACGGCACGGCCATCATCTCGGGCGCGGGCATTTTAAATGCCGTGGAGATCGCCGGCAAAAAGATCGAGGACCTCAAAATCGTGGTCTCCGGCGCCGGCGCGGCCGCCATCGCCTGCTCCAAGTTCTACGTCACCCTCGGCGTCGATCCGGCCAACATCAGCATGTTCGACTCCAAGGGCCACATCAACACCGGCCGCACCGGGCTCCACCCGACCAAGGCCCAGTTCGCCCAGAAAAAGGCCTACGCCAGCATGGCCGAGGCCTTCCAGGGCGCCGACGTGTTCCTCGGCCTGTCGACCAAGGGGCTCGTGTCCAAGGACATGGTCAAGTCCATGGGCAAAAACCCGATCATCTTCGCCATGGCCAACCCGGACCCCGAGATCCCCTACAACGACGCCAAGGAAGCCCGTCCCGACGCCATCATGGGCACCGGCCGCTCGGACTTCCCCAACCAGATCAACAACGTCTCCGGCTTCCCGTTCATCTTCCGGGGCGCCCTGGACGTCGGTTCGAAAAAGATCAACGAGGCCATGAAGATGGCCGCCGCCAAGTCGCTGGCCGCCCTGGCCCATGAGCCGGTCCCGACCGAAGTCATGGACATGTACGGCGAAAAGGACGTCACATTCGGCATCGACTACGTCATCCCCAAGGCGCTGGACTTCCGGATGCTCGAGTGGGAAGCCCCGGCCGTGGCCAAGGCGGCCATGGACACGGGCGTGGCCACCCGGACCCTCGACCTCGAGCAGTACAAGAAAGACCTGCGCGCCCGCATCGACGCCTCCCACAAGCGCATCGAGGCCTACGTCGGCACCTACAACTACGACTTCTAGTCCCAGGCCCGCGCGGCCTAAAAAAAGCCCGGAACGGTGCACCGTTCCGGGCTTTTTTTAGGCGAATGCCTCCGGCGGCCGGGAGGGGGTGATCCCCTCCCGGACCCTCCCCGGCGGGGTGTGGCGGATGCGGGGGCGTTTGCGGTCTCCCGGATCATGATGGGATTTCAAAGGGTGGCAGCCCATTGGCCGCCGGAAGCTCCCCCCCGACCATTCTGACTCCCGTATGGCCTAGGCCCGCACCCTTGGCCGGGTGTCCCGGCGGGAAGCGGCCGACGGCGCCCGGAACGTGGGCGACGGTGCCGCGGGAGCAGACCGGACCGGACGGACGGTCTCGCCGGTCAGGTCGCTGCGGTAAAAGTGCACGTACCAGTCGCAGGCCGGGCCGTCGGTCCAGTCGGGCCTGGACGCGGCCGCCCCCGGCCGGGTCCGGCCCCGGGCCGCCAGGAAGCGTTCGGAGAAGCCATAGACGCGATCGGCCAGCACCACGGCGCAAAAGGCAAACAAGAACCCGGTAAAAGCCAGTCGCATATCCATACCGTCCTCCAAGGGAAAAGAGGTTATTCGGCCTCGGCTCCAAGCGCCTCGTCCGCGTCGCCGGCAATGGCGTCCGGGTCGCCGGGGGCGGCCTTGACCACCAGCACCGGGCACGGGGCCAGGGCCAGGACCCGCTCGGCCACGCTGCCAAGGAGCAGCCGGCGCAGGCCGCTTTTGCCGTAGGACCCGAGCACCAGGCAACCGGCGCAGGCGTCCCGGGCAAAGGAGGCGATGCCCCGGTAGGGCGAGCCTTCGAGCAAGAGGACGTCGGCGGCCACGCCCCGGGCCTTGGCCGCCTTGGCCACGGCTCCGGTGGCGACCAAGGCCCGGCGCTTGATGTCCTCGAAAATGCCGTAGATGAGATGGCGGTCCACGGGCACGTCCAGGACCGACACCACGGCGAGCGTCCCGCCGTAGGCGGCGGCCAGGCCCAGGGCCCGGCCGGCGGCGGCCAAGCTCTGCCGGGAGCCGTCCACGGCCGTGACCACCCGGGAAAAATCGAGGGCCGTGCCCTCCGGCACCACCAGCACGTCGCACGGGCTGTAGCCGATGACCTTGGCCACGTTGCGCCCGAGGAGCACCCGCTCCATGTAGGCCCGGCGCGCGTCGCCGATGACCACCAGGCTCGCCTCCTCGGCTTCGGCCACGTCCACCAGCCGCTCGAAGGCCTCGCCGGTCTCGATCACTTTTTTCAGCGGCAGCGAGGCGGCGGCCGCGGCCTCCCCGGCCTCGGCCAGGGCCTCTTCGTAGGGCCGCAACAGCTCCCGGCGCTCGCGCTCCCGGCCGATGCGCTCCAGGCCCCCGAGCCCGGGCACGACCGCCACGGCCACCAGGCGTCCCCGCAGGGAGGCGGCCAGGATCATGGCCTGGGCAAAGGCCCCCCGGGAGGCCGGAGAACCGTCGAGGCCGACGACGAGGGTCTTGGGACGGTGCAGGTACATGGTCCCTCCGGATGGCCGTCCCGGGGAGCGTGGCCGCTCCCCGGGACGGCGCGGCGGATTTGGAAAGGAGCGGTTGCCTTCGCTGCGTCTCTTTCGTGCCACGCGGCGCCCCGTGTCGGGATGCGCCGCCCGTGCCGCGCCCAGGGAACAGGACGTGCTTTTTAATAAAGAACCATCGAAGATGATTATTTTTTATTAAAAAATGCCGCCGTCTTCCTTCTGGGCAGCTAGGCCCGGCTTTCGAGCCGGCGGGCCTTGAACATGGCCGCCAGGATGATGCCGGCGCCAACGAGCAGGGCCACGACCATCACGCCGAAGCTCGTCTGGTTGAGCATGCTAACCACCGTGTCCGAGAAATCGGTCAGGGCGAGCTTGTTCAAGTACTTGGGCATGGCCAGGAAACGGCTGAAGGCCACGATCAGCATGATGATGGCCATGACCATCTTGATCATGTATTCCTTGACATAGGTGGTGCCGATGGCGCCGAGCTGGACGCCGAAAAGCGAGCCGCCGAGGATGATGAGCGTCAGCCGGATGTCGACCATGCCGTAGTAGGCCCAGATGAGGGTGCCGCCAAGGCCCATGACAAAGGCGATGACGAGTTCGGTGGCCGAGGCCACGATGCTGGTCACGCCGATGATGTACATGAGGCCCGGCACGCCGATGAAGCCGCCGACCGCGATGGTCGCGGCCAGCATGCCCGTGGCCAGGGCGACGGGGATGAGAAACCAGACCGAGATGCGCACGCCGGCCCGCTTGAAGGTCATCATGGGCCACAGTTCGATGGCCTGCAGCCGCTGGGCCAGCTTGTTGGGCTTGCCCTGGCCGTCGTTTTTGGCCAGGCGCAGGGCGTCGCGCATGACGAAGCTGCCGACGGTCAGGAGCACGAACACGAACGACAGGCTGACGTAGAGGTTCGAGCCGGCCTCGCCCCATTTCTCCAGGATGATCTGCTGGACGTGGATGCCGGCCTGGACGCCGATTTCCGCGAAAAGGCCCATGATGACGCCGAGCTTGATGTCCACCTGGCCGTAGCGGTAGCGCTTGATGGAACCGACCAGGGCCTTGGGAAACTTGTGGCACATGTTGCTGGCCACGGCCACGGGGCCGGGCACGCCAAGGCTCATCATGCCGGGGGTGAGCACAAAGGCACCGCCCGAACCGATGAAGCCGCTGACCAGGCCGCCGATGAAGCCGACCAGAAACAGGAAAACAATGGAATAGAGATTGAGATCGATGAAGCTGATCATTTCGCCCGCGCCGTGCATATCCGCTCCTCCGCGTTGTTTATGTGCCCAAGTGCCGTCGGACGCATCCGGCCTTCCGGATCGCCCGTTCCAGTGCGAAACAGGATCTTCCCTGGCCGCGCTTCCGCGAATCAGGCGTTGATGCGGGCGGCGGCCCGGCCGTCCTTGCGCTTCTCGGTGTGGGCGGTCGGCTGTTTCTTGGCCGTGGCGCCCTTGGAGGCCTCGATGCCGAGCGCCGACCAGAAGGCGCTGGTGAAGCTGCCGTGCACGTAGGAAAAGAGGAAGACCGTGATCACCGGCACCACGGCGTACATGCCGCCCTTGGCCGACAGGTTGGTGAAAAGTTCCGAATGCGTGAACACCGCGGCGTAGAGGGCCACGGCGCCCGCGCCGAAGACGACCGACCGGACCGCGTTTCGCTTGCGCATCTTCTCGGACATGGACAACCTCCCAGGGGTTTGGTGTTGCGAGGGAAAACGGCCCCGGCGCCCCGCCCTGTCCCCGTCGGCCACATCGAGGCCGAACACGGGGACCGGCGACCGCCTGGCCACCTCTTCAAGCCGTATCGCCGGGTCGAGCACCACGAAATCGATCCGCCGGCCCCCGTGCGTGAGGGCCACCACGGCCTCGGACGCCTTGCCCGAGACCGTGACGTGCTCGAACCCAATGTCCCGCTCTCCGGCCTTTTCCCGGAACGCGGCCGCGTCATGGGCCACGCCGGCGGCGAACCGTTCCCGCCGGGCCTGCCTGTCCCCGAACCGGGGCAGCGTATCGACATAGGCGGCCAGCACCGAAAGCCCCAGCCGCTCGGCCACGCCCAGGGCGTAGTCGGAAAGGGCCTGCCTGGCTCCGCCTCCCCGGATCACCACCAACACCTGGTGGGGACGGTTGGCGGCGGCCTCGGTCGGGCTCGTGGTCGGTCTGGCGTCGTGCATGCGGCTCCCTCGTCTGTTCGGGCCTTGGCGGCCGGATGTGCCTTAAAGAACAAGATGCGTGCCGCTTGAGGAAATATTATAACATACTATTTTAATTTATTATTCTCGCAAAACTGGTCGCCGGCCGGGGCAGGTGGATCGTTGCGATATGCAACGGGAGCGTGTCCGGTGCGCCCAGGGACACCTTGGCAGGCGGATTTCGGGCAAAGGGGAGCAGGCGTTGCAGATTGCAACGAAGGCGATTTTTCGTAACATCCTGCAACACCCGACTGAGCACTCAGTCAGCAGGGGATTTGCCCGGCCCGGTCTTTTGGCGCTAGGGTGGCGGCCAGCCCGGCACCAAGGAGAAGCCCATGTTTTTCCGCAGCAAACCCCGTCCGGCCACGGCCGCCGACCCGGACGCACCGACCGAGGACACCGGCGTCCTCGACACCCTGCGCCGTTCCCTCGACGCCGCCCGACTGCCGGCCCAGGCCGCCGCCGCCGCCGGCCGCGAACTGGCCAGGCTCGAGAAGACCGACCCGTCCGTGGCCGAGTATGCCGTTGGCATCCATTACCTGGAATGCATCCTGAAACTGCCGTGGAACGCCTGCACCCGGGACACCCTCGACCTGACCCGGGCCAGGGACGTGCTGGACGCCCGCCACCACGGCCTGGCCCCGGTCAAGGAGCGCATCCTGGAGTTTTTGGCCGCCCGGGCCCTGCGCGGCGCGGCCCGGCCCCGGCTGCTCGTGGTCGACGACGAGGAGATCGCCCGGACCAACATGGCCCATGTCCTTGGCCGGGAAGGCTACGAGGTGCGGGTGGCCGGGGACGGGCTCGAAGCGCTCGACGTCCTGACCGGCGGCTTCGAGGCCGATGTGGTGGTGACAGATCTCAAGATGGAACGCCTGGACGGCATGGAGCTGTTGCGGCGGCTGCGGCGGGTGGCCCCGGACGCGGCGGTGGTCATGGTCACGGGCTTCGCCACGGTCGGCACGGCCGTGGAGGCCCTGCGGGCCGGGGCGGCCCACTACCTCGGCAAGCCCGTCAATCTGGACGAACTCAAGCGGACCGTGCGCGCGGTCCTGGAGGCCAGGACCGCGTCCAGCCCGGGCCGGGGGCCGGTCCTGTGCTTTTCCGGCCCGCCGGGCGTGGGCAAGACTTCCGTCGGCCAGGCCGTGGCCGAGTCGCTCGGCCGGGAGTTCGTGCGCGTCTCCCTGGCCGGCCTTCGCGACGAGGCCGAGCTTCGCGGCCACCGACGTACCTACGTCGGGGCCATGCCGGGTCGCATCTTAAAGGAACTCACGCGCGTGGGCGTGGCCAACCCGGTCTTCATGCTGGACGAAATCGACAAGATCGGCAGCGATTTTCGCGGCGACGCCGCCTCGGCCCTGCTGGAAATCCTCGATCCCGAGCAGAACGCCCGGTTTTCCGACAATTTTCTCGAAATCCCCTTCGACCTGTCGCGCATCATGTTCCTCGCCACGGCCAACGACGTCTCGCGCCTGCCGGGCCCCCTCCTCGACCGTCTGGAGAACCTGGCCTTCCCGGGCTACACGGACCGGGAAAAATGCGGCATCGCCAAAGATTTCCTCCTGCCCCGCCATTTGCGCGAAAACGGCCTGTCCCAGGCCTCGGTCTCCTTCACCGACCAGGCCCTTTCCCGCATCATCGACGACTACACCCGGGAATCCGGGCTGCGGGGCCTGTCCCGGGAGATCGGCACGGCCTGCCGCCGGCTGGCCAAACTGACCTTCGAGAACGCGGGGCAAGCCCCGGCCCGCATCGACGCCCCGGACATCCCGACGCTCCTTGGCCCCCGCCGCTTCACCCGCGAGGCGGCCGAGGCCGGGGACCGGGTCGGCGTGGTCACGGGCCTGGTGGTCGGCGAGCACGGCGGCGAGATCGTCTTTGTCGAGACCGCCCGGATGCCGGGCACGGGCCAGCTGCTTCTGACGGGCTCTTTGGGCGAGGTGCTGCGAGAATCGGCCCAGGCGGCGCTCAGCCACATCCGCAGCCAGGCCGCCGCGTTGGGTGTGGAACCCGGCTTTTTCGAAAAGACCGACCTGCACATCCACTTTCCGGCCGGGGCCGTCACCAAGGACGGCCCCTCGGCCGGGGTCACCATCTTCTGCGCCCTGCTCTCGCTTTTGACCGGCCGCCCGGCCCGCTGCGACGCGGCCGCGACCGGCGAGATGACGCTGGCCGGCCGCCTTTTGCCCGTGGCCGGCATCCGGGAAAAGTGCCTGGCCGCCAAACGGGCCGGCATCACCACGGTTGTCCTGCCCCGGGCCAACGGCGAAGTGGTCGCGGCCCTGCCGGACGATGTCCTCGAAGGCCTCGACGTGGTCCTGGCCGCCGACGCCGCCGAAGCCGCCCGGGTGGTGTTGCGAGGAGAGAAGGAAAAGGAAGAGGCCTCCGGCGGCCGGGGAGAATGATTCCCCCCGGACCCCCTCGATGGGGAGCCGGGGTGGGATGGCAGCAGGGAAGGATCTAGCGGCGGTGAAAAAAAAAGGCGGGCGTCGGACAATGTCCGACGCCCGCCCGGCCTGATGGCGGCCTCCCCCTAGCTGGTGGCGTCGTGTCGTTTGCGTCCGCTCGCGGCGGCAGGGGACGGCGAACGCGGGTGGAGCGGTCGCCGGCACTGCCGGGCGGGACTGCCCGGAAAGGGGGCTCTCGGGAAAACGTGTGTCACGGCTGCGGGATCGGCGGGCCGCCTAGGCGCGGACGCTCTCGATGGTCCGTTCCAGTTCCCGGCCAAGGGGCGTGCGCAGGGACAGGTGGCGCTCCAGGGACGTGATGCCCTTGACCACGGTGGAATGGCGGCGGTTGAACCGGTTGCCGATGTCGACCAGGGACATGTCCGTGTGCTGGCGGGCCAGTAGAAAAGCCGTGTTGCGGGCCAGGACGTACTGGCGCTTGCGGGATTTGGACACGAGCTGGTCGGCCGAAAGCCGGTAGACGTCGCAGACGTATTCCACGATGTCTTCCAGGGTCAGCGACCGGGCCTCCAGGTCGTAGTGGCGCAGGACGTCCCAGGCCAAATCCACGGAGATGCGGCAGTTGAGAAGCCGGGCCTTCAAGGCCAGGTTCTGCAGGCAGCTCTCGAGCTGGCGCACGTCGGCGTGGAGCCGGTCGGCCAGAAGCGTGGACACCTCGTCCGGCAGCAGGACCTGGTGGACGGCGGCCTTGCGCTCGAGGATGCGCTTTCTGGTGGCCAGGTCCGGCTTGTCGATAACCGTCAAAAACCCGGAACTGATGCGCGACAGGAGCTGGGCGTCGAGGCCGGCCAGGTCGCGGGGCAGAAACGAACTGGTGAAGACCAGCCGGCAGCCCCGGGAATTAAGGGCAATGAGCGTATTTAAGAGTTCGTCCTGGATGCGCGGCTTGTCGCGGAAGAAATGGATGTCCTCCAGAAGCAGCACGTCCACGTTCTCGCGGAAGGCGGCCTTGAACTTCTCGACCTGCCGGGTCTTCAAGGCGATGACCAGCCGGTTGGCGAACTCCTCGGCCGAAAGATAGGCCACCCGCAGGTTGCGGCCGTCTTCGCCGCCGGTGTGGGAGAGGCGCTTGCCCATGGCCTGGATGAGGTGGGTCTTGCCGAGGCCGGGCGCGGAACTGATGAACAGCTGGTCCGCCGACAACGACATGTCACAAATGCCCTGGCTGGCCACATAGGCCAGCTCGTTGGACGGACCGACCACAAATTCGTCGTAACTGAAACGGAAACGGTCGTTGCCGAGATCTGGAGCCTTGGGGGCCATGGGCAGGGTCAGGGACCTGGGCGCCCTGGCCGGACGCGGGGCGGTGGCGGCCGGCGCGGCGGCCGGGGCATCGGCGGTCCGGGCGGCTTCGGTCACCACCAGTTGGGGCCGGGACCCCATGACCACAGCCGCGGCCTCGACCACGGAATCGGCCAGCCGTTCCCGCACCCAGGAGGCCACGAAGGCATTGGGCGCGGCCAGTTCCAAAACGCCGTCGCGGGCCCGGGCGGTAAGGGGTTTTATCCAAAGATTATAGAGCCCTGGACTCAGGGTCTGTTCAAGAAGCTTTTTGATACGGGGCCAGATCGTTTCCATAGCGGCACATTACGGAGAGGTGGCCGGAGGGCAAAGGCTGATTAGCGGCCGCTTTCAGGGGCCGGGGTCTTTGGTTCTCTACAATGCAACCACATGAAATAAAGGAATATTTCTGCGAACCCAGGCAGGACGGGGGGTTTCGGGCACGGCCGCCAGCCCCCGCCGGGCGTGGATTTTGGGACACGGGCCGTCCTTTTGCACACATGTGAAAGCGTTTTCCACAGGTCCATTTTAACGTAGCTTCATTTTCCTCAATCTTAATTTAT